>CAWEGP010000003.1:0-448240 GCA_963808755.1 Vulcanimicrobiia bacterium
CCCAGGGTTGAGGTCGCAAAGGGAATCAACACGGTTCCCGACATCAATACGAGGTTCAAGAATACGGTCGCACGATCGATGCGCTTCACCAAACGAAACATCGCGTGGTGGTTTTGCCACATGATGCCGATCACGCCAAAGCTCAATCCGTAGGCGATGAGGTTCGGCCATAGATCGAAGCGACCCGCAACCATGCTTCCGACGGATGCTGCACCGCTGGAAGTGAGAAACCCAGCACCAACAGCGTGATCGCAAATGCGAACACCCCATCAGAAAACGCCTCAAATCGTCCTTTGTTCATTTTAAGTGACGGTGCACTTTCGCGCACTGTCTGGCACTCCGTAAGGCTTCCGGCACTGGCGCGCCGGAAACCTTACTGCGCGCCCCCATCGCGACTTTCGCGATGGGCCCCCGGGTCTTTATTTTGAATGACAGTGCACTTCGCGCAGCGTCTGGCACTCCGTAAGGCTTCCGGCACTGGCGCGCCGGAAACCTTACTGCGCGCCCCCATCGCGACTTTCGCGATGGGCCCCCGGGTCTTTACTTTGAATGACGGTGCACTTCGCGCAGCGTCTGGCATCCGTAAGGCTTCCGGCACTGGCGCGCCGGAAACTTACTGCGCGCCCCCATCGCGACTTTCGCGATGGGCCCCCGGTCTTTATTTTGAATGACGGTGCACTTCGCGCAGCGTTTGGCACTTCGTAAGGCTTCCGGCACTGCGCGCCGGAAACCTTACTGCGCGCCCCCATCGCGACCGTCGCGATGGGCCCCCGTTTGCCGCGCCATCGCTTCGCATCGGCGCTCGTAATATTCCGGCAATATTGTAGATGCGCGGTGGTTATGTGGGGTCCCTGCTGTAGATGCATGTTCGATGCAGCGGAATCTCTACGGCCTGGTCTTGAGCGTGCGCAGGATGATCTGCGTTCGGTTCGGGCGGCGCTCGTTCGGGCGAATGCGGGCGATGGAAGACGCGCAGCCGATACGGCGATGGCGCGGCTTGCGCAGGTGGCGATCTTCAATGAGGCCTTGATGTCGGCCGTGCATTCACGTCTGCAGAACTGAAGTCGGTGACGAAATGAGCGTTGATTTGTTGAATGCGGCTGCCTCGGGAATGGACGCGCAGCGTGCAGCGATGGACGTTGCTGCGCGCAACGTCGCCGCCGCGGAAGCGGCCGGTCCCGATGGAAGCTATGCTCGGGAGATCCCCACATTTCGCGTCGACGCCGATGAGTCCGGAGAATCGGCGGTCATGTTTACGGGTGCACGTGAGGAGCGGGGAACGAACGTCGACATGCTGACCGAAATGATCGCTGTGATGAATGCGTCGCGCGCGTACGAAGCTGATGCATCGATGTTCGACACCGGAAAGACGCTTGCCGAGAAGACGATTGAAATGGGACGGCTATGAAGGTTGAACTTCTATCGCCCGATATTCCCGCGCCATCGCAATCGCCGCCATCGGATGCGCCGGCCTTCAGCAAAGCGCTGGACGACGTCGGTGCTGTTCTCGACCGTGCGACGACAGCGGAGAACGACTTTGCTCATGGGCGGGGTTCGTTGCAAGACGCCGTCTATGAGCGAGCGCGCGCCGACGTCGCGCTTTCCGTCGCGACCGCCGCGGCGCAACGGTGCGCACAGGCAGTTCAATCGATTCTAAACATGCAGATGTAGGCCGATGGATCCTCATGCCCTTCTTGCGCGTGTTCGAGCGCTTCCGGCGTTCGTCAAAGCGGCTGCCGGCGTTGCAGCCGTTACGATTGCCGTAGTTGCAACAATTGCCGGAATCGTTACGCACACGCCACGTGTCGCGCTCTTCGCTAGCGCCTTGCACCCGGAACAACTTGCGGAGACCGAAGAACAACTCGCCTCGTGGAGCGTGCCGTTCACGCCGCTTTCCGACAACATCATCGTCGACGCGAGCCGCCGTAACGATCTGCTCTTGCGGCTTTCGCTACTCGGCGTTCCGCAT
This sequence comes from Vulcanimicrobiia bacterium, assembly GCA_963808755.1. Classification (GTDB taxonomy): domain Bacteria; phylum Vulcanimicrobiota; class Vulcanimicrobiia; order Vulcanimicrobiales; family Vulcanimicrobiaceae; genus JALYTY01. The sequence continues at coordinate 1,970 of CAWEGP010000003.1, forward strand.
GCGCACCTAGCGAGCACGACGGAGGCCCTTGCAAACGTAGGAGTTCTGACGCCGCAGGCCGTCATCGATGCGCAGGCCCGAAACGGACTGGCCGGCGATATCGAACTTGGGCTTCGCAGCATCACGGGAGTCGACGATGCACGCGTCATTATCGCACCTGCGAAAGAAGCGGAGTTTGCCGACGAATCTGCACGTGAAGCGAGCGCGAGCGTGCGGCTACGAATGCATGCCGGTTCGCAATTGAATCCCGCTGCGATCGCCGGTATCCGTCAATTCGTCGCAGCAAGTGTCGCCGGACTGGAACCATCGCATGTGACGATCGTGGACGACGGCGGCGTTGCTCTCGACGATCGAGCGGGGGCCGGCGATGCCGACGACGGACTGCAGCATGCGCTGCAGAGTGCTCTCGACACCGCTCTTGGTGCCGGGGCTGCAATCGTTCGCGTGCACAGCGAATACAGCGGCGCGACGGTCGAGCGGCGCGATACACGGCGAAGTCCCGTCGGTGAATCCGCGATCGAGCGAAGCGACGATTCCGAGCGGTACGCGGGCAATGGGCGCAACTACGAAAAGCATACGGAACGCGACGACCGCGGGAGCGACATGCGCGAATACGTCGAGCATTCCGGTCCCGGGACGCTCATGCGCACGACGACCGCCGTATTCGTCGACGAGTCTCGCGCCATGGACCTTGCACGCATACGGGAACTCGCTTCGGCAACCGTCGGCTTCAACCCAAAGCGCGGTGATTCTCTTGTCGTAGAGGCGGTGGATTTCCATCGCACGACTGCAGCCACGGCGCGATGTGTGGTTCTTGCTCTACGGTGCAATCGTGCCGCTGTTACCGGCAGCGATGTTGATCGTCGCGTTGACATTGTGCGTACGGTGGGTTGTGCCGGCATGCGGGCCGATCGTGAAACAGCTCTTGGAACGCTCGTCGATCGAGCGCACGACGAAGCTCGTCGCCGGCTACGCACCGGCGCACGTTCGTGGCGCGCTTGCACACGAGCCGCCGCATGCGGCGGCCGCCATCATCAGTGCACTACCGGCTGCAACGGCCGCTGCAGTGTTGGAATTGTATCCGGCCGCCGAACGAGAAGCGATCGTGCGACGGATGCAGCGCGCAAACACGCCGCTGATTCCCGAAGCGGAGGAGATTCTTGGACGGCCCGCGTGATCGCTTCGTGCCGCTCGCACAGTGGTTTGCGCCGCTCGCAGCCATGGACACGGCGACGGAAGAAGAACCGGAAGAGGCGCCCACTCGGGCTGATGAAACGCCGGCTCTTCCACTCATCGAGCATTGCGATGTTGACGCGGGTGCGGAAGTGCGCCGTTTTCGTGCGGCGCTCGCAGATGCGTTGGAATACGCGGTCGAAGAGCTGTTGCGCGACATCGCAGCGAGCGTTCTTGCGCGAGAGCTGACCATTGCGCCGGCAGACGTGCACGCGATCGTGCAGCAAGCGCGCGAACGTTATCAAATCGATGAACCGTTTGCGATTCGCGTCCATCCGGCGGAATGCGCGATGTTGCAAGACCAACCGGTGCGGATGAAAGCCGATCCATCGTTGAGGCGTGGAGACGTCGTGCTGGAAGTCGCGTGCGGGACGATCGATGCGACGCTCGGCGCGCGGCTCGATCGGGTGCTTTCGCGGGACCGTCCGCTATGATTGCGCGTGGACGAGTTCTTAGCGTGCATCCGGGTGCGGTTCGCATTCGGATCCCGGCCGTCGCAATCGGCGACTGTATACAGGTTGCGTCGGAAGCAGGCGCCGTCCCGGGAACGGTCTGCGCGATCGAGGATGATTGTGCCATCGTAGCTGTTCACGGTTCACTTCACGGCGTGACCAGCGGCTCAAGCGCGTTCTCGGAGGTTGCAGGCCACCGTTTACCCTTGGGAATGTGCGCGCTGGGGCGTGCATTCGGTGCGAACGGCGAGCTGCTGGACGGTGGACCGCCGTTGCGTGGTCCGTTGTCGGGAACGACGCACGGCGCGCCGCCCCCTGATGAGCGGTGCGACATCGACGAACCGTTGTGGACGGGAATAAAAGCCATCGACGCAATGCTCACAGTTGGACGTGGTGCGCGCGTCGGGATCTTTGGTGCGCCCGGCCTGGGGAAGAGCACGTTGTTGGAGTCGATTGTCCAAGGCGTTGCAGCCGATGCCGTCGTCGTTGCGCTGATCGGCGAACGCGGACGCGAAGCGCAGCGATGGATTGCGGCTTGCAATGCGCGCACGTCGATCATCTGTGCGACGAGCGATCGAGCCGCGCAAGAGCGGGTTCGCGCTGCCGACGTCGCCATTGCGCATGCCCAACGATTGTCGCGATCCGGCCTGCACGTGCTCGTGATTTTCGACAGTCTCGCGCGTTACGCAACGGCCCTTCGCGAAGTCGGTCTGGCCGCCGGCGAAAGCGTTGGCCGCGGCGGCTATCCCGCGTCCGTCTTCGCAGCGCTCGCGCGTCTGCTGGAGCGTTGCGGCGCCACGATGCGTGGAACGGTATCGCTGCTCGCGACGGTGTTGAATGACGGTAGCGAGCGCGATCCTGTGAGCGATGCCGCGCGTTCTTTGCTCGACGGACACATCGAGCTATCGGCCCAACGTGCCGCGGCGGGACGCTTTCCGGCCATCGACGTCTTACGAAGTACCAGCCGTACGATGCCGCAGGTGATATCGAAACAGCATGACTGCGACGCCCGCCGGCTGCGCGCGGCGATGAGCCGTCTCGAGAGCACGGCGGATGCTCGGGCCCTTGGACTCGCCGTCTCCACAATGCTCGTGCCGGACATTATGGCAGAACCGGCTATCGAGCGGCTGCTACAGCAGGACGCGGAACCGGTGCCCCCCGGACGCAGCCTTAGGATGCTTGCGGAAATCGCCGATACTTTGGGAGAAGCCCATGGATATCCAGACTGACCTCGCCGCCGTTGCACAACGCATCGGCGAAATCACCGGAACTCCGCCCCCGATGCCGGGAGTCCCAGGCGCCTCGGCCAACGATAGCGCCTCATTTGCGTCGCTCGTTCAGTCAGCGCTCGCATCGCAGAATGCCGATTCGCTCACGCCGGGCAGCTCCGACAGCGCCTCAGCACAGGATCCCAGTCCGGCGCCCGCCATGGTACCTTCCGGGCAGATCGAAAAGCTGGTGAGCACCAATGCCGCGACGTTCAACGTCGATCCATCGCTGATCAAGGCGATCATCGCCAACGAGTCGGGTTTCAATGCGAACGCCACCTCAAACGTAGGGGCTCAAGGGCTCATGCAGTTGATGCCGGGCACGGCCAGCGGTTTGGGTGTCACAAACTCGTACGATCCCGCGCAGAACGTGTGGGGTGGGACCAAGTACATCAAAGGCCTGCTCGATCGATTTAACGGTGATCCGCGGCTTGCGATTGCCGCCTACAATGCCGGCCCCGGAGCCGTGGAGAAGTATAACGGCGTTCCGCCGTATGCCGAAACGCAAAACTACGTTCAGAACGTATTGGCAAGTTACGACAAATACCGCGCAGAGGCTCAGCAGTAATCTTCTGGCCTGCGCGTTGGCCGCGCTCGCGCTGACGGCGCAATCTGGGCCGCGGCCGCCGTCGCTTTCCGATATTCTCAAACATCATATTGCTGCACTCGACGCCTTGCATCTGCGCGAGCCGAAGACGCACGAAACGACCGGCACGATCGAAGGATTGAGCCTGCGCGGCATCTTTCACGAATGGCAAGACGGCGACAAACAACGCCGCGATGAAACGCTGGGTCTGGGCACGCAACGCGTGCTGCGTCTCGGCGACCGCTTGTGGATGCAAAACACCAGCGGCGAGATTCGTGAATTGCACGGCCTGGTCGCTCGCCGCCAAGTCACCGAGGATTTTATCGACAGTGCGGAATTTGCTTCACATCCCGAGGACGTAAAGTACATCGATCGCGCGACGCTGCCGGACGGCCGTTCCGTCTATCATGTGCGTGTGTCGCCGGCGAAAGGCGAATCGTACCTGGTCGGCATCGACACGAAGACGTACTTGATCGACGAGAAATCGTACATCGAAGGCGACGCCCCTTCGACATCGATTTACGATGACTATCGTGTCATCGACGGTATGCTGATACCATATGTAGAAGTCGATTCGCAGGGTAACCACAAATACGACGTCACGTCGCGCGTGACGAGTGTCACGGTCAACCAGCCGATTCAAAAAGACGTCTTTGCACCGCTCGCGCCCTTGACCGTTGCGAACACATCGCCGGTTACCGTGCCCATCACCGAACGCGGCGGGCTGCTCTTTGCGCACGTTACGATCGCAGGCAAGACGTATCAGTTCTTGCTCGATTCCGGGGCGCAGGGAATCGTCTTGGACACGCACGTCGCAAGCGAGTTGAAGCTCACACCGCAAGGCGCGATGGAGATTCGCGGTGCGGAACGCGTCGCGGCGCAAGGTATCGTCGAAACGCCGGAGATCCAAATCGGCGGGGTGGCGCTGCCTTCGCACATTGCGACGGTCGTCGACCTCGGCAAGATCGTGGATAGTGCGCAGATTGACGGTATCCTCGGTTACCCGCTGTTCGCCGCTGCAGAAGTGCGCTTCAATCCCGACGATGGCACCGTGACGATCGCCAAACCCGGGACACTGCCGGCGCTGGGAACGAAGATGGATGTCGACACGGACCGGCAGCTTCCGGAAGTTACGGCATCGGCCGATCACGCCGATGCGCGCTTCGTCGTCGACACCGGCAATTCCAATGAAGTGCTGCTCTTCAGTAACTTCATCAAGACGCATCCCGGATTGATCTCGTTTGTCGGCCACGGGTTTGTATCAAACCGCGGCGTGGGCGGCTCGGCGGCTGCAGTTGGAACGACGCTCGACGAACTTTCGATCGGGCCGTTTCACCTCTACAATCGTTATGCCAACATCATCCTTGCGACTGCAGGGGCGTTCGCCGACCGTAATGACGGCGGGAACATCGGTTACGGCGTGCTGAAGAACTTTATTTCCACGTTCGATCTTGCCGATGGCGTCATCTACTTAGAAAAGGCGCGCCACTTCGACGATGGGCGCTTCCGCAGCGTCAGCCAATAATAAATCGGCAATCCGTATGTGATCTCCCGGTGACGTTGCCCGCGCATCATGGTCGCATGTTGACGCAGCAAACAGGTTTCAGCGTGCTCACCGCCCCGCTCGCGGCAATCGACCGGCGCTCGCTCTCGCAGGCGTGGTATTCAGCGCTCCACCTTGCACACGACGGCACGCGCGTTGCAACGCTGTCGACGAAGCAAACGCCTCTCCCACCAGCGAATGCGGCGGATCGTTGCATCGCGCAGGCGGAACGCCAAAGGGAGGCTCGCGGTTTCCCCGCTGCCCACATTGCGAAAAATCGGCGGCATCACACGCAGGCGCATCATATACCGGTGGATCGGCGTGCACTACGTTCGGCGCTTGCGCGAAAGATTGAGCGAACGTTCCTGAACCCGCGCCATCATGTCCAACGCGCAACCTTTAGCCTCGAAGGAACGCAGGCGCGCGTTCACGTGTCCCTTCAGCGCAACGGCAGCCGACTGCGGCTCGTCGCGGTGTGCGCTCCCGCCGTTCGCCCTGCTGTCGCACGGGCGCTCCAAGAAGCGCGATACGCGCTCGCCGATCGTGGAATCGCGTTGTGCTTCGAAACGAGCGTGCAGTGCTCGTAAACGCAGCGACTGCCGACGCACTCGAGTATATTTCCGCGCGCGCCGCGGATGTGGATCGGGCGTACACTCCGGGAGCACATCCGTCGTTTGGTGACGTGCAAACGGCGCGTGCCGATTCGCGGCCTGCCGCCGATCCGCTCTGCGTTGCTCCCCCTGCAGATGCGTACTTCGTTACTACCGATCAACGCGGGCGAACCGCCTACACGCAAGACGGCAGCTTTCACGCCGAAAATGGGAGACTGGCCGGTTCGAACGGGCGCGCAATCCTCGGGTTCTCTTCACCCGGAGCGCCGCTTTCCGAGCTGCAAGTAGAACCAGTCGATTTTACGCTCGGACGTGCGCAACATCTGCGGATCGAAGCTGATGGCGCCTTGACCTACGATCGGTCGACGCTCGATCCGCGCAACGGTTCGCGCAGCCGCGACCGCGTCGTGGTGGGATACGTCGCGCTCGCACGATTTCCGGCGGCGACGAAACTGATTCCGTCGGACGGCGATCGCGTCACTGCTCCGGCTGGAATCGTTCCGCACGTTGGACGGCCCGGCGACGGAAATTTCGCAGTGCTGGAACCGATGCGCCGGGAGACGAGCAGAATCGATATCGATGCAAGCCTGGATCGCTTGAACGAAGCGTATATGGCGTTCGATGCGCTGCAAGCCGCGCACAAGGCGCAAGGGTCACTCGGAAAGACGGCGATGGATCTTCTGAAGTGAAGCATCTCTGTTTCTCGGCAACGGGCACGCGCATCGGCAATCGCGTCGTCCGCACTATGCGCTTTGAACAGCGATCCGTGCTGCCGCCGAGCGCGGCCTGTATGGTGGCGAACGGCGTTCGTGAGACACTCACACAGCTCTACGCAGCGGCGGCAAACGTCCAGGTGTTCGAACCGGTGATCCCATCGCCGCAGTCATGGGAAACCATTACACGTGACGCGATGCTTTTTCGCATCCGGGGCGCTGCAACCGATGTCGTCGTGGTTCTGCGGCCTCGTGATGCGCTTGCACTGACGGCGTTTGCCTTTGGCGAAGTTTCCTCACAGCTGCGTCCCCTCTCGCCGATCGAATCGACGGTCCTCGAGCGTGCGGTCCGCGCGATCGCTGCTACGTGTACCGCCATCTGTGGCATTTCGAGCGACGTGCTCACGATCGAGCGGGTGTTTACGATTGCCGGCTTCGCGAGCTTCTTTGAGCTCCAGCTTGTGCGCCCCGTCGAGGCGCGGATCGGCTTCGCGCTCGCGAAGGAGCCGATTCACCAAGCGCAGGCACAGCTTCGTATCGAGGACTTGCTCGATATCCAAGTCGAGCTTTCACTGCACAGTGAGGCGGTCGACGGCCTCACCGCTGACCTCGCATCCCTCGAACTGGGCGCAATTGTGCCGATTACCAAAGACAGGGGCATGCGCGGAGCGCTGCTGTTGGCCGGGACGCCGCTTGCTCGCGGCGAATGCGGCGTTCAGGACGGGCGGTTCGCTCTCGCGATCGGCGCGTCCACAAACGATGAAAGGAGCCTCGAGACGGCATCATGACAATCGATCCGAAGAAGCTGAAGGACCGCGCAAACCTCGACGTGCTCATGCACGTACCGCTCAGCGTGACCGCGGAACTCGGGACGACCAAACTCTCGGTCTCCGACGTGCTGAAACTCGGCACGGGCTCCATCATCGAACTCGACCGTCTTGCCGGCGGACCGGTCGATCTGCTTGTCAACAACAAGTTGATCGCGCGTGGTGAAGTGGTTGCCGTCGACGAGAATTTCGGCGTGCGCGTTACCGAATTGATTTCAAAACCGATCTAGCGTCGACACGCATCGCTCACAAAACGGTAACGCGGCCGCGTTACCGTTTTTTTATGGACGGGCTCTTCGCAATTGCCGGTCACGCGCACGGTGCGCAGCCGCTCGACGTTCTTGCGGCATTGACGCTGCTCTCGATTCTACCGTTTTTGCTGGTAATGTGTACGTCGTTCGTACGTATCGTCGTCGTGTTGTCGCTTGTCCGTTCCGCCATCGGTGCTTCGGCATTACCTCCGAACGCGGTCCTTTCAGGGCTCGCGCTGGTGTTGACGCTTGTCGTGATGGCGCCGACGGTCCAGACGATTACCGATCGCGCGATTGCACCCTACGCACGCGGTGCGCTCTCGCAATCGCAAGCCTTGAACAACGCGGTTGCGCCGCTGCGCGCTTTCATGGTGAGGCAGACCCGCGTCGCGGATGTCGACCTCTTCGAAAAAGTGGCGCATCGTCCACGCGAACCGGTTACCCGGGCGCCGCTTCCCGTCATCGTACCGGCATTCGTCGTCGGCGAACTCCGGAGCGCATTCGCGATCGGCTTTGCGCTCTATCTGCCGTTTGTTGCGATCGATCTCGCGGTTGCCGCAATGCTGATGGGACTCGGCATGGTGATGTTGAGCCCGCCCATCGTGTCGCTGCCGGTGAAGCTGCTGCTCTTCGTGATGGTCGACGGCTGGGCGCTGGTCTGCGGAGGCGTCGCGGCCAGCTTTAGATAACCGTAGCGCGATGCGCATTTCCGACGCGCTCGCGACGTTTCGTCCGTTCTTTTCGTTTGAATTCTTTCCGCCGAAGGACGACGCGGGCTCGAAGCAGCTTTTCGAGACGATCGCAACGTTGCAGCCGCTGCGGCCGGCCTTCGTCTCGATTACCTACGGCGCGGGCGGTTCGTCGCGTTCACGCACGGTGGCGCTCGCGAAGCAGATCCAGTCGGAAATCGGCCTTACCGTCATGGCTCACGTGACCTGCGTCGGTTCAACGCGCTCCGAGCTGCGCTCTCTGTTCGATGACCTCGCGAGAGCCGGCATCGAGAACGTCCTCGCCCTCCGGGGCGATCCGCCAAAAGGCGAAACCGAGTTTCAAACGCCGCCGGGCGGTTTCTCAAACGCGAGCGATTTGATTGCGATGCTCCGGCGGAACTACGACTTCTGCATTGGCGGAGCGTGCTATCCGGAAACGCACGTCGAAGCGAAATCTGCCGAAGACGATCTGAAACACCTCGTGCAAAAGGTCGACGCCGGCGCCGACTTTCTCATCTCGCAATTGTTTTTCAACAACGATCGGTTTGTTGCGTTCGAGCGGCGCGCGCGCGCTGCCGGCATTACGGTGCCGATTCTTCCCGGATTGATGCCGATTACGAGCTACCAGCAAGTCTCGCGCTTCATCGCGACGATCGGCGCAACGATTCCCCCAAAACTCCTTCGCGAATTGGAATCGCGCAAAGACGATTCGAAGGCCGTCGAGGATCTGGGAGTTGCCTATGCCGCGCTCCAAGCGACGGAGTTGTTCGGTCGCGGAGCGCCCGGCATTCATTTTTATACACTCAATCGCTCGCCGGCGACGCGCGCAATCGTCTCCGCCCTGATCGCCGGCAGCGCCTGGCGACCGACATTTTAATCGCGTCGGCGACCTGACGCTCATCACGATTACCGTCCGGTCATAATCCGGAAATCCGCAGGCGCTACCGTCGTAGCGTGGAGAGCTTCGATGGCCTGCTGCGGGAGATGATGATCGTCGCTGCAACGCTCTGCATTCCGGTGCTCAGCGTAGCGGCCGTTGTCGGCACGGCGATCGCAATCGCGCAAGCTGCGACGCAGATTCAAGAGCAGACGCTAACGCTGCTTCCAAAAGTTATCGCGGTCGGTGCGATCGTCGCACTGTTCGGCAATTTCGGTATGCATCTGTGCGCGCGACTCTTCCACGATGCAGTCACGGCGATTCCCGCGTTGGTGCGAGGCACGTGAGCCCGCTGTTCCTTGCGGTCTTTGCGCGCTGCGCCGGATTCGCGTCGCGCGCTCCGGGATTCTCACATCCGACCGTGCCGCACACTGTGCGAGCGGGACTTGCGGTGTTTCTAGCGATCGCGATCGCACCGTCGCAGCACGGACGTTTGACGCTCGACGGCATTGCGCTGATTGCTGCACTCACGCTTGAATTTTTTCTCGGGGCGGCAATCGGGATGGCCGCCTCGGTTCTCTATGACGGCGCATATGCCGGCGGCCGGATGCTGGATGATTACGTCGGTGTGAAGGCCATCGCACCAAGTCTCGACCTTGTTGCGCCGAGCGGTTATGGGCGCATTTGGTCACTCGCCTTCACTGGTGGCTTCTTCATGCTCGCGGCCTACCGTCCCACGATCTTCGCCTTGGCGCAAAGCTTCGAGCGCATCACACCGGGTGCATCATTTCACTCTCACGGTTGGCTAGCGTTTGCGACGACCTTCGCGACTACGATCGTTCTCGTCGCGCTTGGCGTCGCAGCTCCGGCAATTGCACTGGCATTTGTAACGCAAATTGCGCTCGGAGCGCTGAGCCGCACGATTCCGCGCTTTGCGACTTTTGGTCTCTCGTTTCCGTTGGTCTTCGGCGTCGTCCTCATCACGACCGCGATCTGCGTGCCGCTATTGGCGGCACGCGCGGCGCAGCCGGTGCTGCTGATTCCGCAATGAGCGAAACCACGGGTGAAAAGCAATTCGACGCGACGCCGTCGCGTATTGCAAAGGCGAAACGTGAAGGGAACAGTGCGCGATCGCAAGAGGTGAGCGCGAACTGCGCCTTCATTGCCGAGCGCCGCGGCGATTATTGCGGTCGTTCCCGCGATCGGCGCGGCCGCCGCGACCGCGCTATCTTCGTCGGCGCACGGTGCTCTGAACTGGTCCTGTGCGCTGGTGCTGCTCTATGCGTTGATTCCAGCAGTTGCGGCGGCGTGCGGCGCTACGCTTGCGGCACTTGCGCAGAGCGGCGGATTGAACGTTTCCGCGGTCGCGCCGAAGTTCGAGCGCATCAATCCGGTTGAAGGCCTGAAACGCATGATATCGCGGGAGAGCTTGACGCATGTAGCGCGCGCCGCTGCAGCCTTTACCGTGGCGGTGGCAGCGATGATCCCGTGCGTTCCGGGACTTGTTCGCGCAATTGCGGCGAGCGACGGCCAAGCGCAGATTGCCGCTTCAACGTGGCATGCAGCGCAGGAGGTCGTCTTCGCGGCGGCCGCAGTCGGCATGGTGTTTGCGCTCGCTGAATATGGCGTGGCTCGTCGAGCTTGGCTGAAGAAGCTCAAGATGACTTTTGAGGAATTGAAGCGTGACGTCAAAGAGCATGACGGGGATCCGGCTGCACGCAGCCGCCGGAAAGCGCTGCACCGGAACCTCATTCGCGGTGCGCTGAACAACGTCAAAGACGCGTCATTCGTTGTTGCAAATCCGACGCATGTCGCCGTTGCATTGGAATACCGGCCACCACTCGTACCGGTGCCGCGTGTGCTCGTACGTGCGGTTGATGACGGCGCTATGCGCGTTCGCGAGCTGGCCGCTCGCCATCACATACCGGTTGTCGAAAACATCCAGCTCGCTCGCGCGCTGTATCGCGACACGGACGTCGGTCAGGAGATTCCGCACGAACACTTCGTCGCCGTGGCTGAAATCGTCGCGGCACTTACCCGTTCGGGTATTTTGCAATGACGCGTGCGCCGGTCTATCTGTTTGCCGCACTGTTGCTCGGCATCGTTGGTATTTTGATCGTTCCGCTGCCGCCGTGGCTGCTCGACGTTCTCCTCGGTATCAACATCTTTGCATCCGCGCTCGTGTTGCTGCTTGCCGTGACGGTCGAAGACCCGCTCGAATTCTCGGCCTTCGCACCCGCGCTGCTCGTTGCAACGTTGTTTCGCCTCTCGCTCGACGTCTCGGCCACGCGACTGATCCTCACGCAAGGCGCAAATCCCGGCGCCGTCGGAGCAATCATTCCAGCCTTCGGCGACTTCGTCGTTCACGGAAACCTTGTCGTCGGATTGATCGTCTTCACCATTCTGATCACGATCCAATTCATCGTCATTGCAAGTGGTTCACAACGCGTTGCCGAGGTGGCTGCGCGATTTACGTTAGATGCGATGCCGGGGAAACAGATGGCGATCGATGCGGATGTGCATGCGGGCGCCCTGAACGCTGAAGGCGCGCGGCGCAAGCGTGCATCGGTTCAGCGCGAAGCCGATTTCTACGGAGCGATGGACGGAGCCGGAAAGTTCGTCAAGGGTGATGCGGTTGCCGCGCTCGTCATCGTAGCGTTGAACTTGGCCGGCGGCGTGATCGTCGGCGTTGCGTACGACCGCCTCAACCCGCTCGATGCGTTGAACACGTTCGCACTTCTGTCGATCGGCAATGCACTCGTTACGACGTTACCGGCGTTCCTGATCTCGACCGCAATGGGAATGATGGTCACGCGCGTCGCCTCGGATGGAGCGCTCGGTGCCGATCTTGCCGCGCAGCTTCTTGCACGGCCCGACGTTTTGCGCAGTGCCGGAGCGTTGTTGCTGGTGCTGTCGTTCGTGCCCGCGCTTCCGAGGCCGGTCTTTCTGCTGCTTGGAATTGCGGCGTTCGCGATTGCGCACGTTGCCGCAAATAGGCAGAAGGTCAACGAGCATGCACGAAGAGTCGCTGCCGAGCGCGCAAAGCGGCAGGCGATGCGCAAGCCGGAACTTGCGCTAGGATTGATCGGCGTCGATGCGATGTCGATCGATATCGGAGCCGGCATCGCTCAACTGCTTGCGCAACCGCTCGCCGACGCGTTGCTGGATCGGATCGGCGAAGTGCGGCGCGCGCTCGCAGCCGAGATCGGAATCGTGGTGCCGGGGGTGCGCCTTCGTGACGATCTCGCTCGGGATCCGCAAACGTATGCGATTCGGGTTCGCGATCGAATCGTCGGCGAGGGCCGCATGTATCTCGATCGCATGCTCGCGGTCGCGGACGCGTCGACGCTCGAACGGCACCAATTCATCATCGAAAATGAGCCGGTCTACGGCTTGCCGGCGGCATGGATCGTTGCACAGGACCGCGAGCGTCTGGCCGAAGCGGGCGCCTTGGTCTTCGATCCCATCTCTGTTCTCGGCTCGCATCTTGCCGAGACCGTGCGTCGGTATGCCGCCGAACTCGTGGGCCGGCAAGAACTTCAGACGCTCTTTGAGCATCTTCGCGCGACCGTGCCGGCACTGGTTCGTGAGATCGGGACGGACGGGCTTCCACTCAGCGCCGTTCATAAAGCCTTCGGCTACTTGCTTCGCGAGCAAGCGTGGCCGCGTGATCCGATCATCGTGTTGCAGGCCATGATTGAGGCAAACGCGCGCGACCCTCGCGAACTCGCGGAGGCCGCCCGGCGCGCAATCGTCCCGGACATGCTCCGACGGCGCGGCCCCCAGCCGCTCCGGCCGCTGATTTTGGACCCGGAACTCGAGCGGGAACTCACTGTGGAGTGGAGCGGAACGGGCGAAGGCTCACCCGATCCCGGTCGCGGCTCTTGCGCTTCAAGAGAAGATCGTGCGCTACCGGGCGTCGGTTTCGCGAGAATCGGCGGCCGTCGTGTGTACAGCTGCCCTCCGCCCGGTCATTGCGGACCTGGTCCTGCGCTCCGGAATCAGGATCGACGTCCTCGGCTATGGAGAGTTGCCGCCGGAATTGCAGTTGCTTCCGGCCGAGGTGGTGAACCTGGGGCAGCGAGCCGCGGCCGTTTGACCGGCCTCAGAGCTCTTGGTACACTTTTAAGGTTGTCGCCGGGCGCCATGCCGCGGCGGCCCCTTTTTCTATAAGACTTATATGAGCTGGAATACGTTAAAGACGCCAATCAAAGCGCTGGTGATTATCGCCATCGTTGCGCTCTCCATCTGGTCGATGCTTCCGCTCGATCAAAAGATTCATCTTGGTCTGGACTTGCAAGGCGGTTCCCGTCTGCTGCTCCAGCTCTATCCCACCGCTGAAGTGCCGCAGATCACGTCGCAGATCCAGGAACAGACGAAAGAAGTCATCGATCGTCGCGTCAATGGTCTCGGCGTTACGGAGCCGCAGATCAGCAAAGTCGGCTCCGATCGGATCCTCGTCGAGCTTCCCGCCGTCAAGAATCCCGACGAAGCAGAGCGCGTCTTGAAAGAGGTGGCAGTCCTCGAATTCAAGATCATGACGCCCGACGTCGTGCAAGCCGCCGAAGCGGGTCTTGCAACGCTGAAGAATCCGACGGCGACGGCAAAACAAAAAGCCGATGCCGAAACGTTTGTCGCGCACACGGCGTACGACAAGAGCGGCAACGTCGTGTACTCCGGCAAAGACTTAAAGGGTGCACAAGCGGGTTACGATCAGAGCAACAATCCCGACATCCTGTTCCAGACCAAAGATCCATCGAAGTTCGGCAAGATGACGCAAACCAATCTCGGCCGTCCGATGGGTATCTTTTTGGACAAGCGCTACGTTTCGGCGCCGACGATCCAAGGCGCAATTTTTGACAACGGACAGATCACCGGGCAATTCACCCAGCAAGACGCCATTACGCTTGCCAATGAATTGAACGCCGGTGCGCTCCCCGTTTCAACCAAGATCATCGAGAAAGAAACGATCGGGCCGGTCCTCGGCAAGATCGACCTCGACATGTCGCTGAAAGCGTCGATCGCGGGCTTGATCGTGGTGCTCATTTTCATGATGGTCGTCTATCGCTTGCCGGGATTCTTGGCCGACGTCGCTTTGTTGATCTATGTCGCAGCGATGTTTGGTATTCTCTCGGCGTCGCATGCGACGCTCACGCTGCCCGGCATTGCCGGCTTCGTGCTGTCCATCGGTATGGCCGTCGATGCAAACGTGCTGATCTTCGAACGGATCAAAGAAGAACTTTGGAACGGCAAGACGATGCGCGCTGCGGTCCGCGTCGGATTTGCTCGCGCGTTTTCAGCCGTCTTCGACAGCCACTTCACGACGATCGTCGGCGCGGGCGTCTTGTTCATGCTCGGTACGGGAACGGTGAAAGGCTTTGCGTTCACGCTGTTCTGGGGAACCGCGGTATCGCTCTTCACTGCCGTCTTCATTACGCGCTTCTTCGTCGACGTACTGGTCGACAACGATGTGCTGACGACTCCCGAACTCTACGGCGTCCGCTCGAGCGACGTCGGCGTGTTCGCGAAAGCGGGGGCATAGAGCGTCATGCTGTTTCGCAGACTAAATTGGAATATCGTCGGATGGTTCCGTACCGTTTCGGCGATTTCGTACCTCGTCATCGCGCTCGGTCTCGGGGCGATGATCTATCACGGTTTCCAAGGTGGCCAAGGCTTCCAACCGTCGCACATGCTGCGGCTTGGCCTATCGTTCACCGGTGGAACCGACATCAGCGTCACGTTCGATCGTCCGTCGACGACCGACGCCGTGAAGGCGGCGCTTGCGCCGCTGAATCTTGCGGACGAGCGCATTACGACCGCCGGAACCAGCGGAACGCAGTTCCTGGTGGAGACGCAAACGGCATTTGCCAACGATTCCGCGCCGATCTGGAACGCGTTGAACAGCGTTGCTCCCGTCAATCGCGCTGCATCGCAAATTACCGCTGTCGGCCCGACTTTGGGCGCCGAATATCTGCGCAATGCGCTGCTTGCGCTCGTGATCGCGCTCGGTATCCAGTTCCTCTATATCGCCTTCCGGTTCGGCTGGAACTACATCTTCGGGTTAGTCACCGTGATCGCGCTCGTTCGCGACGCGGCGATGATGATCGGTATCTACGCGCTCGCCGGCAAACCGGCCGATGACGCATTCTTGGCAGCCGTGCTGACCGTTATCGGTTACTCCGTCATGGACACGATCGTCATTCTGGATCGTATCCGGGAAAATACGAAACTGATGGCGGGACAGCCGTACGATCGCATCGTCAACGAATCGATCAAACAGACGATGACCCGTTCGGTGAATACGCTCGCGACGGTCATCATCACACTGGTGGCATTGCTGGCTCTCGGCGGCGGCAGCCTAAAGAACTTCGCGTTCGCGCTGCTCGTCGGCATCTGTTCAGGGGGTTATCACTCCATCTTCTTCTCGGCGCCGCTCGTTCTGACGTTCCGCAAACGCCAACTCGAGGCGGCGGCACGCCACCGCCGCGAAGGTCTGGCGATCGACCGCACAAAGAGCAGTCGCACGCACGCAGAATCGAACGCGCTGCAAAGCCGTGCCGGCGTTGCGCGCGAGGACATCGTCGCTGCGCGCCGCGAGCGCCGTCAGAAACAAAAGACGGAACGCCCGGTGCAAGGCACGCCGGCGCGCTACAAACGGCGCCGCGTCGAAGGTACGACGATGGTGGAAGACCTCGTTCCCGGCGAAGCGGTCGATCCGCTCGATGCGCAAAACGCCGGCATGCACGAGGAGGCGCTCGAGCAAGGCCATGAAGAGATCAATCTGAATCTCGAAGGCTTTGAAGGCGAATACGACGCACCGACGGAGCATGGCGAACCGCTCGGCGAGCCGCACGAACACTAAGCGTTCTCTGCCCGCCCCGACCCGTTCGGAGGCCGCGTTTGAACGCGCTTTCGCGCTGCTGCGCGGAGAGACCCGAAACGACGTCACCGCCGCGCGCGGTGACGTCGTTTCTTTTGTCGATCGCGCGTTTGCAAAGAGCGCTGAGTACTTAGCCGATCGTTATGCAACGATCGGATCAGCCTCGGGTTTTCATACGAAACTTGCGGGCGTTTCGTTCGAGGGACGCCAAGACGTCGTCGCGGGTTTGCGCATTGGTCTCGGGCTGGATTTGGTTCGACAGCCGGACAACGCGTTCGACGACAACGCTATTGCCGTGCACTACGGTGCGCTTCAAATCGGCTTTTTGAGTAAGGGCATTGCAAAACATCTCGCCCCGCTGATTGACGACGGGGCGCGTTACCGCGCTCGGATCGAATCACTGACGGGCGGCGAGGTCACCGGCGAAGAGCGCCGGCATCGCGGCGTGAACGTTTATGTTTGGCGTGACATTGCCGCCAGCATTGCCGATCGTAACGATGAACGGAAAACAGCACGAACGTCCTGGGGCGGAGATGCCGAGCGGGTGCGGCGAGCGTTGATCGGCGACGCGCAGCCGCACGCGGCTCAACATGCGATTCTGGAACGAATCGAGGCTGGGCGTAACACCCTTGCCGTACTCGGCACCGGGCGCGGAAAATCGTTCTGCTTTCAATACCCCGCGGCGGTTCGTGCGCTGGAGTCCGGAGCAAAGACGCTCGTGATCTATCCGCTGCGCGCACTTGCGAACGACCAATACGAAGCGCTGATCCGAAAACTCGACCCGTTCGGGTTGCGCATCTATCGCGCAAATGGTTCGATTTCGCATGACGAGCGCGCTGAGCTCTTTCAGGCGCTTGATGATGGTGCGTGGGACATCGTTCTCGCCACGCCCGAGTTCCTGGAATTTCACCGGGAAGCATTCGTTGGACGCAGCAGTCCGGCAATGGTCGTCGTCGATGAAGCGCATCATCTGTACGAGTCAAAGCATCGCGCCGCTTACGGACGCCTGGGCCAAACGATCCGTTCGCTTGGGAACGTTCAAGTGCTGGCGCTCACCGCGACCGCAAACGACGATGCGTTCGCTCACATCGTTCGCGAGCTTCACGTGCAAGCATGGGTGATCGACCCGACGATCCGTGAGAATCTGCACGTCGTCGATGCGCGAGGATCGAAAGATAAAGCCGGCTATTTGCGTTCGCTTTTTGCCGATGGTGAGAAGGGCATCATCTATTGCAATTCGCGCAAAGAGGCAACCGACGTTGCACAAACGCTGCGGAAGGCTTTAGGGGACAGCGTGATGTTCTATCACGCCGGCATGCCGACACCGGAGCGCCACGACGTCGAGCGCTATTTTCGAGAAGGGGAACTGCGCATCGTCGTTGCGACATCGGCGTTCGGAGAGGGAATCGATCTCCCCGACGTGCGGCACGTCGTGCTGTATCATTTGAATTTCGATTTCACCGAATTCAATCAACAAGCCGGGCGCGCCGGCCGGGACGGCGCTCCCGCGCAGATTCACTTGCTCTTCAGTGACTCGGATCGACGGATCAACGAGTACATCATCGATCGCGACGCTCCAACGCTTCCCGTACTACGCGCGCTGTATCGCGGCATTCGTGGCCTCGCCCATGACGGTGTCGTGCGAATGACCTACGTTGACATCGCTCGCACACTCGATCTCGACAAAGCCAACGAACGAACGGTGAGCCGTGCGTTGCATATCTTTGAAGATGTGAATCTCGTCGAAATCGCAGAGGACGACGAGGGGCGTTTCGTGCGCTTTCTGCCCGTCAGTGGAAAAATCGATTTGGAACAAAACGAACGCTTTGCCGAAGGTGAGGCCGAGCGTGAGAGTTTCAAAGCGTTTTGCGATCTCGTCTTGAGCGCCAAAGGCGATCATTTGGAGCGCATCATCAATCGCCCGATCTATCCGCAGCGTGTCGAGCTCCAGCGCTAATCCATTGGACGAGCAAGGCCGTCGTCCCGCGGCCGTCATTCTCGGCATCATCGATGAACCGCCGCACGGCGTCATTTTCATCGAACGCTCGGCAGAGTTGCGATCGCACGCGGGTCAAATCGGCTTGCCGGGAGGCGGCATGGATGCGACCGACGGCGGTGATCTCTCGAAAACGGCGACACGCGAGATGTTCGAAGAAGTCGGCGTGGGCGCGCAGCGCATTTCGTTCGTCGGCAAGCTTCCCATCATTCGAGCGCGTGTGAACAGCTATGCGGTGACACCGTTCGTCGCAATCATTCGCTCTGGGGAGCTGCGCATCGACGCAACCGAAACCGTCGGTGTTTTCACCGTTCCGCTCGCGACGGTCATTGAAGAGTTGACCACGGGAGTCGTTACCGTTGGCACGCTTGAAATCGAAACACCGCTTTTGGACTATGATGGGCGGCGCGTGTGGGGTCTCACCGGGCACATCTTGCGAACCTTCGTCGAATCGTGGAACGATCCCAATAGTCAGCTGCGAACGAAGATCGAAAGCCGGCTCTCAGCCTCGACGTAGTGACGTTGCCATAGCAATCAGCGCGTCTGCCTGCGCTCCAAACGCAGAAAACCGCTTATCGTGCGTCTGCCCGACTGCATACCGTTTGTAGATCTGTTGCAGAATCACCGCAAAGCGAAAAATGTTGAAGACGTAGTACCACCGCAGGTGACTGACGTCGAAGCCTGTGAGAGCGGCGTAGCGCTGCACGGCGTCGTCGCGAGTCGGAAACCCAGCATGCCACGTCGGCATCGCGCCGGCTCGGGCCGCCGGCGGATCAGCGGGCTCCGCCCAAAGCGCGAGCAGATACCCAAGGTCCATCAGCGGGTCGCCGATCGTACACATGTCCCAATCGAGCAACGCCGTGATCCGCGAAGGATCGTGCCCATCGAGTAACATGTTGTCTAGCTTGTAATCGTTGTGAACAATACCGACCGCGGACGATGGCGGTAGGCGTTCGCGCAACCACGCCGTCACCTGCGAAGCGTCCGCACTCTGCCCGGTCCGCGCATCGTTCCAGCGCTCGATCCACCCGTTCAATTGCCGTTGTACGTACCCGTCAGGATGTCCGAGGTCGGCGAGCCCTGCCTCATTCACGTCGATGCGATGCAAGGCCGCCAGTGTATCGATCAGCGCCTCGCCGATGCGACGCTTCAACGGCTCGCTGCATTCAATCGCTGGAGGAAGGTCGCGTCGAACCGCGATGCCGCTCTTACGCTCTTCCACAACGAAATCGCTGCCGATGATTGCGTGATCGGTGCAGAGCGCGTAACTCTGCGGCGCCAACGGAAATGTCCGGTAGAGCTGCGAGAGCACAGCATGTTCGCGACGCATATCGTGCGCCCGTGCGGGGACCGGGCCAAGCGGAGGACGGCGAAGGACGTACTCATGGTCACCGAATGCGGCGAGATAGGTCAGGTTTGCGTGCCCACCACTGAATTGGCGTAGCGAGAACGGTCCGTCCGTGCGCGGCAGAACACCGCGTAAATACGGCTCCAGGCGATCGACATCCAAGCGTTCTTCGGTGCGTACGTCGATGACTTCCGGATCGGATCGCTGCATACGCTAGATTCTGCGTTCGAGATGAGCAACGTCGTTGAGGGTTACGATGAGCCGCTTTTCGTCGCGGGCTCGCACGGTGCTGATTGACGTGTGTCCCGTCGGAAAGAAGAAGTCGTGTTGCAGTCCCAAAAGCGACGCGATGTACGCGTTGATTGCACCGGCGTGGCTAATGACGGCGATACGTCCGCCGCGATGCTGAGCGGCGATCTCTTCGATCGCCTCCCGCATACGTGCGCGAACATCGTGCGACCGTTCGGTCCCAGCGAGGTGCGACCATCCGCCGTTCGCGATGGCAATCTCGGCGAGCTCCTGTAGGCCGATTTTTTCGGCACCGGCAATTTCGACCTCACGCAGCCGCTCGTCGAGCTCTACCGGAAGACCAGCTTTTTGAGCAATTGCGTCGGCGGTCTCACGGCATCGTTTCAGGTGACTCGTATGAATCGCAGTGAGTTTGCGATGCATCAGCCGGGCCGCGAGCAAATCCGCCTGACGCTTTCCATGTTCGGTGAGCGGTAGATCTCCGAGTGTCACCGCCAATTCCTCGATCGTTCGGTCATGTGACGCGTCGGCATGACGAATCAACAGAATCTCGGTTGCGCCGTCACGTACGCTAAACGTTGACATCGTTACGGCTCATACTTCGCCAGTTCCGCCTTAGCTATCGCATGTAAATGCACTTCGTCGGGCCCGTCGGCAATGCGTAACGACCGTGCATTCAACCACGCATGCGACAAGCCCGTATCATCGAGCAGTCCTTCGGCACCGTACGCTTGTATCGCGCGATCGATAATCTCTTGCGCAACCGACGGCACCGCGACTTTTGCCATCGCGATCGTCGTTGCGGCAGCTTTATTGCCGTGTTTGTCGAGTTCCGCGGCCGCGGCGTACGTGAGCAACCGCGCCTGGTCGATCTCCATGCGTGAACGCGCGATCCACTCCTGCACGACACCTTGTTCCGATAGCGTGCGGCCGAAGGTAACGCGCGTTTGCGTCCTCCGGCACATCATTTCAAGAACGCGCTCGCACAGACCGATGAGTCGTAAGCAATGATGGAGACGCCCGGGCCCGAGGCGCCCCTGCGCGATTTCGAATCCGCGTCCTTCACCCAGCAACAGGTTTTCCACCGGAATGCGAACGTTCGCGAATTCGACTTCGCAATGTCCAAAGGGCGCATCATCAAAGCCAAACACCGAGAGCCGTCGCACGATGTGGACACCCGGTGCATCGATCGGTACGAGAACCATCGATTGCTGCAAGTGCTTCGATGCTTCGGGATTGGACTTTCCCATAAATATCAGAACGCGCGCGTTGGGATGTGCTGCACCCGTCGTCCACCACTTGCGTCCGTTCAGCGCGTACTCGTTGCCGTCGCGAACGATCGATGATTGAATGTTCGTTGCGTCCGACGACGCAACGCCCGGCTCGGTCATCGCAAAGCCGCTGCGAATCTCGCCGCGAAGCAACGGTTCGAGCCAGCGATCGCGTTGCGCGGTCGTTCCGTACCTCGCCAAGACTTCCATATTACCGGTATCCGGTGCGTTGCAATTGAACGCTTCTGGCGCAATCGGCGAGCGGCCCATCATTTCGCAAAGCGGAGCATACTCGCGGTTTGTGAGGCCGCCGCCGTACTCGCGCTCCGGAAGAAAGAGATTCCACAGTCCGGCGTCCCGGGCGCGAGACTTGATCTCTTCCATCACGCGTGGCTGCTCCCAGCGGGAAGCGCCGGAACCGAGCTGCTCATAGTAAAGCGCTTCATTGGGATAAACGTGCTCCGCCATGAAGGTCTGCAGTCGGTCGAGCATGAGCGAGGACTTCGGCATCGGCCGCAAATCTCGTTCAATATGTTGAGGCGCCGCCGGTTTCTTGATTCGCAAACTGCGTCCATGGGGTAAGAAGAGCGGCGATGGCGGAATTCGACAATGAGATCGACGAAAGCGTTTTGCGCTCGCGCACCAGCGAAAAGTGGGCGCACTACCCGCCGGATATTCTTCCGGCGTTTGTTGCAGAAACGGACTTCCCCGTGCCGCCCAATGTTGCCCGCGCGCTTCATGACGCGATCGACCGTGGCGATTTAGGCTACGCACAACAGCGATCGGCACTTCGAGAAGCGTTCGCGCGTTTTGCAATGGACCGCTACGGCGTATCGATCGCCCCCGACAGCGTGATGGCGCTACCGGAAGTGATGGTTGGTGTCGCAGAGATTCTGCGCGTTATTACCGAACCCGGTGACGGCGTCGTCATCAATCCTCCCGTCTATCCACCGTTCTTCTCGACGATTAACGAAGTGCAGCGTCGCATCGTAGAAGTTCCGCTCGTCGAGAGCGGCGGCACCTATGACGTCGATTTCGATGCGTTGGAACGAGCGTTTGCCGCGGGCGCTCGGGTCTATCTCTTTTGCAATCCGCACAATCCGGTTGGCCGCGCATTCTCTGCCGACGATGTGGCGCGTATTGGACGGCTTGCCGAGCGATATGGCGTCGCGGTTCTTGCCGATGAAATACACGCGCCGCTCTTGTTACCCGGTGCACGCCACACGCCGTTTGAAACCGTCGTGGCACAGACCGGCGTGCACGCGATCACGCTCACGTCGGCATCGAAAGGGTGGAATATCGCCGGTCTAAAATGTGCGATTGCCGTTAGTTCCTCACAGTGGGGCCGTTCGGTGTTCGAACGTCTTCCGAAGGCGATGACCGAACGCACGGGCCACCTCGGGATCATTGCAACTACTGCAGCGTTCGGCTCCGATGTCGCGTATCTCGACCGTTCAATCGCGCATCTCGATGAACAGCGCATTACGCTGCAAGGGCTCTTGAGCGACAACGGCCTCGGGGCGATCGTCTACGCGCCGCCGCAGGCCGGGTTCCTCGCGTGGCTCGACTGCACCGCATTAGGTCTGGGAAGGGATCCCGCGAAAGTTTTCTTGCAACGCGGGTCCGTCGCGTTGGTACCTGGTTGGCACTTCGGGACGCCGGGAGAGCAGCATGTGAGGCTCAATTTTGCGACGTCGACACCCATTCTGCGAGAGGTCGTCGAGCGGATGAGGCGTGCACTGCAAGCTTGAGCGCAGCGGAGCAACACGGCGGCCGGCGACCTTGTCACAGAACTCGACCGCGCGTCGTTGACCATCGGAGGCGGTACTATGAACACCAGTCTAGGACGCTACCTCTATGGCCTTGCGGCGATCGGTCTCGGCATCGGCGCGCTCATTTGGCCGAGCTTCATTGCGCAACTCGAACCACCGTTCAAATATCCCGGTACTCTGGTCGATTGTTTTGCAATCGTGCAGATCGCCGGCGGTATCGCGATTTTGTTTGCGGCTATATCCCGGGCGGGCGCGATCGCACTCGGTATCGTGTACGGCATCTTCACGCTGTTGTGGCTGCCGCTATGGGCTCGACATCCGCTGGTTTTTGACAGCTTAGGAAATGCATTTGAGCAGTTCGCCATGTGCTGCGGTGCACTGGTTGTTTTGGGCGCGAAAAGCGCTCGAATAGGATACGTCGGCTTCGGCATCTGTGTGATTTCGTTTGCGATCTACCAGGCGGTGCATCTGCAGTTCACCGCGGAACTCGTTCCGAAGTGGATTCCGCCGGGACAGATGTTCTGGTCGGTCGCCACGACCGTTGCATTCGGTCTAGCCGCCATTGCGCTGCTTACCGGTCGATCGTCACTGCTTGCCGCCCAGCTCACGGCCGTGATGATTTTTGGCTTTGGCGTATTGATATGGGTCCCAGCAACGATTTCGGCCCCTCATGCAGTCGGTAACTGGTCGGAGCTCGGGCTGAACTTCGGCATCTGCGGCGCGGCCTGGATCGTGGCCGACTATCTCGCGGCACGAAGGCGCGTCACTTTCGCCGTTCCGGAACAAGGTGCTTCCATCGGAGAATTTACGCGACCGTAGCAGCGTTGAAGAATGCGCCGCGGCGCTTTCGGCAAACGCCTATGAACGCAAGCTATGCGTGATTCACACAACAGTTCGAAGAGTGTCGTTGTTCGCGACGCCGCACCGTCCGACGTCGCTGTTCTCGTGCGGCTCATTTCGGAGATGAGCCATCATGAGCAAATCTACGCAACGATCACCCAGCAGCGCCTAACTGAGGACGGATTCGGCGCCTCGCCAAAGTTTCGTGCCGTGGTTGCTGAAATCGACTCTGATGTTGCGGGTTATGCGCTCTTCTTTGACTGCTACTCATCTTTTCGCGGCGCCGGAACGTTCCTCGAGGATCTGTTCGTTCGGCCCGCTTACCGAGCTAAAGGCCTGGGCGACGCGCTCTTATCGCGCATCGCCGCGCACGCACTTAAGGAACGACACTTCGGTATCATCTTCAATGTTTCGGACTGGAACACCGGTGCAGTGGGTTTTTTCCAGGGGAAAGGAGCGTTGGATCTCAAGCGTGGGACCTTCGAATTATCGGCTGATCGGCTGCAGGCTCTCGCTCAATCCATTTGAGTGAGAGCCTGCATTTCCGTCACTATATCCGCAAAGGCGCCGGCGGTTTTATGCGATGACTCGTGCGAATTTGTTTTGATCGGTTGCGGCGTAGAAATCGTTGTTGGTTTCACTGATCGCGGGAGCCCATGGATCGACTTGTTTTGGTGAGACCGGATCGTGAATGGTCGGCCCGACGGCGTCGCGATAGTTCGAGCCGTCAAACGGCCCGAATGCGCGGCTTTCTTTGTGCGCGAGAATGAGATCACCGACGGCGTTCATGGCGGCACGCGCGTCTGAACGCAACGTTTGGTCGAGACGTCCATCGGACGCAATGGCGCCGTAGACTCCCATCGCCGGCCGATCCGCGTGCCACGGCATATCGGGCGTCGCTTCAGAAAACCGGACCATCCCCTGGACCGACTTCACGTCGCTTCGCAAATCCTTGCGCACGGTTGCGTCGGTCGATGCGTGCACCGCGGCGTCGTTGAAGGTCTTGATCGCTTTCTCGGCTGACGCAATTTTGTCCGCATTCAGATCGAGCACGTCGAACGCAGCCGCCGGTCCAAAGCGTTGGATTCCGTCACCGTAGTGTGCACCCATTACATCGTGGACGACGCTATTGGCCATTGCAGACGGATCCTTGATGTGTGCGGCGATATCTGTTGCGACGCTCGTCGGCACGCCGGGCGAAACCATCGTTTCCGGGCTTGCGGCGAGCCACTGCACACCTGCGTGCGAAAGGGCGTCGGCAAATCCCATCGTCGACATCAGGCATTGGTTCGCGACCACGCCGTCGATCTTACGGCCCGCATCTTCGGGATGCGCCTGCGCGTGAAGCTTTGCGCCGTCCGCGATCGCTTGCGCGATATCGGGCATCGACATCACGCGTCCGTTATGCGTCTCCAGGCCGCCGCCGTCGCCTCCACCGTGATCGACGAGATCGATCCATGTTTGTTTGGCGCCCGATGCTTCGGCATTGTCCAGCGTTTGCGCTACGAACTGCGTGAGGTTCTTCGGATCGCTCATATCGTGCGCTTTATCGACGCGCGTTTGCCCGATCGCGCCGTCCGCGATCGTGAACGAGTCCGTACGAACTTTTCCTTCGACGATGTCGCCGTGCGATTGGTGTAGGCCCGTCGTGTCTTGCACGGTGAATTCGAGATTCGAATCCCGCGCGCTGGTTTGGAGCGCTTGCGCGACCGCGAGACTTTGCGATGCGTCGAGGTTATTATCGCCATCGCGATAGATGCCGAACTCAACCGCGCGATTGCGTTGTGCCGGCAAAGAGATGTTTTGCATGGAGCCTCCTGACGATGATGCTTCGGAGACCTACTGCGATGAACGTGGGCCATGGAAAGGGAAGCCCTACGAATTTCCTGGAATCGGGACGAACAGCGAAGGCCCAGGCGTTTCCCGTGGTACGTGACGACGTCACGCACGAGACCGATGTTTCGTTGAGCCTGCGCCGCGTTACCCGCGTTCGCGCAGGGGAAGCCGCGGGGAAAGGTCTAACCGCACGTTGCAGGAGGTTCTCCATGACACGCTCGTCTTGCCGCCGGCTCGCGATTTTTGCCGCTGCAATTATTTTGAATAGTATGCTCGCCGGGGCTGCGGCTTTTGCCGCAGTGGACGTGTCGATCGGCACGCGGAGCGTTGTTGACAATGCGCCCGTTAGCCAATGCAGCGCAAAGGCGAAAGATGCACTAAACAGCGTGCTTCAAGGCGCGGTGGAAGCCGGAGCGGGGACAGGCCAATGGCTCGCGTACGGACCGCCGGACAGCGACGGGCGCTCGTCCACCGGCGCGGCAATTCATTGCTATCCGGTTGACAAAGGCTACGTCGCGACCTTTACGTGCACGGTCGAGGTTCTTCCCAACGCAGATACCGCTGCAGCGCTTTGCACGAAACTCACTACAGCCTTCGGTACGAGCAAATGACAGATAGACGTTCCACTCGCTTACGCTGGTTTGGTCTTGCGCTTGCATCGTGCGTTGTGCTTTGCAGTGCTGCAGCACCCGCGTCGATCGACATGACGACCGGCATTCGCTACGTTGTGCCAAACGGTTCTCTCGCCGACTGCAGTGCCAAAGCCAAGATGGCACTCGAGTCCTATCTGCAGAACGCCACCGAATCGAGCGCAGGCAGCGGCGAGTGGACGGCGACGGGGCCGCTCGGCGTCACGAGCGCGCCCACCGCGGCGGCCGCGGTCCATTGTTCTGCGGTGGACAAAGGCTATGTCGTCAACTTCACATGCGTTGTTGAATCCGGCAACCCGTACAACGCAGGTGCGTTGTGCTTAAACGTCGCGCACAAGTTTTCGGGTAAGACCGTGACGGCACTTGCGACGGCACCGCCGCCGACGCCGGTTCCAACAGGATGCACGACGGTAAGCCTCGTGGGCGTGTGGCAATCGGGCGACTCGAGCGGCCCAACGCTCACCATGGATGCCAGCGGCGGCCTTACCGACAACCAAGGCGTCTCGGGAAATTGGGCGTTGAACGGAACCAGTGTCGCACTGACGTACTACGGCAACCATACATTGCAGCTCTCGTCCGACGGAAAACATCTGCGCGGCGCAGGATACTATTTCACGCGTAAATGCTGAGGCGCGCGGCGCTTTTGGACGCCCTAGCGACGGGCGCAAGCTCACTCGTAGTACTTGCAGATAGGCCATTTCGGGCCAACATGTCAGCTTTCTCGCGGTAAACACGCTATGCTGTAAAGCGTTCGCCCGGAGGCTCACATGCCTGCACACTTTACGCATATCTATACGGCGCGACGCGTCGCGGATTTTCTCGCTGCCGGCAACGTTCCTGATTGGACGGGGCCCGCAGCACGTGGTAATCCGACATTCGCCGGGACTATCGGCACGTACGGTCCGCAATATTGCGGCACGATCATGCAGCGCTGGGAAAAATTCACCGCTATCGGCGCGATCGGCCCCGACCTGTTTTATTTTTCCCAGGACTACGCATCGAAAGTACTCGGCACTGTTGTGCCGCCGAGCGATAACATCATGCTCGCGCTTGCGGTGTACTACTTCTACAAAACAAATGAAGAGCAAGATTGGGAGCCGATGCTGCTGATCTTAGATCAAGTGAACTCGACGCTTGGCGCGCTTGTGCGATTCTTGTTAGAGTTGGAGAAGATCTGGAAAGATTTTCTCGGCGTATGGGCTAGTACCATTGGCCCCTTTGTGAATGCCGCCGACTCCGCCCTCGATGATTTGACGGGCGGTGTGGTGAGCGCGTTTGCCGACGGCATCACGCAACTAAAAAATGCCATCGTGAACATCGGTGAATTGGAATTGCTTACGTTCACGGATATCTTCGCTGCATTCGACACGTGCGTATCCAAGGGATGGGATGAGCAGTCGTTTCTGTGGGGTGACGTACTTCATTACCGGCGTACGACGACGATCGTTACGAATCTGATCGCGCAGGCCGAAGCGCTGCGGGCAACGAGCAACGATAACTTCGAGCAGCTGCTGGCGCTCGCGCTGGGATGGATGACCCACGTTGGACTCGATACGGTCGGCCATTCGTTTGTGAACGAGCAGTGCGGCGGGCCATTCCGCAATCACCCGCAGCGTCATCATTTGATCGAAAATCACATCGACGCTTGGAACTATCGTCACAGCGCGGCCGGCGGAACGATTCCCCAGGACCCCTGGGGCGCGACCGACACGTATCCCGATCTCGTCAACGGTGTGATCGCGTACTGCGTGCAGATGACCTCCGATAATCCGCATGGTGATCAGCGCCCCGACACACTCCCCGATGATCCGGTCGCCGCATCGAAGATGCTGAAGACGGTCGATGGCGACATGCCGAGGTGGATGGCCGAAGCGATCGTCGAAGCACTGAAGGCGACGTATGGCGATGAAACGCCGAAGGAAGACGATTCCGGACGGCGGCCCTACACGCATCCCCGCGTGTATCAAGGCGATGCGTTTCAGCAAACGATCGACGCAGGTCTTCTGACCCAGATCGTTCAGCTGGTAACAGGACACGGCCTCGATCAGCCCTTTGCGACATTGCTCAACGACATTGCGCCGCCAAGCACAATCGGTGTGCCCGAAGGCTTTCCGCTGCCGTGGCAAGTGCAAACGTTTTATCGCTTCATGCTGACGTTCTACAGCCTTAGCTACGTGTCGTCGTGGAGTTTGGCCAAGCCGCGCGCACCGGACGTCGTCATTTTTCCGCCAAGCTCCGACGTCACGAATCTGCTCTCACCGCCGGATTTCAGCGGACCGTCGAGCGGCGATCCCGTCGAAGACGTATGCGATGCACTGAAATCGCTGTTTGATTGGATCGAGAAAGAAGCCGACGCCGCGTTGAAGCTGGCCGGTGATCTCATAAAGATGCTTGCCAGTCCAGGCAGCTATCCCATCCGGCTCGCGCTCTACGAATTATCGATGCTCGTGTGGGACATCGTCTCGAAAACGCACGAGATTCTCGCGCATCTCGGTTTCGTGGTTCCCCACGGCGAACTGCAGTATTCGGACGGCGAGTTGATGCTTTCGAACGAAATCGACGAGTCGCTGGTGACGCTCGGAAGAACGGTCGACGATGCGTTTTTGCAGGCTCTTGGCGACGCCGTCGATCCGTTTGGAAATCTCGATCGCACGCTACCGCCGCCAACGCACGCCATCGGCGGCCCATCGTATCCGTACTATCAAGCGGCGCTCTACGACAGCGCCAACAAAACACCGCAAGCCGGGAAAATGCCGCCATATAGCGTCGACACGCGCGACTATAAACGCCCGTGGTCGTACCCCGAAATTACACCGCTACTCGCTGCCGACGGTTCAGAGCCCAAACCGCCCGTCTACGGGATAAACCGTACCGAACAGCAGGTCTATCAGGTAAATCTCGATGACGAGGATACTTGGACTCCCCGCATCAGCCCGCCGGTTGTTCCCGGTCCGTTCCCGAAAGGCTCAACTCCGGACGCCGTTTTTTTCAGAACCAACGCGACCGCGAATCCGCGCACGCGAAGCGCATACGAACTCTCGTCGTCGCCTATGGAAACCGATCGCCTGAACATCGCAAATATCAATCCGCAGACCGCGGACAGCCCCCTTGGCGATCCGATCCCGTTCACGGCGTATTTGATCGGAAGAGTGTTGAACGACCGTGCATACGCGACGCAGTTCAATCTCGATTCGGATCGCGCGTTCGGATATTTGACGTGGGATTGGGCGCGCACAATACAAACGACGACCGAAGAAGATTTGGGGTTTGCATTTCGGCCGCCGCAAGTATGGCCGCAAACCGCCGTTGGCTGGCTTTCAAACCCAAATGCCCCGTTGCGCCTGCTCTACGTTGATAGGCCGCGCATTCCGGCGGCTCCGCAGCCGCGAGTAGCGCAACGACCTCTCTCCGTGCCTCGCCGGCCTGTTGCGAAAGTCTCGACAAAGGGGAAGCGCCGTGTCCGATGATCGCGATCGTAAAAAACACGAACACCACACCCATGCCGAACATCACGAACACGATGAACATCACGACCATCATGAACATGATGAACATCACGACCATCACGAACATCACGAACATGATGAACATCACGTCGTCCATATCGAAGGCGCGGAGCTTGAAGTCACGGTGCGTTACCGGCCACCGCACAACGAACGCCACGAACGCGAGGATCGCGAAGAATGTGCGGAGCACGAGCACGGCGGCGGTGGTGGCGGCACGCCGCGGCGGTGGTGGCGGCACGCCGGGCGGTGGTGGCGGCGGCTCCGGCGCGCCGTCCGGACGGCCGGGAAAAACTGTTGGTACAAGTCGCGGAGACCTCGGCGGCACGCCCATAACACCGGGTGACATTCAAGGAAAGCATCCGATTGGAACATGGCCCGGCCCGCGCAAAGACCTGTATCTGCCGTTTCTGTTTATGCGCGCGAATCCAGGCGATACCGGTACCAGGCCGGTCAGCGGGCCGTTTTGGGAAAGCCCGGACATTTATCTGCTCGCGGGAGTGTTGCCGCAAGATGCACCCGACGTGCCGAAGCAACTCGGGCAAACGGCATTGGCCAATGCTCCGAACACCGTGTACGCACACGTTTGGAATTTCGGCAAATCCGCGGCGAACGCCGTCATCGTCGAATTCTACTGGATCGATCCGTCGCTCGGAATCAACGGCGGAGGCGCACATTTGATCGGACAAGCGACCACGGCTCTCGGCTCACGTTACAGTTCCGACTCACACAAGGTCGTGAAGTGTCCCGAAGCATGGGAAGCAAAGTACGAAAACGGTGGCCATGAGTGCCTCATCGTTCGCGCGTGGGACGTGTGTTCCGATGCGTTGTCGACTCCGGAGTGGGATGCCTCGCTCAATCGGCACATCGCTCAGCGCAACATTCATGTCATGACGGCGGCCGAAGCCGCAACCGCGCCGCTCTTGCTGTTAAAGGTCGGACCGCTTTTCGGAGCGCCGGCCACGGTGAAAGTGGAACGCACGCAGCCCTCGGCGATGCCGTGGCTGCAATTGCAAACGGGAACGCGCGGCGGCTTTCCGGCGCCGGCGGCAGCCACCGGTGCGCCGTTGCTTTCGCCGCCGTCTCCGGTCGGCGGCGCCCAAAAAGCTGCACCTGGAGCGCAGACACAAAACGTCAACGGCGACGATCAACAAGTTGGGTTTACTACGACGGATGCTCCGCCGGCTGCCGGACAGGCTCAGGTATATCGGGTTTCTGCGAGCCAAGGCGGCCAGACAGTCGGCGGATACACCGTCGTCGTAAACGGTTAGCGCGCTATTGCGTTAGGGCGAGTACGAACAGTCGTGGACGTTGTTGTCGTATTCCGGCTGGATTTCCCAATTCTCGCCGCTTAGGCTAACGACGCCGGTGCTGATCCCGTTTGCGGGTGCGCAGATATCGCCGATTTCGCCGGCGTTTTGGTTGTACCAGGCAACGTTGTTCGGAACGTCGGGGTCGGTAATCGTTTCGAACGTCTCATGAGAAAGCGTCGACGCGGTCGAATCCGCGAGCACGCCGTTAGGCGAGCCGCTCGTGTCGCTGATCTGGCATCCTTGAATATTCTGATACGGTTCCACCGTGTAAAGGGCGTGCCCGATGTCGCTGTAATCCGTGTTGCCGTGATATGCGCAGTACTGCTGGCCGTAGCAGCCACCGGCGCTTTGGCTGCACTGTTGCACGGAGCCGTCGAAGAAGACGTTGTAGATGTTGTTATATCCGGTTCCGTATTGTTGCGCAACTTGATAAACGATATTGTAGATGTCTTGGTCGCCGAGTTGCTGCGACGTGTCGTATGTGACTTGCACGTCGCCGGCGTATGAGAATGCGCCGGTCGCGCTCTGGCCGATGTATTGATCCAAAATGTTGATCATACCGCCGTTTCCGCTGCCGAAAAGATCGTTTTGAAAGCGCGAGATTTGCCCACCCCAGGTCGACTCGTCGGCATAGTTTACGAGAATATTGTACACCTTTGCGCCCGTTACGACGGGGCCGCCGTTGTTCGAGAGATCATTGCCCGCAGCAGACGTCATCGGCTTCACGTTGAGGATGTGACGAATATGCCGGCCTTTGATCGGCGAAGCATACGCGTCGGCGTGCCGAACCTTCGCCGCCACCGATGTGGCGCTGCTCCGTGAGATAACGAGATGTCCGAGCAGCTTTCCGGTGTGATGCGCTTGCGGCACGTTCGACGGCAATGCAGAAGACGAAGAACTTCCTCCGCCGCATCCACTGATTAGCGCACCGAGTAGCGTGCACGCAGCGATGAGTGAAGCGCCCCGACGCAGCACTCGTGGAGAAACAGTCATTACGTAATACACTCCTTATGTTGTAGCGCTGCCAAAATGGCATACGGCTCTCATTCGGGAGCGTGTTGCTTGCTTTCACCACGACAGATCGCATTCACGGCACTACGCATATAGAAGCGGCGTCAATTTTCCGGTGAATCGGGTCTCGCTGACGGGGGCGGAATATTGGGACAATCGCTGCGTAGCGTTGTGCTTCCGCGTGAGCTCGAGTGCTGCATGATGTATTGCACGAGGGCTGGTTCGCTTGCGCGCTGAGCAGCCGGCGGAAATTGAAAAAACGTCGGTGCGTCGGAGTTGTGAAACGGATCCAAATCTTCGGTTTTGAATCTCCACGTCCAATCCAGCGGAACCGTCTGCGACGATCCGTCTTCGAAATGCACGATCGCATCGATGTTGCTGCGCTCGTAAAAGCCGGTATCGGGATTGAATTTTGCATCGCCATGCGCAATGAAATCGACCGCTCCACAGGGTGCGCCGCCACCACCTGCACCGGTACCCTGATCGCCTGCGCCGGTGCCGTTTCCGCCGTTGCCGACGCTTCCCGCGCCCGATCGAATCCCGGCGCCAGCGCCTTGTCCGCCGGTCGGAACGGTGTCCCAAATGGGCTTGGCGTGAATGTGCGGCGGCTTCGGCCGCGCCGCGCCCATATGTTTGATCGCTTCTTTGTGCGCAGACTTTCCCGCAGGTGCCGGCACCACGACGTGCGATTTCGAGGGAACCGGCACGATCTGTGCGCGCGTGACGACGTGACGCGGCGGCGGCGTGGGTGTCGGCGTTGGCGTCGGAAGCGGACGGTGCTCGATCTTTGCGATGGTCACGTGTTCGACCGTCTCGCGTGGTTGGGGGTTCGATGATCCCGGCATGTGGATGAACCCGGCGAAAATCTCGTGAAGCGCAATTGAAACGGCAAATGCGACCAGCAGCCTGCGGGCGTAGCGGTCGCCGAATAAAACGCCGAGCCATCCGGACGCGGATGACTCGGCATTGGGGTTGTGAGTGACGCGTCTATTCAGGATTTATGCCGTATGTTTGGAGATACCACTGCTTGAACTGATCGTAGGTCGGATAGTACCCATACTTGTGATAAAACCAGTCGCGATACGCCTCCTGGCGACGTGTCACTTCTTGTTGCTGTTCTCGTTTGGCCCGGACTTTGTGATTGTAGTTGGTGACGAGAATTCCGGCTGCCGTTCCTAGGAGAATGATGTTGCGTGTGCTTGCCGCACCGTCGGCAAGTGCCGGCGCAATGGATCCTCCCGCCAGCGCCACCGTGAGAGCGGCTGCGAGTACTCGCTGTCTCATGCTTTGTCGTTTCCCCCGAATGGTTCGGTCCTTGACGAGAAAACGTAGAGGCTCACCCGGGCGTTCCTCGAAAACCCGTCCCCCGTGGATACCGAACGCTTGATTCGCGCAATCCCGGATTTTCCGATTCCCGGGATCCTTTTCCGTGACATTACCCCGTTGCTGAAAGATAAGCAAGGGTTTAAGGAAGCGATAGACCTTTTCGTCGATCGTTTTCGCAACAGCAAGATCGACTACGTGGTCGGTATCGAAGCTCGCGGCTATATGTTGGGTGCACCGCTCGCCTATGCCATCGGCGCCGGATTTATTCCGGTACGCAAGCCCGGGAAGCTTCCGTATAAGAAGTTGACCGAGTCATACGCGCTCGAATACGGCACCAATTCGCTGGAGATCCATGACGACGCCCTTGGAAATGGTGACCGCGTGCTCGTGGTCGACGATCTCTTAGCGACGGGAGGGACCGCCGCAGCGACAAAGCGCCTGCTCGAACGGCTCGGTGCGAAAATCGACGCGTTCGCATTTTTAATCGAGCTCGAAGCGTTGAAGGGTCGTGAGGCTATCCAGGGAGTCGACGTTGTTTCATTCGTTACGTATTAGACCCATCGCGTTCGCGGTATTGACCGCGATACTCGTCGTGGCGCCGCTGAGTGCACCGGCAAAGCCGCATCCGACGCCCACACCGAGTGCGACGCCGATTCCGGTACCGGAAGATCCGGCGGTCACCAAGATTGCACGACGCGAATTCGTGCTGTGGCAAGCCGGAAACGTCGATCTCGAAAACTACTCCGATTCCGCGAAAGCGCAACTTGCCGCCGACAAAATCGCGACGACGTCGAAAGAGCTTGGACAGCTCGGCGCCCTCGTGCGCAGCGAATGGATGTATCCGATCGCCTTCGACGGCGCTCCCGCGGGCACCAAAGGGTACCAGTACCGGATGTACTGCTCGAACGGTGCGGTCTACGAGCAACTGGTCATCGACGCGCAAGGAAAAGTAACCGGAATCCTGTTTCGGGACAAGCTGGAGCAATAACAGCGAAACCTTTTGCCAGCCAGGCGCCGATATGAGAGTATAGACGGATACTCATATGACGATTGCCGAGCTGGTTGAGAAGGTTCAGACCTACGACCCCTCCCTGGATGGAGAGTGGCTGCGTCGCGTCTATGAGGTGGCCGACCGGGCGCATGAGGGCCAACGCCGCGCCTCGGGTGAGTCGTACATCGAGCACCCGCTGGCGGTCGCGGGGATCCTGGCCGACCTCGAGATGGACCGTCA
Source organism: Vulcanimicrobiia bacterium (assembly GCA_963808755.1). GTDB lineage: Bacteria > Vulcanimicrobiota > Vulcanimicrobiia > Vulcanimicrobiales > Vulcanimicrobiaceae > JALYTY01. The sequence goes on from CAWEGP010000003.1 coordinate 36,267, forward strand.
GACGATCGCTGCGGCGTTGCTGCACGACGTGGTCGAAGACACGACCATTACAAGCGAGCAAGTTGGTGCGGAGTTCGGCGATGAGATCGCGGGACTCGTGGACGGCGTCACCAAGCTGACGCGGATCCCGTATCAGTCAAAAGAAGATGCGCAAGTTGAAAACTTGCGAAAGATGTTTATGGCGATGGCGCGCGACATTCGCGTCATCATCATCAAGCTCGCCGACCGGTTGCACAACATGCGCACGCTTTCAAGCCTGCCGCCGGCGAAGCAAAAAGCGATTGCGCGCGAAACGCTCGACATCTATGCGCCGATCGCGCACCGCCTCGGCATCTGGAAGATCAAATGGGAAATCGAGGACGAGTGTCTCAAGTATTCCGATACGGAAGGGTATCGCGAAATCGTCGACCGCGTCGCGAAGACACGGCGTGAGCGAGAAGCCGACGTTCAAGAAGCGATAGGACGGCTACGCGACGAGTTCAAGAGCCTGAAGGTCAACGCAGAGATTCAAGGGCGGCCGAAGCATTTCTATTCGATCTATTCGAAGATCAAAAAGGGCCGCGACTTTTCCACCATCTACGATCTTACGGCGATTCGCATCATCGTCGACTCGGTGAAGGATTGTTATGCGGCTCTCGGTGCCGTTCACGCGATGTGGACGCCGCTTCCCGGCCGCTTCAAAGACTACATCGCGATGCCCAAGCCCAACATGTATCAGTCGTTGCACACGACGGTCGTTGGCCCTCAGGGTGAGCCGCTCGAGATTCAAATTCGCACGTGGGAAATGCATCGCACGAGCGAATACGGCATCGCCGCACACTGGCGATATAAAGAAGGCAGCAAGGCCGACCAGTTCGAGAACAAGCTTTCTTGGCTGCGCGCGCTGCTCGAATGGCAAAAAGACATGCGCGACTCGCGCATGTTCATGGAAAACCTCAAACTCGATCTCTTCGATTCACAAGCCTTCATTTTTTCGCCCCGCGGCGACGTGTACTCGGTTCCCGCCGGCGGAACACCGCTGGATTTCGCCTATCAAGTGCACACCGACGTCGGCAATCATTGCGTCGGCGCCAAGGTGAACGGCCGCATCGTGCCGCTCGACTACAATCTGCAAAATGGCGACATCTGCGAAATCTTAGTCAACAAGTCCAGCGGAAGGCCCTCACTCGATTGGCTTTCCACGGTTAAGACCTCGAGCGCAAAGCACAAAATCAAGCAGTGGTTCCGCAAAGAACAGCGCGAGGAAAATGTCCTCGCGGGCCAAGAGGCGCTGGAAACCGAGCTGGCGCGCGCGCATCTCCGTCCGGATCTCGCGCGCGGCGAGCTGATCGAACGGATTTCGACCCGCATGAACTTCGGTTCGCCGACCGATCTTTTTGCGGCGATCGGCTTCGGCGACGCGTCGGCGCAGGCTGTGGCCAATCGCATTCGCGACGAAGTAAAGGTCGACAACGTCGTCGATCTCACAAAGATCGGTCGCAAGACGCCTGTCCGCAAGACGGCCAAAAAGGCGAGCGGTGTACGGATTGCCGGCGTCGACGACGTGTTGGTTCGTCTTTCCAAATGCTGCTCGCCGGTTCCAGGGGATCCGATCATCGGATATGTGACGATTGGTCGTGGCGTGAGCGTGCATCGTGCCGATTGCCCGAACGTTGCCTACATGAACGCGACGCCCGAACGCATTCTGCAAGCCCAATGGGTTGAAGACGCGGGCCTCACGCACGCGGTCGACATTGAAGTGGAAGCCGAAGACCGCTCGCAGTTGCTGCAAGATATCATGGGCGTATTTGCCGAGCTGAAGACATCGGTGAATTCGGTAACGGCGCGTGTGCGGCGCGAAGGCACTGCGGTGACGAGCCTAACGGTGCAAATTCGCGATCTCGATCATCTCCACAAATTGCTCACGAAGTTGGAAGGCCTCAAGAACGTTCGCCGCGTCTATCGCGTCACCAAACGCGAGAAGAGCGCCGCAGGCTCCTAACTCCCAGCCCTTGCACGTTCAACCGTTTCTGGTGACGATCGTTGCCGCGTTCGTTGCGGGCGCGATCAATAGTGTTGCCGGCGGCGGAAGCTTCTTGTCGTTTCCGGCGCTGATTCTCGCCGGTGTGGCGCCGATTCCGGCAAACGCCACGAACAACGGCGCGATGTGGGTGGGTACGATCGGCGGGGCGCGCGGATACTGGAGCGACGTGCGGATGTACCGCCGGATGCTCTATTCGGTGCTCGCGGTGAGCAGCATCGGCTCGTTGATCGGCGCGGTGTTGCTGCTTTCGACGCCGGCACCGATGTTTGCCAAGTTGATCCCGTGGCTGTTGCTTTTTGCCACGATTGTTTTTACGCTGAGTCCTCGGCTTATTCGCAAAGATGCGCATGGCGATCCGCAACATCAAGGGTGGCAGCTCGCGGTGCAGTTTCTCGTGTCGATTTACGGCGGCTACTTCGGCGCGGGGATGGGGATTTTGATGCTCGCGGTCCTAGCGTTTTCGGGTCTTCCGACGTTCAATGCGACCAATGGCATGAAGAACGTGTTGTCGGTTGCGATCAATGGGGTCGCGTTGATCCCGTTTCTGATCGCGCGCATCGTTGATTGGCGCTTCGCAATCCCGATGGCGCTCTGTGCGCTGCTAGGCGGGTACTTCGGCGCAAAGTTCTTCCGCCGCGTGCCGCAGCCGGTGGCGCGCTCGATCGTCATTGCGATCGGTGTCACGATGACCGTCGTTTTTTTCGTGCGTCGCTGAAACGCCCAGAGGGCGGGCGCCGGCGCGCGCGAACGTCTGGTTCATGCGGATTCCGTCAACTCTGCTTGCGTTGACCGTTCTTCTGGTGTCCGCCCCGAGTGCGAGCGCGGCGCCAGGCGATCCGGTCGTCATCAACTCGTGCAATTTGATGTACGACAATTCGAATGTGACCGGAACGATCAACGGTCTCGACGTGCAGTTCACGAATAATTCGACACAAACCGCGAGTGTAGTGAACATCAAAGCCGACATCAACGGGACGACGGAGATCATTCGCGATCAGGGCAGTTTTGCGCCGGGTATCGAGATTCATCATCGCTACAAGTCCGGCGGCGAACAGTTCGCGTTGCCGGTAGTGCTGCAAAGTATTTTTGGCGGAAAACCGCAGGTAGCGTGCTCGGTGAATTCTGTTCAATTCGCCGACGGTAGCCGATGGCCGGCAACGATTGCAAGTTCGGCGACGCAGAATTCTTTAGCGATTAGCATCACACCGGTGTCGTTGACGCTCACCGGATCGGGCAGCGGAGCGGCGCGTTTGGTCCTCGCATCGGGCGGTGGTCCGCTCGCGATGAGCAGCAATTGCGGTGCGGTTGCCGTCGTCGACCTGCTTGGCTCGACGTCGCGCGATATCGCCTTGCGCGTCACGCCGAAGGCCAGCGGCTCGTGCACGATAACGGTTCGCGACATCAATGATAACGTCGCAACCGTTCCCGTTACCGTGCCGTAAAGCGGCTAGACCGGGACGAGCGGGCCTTCCGCGGCAACGGCTTTCGCTTTGCCGTTGGCATGCCCGCGATTGAAGCCGCCCATGCGCGGTTCGACGTGGCGAGCCATCCACAAGTACAGCGTCGGAACGACGACGAGCGAGAGCATCGTCGAACAGAGCAGACCCCCGATGACCACCGTGCCGAGCGGTGCCTGCGTTTGGCTGCCGGCTTCGAGCCCAAGGGCAATCGGCAACATGCCGCCCACTGACGCGAGCGTCGTCATCAAGATTGGGCGCAAGCGCAGCGGAGCCGCGTGCAGCACCGCTTCGCGCGGAGAGTATCCGCGTTCACGAAGCTGATTGGTAAATTCGACCACGAGAATCGCGTTCTTCACAACGATGCCGACGAGCATCAACACCCCGATGAATGCGGTGAGCCCGAAGGAGCGTTGGGTCAGCATGAGCGCGACGACGACACCGGTTATGGAAAGTGGAACCGACGCCATGATCACGAGTGGATGCAGCACCGATTCGAACTGCGACGCGAGCAGCATGTAGATCAGAATAATGGCGAGCAACACGATCAAGTACAGGCTCGAAAACGTGTCGTTCTGTTGCGTGACGGCCTGACCGTACTGCCAATAGTAGCCCGACGGAAGAGAGATTCCGTTCATGATGCGCGTCGAATACTGAACGGCTTGCCCGAGCGGAATGCTGCTCAGCCCGGCGGTTACGTCGATTTCGCGCAACTTATTCTGGCGCGTGATTTGCGATGGACCTTTTCCGAACTGAATGTTCGCGATTTCGGCGATTGGCATTACGGGAAGCGAAAGCAATGGCCCGGTGTTGCCGCTGGTAGACCCGGTATTTTGCAGGAGCCCACCACTCGAAGTGCCGGTTGCAACGCCGCTGGAGACGTTTCCGGTCGACGTCGCCCCCGGTGTCGTTGCGGTCGGGACGTAAAGACTCTCGACGGCTTGGAGTGAACGTCGCTGGTCCGGCGGCAACTGCACGATGATGGGATACTGGGTGCCGTTGATTTGCATGTACGATGCAATCGTGCCGGCCGTGGCGGTGTCGAGAATGTTCGAAACGGTCGTCGTATCGACGCCCAGCTGTGCCGCTTTGGTGCGATCCAGTTGAATATCGAGTTCCGGCTGCGAGTCCGTTATGCTCGTATTAGGCGATTGAATTCCGGGAATCTGCTGCAGCTTTGGAATGACCGTATATTGCGCAAGGTTGTAGAGCTGATTGACGTCGGTACCGTAGATCTGAATATCCAATGCATCTTGTCCGCGCGCAATCGTATTTTGCACGATATCGATCGTACGGCCGAAGACACGAAGACCCGGAACAGGCGCGCCAAAGCGTTTGCGGAATGCTTGCTGCTGCTGCGGGGAGATCGTCGGGCCCCCGCGCCGTCCTTGGAAGACACCTGTGAGCGCGCCCTGCCACTGCGCAACAAAGCGCGCAGCCTCGTTGCCGCTCACGTTGTTTTTGAGCGTCACCGATAGATTTGCCTGATTTGTAACCTGCACGCCGTTGCCCGCGTAGCCGGCCGTGCCGACTTGCGCGCCGACGTTTGCAACGCGCGAATCTTTCATGAACCGGCCTTCAATATCTTGCGTCACTTGGTTGGTGACGTTGAGGGCCGTGCCGGTCGGCATTTGCAAATTGAAGCGCGCGAATTTCGAATTGGATGCCGGGAAAATTTCGGTTTGAACGGCGCCGAACTTCAGCGCAACCACGGTGACGATCAGAAGAATTGCAGCGATGCTGACGACGAGCGCGGGCCGGTCCACGGCGCTCGTGAGGACGCGCGTGTACCAGCTTGCAAATCCCTCGTAAATGCGATCGAAGCGATCGCTGAACCGCGCGTACCAGCTGCGGTGCTCCCGATGGCCGTTTCCGTTGCCCGAAGTCGCGCGGATCTGTCCGTGCTCATCGACAAACCGGTTCTTGATGATGACTGATGAGAGCATCGGCACCGTCGTGACTGCGACGACGAACGACAGTGCGACTGCCGCCATAACCATCACGGCAAACGGCGTGAAGATGAGTCCTTGCAACCCCGGAATGAGGACCAGAGGAACGAACACCGTGACGACCGTGATCGATGACGCAAGAATTGCGGAAAAGATCTCGGAGGTCGCTTTTTCGGCGGCGTCGCGGGGACTCTGCCCCATTGCCATGTGCCGGTAGATGTTCTCGATGACGACGATTGCATCATCGACAATCAATCCTACGGCCAGTGCCAAACCTCCGAGCGTCATGATGTTTAGCGAATAACCGCAGATGTAACCCACGAACAACGTACCGAGAACGGAGATCGGAAGCGAGATGGCAACGATCAACGTCGTGCGCCACGAATGCAAGAAGAGGAAAATGATCAATACCGCGAGCACAGCGCCGTAAATCGCCGTATGTTCGAGCGCCTTGATCGAATCTTGGATGAACCCTTGCTGATCGAAGACGACGCCGATTTTCATGCCGGGATACCGCGAGGTAATCTGATTGATCTTCTGATAGACGCCTACGGCGGTCGAAACGATGTTTGCATCGGGTTGTGCGTTGATTACCATGCCGAGCGCCGGCGTCCCGTTTAGGCGCTGGAAACTGCGCTGCTCGCTGATGGAGTCGCTAACCTGAGCGACGTCGTGAATATGAATCGGCGAACCGTTTTTGGTCGAGATGACGAGGTTGCCGACCTGTTGAGCCGACTGAAGCAACGCATTGCTGCGAACTTGATACTCGTTTTTCCCGACCTGAATGATACCGGCCGGAAGGTTGACGTTTTCTTGGGCGATGCGCGCATTGATCTGCGAGAGCGTCACACCGTTGGCAGCGAGCGCATTCGCATCGGGCTCGACCATGATCGAGCGTTGTTGGTCGTTGTTGACCGAAACCGCAGCAACCCCATTGACCGACGCAAACTCATCGGAGAGAACGTTCGTGAAGAGATCGCCCAGATCGCGAAGCGTCATATTCGGATCGGTGATGTACATTCGCACGACGGGAAGCGAATTTGAGTCGAACTTCGCAATCTGCGGTTGCTGCAAATTCGGATCGTTCGGTAGCTGGCTGCGAATACGGTCAACTTGTTCTTGCACATCGACGGCCGCCGTGTCGATATTCGTTCCGAAGTAGAACTGGGCAGTAACCTCGGTTTGCCCTTGCGCCGAGGTGGAGTTGATCTGCTGAATCCCGTTCACGCGGCTAACGGCGTTTTCGATCGGCCGGGTGACCAGCGACTCCATCTGTTCCGGACCGACGTTCGGATAGGTCACCGTGACGTTTACTACCGGCTGGGTGAAGTTCGGCAGCAGGGCGATGGGCAGGCGGGGGATCGCGAAGATGCCCAGGACGACGATTGCCAAAGCAAGCATCGAGACGGCGACGCGGCGGTTTACGGCAAAACGGGCGATTGGCATGCTACCACGATCAAACGAAAACGGGTTGAAAAACGACTGAGAATTCTTGCTTCCCCGGCCAACCTGGTGTACAATCCGGTAGTTTTGGGAGCCTCAAGGCTCCCTGTCCACCTGCTCGCCGGGATTCGGTGAGCCGCTCGTCTGGCGAGCGTCCGTAGATGGGACTACCTCAATAATGAACGACTACGAAGTTACCTATATATTGCGTCCGTCACTCGAAGAAGGTGACGTCGAGACGCGCAGCACCGAGATTTCCGACATCATCAAGAACCAGGGCGGCGAGGTCGTCTCGATCGAGAAGCTCGGCAAGAAGCGCCTGGCCTACGAGATCAACGACCTTCGTGAAGGCAACTACGTGGTGATGCAGTTCCGCAGCACCGGCGATGCCTCCAAGGAACTCGAGCGCCAGCTGAAGCTGAACGAGGATGTCCTTCGCGCGTTGGTTGTCCACCTGGACAAGCGTATGCTGCTCGCGATGGCGCAGGCTGCGAATGCCGCTCCTCCCTCGCAGGCTGCCGAACCCCGGTACTAAAAGCCTACATATCGGATGGCGGGCCGTGCCAGGCATCTGGCACAGGCCCGTTTTAATTTGTAGGCATCAGCTTTAGCATCGAGACATTAGCGAAAGAGAGTATAAGATGGCAGGTTCATACAATCGCGTGATTCTTGTTGGGAATCTTACGCGCGACCCCGAGATCCGCTACACGCAATCCGGCAAGGCGGTAACAAAGTTTACGCTCGCGGTCAACAATCCACGCAACAAAGAAGAGACGACGTTCGTCGACATCGTTGCGTGGGACCGTTTGGGTGAAACCTGCAACACGTATTTGAAGAAGGGCACGAACACGCTCGTCGAGGGCCGGCTCGTCATTCGTTCGTACGACGACAAAGATGGCCAAAAACGCAAAGCGACCGAAGTCGTGATCGATAACATGCAAATGCTCGGCGCACGCCAAGGCGGCGCTGGCGAAGAGTTCGCCGGCAGCGCTGGCGGCTACAGCGGCGGCGCACGCAGCGCAACACCCGTTGCAGCCGGCGTCAACGACAGCGGTTTCGGCGACGATTTAGACGACGAAATCCCGTTCTAGAGAGATGTAAATCTGTTAAGTTAAGTAGTAGCATCATACTACGAAAAAACTCAATAACCCAAGCGATTTCGAATAAGAAGAGGCCGTGATTCTATCACGGCCTCTTTTCTTTACACTTGTATCTTAACTTAACGAGTTTGCTTCAACTGTGATACGATAAAGCCGATGACAACGGCTGCCGAGTTTGGTGTGCGATTGTGCGTTTGCGAGAACGGTGAACGTCTGCCGTTAATGGTTGGCGTTGATAGCCTACCCATTGCTCGTCCTAACCAATACGCCTTATTCGTCCTTCGGCCCCGATTGCAAGCTTCATCGCTCGCCGAAGAACTCGCGACAATTGCATCGGTGTACGAGTGGGCACATCGCTGTGATATCGATATCGAGGACCGCTTCAGATCGGGAAATGGGTTGACGTCATCCGAAATGCCGTCACTGCTAGACTTCCTTCGGTTGACGCGAGCATTTGGACGGCGCGTTGCGTCTCATGCGATGCACATTGCTGACCCAGAGTCGATCGTTTCAAGCGGAGGTCATAGGAATCGCATTTTGGTAGCAAGAGATTTTCTCGTTTGGGGCATGGACGAGACTCTTGCAGAGCTCGACGTTCGGGACCAAAAATATCGCCACGTTGCTGAACGAAGAGACCGGATGCGGCATCTTGGGGCTCACTCAAGAGGATGTTGCCGACGCGGCGGGACTAGCGTTTCGCCACTATCAAAAAGTAGAAGGCGCCGAAGTGAACGTGACCATGAGAACCGTAGTAAAGATAGCGTTCGCCACAGGGGCTCGACCTGGCGGAGCTATTTGCGCATACTGAAAAGATCTAGCGATCAATATCGCCGCGTTGTCGCCCCATCATCAGGAAGGTCTTGTCAGGCCTGCCCGAGCGTAGTTTAATGGTTGTGTGCTAAAACGTATTCTCTCCGACCTTCGAGATTTTGTTCAGATGTTTTTCAACCCAGAAGCCGTTTACAAGCGCAACATCAAGCCAGCACGCGGTCTTGATGCTCCTAGAGAAGATTGGAGTTATCGACGTTAGGTTGCGCTCTGGTCAATGGTGCCCGGTGCAAAATAGCATCGGGCTTTTTCATTGGGGGGGCCAGAAGCCGCCGTTAAAAAGTGCAAAAAGCACGAAGGAGCGGTTCGGATGATCGTTGATCGGATTCGAGCATCTTGTGGAGGGAGTCTTCGTGGCGTCTAGCAGACAGAATATGATGAAATGCGAGTGACTGGGCGGAAGCCTTCTAAGCGATATGCAAAATACTCCGAAATGCACGACGCGCTTCGCAATGCCGCCGAGCATATCGCTTCGATGATACAAGAGGAGAAACGAGCGGCTGCATCGCTTGAGCGTGACGGTGACCCAGCAGATACGCCCGAGGCGGAGCGTGCGTTTTTGAAATACTTCAAAGCGTTTATCGGCGAAGTGCGATCTGCGCGCGACTACATGATGTCAGTGGCGAACAAGACCGGAAACGATGCATGGATAAAGGGTCGGTTCGAGGGAATCGACAGTAAAGAACTATTCCTGTTCTTCAACGCGCTGATGAACCTAGCGCTTCACCAGTACCGCCCAAAGTTGGAGCCTCGAAGCAATCAGATTCAATATGTAGCCGAGCCTGACGCAACGATGCTTCGTAGCGGTATCCCTAGCAAGATGCGCGTTACTGGTCTCGTCAACGCCAGCTATCATTTTACATAACAGATCTCGACACGAAAGCCGAAACCGCGCTAAAGGACTTGGAAGTAAGATATCCCGGTGAAACGGTATTAATGGTCGCAATTCGATACTGCGACTCACTCGCACAAATTCGAAAGAATGCCGAACGAAACGGCCGCTTTGACTCGGTGAGTAAGTGAGCGTTTATCTTGACCTAATTCCAACCGCTGCGCCGTGGATCGCAACTCTGTTCGCAATTGGCGCTGCAGTGGCTGCTGAGCAAGCGTTTCGATTTGCCAATAAAGGCGCTGCCCCAGATCGCTGGCATGGATCAGACATGTTCTATAGCGGTTTTAACCAGGACCAAGAATCGAATGAACGCCTGCAAAGGGACTGCGCTCGCGAAGTAGCTGCGAGCTACCAAATCGCTGCAACATATCTTGCCGCGGGCGCTGCGGTGGAAGCTGCGGCGGCATCGCAACATGGCTGGATTGCGTCTATCCTTGCGACGGCAGGTGTATTATGCGTCGTCCCTTCCGCAAGACGGGCTTGGAATGCACGAGAGCAGATATTATATCTCGAGGCTTGGTATGTTCACTTGAATTGGACTATTGCGCGCAAAATGTTGCATTCACAAAATTGGGACGAAGAAGACGCCCTGTTCTCGCAGGAGCATCCACGAGAGGGGCGGATTCTCGCGAAACGCAGGTTCGATCGGATGGCACCGAAAGAAGTCGAGCCCTGAGGGGTGGATAGTAGCACGCAAATCACGGATGTACGCCTCCGATATTCGTACCCGGATTTTACGCATGAATGTATCGGGGCGTAAAGGCGGATCGGTAGTCTAAGCCGGACGATGTTCTATGGCGTTATCTGCGGCGACCCTATCCCACGCAGATCGCAAGAAGCGCCGAGCTACGGGAGTTCACCGAAGACGAGACGTAACCATCAATAATGAATGAAGCGGCCAGTAGTGTCCTTTTGCCGGCTCACGGAAGAGTTGTTGCGATTGCTGTGGGCCTCGAGCACTATCAAGGTGCGCGATTTTCAGCGGTTGACTTTGCATCTGCGGACGCGCGCGAATTCGTCGAACTTCTTCCCAATATATACGGTGATAGAGTTGACAGTGAACTGTTTGTAGACTCCGACGCGACGAAGACTACCTTGGATTATCAAATTGGGCAGGCAGTGCAGGCTGCGAATGTTGACGACTTGTTTCTATTTTTCTATGCTGGCCACGGCTTTTTCGGAGCGGGAGATAATCGACTAACTGCTTTTGACACTGGCACAGCCAATATTTTGGAGACATCGGTTTCGCTCTATGAAACACTCTTGAAGCCCCTTTCGGAAAGCGCGTGTCGCAGAGCGTTACTTTTTATCGACGCATGTGCAACGCAAACTGACGGCAGGCTCCCGATCAGCAGCTTCGACCGCGAAGCAATAGGGCTTCCGGATGGTGATACAGACGAATATCATGCAGTATTTTTATCTTGTAGTCGCGGTCAAAGTTCATACTCGTCTCCGGCGTTACGTCACGGCATATGGACGTATCATTTGTTGCGAGCCCTTCGGGGGGAAGACAAGGCTGCTTTTGCAAACGGCAATGCGATTACTGATGTTTCGCTGCGAGATTACTTGCGAGAGAGTGTTCCCCGCTATGTGCGGGAAAGCACGACGATGAGGAGTCGGCAAGTTCCCGAAGCAATAATTAGGGCGACGAGCACTTTCAGGATCCGCGAGTTTCCGAGAGCGGCGCCAGTCGTCGCTGTCCAGGACCTTTCGGTGTTGTCAGCGCCTCTTCAAGATGCCTATTTCGAGGGCGTGACCGACGGCGCTATCAATAGGTTGAGCGGATTTAAGAGAGGGAGCTATACTGTCCCCAAATCAATTTCTGGTGCGACTAGTCGATTCGTAAAAGATATTGCATGGCCCGAAGTTGATAACGATCTCCAGTCCTTATATCAACAGACTAAGGACGCGTTCAGCTTACGTCATAAAGACATTGCGCGCGCCGAATCACATGCCGACGCCAGCGGGTCTATCGACTGCGAGTATTTCCGGTACAGTGTTCAGGCGGAGCAAGACCCCGACGACGCTGGAATGTACCGAATAACTCGTCGGCTCACTCTTAGGGATACCGATGAGGACATCGTTGAGGCCTGTGACGTCATTTTCTCTCGACGCATCGATTATCTCGTACTAGAGGTCGATGCGCGCAAATGGAACTATGCTGAACTGGTATCGCGTTTCGAGGACTTTCAGGAGGCACATGGGGGCGACTTAGATGAGGATGAGAGCGAAGGTGTTATTCGGTATACGGCGGACGGCGCTACAATAGAGGTCAGCACGGTAGGCCGTATCATCCTTTCGACGCCCCGCAGCAGTATCGAGCAGATGCTCGCAAGGGCGAGAGCGATTACTTTTGGACTTACCGGGGCGAACACTCTGGCATTGCGTTGAACATTACGCTGAGTTGCGCATGGGGCTCAAACTGAGCGCCGGCGGGAGAACGGAGAGAAAAGTCTTGACAAATTCACTTCACAAAACCGTTCTAGGCCTCGCGGATCGAGCTTCGGCTCATCTACTTCACGAACCGGTTCCTCGCGTACCATAGTACGCTTCGGAGCCGGTTCGTTTCGTATCTGAACAAAATCTCGACCCGTATCGTCATCCTCATCTTGTCGAAGGATCGCTTCAAACAAAGAGCCCGCGAAATTCGCCGGGCTCGTTCTTTTGGAATGGATCACCGACGAGGATACAAGCTTCGCGCCAATCAATGTGATGAGTGATGCTGTGGTTCGACCCGGGCAGGAGGTCGCGCACGGCTGTTTATAATCGGTCTGCTTCTTTTTTTGTGGCGGGGCGTATTTGTACGTGTGGTGCGAGCTTTATATGTCGCGACGGTATCAGGGGCCGTTTGTTACGCGGTTCAGCCTCCCCCCGCCGAATAGCGTCTTTCGAGTACTCGAAGAGCGCACATGAGGCGTGCAACGGTGACGAAGCAGCAAGCGATCGAGACGCCCATCACCGAGCGCAGCGAGGCTCGAAGGATCAGTGAAGCGTAGCCCAGACGAAGAGCGCCCGGGTCCTTGATTTCAATCGTCGATTGAGTGCCAGTGAATCTCTGGATGCAGCCAGACCTGGTAACTCATTGCTATGAGCTGACCGTTCTCGAAATCAAACTTCATCGCATATCTGTCTGGTGCACATCTCTTACAATCCGACCGCTTCTTCCATTGGTAAAGAAGAAAGTCGTCGATGTGCTGCGTGTGATACGAATCGCTTGCTCCTACCAGCGCTTTGACCTGGTCGGCGGTCATTCCAAGTTTGACGCCTTTTTCTGTCGCTTGCGGCACATAGTCTACCGTAGAGAGACCGGCTGGCTTATCTTTCGCACGGACGACGACGTAGATAGACGCTGTGCCGCACTGCTCCAACACGCCGACAACGTTCGTGTTTGGATCGAAGTACGCGCCAACGCGATCTCCCCCACTCGCGAGTTGCCGGAACGTCTGCATTCCTTGCGTCGTGTACGCCATGTTGTCCATTCCGTTATCCGGCCAAGCTACTGCGTCATTCGGTATCTCAATCCGGCCGACGGTCGTCGCTCCCGGCTGATGGACAAACCACCAGCGAAAAGACATGTAGTCGCGAATCGGTGGCTGAAAGGCTGGCGCATAGTCGGGATTTGGAAAGTTTCCGCAAGCGCTCGCGAGGTCCGGCCGTATGTCAAGGGGCTGTTGCGCAACACTTCTGAACGACGGGCTGGCTAGCAACACCAAGACCGGAACGAAAACTGATGATCGCCGTCCCATCGTGCGGGTTTTTCGCGAGGCGAATCTCGTGAGGCCTGCATCTCATGAGTTGGCCTCCGTATCTTAACAGATTTACGGCACGGAACCGTTCTGACGCACGGTATAACTGTAAAGTAAAGGAGCTCGGTGCAAGAAGCGCTGGGCTCTTTTCACACGGGAAGCGTGCTGAGAATGCGACTGCGTAGTCCGAGGTATTCGCCGCGTGCGTAGATCGGTTGGACAGTGCGCCGCGGGTCGATCGGGCCTCCCTCGAATTGATCGCCTAAATAGCGAGGAAAGAAGTGCATGTGCAGATGCGGGATTGTGTTTCCGTGGATTTCGTAGTTCATCTTGGTAGGAGTAGTGGCGTTAGCGACCGCCTTCGAAACGTCGCGCACGTCTTGCATAAACAAGGCCAACTGCGAGTCATCAAGTTCGTGAAGTTCAACGACGTGTACTTTCGATACGAGGCACACGTAGCCACGCATGGATCCCGCCTCAGGCATTGTGAGCCATGAACATCGCAACGTCGCAATGACGTCGAGCGGAATTCCTCGCGCACATATTGGGCAGGCCGACCCATCAACCAAGCCTTGCCAGCCCGCTGGATCGTTCCATCTACTCATCGTATGTACAACTTTGACGATTAGAACTCTTCGCCTGGTCGAACGAGTGGCCATGGGTGCCAAAACTATACCGCGGAACCGTTCTCGTTTGTCATCCTGAGTCGAAGGAAGGCCGGCTCCGAGACGCCGACTTTTCAGATCCAGTTCCACAACGCGAGTCGCACCGTTCGGCTGGGTATCCCAACGAAACTCTTGCCGCGGCATTATCGCGTGGACAGCAGTGAACGCGTTCGAACGCTTTACTGCGACACGGCTTAACACTTTCACACCACAAAACCGTTCTAGGTCTCGCCGGTCGACCTTCGGGTCACCCTCCGTTTCGTATCTGAACTAAATCTCGAGCCGCGACAGATTGTGTGTCATCCTGAGCTTGTCGAAGGATCGTATGACGAAAAACCCGGCGATCCATCGAAGGGTTGTTCGTATCCATTTGTACTACGAATGAGGCATTCGAAACGACGAATCAAGAACGGGCGCCGTTGTCCAAACCGATTCATTGACCGACCTAATGTCGCTGAACGATGCGTCCTGACGAGCAGTTTCCGTAGCGAGCAATTGACGAGCCGACACCGATGTCGCGTAGTGTTCGATGAGCCCGTCGGCGTTTAGATCCAAAGTCACCGTAGCGACCACCTTCTGAGGGTACATGATATCCAGGATTGACCACCACACTGCACGCGCTTTACAAATGCGTGATGTGGCAGGGTCGATCCACAGGTCGCGAAGGTTATACGCCATCGGAGCAGTTAGTGGTTCAAGTTTTAGATGAATTGCTTGCCCGCAACCGGAAAGTACCTCACGGCCTGACAGGGTTACTTTGTAGTGAGAACGATTTTCGACCGTTGCAATCGTTGAGAGCGACTTAGCAGTTCCCGTTTCTAGGCCTACCGAAAAAACGTTTGGTCCCGATTCGGGCGCCGTAGCAGACGCATGACCGAGAAAGAGATCCGGGGCGACGTCGAGGGGATGGACATTCCGGTGAAGCTCTACGTCAACGGCGCGAATCTTTTCTCTGCGGTCCGACGTACGTTCGACGTGCACGAAGTGCTGAATCCAGACCGTTCCCTTGAACGTTGTATTCGCTGCAACCTTGAATTGCAAGAACGGCGGCGCCTCGGCCGCATGCATCGTTGCCAGCGCTCGGCGATACATGTCCAGGGGCGTCATGTCGGTCGAGAGTGGTTGCGCGTGTGCGTCAAGCTTTTCGGCAAGCGCCGGATCAGAGCCGGCAGCGCCGTTTAGCGCTGCGGCGGCAATCGCCGGGAAAAGGTCATTGTAGATACGCGCGACGACTTCATCGCTGCCCCCGTCCGCAGAATTCGTCAAAACGATGATGCGCATGTCTTGCTTCGGGAAAAATTGGTCACTCGCATCGAAGCCAAATGTATTTCCATTGTGCCACACGCGGGGCTGGCCATCGTACGTATCGACGTAGAGTCCGAATCCATACTCACTGTACGACCCGTCAGGAAAGCGCGCCGGTGTCGAAAGCAAAGAGTAGTCATCGAGCGAGATGATCTTGCCGGAGGTAAGTGCTTCGTGCCATCGCGTAAGATCGCCAACGGTCGAGACGATGCCGCCTGCTGCACCAGCCCAAGATTCGTCGAGCGGCACCGATGGCTCGTTTTTCCCGTTGATGTAGGTGTATCCGCGAGCCATGTCTGAGACCGCTCCCTCTTGCGCGATCGTCGCACTGTCTTTCATACCGGCTGACACGAAGATGTGTTCTCTCAGGTAGTCATCCCACGTCTCGCCAGAAACGACCTCGATAACGTGCCCTAAGATGAGGTAGTTCGTGCTCGAGTACTCCCATTGCGTTCCGGGTTTGAAGCCGAGAGGTTCATCCGTGATTCGTGCCATCAGTTGATCGAAGGTGGCGGGCGTTTCGACAAGCGTGTCAATGTTTGGAGCACTCATATAGTCTTTAAAGCCGCTGGTCTGCGTAAGGAGCTGGCGAAGGGTGACGGACTCTGCATGTGGCGCGAGCGGAAGGTACGTGGACAGCCGCGCGTCGAGGTCGACCTTGCCAGCCTCCTTCAGTTGCAAGACGGCGACCGCCGTGAATTGTTTTGTAAGTGAACCCACCTCGTATCGGGTTTGCACGTCAGCGGGGAGAGCTGTGGCTAAGTCTCGCAGACCATAACCACGCGTGTAGACGGTCCTTCCATTCTTAATGATGGCGATTGTTGCGGCCTCGGAATGAGTGGCGCGCAGATCGGCATCTACGTCGGCATCGACCTTCGCCAGAACGGCAGCGCCGATGAGAGGCGTTGCCTGAGATGAAAGAGGCGCGGCCGCGTAGGTGGGAAGGGCTGAGCCCGAAAAGGCGATGGTGGCAAGAAGAATCGGACCTAACCGCATATGGTCGAGTACGGATGGGACCACTGAGTTGTTTCAGAAGCGTTCCCAATGACCGCTTCTGAGTGGCCCCTAGTTGACAAATCTACTTCACAAAACCGTTCTGACCGTGTTAGCCGTTCGAATGCGAACTTGCACTAACAAACGAAAAATCGTGAGTTCGGAACAAGTTTGTCTAAAGATCGAAATGTAATTCGGTTCGAAACAAAATCTGCAGAAGCGCTCTGTGTTTACAGTCAATATAGACGCAGGTATCGGTAGAAAACGCGAAACCCCGAAGCGAGGTAAACCACGGCGCAGCCGGCAATGCTGGTCACGCCCTCGTTTATTCCAATGGCGCTTACCGTAACGGCCCTATTTCATGATTGTAATGATTCGCGTGTCTTTTCTGAAAGGTAGGATTATGGCTCAGGGGTTATCTCTAGCTCGACTTCTCCTCGTGGGCATATTGATGATTGCAACGGTGCAGCCGGCGCTATCTGACGTGAAGCCGGTATCTTCCGATGGTGAAGCGACGGTGTACTTGCCGGGAAACTTTTCCGGCGCGTTCGATCTCGCTTATAAGGCAACGTTAGCAAAGATGCGCGAAAATCGCGGCTTTTCGTGGCTGAGCGTTCTTCTCATTGGGAAGGCCGTTCCCGGGCCAGGCGTTTCAGTTGGTTTGGCCAACGGCGACCCAAATGGAAGAACAATATCCGCATTTACGAGCGTGACTGATGCTGCGTTAAAGAACTCCTATCAGAGCCACCATGTCTCGTGCTTGCGTGGCTGTATTATCGAACTACGCGGCGATGCATTAAAAGTTGAGGCGTTCGTCGAGGGCGTTGCGGTTGGAACGTGGCCGCGCTCAATGCTTCACCTCGAGATGCCCAGCGTGCAGTTGAACGCAGAGGTCAATCGATCGGGCGACGCGGTAGTAGCGTCGCTGTCTCCTCTCCGTACCGTAGCGGACGGGAAGAACTTGCCCAAACCGGTCTGTGCCTTCACAACCCGCGGTATTGAACCGCATACCAAGGGCGAACTACTCACATTCACAGGAATTAATCGCAAGGACACCGGCGAAATTTGTGTCGCTGAAGAGCGGCAGGCATGGTGATCACTGCTAAACGCAGCGAGTTCATGCCAAGCCGCCTCTATTGCCGGTCTGCATTAACGGAAAACGCCAGTGTTTGCATGGCGTTTCTTGCTTTTCGAATGTAGGTAAGTGGATTAGATATCCGACCCACCATGTTCAAGTGCAGCGCGGATGTCATTTTTCGAATAGCCTCGACGCCGCAGATTGCCGATGAACGCGTCAACGTCGCCTTCCAAAACCACGGCGCGCCGCTTCGCGTCGTCAGCCGGTATCGCTTGCGCAACGCGAGTGCCGCGCCGCCCGTCACTCGTAAGCCATCCGGCATCCTGCAAGTCGGCGTAGGCGCATACTACGGTGTTGGGAGCCACGCGCAGATCGCAAGTTGCCGTACCGTCGGCAGCGCATTGCCCGGACGTAGAACGCCCCGCTTAACGAATTCGCGTAACTGGTCCGCTATCTGATGAAAGGGCGCCATGTCCAAATCAGGATCGACAGATAGGACCAAGCGCGTCACGATGTCAGCGGCGTTCGGTTCACATGATGCGCATAGAGCGACCTCCATGCCAAGAACGCCACACCTAGAAGCTGCCGCCCACACAGTGAAGCGACGATCGATGAAACTTTGTTGACCGCCAGCGAAGGCAACGAATATGGTCACGGCGCGCACGGTAAGAAAGCACGAATTCCAAGTTCGAAGAGCGCGCGTTTCAGGGTCCGCGACCTGTTCCGCTTCCACGGCATTGCGGAACAGTAGCGGCGGCGCGCTCGCGATGCGCCATGTTACCGCAGCTATGATCGCTACGCACAGAAATCGCCACCGCGCGAAATGTCGCCAGGAATTCTGTGAGGATCCAAAGCAAATGTTCGTTGTGCGGGTGATCTGTATTTTGATATGCGCGTTTTTCGGCTGCGCGTTAACGGCGTGCTATGGACGGCCGGGAACCTACTCGACGCCGGGGACCTTGTATGCCGAGTTTTGGGCAAAAGCGTCTCCACCGATCGATACTCCCACAGAGACCACGCTAATTCGCAACGGCCGGATCGTCGGCACTCGACCAGTCGCTTTTGCCGTCGCGCGGGACCGCCCGGATCGATCCTTTAATGCCACAAACACGGCAGCTTGCGATCGTTATAGCTATCAGGTATCCCCAGATGGATTAAAGGCCCTTTGCTTCGCTCCGTCAGGCGAACAGCTGCGCCTTTTCAATGTCACCGCACCAAACCAAGGCGTGGTCGTTTTGTCAGACTTCGAGAACAACGCAAACGAAACGTCGTTCGCTTGGCTTAGCAACGACCGCTTTGCGGCGATGTCTCTAGATAGGTCCTGCCCATACGCGCAGCTTTATGATTTCTTCCCGACCCGCGTCACGATATTTGACCGAAAGGGTCATCGTCTGTCAGCCGGCAGGTGCGCATTCGGCATCGTGGCGGGAAATGGCCGCGTTGCTTTGCTCGGGGAGCTTCCGAACAGCGCGCTATGGCACTTCCAACAATTTTTTGCGAGCGATATGCGGTACGACAATGACGGATATAATATCGTGCATCACGCTTGGTCGGTGGATGATGGAAAAACCTGGCACGATGGAGCGCCGCTCACGTTCGACGGAAACAACCAGCTGCTCTATTCGGAGGCATTCGGGGATGATGTTTATTCGGAAAGCGGATTGCTAGTGCTGAGAAACGTTTCACGACTCGAATGGTCACGATAGTGTCTGCCCCGCTAGACCAAGTGAAGTGCTCATACTGCATAGGACGGTGACAATCATGCGCGCTGCAGGGCAACCCATTACGCATGCTAACAGCCGGAACGGCGATTCCCGTCGAAATGCATTCGAGCGCTCTGAATTTTTGCTAGCACGCTTCTGACACCCAGTAGTAACTGCCAATTGCCCGCGTCGCTGAGACGTCACATGAATTCTTGTCCGGCTTAAGCCGCAAGGTGATCGACGCGGCGGATGCGCTCTTATCGGCTTCGTCGTAGACTACATACTCCACGAGGAACAGCGGACTCATTTGAGCGTACGACGCAATGTCGGGATTCGTTTTGGAAGACCTGAATTGGAAACGCTTGACTTGGCGGCGGCAACGTCTTGCCGCGCTTAACGTCGGTGATAGCGGATTGGAGGCTTGTGGCGCATGCGAGTACTATAAGGCGTTCGCACATCCAACTCCCGATGTGGACTTCAGTCGGTATCAGTAGGAGCACCGCAAAATAGCGTAGTGCTTGCAACAGGTTGCGTTTTGCAAGCGCATGGACGCAGTGTGTCGCGGCGAGGACGAGTGCTGCGAGAATGACCAGCCCGAGTAGAATCAACACGGGGAATGTTGCAAGCATCACTAGCCACAATACGCCTCGGAAATCGGCGAATGGGAGCCTGATGGACAATACAAAGGCCGCGCCAAATAGATAGCGCGCAAATTGTCTTTTGTTCGACAAAATAACTTTGTAGTACAAAATTATTTGGTTGGCAAGGGCCTTACCCACTTACTTCGATTCGTTCGTTTGCTGGATTTGTGACGACGAAACAGCGAGTCCGGCGAGGTTCATGGGACTCTTCTGATCTCGATTAGTGGTCGCGGCCGCTGCCAAGCCGATTCAGTCACGGATCGAATATCGTTGACGGATCCATCTTGGCGAGCACTGTCCATTCCAAACGAAAAGTGAGCGTCAACAGATGTAGTGTAGTGTTCGATCAGGCCGTCAGCGTTGAGCTGGAGCGTGATAAGCGCAATGATTTGTTGAATTGCAATGTTGCATACCATACCGCTTCCGCTTTGCAGATGCGCGATGTTGACGAGGCGATCCATAGGTCCCGAGCGTTGTATCGCATTGGATTCCGCAGGGGCTCAAGCTTAAGCGCCCATCGTCCACTGAAACCCCGTATCTTTGGCGCCATTCTTTTCGCAGCGCCCTTGATATGGATGACCGCCGCCGTCCAGCGAAGCGCGGCACGTATATCCGCTCGGACCTTTTACCGTCATGTCTTCATCGGGCGGCCCGGACAAATGCTGCGCCAAGATCGCTTTAATCCACGATGCCGCTTGTGTACAGGTCACGTTCCCGACCATGACGATGTAGTGGTTTCCGCCCATCGATGTGCCGGCGATAACGTACGGCGTCGCTGTTAACCTGAGGCACGTGCCGGTCGTTATATCTTGTGCGGCCGCGGGACGTGGTGCGGCACTGTAAAGCGCAGCGCCGAACACGACGGCGATGAGCGCTAGAATGGCTTGAATCGATCTCATAGTCCCCCAACCTTTATCGTTTCATGGTACGCATTAAAGGAACCCGGCCCGCGGTAGACAGCTAAGCACCCGCTAGAACCTCAGCAATCGACGGACGCGCGCGTTTCCAAAGACATTTATAGCAAATGGCCATCCCGTCTGCGTCCCGCTGCGTGTGGCTCGTGAAACGCAGCGACGCACGATCGCCAAGGATGACGGACAGAAGAACGCGACGGCGGCATCGGCATGATCGGTAGCCACAGGAGTCCTCGGCGCCTGTCGTGCCGATGGCGGCCACTACGGCGGCGAGCGCGCGCGCTCCGGACTCTAACATCTTGGTCCGCGAATCTACTCGCCCTGCCTGTTCGCCACCCATTATGCAAAGGCGATCGTATTCAGGCCGTCGCGGTGGCCGGCTGTCAAACGCGAGCTTCGGCGCGATTCTTTTTTAGTAATCGCGCCAGAGCATTGCGGAAATCGTGCCTTCGTCTTGGAAAACGCCGATGATGTCGGCGATCGACGTGATCGGCACGTTGTTGACGACAAGCTGGTAAATGAGGTGTTTGCCGCTCTTGGTCGTGACGTAGCCGCCGAAGGCTTGACCTTTGAGCATCGTGCCACCCGAGCTAGATTCGCCGACATACGTGCCGGTCTTGGCGTGCACTTGACCCGTGGCTCCCGCTAGAGTTGAATCCTTTTCGAAGTCTTTGACTGATGCAAGGGAACCGTCGATGCCGAGTACCGGCAGGTCATCATAAAACGTCGAGAATGCGGAACGGCGTTGCATTTCGTCAAGCATTCGCGTGACGGCGCGGCTTGTTGCAGTCGTATCTCCGCCGCCGCTACCATCGATAAAGTGATACTCGGTGTCGGTGATACCAAAGCGTGTCGCTAAATTTTTGCGTTCAACCGCGAGCGCAGCCGGCATATTGTTTACGCCGCGCGTTAGTCCAAAGAGCACGATGCTGGTGTCCGCCCCGATGTTGTAGCTGATTTTTAGAATGAGCTTCGCATCTTGTGCGTAGGTCATCCCGCGCAACATCGCCACTTGATTAGCTTGGTTGTACACCAGGCGCGATGGTAGCAGCCTTGTGGGGTTCTGCTCCACCGTCGATGCGCGGACGATTATGCCGGCCTTGCGCAGCGATTCAATGAAGACGGTGCGCGCATAGTTCGAGGGTTGGGTGATGCGAACGGTTTGTACCAGCGTCGTTGCGCCGGTCAGCGGCGGAGCGAAGTCGATCGGCAATGACCCGTCGATCGTCGCGCTACACGGCAGCACACCGATGCATGTCGGATACTGAGGATCGATCTTCAGCGTGTCTTTGGATTTCGGCGCGCCAGTGCGCAACTTGTTCTTGATCGCGAGTGCCGCGGAAACCGGCCGATGGCTGACGATGCTTTTGGCCCCTGGTGTGATGCTGAGATCGACGACGTCATCGTTGACGAAAATCGGACGCACGTCGAATTGTTCACGGAAATTAAACGGTTGGAAGAGGCGATCATCGACGATTACCTCGCCGTCGATGCGCTCAATGCCGGCGGCTTTAACGGCGCGCGCGAGCCCGTCATACCCGGCGAGCGGGTTGGGCTCGGTAAGGATGGCGTTGCCAAGGCTATCGGCTTCGTTGTGGTCCCAGCTACTGACCGCGATGGAACCGTCGGGCCGTGTGCGACCGCCCATGGTCAGGTCTCCGGAGGCGACGATCACGAGGTTACCGTGAAGCACGCCGCCGCTAACGTTGCCGGTACGGTATACGGGTGTGTTGTACCGATGATCGGGCCCAACGGCATCGAGCAGCTGTCCGACGCTGAATACTTTGCGAACGGAGCCGATGAAAAATTTTCGCTCCGGATGAACGTCGATGAGAATCTTCGATCCGTCGAGTACACGCAGTCCCCACGTTGCGTTTTTGTATACCGGCTTCGCGAAGACTGAACGGATGTCTGCCGGCACTGCCGCGGCCGTTGTGTGCTCGGTTGCTATCGTCGACGTCGGCTTTGAGACAAGCGTCAATAACGTCGCAGCTATAATGACATACGCAGAAAATCTCTTCACGCTCATATATCCACCGTGTTAGAGCCTCTACCATACACCTGCCCTTCAGCGTCGTATAGTGGCTTGCGCCTCAGTAAATCGCGTTGGCGTGAATCGAAGTACCTTCAGTTCTTACAAGCCCGGCCCAATCCGTGTGAGGTTTGCCACGAAGGACGGTTGCCACGTTTTTCCTCCATCGTGCGAGTACTGAATTTCGAAGTGATGGGTGTCGCGGCGAATATCCGACCACACCTCACGTGCGAAAACCAACACCCCATTATCTGGAACGGGAAACGAAACGAGCTCGCCTCGCCCGTTCTTGAAACTGCCTACCATCGAGGGATCGAACGTGCCGGCGCCTTTACCGGCGAACGTCTGGCTCCATTGGTGAGCGTGTGGATTATAAAGGAACAGCGTCAGGCCTTCGAATCCGCCGGCCTTATTTGAAGCCTTGATCTCTTCCAAGAAAGCGCGTCCGCCCCAGATCTTACGCCACGCTACGGTCCCCACATACGACGTTGGAACTGCTTTGCCGCCCGTCGTTTCGTACGATTCGATATGCGTCGACCAGGTGCCGTAGCTGAAGTCGAAATCGTGCGATGCATTCGTCACGGTCTGCGAGCGTTCTGAAGGAGCCATAGCGCGCGTACGCGTCAGATTCGCAACAAAGTTTGTCTCCCACGTCTTACCGCCGTCGTCCGAAAACGCTTGGTCGAATGAATATGACGTAGGTGTGATGTTGAAGAACGTCTGACGGTCGAGAATCATTCGTCCGTTGAATGGCTCCTGATCGTAAAATATACCGCGTCCGTGTTCGAATCCGCCAAACGTCGCCGGTGTTTGGAGTGTTCCATCATCGCTGCTCGCACTATTGAGACTCCATTGATGCGACGCTGCATTGTACAAACGTACATCGAGAAGCTCAAGGTGCTCAGGACCGTTTGCTTCAACCTCTTCAACGTTCGCTGCGCCGCCCAAAGCGGTACGCACAGTAACCGTCCCGTCGTACGTCACCCACGCGTGAGCGCCGCTGAGCGGGTGCAGCAGACGCCGAATATGCGTGTGCCAGGCGCCGAGGTTGAAGTCAAAATCGTGTGCGCCGTCGGGTAGCGCGGGCGCAGCACCGAGCATCATGAACGCACACGCTACAAGCAGAAACAATCTACGCATCGCTACTTCACTGCTTTTCGTACGTGGCAATCCAGACGGGCGTCCACGTCTTACCGTTATCGGACGATCGTGCAATGACATCGCGATACCATCTGGGCGAACGCATCGTCGAAAGCGTGCGGACGATGACGCGTTTGCCGTCGACGGTTTCGATATCGCGAAAATCGCCGACGCCATCGTGAAACGACCCGACTGACGGGCTTTGCAACTCGCCGTCCGTGCTACTTGCAAATGACAGCTTCCAAGTGTCCGTTGCGGGGGAGAAGAGGCGCAATTGCATGCCCTCGATGGTGCCGGCTTGCCCGTGAATCTCAAGAACGCCGATATTTGCGCGACCGTGCCAAAGCGGCGTGACCGTGTGTGTTCCATCGTACGTCACCCATTTTGTCGAATCGGATGCGTTATGCACGAGTCGCGACACGTGGACGTTCCACGTTCCGAATTGATAATCGAAGGCGTGCGCCGCGCTTACGACCAGCGCTAGCATCATAGCGAGGACTTGCATGCACTGATTCTAGGGCAGGAGCGGCTCCCTGTAACGTGCCACTTACTTCCTAAATGACAGAGCCGCTTCGTCTCGAACCGCTCTTCCCCGACCGCAGCGGGAGTGAGCCGCTGGCCGTGCAGCTCGTGCGTCGGCTTCGCGAGGCGATCGAATCCGGAAGCTTCACCCCGGGGACGAAAATGCTGGGCTCTCGGCAATTGGCAAAACAACTCGGTCTCGGACGCAATACCGTAGCGCTCGCCTTTGAGCAGCTCACCGCCGAGGGATATCTCGAAGCGCGAACCGGATCGGGAACGTTCGTTGCCGCTTCGGGCCTCGAACGGCGACATCCACATGTGCCTGACGACATTCCCGCACCCGACGATGCGCGTCGTTTCGACGCCGTTCGTTCGCGCTTTGAAGCCGCTGCCGGCGAAGGACCGCTGCGCCCCGGCATGCCGGCGCTCTCGCTTTTTCCGGAGGCCGCTTGGCGGCGCGCTGCGCGTCGCGCTTTCAAAGAAACCTACGACCTCGGTTATGGACCTGCGAGCGGCTTGCGTCAATTACGCGATGCGATCGCGATGCATGTACGCCAATTCCGCGGTATCAACGCCCGACCCGACCAGATCGTTGTAGTCGAAGGCGCGCAGGCCGCCATGCACCTTGCCAACATCGTGCTCGCGCGCGCCGGGGACACCATTGCGATTGAAGATCCAGCATATGCGCTCGCGCGCGCGGCATTCGAGGGAGATGGAGTGCGGCTGCATGCGGTGCGAGTCGACAGCGACGGCATGCAAACCGATGCGCTGCCGGCCCACGCCCGTTGCGCTTTTGTGACGCCAACGCATCAGTTTCCCCTGGGCGGGACCTTGTCGCTGACTCGCCGTCTCGAGCTGCTGGCGTGGGCCAAGCGTTGTGATTCCTACATACTCGAAGATGATTACGACAGCGAGTTCACTGAGCGTGCGCGACCGCTGCCGGCGCTGCAAAGTCTCGACCGCGATGAACGCGTCATTTACATCGGAAGCTTTAGCAAGACACTCGCACCCGGCATCCGCACGGGGTATCTCATCGTTCCCCCGCACTTGGCACGCATCTTTCGCACGGCACGCGCGAGTACGAGCCTCGGCCTTTCGTTGCATGCGCAAGCGACGCTTGCAACGTTTCTGCGCGAGGGGCATTTCGCGCGACACATTCGGCGGATGAACACCGTCTACGACCGGCGCCGCACTATCCTTGCGCAGGCCCTTGCACCCCTCGACGGTGCGTTCACGTGCGGCCCCATGCATGTAGGGCTTCATATTGCCCTCATCGCAAATCATCCGTTTGACGACCGGGCGTTGTCGCGTGCGCTCGACGGCCAGCGTCTGGTTGCGCTTTCAAGCCTCTGTATCGAACGCAGTGATTGCTGCGGCTTCGCGCTCGGATTCACCAACGGCACCGACGCAGAAGTGGAATCTGCAGCGCGCGCGTTGACCGCTACGCTACGGCAACGTGGCTAATGTGAAATAGGTGCAAGTATAGGACACGTCGAGGCGAACGTTTTACGCCATGCTTGTTGCCATGCTGTTTCCCCTGGCGGTGATCGCCGCGCTCAGCGCGACACCGCAGAGCGTGCCCATCTGGAATGGCGTTGCGCCCGATTCGCAAAACTGGACGCAACACGAGACGATCGTGCGCGACACGCCGCTTGGCACAGTGGCGGTGAACGTGGTAACGCCGACGCTGACGGCCTATCTGCCGGATCCGAAGAAGGCGACGGGCACGGGCGTCATCGTAGCGCCGGGCGGCGCGTGTATCGCGCTCACGCTCAGTTTGGAAGGCGAAAGCGTCGCGCGGGAACTGCAGCAGCGCGGCATCGCAGCATTCGTGCTCGCGTACCGTACAATGGAAAAACGCGGTTCGGGCATTCCGTCGGATCTCCACGAAGATGTGGCGTGCAAATGGGGCATGGCGGATGCCATTCAAGCAGTCAAAGTCGTGCGGGAACATGCGACACAGTGGCTCGTATCACCACAGAAGGTCGGCTTTCTGGGTTTCTCCGCCGGTGGAATGGTTGCGAGCGCAGCGGTGCTGCAACGCGACCCGCGGCGCGCCCCAATTTTGCTGGCTTCATCTACGGTGGTCCGCTCGAGAGCATGCCTGCGATTCCACAAAATTTGCCGCCGATCTTCATGGCGTGGGCGCAAGATGATCCGCAGGTCTTGGATCAGATGAACGCGTTTTATTCCGCGCTTCGCGCTTCCGGCGCAAAACCGGAAGCACATATCTATAATTCCGGCGGCCATGGTTTCGGCCTGAAACATCAAGGCACAACCAGCGATCGTTGGATAGACGATTTCTACGCTTGGATGCAAGCGGAGGGCTTCGCGCCCGGCAAACCCTGAGCTAACGCTCCTGGTGTAAAATCAATGCGGCGGCAGCACGGTTAGGTCGACGAATGCGTAGACGACATCGTGCGACGTAGCCGAACGATAGAGTGTTAGCGCAGCTTGTCCCGCCGTCCCATTTTCAATTTTAGTGAACGTCGTCGTCGCCGCACCTTCGGACCCGACGCGCGATTCTACACGCCAGCCGGCATCGACGAAATCTTTCGCAAAACTATCGGTGAGCTTCGCGAGCGTCTCATCGCTCTTTAGCATCGCACCAGACCCAAATGGTGCGCCAGCGGCGCCGATCGTCATAGTAACCCCCGTCGGCGCAGATAAGCGCGGCAACTCATTTCCCGTCATCCAAGGGGCAACGGGAATTTGCGGCGCGACGCATCCATCTGCCGCCGACTGCACCACAAAGGAACCCTTTGCATCGACTTTTTGCACTACGATTGCCGTCATCTCCCCGCCTTTGCAAAAGCGCTCCAGGCCGCTCGAAAACAGAGAGGGACGGAAACCTCCCAATCCGGGCACGACGTAGTCAAGCATGCTGCGCTGCTCCCATCCTGCAGCGGTCAGCGTACGCACATAATCGACCGCCGCAGACGCGTTCTGCCCGGTGTACAATGCCTGGACATCGACTATCTGACCCATTGAGGACGTCCTGGCGCTGGCTACGCTTGCGACTAATGTTGCGTTTTCAGGCGCCGCAGGTAGAGTGAATCCGGGAGGCAGCGCGCGATCGTAAATGCCGGTTGGTATCTCCGCCGGTGCCTGCAGTACCACAGGTGCCGCCGTGATATGGTTAGAGGGGCCGTCCGCGCTGATCTGCGCGGAATATTCACCGGCGTTCGTACCGGTCGCATAGATAGTTATCGTCGCATGCCACACTTGACCGTTCATGTGCCGTTCGTATGATGAGACCCATACATATTGTGCCAGTGCATGACTCGTAGATATCCACGAAGCGCGCCGCATTTGCATATCGTATCCCTGGGCAACTTCCTGGAGCCGCATTTGCGTCCTTATGGTCGCGCTGGATGTCAACGATTCGGAACTTGCTCCCGCGGATACAACGGCACCCCATGCGTTTGCGGATTCGTGCAGCGTGACGTGCGCGTGCTCGGGCGGCGCTAGCAGAGGGACGGGAAGGCTGGGGCGCTTTGGCGCAGACGTCCGCTCGCAGGACGAATCGGTGGACTTCGTTAGCGTGATTCGCAAATCGTCGGGCGCGGCGCCCGTCTGTATACCCACGATATTTCCACTCCTACAGAACGACTGTAAAATTGGAGTATTCGCTACAAAACCGCCATGGTCGAATGTCAACCATTCTACGAAACCTTCGTTCAAGAGTTGTTGGCGATACGTCGTCGCTGCGTCCCGTGCGTTTTTCGGCGAGTAATAGATTGTCGCATTTGATGGACCCGCGACTGTCCCGAGCACAGTGATATGTGGAAGTGGAACCTTTTGGCCTAGATCACGCGGGACTGAGGCGACCATCACGCGTTCTTCGGTTGAACCTGGGACGGCGTTCGCCACGCGTTCGGTAAGACGAGTCGTGGTGTCGGCGTTTGCGGAGTTCGGAGTCACGACTCCCAAGACCGTGCCGCCAAGCACAACGAGCACCTGTAGTGTAAGCGCCATTTCTTCACCCTCCTAAAAAGCGCACTGCGGGACGACTCGTTCTAGAGCTCTGCATTCGGGATCACATCGAGATAACTTGCAAGTGAACGCTGGACGATTTCGCGTTGATCCATTCGAGGTGTGACGTTTTGCGCTCGGATGCGGGAGGTCATCGGATGCACGCAGGTGTACATCGGAGCGCATGTCGTTTGCAGCAAGCCTTATGCTCGTTCTCGCTTTAGCACTTCCATGGTACGCCCCGCCGTCGACGAATGTTGTCACAAAGTCGGTGACGTTTACTAACCAAGGCGCGAAGCTGCATGGTACGCTTTATCTGCCCGAATCGAAGCACCCGGTGCCTGCAATCATCGTGTTTCACGGCGCGTCAGAACCCCTTGCAAACTTGCCGATCTATCGACACTTGAGCGAAGGTCTTACGCAACTCGGCATTGCCGTCTTGTTGTACGATCGGCGCGGAAACGGCGCATCCACCGGCTCGGAAGACGTTCCTTACGAGACGCTCGCCGATGACGGTATCGCCGGCGCGCGTGCATTGCGTACCATGCCGCAGATCGACGCTAAACGCGTCGGCTATTGGGGAATCAGTCAGGGTGGGTGGCTCGCGACGTTCGCGGCCACGCGTGATCGCGACGCCGCTTTTGCTATTGCGGTCTCGGCTCCGATGACGACACCGGAGTCGCAAATGGCGTTTGCGGACGCGAATCATCTTGTAGCGTTGGGTTACTCGAAAGCGCAAGTCAGCCGACATGTTGCAAGCGCGAAAGATGTGGACCGGATACTTGCGGGGCACAAATTCGCGCGCGGACGCTGTTGCTGCGATCGCAAAGATACAGAACCGGCCCTGGTATCAGTTCATGTACATGCCCACGACGGCGCAAATCAAGGGGCCGGCTGAATCAACATGGCGCACCCAGATGGATGATAACCCCATGGAGGCAGTGGAGAAAATCAAGATTCCCATGCTCTTCATTTTGGGTTCTTCGGATCCGTGGATCCCCGTTGTGCAGACGGTCGCGTCGCTTCGAACAATCGCCGCAACCCACCCAAACATATCGTACGATGTCATCCCAAACGTCAATCACTTGATGATGTTGCCGCCCGTTCCGGAACGCATGGCCGACGCCGCGCCCGATGCTGTGAAGACAGAGGTGCCTGAATCGCCCGCGTATTTTATGGTACTAGGCAGTTGGATCGCACGCGTTGTGGCACCGGGCTAGGGCTGCTTTAGGCCTTCACCCTGATCGACCGTGGTCCAGTGTGACCCGTCCTTCGAAACTTCGATCGCCACGTTGACGCGGTTGGGCGGTTCCCACTGATACACGATGCGCGTGCCGGTTCGCTTTCCGGGGATGGCCTTCTCGCCATATTCGATCCACGTGTTGCCGTGAATCTCCATGGGTGAAACGAAGGGATCCTTGCCGTGCTCTCCGCTCGCATAGAGCTCGTAATGCCAATAGCCGTGATCGACTTCATTGTACGTATCGACGACGAGCGACTCGACCGCTTTTCCCGACCACACGTTGCTAAATGTGCACTCTAGAAAGAGATTGTTCGGAGACCAGCGGCAATCTTCGTTCCATGTCCACGAGCCCGGCTTGTTCGACGCGGTCCCGAGCGTCTTACCGTGAAACACCCAGCGACCGGCCGAAACATCGAGCTTTGCGAGCGAAGGCGAGAGCGGTTGTTGTGCGATAGACGGCACTGCCACGAAGATCAAGGTCGCACCGTAGATGAGCGAGAGGAAGTGGCTGCATCTCATTCCGATCTCCTTCGTAGCGCGACGGCGATTACTCTGGTACGCGGTTTAGGCGAGGATGCCGGAAGCGCCTTCGGATCAATGGCCAACCGTAGCGATCGTCTCGCGAACGAGCGGGGATTGCGCGTGAGCCACGGGATGCGCGATACGATGCGCGCTTTCAACCGGGTACGTAAGTGGAAGATTGCCGGTAAGTCGCTTCAGTCCATAAAAGCCATTCATTGCCGTCGATAACATCATTCCGCCGGCATTTAGGCGCCGCGCGCCGGCAATCAGACGCTCGGAGATGGCTGCAGCGGAGAACGAACGCCTCCAGAGCTTTCGATGCGCGCTCAACAACTCGTCGGGGGACATGCGTGCGGGCTGAAACGCAACATTGTAACCGTTGTAATGCGGCCAGTCGCGATCGAAGAGAATACGGCCTTGCGCTAAGAGTTCATCATAGAGCGGTGTGCCGCGAAAGGGCGTGAGAACGCTCAGAAATGGAACGTCGACACCGATAGCGTTGAGACGGTCAGCCGTGCTGACGATAACATCCGGCGTCTGTTCCTCAAACCCGGAAATGAACCCGGCCATCACACAGATGCCTCGGTCGTGAAGACGTGCGATCGCATCGCGATATTCGCCGGTTTTATTCTGCCGTTTGTTGACGCTTTTGAGGTCGGCATCATCGAGACTCTCGATACCCAAGAAAATGCCGATGCAGCCCGATCGCTCCATGAGATCGAGGAGTTCACCGTCTTTGACGATATCGATCGAGGCTTGCGTCAGCCACCACTTGTTGAGACCCGCTAGTTCTCGCAAAAGATCTTTGGCCCAGGAGCGTTTCACCAAGAGGTTGTCGTCCCAAAACCACGCGATTTTATCTTGCCACGGAATAACGAAGCGCGATGTGGCGATGTCACGGATAACGTCGTCGATGGGCCGCACACGAAATCCGGGATTGAATTCCGGCACAGTACAGAAGCTGCACGAGAACGGACAGCCGCGTGTCGCTTGCAGCACGCGCGGAACAACAAACGTGTTTTCAAGCGCGTCGTAACGCGGTGTTGGGAGGCCGGTTAGTGGCGCCGGCATGCCGCGATAGACCCGTTCGAGCTTTCTGCGTTGCGCGTCGCCTAAGACGTTCTGCCATACGGTTTCGGCTTCGCCCACCACCACGGTATCTACGTGTTCCAGCGCTTCTTCGATCCAATATGAAACGTGTGGACCGCCGGCAACGACCGGTACGTTCAATGCTCGATACCGATCCGCCAACTCGTATGCTGTTCGCGCGAAACCGGAAAAAAACGAGATCGCGACGAGATCGGGTGACGCGTCAACCGGCACGTGCCGGACTTGCTGATGGAACACCTCGACGTCGTGTCCCTTAGTAAGCGCGGCCAGATGAATGCCCGTAACCGGTGGTACGAAATCAATCATGTGTCCGCGACGATATCGCGGCGAATAGCAGACGATAATGCGGACTTTCATCCCAGCCCCTCGCTGTCGCGGGCATTGTACACAACCCTTTGGCCCGCAAAGTCAATTACTTTGTATCACAAAGTTACGGATGAGGCAAGAATCGTGACCAAGTTGCCGGTTGCTAAGGGAAGAGACGCGCTTTTTTGCGTAGTGTAGGGCGGTGAAACGGTTGTTATCGGTGTTTTGGGCGCTGGTGTTCGTTGCCGCGCCACTCAGCTCTAGTGAAAACTCGGCGCGCGCTCTTCCGACAAATCCGCCGGACTGCGTGAAATACTACCATGCAGCGTGCAGTGAGGCGCTCGGAGCATGGCTGCCGACATTCGCGTTAAGCAATGCTTTTTGGGACGATGCTACGCGCGTTTCAAAGCGAGACGCGTTCGCGTATAAAGATGTGCGCCCAACGTCATCGGATCTGCTAGGCATGTCGGGCCCGAGCGACGGGACGTTTTTCACTTACGGCAATGCCGGGCCGCCAAAAGGTCACGTCGTCTATGATTACGCGCACGGAATCACGTTCTACGATCAGGGATGCTGCGGCTGGCGCGATGTGGTGGAAGCGTACGCTGCACCCCCGCCCAAAAGAGTCGTAAATCGAGATCTCCGCGCGCTGAAGACCCTACGCGGCATAGCTTTAGGAATGTCGGCGCAAGAGGTGCGCCGCACCTACGGCCCGGCGAGCCTAAAACGCGTTTCTGCGAAAGACGGAGTATCTGTCCTTTCGTACACAACATGGCCGCCACGCCGGCAGGTGACGATTGTGAAATCTCCGTGCGGACAGTTCCAAAATTTCTATTTCAAGCACGATCGGCTCGTACTCATTCAACTCGGTAACGGCTGCTGAGGCATGTCGTTTCCAAGTTGACCGGACGCGTAGCCACCGTTCCTGCCATAAAGAAGGAAACGGTTGGCTCGAATGTCGAGAAGCGGGGGTGAGCAGTCCACTCTTTGCGGGACCGTCGTCCTTGCGCGAGCCCCGAGAGCGCGTCGCCTTTGTCCTGACGCTGCTCTTTGCGTTGCCTGCTGCGGCGCTCATCGGATTCTTCATTCACGAGCGGATCGGAGAATCGGAAGTAGCATTGTTCATCGTGATTGCCATGATCTACGTGACGCTCGCGCGTGGACGGTTGATCGGATCGTCGGTGATGATTCACGAAGCGCAGTATCCTCGCGTCTTCGCGATCGTCAAACGCGCTTGTACCGCGCTCGAGATTCCGATGCCGCTCATCTTCGTGCGCGAAGATTACAACGTGCCCGTTGCGGCTCTGGGCTTCGGTGAGCCATATGCGCTGGTGCTTTCGAGTCATTGGATCGAGCACTTCGAAGATGATGAACTGGCGTTCATCGTTGGGCGGCAACTCGGCCACATTGCGGCGGGACATACGCGCTATCTCTCGCTGCTGAGTGTGAACGGCAACGAAAATCCGATCATCGCCCTCATTTTCGGTGCCTGGCTGCGTTCGTGCGAATTCACATGCGACAAAGTGGGATTGCTCGTTTGCGGATCGCTCGATGCGGCAACGCGAGCGATCGCGGTCGCCTCGTTTCATCACTTTGGCCGTCAGGTCAACATGCAACAGTTCGCCGAGCAAGGACGAGAAATCGCGCGCGACAGTATTTTGAAGTGGGGTGAATGGCTCAGCGGCGAGCCGTACGCGACGCGGCGCATCGCGCGCATGGAAGCCTTTCTCGGCACGCCGGAACATACGGCAGCGAGCGCGTGGTTCGCGAGCGATCATGCCGTCGAGTTACCGGCGCTGCCGTCACCGGGACAACGACACGTCGATCGCGGCGACTGCGCCGGCTGGTGGCGTCGCGCGGCCGCCGTACTGATCGACTTCATCATCATTTCTGCGCTGGTTGGCGTTTTTTCCGGTCACGAAACAGGGCCGGTGCAAGTCACGACTACCACGAAAAAAACGACGTCCGGCATCACGATTACGACGACGGACGGCACGCCCGTAAAGACGGGCGATATGCAGCATTTTTCGCTTCTCGACGCAGTACTGCGGAATCCCGAGCAAGCGTTGAAAGCCGGAACGTCGGTCTGGCTCGCGTTGGCATACATGACACTGCTGGTTGGTCTCGCGGGTCAAACGTTCGGGATGATGATCGCGGGCTTACGTGTCGTCACGACGGATTTTCGACCGCCGGGCATCTGGCGTGCCCTCTGGCGCTATGTGGTTGCGGCCCTTTTTTGGTGGTTGATTTTGCCGCTCAGCATCCTCACGCATAGGGTGATGCTGCACGATCGTTGGAGTGGAACACGGTTAATCACGGCCGAACGTGTCTTGGCTCGTGCCCTTCGGCCTGCAGCATAACTTCGACTCCGCACGTGTGTCCGTGGTAGGCTAAAGAATACCGGGGATGAAGACCTTTCGCACGTAGGAGGTCGGTTTCGATGTATAATGTTCGCGTAGAACGCTCCGCCGGATATGCCGGGATTGCGTTCATCGTTTTGGTGATTGTCGCTGCGCTTTTGCCGGGCACGCCGCCAACACCGGCCGCGCCCGCATCGGATGTGGCAACATTCTTAGATGCTCATCGTTCGGTGTGGTTGTTCTGCGGATGGTTGGGGCTTCCGGCCGTGGCGTTCTTTTTGTGGTTTATCGTGCAGTTGCGCGCATATCTCCGTCTCGTGCCGCAATTGGATGACGGGCTTCCAACGTATCTTTTCGCAGGCGGAGTCGTTGGCGGCATGGTTGCGCTGCTGCTCTCTCTCGTGCAAATCGTGCTGGGATTTCGATCGTCCGCGGAACTCGGGCTACCGGCGATTCGCGTTCTCTACGACGTCTTCAATGCGGGTGGAGCGCTGATTTTCTTACCGACGAGCGTTATCGTGTTCGCCGCGAGTCACAGTGGACGCCGCCACAAGAGTCTTCCAGGCGGACTTGTGATTATGGGGTATATCGCGACGGCAGGCGCGATCATCTCAACGTTAAGCGTCTTCTTCGCAACAGGGTTTCTTGCAATGGGCGGACTCGGGACGCTCATTATTGGCCTTCTGCCCTTTACGATCTGGACCATCTGGACAAGCATCGTGCTGATCCGCACGCCGCGCGGCGAAAGCGCCATATAGTCACGGTTCCGGCTCCAGCGGTATTGCGGGGAGTTCGCCAAGACCGGCGCTCCTGAGTTCTCGGTTGAGCGCCGGAATCGACGCAGCGTACACGTTGTAAGCGTGGCGCGCGGCCCGATATTCCGCATCGATGTGCCCGTAGAATTGTGCGGCGGCAGGCGTGACGATTCCCTGAAGCGGAAACGTCTGGAGCGTCGTGAATGCGCCGTCTAAGTTTTCGCGAAGAGCGCCCGGCCGCGACACGGAGTCTTCACCGTTGGTATAGTTCGCGGTCAGCTCCGCTGCGACCGATGCACGCGCGTCGCGTGCGCGCGCTAGCGCGGTCGCTGCAGAGCTTCCGGCCGGTGTCTGTTGGTTACCGAGCGCGTTGCCAACGGCGTCGAGATGATTGAGCATCGTGTCAACGCTTGAATAGATGCGCGTCAACTTCATAAAGGCGTCGTAGCTCTGTTGCATTTGCGCAAGCGTCTCCGTTGCTTGCGGATCAGCTTTCACGGCAAAATGTTGCACGAACGTGCGTCCCTGCAGCGATATGCGCGCCGTATACGTCGCCGGTGCAACCATCGGGCCGTCATCGGGCCCTTGAAATGCGCGGTTTGCGGCGCCCGTCCACTTCACGGGCGGTGCCGCCGTGAAATTCCACACGATGCGATTGAGGCCGGCCGCATTCGTGCCTTTCAGGGTGCGAACGGTTCGACCGGAAGCATCGAGAATCGTCACTGCCGGCGCGGTCGCCTGCGGCGTCGCTTGATAGTACGTAATGGGCACACCGTATGGCGGATTCTCGGCTGCGTAATTGGTATACGTGCCGTTTGTTTTGGTGGTGAGATTGTACTCATACGACGTGCGCGGCGTAAAGAGCATCTCACCCGATGCGATGGCTTTTGGAAGGTCTTGCAACGCACGAATGTCGTCCATTACCCAAATCGAGCGGCCATGCGTCGCTAGGACGAGATCGTCGAATTGCGGTTGGATGCGAATATCGTGAACTGAGACCGCGGGCATCTCGTTGCGCAGGCTCTGCCATTGCTCACCGTGATCATAGGAGACGAATACGCCTTCTTCGGTTCCGAGAAAGACCAATGCCGGATTGCGGACGTCCGGGCGGATCGACCGCGTCCAGAGTTTCTGTGGTAACCCGTTCACGATCGCACGCCAGTGCATGCCGTAATCGCGAGTCACCCACACGTGCGGAGCGCTATCGCCCATGAGATGTGCGTCTTGCACCGCGTAGGCCGTGCCGCGTTCGAGCGGCGAAGGCGCAACCGTTTCGAAACGGCCGTACATGTTTGCATTCGGCGGCGTCACATTCTTCCAGTGTGCGCCCGCGTCGCGCGTCAACTGCACGAGCCCGTCGTCGGTGCCGACCCAAATCTCACCACGCGATAGCGGTGAGCCTTCGATATCGAGAATCGTGTCCGTATACTCGGCGCCGGTGACGTCGTGCGTGATCGGTCCGCCAGCGGGTTGCTGGTGCGCCTTGTCATTGCGCGTGAGATCGGGACTAATCGTGCGCCACGTGTTGCCGTTGTTCGTCGATTGGAAGATCACATTGCCGCCGAACCACGCGATGCGCGAATCCCACGGCGCAAAGCCAAGCGGCGACTCCCAATTGAAGCGATATGGGCTCGAAGCGATGTTGTAGTCTTGCTGGACGGTGGTCCAGTACGGTTGAATGAAAGTGTATTCGCGTGAATTTCGCTTGTACGTGAAGAGCGCGCCATCTTGTCCGTCTGACCAAATGACGTTCGGATTGCGGGGATCGGGAATGGCCCATTGCCCGTCGTCGTCGTAGACGACCGAGTACCAATCCGCATTCGTATTGCCTGCAGTGTCGAGTGAGTTTGATGGTCCGCAGAATGAATTGTTGTCTTGGAGTCCGCCGCAGATCGTGTACGGATTGTCGTTGCCGAGTCCGACCCGGTAGAACTGCCCGATCGGCAGATTTGCGGAAAATGTCCATGTCTTTCCGGCATCAACCGTGAGTCCGTAGCCGCCATCGTCACCCGCGATTATTCGTTTGGGATCGTTGCCTGCGATCCAAATCGCATGAAAGTCGCCATGAACGTCTCGTGCGATCGCTTTGAACGTTTTCCCGCCGTCAGTGCTTTCGGCAAGCGCTGTCGATGCCGTGAAGACGTGATCGGCATTCGCCGGGTCGACTTCGAGATGCGAGAAGTAGAAGGGCCGTTGATCGGCGAGCGTATTTGAACTTGCCTGTGTCCACGTTGCACCGTTGTCGTCGGAACGCCACAAAATCCCGTGCTTCGATTCGATCAGAGCGTAGACGCGGTTGGGATCGCTCGGTGCCACCGCAAGGCCGATGCGTCCGGTGATACCTTCGGGCAAACCATGACCGGTGAGCCGGCTCCAGGTGCGCCCGCCGTCGCTGGAACGGTAGATGCCGTCGTTGTTTCCGCCGCTGCTAAACGTCCACGGGCGGCGCTGAAACTCCCACACTCCGGCATAGATAACGTTCGGCGTGCGTGGGTTCATGGCCATATCGGAAATGCCGCTGCGTGGTCCGACGTAGAGCGTCTTGCTCCACGACTTTCCGCCATCGAACGTCACGTAGACGCCACGTTCGCTCGAGTCGGAAAAGACATCGCCGAGAGCGCCGATGATAACGTGTTGCGGATTGGACGGGTCGATCAGGATGCGTGAGATGTATTTCGTCTCGCGCAGCCCAACGTTCGCCCAGGTTTTGCCGCCGTCGGTCGATTTGTAGAGACCGTCTCCGTAACTCACGTCATTTCGCGGGTTCGATTCTCCGGTGCCGACCCAGACGGTGGAATCGTCGCTCGGATCGATCGCTATCGCGCCGATCGCTCCGGCGTTTTCCTTGTCGAAGACCGGATTCCACGCCGCGCCGCCGTCGGTACTCTTCCACACACCGCCCCCAGCCGCACCGACGTAGTAGAGCGCCGGGTCGCGGGTTGATCCCACGACCGAGGTGATGCGACCGCCCCCGGCCGCAGGGCCTGTTTCGCGCCATTGGAGATTCGATGTCGGAAGTGCCGCCTGGGCGCCAACGAGCGGCGCCACGAGCAATGCTGCGAGAATAACGAACGTACGCGTCATACGCCATTGTTTTAGAGCGCGGGCTGAACTTGCCTTTTCGGCGTGGGCACCGGATTTGCGCCGCCGGATGCCTTCCACGCCGCATCGTCAAACAGGTACGGCGGCTCCTCGCCGGCCCATGTTACGTCGGAGAACGTTCCAACAGTCGTTGCAGCGTACGTCGCTAGTAGTAAATGTTCTTGGACGAATCCAGAGAATCGGGTGATCATTCCGTTGCCGTCGAGTTCGGCCGTCACGATCATTGGCAGTGATCCGCGTTTGTTCTCATCCTGATACAGACGCGAGGCGAAGACGGCTTTGCAAAGGCGAAAATCAAAGCGGCGAACCCACATCTCGCGAACATTGTAGCGCTGCGGATCGCGTAGCGGACGTAAGGCGAGGTGCGCAGCCGGTCCGCATCCGTCGAGCGTTTCATCGCGTACGAGTGTAACGGCATAGCTCAACGCGGAATGCACAGTCGCGATGGTATGCAACTGTGGGGCGTCAAAAGCCGGCAATACACCAGACGGTGCCCGTTCATGGCGATAGGGCAAAAAGGCATCCGGAATCAGATAGTGACGACCGATGGAAACCGTCCCGGGGTTTCCCCACAGTCCGAGTTTGCTCGCCATGGTCTTATTCCAGGAGCGTCGGTCGGCACGCCGTTCCACAACCGAAAGCGTAGCTTCTCCAACATCTTTACCTTTATGCGTGTTGGTGTACTCCATCGCGTATGATACGTACGGGTGCTGCGGAATCGACGCCAATTGCGTTACCGCGGAGGTATAGAGATCCTCCGTAGAAGGCGCGACGGTTGGCGCAATCGCTAATACCGCAGCAGCGATGAGTGCGGTCTGAATGTGCATGCGCCGACGTTTTGGTCTGCACTAGCTATGCTCCTTGCGCAACTCTCCGCCCCGTGCAGACAACGAACTTCGATGAACCTCTTATTGTGCCGGTTTGAGTTTCACGTGGTATGCTGCGGGGAGCGCGAATCCATTATCGCGCCGGGATGGAGTCTTACATGCAAAGATTCGCGGTCGCGTTCATTCTGGGATGCGTTCTCCTGCCTTAGTTGCGCGCACCGCCGAAAAGACGCCGTCGGCGGCAAACCCGTCCGTCCGATCCGCTATCGTCGCGGCGGTCGAAAAGGATCGCAAGAAGTACGGCGGCCGCACACCCCTTCCCGCCGTTCTTATCGGCGTTTGGGACGGCAAAGGCGGGAGCTTCGTGCGTGCGTTCGGCTATGCCGATCTTGCGAAGAAGCGCGCCACTGACGACGACGGACCATTTCCGCATCGGCAGCAACACCAAAACGTTCGTGGTGAGCGTTATTCTGCAATTGATCGCGGAAAAGAAGCTCAGCCTGGACGACCCGGTCAGCCGCTTCCCGTCTGGGCGTGCGCATACCCAACGGCGATAAGATTACCGTGCGTGAACTCTGCAACATGCGTAGCGGCCTCTTCGAGGCATTCAACACGCCGCAATTCGCGCAGTTGAACATGAAGGTTCCGAAGAATTTCAACCCGCGAACGCTCGTCGCTTGGGCGGTGAAACAAAAACCGTACTTTCCGCCCGGCAAAGGCTATCACTACAGCAATACCAACTATATTCTTCTCGGACTCATCATCGAGGCAGATTACGAAGGACAGCGTAGGAGATCAGATCAAAAAACGGCTGCTGATACCATTCGGATTGACGCAGACGAGTTATCCGCAAACGGAAGCCATGCCGGATCCGTGGGCGCATGGTTACGCGCTCGATAAGAACCGCAACTGGGAAGACATCAGCAACACGATTCCCGTAGCGTTCATGGGGTCGGCCGGCGAGATGATTTCGGATATGGCGGACATGAAACGTTGGATGAAACTGTATGCCACCGCAAAGACGGGCGGGCCGCCGGCGTACCGCCCGCTTTCAGAATGCAAACCGTTTCTCGGGAACACGTCTTTTGGTCTGGGCATCAACTGCAGCGCGGGCTGGTACGGCTATACCGGCGCACTTCCCGGTTACAACACCGCCGAATACTACAACCCGGCGACGAACACGACCATCGTTGCGTGGATAACCTATCAGGCCGAGAGCCCGCCGGAGACCATCGCGAGCGTCATCGTCCGTGATATCGCGCGCATCATCACCCCGGGCAACATTCCGTTCGTGTACACTCCCGAGCAATTACAGCGTTCGGGTCTCTAGCGCACTCGTAGTGCCTATGGAACGTTAATCGATGTGTTCGTTTTCACCCATGCAGGAAACGTTTGACTCGGTTGAATTGTCACGTCTTTACCTTTGACCATATTATGCGCAAAGAGACCAACCGGACCGAGTGCAATGGTGGCGGCGATGGTTGCCGTCGATGCTTTCCCCTTTTCGGCGTTTCCTTTTTGCTCGACGCTTCCGTCAGCGCAACGGGTGTTCCATCGGCGGCATGGATGCTCGTGAACTCGAGTGTCATCTGTCCGGCGCTTTTCCCTTGAGCCTTGCTAACGCTGACGACGTGGCCCGTACCGCCGGCGCCCTTTGCAATCACGACGCGATTATTGACGACAACCGGAGCGGCAGCTTGAAACGCAAAGGTTTGTCCGACTCTTGCGTTTCCGGATGAGAGCGAATTGACGAGGCGTGCTTCGATTTTTGTGCCGGCTGGAAGATTTACTTGGGCTGCAACTGCGGACGAGACGATGCTAAGGGAAAAACACACAGTCGCAAACGATGTGCGAAGAAGACGCATTGTAGTACTCTCCCGATTGATGACGACGGTAATGAGGACTCAATGAGTAGTATATCACGGCTCCATTTCGCTTTCCGGTATATACACATTGATCGCTCGCGACAAGCGGCTGCACGCTTTGCGATAACCGTTTATTGATGCTGATCTGTTGGCGTTGTTGAGAGCGATGTGCCGATCGACGTCCGTAGACTTTGCGAGCCGGTGTCCAACAACGTATACGTGGACGCGAGGAGTACCGTCAGAAAAAGAGCCAAACATGATGCGATAAGGATCGTTCGGATCAGACCCCAATAAATCACGCGTTTGGCATGCGCGTCCACAACGCCTAGCACTGCGGAAATCTCTTTCGCGCACTTGTGAAATGCGATCGGGGTTGCGATGCTCGCGTATAAGAATGGGGCCGCGCCGATAATTGCCATGAACACCAGCAAGACGTACAACGGGCCGCTGTTCACCGGAAACGTTTGAGGAATTTCATCGTATGTGCTTAGGAGGCTGTATTTCAGAAGGAAGAAGTACATCGCGCCACCCGTTACCAAAAGAAATCCCGGCCAGAATGTTTTCGCGGTGAAGTAGTAATACGCGATCTCTCTTGAAGCCGAGGCATGCGGTGCGCCTGGTACTTTCTTTTGAACGAATCGCGGAAAGAAGACGCCGAGGAAATAGACGACCAGCGGAACGCCGGCGGTAAGAAGTATGCCCTCATGTGGCACCGTAAGCCCGGAAATGTGGTCGGCCATGTCCGTCGCGAGACGGTCGCGTTCCGCAACAAAGCCGGCGTATATTTTGTCCGACGGAGCCATTGATCGCAGCTTCGCGTTGTCGGCGTTGAGCTGCGCTTGTAAGCTGTGCGCGATCCAGTCATGTTTGAGGTCGGGATCCGGAAAGAACGTATGAAATACGATTCCGAGTAAAGCGACGACTGTGAATGTTAGCGTCGAGGCAGTGAGCGCGAAGGCGAAGGGATTTTTCCAACCGTCATAGGGCGGCAGCGATGAGCGCGCCAGCTCGTGATCGTTTAGAATAGCTCGGCGTTGGCGTAAAAACGATCGAAAGTCGATCAAGGGTTGCACGTGGTTCTGCCACCAGCAAACCAACTCCGAACGTAACGTCGGGAGATCGTCTTGGACTTGGGCCTGGGCATCGAGCGTCTGTTGCATGCTAGATCCCTCGCGATTCCGCGAATTCCGCAGCGTAGGCCCTGACTATTTGCGTGGCTCTTGCGCCAAGTCTTGCTCAACATCGGAAAATGGGACTTCAACGGCCAACTTGAGACGGTTCAATGCGTCATCCCACTGCTTTGAAATCTGTGCCAAATAGCGGCTCACTTCGTTGATGCGCGCAGGCTCGAGTTTCCAGATGCGTTCCCTGCCAAGGCGTGCGCTCTCAACGAGTCCGGCCTTGTGCAAGGCTTGTAAGTGCTTCGTGACACCTTGCCGCGACATATCCGTGCCTTCAGCCAGCTTGGTAATCGAGAGAGGGCCGCCCACGCACAGTCTTCTTATGATGTGTAGACGCGTCTCGTCACCGAGCGCAGCCAGGACCGGCGCGACGCTCATGATTTTTGCAGTTGCAGATACTTCTCGATGAGCTGCACCTGCATGTCCCATCCTTCGTCGTTTGCTTCGAACGCGTCAGTCCGGCGCGCGATCGGAATCGAATCAAACCCCGTCTCAACGACGGTCAGCATCGTCCCGCCATCGGCAGCTTCGAGCGTGAACGTTACGAGGGTCATGGGCTCCTTGGAGTAATCGACGGCGCTATTGATTGCAAACGGGTGCCAGCGAAACGAAAAGCGGCTCATCGGTTCAATCTGCTCGACGAAAAGGACTACCGGCGCTCCGGTGTATTGCTCCTGTACTTTCGCAACGGCTTCGTCGGCGCTCGTCGGTTTTATTCGTCCGGTCATCTGCTTACCGGGAACGAAGCTTCCGTCAAGTTCCATGCCAAACCAACTGCCGAACTGCGCTGCCTCGCTAATGGCGTGCCAGACTTTCGCCTGTGGGGCTCGCAACAGAACGCGTTTTTCGATGCGATCGGTTGAAAGAGTCATGCGCAACCTCCTGGTTGCGCATGAGTGTAGCACGAGCCGGCGGAAAGCGCAACCCTCAGGTTGCCAATTCTTGATGAGCTATGCGCTCTAGGGACCCGTGTCCACGTGGAAAAGATATTGGCCCGTTTTCAGCTTGCAATTGCTCATCGCCGGTGAGTACGTGGAAGTCATCGCGGCTTTGATCGTAGCGTTGTCGATGGCGGCACTTCCGCTCGAGGTAACGATGCGTGCTGTCGTCGGCTTGCCGTCGGCCGCAACGGTTACAAGGGCATTTGCCGTGACTTTGGGTCGATAATCAGCCTTGGAAATGTCGGGCATGGCGGCATTGAGCACTTTGACGTCGTGATAACAATTCGCCGGAAGGTTTGTGGCGACGTCGTTTCCGATTGCTGCGACGCCATTCGAGGTTTGCAAGAGCACGGCAAGGACGGCGAATGCCATTGTGCTCGCGCCGAGGACGACGTAGTTGATTTTCAAACGGGTTCCCTTTCCGTTGAGCAAGCGCGCGATGCGTCCGACGAGCATGCGCCTCGATCCGATCGCGCTTGGAGTGAGTAGAGGGGTATG
The DNA here is from genome assembly GCA_963808755.1 of Vulcanimicrobiia bacterium. Lineage (GTDB taxonomy): Bacteria > Vulcanimicrobiota > Vulcanimicrobiia > Vulcanimicrobiales > Vulcanimicrobiaceae > JALYTY01. The sequence continues at coordinate 79,383 of CAWEGP010000003.1, forward strand.
CGAAGCCCTTGCGCTCTGCGCCAACCGTGCAAGACAGGACGCGTAGCGATCGGCTTCGCCGGTTGCATAAACCGCCCAATCGTCGCAGGCTGCTTCTCGCTCTTTGACCAGCTCGCGGCCGATGATGTACACCCACGGGTTGAAGAACAGCAGCGCTTCAATGACCCGCTGGAGCATATTTCCGGCCACGTCCATGCGACGGATGTGGGCACGTTCGTGTCGCACGATGATGTCGACATCTGTCCGATCGAGCGAGGCGACAAGACGCGATGGAAGGACGATCGCGGGTTTGAAGATTCTTGCAGCGATGGGGACAGCGACGTCATCCGAAATCATAACGCCGCTGCCGAGTTCTGGCGCGAGGACGGCATTGCGTACAATTCGATCGATGCGCACATAGCTGAGCGCAAGGCGAAAGAGGCAAAACGTAACACCGGCAAGCCACATCCCCAGCAGCCACGCACCGCTGACTGATGCTGCCTTCGCCGTAACGAGCGACGGTACAGCAGTGGTGTGCTCCACCGGCAACGCGCCCAATGTCGGCGCAGGTTGAAAAGTACTCGCGATCGGTACAATGACGAGTGCAAGCAACGCGGTAAACCATACGGAGTACCGTGTCGCAGCATGACCTTTCGGCAAAAAAATGGTAACGGATAGAGCGATTGCGGCGATGAGCGCGCCCTGCCAAAGGCCGTTGATGAGAATGGTGTTCATCATTGTGCGGCCTTTCGGCTGCGGGCCAGCATGCGTTTGATTTTCGCAACGTCGTCGTCATTCAAACGCGTATCATCCAATAGCGTCACGGCAAGCGCGCCGGGAGAATTTCCGAAGAAGCGATTCAAAACGTGATGCATCGCGGATTTCGCCGCCTCATCGCGTGCAACCAGCGTACGATAGACGTACGTGCGGCCATCCTCTTGGTGGGTGATGTAGCCTTTTTGTTCCAGTGTGCGCAGCGTCGTGAGGACGGTGCTGTATGCCAGCGGCGGAGGCGCGAGCGCGGCTACGACGTCGGCGACCGTCGCACGATCGCGCTTCCACAGCACCTCCATGAGACGCAGTTCGTGATCGGTGAGAATAAGGGACTTCTTACGAGACACCGCACCCTCCGCACTATTAGTAATGTAATAACACTCTAGCGCAGTCCAGTGGCGTTGTCAATTAGATTTATAATTTAATAGTGGAGCCGATGCCTACCGTATCAGGAAGGGGTCACGTTCTCATCGATACTGCGTTCAAGAAAGCAACCCGATAGCTTTTTAGGAGATATATGATCGACGTCTACGCGCCTGAGGGGATGTTTTCGCAAGCGACGACGCACGAGCTGCTGCGCGAGCTAGCCGAGTGTTTCTTGAAATGGACGGACGCAAGCGACATTCCGATTGCGCGAGAAAACACCGGCGCATACTTGCACGTATTGCCTTCTTTCCGTATTACCGCTGGAGGAGCGCCGGCGAGCGCCGTACGGGTTGACGTCAAAGTTCCCGAGGTTGTGCTCTCGACCATCGAGCGTCGAAGAGGTTTCATCGCGGACGCAACCAGTATTGTCGAGCGGCTTTCGGATGCTGCTTCGACATCTCGACGCGTTTGGGTGATGATCACGAATACTACTGACGGAGGTTGGGGCTTGGGCGGCCACGGATTGACGAATGCCGAGCTCGATGAAATCTGACGGTCGTCACGTGCGTATCATTGCATTGCACGTTTGATCCTGGCGAGTTCCGAGGCGGTCAACCCATTCGAGACGACAATGACCGCCTCGGGTCCCGTCCGCCACAGATCCATCGACATCGCATGTCCCGTGCGGAGTTGATACGCGGCCGGACGGCTATACGGTGACGCCATGGTGTTCGGATTCGCGAGGAAAATCCAAAGCAGATGGTGCGACCGGCGCTCGGCTCCGGGAAGATCGTATGTGACAGCTAGCAGACTGGTTCCCGCTGTGTAGAGCCGTATCGGTTTGGTACCTTCGGGCAAACCGGATGGAAGTATCGCGCGAAAGTCCAAATGCTCTGCGGCATCGCGAATCTCAGCCTCGCTATGAATCGGACGCGACGACGTCTTAACGCTCGACGAAATGACCATTCCGCCCGATGGAACGAAGTTGATGTGCGTCCGCTGGTAGATTTCTGCCGCAGTTGCTATCGCAACGACTGAAATGCCGGCAAGAATCGTTGCCGTAATGGAGCGCCGCCGCCCAGGCGTGGCGGCGTGCGCTCTGCGGTAGCCGCGCGAATCGTCGAAAGCGGGAAGGGTGGAACCTGAATGTCGTGGCGAGCCGTGCGACACAGGTGCGCGAGGTCAAAGGACATAGAGTTCTGCACCTTTCGATTGAGCGGACGATTCATATACTTTTAAGAGCGGTTGTAAACGCCGCTTCGCCGTCATTAACCGAAAGCGGACGGTGGCGTGTGGAATGTGAAGAATGCCGCCGATTTCACGACTGGAAAGACCCTCGAAATAGTGGAGAACGATCACGGTACGCAATGCTTTCGGCAGTGTCGCGAGCGCTTGCCAAAGGTCGACGGAAGCAGAGCAATCCTCACAATACGTGACATCGGTCAATAGCGCAGACATCGCTACACGGTTCTTTTTTTGCTTGAGCGCTTCCCGAACGACGATTCGATAAAACCAGGCGTGAAAGGCCTCGGCATTGCGGAGAGACCCAATATTGCGATAGATCGTCACGCAGGCTTCTTGCGCGGTGTCTTCGGCGCATTGGGAGTCGATAACGATGGCCATTGCTAAACGGTAAGCGTCGGGCCATAGGGCCTCCAGCAACCGCTCCAAATCGGCGCGTTCGCCGCCTTTTGCTTCGATTATCAGCTCGTTAGGAACCCGTAGACGCATCTGTTCTCCCTGGGCGAAGAGCTTCATCGATCTATAGAGGGCGAAAACCGCGAAACTGTTTGATCACGATGGAAACGTCGTGCAACCGCCAATAGTGCGGTAGGAGGGGCCGTTGGAAGTAACCGATCAACACCCGCAGCCCGTACCGAATCTGAAGCGCTCCATGCGTCTTTTCGACGTCGTGCTGTTTTTTGTCATCGCCGGCTCGAATCTTCAATGGGTCGCAACGGCGGCGGCCGCCGGCCCGAGCTCCCTCGTGGTGTGGGTCATTGGGTGCTTCGCCATGTTTGTGCCGCTTTCGATCGTCGTCATGCACCTGTCGACAAATTATCCGGATGAGGGCGGTATGTACGTGTGGAGTAAGCGCGCCTTCGGAGGTTTTGCCGGGTTCATTACCGGCTGGACGTACTGGACGGCGAACTTGCCGTACTTTCCCGCGTTGCTGTATTTTACCGCAGGCAATGCGTTGTGGATCAGCGGCAGCGGCGGCGGACCGCTGGCCGGTTCGGCGCCGTACTTCATCGTGGTCGCCATTGCCGGTCTCACCATTGGAACCATGATGAACGTGTTCGGACTTGATGTTGGTAAATGGCTCAACAACGTTGGTGCCATGAGCCGCTGGATCGTGACGCTGGTGTTGATCGGCTTCGGCATTCTCGCGTGGGTGAAGTTCGGCTCAGCAACGCATATCAATAGTACGACACTGCGTCCGGGCTTGGGGATCAAAGACATCATCTTTTGGTCGGTGATCGCGTTTGCGTGGACCGGCCCCGAGGGTTTGTCGTTCATGGCAGGCGAGGTTCGCAACGCCCGCCGCACGATTCCACTCGGCATCGCGCTCGCAGCGCCACTGATCGGAATCATCTACATTCTCGGAACCTTCGCGTTGCTGTGTGCGCTCAAGCCGGGTGCGATCGATCCGTCATCCGGTGTCATGCAAGGTATTGGACACATTGCTGCCCGCATGGGCTGGCCCGTAATGGTTCCGGTTGCGGCCACACTCGTTACGCTCAGCTGTCTCGGGAGCGTCGGTGCATGGCTTGGTGCGGAGGCGCGCATCCCGTTCGTCGCCGGACTCGATCACTATTTACCAAAGGCCTTTGGAATGTTGCATCCGCGGTGGAAGTCGCCCGTTGTCGCATTGCTTACGCAAGCGGGCATCTCGGTAATTTTCATTTTTCTCGGGCAAGGTGGAACGTCCGTACGCGGTGCGTACGACGTCCTTGTAAGCTCGACCGTCGTGATTACGCTGGTTCCGTTTCTGTTGCTCTTCACGAGCGGCATCAAGCTGCGCTTCACCACGCGCAGCGAAGCAATACATATTCCTGGAGGCCGCGTGACGGTTGCGGTCGCCGCATCCGTCGGCCTTGTAACGACGATCGGCGCAATCGTGCTCGCGCTATTCCCGGCGGCCGACGATCCGAACAAGCCGTTGGCGGTGGCGAAGGTCGTGCTGCTCACCGCCTTGATGATTGGCAGCGGCGTCGCCGTCTATGCGCTGGGGACACGCCGTGCAAAAGCGGCGCTTCTCGCAGGCCCCGTTCCGGATTAAGGATAGCGCGGTAGATCCCACGATTGTGGAAGATCGACATACGATCGATCGAGTGCAGCAACGCTAGAGCATCCCAGCAGTTTTAGTGTGCGAATAACATCGTTGCGAAGAATCTCAATCGCCTTTGCGACGCCTGCTCCGCCCGCAGCTCCCAGTCCGTAGGCGTACGCTCGGCCGATCAACACTGCGCGTGCACCTAGACTCAGTGCTTTCACGATATCGCTGCCTCTGCGAATACCACTATCGAGCAAAATGTCGGCGCGACCGTTGACTGCATCGACGACTTCGGGCAAAACGCGAAGTGTCGGCGCGACCGTATCGAGCTGGCGTCCACCGTGATTCGAAACGACGATTGCGTCGGCGCCGCCGTCGATCGCCCGGCGAGCGTCCTCGGCCGAAAGTACACCCTTGATCACGAGCGGTCCGTTCCAACGCTCACGAATCCACCGAAGATCGTTCCATGTTACCGTCGACTGTTCGAGTGCTGCACCGACATCGGCATATGGCATCGGGCCTCGTCCCGGTAAGATGACGTTTGGAAAGTTCATCATGCCGCCGTCTCGCAAAAAGTCCAGAAGCCACTGCGGCCGAAGAAGAAATTGCGGGCTGTACGGCACCATCTCTAAGAAATTACGGCTGACAAGCTGCTTTGCGCCATTGCGTGCATCACGTTCCCGTAGGCCGGCGACGGGAGTATCGATCGTCACGACCAGCGCGTTGAATCCGGCCGCACGAGCCCGGTCGATTGTCGCAGCAGCGACGTCCCGGCCACCAACCAAATACAACTGATACCATGCCGGGCCGCTTGTGGCCGTTCTCACGTCTTCGAGCCGGCTTCCCGACAACGTCGACAGCGTGTATCCCGTGCCGGCGATTCCAGCCTCCCCCGCTGCAACGCACTCTCCGCGTGGAAAGAACATGCGCGAACTGCCGACGGGAGCAAGGAGAAAAGGAAGCGCGACGCTCGTTCCCAACACGGTAGTTCGCAGATCGACGGTCGTGCATTCCACGGCGTTTCTCGGACGAAACTCTACCGCATCGAACACGTCGCAGTTCGCGCGAAGCGTGATTTCCCGATCGGCGCCTCCGTCGATGTAGTCAAAAACCACGCGTGGCAGACGACGTTTGGCGAGCAATCGCAAATCCGAAATATTCACAACGCGCGAAAGGCTCATAGCGCCGTCTTCTACGTCGGTCGGTGAATCTTCCAGCGGAGTTCGCTATACCGCCGAATCGCCTTGGATGCCTACGGTTTTTTCAGGATATACATTTTCGTTGACCGTCCGGAAGCGGGAGCATGAAGGTCACGGCGCGGCAATGCGATGCCACGCATCGCTCGCTGAATTGCGAGAATCTCGTCCTTGGTAATCCCGGTGCCTTCGGTCGCCAGCATCACCTGATTTCCGTTACGCCAAGCGAAGTGTTCGTGTCTTATGAGTACCGGGCGGCCGTTCAGCGCAGGGTCCATCGCTTCGAACATGTACTTGGGTGGGAGTTCTGCTTGGGGATCGTAGACGTCGGCTATCAATTCAAACGAACGTCCGTCTGTGCGCCGGTATGCGAACGTCACATCCGCGCTGCCGGCGCGCCATGAATGGGTGCGCTTCGAATAGATTCCCGTACCAATCGTTCGAATGCTGGTTGAAACGACGTCCTTTGGCAGTCCCGACGGTGCGACGATCGTAAACGGGACGCGAGATTGCGCCGATGCCAGCGTCGCGGGCAGCGATGGTAGCGACGACAGCACTGCTGTCGGAACGGGAGGCGGAGCGCTTCCGCCCATGGCCTCGAGCGCTGCTCGATAGCGGGCCTCGATCGTTTGCATAACAGCGACGGACGTCGAGGGGAACGCTGCAAAGATCATCGCAACGACCGCAGCGAGCGCCACGGCGAAACGCCAACTGTATTGCGAAATACGCGGACGGCGTTGAGGCGCTGCAATTTTGGCAAAAATCGCCTTCAGCGGAACCGGCGGAGCTTCGAGTCCGTAAATCAGCACGCGTAGACCCGTACCGATGCGCTCCTCAGTGAACATCTGAAAATACCTCCTTAGTAGGTGTTGCTCGAGACTCTGTCTCCGTAAGGTGCTTGTGCAGTGCTCGGCGAGCGAGCATCAGATGGAAACGAATCGTCGATGCGGGCAGCTTGACGGCCGCTGCAATTTCGCCACTTGTGAGGCCGGCATAGTAGTGGAGAATGATTGCGCCACGTTGTTGAAGCGGTAATTTACCTAAGGCTTCGTCAAGATCTAATGCGTCGGTTGAATCGATGTGAATAAGGCGATCGGCTTGTCCCTCAAGTGTGACCGTGTGCGGGCGACGGCGTGCTGTACTGATCGCGTAATTGACGATGATCTTGTAGCTCCATGCGCGAAAGAGCGCGATATTCTTGAGCGTCGTCAAAGAGCGCGCGATTGCTGCACACGCGTCTTGCGCCGCATCTTCCGCCAAGCCGGGATCGCGAAGGACGCTCACGGCAATCCGGTAGGCTTCGGGCCAAACCAGCCTGATAAGCTCTTCAAGCCCCGCTTCGGTCGCCTGCGCGCGCTTTATCAGCGCCGGCTCAATCTCTAGCGGCATATTCGGCGCTCGGGTCGCTCTTTATGGACGATCATCTTCTACTAAGACGCGCTCACCGGGCAAAGTGTTGGTGCCGTTAGATCGTCGTCCAGCGTGAGAAGCGCGGGTCCTTTCGAACGGCATCCAGTCGCGGGTCGAGGGCCAGAAACGTGCGCCGCATCGTCCCCAGGTGGGTCGATCGCATGATCGTTAAGGCTCGTTGATATGCGCCCAGCGAAATCCAGGCGAGAGCGACGTCGTCTCCATGCCCCGAGCGAATCGCCGCTCGTGTGGAGTTCTCATCGAGGTCGTCTCGGGCAACGCCTCGCCTTCCGGAATGTGCATACGTCGAGGCGATGAGGATACGTGCTTGATACGCGTCGCCGCTGTACCGCCTCAAGGTCGCAAATGCGCGTATTGCGCCAGCGGTATCACCGGATTGTTCCAGTGCGAGTCCCATGATCAATCTGGTTTCCACACGCGTCGGGTTGAGCGCAAGGGCTTCGTGTGCATAATGGATTGCGTCGCCGTAGCGGCGCGCAAAATAGGCGTCGCGCGCGAGCCAGGCGTATGTTGCCGGTGCCGTCGGCTCGAGTGCGATCGCGGCCTCCAGTTCGCGGCGCGCGGGCTCGAGCCGGCCTCGCAGGAGTAAGGAGTTTCCGTACCATTCGTGCGCCAACGCGTATTGCGGATTGAGCGCGATCGCGCGAGCAAATTCCCGATCGGCGTTCGCGTCGTCATTCTTGAAGGCGTGCAACACCATGGCAAGAGACGTATGCGCTTCCGCCGACCACGGGTCCAACACGACGGCGCGACGCGCGTCGCGCTCCGCCGCGGCAACGACGTCAAGGCACCCCTCGTCGTTGCACGGGTAGTCGTGGACGGCGATGTACGCGTCTGCTAGACCCGAAAAGCCAAGCGGGTTGCGCGGATCGCGAAGCGTGACGCGGGTAAAGTTGCGCAGGCTTTCTCGGATGCCGGCTTCCGTGCGCAGATTCAGGTGAAATCGGCCGAGCTTGTACAGGCGCTGTGATTCGGAGCTGAGTCCGACGTACGCGCCGGTCTTTGGCGCGCTATTGAACGCAAGCGCAAAGACTGCGGTGCAAACGAGTGCAGCAAATGTTGGCCGAGCATACCACGCACGCCCGGCACTTTTTGCCACGGTATTGTCGATGCATCGCACCGGCGCGATAAAACGATAGCCTCTGCGAGGGATCGTCTCGATCGCGCATTCTAGTCCACCCGCGGACAGCGCGCGGCGCAGCAGGTGAACGTACTGTGTCAGGTTGCCTTCTTCGACGAAGCCGTCGGGCCAAAGGGCGTCCATCAACGCTCTCTTTGAAACTAACACCCCGGCATTCTTCGTCAAGATGAGTAACAGCGCAATGGCCATCGGCGCCAGTGGCACCGTCGAATCGCGGTGCGTTAGCAGACGACTCGTCGCGTCGAGCGTAAAGTCTCCAAACCGGTATTGTTCTGCGCTCATCGATTTCCCAGGAGGCTTGAGGGTTTCTTGAGGACGAGTGCCCCGCGCTCTCGTCATGCTTGGTTCATGATCGTTCATTGGTTCATCCTCGCGACTTCCTTCAATCTCGCAGGCTTCTGGCAAAGCACACTCAGCTACGGCGCTGCGGGACCGGTCCACGTCACCCTTCGGCTCCGCGGGGGATCATGGCAGGCTCTCGACGGCCGGAGCGTAGCTACGGCCACCGCGGACTTTCCATTGCGACTGCGATTCGCAGACGCAAACGAATTGTTCGTTCGGCGTCGGGGCGCCGAGCTGATCGGACAATGGATACAACCGCCGTTGGTTACCACGGGTGTCGCGTACGCTGCACCGGTACGATTCAGGAAAACATCCGGCAGTCAATGGGTCGCGGATGCCCACCCGTTGCCCGATGTCGCGCATCTGTTTCTGGCCGTGCGGAGCGAAAAGGGCGAGTTGCACGGGCTGTTGCGCAATCCGGAGTTCAATTTTGGGGGTGACCTACTGATCGGCGTGCATGGATCGAAGATTCAGCTCCGGGGGCGCAAGGGCCACATCCTGGGCAGTGGCCATGTCAACGCAGACGGCTCCCAATTTTCCGTCGCGTTTCAAGATTTCCGGGGCGTGGCGACATTTCGGCGGGCGGAAGTGAGAACCGCCGTTGGGTTCGTGGCGAGGAGCGGCGATGGGCCGTACGCCTATCGGCCGCCCCTCGACCGGCACGACGGCTGGCGCACAGGTTCATTGCGGTCGGTCGAAATAAACGCGGCGCCGATTGCCGCATATATCAAGGGCATTCTGCGCCTACGCCCCGCAGATCGCCATGCACCGTACGTTCAAAGCCTGCTGATCGCGCGTCATGGAAAACTTGTGCTCGATGAATATTTTTTCGGTTTCGACGCCGATCGTCCGCATGACGTCCGCTCCGCCGGAAAAAGTATAGCAACGTTGCTCGTTGGCCGAGCGATGGCCGATGGTGCAGCGATCTTGCCGGACACTCGGGTCTATGGGCTCTTTCCGCAGTACGCACCGTTTGCACATCCCGACCCACGCAAAGATCAAATGACCATCGCAGATTTGATGAGCATGACCCCAGGATGGGCGTGCGACGATAACGACGACAATTCGCCCGGAAACGAAGGGACGATGCAATCCCAAAGCGCCGAGCCGAATTGGTACAAATACGCGCTCGATTTACCGATGGTCGCTGTCCCGGGAGGCAAGGGCGTCTACTGTTCGGCCGGAATCAATTTGCTTGGCGGCATCGTAACTGGTGCGACGCACAAGTCGCTGATCGACTATTTCTACGACCGTTTTGCCGCGCCGATGCAATTTCGGTATTACAACATGAACCTTATGCCGCCGCCCGTGTCGGCGGCCTACATGGGCGGCGGAGAATATTTCCTTCCCCGCGATTTCTTGAAGTTCGCTCAAATCTTTCTTGACGACGGAATGTGGAACGGACGCCGCGTCATCGATTCGCGGTGGTTGCAAGCGGTCTCGACGAAACATTCCAGTATTCAAGGAGAGATTGGCGCCTACGGATATGGCTGGCACTTGTACACGTATCGTGTTCACAAACGCACGATACGCGTGATTAGCGCGGGAGGCAACGGCGGCCAGCTGCTCTTCGCAATCCCCGACCTCGATATGGCGGTGATGATTACTGCGGGCAACTATGGAGACTATCGCACCTGGAGTAGATTGATCGAACGCACTATCCCCGACGTGATCATTCCGTCGGTCGTCGGGCGTTGACGTTGCGTTGCACTCATGGGCATCGCTGCCGGAGTGCAGAGGCGAATCGGCGTGGTGCAGCTTCGTCAAAGCGCATATACAGTTCTGGGTCGATCAATTCCAGTTCCATCAGGCGATCATCTCCGTCGGTGTCGCGCAAAAGATCGACGCGCGCATACAACGGGACCGCGGGCAAAGTAGACAGCGCGCGACGGCCGATCGCAACTTCACCCGCTTCAGCATTCACAAGCTGACCGCCACCTGGCGCATTGGTAAAGGGCGATTTTTGCACGGCATGTGAAAATTGGCCGTCGATAAAAACCAAGCAGCGTTCGCCACGTTGGAGAATTTCCGGAATGAACGGTTGGATCAATGCATCGCGCGTTTCAAGGATGCGTTCGAGAAGGTGCTGTCCATCTTCGAGCACGCGCCCCTCGAGCGCGCTTTTGTGGCGCGCATCCAGTGCTGATGCGGTGACGATGCCCGTCATGTAGGAGCTTGCCGATACCGCGGGCTTGATGACGACATCGCTCCAGTCGCGCTCTGCCATGACTGCGGCCAAGTCCCATCGTTCGTGTTTGCCGCAGAGCACCGTAGGGACGACGGGAATTCCGGCGCGCTCCAAATCGAGAAGATAACGCTTGTGCGCGTTCCAGCGAACGATGTCCGGCGCATTGAACACGTGAGACGATGCGGCAGCCATATCGACCCAGGCCAAGAACTTCTCCGGCATCAAATGATAGTTCCAAGGCGAACGAATCACCAGAACGCCGTCCTGGCGGGGCGCGTCTTTTTCCCAAAAGACCGGCTCTACGTTCATATCGAAATCCGAGAGCACGTTCGCGATCAAGAGATCGTCGTCGGTGATTCCGCCGACATCCAGAGACGTCACAAAACCGGCTTTCAAGGCTGCACCTCGTTCGCTCGCTCGGTCGCAAACCGGGAGAGAAGGTGAAGTTTTCCGTCGCTTTGCCGATGCCTATCGAGTGAGCGTCCAGCACATTTCCATGTCGATCTCGTGGGCAATCTCGCAGTACCGGCAAATCGTCGCAAGTGCCGGTGCAGCGGCGCGCACCGCCGGGCAAACGATAAAACGGGTTAATGAGCCTCCCGAGGTGCGTCAATATATGCGTTCCATCGGAATCGGCGCTCATATCGACGCCTACGCCTAGCAGCAGGCGGAGCGCCGGGCTTGCGGAAGTCCCGAGCCCACATGGAGAAGTGTATATCGACCGCGGCGATCGCGGCCCTCGCAATGATACCGGTATTCTGCGGCGCCGCCGTCAGCGCGAACTGGAATGCCGATCCGGTGCATTCGTCGGCTACCTTCACGGCGACGCATTTGGGCATTTCTCACGTCACCGGTACGATTCCGATCAAGCGCGCCGTCCTCGTGATTCCGGATGGCAGCAATATCCCGGCCAGCGTGAAAGCCGAACTGGATCCGAGCGGCGTCGACACAAAGAACAGCGATCGCGATAGCGATTTGCGCTCCGAACACTTTTTTGAAACCGCGACGTATCCGCAAATGTCGTTCGAAAGTACGAGTGTCGCGGCTGTCGACGCGACGCATTTCACCGTTCAGGGAAATCTCACGATGCATGGCGTTACGAAGCCCGTCACGCTGAACGGTCAATATTTGGGACGCATGGATGATCCGCGTCACCGCACGCATATTGCCTTTGAGGCGAAATCCACAATCGATCGTACGCAATGGCGAATGACGTACGGAAACCCATTTGCTGGCAATTCGATCGATATCGATCTCGACGTAGAAGCGGTTCGGCAGTAGCGCGCAGATTTTGCAAATGAAAAAGGTCCGGTGTTCTTATAACACCGGACCTTTTCTATGCGGCGGTTACGGTACAGCGATAACCGCGCTCAATTCCGGAATCGTTGAAGAGTGCGCCCCGCCGTTGAACGTTACGGTGCCGCCGTCGAGGACGCCGTATCCGTGAAGCTCGAGCGTGTGGTGATACGTCAACGCGAGCCGCGGGAACGAATGCGTAATGCCGTCCGGATTCACGACCATCGCGCACGCGCCAATCGCACGGCCCGCATAGTAGCATTTCCGGTATTCGCGTGCGTACGCACCGGTCGATGTTCGAAGGCTCGTAATCGACGAGATATTGACCACCGGATCGGTGGGCACGAGTTGACTCTCGGGCATGACGCTCACTCGTGAAGGTGTCGCGTATGTCTCCCACAGCAGGCTATACGTTGGGTTGTACACCATCAGGAATGAAGCGATTTGATACATCCTCCCGCGGAATGCATCGGTCGCGGGAGTGGTATCGAGCCCCATGCACTCAAAGAGCTTTTTGCGTCCCACGACGTAGAGATGCGCCTTCTGTATGTTGAGCCAGACTGAACCGCCCTGTTCGTGCGGCGCAACGGCGACGTAGCAGCCCTCGTAGTTGCCGCCGATCGTTGATGGATTATCGAAAAGGGGCCACGCCGACGTGATTGCGACGCCGCTCCAAATCGTGTCCCGATCGATCGACGCCTGCAGGCCGCGCTGAGCCGCAAGCCATGAGTCGAGCGTATATCCGCATGGTAGAGACGGCGTGAAAAAGCCCTTGCCATAGTATCCGGGCGGAACGGAGTCGTCTTGGAAGACGGCATTGACCGATTGTCCTGAACTTCTCTCGCGCACGTATGCCGCATATGCAGAACGTAGAGCGCTCGAGCCCGGATTCATAAGGTACTGGGCCACGTGATCGTGGATGTCGTGAATGCGGCTTCCCGAACAGCTGTGCGCGAAAGCGGCCTCGGGGCTCTTGTAAAGTACGTCGTGGACGCTCGTACGATTTGCGTCGGTGTAGCTCATGGTCTTAATTCCGGCGCGGGCCATCTCATTTCCGTTTTCCATTTGGGTTGAGGCCCATGAGAGGTACGGCGCCGCACGCGCTGGTGAAATACTGGTTGAACCGAACGGTGCCCCCAGGTAATAGACGGTTTGCACATGCTTCATTGTTGTGCTTCCGCCGGGAGAGGGCGTTGCCGTATCCGGTGTCGCGGTTGATTGTGGGTTCGCAGCCGTGGCTGTAAGCGTCGTTGCGAGTATCGCCGCGTCGGGTGAACCGACACCGGTGACGGTGACGCTCGCTCCGTTCGTGAGCGTTCCGCTAAGCGTGGTGGATGCACCGGTTAACACCGGAATGATCCCTTGAATGAGCGTTTTGATTTGGATACCGTACGCGGTGGTGCCGGCGTACGTACCGTAACTCTCGTCGTCGCCGGGCTTTTCGTAAATAGGGCAACGTAACGGGCAGTGATACCTTTAGATGTCGAACCTGCGCCTGTGAGAATCGCATAATGTCCGGCTACGGCGGTTCCACCGTGTGTGTTGACCGTCGTTACCGATGTATAGAGAACCGGAACCGAACTTGTCGAGCCCGAAGCGCGCAGCGTTAAACCGCCACCTGCTCGCAGCGCGATAATTTCACCCTGGAACGTTACGCCGCTTGCGTTTGGTTTGGCGGCGGTGTCGAATGCGCTAGCAGTCTGTGCGCTATCGGTCGCAATGTTTGACGGAACCGTTGAGTCGGAATCAGTTGAGCCGGCGGGCGTCGTGGTTGGGGGAAGCTCCGAACTGTGACCTCCTCCACAAGCGGATAGGAGCGCCGCAAATGAGCAGACGCTCAAAAATCTCGCGCGATCGTGCATAAGCAAACTGACGTCCTTTCGAGAATACACACCCTTCGAAAATGGACGACTCGTGTGAGCGTCTCAAGAACGTCAATGACGACGTCCCATCACTCATTGCTGGAGAGAAATGGCGAATACCAATCGTCACCCGCCGCGTTCCGTCTCTAGCCCCAACTCCATTCCAACCGAGCGCTTAATGTTGCGTGGGGTGAGCGTCCCAGCCAATACCTGCAGCGCTAATTACGCTGCAATTCGTTAGTGCAGCAGGGCTTGCGGCTCGGTCGTCTGCGAAAGCAATCTTTGAAAAACCGCCGCTTCGAGCGGTCGTCCTAACAAAAAGCCTTGAAGTTCATCACATTGGAGGGAAGCGAGTTTGTCACGTTGCGACGATGTTTCCACGCCCTCCGCGACGACTTCCATATTCAAGGAACGGGCCAGTGCAATAATGGCTGAAACGATCGCATAGCTTTCTGGTCCGCCGCGGTCGAGCGCTTCAACGAAAAGACGGTCGATCTTCAGTTGCTTCGCGCGAAACTGCTGAAGGTATGCGAGGCTTGAATATCCTGTTCCAAAATCATCGATCGCAATCTCAAAGCCGCTCTCGCGCAGCCGCTGTATCATCTCGACCGTCTTTTCGGCCTCGTGCATCGCAGTCGTTTCCGTGATTTCCAACATGATGCGGTCGCACGTCAAGCCGGCATCTGCGACGATTTTGCACATGGTTGTTACGAGGTCGGCCTGCCGGAACTGTCGCAGCGATAAGTTTACCGCCATGACGATCGGCATGAGACCTTCGCAGTCCCAAGCGCATAATTGTCGGCATGCTTCTCGAACGACCCAATAGCCGATCTCAACGATTTGACCCGTGCGCTCGGCAATTGGAATGAATTCGCTCGGTTCGAGCTGCCCCAGCTTTTCGTCGTTTAAACGAAGAAGCGCTTCTGCTCCGGTGACGATACCATCGACGCTGCGAAACTTCGGTTGGAATTGCAACGAAAAGGCTTCACTCCTCAAGGCGTCATGCAGAACGTGCTGAATGTGCAATGCACGAGTCGCCGCAGCATTCATTGTCGCTTCAAAGAATCGATACGTGTTGCGGCCCGCGCGCTTTGCGACATACATTGCGGCATCCGCATTCTTCAAAAGCGTTTCCACGTTTTTCCCGTCGCTCGGGAAGAGTGCTATGCCAAGGCTCGGGGTAACGTGGAGTGGCATGCCGTCGAGGACGACGCTCTCACTCATTCGATCCAGAACGATCTGGGCGATATCTTCGGCTTCTTCGGCAGAGTGAAGATTCTCGAGGAGAATGACGAATTCGTCGCCACCGATGCGCGCAACCGTGTCGGAGCCGCGCACACACTGTTGAACGCGTTGAGCGAAAGTCTTTAGAACCTCATCGCCGCTCGAGTGCCCCAAAGAATCGTTGACCGTCTTGAATCCGTCGATATCCACAAAAAGAACGGCGAACATTCCGCCGCCTCGTTTCGCGTTAGCGATCGCTCTCTCGACGAATTCCGAAAATGTTTTTCGATTTGGGAGATCGGTTAGCGGGTCGAGCGTAGCAAGGCGAACGAGCTGGCGATCCAAACGCGCGATCGCACGCAGCAGTGACGTGGTGCTTGCATCGAAGCGCGAAACGATCAAGGCGACGGTGAGCAAGGCGAGCGTGAACAGCGTCACGATGGTTGCGAGCCAGTGTGTGTCGATGCCGCTCGCAGCAAGGCAAATGGAACCTGTCACGAAACGCGCTGCGGCCATCCCCGTATAGTGCATGCCGGTGATGGCGACGCCCATAACGCCGGCGGCCGCTAATCGCTTTATGACGACATGACCTTGATCTTCGTCGCGCAACGTGTGCGCAATCCACAGGGCGGCAATCGAAGCCCCGATCGCAATCGCGATCGATGTGATGAAAAGCAACGGTTGATACGAGATATCGGGCTGCATGCGCAATGCAGCCATGCCGGTGTAGTGCATTCCGGCAATGCCGAATCCCATGAGCACGCCGCCGACAATGAGCCTGCGTAGCCGCAGCACCTCCCGCACTGCAACCAGGAGCGCGAAATACGAGACGCATACCGCGATTGCAAGAGAAGCCGCCGTGATCGTTACGTCATAGCCCAGCGAGATCGGCAGCGAGAACGCCAGCATGCCGATGAAGTGCATCGACCAAATGCCGACGCCCATCGCGAGCGCGCCGCCTGCGAGCCAAATGCGCCGCCGGCGCTGTTCTTCCACTAACGAGATCCGGCCGCACAGATCCAGCGCGGTATAGGAAGCAAGTGTTGCTACCGCAAGTGAAAGCGCAATCAGAAAAGGGTTGTACGAGCTGACCATGGGTACTTTGCGAAATCCTTACGGAGACACGTCGAGACGCGTGGAAAAAAGAGCACCCGCCTAACGTCTATCGGCATCGCTCCAGGCGCTCGTTAGCTCGCTAGCGAGCGAGCCGGTAAAGAACTGCCCTAGTGCATGGCGGGCGGCATCATTACGCGATGCGGGCTAAAGGAGCTCCTTCGCGCGTAGCCGTTCGGCGATCGCCGACGGGAGATCGTGCAGCAGCGCTTCGATGCGCTGCAGCACGCCATCGCCGTGTACTGCCGCTATCTCGAGTGCGACGGCGACGCTATGCGCAACGCGCTCGATGGCGTCTACCTCGTCCGGCGCAAATGATTCACCGCTTTCGCGCGGTCCCAAGACGATGATGCCGAGCAGTTGCCCGCGCGCCGTCATGGGGAATGCTATGTCGCCCGCGATGCCGCTATCGACGGTATGCAACTCCAAAGGCTCGTGAGTGGCGCGGATGCGCACGAACGCTGGATCGTTCTCGATCTCGGCACAGCTCCTGAGCACCGTGACGAACGCCGCGTCCGTGTACCGCGCCAGCGTTGCGGTCGTCCGCTCGACGAGCACTGCGGCGTCCGTAATGTACGGGGCATCGCGCGCGAAGCGTTCTATTGCACGCACGTTATCGTGACGCGCGCGGAAGAAGACGTTCTCCATAATGCCGTCCAATCGCGAGTGGATGGCGCGTACCGAGAATCCTAAGCACAAAGCGACGATCGCGCTTGCCGCAGTCGTCGTAGCGTGACTGGCTTCACGCAACCAATCCGCCATCAGCGACTCCGTGAGCACGAAGACGCCGACAACAATCAGAGAGACCGCAGAGAAAACGGCCGCTCGACTGACAATGAATCGGATATCGAAGAGCCGGTGTTTGAGAATCGTATACGCTACCGCGACCGCAGCAATCACTTGAACGCTGAACGCGATATTGTCGAAGGGCAACGGCAGGAATACGCCCATCACGCGTTCCGTGAAAGCAATCACCAACGTCGGGATCCAGGCAAACGTGAACGCCGTGAATATCCAGCGCAGGCGCACGCGTTCGTTTTCGGGCGCGTGATGCAGGCGCCAGATCATCAGCAAACTGCCGGCGGCGATGGGAGCGTAAAGCGCTGGTACCGCTACATACCCGGGCAGCACGCCGGCCGATATTGCGGCAGCTTCCAGCAGCGTGGCCGCCACGAGCGCCGGTTCCAGCAACCGCATGCGCCCGTGTAAGCGGACGTCCGGAAAGCGCAGTGCGAAGATAAAGAAAGCGCAGCCCCCAAAGACGCCGGCGTTGCCGGTCAGCACGCCGAAGAGCGTGTCGACGCTCGCCGGGAGATACTCGAGCGGTAGAAACGCCACTGGACTTGCGCCCACGGCGAGAACGAAAAACGCCCACGTTGCGGGGCGTGGACGTAGTAGCACCAACATTGCCCCGATCGCGACGATCGTAATGATGGCGAGCGTCAAGATGCCGTTGGTGACGTTGTCCCAAAATGTTCGTGCGTGCGCGTGCGAAACTACAACGATGGTTCGCACACCGCCCGTTGCTGCGACGCGCAGCGTTGCAGTGCTTCCGTCGGGAGCGAGTGGGATCTCCGGCAGGGCGAGCGTCGTCAGTCCGGCAGGGGCCAGGATCCGATCGCCGGTGCGCAGACCGGCGCGGGCAGCGACCGGGTCGACAGACGTGACGCGACCGCGTGCATCCACGGTAAAGCCGTATGACGCCCACGGGTGCCACGGTAGAAGAAAATCAATCGCGGTTGGGATGATGACGAATGCAGCAAGAATCGCAACCGCTAGAAGCCGGAAGACCGATCGCATGGGCGTCTGTTTCGCCGCATGCCCTACGTCTTACTCGCGGTCTCGCGTTACTGGTGCCGTGAGTTCCCGTTCTCCGGCCGGGCAGAACTTCTCGTGCGCTGCATGCGTAACGTAGTATGCGTGAAAATCATAGTGCGGAATCGGATAGCCGGCATGACCGTAGGGAACGTACTCTACGTCGACGTGGTTGATCGCGTAACCGGGGAGCGGTTTCAACGCGTCAACGTAACTATGCCCCGCTGCAAATGCCTTTTTGTCGATCATGATTTCGGTAAAGATCGGCTTGCCTTGATAGACGCCGTAGATAGGCCCGAACGGAAGGTTCTTCGGATTTGCCCAATGCTCGCCCATCGCTTGAACGCACGGCGAGACGAGAACCGCATCGGCGGGAATTCCTGCCGGATGGACCTTGGGCTGCGGCGGAAGCGGTGGAGCGGCCGCAACGGCCGCTGATGCAGGTGATAGCGCGACGGCCAATGCCAAAATACGAAAGAACATGGACTGCTCCTCATCGAAAGGTACGTCCCCGTTTCCTTAACTGCTCTGAGGTGGCCTTGAGCAAAAATGCCTAGATTTTGCCGAAGACGAATCGCCGGTTACGCATCGATCGCCGTCCTTGCTCTTAGCGCATTGTCACTTCGGGCGGCCGCATCAAATTCTTCGAACGCCGTCGCGAGGAGCTATCCGCGGCCGCACGACGGGACCTATACGATTCATCAGTTCCGATTCACCGACGGTGAATCGCTGCAAAACCTCCGATTGCACTATGTAACGTTCGGCACGCCGCGGACGGACGGATCGGGAAAAACGACCAACGCCGTCTTGATCATCCACGGAACGGGTGGTTCCACGTCGCAGTTCGTCTCAAATCGTTTTGCGGGCGTGTTGTTTCGACCCGGCGGCGACCTGGATGCGCGGCGCTACTTCATCGTGATCCCCGATGAGATTGGACACGGGAAATCCAGCAAGCCTAGCGATGGTTTGCGAACGAAGTTTCCGCATTACGGCTATCACGACATGGTGCACG
Source organism: Vulcanimicrobiia bacterium (assembly GCA_963808755.1). GTDB lineage: Bacteria > Vulcanimicrobiota > Vulcanimicrobiia > Vulcanimicrobiales > Vulcanimicrobiaceae > JALYTY01. Next base: position 98,399 of record CAWEGP010000003.1, read on the forward strand.
CATCGTACCTGTTGCTCACGAACGCGCTTCGCGTCAACCATCTGCGCTTGGTGATGGGAACGTCGTTGGGCGGCATGCAGACGTGGATGTGGGGCGAGATGTATCCGCGATTTATGGATGCATTGATGCCGCTGGCTTCGCTGCCCGTGCAGATCTCGGGGCGTAATCGCATCTGGCGCGACATGGTTGCCGACGACATTACGAGTGATCCGGGCTACGACAACGGAAACTATTCATCGCAACCGCACTCCATGAAAGCCGTCTACGATTTGCTTTGGTTCGTCGGAAGTGCGCCGCTATACGATCAGAGTCTTTTGCCCACCGGCACGGCTGCCGACGTCTACTACAAGGACACGATCTTGCCGCGCGTTGCGCGGTATGACGCGAACGACACGTTGTATCAGATCGAAGCCTCCCGAGACTACGATCCCCAAGCGCAACTGGGAAGCATCGTTGCACCGCTGCTTGCAATCAACTCTGCGGACGATCAAATCAATCCCCCAGAACTTGGCATCTTGCAGCGCGAGATCACGCACGTGCGACGCGGCAGCTTTGTATTGCTGCCGATTACGACGCAAACGCGAGGTCACGGAACGCACACATTGCCCGCTATATGGCATCAGTACCTTGCTCGACTGCTCCAGGAGACGCGGCGATGAGCTACACCGACGAATTGACGTCCGCATCGACCCAGGCGCTGGACGCGTACACCGCGATCACGCAGTGGCTCGACCGTCCAATAACGGCGGGCGAGAGTGTGCCGACTGCCGAACTCGAAAAGCGCGTCAAGGAGCTTCGCGCAAGCCGTGAGCGCTTGATGCAGTTGAAAGATGCTCATGGCGAGACGCCCGAGATCCTCGATGCGATCGCTACGAACACGCACTATTTTCGGAAGATCGGAGTGACTCTTCCGGAGGAGGTTGTGCCATGACGAGAACGGATCTCTACGATATCGAAATTACGCGTATCGACGGCACGCCACAGACGCTGGGCGCCTATCGCGACAGCGTGCTATTGGTCGTCAACGTCGCGTCAGAGTGCGGCTTTACACCGCAATACGAGGGATTGCAAAAACTGTACACCGATCTGCACGAACGCGGTTTCGTGGTGTTGGGTTTCCCTTGCAATCAGTTCGGAGCGCAGGAACCCGGCAACAACGCTGAGGTAGCGCAGTTTTGTTCGACGCGATTCGGCGTGACGTTTCCGATGTTCGAGAAGATCGATGTGAACGGACCCGAGCGCCACCCGCTCTACCGGGCGCTGATCGAGGCGTTTGGCAACCCGCCGGACATTACGTGGAACTTCGAAAAATTCTTGATCGACCGCAACGGAAAACCGATCGGCCGTTTCGCCCCGGACGTCAAGCCCGATTCCGCAGTGCTTCGCAACGCAATAGCGGCCGCACTCGGATAACGACGCTATTTTCCTCGATCCCGGCGAATCGAGATCTTCTTGCCGCGAATTGTGGAATTGCGTAGCGCATTGATCACATTGTTCGCCTCTGACGACGGCACTTCGACGAGCGAAAACTTGTCGGTGATATCGATCGCACCGATCGAGCGCGAATTCAATCGCGCCTCGTTGGCGATCGCCCCGACGAGATCCGCTGGACGGATGCCCGCGCGCCGTCCGAGCCCAATGTAGAGCTTTGTGATATCTCCACCGATCGAACGCGGACGATCCTCGCGCCGCTCGCGTTCCTTCGGCACGAGCGCCGCTGCCGGGATTTCAACGTCGCCCGCACCATCTTGGCGGACGGATTCCGCGAGTTTGACGGCCGCGGCGGCCAGATCGAAGATATCGTGTTCTTGTGCGAGCGATTCCACGACCTCGCGATAGCGTTCGAGCTCTCCGCTCTCGAGCGACTCTTCCAATGCCGCGCGCGTGAGTTCCAAACGGCGTGCACGCAGATCGTGCACCGTCGGAATTGGTTCGATCCGAATTTTTCGCTTGGTCAGTTGCTCGATGTTGCGCAACAGTCGTTGCTCGCGTACCTCGGCGAGCGTAATGGCGACGCCTTCGCGGCCCGCGCGCCCCGTTCGTCCGATGCGATGAACGTAGGCATCGGGAGAAGATGGAACGTCGTAGTTGATGACGTGCGACAGATGCTCGATATCGAGGCCGCGCGCGGCGACGTCGGTGGCAACGAGAATCTCTGAGGTACCTTCGCGAAATCGCCGCAAGACGCGATCGCGCTGTTCTTGCGAAAGACCACCGTGGATCGCTTCGGCTTGATAGCCGCGTCCGGCAAGCGTTTCCGTAAGCTCGTCGACTTCCGTGCGCGTTCGGCAAAAAACGATTGCCGACGTCGGGGATTCCATGTCGATGATCCGGCTGAGCGCGGCGGCTTTATGCGCCCGCTGAACGACGTAGACGACTTCCCGAACACGCGCCGTTTTGCCGGCCTTCAGCGTTTCACTCGGGATCGTCACGTGGGCCGGATCGCTCAAATAACGCTTCGCGATCGTCCGAATTCGGGGCGCAAGCGTTGCTGAAAACAGTGCCGTCTGACGTGCGGCCGGGACGGCCGCCACGATCGCTTCGAGTTCCTCGGCAAACCCCATATCGAGCATTTCGTCGGCTTCGTCGAGGACCAGGAACTCGACGGAGCTCAAGTCGAGCGTTCCACGGCGTACATGGTCGAGAGCGCGGCCGGGCGTGGCAACGACGACGTCGATTCCGCGGCGCAACGCTCGCAGCTGTTGCTGCATCGATTGTCCGCCGTAAATCGGCAACACCGTAACGCCAAGCGTTCGACCGTATTTGTGAACCGCTTCGGAGACTTGCATCGCCAATTCGCGTGTCGGAACGAGAACGAAACCGCGCACACGATGGTGTTCTTCACGTGTTTCACCGATGCGGTTCAGCATCGGTAATGCAAAGGCCGCCGTTTTTCCCGTTCCGGTGGCCGCCTGCCCAAGCACGTCGCTGCCGGCGATCAGTTTCGGAATGGCCTCCCGCTGTATCGGAGTCGGTTCTTCGTATCCAAGAGCGACCACCGCGCTCACGAGCGACGGGTGCAGGCCGAGCGCGCCAAAGCCTTCATTTTCGTTCACGATTGGGTTGTTCGCGATGAAACGGGCGCGCACATCGCTGCGCGCGCCCGTTCTTCACTGCGCCTTATAGCTGAGGGTGTGTTACCAGCACGAGCTGCCGCCTTGTGAGGTGACGATATAGTTCAGTGAACTGACGGTCTTGCCGTAGCAATAGCCGTCACTGTCGTGCTCGAAGTACGTCTGTGTGCTCTTCCCGTTCGATGGGATGTCCCCACCGCTTGCGGGGAACGTCAAGGTGTCGCTCGTTTTGACGGTATTCGACGTTAAACGGCTCCACGGCATTCCTTGACCGGTCGTGTGCGCAGTGGACTGCTCGATTTTGCCCTGCTCGATCGCTGCCGTCTGGACCGCGCTCCCGTCGGGATTGACGTTGAACGTGTAGTCGAGGCTCAATGGCCATTCTTTGATCGCGTGCACCCAACGGCGATCACCCGCCCCGGAAATCGTCGTGATCTCCGAAGTAATGAACGTATTCTGCTTGATGTTTTGGTCGAAGATCGAACCCGATGTATTGGCGTTGATGCGTTGCTGATTGGTGAAACCGATCTGCTGCTGGACCTGCGTTTCGATGCGGCCGGCAGAGGTTTGGACGTACCCGTCGATAGAGACGTTGCGGAATGCGGTTACGTTGACGGGGCCGGTGCCGAGGCCTTGCGAGTTGAACGTAACGCCGTCGGTAACGATCGGACTCGGCGCTAATGGCGTGCGATCGCTGATGATGCCGCCGGTAACTTGCTTCGATCCATGATCGAGGAACACGAGCAGCGCACCATTTGCTGCGAAGTAATTGCCGTTGTTGAAGACATTGACCGTGACCGTATGCGGTTGGCCATTACTCAGGATGCCCGCAAACGGCGTAAGGTCTACGCGATATGGTTTGAAGTTGAGTGTTTCCACTCCGGGAATCGGCCGCCAAAGATACGGGTCGAGGCCACCGGTGTAGATCCAAGGGTAAATTGGAACGACGCCGGCAGCCTGTCCGTCGATGGCGACGTCGCCTTCACGGAACGCGGTGTTTCCGCAGTTGTTGAGCTTCGGCGCAAGGTCGTTCGGGAGGCACGTGTACCAAAACTCGTCGCCGATTTGCGATTGCAGAAAGACGTCGAGATACGCCGCGCGTACGTTTGCCGGGAACGTATACGTCGCGGTCAACGGTTCCTGCGGCGTGTGAATGTATTGATTGTCTCCGAGCGGACTGCCCGAGAGCGGGTACACGTTATCGGCAACGTCGGCTTCCCGAATCGTTTTCGTCGCCGGATAAAATTCTAGCTTTCCGCTTGCCGAGATGATTCCCGTATACGTACTGTCGACGATGTTTCCAAGGACGACTTGACCCGTCGACGGGCCTTGGAAAATTGCGCTGAGATCCGTTACGTCGCGCTCGACGTGCCACGATGGAGAACGTGCGGCCGAAGGCTCCGCCGTCGTGCCAAAATAGATATTCGTGCCGTCGAGCCACACAGAACCCGTTCTGTCGAATTGGCGCCCCGCGGTTACGCTAAAATCTCCGACAAAGACAACTTTTGCCCATGGTCCAGGGCACGATGGTGCGTACGGAAATGTGTGCTGGCTGAAGTCGACAAATTGAACGTTGCTGAAGAGTTGAACGACGCACGCCGGTTCGTTCGGATGACGGACCGGCGGATCGGCGGTCGTTACGTTCGACGGCGTCACCGACGCGACGCGTACCTTACCACTCGTGTGTTCTAGTGCATCGGCGTTTCTGATGCGTTTTTCGATCTTTCCGATCGCGGACAACGGCGCAGAGCGGCCACCGCCGCTCGCTGCCGCTTGTGGCAAGACGCCGGAGGTGGAAGGCGCCGTCGCACCGCCCCCGCCGCCGCAGCCGCTCACGAGAAATCCAAGCGCCATAGCCGCGGCCATAGCGCTGAATCGGGTGCACGAAGCAAAGCTCACGTAAAATACCTCGCAAGTGAAGTAGTAACTCGTTCCCCACCGGTGCAATTCGCGGACCGATCCGACAAACGTGGCAGCTGGCTGCTTGCTTACCTGACACCTTTCTGGTTGCGTACAGAGCCGCATCGTTTTACCAAATGCACAAAGGCGGACTATCGCAGTTGTGTAAGCGTTGGACAACACCGCGCGCTAAGGAGTAGACGACGACAGATGGCTAGTACCGAACTGCGAGATTTCCTCACGCTCTCTTATGGAGAGCTCGAAGAGATGAATTTGCGGGTCAAACAGCAACGCAAGGAACGGGTACCCGCCGAGCAGATCCAAGAAGAGCGGTTGAGATATCTGACCGAGGAGCACCGTATCAAGGCGGTCACCGTGCTCTTCAGCGATCTCGAAGGTCGCCTGCACATGCTCGATTACGACAAGAAGTTCTTGTTGAAATCATGGGACAATCTGACGTTCGACGGCTCGTCGATCCGCGGGTTCACCGCGCAGCGTGAGAGCGACTTACGGCTGTTTCTGGACTGGAGCGCGTTCTATTGGGCTCCCGGGGATATCTTTGGCGCCGGAAAGGTGCTGGTTTTCGCGGACGTCGTCGATCGCAACGGCGCACCGTTTGCGGCCGACGTGCGCGGCAAGCTGAAAAAGCTCTCCAACGATTGCTACGAGAAAGACGGGCTCACGCTTAACGCAGCCAACGAAATCGAAGGCTTTCTTTTCGAAGGTCTCGATGCCGAACGGCGATATCACGAAACCGGGCGGTTCGAATACGTAAACACCGGCGGGTACTATCATTCATTACCCGGTGATCCGTTGCGTGATTTCATCGATACGGTTGCGGAAGTGCAACGTGCAATGGGCTTCGAGAATGAGAAAGATCATCCGGAGGTAGCGCCGTCCCAGTTCGAAATCAACTACGGCTACGGCGAAGTCGTTGCTGCCGCCGATCAGATTCAACTCTACAAGCTGATCTGCCGCCAGGTTGCGACGCGCCTGGGGATGACGGCGAGCTTCTTACCGAAGCCGGTCGTCGGCGTGAACGGCAGCGGGATGCACACCAACGTGTCCGTCAACAAAGGCGGTAAGAATCTCTTCTGGGATCCGAAAGGCGAGGAGAAGATCAGCAAAGCCGCATGGCAATTCGTGGATCGCATCTTGACGCACGGCAACGACATCTGTCTAATGCTCAACGCCAGCGTCAACGCGTATCGTCGACTCGATCCGCATTTCGAGGCACCCAATCAGATCAAGGCGTCGGCCGTGGATCGTGGATCGATGGTGCGCATTCCGATTGGAAACGAACGTAGCGCGCGCGTCGAAGTGCGTTCCGTCAGCCCAGATGCCAACCCGTATATGGTCTTGTTATCCGTTTTCAAGACCGGCCTCGAAGGCAACATCAGCAAAGAGCGCAACTTGCGCCAAGCCGAACACTATCTTCCCGACAACATCTACGACGCGCTCGAGAATTTTCGTAAATCGGACTGGACGACAAAATTGCTCGGCGCAGAGGTCAAGGACCGCTACGCCGAGTTGAAACAAGCCAGTGCCGATCGTTGCGCGCGGTTGCTCGGGACGTTCGTGAAGGAACCGGAAGTTCAGTACCATCACGAAGTGTACAATCAGTACCTCTGGAATCTGTTCTAGAAGTCGTTACCGCTTACGCCGCTGCTCGAATGCCCTGAATTTTTTTTTCCGAAAGTTCGGGCAGGTTCGGTTTGGCCACGAAGAGCGGGGCAAACAGCGCCCGATACTTCATGGCGACGATCGCTCCGAGAATCAGGACGATGATCGGCGCAAAGAGTGCGCTCTGCGCGACGGTGATGTGAAAGGCGAAACTATTGTAGAGAAACCCGGCGAGAATGATCAGCGCGACCGGTACGTAACGGTTGATGAGCAAGAGCACGCCGAGAGTCAACTGCGCCACGGCGATGAAATACATCCAATGCGAGGCGATGAGTGCGCTGCTGAGCGTTCCGGCGAGACCCGGTTGAGGCGGTTGGTTGCTCATAATAAACGGAAGGCTGCCTGCAAACGTAAAGAGCACGCCTAGAAGGATGCGTGCGATCGTCGTGATGATGTTCATGATATTCCTCCACGGTGTGAAAGCGGGCTCCAATCGGCCCTTTCACTGGAGACGTCGAATGGGCGACCCCAAAATCGACACGCCATAGGCCGCCCCGCAAAAAAATTGGGCCCCGCGTTTGCGGGGCTCAAGCTGTCGATAGGGTCGAGTGTCGCGAGCGGTTTAGGCCAACTCTATTTCATGGAGTTCGCAGGTCGCATCCCCGATATATTCGAGAAACCGGCGCGTGAGCGCGACGGCTTGATCGCGCCCGGAGACCTCCAGCAGCGCAAAGCCGGCGACGACTTCTTTTGCCTCGGCGAAGGGGCCGTCGGTGACCGTGTAGTTGCTCCCTTTGCGCGACATCTTCAACGAAAGCTGTCCCGGCATAATGCCGCCGGTATCGATCAACCAGCCGTTGCTCTTGAATTCGATGATGAGCTCTCCCATGCGTTGCATATCTTCTTCGGTGGGCGGTTTGAGAGATGCCGGGTCCACCGTCATGATGGAAAGGACTTTCATGTAACGTTGCTCTCCTTACAGTAAGCTCTGTATCTTCACGTCGAACGGGGTGCGCGGATTTCGACGGTTTCGAAAATCCTTTTTCGGCGCGGTCAATGGCCGTTACGGATTTCGTCCACGATCCGGTCCGCGTGGTAGACGTTGGAGAGACCAGCGAGCAAAGCACGGCTATCGACGGCAACGGCGCGGTTCAACCGGCCATCGTACCCAAACGCGCCGCCGAGTGAGTGAATGTTTCCATCGAAGATCAGTCCGACGATCTCGCCACGGGTATTGATCAGCGGACTGCCTGAATTTCCTCCGATGATGTCGTTCGTCGTGCTCAAGTTCATCGGCGTCGCGAGATCGAGCGCTGACTTCGCGGCAAGCCAACTTGCAGGAAGAACATACGGTTCGGCGCCGTTGGCGCGATTGAAAAGACCGCCGATGGTCGTGTATGGCGGCGCAGTTCCATGTTCATCGGTAAATCCTTCGACCGTTCCGCAGCTCAGCCGAAGGGTGAATGTGGCATCGGGATAGACGCTGGTGCCTTCGATCGCGAAGCGTGCTTTCGCAATCGACTCGGAGAGCTGGCGGGACGGATTGAGCACGGTGTCTTCGTATTGTTTGCGCACAGCGCGCGCTTGTGCGTCGATCCGTCGAGCCAAATCGATAAAGGCATCATCCGAGGCCGCGACTGCAGCTTCTCCGCCTTCGTACAGCTTCTTACGGTATTCGAGATCGCCGAGTTTCGTGTTTGTGACGAGATAATGTGCTTCGTCCTGCGGCGAGCGATTTTGCAGAACGTTTTTCACGAACGCATCGTCGGGCCCGAACTCGCGGCGCATGTTATCGAGGGAAAACGCGAGATTCAATTCTTCGACACCCGGATAGATCGGAGATGGGTTCAACAGGTCTTCCGGCAGCGTGACGAGCGCGGCGTCGCTATATTCAGGGAGGCGCTCGGCATTCGGCTTTGCCTTTTCGACCGGCAAACGTATCAGGGTCTGCGCGAACCGCAGATAGGTCGATCGCAGCCCGGCACCCGTTTTATAGCTGTACGGCGTGTCCATGCTCTGCTTCAGCGTTTGGATTCCCGCGAGCCGGTTCCACGCATCACCGTACGCCTTCTGCAAGGAAGGCCGCGCTGCGACTTGCCGGCGCAGAGCACGTTCCTTCGCAACGAGCGTAGCGAAGAACGCCGGATCATCGAGCGCCTGAAGACGTCCGACGAAAACTTTATAGCTGTTTTCAGTATAGAACAGTTCGTCGTTGCTGGTGCGCTTCTGTTCCGCACCTTCCGTTTGATACTGCTCCAACTGCCCGCGTAGTTCCGCAAGCATGGCGATGCGCTTCGGAAGCACGACGTCGCGCAAATACTGAAGTTCCGCAACGGTCAATCCGCGCTGCGTCGATCCCGGATTCCCCGCAACGAAGACCGTATCTCCCGCTTTCGACCCGTCCGCACTCCAGCGTAAATAATCCGGAGTCACCGCCGGCTTTCCGTTTTCGTACGCGCGAATGAATGCCGTATCGTAGTCGAACCGCGGAAAATTGAAGTTATCCGGATCGCCGCCAAACTGCGCAACACTGAACTCGGGGACAAAGACAAGACGTATGTCGCGATAGCGGTGATAGGTGTATACGTCATAGATGCCGCCATGATAGAGCGAAACGACGTCGCAGCGCAGCGCCGGATTCACCCCGCAACGCTGTTGAAGTTTCGCGTTCTCGGCGCGCGTCGCCGCGGTGAATGCTGCGCCGCTCATACCTTTTGTTGCGCCAAGCATCTCTTTCGTGACGTCGGTAATCGTTTCCAATTGATCGATTTCGAAGCCCGGACATTTTTGCTCGTCGCTTTGCGTCTTCGCGTAGAAGCCGTTTTCAACGTAGTTCTTTGAGGGCGTAGAAAGATCGTCGGCGCATCCGACGGCACAATGGTGATTGGTCATGATCAAGCCGGACGACGAAACGAATGAAGCGGAACAGCCGCCCGCTATGCGCAGCGCCGAAGAGCGAATATGACTAAGCCACTGGGGCGTCGGCATGAAACCGTGCTTCGTAGCGATTGCAGCCGACGGGAAACGATCGAAGGTCCACATGCCTTCGTCGGCTCGCACGGTACAGTTGAGCGTGAAAAAGAGCGCCGTCATTAAGGCGAAAACGAACTTCATCCGGGGGTCTTCGCCAAGGGCCGCGGCCGACGCTGCTGAAACACCCGCTGCATGCGAGTTTTAGTTGCTATTGCTTTGGCGTTGAGCGGTTTCACTGTGCTTGGTTTAACAAGCGCATCCGCAGCGACCGCTCCAAGCCCGTTCGCGCCGCTCCACTTTCGCAATATCGGTCCCACGACCGGACGAATCGACGCGGTTGCCGGTGTTCCGGGCGACCCGACGACCTACTTTGCGGGCGGACTGGGTGGGCTCTGGCGCACGCAGGACGGTGGTGTGCAATGGCACCCGGTGTTCGACGACAAGGACGTTACGTCGATCGGTGCGATTGCGGTGGCGCCGTCGAACAGAAACGTCGTCTACGTCGGCACCGGTGAACCCAATATGCGCAACGACATTGCGTTCGGTAACGGTGTCTATCGTTCCAGCGACGGCGGGTCGACGTGGAAGCACGTCGGACTGGACGGCACCTCGCAGATCGCAAAGATCGTCGTCGATCCGCAGAACGCCGACACGGCATACGTCGCCGCGGTCGGCGATCCGTTTGCGTCCTCGGGCGATCGCGGCGTGTACAAGACGACCGACGGTGGCAACCATTGGCGGCGCGTGCTCTTTGCCGATGAAATGACGGGCGCGTCGAGCATTGCCATGGAGCCCGGAAATTCGCGCGTGTTGCTGGCGGGCATGTGGACCGTGCGTCGCGAGCCCTGGATGCTCACGAGCGGCGGCCCCAATGACGGCATCTATCGTTCGAGTGACGCGGGCGCGCACTGGACGCGCATCGTCACTCGTGGTTTGCCTGACGGCCCGATGGGGCGCATCGGCTTCGCCTTCGCACCAAGCAATGGGCATCGCGTCTATGCGCTCATCGAATCGAAGGGCGGTGTGTTGTGGCGCAGTGACGACGCCGGCGTGCATTGGACGTTCGTGAGCGACAAACACGAACTTGCGCAGCGTCCATATTATTTCTCCCAATTGGCGGTCGATCCGCACGATTCGAATCACGTCTTTTTCATGTCGATTTTTCCGAATCAGTCGAAAAATGGCGGCAAGACCAGCGAGCGGTTTCAAACCCAAGGCTACGATCATCATCAGGTGTGGATCGACCCGCAGAATCCCAAACGTATGATCATTGGCGCGGATGCCGGCGTCCGCTTATCGCAAGACGGCGGCAAAACCTGGCGCGATCCACAATTGATCGTGAGCCAACCGTACCACATTGCGGTCGACGATGAGACGCCGTATCTGGTGTGCGGCGAGTTTCAAGATCCGGGAGCGGTTTGCGGTCCGAGCCTGAGCTTCACCGGATCGATCACGCCCGATCAATGGTTTTCTGCGCAGAGCGGCGAGAGCGGATGGATCGTTTTTTCTCCAACCGATAACAACGTTATTTACGGAACTGGATATCAAGAAGCGGTTCTCTCATTCGATCGAAAATCCGGACAGGGACGTCTGATCAGTCCGTGGCCGGACAACTACGCCGGCATGGGTGCAGAGTCGTATAAGTATCGCGGTGCTTGGGTCGCGCCCGTCGCGGTTTCTCCGCTGGAACCGAAGGCGCTGTATTTTGGCGCGCAGACGCTGCTCAAAAGTACCGACGGCGGACAAAGCTGGGCGGAGATGAGCCCCGATCTGACGCGAAACGACAAGACCAAACAGGTTGCGTCGGGGCGTCCGATCACCAGCGATAACGCCGGGACCGAGGTGTACGATACGATTGCCTCGATCAGCGAATCGCCGAGCGTCAAGGGTGAGATATGGATCGGCACGGACGATGGCCTGGCTTGGCTCACACGCGACGGCGGTGCGCACTGGACGAATATTTCGTCCAACATTCCGAACCTTCCGCATTGGGCACGCATCAACAATATCGATCCGTCGCCCTTTGAAGATGGAACGGCCTACATGGTGGCCGAGAACCACAAGCTCGGCGATCGCACGCCCTACCTCTATGTCACGCGAGATTTCGGTGCGCACTGGTCGTCGATCAGCAGTAATCTTCCGAAGAATGTGTATGCGCGGATGATTCGCACCGATCCGGTACGCAAAGGCATGCTGTATGCGGGAACGGAGAACGGGCTGTGGGTTTCGTTCGACGATGGTGCGAGCTGGCAGAGCTTATTGAACAACCTGGCGCATGCGCCGGTCTACGATTTTCTCGTTCAAAAGAAATTCGATGATCTGGTCGTCGCGACGCACGGTCGCGGCGTGTGGATTCTCGACGACCTTTCCGCGATACAAGCGTTTACTCCGGCAATACAGTCGCAGAGCGCATATCTCTTTCCCGTACGCGACGCATATCGCTGGCAGCAGTCGTTTTCCACATGGGCAACCAACGAAGGCGGCGGAGATAATCCCGAAGGCCTTGCCGATATCAATTTCTACTTGCACGACGCGCCGAAGAAAAAGCAGTCCGTCCGTGTGGAAATTTACGACGGCAATACGTTGGTGCGCTCGCTGAAGATCGCTCATCCCGTTGCGGGCATCAATCGCGTATGGTGGGACTTACTGTACGATCCGATCGACGCAGTCGCAAACTATCACACGACGCAATCGGGATTCACCGGACCGATGGCCGCTCCGGGAACATACCGGGTCCGGCTCGTCGGCGCCGGAGCCGCTACAGAGCAAACGATCAAGATTCTCCCCGATCCGAAAACACCCGCGACGCTCGCCGATATACAAGCGCAGAACGCGTTTGCATTGCGTATGCGCGCGGACTATCGCCGCGCAGGCGAAGAAATCGTCGCGCTTCGCGATCTTCGCGCCAAAGTTGCAGCGCTTCGCAAACGCGGTGCGGCGAAGGGCGATACGTCGCAAGCTCTTAATGCGCTCGATTCAAGCGCTCAAGACGCGCTGGAGCAACTCTACCAAGACGACACGCAAACGTGGGAAGATACGCTGCGCGTCCCCGTAAAGCTGTACGAACGCCTCTTGAACGTGGGCGGTGCCGGTGAGTCCGGCGACTTCGCGCCCACCGCGGGCGATATGGGACTCGGGAATGAACTCGATGCAGCGTTCCATGCGGCACTAACCCAAGACGATGCCATCTTCGCCAAGCAGCTTACCGGCGTGAACGCCTTGTTGTCGCGTGACAAACTGCCCGCGATTTCGATTAAACGCTAGGAATCGTGACTTGAACGGATCGTCGCAATCGGCACGGCGTACACCGTGCCGACGCGGCTTCCGATGATGAGCGTCTGACCGGCGATGATGGGCGATCCCACATTGAAACCACTCCCCATCTTCTTGTCGCCCACGAGTTTGCCCGTGCGCGCGTCGAGCGCCCACAGATATCCGGCGAAGTCGCCGAAATACACGATGCCGTTTTGATACACGAGACCGCTTTTGATCGGCCCGCGCGCCTTCCATTTCCAGAGTACTTTTCCGGTTGCCGGGTCGAGAGCGTGCATATACGGCGCAACGGCGCTGCCGAAGTAAAAAATGCCGCCGGCCAGCAATGGAATCGCCGCTTCGTTTCGCGGCGGCAGGATGCCGCTTTCCAGCGCAACGTCCCATCGCTTCGTACCCGTCTTTACGTCGAGCGCGTACGCGCGTTCGACTGCGGGCGTTGTTGCAAGCGTATACGTCTCGGGTGGAACGGGCGCGACATAATCACAAAGAACGAGCGTCCCATTTGTCACCGGTGGGCAGTCGCCGAACCCCGACGCGGTGGGGTCGAACGTCGTGCGCCAAATCGTCGATCCGTCGGCGACGCGCAATTGCCAAACGACGTTGTCGAAGACGCCGTTCGTGATGAAGCGATCGGTGCCGATTGGTAGTATGGCCGACATCGACGCAACGGAATGAAGGTTACGAACGTAGAGCTTTTTCCCGGTAGACGGGTCGAGTGCGGTGATCCAGCCTGCGCCGTTGTGGTGAATCAACGTTCCGTTGACAATCGCCGGCGTCGGCATGCCGGATCCGGGAAGCAGTGTGCGCCACTTCAGCGTGCCGGTATCTTTATCGAAGGCGAGCAGAGCGTTGATGTTCGTGCCGATATACAGCGGAGCGGTCGGCATGGGGCCTACGCTTTGCTCGTTGCCTTCGCCGACGATCACCGAGCCGCCGTAGACTAGCGGCGCGCTCATCAGGGGGTCGGTCACCCGGAATCGCCATTTCGTCGCGCCGCTCACCGCATCGATGGCGTAGAGCCAACCGGCGTTGTTGCCCACGTAGAGTGTGCCGTCGACCAAGGTCGGACTCGCGGAAATCGGTCCGCCGGTTGAGACATACCACGTCGCGGAGAGCGACCCGTCGATGACGGGATCGTTGCTCAAGTTCAAACGGAACTGCGTCCAAGTGGAGGGCCCGAGGCCCTGAGCCAATGCGCTGCCGCTCATCTGAGCGAGCGCGAAGAGAACGGCGAAAAGCCAAGCCAGCTTTCCCTTGGACGGAGTCATACGCCTGGTATTCCCGCATCCCCAGCGGGACAACCCCTTCCCGCTATCGAACGTTTGTTCGTAGATAAAGAAGGGTGGAATCCGCATCCGCGGCGTGGTAAGATCATGCCTCGGCCCGGGGCAACCCGGCGCCTTTTTCATGAAAATCGGAGCAATGCGGTATGCGGCGCTTCGTAGTGGTTTAGGTCAGCTAGACCACTTGGCTAGAAGCGCGAGTCTCGGCTCGGCTTTCAACCACCTAGTCGAAAGGACAACTCAGAATGGCCACCAGCAAGGCGAAGCGGCCGGCGAAAGATCGCCGCCCGAAGCGCAAGTCATGTAATTTCTGCGGCGATAAGATACTGGACGTCAGCTACCGCGACGTGAATCGTTTGAAGAAATATGTCTCCGAACGGGGCAAGATCGTTCCGCGCCGCATCTCCGGGAATTGTGCGAAGCATCAACGGATCATCACGACCGCTATCAAACGCGCGCGTGTGATTGCGTTCCTTCCTTACGTTTCGGAGTAAGTCTAACGAGGTTTCATCAATGAAAGTCATTCTTCTAAGCGACGTGAAGCCGCTTGGCAAGAAGGGCGAGGTCGTCGAGGTCGCTGAGGGCTACGGGCGCAATTATTTGCTGCCCCGTAACCTTGCTTCCGAGGCGAACAAGGGCGCATTGGCCGCCCACGCCGATCAGAAAAAAGCGCAAGAACGCCGGGATGCGCAGCATCTCGCCGATGCAAAAGATCTTGCAAGCAAACTCGAGCAGACCCAACTCGCCGTTAAGGTAAAAGCCGGCGGCAACGGTAAATTGTTTGGCGCGATCACGAACGCGGATATCGCGGACGCGATCAGCCAGACGCTTTCGATTCCGATCGACAAGCACAAGATCGAAATCAAGAGTCAAATCAAGGCTCTGGGTTCCTATCCGGTGGAGATCAAGCTCCACAAGAACGTCGTCGCAAAAGCGACGATCAGCGTCGTCGCTGCCTAACCATCGGCTATGGCTGCTGCCGGTGAGCAACCGTATGCGTCGCGACTGCGGCGCAAACTCGGTGTTGAAGACGAGCTAACCCGCTACGTCTCTGCGTTGTACGAGATGCTGAGCAACGTGCTCGGTCAAGACAAGCTCGTACTGCGCGCCGGCAAGGTGAGCGCGTTGAAAATGATGCGTTCGCCGAATCTCCCCGATCGTCTGTGTGCGCTCGCGCGTCTGGTCTTCGAGGACCCGACGCTCGAGCGCGCAACGACACGCGCGCAACAGCGTAAGGCCATTGCAGAGATCGAAGAAGCCATGGCGGACCTGCTCGCGCAGAAGACCGTCGGCGACGCGATCGAGCGCAAGGTGAGCGAAAAGATGAACGCTCGCCATCAAGAGTACCTTAAAGATTTGAAGCTCGAGGCGTTGCGCGATGATACGGGCCCCGAAACGCCTGCCACGCAGGCAAAGCTCGAAGAACTCGACGCGCTTTCGCAACGAAGTCTGGCGGCCTCGGCGCTGCAGCAGTTGCGTCCCTCGAAACTCGGCGAAATCGTCGGGCAAGAAGCCGCGATCAAAGCGTTGCTCTCGAAGATCAGTTCGCCCTATCCGCAGCATGTTATTCTGTATGGACCGCCCGGCGTC
This sequence comes from Vulcanimicrobiia bacterium, assembly GCA_963808755.1. GTDB lineage: Bacteria > Vulcanimicrobiota > Vulcanimicrobiia > Vulcanimicrobiales > Vulcanimicrobiaceae > JALYTY01. The sequence goes on from CAWEGP010000003.1 coordinate 114,114, forward strand.
GGCAAGACGACCGCTGCGCGGCTCGCATTGGAGCTGGCAAAAACGCGTCCGTACACGCCGTTCAGCAAAGATGCGCCGTTCGTTGAAACGAGCGGGACGACGCTGCGCTGGGATCCGCGTGAAACGACGAATCCGTTGCTCGGCAGCGTGCATGATCCGATATACCAGGGCAGCCGCCGGGAATTTGCCGAGGCCGGAATTCCCGAACCGAAACTCGGGCTCGTAACGCGCGCGCATGGCGGTGTGCTCTTTATCGATGAAATCGGCGAGTTGGATCCGTTGCTGCAGACGCGGCTGTTGAAGGTTCTGGAAGACAAACGCGTGACGTTTGAATCGTCATACTATGACGATGCGGCGCCGAACGTTCCGCAATACATTCGCCGGCTGTTCAAAGAGGGCGCGCCGGCCGACTTCGTGCTGATCAGCGCAACGACGCGGGATCCGGAAGACATCGATCCCGCAATTCGCTCCCGCTGCGCAGAGATTTACTTTCAGCCGCTGACGCAAGCGCAGATCGTTTCGATCGTGCAGGGCGCAGTCAAACGCCTGGGCGCAAAGACCGTTCGCGGTGTTCCGAAAGTGATCGCGTCGTATACGATCGAGGGGCGCAAAGCCGTGCAGATTGTCGCCGATGCCTACGGTCAGGCACTCTATCGCATGCACCCGCATAAGGGGCAGGTCACGATTGGCGAAAATGATGTGCGCGCCGTCGTTCAAACGAGCCGTCTAACGCAGCATACGCTCGTGAAGGCGCGGGCGAATCGCGAAGTCGGAAAAGCTTTCGGCTTGGGCGTCCATCATTATTTAGGCAGCATCATCGAAATCGAAGCGGTCGCTTTCGCTGCATCGCAGAGTGGCAAAGGCACGATCCGCTTCAACGACACCGCGGGTTCGATGGCCAAGGACTCCGTTTTCAATGCCGCGAGCGTGTTACGCGCGCATGCCGGTATCGACGTTGCGGACTACGATTTGCACATCAACGTCGTCGGTGGCGGAAATATCGACGGTCCGTCGGCAGGGCTCGCCATTTTTCTCGCGCTGTACTCCGCCATTACCAAAACGCCGCTGCCGCAAGATGTAGCCATTACGGGTGAGCTTTCGATCCAAGGAAAGATCCGTGCGGTCGGCGGCGTTGTCGAGAAGCTGTATGCCGCGCGACAAGCCGGCATGCGCATGATGCTCCTTCCGAAGGAAAACGCGCGCGACGTCGACACCTCACTGGCGACGATCGACGTCGTCGCCGTTGCGACGGTCGACCAAGCGATTCGAGAAGTAGCTCTTCGCAAGAAATCCACAAGACGCTCACAAGGCCGTCCACAAGGTTCGCGGCGCAAACCGCGAGGGTAACCCATGAGCATCTCTCACTTGCACGCCGGTTCCATCGACCGGATTCCGCCCCACAATCTCGAGGCGGAGATGGCGTTGATCGGTTCCGTACTGGTCGACCGCGAAATCATGGGTACCGTCGGCGAAATCGTCAAACCATCAGATTTTTACGCGCACGTCCACGAAACGATCTTCATGGCGTTGCTCGATCTGTTCGATCGTGGTGAGCCGCTCGATAAGATCACCGTTGCCGAATCGTTGCGGCAGCGTGACGCGCTCGAGAAGGTCGGCGGCCTTTCATACTTGAGTTCGTTGATGGATACCGTGCAGACCGCGGCGTCAGCAACGTACTATGCAAAAATCGTTCGCGAGAAATCGGTACTGCGGTCGTTGATTCACGCGGGTACCCAGATCACGCAACTCGGCTACGAAGCCGAAGAAGACGTCGATGCGGCGCTCGATCAGTCAGAACAGATCGTATATTCAATCGGCGAGCGACAGATGTCGGGCGATTTCGTTCCCGTGAACCGGCTGATGAAAGATGCGTTCGATCACATTGACCGCCTTTTCCATCAACGCGGCGATCGCACCGGACTGACCAGCGGGTATCGCGACATCGACGCGATGACGACGGGTTTTCAGCCGGGAAACTTTATCATTCTGGCGGCGCGTCCGGGCATGGGCAAAACCTCGTTCGCGCTCAACATGGCCGTTGCCGCGGCGCGCGAAGTGCAAGAATCGTGCGCGTTTTTTTCGCTCGAAATGTCCAACAACGAGTTGGTTCAGCGTTTGATTTGCTCTGAAGCGCGCTTGTCGATGCACGACATGCGCCGGGGCAACATCAAGTCACACCAGTGGGAAGACATTTCCCGCGCGATGGGCAGCCTGAACGAACTTGCCATCTATCTCGATGATTCCGGTGGTCTGAGCGTCAGCGAAGTTCGCAGCCGCTGCCGGCGTTTGAAATCGACGACCGGCTTGGGCGCCATCTTCATCGACTACCTGCAGTTGTTGCGTCCGGGCGTGCTTGCGAAAAATGCGAATCGGAACGAAGAACTTTCCGAGATCTGCCGCACGCTGAAAGTGACGGCGAAGGACTTGGGTGTGCCCATCATCGCGCTCGCGCAGCTCAATCGCGGCGTAGAATCACGCAACGACAAGCGTCCAATGCTCTCGGACCTTCGCGATTCGGGCTCGCTTGAACAAGAAGCAGACATGGTAGCGTTCCTCTACCGCGACGGGTATTACAATCCCGAAGGTCCCGAACCCGACATGACGGAGTTCATCATCGCTAAGCATCGCAACGGCCCGACCGGAATGGTGCGCCTGCGCTTCCAGAAAGAATATACGCTCTTCGTACCGTATGCGGACGAAACGCACTTTCCGCCGGCATAGATAGAGGATGGCCATGGCCGAAGACACGGCTACACTCCGCCTTGCGCACATGAGCTTGGGTGTCTCGAACCTCGATGTTTCCGAGCAATTCTATCGCGACGTTCTTCACCTCGAAACGCAACGTCACGATGACGAAGTGATCGTTCGCCTTCCCGAGTGCTCGCTGATCCTGCGCCACAATCCGCCGCCCGCACGCGGAAAGTTTCACTTAGCGTTTTACGTGGATACTGCCGATGATGTCGATCGTTGGGCGCAGCGTTTGCGCGACGCGAAAACGCAGATCACCGCGGGTCCATCGGGCGAAGGCGCAGGCCGGCAACTACATTTCATCGATCCCGACGACTACGACATCAAGATCTACGTCGTTAGCTACTCTTCCTCTTCGTCGTCGCCGTTGAGGATGTCGAAGAACTCCTCGGCGGTGTCGCGCAGAACGTCGAGGAGACGCCCGAAATGCGGGGCAACGTCGCTTGCGTCGTTTACGCAGAGTTCAATCGTGAAGAGTGCATCGCGCTCATCTTCCCACAAGGCCGTTTTCACGAACTTCTTGCGCACGTTCAGCAAGTTTGCCGCGTCCATCGCCTCGTCGAGATCGAGATCCGCGGGAATTGCCCAACCAGACCCGACCATCAGGAAATTGGGATCGTCGCGGTAGCTGACGACAAAATACCGGTCTCCCTCGCTTTTGAACGCGATGCGGTAAGCCTCGGCGTCGTCGTCGCGTGTGAACAACAAGCCCTCATCGTCGAGCGCGCCTTCGATAGAGGTCAGCGGATCAGCCATCATCGACATTCTTGATAAACGAATTGATGAATTTTTCTGCAGCGGCCTTGCTTTCGGTGCGATCGACAATGCGTTCGATCGCGCGAGTGCCCGCCTCGCGGACGCGTGTAACAGCATCCCAAAAAACGATCATAAACGCTTCCGGCGATCCGGCTTCCTGATCGTTGGTAGCGACGAACAGCGCGTCGTCGTGCGCAAGCACAAAGCCAACGTCGGGAAACTCGTCGTGCACGCCCTCGAGCGTTTCCGCGTTTTGTGTCTGCTCGCGCGCCCATTCCGGAACTTCGTAGGCGGTCGATACGGTGAACGTGCCGGGATCGTTCTCGTTCGTCGTTATGGAAAAGACTTGTCCCCGCGTCCGGAAAAGAATTTCGCTGACGCCTTCGTCATCGTCGAGTGCAGCTACGTCCACTTTGTGCCCCTCGCTCTCGATGAAGCGAGAAATCGTTTCACGAACGAGCGTCATGAACTTGCTCTTCATGAATGCGCTCGGCGATGTAGGTGCGCGAAAGGTGCACGTACTCGGCGGCAGCGATGTCGATCCAGTGCTGCGCTTCACCCTCAATGGGTTTCTTGACTTTCGCCGGTACGCCCGCCGCGAGAACATGGTCGGGAATCTCAACGCGCTCCCCGACGACGCTGCCGGCGGCGATGAGCGAGCCTTCTCCGATGATGCAACCGTTGAGCAGGACAGCATTACTTCCAATCAGCGCATGCGCCTTGACATGGCAGTCTTCCATGACGGCAGCGTGTCCAATCGTAACGTCGTCGTCGATTTGCGTGAGATTCGTCACGTGGACCACGGCATTGTCTTGTACGGATGTGCGGGCGCCGATCCGAATCGGCCCGTTGTCGCCCCGAAGCACTGCACCAAACCAAATGCTCGACTCCTCGCCTACCTCGACGTCGCCAATCAGCACGGCCGTCGGCGCAATAAACGCCGAAGGATGGATTTTGGCCGCTTCCCGCGGTACTCGATGATCATGTGCTAAAGTCTTTGCCATGCACCGCCACAACACCCCGCTCCGCGGCGTCAAGGCAACGCCCCGCCCGAAACCTGGCGATCCCAACTATACGCACGTGAACTACAGCTACGCCGGGCGCGAAGGGCATATCCACGAAGTCGTGGAGATCGATGGGCGCGAGCTCGCTAAAGTCGGATTCAGCGATCGTAAGATCGTGTTCTATTTTTTGGACGACTTGGAGCTGGATCAGTCCGCAAAGCGCGGGACGTTTCACGATGAGGATCTGAAGGCACAATAGGGCGTGACTTCAGAGAGCTTGAGGAGGGCTACCATGAGAAACGACGAGCGAAAAAACACGAGCGGCCAAACCGAAGGCGATAACAACACCGGTCAGGACGAAGACCTGATCGACGATGTAGACGACGACGATTTGGACGACGAAGCAGACGACGAAGAGATCGACGAATAGCGAACGTGACCCGCATAAGATGCGGGTCACGTTCTTTGTTTCCGGAAACTACCGCGGTGTAGCTGACGGTGAGGCGCTTGGGCTGGCGCTGCCCATCGGGTTTAGAGTGCTTGTCCCATTTGGATACGTTGTTGTTGGGTCTGTTGTCGTAGAGGTCGTACTTTGGTTGGTAGTCGTGGTAGTCGGATTCGTTGTTGTCGGGTTTGTTGTTGTTGAGTTTGTCGTTGTTGGATTTGTCGGGGTTCCCGACCCGGGTGTCGTTTGCGCCGCTACGACTCCGGTAAGCGCCAAAGCGGCGAGAAGTGCTGCACTAGCTGCTATGTTCCGTCGCATGAATGCCTACTACCCGCCGTTTCGCAGATCACACGCACGTAGCTCTCTCTTCCCGTAGCAACAGCCAGGCGTGCGCCAAAAGCAGTTTTACAAGCCCTTAGCAGGGGCGAACCTGGACCCGGAGAACCTGGGTCCCCGGCCCTCCGGTCAAGGTGCGCCGACGTAGCTCAGTTGGTAGAGCAGCTGATTCGTAATCAGCAGGTCGCCGGTTCGAGTCCGGCCGTCGGCTCCAGAATCGCCTCGTGAAACGTGGCGTTTTTTTGCTTGCGTGGGAATCGATATACCGCTCGGCGCTGGCACGAAAGTGGCACAACGAGCCGCGACGACGGCTCTTCCCGATAACTCGCGTGCAATTGTGTCAAACGCGGTGTGTGGAGCACGGTCGATGCCGAGCCCGGAACTCAACTCGTGTTCAAACGGCCATTCCGCGACCGCTTAAACGAGCGTTCCGCCATAATGGCCACCGATATAGCACGTCTTAGCAGTATAGAGGAGAAGTAGCGCTAGAGCCGCCCACTGAAGCTGTGCGTATGAAACTCTCAGTCCTGGAATCGATCGGCAACACGACGCTCGTGCAACTTAATAAGGTCGTGCCTCCGAATTGCGCGCGCATCGCGGTAAAACTCGAAAGTCAAAATCCTTCCGGCAGCATGAAAGATCGTATGGCAGTCGCGGCAATCTCGCGTGCTGAAGAAGAAGGGCGATTAAAGCCAGGTGATACAGTGGTGGAATACACTGGGGGAAGCACCGGAGCGTCGCTCGCCCTGGTGTGTGCGGCGAAGGGCTACGATATCCACGTCGTGAGTTCCGCCGCATTTAGCGCTGAAAAACTCGAATCATATGCGCGCGTATGGAGCAAAGGTAACGCTCGTTCCATACGATGGAGGCGGGATCACGAAGCAGCTGTTTCTCGATATGATCGAGGCCGCTCGCAAACTCGCCGCGCAGCCTAAGACATTTTGGACGGACCAACTGCAAAATCCGGATATGGCTGGCGGCTACGCGCCAATCGCAAATGAAGTGTGGAAACAGACAAGCGGCGGCGTCGACGCATTCGTGCAAATGGTCGGAACGTCGCACTCGTTGCGCGGCGTTGCCACGGCCCTAAAACGTTACAGTTTAAACGTCAAAATTGTCGCCGTCGAACCTGCGGAGTCTCCAGTGCTTTCCGGCGGAAAACCCGGCGCACATGATATCGAGGGTGTTGGGATCGGCTACACGCCGCCACTCTGGGATGGGTCGGTTGTGGACCGTGTTGTCGCCGTCTCCACGGAAGACGCGAAGTCGATGGCACGTCGGTTAGCCCGTGAGGAAGGATTGTTCGCTGGAACCTCATCAGGGGCGAACGTCTGCGCGGCCATTGAAATTGGCATGGAACTTGGACCGCAGGCATGCATTGTGACCCTACTGATCGATTCGGGTTTAAAGTATCTGAGCACAGATCTCTACGCGCGCTGAGCCCGATTCCCGTTCACCTTACCGAATCTATCCTTCCATGAGCGTCGAATGCGTCGGCTACAAGACGCTTCGCCGCGGAAGCCGAACGTTCCACTGGAGCGCATCAAGCGCTTCATTGAAGTCGAAAGCGATTGACCCGATCGCGATTACTGCAGAGCCGGTCGTTGCACCATCGCCGTGCGTTATTCTTTGTTGCGTCGATAAATAACCAGCGACAGTTTTCGTTCGAGCATGTCTTTATGCGGCGTAGCTGTCCCGACTGAAGGCATTCTCCAAAGGAGGCGACTATATCCGCGGCTACGGCGTTCCAACTGACGTTTATGGGTATCGTCATTAGCTGATAGCTGCCACTTGCGTATTGAATGCGACGACATGTTTGCACGCCAAGCGTCCCGTTCAAGCGTTTTAGGACACCGGAAGAAACGTTTCCGGCCTCTGCAATTTGCGTCGCTGCGACGCGCAAGCTTTTGCGCACATTCTCGAAGAATTCTATGGGAAACGGCTGATCTACCGGCGCGGAAACTTCAAGTGTCCTAAGGAACACCGCTCTCCAGGTGGGATCGGTTAGGTACTCAACTTCATTACCGAAACCGTCCCAATGCTGGCTGTTAACGAAATCAATCCATGTGTACCTTGCAGCGAATCCCTCGTACGCGTATTTTTCGGTGGTCCAGGCGGTAACGAGCATAAGATTATTGACTCGTTACATTATAGAGTGCTATATTCCTCCATGCAATGATAGCTCGAACATGGTATGGCGACGTCTCTGTCGCAAAATCGGTTGAGTACCGTAACCTCCTCCAAGTGGTAGGCCTTGGCGACTACCTCCGCGTTCCGGGGAACCGCGGCGGTTGCGTTCTCGAGGCATCAAACGGCGACAATACTCGCTTTATGCTCGTTTCTTTTTGGGACTCCATTAGCGCAATACGTGGATATGCCGGCGACAACATCGAAGCGCCGCAATACGCGCCGTTCGATCCGGATTACCTGCTTTCATTGGAGCCGACGATCCAGCACCATACTGCGTTCGGAACCGATTGTGACGCGCAATATGGAATCATCGCGCGTTGGTGGCATGGCGCCGTACCGCGTTCCAAGGCGGATGTCTACTTAGATTTGATGCAATGCGTTGCTCTTAGCGACTATAAGAGCGTACAGGGGAACGTTGCGGCGTATGTATTATGGCGAACGGTCGGCGACATCGCACATTTTTCTACGCTAACATTCTGGGAATCTAGAGACGCGATTAGCAACTTTGCGGGGCAGGACATCGCGAAGGCGGTTTATTACGATTTTGATCGGCATTACTTACTCGAGATGGAACCCACGGTTACGCACTACGACGTTTCTTTAGCGCCACAGTAAAGAAAATACATCGGCATGCGCGAATGAGGGCTGTTTGAGTTCCGCGATCCGCTCGCAGCCGTGCGAGCAGCAAATCAGCGTGGGAGGAATCCCTCTACGCGCGGAACGACTAGGTTGACCGCTAACGGCGCTATGGCGAACGCAAAAACGCCGTCGTTGAAGGAACGAACACGTTCGACTTGGTTTCGCGCCGAGCACCTCTTCGTCATTTTCTAAAGCGCGTGACACGCAATTCGATTCCCATTTCCAAGTGTCTCGCCTCAAACTTGAAAGGCAACGTTGAGAGCCTTGACGTGATTTCGGGCGATCTTATGGAAGGTTTTGCGACCTAGGGCCTTATACCCCACCACCAACACGCAAACAGAAGGCGTAGACCCGCGTATCAAACCAACGATGATGGCAGCATCGCTTTTGTGACGAACATATAGTCTCTCAGGTGATTACCGAACGAGATCCCCATTTGAGCCGGAAACGCAGGCGCGCAAAAGCAGGTTAGCACTCGTAAATCAGTCGTATTCGGGCAGCTTCATGCACCACCGCCAAGACCCTTATCGCCAACTCGTCTCGAGTGTCATATCAACTTACTTCGTTCTCGGCGCCGGTTTTGTATCGAATTGCGTTTTGGGGATCCGACGCAAATATCTTGGCCGCCTCGGACAACAAGCTGCCGAGGACGTCTGCATCCAAATCGTCATACGTTTCGAAGCTAAAGTTATTTGCGCCGGACCTAAGGCAATGTAGCGTATCTGCATAACATCGGACCAGAGGCGTTCGATTTCTCGATGCCGAGATGTAAATACTTATGTAGTTCTTTTGAAGCGCAACGCCGATTACAGGCCATTCGACGTGCTGCCCGTTCGCTGCGGGATACTGAAAGCGGCCGTACCCGATCATTTTGAAGCGCATTCCAGGCTGTCCCGCCGGGGTGCCGGTATGGAAATAGCGCGCGAGCGCCGGCGCGCAGTCACGAATAAGTTTATCCAGCTTTTGGAGATCGCGCTTTCGATCCGCGTCAAAATTGAAATAGTCCGTGAGATTGTCGACTGGAACCTTGAACATCAGCAGTGTAGAGCCGAGCGCGGCGTTGCGGCGAGTCGCCAGACTTCAGGGGGAGAGTAAATGTGCCAAAGGGCAAAGTTTTCTCGAGCCTTCGCCCATTGAGGACTCGAAGCCAGCGTGGATTGATACCGGTCATAAGCGGCTTGGTCTTGAAAACACGAGAACCAGGCATAAACATTTGCGTCACTGCGAATCGGTAGCTTCGGAAAATTGTTCTCGCTATGCTCCGTCGCATACGTGCCGACAACGTGCGCGCCCGCTGCTGTGATCGCCGCCTTGATGGAGTGCTCAAACGCCTCGTCGAACGTGTGCACCTGAAGGGAACCTAGCGAGTAGATCGTCGCCACCAATAATCCCGATGGCTCATCCGTAGCACCGATCGGCGCTCGAGCCGCCGTATCGATCGTGAATCCGGAATCAGGATGCGCCGGGTGCAACAGCAAAACGTTGTCATTCTCGACCAGCATCGAATTGGCGACCTCGCGGTGAGCCTTCCAGATGGGACCACCATAAAAATTGGTCAAGGCGGCTTTCCTGGCGTCCATGTCTTTGAATCCTCGAATCCAAAACAGGCGATTCGAATCATCAAGCACGCGGAAGGTGCCGATAACGGTCATTCCGTCGGCTTCTTGGCTTTCGATAAAATTGCGCTCGAAGAGATCGATGAATTGTGAGAACGAGCCGCGTGTCAGTGTGTATTGCCTAATTTCAACGATGGGGCAGCACACGGAACTCGCCGCAACTGCGGACGCGCTACGAAGCGATACCCCCATGACCGCTCCTAAAACGGCGACGGCTACTCCGAACAGCGATCGAGTTAGCATTCCTCGTAACGGCCGATCCGGGAGAAATCCATGATCCAGTTGTCTTCCCACGTCTTCCCATTATCCGGTGAGAAGGCTTGAACCCAGCGACACTGATTCGAACCATGATACGTCCACGTAAACCGAACGATAGTGGGACGGCCGCTGAAGTGTTCTTTCCCGTAAAAAGTTCCGACCCCGTTGCTGAAGCTTCCGGCAGTTGGGATCGAAAACTCTCCTGTCCCAGCCGTACTCCAATAAATACTCCAGTTGCCCGTCTCCTGGTTGTAGAGCCTAACGGCGACGGCGTGAATTGGTTTTGGCGCGTCTGCCGCGTCGTAGTGCTCGATGTTTCCCATGCCGCCGAGAATCGGCGCCTCAACTGCCGTCGCCTCGAATTCATGCCAATCATCGGATCCAGAAAGCGGATTCGGCAGACGTCGGTTTGCGATAGACCAATGTCCGAATAGAAAATCAAAATCGGATCGACCATTGGCGATTGATGGGTAAGCAGCCTTCTCTGACATTATCGGACTCCAAGGTTGGGCAGTTCGCAGCGCAATAGTGAGCACCGTGAAGAGGTGTGGCGTTCAAAGGTCATTCCAGTGCTATTGTCTCTAAAGTCCGGCTAGCGACGAAAGAGCCAGCTTTGCACAGGATGACTGGACCACTGGGAGCCGAGAGCGGAGCAATGACGTTGGAAGCAACTTCACTACGGGTCGAGCAGCTCAGAGCTTTCTTCAGAGTCCTCGAAAGCGATTGACCCGATCCCGATTACTGCAGAGTCGGTCGTTGCACCATCGCCGTGCGTTATTCTTTGTTGCGTTGATAAATAACCAGCAACAGCTTCGTTCGAGCCTGTCTTTATGCGGCGTGTTTGTAGGCATTTGACGCCTGCCGCTAGCCGTTCGACGTACGCGTGAAGTCCATTGTCCAATTCGTAATCCAGCTCGAGCCACAATCACCGGAAAACGATTGCTCCCATCTCGGGTGATTCGGGTCTGAGGTCGCCCATTCATATCTAGTCAAAATCGCTCGCGACCCCCACGTGTCATCGTAAATGATTCGTATCCCCGACGATGTCATGGCACCGCCAACGGCCGGAGATTGCCACTGTCCATCATTCATATTCGCCCAATAAATTGCCCACGTGTTTGTTTTTGGGTTGTAGAGTCGCGTTCCAAGCGCATACTTTGCGCCATCGGCTTTTTGAAGCGTATAGTTTTCCGTGAAGCCGGTACCCTGAAGCACTGAACGAACGACCACCGTAGCCGGAAAGCCCATCCACGGCGAAGACGGTTTCAAGCTTCCGTCGATCTTTCGTTGCCGCATACGAATGGACCAGGTACCCTTATAAAAGTCGAAAGCATGAGCGGTCGATGCGGAGCGATCCAGGCCAGCAAGTGCCTTACTAAGACACGACGATGCATTAGCATGGCCGTTACCAACGCTAAACACCGAACCGATACCGAGCAAGAAGAACCCAATCGCGCGAGACTTCATCGTACAATCATATCAACGAGCGCTGAAGACGAAAGCGCCAATTTTAGTCGGGTCGACTGGTCCACCGCTCTTTGCTCGGCCCAGCTCCGGATCGCTCATACCGCCGTGTCGTATGCGATTTTCAGCCAACGCAGCACCTCTTTGTCGAGATGGCTCGGCGATTCTAAACGAACGCGATGTGAAACCATTGCGTTCCAATCGCCAGCCTTTTCGAGACGCGTACTTATTGGTGCGTTCTTTCTGAACTTGATTCCGAGGTCGAGGAAATCAACGCCGATTTTCATAATCGCGAATTTTTTGCCGTTGCGAAGTAGGCTGAAATAGGAATCGCCGACTTTGACCGACGGAACATCGGTTCCGAAATGTTTCGCCGCAGCTAAGATCTTCGCGTAGGTGTCGGTCCACTGCGCTCGTTTCCCCTTGAAGTGCTGACGCGTACGATCGTCCTGCGTGATTGGCGGTTCGATGGCCGAACGAAGCGTGCTGTAGATCGCCATTGCGTGGCCGTGACCCAGTCCGAATTCCGACTTTAGCCACGCGACGATTTCGCCTGCTTTCACGTCTGCTCGAAGGTAGCCGCGTTGCTGAGCCGCCTCCCGAAAGTCTTCGGGACCTTTGCCCGTCTTTTTGCGAACAGTATCTAAATAGGCTTGAAATGACATGATTCACAAGTCCGCTTTCTTGAGGTACGGTCTCATCGCCGTTGGATCGGAATGAGTGCGCGAAGGTCTCCATTGAGCAGATAGATCGGTATCCAGACGATGACGCCAAAGATCACGGGAAAGAGCGTTTCGAACGGTCCAAAACCTGCGCGAAGATTGCAGGCGCATGCGCCGCCGAAATACCCGGTTAACAGAATTGCACCGAGCACCGAGGTGCGCGGCAGAACGTACAACACCGTGATTGCAAGCAGGATGCTTGCGATGAGGGGTGCGAGCGACGGTGTCATGCCTTGACGATGAAAAGCATCAGCGACACCCGGCGCCATGAAGAACTTGGCGCCGGCATCAAACAGCATGAACAGCGTCGCCAAACCATACAATGCCCGCGCAATCCAGATGGCCACGCGGGATTGTCGAGCCGTAGGTGCGAGTGTGGTATCCACGGTGAACCTCCCTTGCCGAGTGAAGCCCTGAGCGAGCTATTGCCGGTTTCAGGACTAGACCGTATAGTCTAGTAATACAGTAACAGATGTAAACTGGACTGTCTAGTACTGATCGGAGGAATCATGGCTCGAACCGTCTCGCCTACCAAGCACAAGGCGATCCTCGAGATGGCGTTGGGCGTCTTCTTAGAAAAGGGCTACGTCGGCACGAGTATGGACGAAATCGCTGCGAGGGCCGGCGTCTCGAAACAGACCGTCTATAAGCATTTCTCTGATAAGGACCGGCTGTTTAGCGAAATCTTGCTTGCTACGACGGACGAAGTCGAAAGGCTCGTTCGCTGGATCGTCGAGGAACTCGACAATCCTCGAAAGACGCTGCAAGTCTTCGAGCGACTCGCTCGACGTTTTCTCGGCGCTCTCATGGAGCCTCGACTCTTGCGCTTGCGACGTCTCGTTATTGCAAACGCCGATCGGGTTCCTCACCTGGGACGCACGTGGTACACACAAGGATTCGAGCGGGTTCTTACAACGCTGGCGGATTGTTTCAAACGATTGAGCGCTGCGGGGTTGTTGCATGTTGACGATCCGATGATCGCGGCAAATCACTTCGTTGGCATGTTGTTGTGGATTCCAGTGAACGAGGCAATGTTCACCGGGAATGAAACGCCATTGACGGAGAACGAGCTCGGCCGGCTGGCGACGTCGGCAGCTAGTGCATTTCTGCGCGCCTACGGAACCGCTGCCATTAACCGTCGTCGTTCAGCCTGAACGCTTCCGTTAGAACGCTGCGCGGTCACCTTTTTCGATTCCAAAACGTCGAAGAGACGCAAGCCGATGGCTCGAAGAGGTGGTCCAGATGAATTCCGGTTCTCATCCGAAAGGTGACGAGCGTGTCGCTCCGTTCGAACGCGAACGGCGGCATCTCCTGGCCATTGCGTTCCGGATCTTGGGCTCGGATTCGGATGCCGAGGACGTCGTGCAGGAAACGTGGATCAAATTTGCGTCCGACGGATACGACGGATATTCGTAACGTGCCGGCGTGGTTGACGACCGTCGTTACGAGGTTATGCCTCGATGCGTTGCGCAGGCGACGCGAAATCCCGCAGGACGCCACTCCGCTGCCCGCCGACGGCGAGGATGAGCCAGAAGAAGCGGCTCTTCTCGCAGAGGAGTTGACGGCTGCTTTCGTTGTTGTCCTCGATGAACTCACGCCGCCGCAACGCGTCGCCCTCGTCCTGCACGACGCCTTTGGTGTGCCGTTCGATGAACTGGCGCACATCCTCGGCACAACGATAGCATCCGCCAAGAAACTCGCGAGCCGCGCTCGAAGCCGAGTGCGCGGCCGATCCGTCGCACGACAAGAAGATGAAGCGAAAGCGCGAGATGTTGTCGAGGCTTTTCTCCATGCCGTTCAAAAGGGCGACACCAATCGTCTTCTTGCGCTTTTGGATCCGAACGTTGTGCGGATCGCGGACCCGCAGGTTCTTCCACCGGGAGCGCCCCAGCGCATCGAGGGAATTGACGCCGTCGCGGCCGAGACCCGCACATACCAGGCGAATGCGTTGCGAGCGCACGTCGCTTCTATCGACGGACGGCCGGGAATCGCTGTTGTCGCCGGTCGCAAGCTTCAGTCCGTGCTCGTCGTACGAATAGCGGGTGACCGGATCATTCAATACGACGTCATTGCCGATCCTCAACGCCTTGCGCGCCTGGATATCTGCGTTACGGAGGTTGCGTAGTCGTGAATGCCTTACATGTCGCCGTTACCGGCCTGACGATCGTAGCCAATGCGTTTGCGACGGGCGCTGACATCGTGAGAGCGAAGTTCGTTGTGAAAACTGCAGTTGAAGTGCATGCACCGCTTTGGTGGCTGCCATACCTCGCTGCGCTCAAGGCTGCCGGTGCAGTAGGGCTCGTCGCGGGACTTTTCTTCGGCGTTCCCTTCATTGAAACCGCGGCAGCGTTTGGACTCGTATTGTTTTTCGTAGCCGCTATAATCGCACACGTGCGGGCACGGAGTCTTTTACAACATTGCCTTTCCGGCGCTGTTCCTGTGCTTGGCCGTGGGATCGCTCATCCTGTCAATCAGAAAATAATACCGTGAACCGCGTTCGTTCGTCGAAGGCACGGCTAATACAGCCGGCTGCCGTCGGGTACATGACGTTCCGGAACGCAAAGGACGACTGCGCCGTTCTCGTCGGCAAAGCCGAGCGTCAGAACTTCTGAAAGAAATGTACCGATTTGCCGAGGCGCAAAATTGACGACCGCCGCAACTTGGCGTCCGAGGATGCCATCGATATGGTAGTGCTCCGTAATCTGCGCGCTTGATTTCTTCTGGCCGATTGCCGGGCCAAAGTCGATGATCAGCTTGAGCGCCGGTTTTCGCGCCTCAGGAAACGCCTCAGCGGCGATGATTGTCCCAATGCGAATATCGACTGCAAGAAATTGATCGAATGCAATACGTGGTGCTGGTTCGGCACTGTGAGTGTTCATGACGAGGCATGCGTTTCGCCACCGCCACGCTCGAACGCCTTTCAGCCAGCGAACCACGCTCGTGTATGGCGTCGGCGCATAGTGCATGCCGAAAATTGTTTCAGGCTCGATACCGTATCGCTGACACGTGGTGATGAACTCACTTAGATATTGTGGCGTGAACCAACCGTCCCCATCGATGCTGAAGAGATCGCTTGTATACAACAGCCGCGACTTCGGCAGGTAGACCATCATTTGGCGCTCCGCCGTTACCGTGCGATAGGGAAGAATTTCAATGCGGGTCGAGCCGCTGCCGATGACCATGCGCCCGGTGACGGGCACGAACAATGGCGTGCGCGGATGCTCGTTCTTGATCGTCCGGCAGAAAATGGTGCGGAGCGGCGAGTTGCCGTTTTAGAATAGCGATATTGAGATCCAGCGCATACACCGGGATGCCCTCGGCCACTGCCTGGCGCACACCGGCGATATGAGGAAACGAATCCGAAGTAGTGATGACGGCCTTCACGCGTTTGTGAAAATGCGAACGTGCGAACGCGAAGGCGCCTTTCGCATAGTTCGGTGCGATCGGCGCCTCGATCACCACGACGCCCTCAGGCTGGTCGACAAACTCAACGTTCCACGACGACGGCACTTGAACGACATGAGGCGCAATGGTCGTGACGGTTAGGGATTTCCCACCGAACGGAATAGCGGAGATGCGACGCGGCTGCTTCGGCGCGGCAGCAAGCACCGCTGGTGTGACCATCATCGTTGATTCGTCAAGCGGACCATTGAACCGAAGCTGCATGATGCTGATTTGCTCGTCCGGGAGGCCGATGCGGCGATATGTCCATTCGCGTGGATAGTGCACGCCGTTCGGCTCAAGCGACCATTCGGTGAAGGTAATCTGTGTTGTGACGTCGCCCCACGCGCTGTAAAAAATATCGTCATCGTAGGCGTGCGTATAGCTTAGTTGCCACGGAAGATTCGTCGAGGCGTTGATTGAGAGAGTACTCGGTTCTCCGTTCCACGTAAACGCCACGACGTGATGCAGCATCCCGTGATCGCGAATATCGGGTAAACGACGCAAATCCGGTGCGTCGAGCGCCGTCAGCAGTAGGTGCTCGGGATCGAACGCAAAGGCATCGCGTTGTAACGAAATGCCGGCGTTGCCGGCATACTGTTGTTTCCCGTCGTCGCCGATGCGGGCGATAACGTTTCCATTGATGACCGCCGTCGCAACGTCCGGCTTCACTTGCTGCAGCCACCAACTGCTTCCCGCGTAGCCGAGGTCTGATTGTTGCGACCACACGCGCTGGTGATCGAGGTCGCGGACCTCATGAAGAGTGAAGTGATCCAGCAAATACGGCCCAGACGGTCGTTCGGATTGTTCGACCATCTGACGCTCACCGACAGCGGTGCGTTCGACGGTATGAATGGACCGAAGGGTTTGGACGCCTCCCATCGCTTGCGCGCTCCGAAGAACGATTGCCCTTGCGTCCGATCCAGCCACGGCCGGCACGTGGGAGCCGATTGCGAATACGAACAGAACGATGGACAGTGCGCGCACCAACATACCGGCATACCGTAGCGCATCCGCTCGTGTAAACGCCATCAAAGAGAGATCAAGGGGTATTCACGTGAGGAGCTTGATATGGGTAAAAACGGGCATGGAACAATTTCGCTCACCACTTACCGGGCGCATGCCGGTTCTCGCACGCACAGCGACAGCCGCCCTTGTGATCGTCGCGTTCGTGGTGGCCGGTTGCAACCGGCATGTCGATCCCACGCAGGCCTTGCATTCGCAGGTCGCTCCGTTTACGCAAACTCGAGATCACACGGTCGCGATGGTGACGGCGGCAAAGCATACGTTGGATCCGCCGTCATTGAATCAGCTCAATGTGTCGTACGCTGCGCTCGAGGCAAAGGGCAATGAATACGCCGGGTTCTTGGTTGAATCGGTGAGCATCGCGTCGTTTGATGCAATGAGAAACGACCAAGACGCCTCAAGCCTCAAAAAAGCGATCGATGATTTCAACGCTTCTCTTGGAACGATTAGTCCAAAAGTCGCCGGCACAGACCGGTTATCCACAGCATGGGTTCCCGACTTTGCGAGCAGCGTAAAGACCTATTGGGACCGCTACCATGCGAACGTTGCGACGGCAACGCCGCAGACGCGAGACGCGCTCATCAAGCAACTCAAGAGCGACACGGTCTGGCCCAATTTTGAGGACATTGCGACGCAACCGCTCTCTGCGCCGCCGACGCATCGGCCATGAGAACAAAATCCCTGATAGGAGTATAATCGAAAATATCGCCGGCTCTCGGCGAATACTTCACGCTACTAGGGAGCATCGTCATGATGCATCGCAGGCTTCTGTTCGCTTGTTCTGTTGCTTCGCTGCTTACGTTCAGCGCCTGTAGCGGAGGCAGTCAAAGCCCCGACCCTACTACTCCGTCGCTCGTCTCCTCTCGCGACGTTGCGCTCGTCCAGGACGTTTCCAAACGTGGTGACGAATTCTCGATCTCAAGCACGACATTCGCGGATAACGCCCGCGTTCCGCAAAGCATGGTGTTTAACGGGACACTGGGAACCGTTTGCAAGGGCGGTAACAAATCGCCGGCGCTGTTCTGGTCGAAACCGCCGTTTGGAACCGTGTCCTTCGCCGCGGTGATGTTCGACGAAACGGCAAATTTTTCGCATTGGGGCATTTACAACATGCGCTCGGATGCAAACCGCTTACCGCAGGGAGTCAGCACTGCTCCGACGTCTTTTTGGACCCAAGTAGTAAACGACGCGGGCAACCTCGGATACACAGGTCCATGCCCGCCGCCCGGGCTCGTGCATCACTATGTGATCACGCTCTACGCGCTCGATCGCAGGCTCGAACTGAATTCGTCGCCGATGTTTCCGGCGACGGTTGAGACGCTGCTGCGCGCGATGATTGGAAACGTCATCGGCCGCACAAGCATCACGGGCCTCTACTCAACGTAATGAAGTCATTTCCCATCGACGCGGTTCGTGCTGAATTTCCGGCGCTTATCGTCTCCGATGGCGGCACGCCACGAGTCTATCTCGACAATCCTGCGGGAACGCAGGTCCCGCGACGTGTCGCCGATGCCGCAGCGCGTTGCCTGCTGGAGTCGAACGCAAATCTGGGAGGATACTTTACGACGAGTCTCCTTGCACAGGCCCAGGTCGATCGCGCGCACGAGGCGATGGCACACATGCTTGGTGCCAATTCGATGCGTGAAATCATTATCGGTCAAAGCATGACGACGCTCACGTTCCATTTTTCACGGAGCATCGGGCGGACGTTGAACCCGGGAGACGAGATCGTCGTCACGCGCATGGACCACGATGGAAATATCGCGCCGTGGCTTACGATGGCGCAGGATCGCGGCCTGACGGTGCGCTGGCTGGATTTCGATCGTACCTCGTGGAGAATCGAGGCCGCAGCGCTCGATGGCGTCCTCAACAGCCGCACGCGGTTGGTCGCGCTGAACTATGCCAATAATCTTACCGGTTCAGTAAACGACGTGCACGCGCTGGTTGCGCGCATTCATCAAGCCGGGGCCTTGGCGTACGTCGATGCAGTGCAATTCGCTCCACATGATTTCATCGACGTAAACGCGATCGGCTGCGATCTTCTCGCTTGTTCCGCATACAAGTTTTTCGGGCCGCACGTGGGCATCGTGTGGGGACGCGAGGCGCTCCTTCAAGAACTCGTGCCCGACAAAGTTCGGCCTGCGACCGATGAACTGCCGTGGCGCTGGGAAACCGGTACCCCACAGATTGAGGTCCAGGCCGCTCTTGGTGCGACCGTCGACTACTTCGCGTGGCTAGGATCGCAATGCGGCGCAACAGGAAACGAGCGCGATTGCATTCAGGCGGCGTTTGCCGCGTCGTCGCAATACGAACGCGACTTGGTGGAGCGTCTCATTCGCGGCCTGCTTGGGATTCCCGGTGTAGAGATTCTTGGAATTACCGATATGCAACGCTTGGAGCGGCGAGTACCAACGGTGTCCTTCACGCAAAAGGATCGAACGACCCATGAGATTGCGAAAGCACTTGCTGCAAAAAACATCTTCGTCTGGTCAGGAAACAACTTTGCGCTCGAGACCGTCCGTAGTCTTGGTCTCGACGAAGACGCCGGTGCCGTGCGTATCGGCCTTGCGCACTATAACACCGCGGAAGAAGTGGATGCCGCTCTGGAAGCGCTCAGTTCTCAGAAGGTTCCGGCGTAGACGGAACATGAGCGGCAGATCTCCGGCGGTGTCGTCGACGCGAGCGCGCTGCGGAAAGCTTCGTATGCGTCGCCGTTCCAAATCCCATCGACTGTAGTGCTGTCCGCGTTGCCGAAGTTGATGCGATCGGGCGTCGATACCATACAGCACGGCATCGAATATCCATCGTAACTAAAGTATGCTCCTGACCATGGCCAATCACAGCGAGAACGCCCCGGCGTCTCTTGCGCATAGTGCTTTTGCGTGACGTTAGGAAGGCGTAAGGGAATCCCATGGTTGCGTGCACGCGCCGTCGCTTCTTGAAACGCTGCCTCGATACGATCGGGAGAGTCCCCGAGCAGCGATTGTTCTTCGACGAAGTCCCGCATCGGCCGATATTGAGGCGGCAGTGTACTTTCCTCAAATGCATGGCACAGATGCTGCACGCTGACCGCATCGGCACCAATGTCTGACGCGAGGCTCACCAAAGCGGGAAGCTCATCGAGGTTCTGACGCATCGCTACGACAACAACTTCTATAAAAGGATGCTTTGCGTCCAACGCGCGGCGTGCGTCGACGATTCGGGCTAAATTCCGTAGCGCTCGCTCGAATTTTCCGCGCACCCGAATGCGATCGTAGGTGGGAGCCGTCGCGCCATCGAGCGATGCATGGAGGCGTGCGAGTCCGCTGGTTACGCATGATTGTGCGACGCGCGTTGTGATGAGCGTCAGATTCGTATTGACCGAAACGACGATATTACGCTCAACCGCGTACCGCACCATGTCGAAAAATTTCGGATGCATGAGCGGCTCGCCGAGTCCTTGTAATTGCAATTCTCGCAAATCGGGGAATTGATCGATGATTCTCGTGAAGAGATCGAACGCCATATACGCCGGGGGACCATATGGCGGTCCATCCCGGCGAAATTGAATGGGACACATTTGGCAGCGCAGGTTGCACTGGCCAACCGGCTCAATTTGAATGAAGCGCGGAAGCGCGGTCATACCTCCGCACATACCCTGCCTAGTGCGGGACGAAGCGAAGGGCTAAGCCGTCAATACAGTAACGCAGATACGTCGGAGCGGGACCGTCATCGAATATATGCCCGAGATGTCCTCCGCAACGCGCGCAGTGCACTTCAGTCCGTTTCATGCCCATCAGCTCGTAGTCATCGCGCGTACGGGTCACATTCGGCAACACATTCCAAAAGGACGGCCAGCCGTCACCGCTGTCATATTTCACGGTTGACGAGAAAAGCGATTGATCGCAACCGGCACAGCGGTAGGTCCCTGCGCGTTTTTCGCCGATAAGCGGGCTGGAAAACGCCGGTTCGGTTCCGTTGCGGCGGAGAATGGCGAAGCGTTCATCGCCGAGTATCCGTAACCACTCGGCGTCGCTATGCGCGACGGCATACGAACTCGCGCGCGTGATTTGCGGAATCGCAAGCACTGTCGTCGCAACGGCGGCCGTGGTCAAAAAGCGGCGACGATTCATAGCGATATGTGACATGCGACGCCATGCCGCTCGTTGTAGCGCTGATGGTAATCTTCGGCGCGCCAAAACGTCTGCGCCGGAACGATCTCCGTTGCTATCGGCCGGCGAAAGGTCGATTGCAGCCGTTCGCGTGAGGCATTCGCGCTCGATTCTTGCTCCGGCGAATGGGTGAAGATCGCCGAGCGGTATTGCGAACCAACGTCGGGTCCTTGGCGATTCACCTGCGTCGGATCGTGAATCTTCCAGAAAACCTCGAGCAACTGATCGTACGAAATCTTCGCAGGATCGAACGTGACGTCGACGGCCTCGGCGTGACCCGTCGTATCGGAGCAGACCTCGCGGTACGTGGGATTGGAGGTATGGCCGCCCGTGTAACCGGAGACGGCGTCGCTTACGCCGGGCAACTGACGGAAAACGTCCTCGACTCCCCAGAAGCAGCCGGCAGCAAATGTGGCAGTTTCGGTACTCATATATCTACAGAACGCCGGGAGCGGTGTGGCGGATTCGTCGGCGCGTGGAGTTGCAGGGCCGCTTCCAGAAACCGCTGCTGGGCGAGGCGGACAGATGCGGTCGCATTCGGTGACATATCCATCCAATCGTTGATCAACAGTGCGAAGACGAGCGTTCGGCCGCCCGGTGCAGTGATATAGCCGGCGAGCGTACGTGTATGACTCATCGTGCCCGTCTTCGCGAAAACGTTTCCACGCAGCGCTGGCGATGTTAACGCATCTTTCAACGTGCCGCGAACGCCTGCTACCGGAAGCGCATCGAAGATAGCTTGGCGGTTCGCCCCGGCCCAATCAGCACGCAGTATTGCAACAAGCGTGGTCGGGCTCAGGCGATCGTACTGCGATACGCCGGAGCCGTCGGCGATCGTCGTTGTGGCGGGGTTCGCGCCGATTGAAGCAAGCCACTGGGATTCAGCGTTGATGCCGCGCGCTCGCGTATCACCCGGGCCGTTCGTGGAACGCCCCAAATCTTCGAGTAGTGATTCAGCAATAAAGTTGTCGCTCGGCAACCACATGCGCGCAACGAGTTCACGCATCGGGACGGAGACATGTGTCCAGACGTTGCGGGCTTGCGCGGGTATCGTTCCGCTGCGAAGTTCCGCGTTGCCCGTCTGTATACCGCGTGCGAGGAGCGCGCGTTTGAGCGCATCGTCGGCAAAGAGGGCCGGGTCGCGAACCGCGGCGTCGAGTTCATCGGGATCGCTCAATCCGGCGGGAACGGTACCGCTTACCACGATTGCAGCCGGGGAATCGTGCGGCCAGAAGAGTGTGGTGGAATCCTGTGCGCGTCGATCGCCGGTGAGTGTTTGGTTTACGATCGTGACGGCGCTCGAATCGGGTGCCATTGCGATTGATGCCGGCATGCCGGCCGACGCGCCCGGTACCAGATGGAGCGCGACGCTGTTTTCATTGAACGAAAGCGCGGTCACCGGCGCTGCATAGTCGTTCGGCAAATCGTCGATCGTCCACCCGTCCGGATACCAGCCTGCAGTGAAGGCGCTCGAATCTGCGACGATCGCGCCGTTCAAACGCGTCACGCCCTGCGCAGCGAGTTCGCGCGCCGCATCGTCGAGCGCGTCTGCATCGATCGTCGGATCGCCGCCTCCGCGTACGTAAAGGTTGCCTTGCAATGCTCCGCCGGCGATCGCGCCATCTGTAAAGCAGTCGGTCTGAAGAGTTGTCGCCGGTCCTAGTGTCGAGAGCACTGCCGATCCGATGAGCAATTTCATGGTAGACGCCGGCTGAAACGCCGATTGCGCGTCCCTTTCGAAGAGCACTGTCCCGTCGGCGGCGTCAACCACCAGTGCGCCCACATGGGCTCCTTGGAGCGTCGGTGCAGCCAGCGCGGCACTCAATGCTAGTGAGGCGGCGATCGGAATCATGCGGCAGTGGTTCGCGCTTTGCGCAGGGAACACCGCCGCACGTGAAGCCGATACACCAATGGCAGCCGAATTTTCCGAGCGGGCATATCGAAGCCGTCTATCTCCATTGGTCTGGCAACGATTACTCCACCGTCTTCGCGAGTTATCACTATTGCATCGCGTTGATCGACGGCGAGGTCGTCGTAGCACATACCCATTCACTTACCGAAAACATGCGCGACGTTTCAAGCGGCGGCGAGTACGCCGCACACACATACGGTCGAAATTCCTATGCAGCCGGCGTCTCCATCATGGGCATGGAAGGCGCGACGCCGCAAGACTTTGGTCCATATCCACTTACGACGGGACTGATCGACGGGATGTGCCGCGTCGCTGCTGCGATCGTTAGCGCCTATGCGATTCCCATCGATCACACGCACGTGCTTACGCACGCGGAAGCTGCAGTAGCTGACGGATATTTTGGTACCGGCAATGACGAGCGCTGGGACATTGCGCGTTTGAATCCGCATCCGAGTCCGCTTGATCCAGGCGATGCCGCAACGGCCGGCGACGAACTTCGGCGGCGCATCGCGTTAGTGCGCTCTTAAGGGGCGTTCCCCAGCGCGCGAAGCTCCTCGATACGATCGAACGCGCGACGAAGATGCGGAATGACGATCGATCCACCGACGACGAGTCCAACATTGAGTGCGTCGTGAAGCTCAGGGTCGGTGATTCCAATTTTTATGCATTGCGCCAAATGGTACGTCACGCAGTCGTCGCATCGTAGCACCAGCGAGGCGACCAGGCCGCAGAGCTCCTTGGTTTTTGCCGGCAGGGCACCGTCATCGTAAGCGCGCGTATCGAGGTTGAAAAAGCGCTGGATCCCCAGATGACCAGACTCGAGTATCTTTGCATTGGCTTCTTCGCGATGTTTTGTCCACTCGTGAATATTCATTGAAATTGTGCCATGAACCCATCGATGCGTTGTTGATCGACACCGGCTGCTAAGAGTTGGACGCTCAGCGACTCGCGGTTTTGCGGCGGCGTTACGAGCATAAAGCTTGACGTATCCGACGCTGAGGAGACCGTGCACCACTCTGCCGCCGCGGGAATCAGCGCCGTTTGATAGGCGTTCAACGTTACCGTCGTCTCGTTGCATGTCACCGATAGCGGGCGTTCGAGCGCCATCACGATGACCGGCCGGTTCTGCGTCGCTATCGAGGACGGTTCCGTCGTTGCATCGACACGTTCGACGATGAATCGCGAATCGGCGATGAGCGCGGTGCGGTGTAAACCTTCAAAGGCATACGAAATCGTCATGGCAGCACCCGACGTTCCGGCTGCGTAGTCGAGAACGTCGGCCGCTTTGCTCACGTGCAGCTCACGCGGCTTTCCATCGGTGCCCACGCGATTCCAATCGAAGATGCGGTACGTCAGATCACTTGCTTGCTGCGTTTCAAACAAGATGATCCCCGCACCGATCGCGTGAAGTGTGCCGGCGGGAAGATAGAAGACTTGGCCTGCGCGGACTGGAACGCGGCGGAGAAGATCCCCGAGCGTACCGTCCGCAACCCGCCGTTGGTATTCCTCGCGCGACGTGTTTTTGTCCCATCCCAGGACCAGTTCCGCGCCGTCTTGTGCGGAGAAGATATACCAACATTCGGTTTTGCCGTTCGGTTGATGCTCAACGCGCTGTGCGTACGCATCGTCCGGATGCACTTGCACCGAGAGCCAGTCGCGCGCATCGATGATCTTGGTCAATACCGGAAACGGCCGGCTGGGATCCAGGTCGCCTAAGAACGTGGCGCCCAACTTCGCGCGAAGGTCGGCGATCGTCGAGCCGGCGAGATGGCCGTTGAGTACCGGGTTGGTGTCCCAACATTCCCAAGACTCACCAAGTTTCGCCGTTGGATCTCCCTGCTTGTGAAACTGCCTCACGAGCGCGTCGCCGCCCCAAATCGCGGCCGTCTCCTTCGGCTCGATCATGTATGGATAGATGTCGGATGGATTCATATCGTCCCAATTACTGTACGACGCTCGCACGCATCAATCCGCGTGCGGAGTTTCCGATGAAGATGCGGTCCGCGTGCACGAGATCGCGCGATGTAAGGGTTTGTTCCCGGGCACGGCCCTCTAAGAGTAACTGTGCGCGAAGAATGCCCGGCAACACGCCGCTTTCGAGCGGCGGCGTAAAAAGCATGCCGCCTTGCTCAACGAAAAGATTTGTGCGCGCGCCCTCGGTGAGTTCACCTTCCGCATTCTGTAACAGCGCGTCGAAGCAACCGTTCCGCTGGGCATCCCGCAACGCAGCGTCGTGAAGCGGACGCCACGCCGTTTTATGTTGGAGGAGCGGATCGTGCCGGTCGACGCACTGCGTTGCCAGGCAAATTGCAAGCGGTTGCGGCGTCGCGTGCAGCGGTTCACCCGCGACCGAAATCGTTCCGTCGGCGTCGATCCGCAAACGAAGAATTCGTAGGATGGTGCCGTCGCACGCCTCGGTTACTTGCCGGGCCAGGTCATCGGCATCGTACGTAACGTCGAATATGGCTGCCGAACGCGCCAAGCGATCCAGATGCGCGGCGCGCGTCTGCGCCGTAGCATTGCTGGCCATTGTTTCGAGCAATACAAGCGGAGCCGCATGCGATCGAAGAAACGACGACTTGATCCGGATTTCATTCCATTCACCGGTGGCGTCGGAGTCAGCAACAATACCGCCGCCCACGTGAAAGTCGCCATGTGAACCGGTGAGGGTCGCGGTGCGAATAGCCACATTCCACCATCCGCGGCGCTCGGGTGAAAGATACCCGATCGATCCGCAATAGACGCCTCTCCGTGCGCCTTCATGCACAGCGATCGTTTCGATGGCAGCCCGCTTCGGTGCTCCGGTCACGCTTCCGCATGGAAATGCTGCACGCAGAATATCCTCGAACGTCATTCCGGTACGTACGTTCGCGCGTATCGTCGACGTCATGGTAAGGAACGTCGGGTATCGTTCGATTGTGGCCAGGTCATCGACCTGAACATCGTTTGCAACGCGCTGCAAATCGTTGCGGAGAAGATCGACGATCATAATGTGTTCCGCGCGATTCTTGCCTGATTTGAGATCGGCGGCCGCCTCGAGTGCAGCCGTACCCTTCATCGGCTTTGTTACGATTCCCGATCCATCAAACGCCAGAAACAGCTCCGGCGACCACGAGAGAACGTGCATGTCGTCGTCGTGCAGGTATACCTGATACGCTGCGCCGGTCGTTCGTGCGATGCGGTGCCACAGGGATTCCGGATCGCCCGCAAATGAGAATCCGAACGGTACCGTATAGTTTACTTGGTAAACCTCACCATCGTAGATCGCTCGATGGATCGACGCGATTGCGCGTTCGTAGCTGGAATGCGACACGCGAGAGCAAAGCGCCGAAAGAGCGGAGCTTTTAGGGGCACACGGTTCGTAGGGTTTCGGAGCGTCGAAAATGCCGAGCCGCAGGAGCGGAGTGCCATCTGCCGGCGCAGACCGCCCATGAAAGAGCGTACCGAGCTCATATGTTAGGAGTCCGGCGATCCAATACCCATCATGCAACGCATCTTCACACGCGCGCAATGCGTCGAGTGCGCTAGCAACATCGAGAGGTCGCAGGACGCGGTGTGGATCGCTGAACGACATCGGCGCCGTGACGCCGCAGACGATTCGCATGTCATCCGGCTCGCGATCGGCGGCGTTTTATTGACATCATGAAACGCTGGAGTACAACGCTTGTTACCGCCATCTTCCTTTTGGCGGCGCCGGCGTCGGCGGCGCCGACGCTGCAGCCGGTCCTTGCCGCTGCTGACTGGTACAATGGAAGGCCGGACGCGCTGGGGCTTCGTGGGAAGGTCGTCGTCCTGGACGTCTTTACCGTCGACTGCATCAATTGTCGCAACGTCGTGCCCACGTTGCGAGAGCTCTACCGGCAAGACCGGTCACGCGGGCTGGCCGTTATCGGCATTCATGCTCCGGAAACCAGCGCGGAGAAGCAACCAGAGTACGTTATGGAGAAGCTTCGTTCGCAGGGCATCGTTTGGCCGGTGGCCGTCGACAACGCCTTTTCTCTGTGGAACGCCTATGGTGTCGACGCCTGGCCTACGCAACTCTTCTATGACCGGCACGGTCACTTGCGGAAGATCGTCGTCGGCGACTCCCAGGATGATCTCGTGCGATCGACGGTGGAGAGCCTCATTTTGGAACGATAGGAATGCATCGAGTTTACATCGGGATTGGATCGAACCTCGGCGACCGGCAAGCAAACGTTCTGGCTGCGCTGCAACGTCTGCGCGTACGTGTCGAGATCGTGCGCGTTTCATCGTTCTACGAAAGCGCTGCGGCGGATGGCGCACTCGGCCCGGCATTTCTCAATGTCGCGGCAGAGTTGCGGACTTCCCTTACGCGCGAACCATTTGAAACGTTCATTGCGGATGTGCAGTCCTCGATCGGGCGTACGTCCAGCGTGCATCTTGCGGCCCGTGCCATCGACATCGACGTGCTGGTTTTTGATACCGACGTTCATGCCGATCTTGCTAAACGGCAATACAACGCCGTTCCACTTGCCGAAATCGCGCCGGAGTTTGCGGCGTACGCGAAACAAAACGGTCGCAGCGGATTACGCAGGCTCGAGCGCAGCCTCCATTTCGACTCCAACCGGCAAGAAGAAGAGCCCGAAGTGCGTCTCTCGCTCAATCGCGTCGGCGTTTCCAGCGTGCGGCGAATCGTCCAGCTAGAGATCGGCGGTCAACCGCGCGTTTTCAACGGTGAATTCACGATGGTGGCCGATCTGGCTCCCGACAAAGCCGGCGTGCACATGTCGCGATTTTCGGAGATCCTGGAAGAAGCGACGCTCGATGTGCTTGCGCGCGACACCAAACCGGCGCGAATTGAACGCCTCGTTGAATCGATCGCTCGAGAGATCGTTAAGAGCCAACGCGCAATTCGAGCCGACGTGCGCTTGCGCGCCGATTTCGGGCTCGAACGCTGGACGCCCGTAAGCGGAAAGCGCGGCGAAGAGACGTACACGATGATCGGCATTGCGCACGCCGATGAGGCCGGCACGCGCCGTGTAGTCGGAGTCGAGGCCGAGGGCATGACGGCGTGCCCTTGCGCGCAATTGATGGTCCGCGAACACTCGATGCGCGAACTGATGGAAGCCGGGTTTTCCCAGAGCGATGCGCGTCGTGCGCTCGATGCGTTGCCCGGCGCGACACACAACCAGCGCGGCCGCGGATCGGTGTTGCTCGGTACGTCGGACGCGCACGCCGACGAGGTGCGTGCCGAAGATCTCGTGGAGATCGTCGAGAGTTCGATGTCGAGTGAAACGTACGATCTTCTCAAGCGACCGGACGAATTTTTTATCGTCAATAAGGCGCATCACAATCCGAAGTTCGTGGAAGACGTCGTGCGCGGAATCTTGGCACGCGCACTCGACATGTATGCGGATCTCGACGATGAAACGTTTATCTTCGCGAGCCAAGTGAACTACGAATCGATTCATAAGCACGATGCCTTTGCCGAAGCCTTCGGACTCTTTGGCGAGTTCCGCGACGAGCTTCGCTCGCATCGCTATGTCACGACGAAAACCGACCTTGCATCGTGGCTGGGGACGCGTCCGTCACCGGTGCTTTTGTAGAGGACGGCGCTTTGTATGCTGCGAGCTCAGGCGCGCGAGGAGTCTCCCGGCGCGCGTCTGTACCGCTGGAGCGCCGTCGCGGACGAGCCGCTCGAGCCGTGCGATCATTCGTTCACGCAGGATAGCGTCGTCGTTTGCGAAGTCCGTGAGTGATTGCAGTGCTGCCGCAACGACGATTGCGTTCGGATCGTCGAGAAAGGTTTCCAGAAGCGCGATCGCTTTTGCTCGCTCTTTTGGTTCCAGCTTTATTCGCGGCAGCATCTGTGCAACGTGCTGGCGCACCTCGTGCTGTGGAATTTGTCCCGCTTCGGCAATGAGTCGCTTGCGGTAGGGAACCAATAGATCGGGTCGCCCGCGGGTAACCTTTTCAGCGGCATCCGCGGCACGCACGCGCACGATCGGATCCTCGGCCAGCATAGCATCGAAGAGCTCGGCGAAACGTTCCGGATTGCGTAAGACGTCGCTCGCGACAGCTTCGGCATTGCCGGGCTGGCGGCGATCGCCGCCCTGGAGACGATCACGAATGTTCAAGAGCGGTAATCCGTTTTCCAAGGCTCGGGTGCGACCCGAAGAGTAATTCAAACCATGCCGGCACGTCTTCTTCGGCGAGATTTTGATCGCGCAAGCGCCGGAACGCCGCGATTCCCGAAGAGGCATCGTGCGTAGCAGCGAGCGCGAACCGGTCGGCTGCCCATTCACGCGACCGTGAGAACGCGTTCATCGCGGGACGCAACAGCTGCAGTCCTGCTGCCAAAAGCGCATAGATGCGAAGCGACGTGAGCGTTTCGTCGTCGCTGCGCGGCCGGCTGACGGCGGCCGCGACGAAAAATAAGAGCGCAGCAGACGCCTCGGCCACGGCAACCATCCGCCACGTGTCTTTCGTGACGTAGTGCCCCAACTCGTGAGCCACGACGAATTCTACCTCCGCCGGCTCGAAACGGTCGATCAACGTATCGCCCAACACGATACGATGCGTATTTCCAACGCCGGCGACAAAAGCGTTGGCCTTTCGCGTCTGCTTACTCATATCCATGCGCAAAATCTCAGCATCGCCGACGCCGAACCGCGATGCGAGCCGGCGGAGACGTTCTTCGAGCGGACCGCGCAGCGGCGTAAACGTATTGAACATCGGCAGGATGTAGAGCGGCACGATCACGTTCGCGAGCACCAGCAAAGGTAGTAGCCCGAGCGAGGCTGCAAACGGCCATGCGCGGGGGAATCGACGAACGGCCGCGGCCCCTAAGAAACCGATGACGCCCGCGATTGCGCCGCCGATCGCCGTACCTTTCAACGCATCGTTGAACCATGAGCGTTTCGATTGATCCGTGAGACCAAACGCGCGCTCGAGCACATAATCTTCTACGAATTCGATCGGCATATCGGCGAGTGCACCGGCACATGTTGCCGTAGCAAAGAACACCGCCGGGCGCAATGGCCGTGGAAGCGGTGCGGCAGCACGTACGAGTGTTTTAGCCAGTGGGCCATACGCAAATGCGACCGTGCCGAGCAGCGCACGCGCTGCACCGGCGGTCATGAGCGCGCGGCGCGCCTTTCCATAGCGCGACGCATCGCCTGAAGTCTTCGTAATCGGCGCGCCGAAGGCGCGCCACGCCTGCAATGTGCGAACGGTGGCATAGCCCGCAGCAACGCCGCCACAGAGCCCAAGCAAGAGTTGGCGGCCCTTCATTGGTACACCATAGTGTGCTCTACCTCGAAAACGCGAGCGTCTATCGTTTCGATCGCGCTGAACGGCGCTTCGTTCATCATTCAAACATGCTCATCGACGGTGAACGGATTGTGGCGCTCGACTGCCATTTGCCTCCTGGAGCGCGACGCATCGATATGGGCGGTGCCACGGTTCTGCCCGCTTTTGCAGACTGTCATGTGCATTTGGCCGGAACGGGCTACGCAGTAGGCGAGAGAAACCTTAGCCACGTGCGATCGTACGAAGAATTCGATCGCGCGATCGCGGCCCTTGCGCGGGACGACGGGACGGTTTTTGCGAGCGGGTACGACGATGCACTGTGGCACGACGGGCGACATGCGGATGCCGCGTCCCTTGACCGGCACCACGGCAACGTGCGCGCTATGGCCGTTCGCATCGACGGCCACTCGTGCATGGTCAACAGAGAAACGCTTGCATGGCTTCGACTTGCCACCCGACGTACAAGGAGTAGAGCGCGACAATGAAGGCGTACCCACTGGCCGTCTCTTCTTAGACGCGAACTGGCGCGCGCAATCGCGTTTCATCGCCGCATTTTCCACCGACACGGTTCGCAAGGCGGAACGTCGCGCCGTCGGGGTTGCACTGAGCCGCGGCATCGTGCATCTTCATGCGCAACTTCTCGGCCGGGACCGCGATGGATATCGCGAAGATCTCGCGGCGCTCCGCGCGCTTCCGGGGAAGATTCACCCGAAGATCTGTGAACCCGACGCCACGCTCGCACGAGATTTCGGCCTCCGCTTCATCGGCGGCGACGTCTTCCTCGACGGCTCGATTGGCAGTTGCACGGCAGCCCTCTCAATGCCGTATGAGGGATCGCCCAACGCCGGCGATTTACGATTCAGCGACGAACAAGTACATGAGTATTTCTCCACCGCCGAAGCCCTCGGGATCGCCGCGGGCGTTCACGCCATCGGTGACGCCGCCATCGATCAATGCTTGCGCACATGGCAGCGTGTCTTGCACGGCCGCCCGTCGACGCGTGGTACCCGTCACTTCATCGAGCACTTCGAAATGGCAAACGACGAACACATCGCAGCATGCGCCGCGATGGGCATACATCTCTCGATGCAGCCACAGTTCGATGCAGCCTGGGGCGCAACCGGCGGCATGTACGACGAGCGTCTGGGTGCACGCCGATCGGTGCAAATGAACGCACTCCGAACGATCGACCGCTCAGGCGCCATGCTTTGCGGCGGCTCCGACGCTCCTGTCTGTGCGCTCGACGCGCGCATGGGAATCGCTGCGGCACTCTCTCATCATCGCGAGAACGAACGGCTCGACGTCCACTCCGCCGTCGCGATGTACACGATCAACGCCGCCCACCTCGCATACGCCGAACACGACACCGGAAATTGCGAGCCGGGGCTCGCCGCGGACCTTGTCGTTTTGGATCGCGACCCGTTCAACGATGCGACGTCTTGCGATGCGTCGTCTTGCGCGTCGAACCTTTCCGGCGCGCGCGTTTTGCAGACGTGGATCGATGGCTCGATTGTGTACGACGCGACGAACGGTTCCGAGAACTAGGCTCGCGCCCGAACTCTTTGCGCAGTTCGTCCTTCGCCTCTTCGAGCACGTGCCGCTGACGCGCCGGCAGATTCTTGCCCGCCCGGTTGATGTAAAACGTCAACATCGACATCGCCGAACGAAACGGATCCGTCTTACGCCGGTGGCTCCCTTGTGCCGACTTCTTCAAGCTCCGCGCGATCTTTTTCGGATCGTGCTCGTCGAAGATCCCGGGCGTCAGATCGAGCGCATCGCTCGTTTCGGTAACATGCTTCGACCAGTATTTCGTAGGCATGCCTACCGTATACCCACGGCGGCTGGCATGGGTGCCATGCTAGAGCAATCGCGTGAGACGGGAACCTGTATCCGTTTGGGGACGTCGAACTTTTTCGCAATCGACATGGAGGTCGACTTCCTTTGTGCGTTGCGAAAAAGTCGCCGAGCGCAAAAACTGCACGATGCAGTTTTTGTAGCGGTCCCCAAACGGATACAGGTTCCCGTCTCACGCGATTGCTCGATCGAATCAAATGATGGAGATGGTTTCCTTCGGCTTGGGGTGTGCTTCTAGCGCTGCCAAGAGGCCCGTGGCCAGTTCGTCGCATACGGGATCGTCGATCTCTTCGACGCGGCCTTCGTCGGCGAGCTTGGCTTTGTTGGGATCGATCGGAATGCGGGCAAAGACGGGGGCTCTGGCGAGTTCGGCGACGCGATCGGCGTACGATGGGCCGAAGATTTCGTATTTGCGTCCGGTGTCGGGGGCAGTGAAGTACGACATGTTTTCGACGACACCGAGAATGGGTTTTTTGAGTTGATGCACGAGGTTTGCGGCTTTTCGCACGATCATTGTGGCGAGCGCTTGCGGCATCGTGACGAGGACGACGCCGTCGACGCTCAGTGATTGGAGAACCGTGAGCGGTGCGTCGGACGTTCCGGGCGGTAGGTCGATGAGGAGTACGTCGAGGTCGCTCCAGAGCACTTGCTCGTAGAATTGGCGGATGACGCCCGAGAGAATCGGTCCGCGCCAGATCATTGCGGTGTCTTCTTTGTCGGTGAGCAAGTTTGCGCTCACGACTTCGATCGCGCTGCGTGAGACGGCGGGAACCATCAGTGGTTGCGGATTGCCCTGCGGTGTTTTCGGTGCGTTGGGGTCGGCTTCGATTGCGAGCGGTGTGTGGAGGCCGAAAAGCTTTGGAATCGACGGTCCCGTAATGTCGCCATCAAGAATGCCGACGGAGAGGTTTCGTCGTCGCAGGCCGATGGCGAGGAGCGCGGTGACGAGCGATTTGCCGACGCCGCCTTTGCCCGACATAACGGGCACGAGGTATTTGATGCGAGCGCGGCCGCTGAAGGCTCCAGGCGCGCGACGCGCAGGGTGACGATCTTCGTTCGCGATAAGCGGTACGAAACCGGAGAGACGGGCCTGCGTTAGCGCTGCGATGATCGGCTCGATGCGCAATCCATGTGCTTTTGCACCTTGATCGATCGTTTCATATTTGCTGACGCCGCAACCCGAGCAACCCAACCCGAATTGCGTAAGAACGTCGGCGGCTATGGGCAACGCCTGTACCAATTCGCTGATATTGGTGTGCGGAGCGATCTCGATCTCGATATGCGGCATGACGCTCCTATTTAAGCAGCAATCGGCCGAATCTCATGCAGCCCACGTCGCATCTCGCCTGTTGCGAAAGCGCAGGGCGCCGGGGCACGTGGCGGGAACGTGCGTGCCTCCATGCAGACCGCAACCACAATCGATCGTGCGCTCGGCATTCTTGCCGGCGGCTGCGACTCTCCCGTGCGCTCCGGATGGGGCGTTGGCGGGCCGATGTTCGTGCAGGAATCCGCGCGCGGGGCGTATGCTTTTGATGAAGCGGGACGCCGGTACATCGACTACATCATGGCGTACGGGCCGCTGCTCTTTGGGCACACGCATCCGGCGTTGACGACCGGGCTCGATGAACTCGCGAAACACGGGTTTGTGTGGGGGACCACGCATCCGCAAGAGATCGCACTCGGCGAGCGCATCCGGTCGTATCTCCCCTCAATGCAACGCATGCGTTTCGTGTCGACGGGTACGGAAGCGGTGATGAGTGCGGTGCGCGTATCGCGCGCATTTACACGCCGCAATCTCGTTTTGAAATTTGCCGGAAACTACCACGGACATTTCGATCTTGCACTGTTGAACGCGGGTGCGTCGGCGCACACGGCTGATGCGGGAGCCGGCGGGATTCCCGAAGGCGTCATGCACGATGTCGTGGTCGCGCGCTACAACGATCTCGAAAGCGCCGATGCCTTTTTGAAAGGGCGGGAAACCGATTTGGCGGCGATCATCGTCGAGCCCATCGTGGGAAACATGGGCTTCGTTACGCCGGTGCAGGGCTTTCTCGAAGGTTTGCGCGAGCGGTGCGATCGTTTCGGCGCGGTTTTGATTTTCGACGAAGTGATTACGTGGCTGCGGTTGGGTCTGGGTGGCGCGCAAGGGCGCATCGACGTGGTGCCCGATCTCACGACGATTGGAAAGATCATGGGTGGTGGTGCGCCGATTGCCGCCTTTGGTGGTCGTGAAGAGATTATGGATGTGCTGGCGCCGGCTGGAGCGACGTTCACCGGTGGAACGCATGGCGGAAATCCCTTCAGCATCGCGATGGCGCATCGCGTTCTGGATTTGCTGGAGGCGCATCCGGAGTATTATCTGGAGATGGATCGTCTTGGAGCGCGGCTGGCAGAGGGCATTCGAGCGCTCTTCGAGCGGCGTTCACTGCCGTATTCAGTGGTGCAGCATGAATCGATCGTCGATTTCAAGTTTCGCGCGGGGCCGCCCAACCAAAATTACGACGACGCCCTGCGCGCCGATAAAACGAAGTACGCGCAATACTATCACGCGATGTTACGACGCGGCGTCTTATTGCCGCCGTCTCAAAACGAAGTGATGTTTATCTCCACCGCGCATACGGATGACGATATCGATGAGACGATCGCAGCGATCGATGCATCGCTCGATGCGATGCACCGCAGCTAGCGGTTTCTCCGAACCCCGGCGCGCGCCTTTCTAGTACGATTTCATGATGCGCGGAAGCTGTGGGAGAAGTTCTCGTGCGAGAAATCCCATGCCGACGTCGTTCCCGAGTATCGCGCCGGCTCGTGCGTGGAGGGCCACACCCCACACCGCCGCCTGAAGCGCAGTGGCGCCGCGAGCGAGAAGACCGCCGATGACGCCGGCGAGGACGTCTCCCGAGCCCGATGTCGCCAAACCGACGTGGCCATCTTCATTGACATACGCTTCTCCGCTCGGGCTCACGATGAACGTTGTGGCGCCCTTGAGTGTAACGACTGCATTCAGTCGCTGCGCCGCCTCGGTCGCAATTTCCAAGGGTTTTTCGGTGATTTCAGACGGCGATACGTTGAGAAGCCGCGCGAGTTCGTTCGTGTGCGGGGTCAGGATAGCGCGTCCGTGTAGACCTTCAAGAATCTCGGGATTTCGCCGGCATGCGAACAACGCGGAGGCGTCGAGTACGAGCGGACCCTCGAGCTTTTCGATCAGCGCACATGTAAATGCAGTGCATTCTTCATTCGGTGCCATACCGGGACCGACGACTATAGCGTCGGCATCCTTTGCATACGAGTGTACGAGGTCGACGCTTTTGAGTGACGGCGCACCTCCGTTCGTCTCTTCGAACGGTAAGACGAGCGCTTCCGGAACCTCTACCGCAATTGGTACGGCCACGCTCGCGGGTGCAGCGATTTGCAGCTTCCCGGCACCAGCGCGAAGTGCTGCGGTCGCGGCAAGAATCGCCGCACCGGGAATGGAGCGCATCCCGGCAACGACCAGGATGCGGCCCCGTGCTTCCTTGTCACCATCAGCGGGTGTCGGCAGCGGCCATTCACGCAAAAGGTGCCCCGTTATCGTCTTAGCGGATGTCGGCAGCATCGCTTGTCTGCGTTACCGGAGCGTTCAGCGTGAGAAGCGGATCTGCATCATTGTATGCAACGAGCGTTAGCCCGGCGGTACGCAGTTGATAGTGCGTGAGGGCACAGTTCGCTACATCGGCCTTTTTGTCGATCGCCATCAATTGTGCAACCGTGAGGTTCTCTAGTAGGTACCGTAAACACAGCACGACGACCTGATGCGTCACGATCAGCACGCGTTGGTGTGCGCATCCATGGAGGGCGTCCACTACGCCGCGCAGGCGATGTGTTACGTCGGCCCAACTCTCGCCCTTTGGTGGGCGATAGGAAAACTTTCCGGTGCGCATGCGCGCAAGCGCCTCCTGGGGATAGCGAGCGCGCACGCCGGCGCCTGTGAGCCGGTTCAACGTGCCGAGCGAACGTTCACGTAAACGGTCGTCGACGACGACGGGGACGGCAGACGACATTGCGGCGGCAGCAAGGCGCGCCGTTTCGCGCGCCCGCAAATAGGGCGACGTCCAAATCGCTGAAGGAGGATCGGGCGCAAACCAAAGGCCTAGCGCTCGCGCTTGCTCGATTCCCTTCGGGCTCAGCGCGACGTCCTTGTCGTTCTCGTCGACGGCGATTGTTTCGGAACACTGCGCTACGGCTTCGGCATGCGCGACGTTTCCGAGACTCTCACCGTGCCGGGCGAGAAAGATATCGTGAGGCCAGACGTTGGGCATGCAGACTGCATACCCAAACGTTCATGCTATTTTCGAACCGGTGAGGGATAGCTTACGACGCTGCGATGTCCTTGCGCGTCGACCGCTCGAATGCCCAAGATGAAATCATCCTTACTCACCGGGACGGTTGCTTCGGTGACATTTCCAACGTCTTTGGCATATTCCCAATCGGTCGCGGTCGTCGCTCGCCACACGATCTCGTACGACGTCGCCAGCGGCACGGGCGTCCAACGCAACGTCGAATCATATCCCAGTCTTGCGGTGAGCAGTTCAGCGTCCGCTGGTGCTCCCGGCCCCGTTGCCAAAGCGGCAACCGCAGCAACGTTCATCTGCGTTACACGCGCCAAGTAATCGAAGTCGACGTACTGCAGAAGATCGCCGTATTGAATGCCGTTTTCGACCCGTATGGTTTGGTGTTGATGGTCGTAGTTCTCGTGCGCTTCGACGAAGCGCGTCGCCGGATATCCGACCGCCGTGAACGATTCTTCGTCGCCGCCTCGTAAGAAGCGGTCGGCGCGATAGATCATGACGGTCTTCATACTTGGAACGTAGACGTCGTCGACGCTGCGCACGAATCGGGCGAGCTCTCTCGAGGGAGAATCGTTTTCCGATCCCCGGGCGTTTGTGGTGCGCCGATCGGCACCGAGCGGCAACGATTCGCTAAAGAGCCGAACATGGTCAGGATCATAGGACCCATCATGCGCATGTGAGCTTCCGATGATGTCGCTGTTGAGGTCGCCCTGCACGTTCGCGTTCTGCGTGCGAAGGAGTTTCGCGTAGTGATCGGATCCGAAAAGGCCCTGCTCTTCGCCGTCAAAAGCCGCGAAAATTATCGTTGCATGAAACGCATGCGGCGCAAGGGCCCGCGCCGCCTCGATCACACCTGAGGTTGCCGACCCGTTGTCGTCGGCGCCCGGCGATGCCTTCGTCGGGTCGTTTCCGTCGCTGTTTCGCGAATCATAGTGGCTCGAAAGCACATAGGTGCGACCCTCCGGATCATCGCCCTTTAGGACGGCGATGACGCTGGAACACACCACCGATCGCGGCGTCGAGTCAATTTTTGGGGCGGTATACGTATCGAGTGTGACACTCATACGCCCGTTGCTGGTCTTTGCGATCTCGCGAAGTTGCGCCGCAATCCAGTCGCGCGCTGCGAAAACACCGTGAGTAGTCGTGGAACTCGTGTCCGAAAAGAGATTGCGGCTCCCAAACGACACAAGCTTTTCGTCGTCGCTTTTCAGCCGTGCCGGATCGATCTGCTTCAACATGCCGGCAATCGCCGGGTCCATGCTAGGAGTCTCAATCGAGGTCTGGGCGGAAGCCGAGCCGCCGCTCGAAAGCAGCGCCGCTGCTAGAGTAAGCGAGGGAACACGAAGGGTCATGCTCGCTTCATTTTACGAAGCGACGGCACTATCCTGAGCGCTCTTGCGAAGAACCCGACCCAGTGTCACGACCGTTCCCACTCCGGGCAGCGCTTCCATATCGAAAACGTCTGCGCAGCGCTGCATGATCGGGATCCCCCGGCCACCCTCGGCGAGACCATGGGGCAAAGGAGTTGTCCCGCGTGGAACGTGCGTTATTCCACTGCCCGAGTCGGTGATCCGGGCGGTGATCATCTCATGGTCCAACTCGGCGAAAACCTCGATGTCCGCGGTGCACCCCGCATGTTCGATCGCGTTGGCTAGCGCCTCCCCGATCGCAAAAAGCAACGGCTCGACGTCTTCGGCCGCGACCGCATGAAGGGAGGTAAACGCGATGATGGCATCGCGAACGGTGCGCGCATACCGCGGATCCGGGGGGACGTGCAGCCGAATATTCGGCTTTTTAACGCGGTCGAACCGACCCTGGTGGATGAGCGCCATGATGTGCCAGATAGATTCTACCGAAAAGCCGCGAGGCTAAACTCACCGGTTCGGAACGGAAGGCTCGGCGCCAAGGTGCCCCAAACTCCGGCGTATGGCTTACTCTCCTCCCCAATCCGACGAGCTTGAGGCACTCACCGAGCGCGCCCGCACGTCGCAAGCGCGTATCACAACAAGCAAAGGCGACATCCTTTTTACGTTCTTTCCGGACGATGCGCCCATCCATTGTGCCGCGTTCATCAAACTTTCCGACGCGGGATTTTATGATGGTCTCAGCTTTCACCGCGTCGAGCCGGGCTTCGTCGTGCAAGGCGGCGACCCCGATGGCAACGGTACAGGCGGACCTGGATATCGTCTCAAGGCCGAATTCAACGACAAGCCCCATGTGCGTGGTACCGTCGCCATGGCGCGCAGCTCAGATCCAAACTCTGCCGGCTCGCAGTTCTATGTGTGCCTGGATGATGCACGCTTTTTGGATAAGCAGTACACGGTTTTCGGGCAGATGAGCGACGGATACGAGGCGCTCGATCAAATTCGCCGGGGCGACACGATGTCGAAAGTCACGATCGAGCCGAAAAGCTAGGCGTCGCTTCGTCCGACGCTGTCGTACGACAGTCGCGCGATACGATGCATCACGTCGTACATAGCGCCGTAGTCGCGTAACCATTTGCTGTATACCGTCAAAATATACGGCGAATCGCGGAAGGGCTCGACGATGGCGACGTCGTTGCGCGTTCCGTCGATTTCACCGGTCTTGTTTGCGACCTGCGTGCGGGGCGGCAGTCCTGCGGGGATCGCGTCGCGGTCCGTTTGGCCGAGCATGATGTCGATCATCCGCCGGCAATGCGCAGCGCTAACAACGGTTGCGGTCTCTTCACGCGCGCCGCGGGCGATCTGAAAGAGCAGCGTTGCCATATCGTGAGGCGTCGTCACATTGTCGTGATGATGCACGATTGCCGAATAGTCTAAGAATGTGCGCGCGAGGCGCGTGTGACTCATGCCGGCCGCAGCTCCTGTCTCGTTGATCGTGTCGAGTCCAAAGTGACGCATTAATGCATTGCTGGCGGTATTATCGCTCACTTGGATCATCGGAACGATCAGATCGCGCACTTTCACCCGCGCACCATCACGCAGCGTCTCCATAAAAGGCGAACCGCCGATCAAGTCTGCGCGTCGCGTCGTAATCTTTTCGTCCAGCGTCCCCGGTGTGCGTTCGTCGAGTGCGAAAGCGGTCGTCATAATGAGCACTTTGATCGTCGATGCGGTCGGAAATTGCTCGTGCGCATTGTAGGCAAAGATTGGCGGTGCGTCGCTTAGCGCACGACAGCAGACGCCGATAACCCCACTCGCGTCGCGTGAAATTGCCGCGACACGGGCGGTAAGACTTTTCGCACATACGGCGCGCGGCATGAGCGCGAAGGCGCCGCCTGCCGCAATGAAACTCGTGCGCTTCATGAACCGGTTCCTTGATAGTGGCGCAAACCGACGTGCCAAAATGCGTACGAAACCACGAACCACACGATGCCGATCGCCGGGGTTAAGAGGCCGACCGACGGGTTCAGATGGAGTCCCGTCTCCGCCTTCTGCAAAAAGTACGTCGCGGGAAAATAGTTCATGAAGGCAAACGGAAAAATGAACGTCAAAACAAGGCGTACACCGCGCGTGTAGATACTGATCGGGTACCGCGTAAAATCCTGTTCGAGCGACATCACGGCCCAGCGCAGCGTGTCGACGCGTACGAACCAGAACGACATGGTTGCGACGGTCAGCGAGATGCCTAAATCGATCATGGCGCCGCCGATGACGACGAGCGGGACGAAGAGCACGAAAAAGAGATCGACATGAACGCCTGCGATCGACGTTGCAACTGCGAGCGTAACGATCGCGAGCATCAATCCGTCGGGGAAGGTCTGCTGGGGTACGGTAAGCACCTGGAAGAGCGCGTCCAACGGACGCACGAGAAAACGATCGAAACGCCCCTCGCGCACGAACTCGGGGACGCTTACGACGTTGAAGAAGACGGCATTATGGAGTTCGTGTCCGGCCATCCAGAGCGCGTAGAGAAAAAACATCTCGCGGAAGCTCCAGCCGTTCATCGACGGGAACTGATGCAGCGTCACGTAAAGCGCAGCGATTGCGACGCCGTGGTACACGATCGTGAATCCGAGCCACATCAAAAAATTTGCGCGATATTCCAGCATCGTGAGCAGGTTGATGCGCCAATACTGTAAATAGGCGTTCAGCATTCGTGAAACGCTTCAACGTGCAGGCTGAACTCCCCGTCGCCCAACCATACCGATTGGACCTTACCGCCGACGCGCTCCGGCGTCTCGCCGCGAACGTCGTCGACGTCGTCGACGGTGACGGCGCATATTTCCGGCTATTGGACAACGGCAAACGACGTTCGCTGGTGCGGGTGACGCAACGCGACGAAGCTACTCTTGAGATCCAGGCAAGCGGGAAAGACGATCTGTGGGTACTTCCAACCATTCAACGCATGCTTGGAACGGCGATCGATCTTTCGCAATGGTACCGCAATGCCGCGACGATTCCGTGGCTCGCATATCTTTCGAAGGAACTGCGCGGGCTGAAGCCACCGCGGTATTCGTCGCTCTGGGAAGCGTGTGCGCATTCCATTGTGTTTCAACAGATCAGCATTCACGCGGCGGCTTCGATCATGCGACGCATGGTTGAAGCGATCGGCGCGCGTTCGCGCGGCATGGACATCGTCGCTTTTCCGCGCGCCGAGGCGCTGTTGAAAGCGCCCGTCGAGCGTCTTCGTGCCGTGGGCCTTTCGCAAAACAAGGTTTCACATTTGCGTTCGGCGGCGGAAGCGATCGTCGAAGGCCGCATCAGCGAACGGGAAATCGAGGCGCTTTCCACCGCCGACGCCGCTGAGCGCTTGATCGCCGTTCGGGGGATCGGACGCTGGAGCGCAGCGGTGATCTTGTTGCGTGGATTCGGAAGGTTGGACACGTTTCCGATGAATGATTCAGGCGTCGCCCGCACGGTGAAGTTGCTCTCGGGAGATCCGGCGCTCGATTTACATGACGTTCTCGATCGCCTCGGGCCGATGCGCGGAATGCTCTACTACCATCTGTTGCTGGGTCGCATTCGCAACCTTGTTCCGGCGACCCGGGATTTGAAGTGATATTATGGACGCCTTAACCACTCCACCACCCACCTTTACGGTACAACGTGCAAACCAGCGCGCTGAGTTCAATCATGGGTGGCTGCATACGTTTCACTCGTTTTCGTTTTGCCGAATACTACGATCCGCGGAACGTTCAATGGGGTGCGCTGCGCGTGTTCAACGACGACTACATCGACGGAGGCGCCGGATTCCCCGCGCATCCCCATCGCGACATGGAAATCGTTACCTATGTGCTCTCGGGCGAACTTGCGCATAAGGACAGCATGGGGAACCACGGCGTCGTCGGACCGGGCGGGGTGCAGTTCATGAGCGCCGGAACCGGCGTCCGGCATAGCGAGTTCAATAACCGCAGCGACGAGCCGTTGCATCTCGTCCAAATGTGGGTGTTGCCTGGGAAAACGGGCCAGCCGCCATCGTACGGGCAAATGGATTTCGCGGCCGATGAGCGGCGTGACCGCTGGCTCACGATCGTGAGTGGGCAAGAGCACGTCGACGCGCCGATTCGCATTACGCAGGAGGCCACCTTTGCGGTCGCGCGACTGGAAAGCGGGATCGTCGTGCACGAATTTGCGCCGCGCCGTTTCGGATTTCTGTTCGTTGCGGATGGCGTCGTCGATGTCAACGGCGAGACACTGCAAAAGGGCGATTCCGTGCGCCTGTATGACGTTGCGCGTTTAGGCGCGAAAGGCCACGGCGAGATCGTGTTGTGGGACCTACCGGCCGTGGCGGAGGCATGACGATGGCGCAAGAGCAGGTGTGTGAACATATCGAGCAGGCGGGACACCCGCACGCTCGCACGCCGAACGGATGCGAAGAGTGCCTGAAGACGGGCGACGAGTGGGTACACTTACGACTGTGTTTGGATTGCGGCCACGTAGGCTGCTGCGATGACTCAAAAAACAAACACGCGACGAAGCATTTCCACGAATCGCATCACCCCGTCATCCGTTCGTTTCAACCGGGAGAACACTGGCGCTGGTGCTACGTCGACGAAATTTTCGTACCGTAGCCGGCTAGCCCCCTTGAATGACGACGCGGCGAGAAGCGGCCCGCCATACGATCGTGGAGAGGCCGGCGAAGAGTGCGAGCCATAACAGTTGCGCGAAGAGATATCCTGCCCATTGCTTGGCGGGAACGACGCCGACATAAATCAGTAACGGCGTAGAGTAGATCGCTGCAAACGGTAATGCGAAGACGACGCGTCCCAAAATCCCTGGAAAAAACGTGAGCGGAATGATCTGTCCCGAAAGCAGATCGGAGACCCAACGCACGATCAGTTGGATCGCAAATGTTTCGAGCGTCCAAAAGGCGATGGAATTCATCAAGAAGTTCAAGAAGAAGTTCACGCAGTAGCCGAGCAGAAACGATACGGAAAAGACAAGTAGCGTCGCAGGCGGCGGAACGTCGATACGCACGAGCAAAAGGGCGATCAGCAGCGACGGGACGACCAGAACCGCATGCAGCAACGTTTGTCCGGCTCCGTCACTGAAGAAATACATAGGCAAGCTGATCGGTTTCATCAGGTCCGTGGCGATCGTTCCTTCGCGAATTTTCTCCCGTATCAGACGTGTGCCGTCGACCTCCAAGATCAGCGACATCAGGAGTGCAACGGTCGCGTATGTGATCATTCCGTGCAACGGAAGGTTGATGGGCGCCACGTTCTGCGTATAGAGCGCCGTCCAAAGAGAGCGCAGCAAGTAGACGCGCAAGACGAGCGAACCGATTTCCGTGAGGACTTCTAGCCGGTATGTTGCCTCACGTGCAAACGCTTTTTTCGCAAACTCGACGTAGGGCGTCGCAAGCATCTACTTTTTCGGTTTTTTCTTGAGCGCTTCTTGGCGGCGCAGTTCCATCTCTTGCAGCTCCAGCATCATTGCGTCAACGACGCCTTCAACTTCAGCCAGATGTTGCGCCGGAGGCTCTTCCCCGGCGGAACGGCGCTTGCCCGGGGCTTGAGGTTGCGCGTGGTCGGGCAGCGCAGTGTCTTGCGCGTGGCTTTTCCGCAAGAACTGTGCGTATGTCTGGGCTGCTTTCGCGGGCGCATCGTTTGATTTCGCGATGTTGAACACGGCTTCGAAAAACTCGCCGTCGGGAAGATGCACCGCGTTTGGCGCGAGCCGGGCGTTTTCGGAGATGGTAACGCCGTTGTAGATACGTGCGCCGCTCGCCGCGAAGCAGCCGGGGCCGAGCGTTGCGCCGACGATCAGCGAGTGCGGACCAATGATACATCGGTCACCGATCGAGACGGGAAATTGCAGGGCGCTTCCGCCGCTGGCTTTGACGACCGTGTTCTCCATGATGACGCAGTCGGTTCCGATAGTGACCGGTGCACCTTCGGCCGAAATGACCGCGCCGTGGAGAACGGC
Organism: Vulcanimicrobiia bacterium; assembly: GCA_963808755.1. Taxonomy (GTDB): domain Bacteria; phylum Vulcanimicrobiota; class Vulcanimicrobiia; order Vulcanimicrobiales; family Vulcanimicrobiaceae; genus JALYTY01. The sequence goes on from CAWEGP010000003.1 coordinate 157,628, forward strand.
GGTTCCTGCGCCGATCGTCACGTCGCCGCTCACGATGGCGCTTGGTGCGACATACGCGCTCGCGTGAATCTTCGGTTTCTTCGTGCCGCTCGAAAAAATCATGGTGCTACGGTCTCCTCGGTGCGATGGCCATATCCTTCGACGTAGATGCGGCGAATGATCGACTCGAGATCGGGCTCTTCGAGCGTGACGTCTTCGAGGCTAAAGCGCTCACTCGCCCGTCGAATGAGGTGGTCGGCACGTTCACGGTTGCGATCGAACCGAAAGCGCGCGACGTTTCCGTCTTGCGATTCGAGTTCGGCGCCGTCCAACTCGACGACGGGCGGTTCATGCGCGAAGCGCAATACCAACGTTCTAAAGCGGCCATATTCGGTCTTGATCCGCTCGATATCGCCGTCGTAGATCAAGGTACCACGATCGATCAACACGATTCTTCGGCAAAGCCGCTCCACGTCGGCCAAGTCGTGGGTTGTGAGGATGATCGTTGTGCCCCGCTCGGTGTTGATGCGCGCAATGAATTCGCGGATGGCTTCTTTGGCGACAACGTCCAGCCCGATCGTCGGTTCATCTAAATAGACGATTTTCGGATCGTGCAGGAGCGCCGCGGCGAAATCTCCGCGCATCCGCTGCCCAAGCGAAAGCTGGCGTACCGGCGTGCGAAGAAAGTCTTGCATCTGTAGCAACTCGATAAACTCTTGGAGATTTCGCTGGTACGATCGTTGCGGAACGGCGTAGATGGCGCGCAGCAGCTCGAACGATTCAATGAGTGGCAAATCCCAATAGAGCTGGCTGCGCTGGCCGAATACGACGCCGATGTTGCGGCCGTTTTCCTTGCGGCGCTCGTAGGGCACGATGCCGGCGACGGTCACGTCGCCTGCAGTCGGGACGAGAATGCCGGTCAGCATCTTGATCGTCGTTGATTTGCCGGCTCCGTTGGGGCCGATGTATCCAACCAGCTCTCCGGGCTCGAGCGACATCGTTACGCCTTCGACGGCGACGCGATCCTCATACGAGCGCGAAAACACCGTACGCAGCGCACCGAGCGCGCCCGGCTGCCGCCGCACGGTCCGGAAGACCTTGCGCAGATTCTGCGTCTGGATAATCGGCATTTCACGGACGCCTTTCGTGATCTCTAAGGGAACCCATCGTCGACTCGCGTACATGCCCATCGTGATCGTGACGATTTCGAATCAGTACGGTTGCGGTGCGCTGGCGATCGCCGAAGAGGCTGCGCGCGAGCTGGGATACGAATTTGTGGACCGCCAGCTGCCGGTCGTGGTTGCAAAACGCATGCGGATCAGCGCTGAAGAAGCACAAGCCGCCGACGAGACGGGGCGTTCGCTCAGCGCTCGTTGGCTCTCGAGTCTCGAGCTTGCCACGCCGGAACTCAGCGCCAATGCTCTGAGCGAGAATTTCAACGATGCGTACATGCGCGAAGTCCAGCAAGCGGTGCGCGACTACGCCGCGCGCGGGAACGTCATCATCGTCGGCCGCGCGGCGGGCGCTATTTTGGGACGGCGCCCCGACGTACTTCGCGTCTTCATGCATGCGCCTCGCGAGTGGCGCATCGAACGTATCGCGGCCGACCTTCAGGTCAGCCTTAAAATTGCTGCAGGTGAGGTCGAGCGTGTCGATCGGGCTCGTCAGGCGCATTTGCGCGATTGGTACGGCGCTGCGTTCGGGAATGCCGAGCTCTACGACTTAGGGATCGACACGTCGAGTTTTGGAACGCAGCATGGGGCCTCGTTAATCGTCGCGGCGGTTCGCGCGCGTTCGTGATTCTCGCGCCGCTGCGTTTTCGCGACTTTCGCTTAATGTGGTTCGGATTGATGATTTCGAACCTTGGCACGTGGATGCAGTTTACCGCCATGGGCTACTTCGTTTCACAGATCGCCGGTTCACCGCACCGCGCGGCGCTGTATCTGGGCATCATCGGCGGGGCGCGTGCCGTTCCGGTTTTGCTTGCCTCACCGGTGGCGGGTGTCGTTGCCGACGTGTTGCCGCGCCGTCGCGTGTTGCTTGCGACGAACACCGTCATGTCGCTCGCCGCACTGGCGCTGGCATTGCTTTCGTCCCATGGACGCCTGAATCTCGCGGGCGTCATCGTACTCTCCGCGATCAACGCCCTGGCGAACGCCTTCGACTCTCCCGTGCGCCAAAGCTGGGTGCCGCTCTTGGTCGATCGTCCGTATGTGGGAAACGCGATCGGTCTTCAATCGATTGCATTCAATGCGCCGGCGGTTATCGGCCCCGCGGTCGCCGGGTTGCTGATCGTATGGGTCGGCGTTGCCGGTTCGTTCTACGTCAACGCGGTCGCCACGCTCGCCGTCGTGGTGGCGGTCGCGCTGATGAAGTCCTCGCCGCCGTCGGCAGCGCGGCGAGAATCGATGTTCGCATCGATCCAATATGGGCTGCGGTTTTTGCGAGACCATCCCATTCTACGCTGGATCATCGCGGTGTTTTTTATCACGGCGGTATTGACGAGACCGTACGCGCAATTGATTCCGGCGTTCGTCGTGAACACGCTGCATGGCGACGCGCGCGCACTCGGTTGGACTGTTGCCGCCGCGGGGGTCGGCGGTTTTGGTGGAGGCCTCGTAACCGCGATTTTCGCAGGCCACGAACGGCGGTCGACGCAGTGGATCGTTGCCGGGGTCGTGATGTCCGCAGGGGTTCTCGCGCTGTCATTGATCCACTCGGTCGGAGCGTCGATTCCCATCTTTTTCTTGATTGGCCTCGGGACACTCGCATTTCTCGGAGCGTCCAACACGCTGATTCAAACGCTTTCACCCGACGAGGTGCGGGGTCGAGCGATCTCCGTTTACACCATGATTGCGATCGGCGTCGTCCCCGCCGGGTCGCTCATCGTCGGTTCTATCGCGGCGGTTATCGGCTTGCACTTGGCCTTCGCAATTGCCGGCGGCATCTGCATCGCGATGCTGCTAGCGGTGTACTTCGCCAACCCCGTCATCCGCACCGTATAAAAAAAGCGAGTCGCAGAAGCGACTCGCAAACGGCATAAAAAGCGCCGAAGATGCTGCTCTATGCAGCTTTCTTACGGCGAGTTGCCTTGCGGCGCGGTGCCGCTTTACGAGTCGACGCCTTGCGGGTCGACTTGCGTGCCGACGCCTTCCGGGTCGACTTACGCGCGCCCGCCTTGCGGGTGCTCTTCTTGCGCGAGGTCGCCTTTTTGCGGCCCGTTGCTTTACGTGTTGCTTTCTTGCGCGTCGATTTCTTGCGCGTGGTCTTGCGCGCGCCTGCCGCTTTACGCGTCGTCTTGCGCGCGGTCTTGCGCTTCGGCGCGGCTTTCTTCGCAGCGCGTTTCGGCGCCGCTTTCCGTGTACGTTTGACTGCCATGTGCGTGGAGTCATCCTTTCTCTGGTGCTTACAAGCAACCAGGGTTGTTGCCTACCTTATACAGTATTACGAGCATGAATGCAAGTTTTTGGTGATATGACGGACACGCGCAGGGTGCGCGTACGCAACGATGATGCACAGATCGACGTGCAGATGGACGGTGAATCCGGTGACGCGATCGTGCTGCTCGCGGGTTTTCCGTTGACGCGCGCGATATGGGATGCGCAAGCAAAAGCGCTGTCTCAACGCTATCACGTGATCCGCCCGGATCTGCGCGGCATGGGCGCATCGAGCGTACCGAACGGCCCGTATTTAATGGAAATATTGGCCGGCGACGTTGCCGCCGTGCTCGACGCACTCGGTATAGAGCGCGCAGCTATTGTCGGTCATTCACTTGGCGGATTCGTCGCGATGGCGTTCGCGCGCATGTACGCCGAGCGGTTATCGCACTTGGCGCTCGTGACGAGCCGGCTGTCCGCCGACTCGCCCGAAATGGTGAATACGCGCTATACGCTTGCGAACGAGATGGAAGAACGTCAATCGCTGGAGCCGGTGGTTCAGTGGTATCTCCCGCGGATGCTGGCCGGCGAAACGCAAGGCGTTCTCTACGAGCGCGTACGCGAGATCATGAACGCAATCGACTATCGTGGGGCGGCTGCAATGCTACGGGGCATGGCCGTAAGAGATTCCGGAGACGATATCGCGCCGGATCTCGATCTGCCCGTACTCGTTGTTGCGGGCGGCCGCGATTCGTTCGTTCCGCCGCAAGCCGCTCGGGAAACTGCCGCGGCATTCCCGGACGCGCAGACCGTCATCGGGGAGTCGAGCGCGCACCTACCAATGCTTCAGGAACCGGGCGTGGTGACCGAAGCTCTGCGGAAGCTGATGGAGCGTTAGCGCCACATCCGGTTCATCGGCACGCCGGAACGCCGCCGGATGGCATTATAGAGGAAGAGGCCGCCGGCGACGACGGCCGCGATGACCGCCGCGATGACGACGATTTTCAGGACGAAGACGGCGATGAAGAGCGCGACGATGATTGCCGCCACGAGAACGGTGAGCCGAAGGAACGTACGCAGAAGCGGATGCATCGGGGCCTCCAAAGGTGAACTAGACTTCTCATAGCAAGGTACCGATAATAAGAATGGAGGTTTCATCGATCCATGGATATCGGAAGCATCGAGACGGCTCTCGTCGGCTCGAGCGTCAGCGGTTCGCTCAATGTCGACGTTCTCAAAGCCGTCCAGAATCTCGATCGGAGCCAGGCATCACTGCTGGCTGCATCGATCGGGCTCGGTGGGCGGATAGACGCTTACGCTTAAGAGGAGCAAGAGCATGCGAGGTTTGCTTACGTCCTTTTGCGCGATATCGATCGCGTCTGTCCTTGCAACCGGCGTTGCGACGGCTCAGTCAAAAGCCCAGCGTCATCTCGTTTACGACTTCAGTGTAGGTGTGACGAATGACACGCATGACACAAATATGAGCACGCGCTCCACGGGTTTGGGGAACGGAGGCTCGGTCCACGGTACCGGCGACACGCAGTACGGCGGCAATGCGTCGGATAAAGGTGAGATCACCGTCGATGTGATGGGCCTTCAATCGGATGGCGGTTTGGTCACCACCGTGAGTGAGTCGGCTCGCACGAACCGCTCGTCGCCGCCCACGTCGTGTGTGGCATACGCCAATACCTACGTCGCGTGTGCGCAAGGGCAAGTCAATCCCGAAGAAATGGCCGTCTTGCGCACGATGAACCCGAAGTTTTTCGATACGAGCAACGGGAATCCGAAGGCGCACTGGCATTTCGGCGATGCGGGCGGGCCCGTCAGCATCGACTTCACCGCCGCCAAACGCTCGGACGGGTTGCTCGACGTGACATCCGACCGTCAGGAAAATTCGAGCGGCGCTCATTCCGTGAAGGCGACAACCAGTGCCAAATACATCTATGATGCAACTGGACTGGTTGCAAAAACGCTCACGGAATACCAAACGATTCGGGAGCAAGACGGGCCCGGGCAATATACGAACCTGACGGTTCAAACCAACGCCCAACTTGTAACCGACACCAAGAGCTGAACCACATAAGGTCGAACACTCGTTCGACCTTATGTCAACCTTTGACGCGCTGCATCCCGACGTTGCACGGTGGTCGGCCGAACATCTCGGCGTGCCGACGCTGCCCCAGCGCGACGCGGTGCCGCTCGGCATTGAGCGCCGCAATCACCTTGTCTGCTCGCCGACCGGCACGGGAAAGACGCTCGCCGCTTTCCTTCCGGTGATATCGAGACTCGCGCACGCTCGCGACCGCGATGAACTTCTGGCTCGAACGTACGCGCTGTACATCTCGCCACTGCGGGCGCTCGGGTACGACGTTGAACACAACCTTCGCCGTCCGATGCGCGAGATGGGCCTCTTGGAGCGCCCCAACACCGAACGCGCCGCAGTTCGTCGCGGGCGCATTCGCGAACGATTCGCGCGTACCGGCGTGCGCACCGGAGACACGCCGAAAGAAGAGCGGCGCCTCATGCTCACCCGCCCGCCGCATATTCTCGTGACGACTCCGGAGTCTCTGGCAGTCATGTTGGGCATGGAAAGTTACCGGCGAACGTTGCGGCTTCTAGAAACGGTCGTCGTTGACGAAGTCCACGCTCTCGCAGGCAACAAGCGTGGTGCGCAACTCTCGCTGTTGCTTGAGAACCTTGAAACGCTCTCTGAAAATGGGTTCAATCGCGTTGGTCTGTCGGCAACGGTTGCACCACTTGAACGTATTGCGCGTTTTCTCGTGGGCACAGATCGCCCGTGCGAGATCGTAGATCATCGCGGCTTGCGAAACATCCGAATCGGCATCAATGCTCCGTTCAGTGGAGCGATGGCACCCCTTCCAACGATCGCGCAGACGGCTGTGAATCTTTCACGCGACGTCCGCACGTCGCTCGTGTTCACAAATGTTCGGAGTCAAGCCGAACGCATCGCGCACGAGATGCACGGTGTGATGCACGACGACGGCGCTGTCGAAGAGATCGAAAGTAATGAGCCGGCACGCACCTACGACACGCGTATCGGAGTCCATCATTCGGCACTCGAGCGAAGCGTGCGCCATCGCGTCGAAGCTGCATTGCGGGCCGGAAGCCTTCACACCGTGGTGTGCAGTTCGAGTCTCGAGCTGGGCGTCGATATCGGATTCATCGACCGCGTATTAATCGTCGGAGGCGCGCGCGGCATGACGTCGACGCTGCAACGCATCGGAAGAGCCGGACACCGGCCGGATGCGATTGCGGAAGGTACGGTGATCGCACAAGACCGCGACGATATTATTGAAGCGGCCGCCACGCGGCGATGCATTGCAGACGGAATCATCGACGAGATCGTCGTGCCCGAGGCGCCGCTCGACGTACTGGCGCAGTGGATGGTCGGAAGCGTCTGCTACGACAAGCGTCTCACCGTCGACGATGCGTTGACGATTGCGCGTCGCGCCTATCCGTACCGCACGCTTTCGGGAGACGACGTCGTTCGCTGCGCCCGTTACCTCTCCGGTGGCGGTGTCGGCGCGGACGAAGCGCATGTGAAGCGGTTAGGATTCGACGGGATGCAGATCTTCGGATTGGGCCGGGACGTCTGCGCCGCCTTCTTCGAGAATGTGGGAACGATTCCCAACGAGCATCGCGTACTGGTGCGCGTCGGAAAGGGCGACGCGATCGGCGGGGTCGAGGAGAGTTTCGTCAACGAGCTGCGCATTGGCGACGTTTTCGTGCTGAACGGAAAGACCTTGCGCGTGAAGGAGATCGGAGCAAGCGTTGTCAGCGTCGAACCCTACACCGGTCGTCCGACGGTACCGCAATGGAGTTCGCATTTGAAAGGAATTCCGAAACCTCTTGCTTCGGAAATCACGCGGTTGCGGGTCGAAACTGCTCTGCACCTTCGGCACAACGATCGCGCTGGTGCGCTCGAATTCTTACATTCGCACTATGGGCTCGAAGGATCTGAAGCAACGCATGTGTTGCGCTATATCGCCCAACAACAGGCGCTTTCCGCCGTGCCGACCGCGCGCTCACCCGTTATCGAAATCTACCGAATGGACAAACGGCAGACGGCCGTGTTTCACACGTGCGCGGGGCGTCGTATCAATGAAACGCTTGCGCGCGTCGTCGGTTCGCGGATCTTTGCCGCTTGCGGGGCGAATACGCAAATCACTACCGACGACAACGGTTTTCTCGTGACACTCCCCCGCCGAAGCGTCGTAATCGCGGACGCGACATGGGCGCAGATGCTTCAGGTCGGAAGCTTCGACGACGAGTTGCTGACTGGGCTGCGCAGTTCGCATTTGATCCGCAATGCATTTCGCCACGTCGCAAACACCGGGCTCCTCGTCCTACGCCGCGCTGCCGGAAGAAGTCTACGGCGCGGCACCCAAAGTTGGAACAGCTCGCGGATTCTGGAGCGTGTCTTTGCTCGCGATCCGAGCTTTCCGCTGTTGCGTGAAACGATTCGCACGGTGACGAACGATCTGCTGGACGCGCCGGGCGCCCGGGCATATCTCGAGTCGTTGACTGAGCCGCGGGTCGTTCATCCCGCGGCCGCGACGCCGTTTACGTTCGGCATCGTCACATCGTCGTTTGGCGATTCAGTCGTTCTCGACGATCGGGCAAGTATGGTCGAAGCGCTACACGATCGCGTGCTTGAGCTGCTCGGCGAACGTGCTCCGAATGAAAACGATGTGCCGGAACATTCGCAACTCGAACTGCGGTTTGGGGCGTAGTGCCTCCTCGTCCTGCAGCGCCGTACTTCGAGCTTGCCGATGGCGCGATCGCGCTGCCTCCGGGTCTGCTCTTTCTGCGACGCACGGCATCACTGATCGTGGCGGATGCGCATCTCGGGTACGAGGACGTCGTCGGGGGCGCACTTCCGTTGTGGAGCACGATGGAAACGGTCGCGATCGTGCGTGAATCCGCGCGCGGCTCCGGCGCAAACGAGATCGTCTTTCTTGGCGACGTGATCCATGGAAGCCGCATGAGCGAAGGCGCGGCGGCCGAAGTGAGGAGCGCGTTGGAAACGTTGCGGTCCGAATTCGCCGTAACGCTCATTGCCGGGAACCACGAAGGCCGCACGCGTGGTGCAGCCGTTCTTGGGGAAACGGTAACGGCGATCGAACGCGATGGATGGCTTCTGATCCACGGCGACAAGCCGGTCGCCGCACGCCGCTGCATTCTCGGTCACCTTCATCCGAGCATATCGCTCGGCGGCGGGGCATCCACTCGTGCATTTCTTGCGTCGCGGGGGGCCATCGTCGTGCCGGCGCTCACTCCCTATTCCAACGGCTTGAACGTGCTTTCGAATGCGTGCGCCGCTGCATTGCGACAGTTCGTTGCACCGGGCGAACCCGTTGACGTAACCGTCTGCGGCGACGGGATCGTCTATCCATTCGGGTCACTGGAGGCGCTGAAAGACCTACTGCGCAGCGATGTGCTCTAGCGTCGCGTAGGCCGCCGCTATGGACGCAACGGAATCGATTTTTCCGTTCCGAAGCATCGTTCGCAATTCGTCGAGCGGGATCAAGCGCACCTCGATGTGTTCCGTTTCATCCAACTGTTGTTTTCCGGCCGGCGTAGCGTTTTTCGCGAGATAACAGTGCATGATGGAGTTGGATCGCACGGGCTCGGTCGCGCTCTGAAGGACCAACTCCCATTGATCCGCAGTGTAGCCCGTCTCTTCCGAAAGTTCGCGCCGCGCGCATGCGAGCGTATCTTCGGCGTGGTCGATCGAACCGGCGGGAAGCTCCAAGACGAGCGAGTCGTTGCCGTAGCGATATTGCTCGACGAGGACGGCTTCGTTTGACGGAGTAACCGCGAGCACGATCACGAATCCGCGGGACTCGCGCACGAAGTAGTCGGGAACGATTGTTCCGTTCGGCAACTCTACCTCGTCTTTGCGTAGGCGCATGAACGGCGTATCGACGACGTAGCTCGACGAGCGTACGCGCCACTGTGGCTTTTCCATGTTCCACTCTATCGGACGAAGCGTTTGCGGGTCCTTTCGCGAACGCAAGCGCCGTGGAGCACATGGTAATGGTCGTCGGCGCCGGCACGATGGGGACGGGGATCGCATTCGTGGCAGCGCAGGGCGGCAACATCGTCGAGTTAATCGAACCGAGCGCCGAGGCGCGCGAGCATGGCCTCGCCCGTCTTCGCAAAGATGCAGAGCGCATGCAAGCGGCATCCTCGGTCATCGAACGGATACGCTGGAGCGATAGCATTCCGAAGAGCAGCGAAGCATCGATTGCCATCGAAGCGGTTCCGGAGCGATTCGAACTGAAGCGAGAAATTTTTGTCGAGATGGCTTCAGCCGTCTCCGGCGACGCGCTGCTGGCGACGAACACGTCGGCTCTCTCCGTCTCCGATCTTGCGGACACCGTACCGAATCCGCAGCGGGTCGTTGGATTGCACTTTTTCAATCCACCGGGATTGATGCAACTTGTAGAGATCATTACCACGGAGATGAGCTCCGACGAAGCGATCGAACGCGCGCGCGCATTCGTTGAGAGCTTAGGAAAGACCGGTGTCCTCACCACCGATACGCCGGGCTTCGTCGTGAACCGCGTTGCCCGGCCGTACTACTTGCAATCACTGCGCGCCTTCGATCGCGGCGTTGCATCGATCGAAGAACTCGATGCGCTCGCACGTAGCGCGGGCTTTCGGATGGGGCCGTTCGAGTTGATGGATCTGATTGGGCTGGATGTGAATTTGTCGACCAGCGATTCGATCTACGAGCGTCTTGGAGCGGAACGGTTAACGCCCGTGCAGTTGCAGCGCCGTTTGGTCGAAGGCGGACGCCTCGGACGCAAGAGCGGCGCCGGCTTTTACGATTACAGTGACGGCCCGCCGGAACGCCTCGATCTGACACCCGATCGATCCGACGGCCGCGACGAGGATGAAGTCGTGGTCGTCATCGGGTTCGGTGGAATCGCGGACGAAATGGCCGAGCTGCTCGATCAGCATTACAGCCATGTCAAACGAATTGAAAATGACGAGTTTTTGGATCAAGTCCCGCTCGAAGCGACGCTTGTCATCGACGTTGGCGACGGCCGCGCCGATCGCCGCGACATCCTTGCGCAACTCGATTCGGTGCTCGGTCCGGAGACCGTCATTTTTGCGGACGCCTACGCGACCGATATGGACGAGGCTGCGGAGGCAATGCAGCATCCTGAGCGCCTGATTGGGTACGGCGTCCTTGGTTCGCTCGAGAGCCAAAGCGCCGTCGAGATCGTCGATTCTGAAATCGTCTCCGACGATGCGCTTGCGCTCGCGCAAGAGTTGTTCGCTGCGCTCGGCAAGGGCGTCGTGCTCGTAGCGAACTCGCCCGGATTGTTCCTTGGCCGCGTCGTGGGCTCGATCGTCAACGAAGCGGTTCTTGCAGTACATGAACACGTCGCGACGCCCGAAGACATCGATCTCGCGATGCGCCTCGGGACGAACTATCCGATCGGGCCGATCGCGTGGGGTCGCGAGATCGGTGGCGCGCGCGTTGCTCGTATCTTGAACCGGCTCGCGGAATCGGAAGGCCGGCAATTTGCGCCGGACCGCTCACTGTGGGTACTCGACGTCGATCAAGAGACCGAGGAGCCTGTCGATGCTGGGGCGTGAGGTATGGGTCATCGATGCACTCCGTACGCCGATTGGACGGTTCAACGGTGCACTCGGCGGCTATCGCCCTGACGATCTTGCGGCTCGCGTTATTCGCGCGGTCGTCGATCGCGCATCGATTCCGTACGATCGTATCGATGACGTCTATTTCGGCGCGGCCAATCAGAGCGGCGAAGATAACCGTAACGTTGCGCGCATGGCAGCGTTACTCGCAGGACTTCCGGTAGAGGTTCCCGGCGCGACGATCAATCGTCTGTGCGGTTCGAGTCTCGAAGCGATCAACTCCGCGGCCCGTGCGATTGCGAGCGGTGAAGGCGACATCATGATCGCGGGCGGTGTCGAATCAATGACGCGCGCTCCATACGTCATGCCGAAAAGCGATCGTCCATTTGGGCGAGCGCAACAACTCTTCGATACGGTGCTCGGTTGGCGTATGACAAACACCAAAATGCCGAGCGAGTGGACGATCGCACTCGGTGAAACGGCCGAACGCGTTGCGCACGAATACGGCATTTCGCGTGAGGAGCAAGATCGTTTCGCGCTCAATTCTCAAACGAAGGCGAAGGAGGCCGTTGCCAGAGGCCGTTTCAATGATGAGATCGTCGTGGTCGACGCTCTTTCCGTCGACGAACATCCGCGGCCCGAAACGACAATTGAAGCGCTTGCAGCGTTGAAGCCGGCGTTTTCGAGGAATGGAACCGTGACTGCGGGGAACTCTTCGGGAATCAACGACGGTGCCGCCGCGCTTGTTTTGGTTGAGGCGAAGACGGCGCGTCAGCTCAATTTGCGTCCTATGGCGCGGGTTGTCGCAAGCGGCGTTGCGGGAGTACGCCCCGATTTGATGGGGCTTGGTCCGATTCCGGCAACGCGAAAGGCGCTGGAGCGGGCTGGTATTCGCGCTGCGGATCTCGATGTGGTTGAAATCAACGAGGCATTCGCATCACAAGCGATCGCGTGCCTTCGCGACCTGGAATTGGATCCTGATAAGACGAATGTCAGCGGTGGTGCAATCGCGCTCGGTCATCCGCTTGGCGCAAGCGGTGCGCGAATTGCGACGACGCTTCTCCACGAACTGCGCCGCCGCGGAGGCCGCTACGGATTGGCGACGATGTGCATCGGCGTCGGCCAAGGAATAGCAACGATCTTCGAACGGATGGAGTCCTGAACATGAGCGCAATTACAACCACCGCAACACAACTTCTGATCGGCGGCGAATGGCGCGATGCTGCCGGTGGAGCAACCTACGAAGATCGCAATCCGGCAACGGGCGCCGTACTAGCCGACGTGGCGGAAGCGACACGGGAAGACGTCGATGCGGCGGTGCGCAGTGCACGCCGCGCCTTCGACGAGGGCAAGTGGTCGTCGATGGCGGCGTCTCGCAGAACAAAAATCCTCAATAAAATGGCGGCGCTCATTGCGGAACGCGCCGCTGATCTCGCGATGATCGAAGTGCGCGACAACGGCAAACCGCTCTCTACCGCAAAGGGCGAACTTGGCGCGATCGTGGACTGCTTTGAATTTTACGCCGGCGCTGTGACGAAGAACTATGGTGAGACGTTGCCGCCGCCGATTCCAACCTATCTTGCCAGCACCGTACGCGAACCGGTCGGGGTGGTTGGTGCGATCGTTCCTTGGAATTTTCCGCTGCTGCTCGCGTCGTGGAAGGTCGCTCCCGCGCTCGCGGCGGGGTGCACGATCATTTTGAAGCCTGCGCCATCGACTCCGCTAACGGCGCTCGAGCTGGGAAAGATTGCGCTCGAGGCGGGCGTCCCGCCGGGTGTTCTCAATATCGTCACCGGTTCGGGACGCGACCTCGGTCAGGCGATGGTCGAACATCCCGGCATCGACAAGATTGCGTTCACCGGCAGTACCGCCACCGGCAAGCTCGTGGCGCAAACAGCAGCACAAACAGTCAAACGTGTCACGCTCGAACTCGGCGGAAAGTCTCCGTCCGTCGTTTTCGATGATGCCGACATCGAGGGTGCTATCGCGGGCGCGCTCTACGGCATCTACTACAACGCCGGACAGACGTGCGAAGCTCGGTCCCGCGTACTGATTCAGAAATCGATCTACGACCGGTTCGTCAGCGGATTCGTCGAGCGTGCGAAGCTCTTGCGCGTCGGCAATCCCGAAGATCCGCAAACGCATGTCGGCGCTATCACGGTGGCCGAGCAGTTCGAGAAGATCAAATCGTATTGCGCGATTGCAACCGACGAAGGTGCCAAACCACTTCTCGGCGGCGGACCTGCAAACATGGACGAAGGCTTTGCAAACGGAATGTTCTGGAGCGTGAGCGCCTTTGAAGCGCAACCGCACCATCGCGTCGCCACTGAAGAAATCTTTGGCCCGGTCGTTACTTTCGTTCCTTTCGATACTGAAGCCGAGGCAATTTCTCTCGCCAATGCGAGTGAGTACGGTCTGTCGGCCACCGTGTGGTCGCAGAACATCGGACGGGCGAACCGGGTCGCGCGAGCGATTCGCAGCGGTACCGTTGCGATCAATACTCCCTATGCGGTCTTTCCCGGTGTTCCGTTCGGAGGGTATAAACAATCGGGATATGGCCGCGAACTCGGCATGGAGACGATGCGGCTGTACAGCGAGACCAAGAGCGTGCTGACCTACATCGGGGAAAAACCGCTCAACCCATTCGGCGTTTAGAGGGCTGCAAACAATCGAACCGCTACGCATCGGCGAATACTACGACACGACGTACGGAACGCTGTGGAAGGACGGAACGTACTTCGCGCGCGGCACGCGCGTCATGGTCGTCGGCGTGCATGTCGATCAAGGATTCTGCGTGCGTTTTCCCGCGGACGTCGACGGCGAGCCGCTCGAGACGTGGGAAGATTGGAGCGAGTCGGCATTTCTTGCCGAACAAGGCAGCGTCACGCCGCCGCCCGAGCCGCTGTCGGCACACGTCTTGAGTGAAGCGCGCGACGTCCTGTCGGATGCAGAAGACGGTTGTCACTTGCATCTGCACGAGGACGAAGAGTAGATCACGCGACCAAAGTCGCAATCGACCTTTCTCTATTCTTAAAGCTTCCGCTCGCCTTCTGATGTTAGCGTAGGCGATGTGCGCCAAAAGCGCATACGTTATTCGCTTTTACTAAGAACGGAGAAGTTCGAGTGTTTTCTCGAATCGCTCTGGTCCTTGCCGCAATTCTTGCAGTAGTGCCCGTCGCCGCTCGTTCGGACGAGGCGCCGGCTACGCTGTCGGGTACGGTAGAGACCAGTTCCGGTGCTCCGGTCGCAGGTGCGCAGATTTCGGTCAATGGACCGGGGCGCGCGCAGACCGCATCCGATGCATCGGGTCATTTTACGCTTTCACTTATCGCCGGTATCTATCGCGTCGACGTCAACAAGGGCGGCTTCGTCCCATCGTCGATCGATGAAGTCGTGCTTGCGCGCGGCGCCGCGCAGACGCTCAGCGTCGTTCTGACGCAGGCCGATCTAACGACACTACGCACGATCGGACGCGTTTCGGTTTCGCGCCGCAACTCGATCAACAGCGGTGCGGCGTCGACGAACTATGTCGATACGGACATGCTGCGCAACGCGGCGTACCCGCAGATCTCGCAGATCGTGCAGAATATTCCCGGCGCCGCCATTCAACGCGGGAGCTCGAACCCTAACGTCGAAATTTCGCTTGCCGGCTCGCAGCCATACGAGACGCAGACGCTGATCGACGGACATCCCATCGCGACCGGCCGGGTCGGCACGTTTTACGCGCAGTTCCTCAATCAGTACACGATCTCGGGAATCGAGACGCAGCTTGGCCCGGGCAACACGACGCCGTTTGCCGGCACTGCCGTCGGCGGCACGGCAAACATCATTACCCCGGGATACACGGCGAAGCCCGCGATGTCGTTTCTTCAGGGCGTCGATACGACCGGCACGCTGTACTCGAACTTCCTGACCTCGGGCACCTTTGGACGCGTTTCGTACGTTCTCGACGGTGCCGTCGGCGGCTACAACGGCCCGTTCGCGGGTCGCGGCGGGTGTGTGCTTTCACCGCTCGACAAGAGCACGTGGAACACGTCATCGTCGACCGGCGTTCTTTCGTTTTGCGGTCCGATCAGTTCGTCGTTACAATCGAAAGGGGAAGTTGCAAAATTGCGCTACGCCCTCTCGAACACGACCTCGATCGAAGCGGGCTTTGTCGGCACGCAGTCGGGATACTTTCCGCAGAATATCACCTACGGTGTTGACGCCGGTCCCGTCCCGATTACGGGATGTATCACCGTAGGCGCGGGCCTTTCGCAGTGTACGTCACCCTACGCGCAGCAATTCGTCGGCAAGGCGACGCAATCGTACTTCTACTACCCGGGCTCCATGGTGTATTACCAGATGCCGCTCTTCGAAGCGCAGCTGCGCACGGCAATCGGTGACAACACCTTGCTCGTTCGCCCGTACGCGGGTTCGATCACGCGTAACATCGACGGTTCGGGAGAAGCGAATTACCCGGCGTTCTGGTATCCCGCATCCGAAGGGGCTGCCGGCGCGGCGTATTGCGCAAAGCAAGAAGCTCCGGCGAATTCCGTTTACCATTACAATCCGGTTGGACAGACGGTGAACGGATTGACGGAGTGCCTGCAGTCTCCGTACAGCACGTACGAGCATGACACACTGCATGGGACGACGGTCTCGTTCATCCATCCGATGGGACAGAACGACGTGACGTTCACGTACGACTACCACAGTGACTCGTCGTTCTCGAACGTGGGTAACTTTGCGGGAACACCGCAAGTACCGGCCGGAACGATCGCCAAGTTCAATCTTTTCTCGGCGACCGGAGATTTCGCGCTACGTGAAAACCTGAGCATGAAGACCGGCCTCTACCTCAATAACTGGCATCTCAACGGCACGACGACCGTCGGTCAAACCTCGAACGGCAGCGGCGGCGTGATGGCGATTTCGGGGCCGCTTTCAACTTCGGTCACGCGATTCGATCCGCACGTTGCGTTCACGTGGCAGCCAAAGGGCGACACGTCGTATCGTCTCGCACTCGGCACGTCGACGACGTTCCCGTACGCGCTGCTCGTCAGCGGAACGACGTCGGTCCTCAACCCGTCCGGAACCGGTTCACAGTACCCGAGCCTCATTCAAAAGAATCCGGCACTCGCTCCGGAACGCGCGGCCGAATTCGATCTCGGCGGCGATCACCGGTTCCGCAGCGGTGGGATCGTAACGCTCGACCTGTTGAACACGAACATTTCGAACGTCTTTGAAACGCTGTCGACGTTGACGGCGACACCGGGCGGCCTCTTCCCATTCGAAAACGTCTCGCAGCCGATCAACGCGGCGAACCTTTCGAATAAGATCGCGATTGTGGGATACAAGTTCCAACCGCTGCGCGGCCTTGGATACTTTGCCAATGCTACGTTCGCGCGTTCGGTCGTCAACGGCATTCCGCTGAGCTTCTATGGCGCCACGCCCGGCGTGCCCGCCAACGGCGTTCAGCAGTGTCTCGACGGAAGCGGCAACACCGTGTGCGTGCCGTACTTCAAAGCGTACGCGAACGCGAACTATACGTTCGACGGCTCATACGTCGGTGTCGGCGTTGATTTCGAAGGCAAGAACAATACCTACTCGCAACCGCCCTTCGCGATCTACGATTTCACGGCACGTCACGCGATCAACGCGAAGCTCGATGGGCAACTCTCGATCTTCAACCTGCTCAATACGAACGCGTTCGGCTACGTTCCGCGTCCGAACGCCGGCGTCGGCCAAGTCGGTGAAACCAATACCGGAGCGTACGGCTCGTTCAAGAGCACGAGTCTTCCGTATCCGTTGATTCCAGTTCAACCGCGCACGGCATACTTCCAACTCCGCCTCCACGTCGGCGGAAATCCATAGTCGTTTCAACCAGAAGCGATATGAAAAAAGCGCCTCGTATTTGCGAGGCGCTTTTTCTTTTTTCGAAGTGCGACGCTATGGATTGCCGAGACGAACGCCGCCGTACCAGTATTGCGGCCCTAAGCACGCCGAGTACGATTGTGGCTGCGCTCCGGGCGGCGTATACATCGTCGTCCAGCAGTACGTTGCCGTGTACGTTAAGCTCGAAAACGCCGCGACTCCGGTGGAATTCGTCAGCACCGTTGCGATCGCCGTCCCGGGTTGACCCGACGGGTCGGGCGTCGACATCGCGATCGGCTGATTCGGAATCGGCGTACCGGCGACGGTGAACGTCACGCTCGCCGACGTAATCGCCGGGTTGGGCGAAAATGACGGCACGGGCGTCGCGGTGGGCGTCGTATAGATTGACGACGGGTTGTAATTGCTGCAAGCAGCAAGCGCCGACGCCGCAACGGCGAGCGCAATGAGAAACGCTTTGGGCATGGTCGCCGCTTTTCCGCGGCTACGCCGGGACCGCCTGCCCCGTCGCTTCTGTGAAAAATCTGAGCGACTTTGCATCGATTGCAGCGTAATATTCACGAAAGAGCGCAGCCGCAGTTGTCCCGGGCCAGTGCGCCGGAAGCAGCGTACTCGGCAGACCGGGGTCGATATACGTGAATTTTCGGTAGTCGTGCACGAGCCAAAGGCGTTCGACGAAGGCGTCTTGCGAGCTCAACGCGCCGTCGCGCCGTTCCCGCGCGAGCCGCGGCTCGTATTCGCGGATGAAATCTCCGTAGGCGTTTGCAATCGCCTCGAGGTCCCAGCATTTCTGCAGCAGTTCACGGTCGGATGCCGGTCCGGCGTACTCCGCAACGAAAAGGTCGATATTCTCAAGGACGTTCGCCGATTCGGCGGCCTCCCGGACCTGATCGATCGCATCCGAGGGCGTGATCCAGGTCGATGCGGAGAGCGGCGCCCACCCAAGCACGGTCAGCTCCTTGCGCAGCCGGTCGCGCCGTTCGCGCTGCGACTCGGCGACGCTGTAGGTGAGCATCCGCCAGCACCCATCCCACTCCACGACCGGGCCGTAGATCCGCGGGCTCAGTCCCTCGATGCGACGTCGCCCCCGCTCAGTCACGGCATAGAACGCGCGATTTCCGCTCTTTCTGGCGACCAGCCAGCCTTGTCGCGACATACGAGAAACCGCCTGCCGCACGGCGGCTTCCGATACACCGAAGGGCGCCATGAGCTGAATCAATCCGCCGATCCAAAGCGCGCCATCAGCGATATGGCGGTGCACGAGGTCTCCGTATAAGGTAAAGATGAACGAATTCGGCCGGCTTACCGGTCTTTCCAAAGGGTTGACCTCCACGCGCTCGTGCGGTAGTATGACGGTATTCCCACGCAAAGCATTAAATCTGTCATAAAGCGTATCTCGCTTGGAGGCGTTTAGTCCATGGCGCGCATCTCTACCTTCGACGATTGGGTCGATCTGCTCAAAGATTGGCAGCACGACATCGGACTCGATCAAGATCTGATGGACCGGTTTGTCCCCGGTTACGAATTCGAGGCGAAATACGGAGAGCTTCCGACCCCCGAGATCTTCTTTGGAGATTTCAAGGGTGATCGTCGCTGGGAAAAAGTGCGGGAGATTCCGGATCAGCGCATGCGTGATGCCGTGCTCAACATGATCGTCTATCAGGGCGACACGGAGTTCGCTTCAAACGAACAGCAGCGTTTCCTCGTAAATAACGCGCCCTCCGAGTATGATTTGGCGGCGCTGGTTCGCATCATGGTCGAAGAGACGCGCCACGGCTATCAGATGTGTCACTTACTCGTGAACCATTTCGGCAGCGAAGGCAAGATCGAAGCGCAGAAGATGCTCGAACGCCGCGCGTTCGGCAAGAAGAACCGCCTGTTGAACGCGTTCAATGATGACGTGACGCATTGGCTCGATTTCTTCGCGTATACCAACTTTATGGATCGCGACGGAAAATTTCAGTTGACGATGCTCTCGCATTCGAGTTTTGCGCCGCTTGCCTCGTCGATGGGCCCGATGTTGCGCGAAGAATCGTTTCATATGGGAACCGGCATCACCGGTTTACGCCGTATCGCGAAGGCCGGCGTGATTCCGGTCGAGATGCAGCAGAAGTACTACAACAAGTGGATTTCCGGCTCACTCGATCTTTTCGGCACCGACCATTCCGGTTCAGCGCAATGGGCATACACGTGGGGAATCAAAGGCCGCGTCGATGAGGACAAAACGGGCGATACGGTCGACAAAGAGACCTTGAACGAACGCGCGCGCGAACAGTTCTATCAAGAAGTGACTCAAACGGTGAATCGCGTCAACGAAGTCAATTCGAGCGAACAGAAGCTCTATGTTCCAAACATGCGTTTCAATCGAAAGATCGGCGAGTTTGCGAATCAGCGCTGGACCGTCGACGGCCGCAGGCTGAGCGAAGAAGAGTGGAACGCGTACATGCCGTCGGTGCTTCCGACTCCGGCCGACGACGTCGTTCTCGCCAACTGTTTTAAGAATCCGGACTGGATCGCCCCCAAAGGCAACCTGAGCGCCAACTAACGCTACGAGGAAAGATTATGTCAACGACAACCAACGGCACCTCCGCCCAACAGACGCCATTTGGGCGCGACCAGCGCGCATTCGACGGCAAGCGCGTCATCAACTATTGGAAAGACGGCCATATCGGCTTCATCGAGATGAACGATCCGCCCGCCAACACCTATACGCACGAGATGATGCGTCAACTGGACGAGGCGATTCTCGATGCTCGTTTCGACGGCGACGTCGAGGTGATCGTGTTGACCGGAGCCGGTGAAAAGTTCTTCTCAGCCGGCGCAAATATCAACATGCTCAATTCGGTGACCCCGGATTTCAAATACATGTTCTGTTTGCACGCAAACGAAACGCTCAGCCGCCTCGAGCAAACCCCGAAGCTTGTCATCGCCGCTCTCAACGGGCATTGCGTCGGCGGCGGCATGGAAATCGCAATGGCAGCGGACATCCGCATTGCACGAAAAGATGCGGGGAAGATTGGGCTTCCGGAAGTCGCGTTAGGCGTTCTTCCCGGAACCGGCGGTACGCAGCGCCTCGCGCGTCTGGTCGGCAAAGCACGCGCGATGGAGTTGATGGTGACCGGCAAGACCTTCAGCTACGAGCAGGCGTTGGATTGGGGTGTCGTGAGCGACATCTTCGAGGGCTCCGCGCAAGAGTTTCGTGAGCAGATTACAGACTATGCACGTCAGTTCTGCACCCCGAACAAGGCGCCGATGGCGGTCGGCCACATCAAACGCAGCGTCCAGACGGGCGCCGAACTTCCGCTGCAAGACGCGCTTGCGCTGGAACGTGAACTGCAGTCTCTGCTTTTCAAGAGCGCCGACGCGAAAGAAGGCATAGCCGCGTACAACGAAAAGCGCGTCGCCAAGTTCAAAAATCAGTAGCGAGGGCCCGGACACCAAAACGCGAAGCCTCGGCACATATGCTGAGGCTTCGTTTATTGGGCGCCGCCGTTGCGGCTGCCGTTCTTTTCGCTGCTGCGCCTGCGCCGGCAGCTCCGAGCGCCGATGAGCAGTACGCGGCGCTCGCACACGACTACTTCTACGGCGGCTTCAAACTGAATCCGATCGGAGCGACGCAGGTCGGCGTGCATATCTATGATGCCGAGTTGGGAGATTATTCGGCGCAAGCGATGCAGGCGGAAGTGGCTCGCGATCGAGAGTTTCTTTCGAAATTGAACGGTGATCGACCGATCGCAGCTCTCTGCCGAGGTAAAGATCGACGCAATGTTGTTGGAAAACGCATTGAACGACGACCTGCTGCAGACGCAAACGCTCGCGAACTGGCAGCACAATCCCGACCTCTATACGCAGATTGCAAGCGGCGCCGTGTTCACGATCATGGAGCGCGACTACGCTCCGCTCGAAACCCGCCTGAAGTACGCAATCGCTCGCGAACGCCAGATACCGTCCATGCTTTCGGTTGCAGAAAAGAACATTACGTCGGTCGATGCCGTTACGCAACGCATATCGAGCGAAGACGCGGCGGGTTCGGTGAGCTTTTTCACCGATAGCGTTCCGCAAGCATTCGTCGCTGTTCAGGATCCGGCGCTGCAGTCACAATTGAAAGCGGCGAATGCCGCGGCTGCCAGAGCAATGTCCGCCTACGCAGCCTGGATCAAGAAACTCAACCCCTCGGGGACCTTCGCGATTGGTGCTGCCGCCTATGAAAAGCGCTTGCAGTACGAAGATGGTTTGAACATGCCGCTCGATCAGTATCTCGCGATCGGCCAGCATGCACTGGATCAGACCCGCGCGCAGTTCATCGCCGTGGCCAAGAAGATCGATCCGAACAAGAAACCACTCGACGTTTACTTGATGATCACGAAGACGCATCCGGCAGCTGACGAGCTGCGCTCGAAAGCCCAGAGCGACTTGGTGAAACTGCGCGCCTTTGTGGAAGCGAAGCATCTCGTGACGTTGCCGGCCGATGCGAATATCAAAGTCGTCGACACGCCGCCGTTTGAGCGCGCAACAACTGAAGCCGCCGAAGATTCAGCCGGACCGTTGGAAACGGTTGCAACCCAAGCCTACTACTATGTGACGCCCGTAGATCCGACGTGGAGCGCGAAGCAAAAAGAAGATTTCTTGGCCGAGTTCAACGATTACGAATTTCCCATTATTTCGGCACACGAAGTCTATCCAGGGCACTTCACAAATTTCTCGATCGATAGACACTTGGACTTGAGCCTGACGCGTAAGCTCTCGATGTCGTCGGAGTTCGCCGAAGGTTGGGCGCATTACAACGAGCAGACCATGGTCGACCAGGGCTGGGGCAATGGTGATCCGCGCGTTCGCCTGGCACAGCTCGACGAAGCCTTGTTGCGAGAGTGCCGGTACGTCGTCGGCGTAAAACTGCACACGCAAGGCATGAGCATCGAACAGGCCGAGAAACTCTTCACCGATGAGTGTTTCCAAACGCAGCAGATTGCGGTCGGCGAGTCGCTGCGCGGAACACAAGATCCGATGTACGGCTACTACACGCTCGGCAAACTGATGATCCTGAAACTTCGCGACGACTATAAGAAAAAGCTCGGCAGCGCGTTCACGCTTCAAAAGTTCCACGATGCGTTCTTGGCCCATGGCGACCCGCCGATTCCGTATATACGTCCGCTGCTGCTGGGCGCGGATGACGACGGGAAGCCGCTTTGACCGAAGGTCTCGGACAGCTTCCAAATCTCTTCTCGTTCGTCGCCGTAATCGTGGCGCTCAACGCTCTTGCGTTGGGCGCCATGGTTCTTTCGCGACGCTGGGCGCGGCGCCATCAGATTACGCAGGCTTCGCCGGTGATCGGCGCTTGGGCTACCGCTACGGGCTCGCTATGCGCGTTGCTCTTTACCTTCGCCATCGTGAACCTCTGGAACGCCGCACGGACGACCGATGCAAACGTCGACTCCGAAGCGGCCGCAATTCGAATGGTGGCACGCGATATCCGTTCGGATCAGCTTCCGCTCGTGCGCGCGTACGTTATGGATTCAATCGCCGAGTGGCCTTCGCTATGCAAAGGGACGCGTTCGGATGCCTCCGCAACGGCGTTGGACAAGCTCGAGCGAAATGCCAAGGGGCGTGAGCGCTCATACGATGACGACTTGCGCGCGCAGCTTTCCGTATTGGAAGACCTGCACTACGATCGGCTCCGTTCATCGCAAGCGAGTGTTCCACGCGAATTGTGGGTGGCGTTATGGGTGCTTGCCGGCGCGGTGCTGATCGTTTTGGCGCTTGCGTTCGTTGAACCACTGGAATTACACGTCGCGTTGATGGTCGCAATCGGTAGCGGTCTCGGTGTACTCTTTTGGGTTACGACGCTCTTTGACCACCCGTTCTGCGGGCCCACCGGCGTTGACGCGGGTGCGCTGCTGCAAACGCTGCGCGTGCTGGGCGCGTAATGCGGCGTTGGGAAACGTTCACTGCGCTTGCGGCGGTCGTGCTCGCGAGCGCGTCAGCGCTGCACATTCACGACCGGTTGTTTTTCGCGTTGCTGGCGATTGTGCTGATCGCCGTCGTCGGGATGTCGCGTCTTCGCGCGTCCTTCGTGCAACGGCGTGGGCAGGAGAGCAGCTTCGATGCCGAGTCGCGGGCACGGCGGATCCGGGAACAGCGCAATAAACGCTAGCGGCTATCGCGTCGCCTGACGGCCATGTTGTTCGCGCGACAGATCCGAGGCCACGTCACGGTACAATGCCCGGGTAGCTCGCGCGAGGATCTCGGAAACGCGAAAGAGGCCGTCACCAGAGATCATGATCGCCTGCCACTCAACACTTTCATGCCGGTGGACCAGGGCATAGGTATCGTTGCGCATGTTGTAAATCGCAAACTCGTTGGACTCAGCGATGAGGGTTGCGTTCTCCAACGTCTTCGGGTCGATCGTCGCGACGAGTTTCATAAGCCTGCCTCATGGATAGTCAAAGCGCTCTTGCTCATATTCCTCAAATCGTCATCATTCAAGCGGGCGGTTCGCACCATCATTCCGCCAATTTCCTTCACGAGCTTTGCAGCGACCATCGCGGTCATGTTCGAGATGTCGCATCGCGGATTGTACTCAACGATGTCGGCACCTACGATCGGTTGCTCGATTCTATGAATCAAATCGATCACTTGCCGTGTGGATGCCCCACCAGGTTCGCGGTGTGCCACGCCGGGCGCGAATGCCGGGTCCAACGCGTCAATATCCATAGAAATATAGACCGGTGTCGTGATGTCGAACCGTAAGCCGTTGTGCCAGTTACGCATCTCGACGAATTCGACACCGAATCGCTCGAATTGATCGCGATGATGAGCATTGATTGTTCGCAATCCCACCTGTATCAGGCGATCCGCAAGCCGTTCTTCCATGATTCGCGCAAATGGTGACGTATGGGAACGCGGGTTGCCTTCGTACGCGTGATAGATATCCGGATGCGCGTCGATGTGAAGGATCGTTACTTTCGGATAATGCCGATGAACCGCGCGCATGATAGGGTGCGTGATCGCATGATCGCCGCCAAGACTTATGAGGGGGTCGCCAGATCCCAACACGCTTCCGGCGCGCTCTTCGATGACGTCCCATGGGTCGCGGTCGCTATCGAATTGGATGTCGCCATGATCGAAAATTCTTCCTGAATCGATCAATTCGACGCCCGTCTCGCTCCAAGCCGTGTAAGCGTCGGAGAACAACTCGCGGCGAATCAGGGGTGGCGCTTCTGAGGCACCCCGCATATACGAGGAATTGTCGTCATGTGGCACGCCAAGAAGAGAAACTCTCATCATACTAGCCTTCTCCACCGCAAGCGGCCGATACTCGTTTATATCACCGATACTCGTCGTTGATGTGCGCGGCCCACTATCCGTCGATGCCTTCCCGTGCGAGCATTTCGCGGTAGATCTCGTCGACGTCCGCAAGCGTGTTGATCTCTGTTGCCGGTTTGTCGTCGCGAATGCGAACGATGCGGGGAAACCGCAAGGCATAGCCGCTCTCGTGCAAATCACTGCGTTGTACGATGTCAAAAGCAACTTCGAGAACGATCGCCGGCTCGACCGCGAACGCGTGTCCCCGGCGGCCGGTCTGATGATCGAGAAACCACTTCGTCAGTTGCGCGATCTCAACGTCGGTGAGACCGGAATATGCTTTGCCGATCGTCAGTAAGTTGCCGTCATCGCCCTGCACCGCGAACGTATAGTCCGACAACACGTTGACGCGCTTCCCATGCCCCCATTCCGCCGCGACGACGACAACGTCCAGTGTCGTAAGTTCGCGCTTCAACTTCAGCCACCATTTGCCGCGCCGTCCGGGAACATACGGCGCATCTGCACGTTTGAACATCAGCCCCTCGTTGCCGCGAGCACGTGCTGAATCGAACCGGGCGTTCACCGCCTCCGCGGGTGGTGCACATTCCAAGCGTTCGAAGGGCGCAAGAAGAACGTTGGCACGCGGTTCGAAGGCTGCCGCAAGACGTTCGCGTCGCTCGGTCAGCGGCTCGTCGATGAGGAACTCATCGTCAATCGCGATCGCGTCGAACACCACATAGGTCAGGGGCACGTCGGTAAGCAGCGTTGGATCGATCTCCTTACGCTGCAAGCGCGCCTGCAGAATACGAAACGGTAGTACCTTCCCGTCGCGTGAAGCGATGATCTCGCCATCGAGAATCATGCGACGCGGTTGCGTACGCAGCTCGTCGGCGATCTCCGGATAGGAATGCGTAACGTTGTTGAGCGTCCGGGTGAACAGCGCAACCGTAGTGTCGTAGGTGTGCGCCTGGGCGCGAATGCCGTCGTACTTATCTTCGACGATCCAGTCGCCTTGCGCAAGATCTTTGTAGAGCTCACCATAGGGAATCGGAGAGGCGAGCATGATGCCGACGGGCGATCCAAACGCGACGTGGATGTGTTCCAGGGTTCCGTGCTTTGCTGCAACCGCTACTTCACCAATATCGCCGGAAGCCATCGTGGCCCGATGTACGGCGCGATGGGTTGTCTCGAATGCTGCCGCGATCGCATCTTGAACGAGCCCCTCGCGTAGGCCAATGCGCAAATCGCCGGTTATGATCTTCACGATGTACGTTGCTTCCAACGCGTTGGAGCAACTTCGCAATATCGATTGGAGTATCGCCTCTCGTCGTTTGCCCGCGTTCTTCCCCGACGCTTCGGCGATCTGATCGAATCGCGTTTTCAGGCCGGCCGGCGTAAGCGGCTCGGGCGTGAAGAGTTGCAGGTCCGAGGCCGGCCGCAGCAACGGTCCAAGAGCGCTCCCCAGATCGCCGGTCTCGCGGTAGCCGCTCGAGAGCTCGCTCTCGCTGAAGCGCCAAGTGCGTTCCGCCGCCGCGATAATCGCGCGCCCGCCGATATTGAGGTTTCGCTGGTCGCGTGCCGCGAAGGGGTTGCCAGTAAAAAAGCGCGTCGCGGCCGCAAGATCGGGATCTTCCAGCTGTCGCACGTATTCTGCAATGAGCGCAATTTTCTTCAGTTTACCGTTCTCGTGCGCAACGGCGTCAGCGACCTCGGCAAAACGGCGCATTTCATTGACGCTACTACGATCCTCGGCAAGAGGCCTCCGCTACGCGGGTTGCGCGAGTCCCCAAAGCGAAGGCGCCGGAATGGTTACCGCATTTATTCTGATGAACGTCGAGCGGCCGCGCCTGAAGTCGATTGCGGACGACCTGCTCGCCATCGAAGGCGTCGCTGAAGTGTACTCCGTTGCCGGACCATTCGATATGGTGGCGATCGTGCGCGTAAAAGAACATGAAGCGCTCAACGAGTTGGTCACGGAGCACATCGCGGCGCTCGATGGCATCGAAAGCACCGAAACGCTGATCGCATTCAAAACCTTTTCGAAAAAAGACCTGGGCCTACTGTGGGACATCGGCGTCGACTGAGCGGAAGGAAGCGTAATAATGGCGACGATCAAACAAGTCGAGGACGCGATCTTTAACCGCGAAGGGTTCCGCGTGCGTCTCACTCCGCTGACCGCAAAAGCGGGTTCGCTTCCGCCGTACGATTACGAATACATGGCTCCTAATAAGTGGAAGCTCACGGAATGGCGTATGTCGCGGTTAGCGCGATACGTACCCCATCTGCGGTCGGTAGAAGTACTGCGGCCCGATGGTACTCGCACCGTTAGTGATTTGCGCATCGGTAATCTGCGAGATGCCTACTTTAATGCGTTCTGCAGTGACGAACTCAGTGCATTGAACGTTACAGATGAAGAACCGGATGAATCGAAGGTGACACCGATATCGAAAGCGCGCGGAAAGAGCGACGGTCTCAAAGAAAAAACTTAAAACAGTGAGAGTTGCGGGTTGTGTTCTAAATACTCCGCATCGATACCGAGCGCCCGCAGTCGATGCACGAAGTCGCGCCATCCGTGAATCAAATACACTTTTTGGGGTTGCGCTAGCTCGATGTATCGTAACAAGGCCGGATAGTCCGCGTGATCGGAAAGCGCGAATCCGCGTTCGACGCCGTAGCGGAACAGCGAACCGCGATCAATCGTCCAACCGGTGAGCATCGCGGTCCAAACCGGCCGATCACGTAACGCTTTGGGGAGCGCCTTACCGCCGGGTGGCCAAATTAACGCGCTATCGGCCGCGAAATGCGTTGCGTCGTACCGGTGGAAAGGCGGTAGAACGACGCCGCACTCTTGATAGACGCGCGCAAGCCGGTCGATCGCGCCGTGCACCGTCACCGGTATGCCGGCGTTGCCAAGGATTGCCATCGCCTCTTGCGCTTTACCAAGTGAATAGGCGAAGAAGACCGGCACCGCGCCGACTTCGAGCGCTGCGCGCGCAAAGGCGATCATATCGCCGGCCACTTCTTCACGGGGCGGAAAGACATAGTGCGGGCGCCCGTACGTGCATTCCATTAACACGACGTCGCACGATTTTACTTCGGGCGGCTCGACCGTGTGCGAAGGCGCGAGCTTGAAATCACCGGTGTAAACGAATCGTCCGCGGTCGCCCTCGATCAACAGTTGCGAACTTCCCAAGACGTGGCCCGCAGAGAAGAGGGTGAGCCGGTGCTCGCCTTCGATCCATGGCTCATTGAACGCATGCTCCTCGAAGGTCACCGTGCTGCGTGGCCGTTCCGTCTTTCCAAGGAGCGAGAGCTGCAGCGATTCGGCGGCACGCCGGGAGAAACGCGAATGGCAAATGCGAGCCGTGTTGGGCGTGGCCACGACGACGTCGTGTTCTCGCGCGTGATCGCTATGCCCGTGCGAGACGTAACATCGCGCGCGCGAGCGCATGCTATCGATCCACAGATCGAGCGCATCGACGTACAACGACTCTTCGGACAACGAGAACACGGCCGAACGAATGTTCGCTGCCACTGAGTGTGATCTCTTCCTTAGATCGAACGTCCGCTTGTAAGTATATCAGCTAGGCGTCGCGCCTTGTCTTTCACCATCTCGCGAATTTCTCGAACGCGTTCGCGTGGTTGTCCTTTGGGATCGGGCAGGCCCCAATCCTCATCGATGCGCGGAACGCCTTCGACATCGCAGCCCATCGTGATAATGCGATGCGCGCGCGAGGATACGTCGGCGGTCAAGAGCTTTGGGTGCGCCCCAGAAATGTCGATGCCGTCTTCAGCCATAGCAGCGATGACGCCCGGGTCGGGATGCGTCGCGGCGATGGTTCCCGCAGACGCCGTCTCCACGTACTCACCCGCAAAGTGGCGAAGGTACGCCTCCGCCATTTGACTGCGTCCGGTGTTGTGTTTGCATACGAAAAGCACGAAAGGCTTAGATTGCACGTGTGACCTCCGGCGCATGATCGACTTCATGGGGAAGCAAGACCGCTTCGGCTTCGTGAGTACGAATCGGCACGAGCCAACCAAAGAAAAGGGTAGCCGCTATCGCTCCAGTGATTTGCGCGACGATGAACCCTGGAACGTCGGCCGGTCGAATACCCGCGAACGTATCCGACAGGGCACGTGCAATCGTCACCGCCGGGTTCGCGAATGACGTGGATGATGTGAACCAGTATGCTGCCACGATGTACGCGGCCACGGCAAATGGAACGATGCCGCTGCGAAAACGAACGCATCCCCAAATGACGGCGAGCAATCCGAAGGTCGCGACGAATTCGCTGAAGAGCAGCGCGGATCCCGAGCGCGTGTGGTGGGAAACGAAGAACACCGGAAAACCGAACATGATGTTTGCTGCGCCGACACCAATTAGCGCGCCCAGAATCTGTGCCGCAATATATACCGGTACGTCGCGCCATGGAAGTCCGCGCTGCATCGCATCCGCTACCGTAACGGCCGGATTGAAATGTGCGCCGGAGATTGGCCCGAACGCGGCAATGAGGCAAACGAGCGCGCCTCCCGTGGCAATGGAATTCGCAAGCAATGCCATCGCCATGTTACCGCCTGCGAGTCGCTCTGCCATGATTCCAGAGCCGATGACCGTGGCGAGAAGTAGCGCCGTGCCGACGGCCTCGGCGGCACTGCGTTTGAGTATCGTCATCACACCGCCGACGTGCAGCAGGTACGTTCTCCATCGTCGGTAGAGCAGCATGACGTGGTTTCGTCGTTGCGTTCTGTGGTTTCTTCGTGAACCGTATAGACTTCCCAACGCCGGCCTTCCGGATCGATCGTCCAGACCTTACTCTGATTCGCATAGCAACACGTTTCTTCGCGTTCTATGGAGGCGGCCAGCCCGGCGGATTCGAGTCGCGCAATTGCGTGTTCGACGTCGGCGACGGTCTCCACGAAAACGCCGTAATGCGCATCAGTTGTGGGCGCGACGGATCCAACGACATCGAGCGCGAGTTCGAGGCCCGGCTCATCGGTGATGAAGAGCGCGTAGTCGTCCAGCATTTTCGCTGGACGTGCGTCGAGTAGTGTTGAGTAAAACGCGACGCTTTTCTCGAGATCGGTCGTCGCAAGGTTCAAGTGGGTTTTCATATTTGTACTTTCTGCCGAAAAACTGATGTTAAGGCGTCGGTAAGCGCTTGGTGCGCGTCCGGTGCAAGGCGATAGTAGACCCATGTGCCGCGTCGCTCACAGGTGACGAGCGCGGCTTCACGCAGCACGCGGAGATGATGCGATACGGTCGGCTGATTCAGCGGCAAGGCGTCGGTGAAATCGCATACGCAAACTTCGGTCGCGCTCGCCGCCAATGTTGCGAGTATTTGAAGCCGATAGGGATCCGCAACGGCCTTTAGGATAGTGGCCTCCGACTGAAAGCCAGCCTCGGAAACCGCTGCTGCGGGGCAACAGCGCTGCATCGACATATTTCGATATTAGCGCTTATATTGAAATCTGTCAATACAACAACGGCGGCAACAGTGAGAAAGAAGTGCCGCTGCGCAACGCTGCATCTGAAGAACTTCGCACTAGCGATGCAACGGGCAACCTGCTATGATGCGAAAACTTCTACGGCACACGAGGTTTGTAACAACCATCATGGCGCGCATTTATGAAAACCTAGCCGACACATTCGGCAACACGCCGCTGGTGAAGATTCCGCGGCTCAACAAGGGGCTTCCGGGCACCGTTCTTGTGAAGATGGAGTCGTTCAATCCCGCTGGTTCGGTGAAAGACCGCATCGGTGTGTCGATGATCGAAGCCGCAGAGCGCGACGGCCGGCTATTGCCGGGAATGAAGATTCTCGAGCCAACCAGCGGAAACACCGGCATTGCCCTGGCGTTCGTTGCTGCTGCAAAAGGCTATCAATGCATTCTTGTGATGCCCGACACGATGACGATCGAGCGCCGAAATCTTTTGAAAGCGTATGGCGCGCAGGTCGTCTTGACGCCCGGCGCCGAGGGGATGAAGGGCGCCATTGCCAAGGCAACCGAGATTCAGGCGACCGACCCGAACAGGTTCTTTATTCCGCAACAGTTCGAGAATCCGGCCAATCCCGAAGTCCATCGGCGAACGACCGCTGAGGAGATTTGGCGCGACACCGACGGCAGCGTCGATATCGTCGTTTCCATGGTCGGAACGGGCGGCACGATCACGGGCGTCGGGGAGGTGCTCAAACAGCGCAAGCCCGGCATCAAAATCATCGCCGGCGAACCCGACGCATCGCCTGTTCTCTCGGGAGGCACGCCCGGACCGCACAAAATTCAGGGAACCGGTACCGGCTTCGTTCCGAAAGTGCTGGATACGAGCATCTATGACGAGGTGATCCGCGTCACGGATGCCGATGCCGTCGCGATGGCGCGGCGCGCGGCGCGCGAAGAGGGCATGCTTGTCGGCATCTCTGCGGGAGCGAACATCTGGGCAGCGCTGCAAGTTGCGGCCCGGTCTGAGTCGAAAGGCAAGACCATTGTGACGATTGGCTGCGATACCGGTGAACGGTATCTGAGCAATCCGGTCTTTGCAGATCAAGACGCGGTCGTCGTTGAACCAGCTCTCGTAGGATAAGAAACACCGCACTTGCACCACGTTCAAGGGGAACCCGTCGTCGAAGTCATCCGTGGTGATCTCGTCGAGTCCATTCATCGCGTCGCCGCGTGCGCCACAAACGCACGCGGCGATATTCGTTTTGCGATCGGCGACATCGATACGCCCGTCTTCTTACGCTCGACGGCAAAACCGTTTATCGCAGCTGCTGCTATCGAAGCCGGCGTCCGGGACGCTTTCGGTCTCGACATGCGAGAGATTGCGGTTATGTCGGCATCGCACACTGGTGAATCTTTTCATGTTGAAGCCGTTCGTTCGATCTTGCAAAAGATCGGACTGGACGAGAGGGCACTGCAGTGCGGTGTTCACCTGCCATACAACGAAGCATCCGCGCATCGCATGTTGCGCGCGGGTGAATCCCCAACCGCGGTGTACAACAACTGCTCCGGCAAACACGCCGGCATCCTCGCATTGTGCAAACTGATCGGTGCGGATACCTCGACGTACTTGGAGCCTTCACATCCGGCACAGCAACGGATCTTATCGTTTTGCGCCCGGCTCTCCGACGACGATCCATCGACGTGGCCGCTCGGTGTCGACGGATGCGGCATTCCCGTGTACGGCACGTCACTGCGCAAGACTGCGCTCGCCTTTGCGCGGTTTGCGTCACTCGAGGGCCTGGCGCCGCGCGATGCGATGGCGCTCTTGGTCGTTCGCGACGCGATGGTGTCGCATCCCGAATACGTCAGCGGCACGGGGGAGTTTGATTCAGAGCTCATGCGGGTTGCTGCGGCTCGATTGCCTGTAAGGTTGGCGCTGAGGGCGTTCACGGAGTAGCCGTCATACCGGCCGGCGTAGGGTATGCGAGCAAAGTCATCGACGGCACATCGCGTGCGCGGAGCCCGTCGACGATGGCGGCACTGCGCGCCTTGGGTACGCTATCGGAGTCGCAAGCGACACAACTCCGTGCCTTCGCGCATCCAATTGTGTATAATCGGGCCGGGCGTGCCGTCGGTGAAATCCGCGTCAACCCGAACTTCGCCGTCGAAGAAGCGAGTAGTCGAACCTAATTGCGTGATTATTTGCACCTGCTCGAACAGCGGGTCCTGATTTACGACGGCGCCATGGGTACGCAACTCATGGCGCTCGACTTATCCGCCGCCGATTTCGGCGGCGAGCGTTACGCCGGATGCAACGAGGCGCTCGTTCTCACGCGTCCCGACGTCATCCGCTCCATTCACGTGGCCTATCTCGAAGCCGGTGCGGACGTTGTCGAAACGGACTCGTTCACCGCGTCTCGGCTCAAACTGGACGAATATGAGCTGGGCGAAAAGACGTACGAGATCAATCGCCGCTCCGCCGAAATCGCGCGCGACGCCTGCGAGGCAGTGGCGACGAAAGACCGCCCGCGGTTCGTCGCGGGCTCAATGGGACCGACGGGCATGCTGGTGTCGTCATCGGATCCCGCGCTCTCGAAAATCACCTACGAAAACCTCGTCGCGCTCTACGGCGAACAAGCGCGAGCCTTGATCGACGGCGGCGCTGATCTGCTGTTGCTCGAAACGATGCAAGACTTGCTCGAACTCAAGGCAGCAATTGCCGGCATTACGCGCGAGTTTGATCGCGGCATGCGCCACGTGCCGATTCAAGCGCAGCCGACGCTGATCACCGAAGGACGGATGTTGCTCGGCACCGACATTCGCTCGATCTGCGCAACGCTCGATGCGCTGCCGGTCGACGTTATCGGCCTGAATTGCTCGACGGGCCCTGCGCAGATGCGTGATTCGATCCGGTATCTCACCGAAAATTCGCGATGCTTTGTGAGCGTGATTCCAAACGCGGGCCTTCCCCTGATGGGACCAAAAGGCGAAACGATCTATCCGGAAACACCCGAAGAGCTTGCCCGCGAGCTCGGTGAATTCGTTCGCGAGTTTCGCGTAAACGTCATCGGTGGCTGCTGTGGGACCACGCCCGCGCACATCACCGCGCTTGCGGGGTGTCCTCGAGGCGAACCCGGTGCCGATTCGCGTCCCGACCAACGGCGTGCTCCGTCCGCAGCTCGCCGCATCGGCGATGAGCGCGGTCGCGCTTGAGCAAGAGCCGCGCCCACTCTTGGTCGGCGAACGCATCAACAGCCAGGGGTCGCGCAAGATGAAGCGTCTGCTGTTGGAAGACAACTACGACGAGATCGTGTTGGTCGCGCGCGAACAAGTCGAGTCGGGGGCGCACGTGCTTGACATCTGCTGCGCGTTGACGGAGCGCACGGACGAAGACGCGCAGATGCGTGAAATAGCGCGGCGGCTCGCGCAGTCGATCGAAGCACCACTGATGATCGATTCGACGGAACCGCGCGTTATGCAAGAGGCGCTCGAACACTATCCCGGGCGCGCGATTCTCAATTCGGTGCACCTTGAAGCCGGGCGCGCCAAAATGGACGTGGTGTTGCCGCTGGCAAAGGAACACGGCGCCGCAATCGTTGCGTTACCATCGACGAGACCGGCATGGCCAAAACTGCGACGCGTAAATTGGAAGTTGCGCAGCGCATTTATGACATCGTCGTCAATGAATACGGTATTCCCGCGGGCGCATTGATATTCGACGATCTCACCTTTACGCTGGCAACGGGCGATGCGGAATTCTCGAATTCCGCAATCGAAACGATCGAAGGCATCCGATTGATCAAGCGGGAGCTTCCGGGCGTGCTCACGTCGCTCGGCGTCTCCAACGTTTCATTCGGGCTCAAGCCTGCTGCGCGGGCGGTGCTGAATTCCGTGTTCTTGCATCATTGCGTTGAAGCCGGATTAGATGCGGCGCTCGTTCACGCCAAAGAGATTACTCCGTATGCCGAGATCGACGCAAACGTTCGCGAGATGTGCGACGACCTCGTCTTCAATCGCCGGCCCGACGCGCTTGCGCGGTTCATCGAACATTTTGAGGCAGCCTCTGCCGCCGGTACCGCCAAGAACGAGAGCGTTGAGGCGGAGATCGACCTGCCGATCGAGACGCAGATTCACAACGCGATCCTGCGCCGCCGCAAGGACGGTATCGAAGCGAAGATCGACGTTGCGCTGCAAGGCCGCTCCGCTGTTGCTGTGCTGAACGAAATCCTGTTGCCGGCAATGAAAGACGTCGGCGATAAATTCGGCGCGGGCGAGTTGATTTTGCCGTTCGTCTTGCAATCGGCAGAGGTGATGAAGAAGGCCGTCGCTCACCTCGAACAGTTTCTCGAAAAGAAAGAAGGCGCGACGAAAGGCACCGTCGTGCTCGCAACCGTCTTCGGCGACGTCCACGATATCGGCAAAAACCTCGTCAACACGATTCTTACCAATAACGGCTACACGGTCCACGATCTCGGCAAACAAGTGCCGATGAACACGATTTTGCAAAAAGCCGTCGAGGTAAACGCCGACGCAATCGGATTATCGGCGTTACTCGTTTCGACCAGCAAACAGATGCCGATCTGCGTCCAAGAACAAGATACGCGCGGGCTTGCAGTTTCCCGTCATCGTCGGCGGCGCCGCCATCAATCGGGATTTCGGCCGGCGTATCTCCCTGCTGGACGAAGGCGAGCGATTCTTTGCGCCGGGATTGTTCTATGCCAAAGATGCATTCGAAGGTCTGGAAATCATGGATCGTCTGACGGCATCACCGGAGGCACGCGCGACTTTCGTTGAGACGGCGCGCGAAGCCGCGATGAAGCAGCGCGACCGTATGCGTAACGCCGCCGCGGCCGTTCATGAGCTTCCGACGATATCCGCGGTGAAATCCGAGCACGTCGATATTCCGGAGCCGCCATTTTGGGGTCCGCAAACCTTGGAGACTGTCGACGTTCGAGAACTCTGGCCGAATTTCGACTTGAAGAGCCTGTACCGTTTATCGTGGGGAGCGAGCAACACCAAAGGCGCTGCTTTTGACGAATTGATCCGCAATGAGTTCGAGCCTCGTCTTCACGCTACCAGCAAGAAGCGGCGACCTCCGATCTGCTGCAGCCCCGCGTCGTCTACGGATACTTCCCTGCGGCCGGCGTCGGCAACGACGTCGTCGTCT
The DNA here is from genome assembly GCA_963808755.1 of Vulcanimicrobiia bacterium. GTDB lineage: Bacteria > Vulcanimicrobiota > Vulcanimicrobiia > Vulcanimicrobiales > Vulcanimicrobiaceae > JALYTY01. Next base: position 192,400 of record CAWEGP010000003.1, read on the forward strand.
ACGATCCAAACGACCGGTCTCGCGAGATCGCACGCTTTGCGTTTGCCCGGCAAATCGGCGGTGAACATCTTTCCCTGGCCGACTATGTGCGCGAGCCGGTTGACGGAGCAGCGATCGACGTGGTTGCGCTGCAAGTCGTCACAATGGGCACCAACGCGGCAGCGCGCACCGAAAAACTCTACGCTGCGGGCGACTATAGTGAATCGTACTTCTTGCACGGATTTTCCGTGCAGTCGGCCGAGGCGTTGGCGGAATGGACGCATCGGCGTATCCGTACGGAGTTGCGCCTCGATCAGGATCGAGGCAAACGGTATTCATGGGGATACGGCGCTTGTCCCGACGTGTCTCAGCACGAGACGGTCTTCGCGTTGCTCGATGCGACCAACCGCATCGGCGTCTCGCTAACTGAGGGATTCCAGATGGTCCCCGAACAGTCGACCGCTGCGATCGTGATGCACCATCCTCGCGCATCGTACTTCAATGCCGCTGCATTGCGGTAGTTCATCGTACCGTAAACCTGGAATCTCCAGTAGGCCCGGCCCTGCTTCCGCTATCGCCGTAAGGTAGGATTAGCGTCTGCCGCGAAGCAGGCGTGTCATGAGCGTACTTTCTATCGTTCTGCTTGCGCTGGCCATCGTCGCGGTCGCATTCATCATTGTTTGGGCTCGCGAGATGCGCGCTGCCGGCGGTTTTACCGTGCCTACGGCGCTCCGGCTGTTGATCGGGTTCGTCACGGACTTCCTCGACACTCTGGGAATCGGATCGTTCGCCCCGACCACCTCGCTCTTCAAATTTTTCAAGCTCGTTCCCGACGAAAAAATTCCAGGCACGTTGAACGTCGGCCATACGTTGCCGACGATTGCGGAAGCGTTGATCTATACGACCGTCATCGGCGTCGATCCGCTGACGATGGTTTCGCTCATCGTTGCTTCGGTCGTCGGTGCGTGGCTCGGCGCGGGATTAGTTGCGCGTTGGCCGCGCCGCTACGTGCAAATCGGTATGGGCGGAGCGCTTGCGGTCGCGGCCGTGCTCTTCATCATGGCGAACCTAAAGCTTGTTCCCGCCGGCGGCACCGCACTCGGACTCACCGGCACAACGCTCGTGCTCGCTATCGTGATCAATTTCTGTCTCGGCGCGCTCATGACCATCGGTATCGGACTCTACGCGCCGTGCTTAATCATGATCAGTCTACTTGGCATGAACCCGCGCGCTGCATTCCCTATCATGATGGGCTCATGCGCATTCCTGATGCCGACGGCGAGTTGGCGGTTCATCCGCTTCAACGCGTACGATCTCAAGGCGGCTCTCGGTCTTGCAATCGGCGGCATCCCAGGCGTCCTCATTGCTGCCTTCATCGTGAAGTCTCTGCCGCTCGCATACGTTCGATGGCTCGTCGTCCTCGTGGTCGTGTACGCGGCCTTTACGATGTTGCGTTCAGCGCTCAACGAGCGCGGTCAGCTGGTGGGTGAAGCAGCCGAAGTTCACGGCTAAGTGTTTTTCAACAGGCTGCCCTTGAAGTGGCGGACTATCTTGCGACGCTGGAACCGGCCAGCGGACGGAACGCGGGGGCGCAGCTGTCTCCTATATCCACAAACTCGGCGCTCTTTTTCGTATCGTGCCTTAAAGAGAAGGTGTCGCCGAAAGTCGGGGACTTAACAAGGCATCCGCAAGGTTGCCAGGGAACCGAAAGGCCATAGCACTTCGGTTCTTTCGGGGAGGGCCTTTTGCAAAAAACTCTTTCTTTTTTCGCGCTCGCCGTTACGATGAGCGCTCTTTCTGCATGCTCCGGCTCATCGACAACACCGCCCACAGAAAGTGGAAATGGTGGCTCGTCGTTCGCGCCTTTGGCCCGCATGGTGAAAGTGCAAGTCGCGTTGGCGACTCCAGCACCGCCGCTCGACCCGCGAACGCCAGTGTCGCTGCTCGGAACGGTTCACGCTCAAAATCTCGCTGGCCAGCCATACATTGCCGGTATCCGTCCGCAAAATGCGGTCCGCGCTATGCTGCACGCCTCGATGTCACAAAATGGCCACACCGTTGTTCCAGATTCCTCAGTGCGCTACTACGACACTGGTGGCCAAGAAGGGTTCGCGGTATATCCGAAGTTCGACGATACCGAAGCCGTTCTTACGGCTTACGGAAGCTCTCAGCTCACGCTTCCACAGCCGCCTGGCGGGAGTCAGTATCCGAACGAAATTGCAAACGCAATGCATGCCGGTCAGCAGCCGATGGATGGGACTACAAACTGCCTTGAAGTTGCGACCGTTTACCAAACTTATTACGGGCAAGGGCCGAAAGCGTTGCTGGAAGTCGGTGATTGGTGCCAAAGCCCCGGCAACGAAAATTTTAACGTTTCGTACAGCCTCGATGATTTCAATTTCGGCAATGCATACATTCGTAATCTTGGCAACGGCATCCCGAGCGTTCAAGTGGAGCTATACCAGCCGCTCGGCGGCGACGGCTCGTGGCACGCCGCAATCTACAATTTCGGCGCGAGCCGATGGGACGATCTCTATCACACCTATGGAAGCGCCGGCTACGATTCCAGCTTGCAGTATGCGTGGGATCTTGCAGAAACGCACTACTATCCCGGCCCTTGTCCGATCATTCCAACCTTTGCCTCGTTTAACTTCCAAGGCTCAGTCGAGACGGGGAACGATTCGCAGAACTACTGGCGGAACATCCAATCGAGCGAAGCCACAGCTCCCAGTAACCCAAGCGGCGCTGACTGTTTTTCAAATGACGGGAGTGGTGTCGGAGGCGTATACAATTATTTCGTGACGAACGCCGATTCAGCGTGGCAAGTAAATGACCCAGGCCCTACACCATCACCGCGCCCGCGTCCAACACCGTGTGGAAATGCGGTCATTGTACCGAACCGGTGCCCATTGGCGCGGCCAAATGGTTCGACTAATCCTAATCTCGTTTGCTGTTGAAGTAATGCACATAACCTAGAGGCGACGCTGTTCAGCGAGATTTGCGGCTTTGCACTCGCTGAACAGCGCTCGTTCATCCGAACGCGAACGGCATCGCTCTTTAATTTTTTGAAGGGCTGATGCATTCATTCCATACAGCTGCGCCTGTGCTTCGACCACCGCGTCGCATTCGAGGGGCTTTCCGCGACAAATGCAACGTCGTCAATTTCCCGTGCGTTTGATCGCACGAAACAAGCATCTGTTGCCGGTCAGTTTTATGACTCAAATACCAGGCAATTCTCTGATCGAGCATACTTAAATGAGGTGGTAACGGCGGCTGCGGTCGCGCTTTTTCCGCTGCAGCTTGCCTTTGAAGGTCAACAAGGTCAACGGATGCGGTCGGCCGCGGCTTCGCTGGCTGTGAACACCCGACGATCGCAGAGATCGCAAAGATTGCCAATAAGGTTCGCATTGTCACCCCCCAGTGGATGACGTTTAGCAGTTTTGACGAAATCATGCAGCGGTGCCTATGGACGTCCCGACGTCGTAAGGTCGTTCATAGAGAACATCGCCGCGCCTCGGATGAAGACGCAATAAGTAAATCATCAACTTCGCTTGCGAATTGAGGATGAACCTTGACGCCAGATAGTCCGTCGATGACCATTCGAGCGTAGCCGCTGTTCAGTAAACCAAGCTCTAAACGTTGAACGATCAGCGTACAACTGGCGTGCCGCTGCACCGAACCAGATTCGGAACTTTTTTCAATTTAAGTGTGTTGAGCACGGTTAGTTCCCCGGTAAGCATGGTCTTTTGACACTTCGTCGCCAAGTGCAAGCTATATAAGAAAAGTCGGAATATAACACAGGATGTACCGATTCTCTTCAATCCTGGTAACCCACAATTGCTCCCGGCGATTCCGAGCTGCGGATTGATCAGCGTATACGCGCAACAGATAGTTTGCTCGATTGTGCCAGCAGGATTCATGTGTGTCGCAACAAGATCGCCTTCGAGGAAGATTGCGCACATCGCTTCGGGCTGCTCGTTCACTTTGGTTCGATCCGAGAGTGCTCGGAATCATGATCCATTTTTAGGCGCGTTCTTAGCCATCTGACCGCCAAGGTACTGTCGGTAAATCGCTTCGCCGGGCGCGGTTCTTGCCGCCGTCGGCGCTGGCCAGGCTATGCCAATCGCGCGAATTTCTAGAAAGAGTCCAGGGGACTCAGCGTAGCTCGTGGAGGCACAACTCTAAGGCATGTAAAAGGGCGACGGTATGTTTCTTGCGCCGTTCATGCACGAGTCGGCCGCAGTCGTTGCGATCATCTCGCAGATGATCACGCCCGCGATCTTCATCCTTGCCACGGGAAACCTTATCGGCGGTGGAATTGCCCGCATTGCGCGTGTCGTCGATCGTTCTCGCGTCTTGGTCGATCGGCTTCCGAGCGAGAAAGACTCCGAGGATTACCGAAGCGCGAAGCGAGTCCTAGAGTCCTACAAACGCCGCACGATCGCCCTGGAATATTCGCTGACGGCATACTACAGCGCAGTAGGTTTCTTCGTCGCTGCGAGTTTGTTCGTTGCGCTCAGCGCATTCGCCAGGCTGCTCGTCGCGGTACCTACCGCCTTAACGGTTATCGGTGCCTTGTTGGTCTTCGCCGGCTCGATGTCGGCGCTCATTGAGATTCGGATCGCGACGGGTCACATACGCAACGATATCGACCGCGAGCTGTAAGCGCATCGCGGAACCTTCTAGGCGAACGCGGCGGTTTAGAGGGCATGGCCAATGCACTAGGTACGATTCCTGCGCGCATGACGGTCGCCACGCTGGGAGCGCGCGACGTCAAAACGCTGCGCGACTTTTATGCAGGTTTTGGATGGCCGATGCTTGTCGATTCCGAAGATTTCGTGGCATTCCGAACGCAAGGCGCGCTGCTCGCGATTTTTGCCCTGGATCAACTTGAAGACGACGCTTGCGCGAAAGCACATGCGACCGAAAACGGTTTTCGCGGTTTCACGCTCGCAATCAATGTCGGGTCGCGTGAAGAAGTCGATTCCACGATAGAGGCAATCCGCGCGCGCGGAGCCCGCATCACAAAGGAACCCGTGGACGCTTCACTGTTCGAAGGGCGTTCGTCCTATTTCGCGGATCCCGAAGATCATTATTGGGAGGTCGTCTATTTCGGCGGGGGCGGCGAATCCGGTGAGGCGATACGCCGCATCATCGAATAGAATAGTGGCAGCCGTTCGCGCGAGAGGAGCAATTGCGCGCGATCTCAATGCTCGATGACCGATTGCGCGAGAGCTGCGGAGTCAGCAACGAGATCGATCCCCGTGATGCGATCTTCGCGGATCGTAAAGTGAAATGCAACGCGCACTTCGCCGTCGTGCATCCACACCGCTCCGGGTCTGCCATCGATAAGTACCGCTTGCGCGGCACGTGCGCGCCTCGCGAACGTCCGTGCAACGGTCGCCGCGCCTTCGAGACCGGCTTCAAGGCGATCGTTCTGCCAATAGGCAGCGCCGCCCATTGCCACGACCGCCGAATCGACCCGAAGCGTCGCTCCCGGATCGAGCAGCGCGAGCAACGCTGAGAAGTTTCCCACACGCGAGGCAGCGAGAAATGCGCGCACGAGTTCGTCGTGCCGCTGCGTTACGACGTCACGGCCGGCGGACGCGCCGCGTACGCGGCGGCGCGCACGGCTTGCGAGCTGCCGTGCTGCCTCCGGCGTCTTACCGACGATCTCGGCGATGTCGTCGAAGGGCACATCGAACATGTCGTGCAGTACGAACGCGACACGCTCTGCGGGCGTAAGCGTATCGAGCAGGACGAGCATTGCTACGCCGATCGAATCGGCAAGAACGGCCTCTTCCTCGGGACGTTCGCCTGGCGCGACTGCGACGACGTCCAGGCGCGGATCGTCCGGCGTCAACTCTTCGCGGCGGCTGGTTCGCCATTTCAGCGTATCGAAGCACGCCCGCGCAACGATCGTCGTGAACCAAGCTTCAATATTCTCAACGGTCGCAACGTTCGCTCGGCTGATGCGCAGCCAACTGTCTTGCAGAGCGTCGTCGGATTCCGAGCCTGATCCCAGTATGCGCTGGGCAATGCGCTGCAGGCGCGGCCGAGCGGCCTCAAAACGCTCTGCGAGCCACTCCGCATGCTCCAACGAATCGCCTCCGGCAACGTCCGTCACGTTTTACTGCGCTCGATCCGTCATAGAGACAGAAGGAGTTTGGAACATTGAAAGACGTCTCCCTAATCATCTATTCTACGCCGGACGTGACCGCCGCTAAGCGATTCTTTCGCGAGCTCATCGGCAGCGACCCCTACGTCGATTCACCGCAATACGTCGGTTATAAATGTGGCGATATGGAGATCGGCCTCGATCCGAGTGGAAGCAATCGCGCAGTCGGGGCGCTACCATTCTGGACCGTCAGCGACATTGCGGCGAGTGTGGAAGCGCTCGTGGCCGCCGGCGGTACCGTTGTGCGCGAGATTACCGATGTCGCGTACGGACTGCTTGTTGCGGCCGTAAAAGATCCCAATGGAGCGACCGTCGGTCTGCGGCAACCACCCAATGCCTAAGACACTCGATGCCGTCAAAAAACAGGAAAAGACACCCTCGCAACTCATCAGCGAACGCATCGCCGAACTTGCCGATTGGCGTGGCGAGACTCTTCTCCACGTGCGCAAGCTCATCAAAGAAGCCGAACCGGAAATCATCGAGGAATGGAAGTGGAGAGGCGTTCCGGTTTGGTCGCACAACGGCGGCATCTGCACCGGCGAATCATACAAGGATCACGTGAAGCTCACGTTTTACAAGGGCGCCTCGCTGAGCGATCCTGCGCATCTCTTCAATCAGGATGGAACCGTGCGGCGTGCGATCGATATTCATGAAGGCGACCGCATCAACGAGCCGGCGTTCAAGAATCTCGTTCGCGAGGCCGCTAAACTCAATTCATCAGGAAAGAAGAAGCGGTAGCCGGCGTGATCTCGTCATCAGGCGTAGATGTCACGCCGCGTTGGCGGAATATCGACCCGTCCTTGCGCGTCCGGGCGCGCAAGGAGTGATTGGTAGATGCCGATCGTTCCGGAAGTAAATGCCGTCGCGCTCGCGGACATGTACAAACGCCAGACCCGGTATGCAGCGATCCCGGCGATCGATTGTGCATGTTCCGCGTTGCGCTCCAGATTCGTCACCCAATCGCGCAGCGTGCGAGCGTAGTGTTCGCGCAGACTCTCCACATCGCGCACCTCGAAGCCCTCGCGTTCGGCGATGCCTAAGCTGTCGCCGATTGAAACCAATTCGCCGTCCGGAAAGACGTAACGGTCGATGAAGCCGCCCTGCTTGCCGCCTTTTCGCCCGGGACTCTGCTCCGCGATGCCATGATTCAAAAAAAGACCACCGGGACGCAACGCTTCGAAAGCGGTTCGAAAGTAGGCCGGCAGTTTTGGGCGGCCTACATGCTCGACCATTCCGATGCTGGCAATGCGGTCGAACCGGCGTGAGCCCAGGTCGCGATAGTCGAGCAGTTCGACTGATGCGCGTTCGCTCAAACCGTCCTCCTCGATGCGTCGCTTTGCCGTTTCATACTGCACTCGGCTGAGCGTAATGCCGAGTGCGGTTGCTCCGGCACGCGCAGCCGCGATGACGAGCGATCCCCAACCGCAGCCGATATCCAAAAACGACATGCCGGGCCGAAGGCGGAGTTTGCGAAGAATGTAGGCGAGCTTCGCGTGTTGCGCTTGCGCAAGCGTGCTCACCGATTCCTCGTAGTAGGCGCACGAATAGACCAATTGCGGGTCCAGGAAGCTCGCATAGAACGCGACGGGATGATCGTAGTGATGTGAAATCGCGGCACGATCGCGTTCTTTCGAGTGTTGAGAACCGGAAAGATGTGCCTGAGCGCTTGTGCCGTTGCGATGTTGTGCGCGCGGCAAGCGGCTCAGCAGATAGAGGATGCGCACTGTTTGTGCGTTCGTCCGCGTAGCGTTCGCACGGTCCAGCATTGTAATTGCTGCTTCGACCGAACCCTCGACATCGAGCGTACCTTCGACGAACGCTTTGCCTGCGTTCAGGTCGACCGGCGGCGAAAACGCTTCGCGTAATGCCGCCGGTTCATTCACACACAGCGTGAACTGCCGCACGGCGGTGCGGCTCGGCAAAAGCGTTCCGTCCCAAAAACGGACGTCGAAACCGTCGAGAAACGACTCACCGAAGATTGCTTGAAGCAGCGCTTCGCTGCGGTCGGTCGTTTGATGTGCGGCAACCATTACGACGCGATGGTGGTGCTCGCCAGAAGGCCGTGAACAACGGTGCCGCCGACCATCGTTCCGATAATGGTGTAGTCCTCGTCCCAGAACGAGAGGTCTGCGCGCAATCCCGGTGCGATGCGCCCGAGTTCATGCTGCGCACCGATCAGTTTCGCCGGTGTGTGCGTTGCAGCCACGATTGCTTGCGCGAATGAAATCTCCGCGTAGGACATATAGTTGCGTACGGCTTGATCGATCCGCAGTGCGCTGCCGGCGATCGTTCCGTCGGCGGATCGCATCACGCCGCCTTCGATGTGATATCCCGGATCGGCGGGCGGCATATTGTCGGTTGCAAGCGCAATGCGGTCGCCGAGCGTGCGATAGAGAATGTCGACCATTACCGGCGAGACGTGATAGCCATCGCTGATCACTTGCACGATCGTACGCCGGTCTTGAATGAACGCGGCAAGGATCGACGGATCGCGATGGTCGAGCGGCGGCATACCATTGAACGCATGCGTCAACGAGCGAAATCCGAGGCCGATCGCAAGCATCCCTTCTCTATAGCGCGCCGACGTATGACCGGCGGAGCATACGACACCGTTTTCCAAAAAGACGCGCATCGCGTCGGCTGCGCCGTCGACTTCAGGTGCCATCGTCACCAAAAGACAGGCGCCCTTGCAGGCATCGACCATTTCTCGTGCGCGCGCCGTAGAAGCGGGAATGATCCATTCGTTGCGATGGACACGTCGAAACTTGTTGTTGAGGAATGGGCCTTCGAAATGAATGCCCAGACACCGAGCGCCGCGCGCGGGTCCGTCCTCCTCCAAATCGTGTGCCGCGTCGACGATTTCCGACGCAGCGTGCAGCATCGATTCGAACGGCGCCGTCATGATGCTTGCCACGAATCCGGTCGCACCCATTCGCGCATATTCGGAAGCGGCAACGGCGACGGCGTTCCCCTGGTCCCGGTTAAAGAGCGCTTCGCCGGCGCCGTTCGTGTGAACGTCCAGCAGCCCGGGGGCGATGCTGCTCCCCGAAGGCAGCGGAAGATCCGAGGGGCCGTCGGCCGGAAGAACGGCGGTGATCCGGCCATGGTCTATCGCTAGCCGCCCGAACGTTGAAGTGCCGTCGCCGACGGCGAGAAACGCGGGGCCAAGCGTGAAGGTGGTAGACGTTGTTGCCTCCCTGGAGGTTCGATCCCGGAATAGAGACCGGCTCACCGTTCGACAAGCTGGGCCCTACCGCCCCTTGCCAAATAGGCGAGCAAATAGTCCGTGACGCTCCTGTGATGATCGTACCGCTTTATTCTGAGAATCGGTTTGCTTGACGGCCTGCTCGCGCGCGGCCCGCGCGAGGCGATCTAGCCGAGCCATGTGCGCCTCGGCATGTCCTTCAAGTGTGAGACGAAGCGCTTCGGTTTCGTTCCAACCGGCCGGCGCTCGGTTTTCTTTTCTCGCTTCCTCATATTCGTGCGCGGAGACGACGAATATGCGCTCGGCGGCAATGTGCCGTTCGATGAGATACTGTTTCGCCAACTCGACGACGTGCCGCCGTTCATTGGGTGCCTCATTGTCCGCGATCGTGTGCGCGAAGATCAACGGTTTGTTGAATTCGGCAATCCGCTCGTAGAGCGCCAGTTCGCGATCGGAAAGCTGACGTGAAAAGAGGCAGAGCACTTCGGAGGCATGCGAGGCCGCGACGACGTTCACATCTTCCGCGTTCGGATCGCCCGAGTCGAAGGCGGGCGCGTGTACCAACACGAGCTCCCGGGGCAATTTCCACGGAACTAAAATCAGCACCGGCGAGGATGCGGCAGCCGCAGTTGCTTCTTCCGCGTCAATTTCGCGCCAGTCACCGGCGTCATTCAGGCAAAACGCTTGAGCGCGTTCGCCATACCGCACGTGAATCGGAAATCGCACGCTGCCGGCGACGTCATCGTTGAGAACGTTGCTGCCGGCGATCGCATTGATGAGACTCGTCTTTCCCCGCCGCAACGCGCCGAGTACCGCAACGCGCCAGCGCGATGGACGCAGGCCGCGGTCGTAGGCGTTCGGATCGAACGACGCGTCCGCGTGTGACAGGCGCACTGCGTGCGATCCGGGATCCGCCGGCGCAATCTCCTCTTCGCGCTCCATGAAGCGCTCGACCACCGCACGCATCGCATCGATTTCCCGGGCGAGCGCTTCACGTTGCGTTTCAAGCTTCGTCCGTTCGGCGGAGACGTTCCCCGATTGATGGGCGGCAAGCGCGCGATCGATGCTTCCCAGTGCCGCATCACGCTTTTCGACCAGAGCGGCGGCGATGTCCGCGGACAGGTCATCGTACATGCGTTGAAGCCGCGCGCCGATCGTTTCCGCAAAGACGTGAACTTCGGCTTTGAAGCGAGGAAAGATCTCGCTGCGAAGATCGGCGACCATTTCACGCTTCATGTACTGTCCGGCTTGGCGTGCCGCGAAGCGCGTCGACATGTCGTGAACCAGCCCGATCGCGGGACCGCCGATCGCATCCAAAACAATCGTCGCTGCAATTGCCGTGCAGAGATCGCCACTCCACAGACTCGTCCCCGGTACTGCCCCAAATGCCGCGGCGGCCGCGTCGTTCGGAGAAAAACGAATTGGAACGATTGCGCTCGCGCGTTCCATGGCGGCGTCGATCTCATCGCGAAGTTCGGCAGCGGCGGCCTGCGCGAATTCTTCGACGACGTGCGCAAGCACGCGATCCACGATAATATGCAGGCGAGCACGATCGCGAAGTTTCGCAACGTCTGCGGTATCGAACGCTTGGCTCAACCCGCGTTCCAGTTCGTCGGCGAGTTGCGCGCCGCGCTCCATCAGGCGCGTTCGAATCGCCATGCCCGCACCGACAAGGCCCGTGCGTTCGCTCCGCGCATTTTCATCGAGGCGTTGCAACTGCGGAAGCAACTCCGCGCGCCTTGCATTGAGCCCTTGCTCCGAGAGGGATAGCATCTCGAGATCTGCGGTGATACGCGCAGTCGCATCGTCGACTTCGAGCGCCGTTCGATCGCCTGCGCGCCGCAAACGGGCGCGACCGGTCCGTCGAATCAGCGACGCATCCAGCGCTGCGAGAAAGCGGGGGAACCTACTCTGCTCGATTCGGTCCGTATCTTCATCCAGCGAACCTTCGACGAATTCGCGAGCAGAAAGTGCAAAGACGTAGGTTCCCGGGGCATGGATCGCCGCAAGAGTTGAAATGCGTTCGTACGCGTGTTCCCATGCCGAACGCCCATCGTTTTGAGGCTGCTGCCATAGATCGATCTTCGTTTGAACGATAAAGATTGAATCGATATGCTGCCGGACAATTCCCAGAAACGAGGCATCGCCTTCGGTGAACGGCTGTTGCGTGTCGATCAAATAAAGAACCGCGTCGGCCGTCGGCAAGAATTGCAGAGTTGCGCGGCGGTGAGCCGGATTGATCGAGGCCAGACCCGGCGTATCGGCAACCATGAACCCCCGCGCGAGAAACGGCGACGGCGTCGTTACGACGACGCGAGATGGTGCGTCGCGTTCATCGCGCGTCGCGTCGTGCATGCTACCGGCGTCGCCCGTGCCGACGGCGATGAAGCGGTTCAGCCGGTCGAGTGGTATGCGCTCGTTGCGGCCATCCTCGTACAGTGCCGTTGCTACGTCGCTCTCGCCGTATTCGAGTTCGGTAATCGTTGCGGTCGACGGGTTGATGTCGGTCGCGAGCAGGCCGACAATGTCGCGATGACCGCCCGGCATCTCTTCATACCGAAATTTGCCAAGCAGCGCGTTCAGCAGGAACGACTTGCCGCTCGAAAATTCTCCCACGACGGCCAGCACGAATTTTCCGCGTTGCAGCTGCTTGCGAGTCGTAGAGATCTGCTTGCGCCGCCCTTCGCCGACGAGATCTTCAATGGCGCGCAAACGCGCGACGAGATCGTCGCGCGTCTGCTCGTAGCGGCGCATCGCGTCGGTGTCGACCCGGCTCATGCGATAGCGGCTACGAACGAATCAACGCCAAAGCCTCATCGCGATGTTTCTCCATGAGTTCTTTGGTGTCGCCTTCGACGTTCAAGCGTAGGAGCGGTTCGGTATTGGACGGGCGGATGTTCATCCACCAATTCGGATAGGAAATCGTCACGCCGTCAAGGTGATCGATCTGCGCATCACTGTAGTGCTTCTGCAGTTCATCGAGTTTTGCCGGGATATTGTTGACGGTGCTGTTGATCTCGCCCGAGCGATAGCGGGTATCGATCGGCGCAATGATCGCACTTACGGGCTGTGGCGATTCACTAAAGACCTCGAGACATTGCATGAGAGCAATCATGCCCGAGTCCGCGTACCAATTGTTCTTGAAATAAAAATGCCCGGAATGCTCGCCGCCGAACTCGATATCTTCCTCGCGCATCACTTTCTTGATGATCGAATGTCCGACTTTCGAGCGAACCGGTATGCCGCCGGCCTTCGCAACGAGTTCGGGGACGCTGCGGCTGCAGATGAGATTGTAGAGAATCTTCGCGCCGGGATGCTTCTTTAAGGTGTTCAGCGCTACGAGCGCAGTCACGGTGCTGCCGTCGATGAGATCGGCTTTTTCGTCGACGATGAACATGCGATCCGCATCCCCGTCGAACGCCACGCCGAGATCGCAACCGTGTTTTTTGACCGCAGCCTGCAAATCGATCATATTTTCCGGTTCGATCGGGCTTGCGGGATGATTCGGGAACGTCCCATCGAGTTCAAAAAAGACGGGAATGACTTCACACGGAAGATGCTTGAACACATAGGGAACCGTTTCACCCGCCATGCCGTTGCCGGCGTCAATGGCGATCTTGAACGGACGAATCTTCTTTGGATCGATGAACGACAGGCAGTGCGCCGCGAAATCGTCGAGGATCATTCGCTGATCGATTTTTCCCGCGACGGTGGCTTTGGGTGGGAGTTCCCCGGAGATCAGCGTGTCACGAATATCTGCCAGTCCGGTGTCCAACGAAATGGCCTCCGCGAGACCGCGGGTGAATTTCATGCCATTGTATTGCGCCGGATTGTGCGACGCCGTGATCATAACGCCGCCGTCAAACCCATATTTGCCGACCGCAAAATAGAGCGCATCGGTAGAGACCATTCCGATGTAGGTGACGTCGGCGCCCGCGTCCGTGACTCCGCGTGCGAAAGCCTCGTAGAGTTTCTCCCCCGAAGGGCGCATATCGCGGCCCACGACGACACGCTTCGCGCCCAGCAGCGTCACGAAGCAACGCCCGATCCCGTACGCGATATCGTCGTTGAGCTCTGACGGATAAATCCCGCGAACGTCGTAGGACTTGAAAAGACCCGGATTTATCTGCGTTTGCATGGCTCACTCACGTTCGGAGACGGAAATGGCGACCCCTAGGAGTCGGATCGTACGGAGCGTTGATACCCATTTCTCGCCGCTTGCGCCAGCATGTGAGCGCGTGCGACCTATGTCGGTACAGTGATCGCTCGTACTCCGCGGTTCTATCGCGTACCCGGCGCACTCGTGATCACGGCCTTCCTGGCGATCGCAGTGGCCATCGCGGTGCAGGGGGCCTTTCAGACGCGCACGAGCACCGTCGCAACGTTTGCGCGACTTTCGCTGATTCAGCGGGCGCAGGTCTCACTGGAAGAGCTCTCACGGGCGCAGATCGATGAGGAAAATTCCGTGCGCGGTTATTCGCTGACGCGCGATATTTTCTACCGTGACCAATATGCCAACGCCGTCAGTTCGTTCGATAGCAAGGAACGCGAGCTTCGCAGCACGCTACAAAGCCAAAAGTTAACCGCCGCAGCGGGGGCGTTGGACGACTATGCCTCGCTACAAATGAACTGGCGAAGAAAAATCGCCGAACCGCTGCTTGCGCATCCCGGCAAAGACATCGCTCAAATCGACAAAGAGAACAAGGCGTTTTCCGATTATGAAGACCGGACGGCGCAGTCTATCCGCGGCGAACTTGCGCAGACCAGCGATCAACTTGCGCGCTCCACGCAAGAGCAGGTGGACCGGTCGCTCGTAAGTCGCGTCTTTTGGCTGCTGGTTTTCGGGTTGTTGGCGATTCTCTTCAACGCGTTCCGCACGCGGTCGGATCGCGAACTCGCCGAAGAGCGCACCATTACCGAAACACTACAGCGCGCCTTCCGTAGTGAACACGTTCCGTTGCCCAACGCGGAAATCGGCAGCGCATACCTTTCGGCGAGTAGCCATTTGGCGGTCGGCGGTGACGTCTTCGACGTGTACCGGCTCTCCGATACGCTCGCGCTGATCTTGATTGCCGACGTAAGCGGCAAGGGCGTCGACGCTGCAGTGTTGACGGCCTTTATCAAGTTCACGATTCGGGGCATCGGTTTGCGCCGGCGCGATCCCGGCGCGATGCTCGCCGAATTCAACACCGCCTTCGCCCAGACCGTGGAAAATCCGTACCTCTTCGTTTCGATGTTCATTGCGGTGCTCGACACGGAAACGCTCCAGCTGCGCTACGCAAGCGCAGGGCACGATTCGGCCTTCCTACGACGTTCCGGTGGTGTGTCGCAACTTGCAGTGACCGGCCCCGTCCTAGGGGTGATGGAGGAACCGTTTGAAACCAAGACGCTCTACCTCGAAGATGGCGACACACTTGTCCTAGCGACCGACGGCCTCACCGAGGCGCGCAACCGGGCAGGCGAACAGTTGCATGAGGTGGGAGCCATGGAGCTGATCCAACGCAGTTCTCAGCGGCCGCAGTTGCTGGCGGATGAAGTCGTTGCGCAGGTTCGCGCATTGGGCGGCAACAAGACGCGCGACGACCTCGCCGTGCTTGCCATTCGCGTGCACGATCCGGAGGGACGCGATGCGCATGCGTAGCTTGGCGCTCGCACTGTTCATTGCCGCGGTAGTTTTTGCGTTTGGGCCGGCGAACGCGGATTGCCGCCTACACGACGGCGATCACGTGATTCTCTTCGGTACGACGGACGATCCGGCGGTCTTTGTTTGGGACTCGCGCTATCGTATGCGCGAATACCAGGGCGGTTCGTGGGATCAAGGCCAAGCGCTTTTGCCGCACGCGTTTCTCGCGCCGCCGGGGACGCGTGGAATCGTTTCGTCGTGCATCAATAATTTTGTGCAGTCAAAATATTCGTCGCTGCCGGACGACGCAATCGGCATCGTGATCGTCAGCGGACCGCTCAAAGGGAAGATGGGATGGGTGCTTGGTGCAGACATTCGCGGCGTCTACCATGCCATGTCCTCTCAGCATTAGTTCTGCACCGGTTTATCGCGTTGATGCGGTGGCTTCTCCCGACGGTTAGAGCGAAACTTCGTCGCCCTGCAAAACCATTGCGTCTACCAGGTTGTCCAGTGCCGCGTTATTGCCGTCTCTCGTTCCTTCGATCATCGCGTCGCCGCCGAATGACACGAGTTGAGAGGTGAGCGTTACTTTCGTGCCCGCGACGTGCGGTTCTACTACCGTCGTCACGAGGCTGATCATGAGTGTCAAGCCTGCCTCTTCGACGGTTTCACTCGCAACGATACGCTGGTTAGGAATGATGTCGAGGTACGTCGTCGTTCCGAGCAATTCGGGGTTTTCTTTATCACCGCATCGGAACCGGTCGCGGCCGCCGATTCGAAAATCGGTTTCCTCATAGAAAAACGCCGCGTCGTCCGATGGCACGGACCAGCGAGCGCGTTCTTGAGCATCGGCCAGCGCGCGGAACACGCGCTCGACGGGCGCTGCGCATAATCGTTCGAAAACCAGCGTTGCATGTTGCGGGCGGTTTGCCATCAAAGGGTCCTCCGGCTTCGAAAACGTGACGAAGACTCCGTCTGTGACTGCAAAACCGTCACGTCGTACAGGTGGTGTGCTTTTACTCGTCAATCCACCAAAAAACGTTCAAGTAGGAGAGCTGTCTTGTTCATTCGGTTTGGGCCATACCTTCTCGATACGGCGACACGCATTCTGAGCTGCGGCGGCACGGTACGAAGGCTTTCAGAGAAATTGTTCAACGTCCTCATGCTTTTGGTGGACGCTGACGGCCGGACCGTCGAACGCGAAGATTTTTTTCGAACCGTTTGGAGCGGGGAATTTCCGTCGGATGCGACGTTGACGCAGCACATCTTCATGCTACGCCGGCTGTTCGAGGTCGCCGGAGAGCACCGGCCGGCGATCCTGACGGTATCACGCAAGGGCTACCGTATGGCACTCCCTATCGAACGAAAGACGGGGCTCATGATGAAGCGTTCATGCGAACGCTGCCGCAAGCCGATTCCAATAGACGGAACCGCATTCATCTGTTCCTATGAATGTACGTATTGCGCATCGTGCACCGCTCTTTTGCACGAACGGTGTATGAACTGCGGCGGAAAGCTCGTGGTTCGTCCGCCGCGAGCAAACCCTGCGGCGCTCATCGCCGTCTAAGGCGAAGTGGATTCCGGTTCACGGGCAAAGATTCGCAAGCGGCCGCCACTGAGGCGAACCCGTTCCATCGAGATCCCGTACGCATCTTCGATGGAATTCGATGCCAGGACGGCGTCCGGCGTATCGAAGGCGAGCAGCTTTCCACATCCGAGAAGCGCGATTCGATCAGCATACATCGCGGCGTCGTTCAAGTCGTGCATTACGCACACGACCGACTTACCGGATTGCGCGACGGAACGCAAGAGCGACAAGATCGTGTGCGCGACGCGTACGTCCAGATGACTGGTCGGCTCATCCAAGAGCATCACCGGTGCTTCTTGCGCCAGTCCCATCGCAATCCACACCCGTTGACGCTCGCCGGTCGAGAGCGTGTTCAAAAGGCGATCTTCAAATCGATCCATGCCGACGGCTCGCAGTGCGTTCGAAACGATGGCGTCGTCGTTCGAGGTACTGGTCCATTGCCACCAGCGGTGGTGCGGGTACCGGCCGGTCGCAACAACGTCACGCACCAAAAGGGCATCAGTCATCACTTCGTCACTCATGACATAGGCGATCCGATGCGCGCGCTGCGACGGCGTAAGGCGTGCAACGTCGTCTCCCGCGACCTTGATCATTCCCCTTGAGCGTGAATGCAGCGCACTGATTGTGCGCAGCAACGTTGTCTTTCCAACCCCGTTGGGACCGGCGATCGCGACAAACTCGCCGCTTCGAATGCTGCCCGTGATGCCATCCAAAAGACGCCGTCCACCGGCTTCCAGAGCGACGTCATCGAGCGCGATCATGTTGCGCGCCCTCCGCGTAAATAGAGGTATAGAAACGATGGTACGCCGATAAATGCGAGAAGCACGCCGACCGGCAATTCCGCCGGTGCGATGATCGTACGGCTCACTGCATCGGCAACGATGCAGAGCGTCGATCCCAAAAGCGCGCAGGCGGGCAGCAACATCCGCGCGTCCGACCCGACGATTCTGCGCGCGACGTGCGGAACGATCAGGCCAACGAAACCGACGATTCCGGCGAGTGCGACGCTGGTGGCGGCGAGCAACGACGATGCGCCGAGAATCAACCACTGCGAGCGATCGACGTTCACACCGACGGTTCGGGCTCGCACGTCGCCGATGCGAAGAACGTCCAGCGCCGGCGCCGTCAGTATCACGAGCGTCAACGCCACGGCGAGATACGGAAGTGTTGCGCGCAGGTCGCTCCATCCATGGCCGGCGAGCGTCCCCGCGAGCCAACCGATGATCTGCGCGGAATAATCCAGGGAGTTCACCATTGCCAAAACCAGCGTTACGAGGGAACCAAAGAGCGCTGAAAGCGCGATACCGGCAAGGATCAGACGCTGCGCATCGATGCTACTTCCACGGCGGGCAAGCGCTGCAACAAGGATCGCCGTACCGAGTCCGCTCGCGAAGCCGAGAGCCGGTACGAATACCATGTTGACGCCCGCGACGACAGCAATCGCAATTGCGGCCGCCGCGCCGGCACTGACGCCCGTAAGGTACGGATCGGCGAGCGGATTGCGCAACATCCCTTGCATCAGTGCTCCCGCGACCGCCAATGAAGCGCCGACCACGGCACCGATCACGATGCGCGGAACGCGAAGTTGCCACACGATCGTCGCAACGTCGCTCGAAATGCGCGGATGCAGCAAGGCGTGCAGGACGCTCGATGCGTCGAGCGCGGCGCCGCCTGCAAGTACGCTCGCGAACGCCGCTATACATGCAGCGACCGCGAGCAGCGCAAGCCGGTTCATTGTAGGCGCTAGCGGTTTGTCAACTCGAGTGAAAACGTACGTCCCGGCATCGGGTATCCCGACAAGTCCGCGTACCGTTCGTTGCCGATGTTATATGCGCGCAGAGCAATGAGAACGCGCGGTGCCAACCGGAAACGCGCGAACGCGTCGGTCGTCGAATATGCGGCTGCCTGTGCGAATGAGGGCAACGTTTGATCGAGAGCATCTCGCTGCCCAACGGCCCGTACGCTTATTCCGGCGTCATTGAGAATTGAACGGTCACGTCCGGCAATGTCGAGCCCGAGATCCACCGTAAAGATTGCATCGTGAGGTAAACGCGCTGCGGCATCGACATCCTGCGCTCTGTACAGGTCGGTCACGGCGAGCGTCGCCCGCACGCCATGAAGCTGAGCGGTTTGCGTATGAAGCGTGAATCCTTGCAGAAACGCGTGATCCACGTTTTCAGGCGCAAAAATGCCTTTCACCGTGTCAATCTCTTCAGTCACGATCAATTCGTTCGTACGATTCGTAAACCAGCCGATCGTCGTGCCGCCGAAAAGCTGCGGCAATTCAAAGGTCGCATCTCCAACCTTCGCGCGTTCCGGACGAAGCGCGGGGTTTCCGAAGCCGGGGAAATACAACTCCGAGGCATTCGGCGCGCGGAATGCCGTTGAGAAATTCAGCGCCAGCGATGCCTCATCGCGCAGAGGAACGCGCAATCCAACCGAAGGTGAAAGTTCGCCGCCAAGCGAGCCGTCGCGCTCTGCGCGCACGCCGGCATAGCCGCGCGCGCCGTTGCGAAACTGTGCCGTTTCTTGAACGAAGGCTGCGCTCTGCGCCAAAGCGTCGACGCTAAAGGACGGCGCCGGCGGCACTGCGCCGCCTCCGCTGTCGTTGCGAACGACGCCGCGCGAAAGATCGATCCCGTACATCAAGCGTTCGCTTCCGCCTGAAACGGTGTTCCGGAAGCCGGCATCGGTGCGCGCCTCCGTGTTGACGGAAACGGAGGGCTGGAAACAGTTTGCATCGCTCACGGCGTTGCAATCGAACGTCGTTTGCTGGCGTGATCCGCTCAGTTGCAGCGTCGTTACGGCATGCGCCGTGCGGTGGGAAAGGGCAACGTTGAGCATTCCGTTGAGATCGTTTTCGCGGCTGGTGTTCGAAAGGAACGCCAAGCCGCCGGGGACCCCGACGTGGCTTGCAATCACACCCGCTCGCACCGAGGCTTGCACAGAGCCGAGCGCGTGGTCGAGCCCATAGTGCAACGAACTCGCTTCGTAGTCGGCGTTCTGACGCGTTGCGGGGATGCTCACACCAGTGTCGTTAGCCGGCGGAATCGTGAATGCGTTCGTCGACACGATACGTTCGAACGAGAAGCCGGCGTCCGCGACTTTCAACTCACGGTCTCCGAGCGACCCATATCGAAGGAGCGCCTGTGGAGTTGTTGCTGCATCGGTAATGACGTTGATAATTCCACCGATCGCTCCGGTGCCGTAGAGCGTCGATCCACCGCCTTCGACGACCTCGATGCGGCGCACACCGAAGGCCGGCATCTCGCCGAGAGAAACCGTATTTCCAAATGAGCCGGGCGCGGGAACACCGTCGACGAGCACGAGCACTTCGGCGGAACTGCTGCCACGGATTCCGTACGAAACGCTGGAGCCAACCGGGCCGTAGCGTGCGAGTTCGATGCCCGGTAGCGCCGCAATCGCGTCGGCGACTGTTTGATACCCGTGGCGCGCGATGTCGTCTTTGGTTACGACGAATGTCGTGCGAATGGAATTCTTGAGTGTCTCATCGGTACGGTCGCTCGTCACGACGTGGGTGATTTCGGGTAGCGCGCTCGGTGACGGAGACGGCGTGGCAGCGAGGGCAAGCCCAGGAACGCCGAAAAAAGCTGCGGCGGCGAGCGCTCGCAGCGCATGCGAAAGATCCATAGCAGTCGTCCTTTCCTATTTCGCGAGGAAGCGGTTGTCGAAACGACGCTTGTGACGGTATCCTGACTCGCGGATCGTTGCCTCGAACTTCGCTCCTCAAAGCGTTGCTCGTGCCTCGGCCTTCCCAGAATCGTCTAGTGGCGAAGAGGCGGCTACCCGCATACAGTGGCGCGACCGTGCCGGCATTTTACCGGCTTCCCGCGCACAAGCGCTGATCGGGTCACGTTCCTATCGGTTGACCTGCGCCCCTGCACGAAGCTATCGTGTCGTCGGAGGAGGAGAGTGAGTGGATTTCGATCGAGTACGGCGCGCAGCGCAATGGATTGCGCTTTTTTCCTTGGTGGCGTGTGCGACACGGGCCCACACCGAAGCGCCGGCAGTTCATTTCCCGCGCATCGTTGCGCTTGCACCATCGTTGGTCGACGACTGTATGCGTGTTGGTGCGGCCGGACAATTGGTGGCCGTCTCAAAATTCACGAATGCGCCGGCATCTATTCCACGCGTAGCCGATTTCCGGACAGTCGACACCGAAGAGATCGTCGCGCTTCATCCTGATATCGTTTTGGGCATCACGTCGCAGGAGCGCCTCGTGGATCCGCTTCGTCGCGCAGGCATTCACGTGGTGCTTGTTCGTGACGATACCTACGATGAAATATTTTCCAATATCCATGCGGTCGGCGTGTTGAGCGGACACGCGGCGCAGGCGAACGCATTGATCGACCGGTTGCAGCGAACGACGCGCGATCTGCAGTTGAAGACGCGCAGGTTTTCGCATCGCCCGTCGGTCTTCGTTGCGCTTGGTACTGGACCGATTTGGACCGCGGGACCAACGTCGTACTTGGGCCATTTGCTCGTCTTAGCGGGTGGGCGCGATGCGGCGACGCTCGCTCAGCCGTGGGGGCAATATAGCGAAGAAGCCTTGGTCGCCGCTCAACCCGATGCGATCGTGAGCGATCGTGAAACCGATGTGCGTGCCGTCATGGCCAAAGAGCCTTGGCGGAGCTTACGGGCGGTACGCGAAGGAAGCGTCTTTGTCGTTACCGATCCATCGATCGTTAACGCACTCTTTCGGCCTGGTCCGAATTACAACGAGGGACTCCGCTGGCTCATCGAACGTTTGACGCCCCTGGCAACATAGCGCCGCAACGCGCGATCGTCGTTGCGGTCGACACGCACGATGTGCGGCGTCCGCTCGAACCGGAACTGCTCGAATTCGAAGCGCTTGTCGAGGCCGCCGGCGCGACAATCGTCGATCGCATCGTGCAACGGCGAGCGCGTGTCGATCCGGCGACGCTTATCGGAAGCGGGAAGGCTTCTGAAGTTGGGCGGCTGGTCGAGGATACCGATGCCGACGTCGTGTTGGTGCTGAACGATCTGCGCCCGCGCCAACGCAAGAATCTCGAAAAGCTGATTTCCGCACCAATCGTGGACCGTACCATGCTCATTCTCGACGTATTCGCCCGGCATGCGCGCAGCCGCGAAGGTAAATTGCAGGTTGAGCTGGCCCAATTGCGCTATCGCCAATCGAATTTGATCGGCGTCGGCGCGGATTTGTCGCGTCTGGGCGGCGGTATCGGAACCCGTGGTCCCGGTGAAACGAAACTCGAGGTCGATCGCCGGCGGATACAACATCGCGTTACGCTCTTGCGAAAGCAATTGGAAGATGTCCGCCGGCAACGCGAAACGCGACGTACGGCGCCGCATCGCGAGCCGTTGGTGGCGCTGGTCGGATACACGAACGTTGGGAAGTCGTCGTTGCTCAACGCGCTTTCGCGGGCGGACGCGCTCGTGGCGGACCAGCCGTTCGCGACGCTCGATCCAACGATCCGGCGCGCTTACGTCGGCGACGATCGCTATGTCCGCATCGCCGACACCGTCGGATTCATCACCGATCTACCGAAGGATTTGGTGAATGCCTTCCGGGCAACGCTCGAGGAATTGCGCGACGCGGACGTACTGGTGCATGTCATTGATGCGGCAAATCCGGATTGGCCGCGGCAAGAGATCGCCGTCGATTCGATTTTGCACGAGCTGGAATTGGACGCTACGCCGCGCGTGGTCGTTTTCAATAAAGTCGATGCGGTGGCCGGTGACTTGCCGGGAGCCAACAATCCACTGTATGTCAGCGCGAAAACCGGGCTTGGCCTCGATCGCTTGCGACAAACGATCGTCGAGCGGACCGGCACGCGCGTGTAGCGAACAGGCCCGAGTCCCATGTCGTTCCCTATGCTCGCGCTCATGGCAGCGCTCGTCATTTGTGTGTCTGCGTGTTCTCACAATCCCGATGACGCGTTCGTCGGCAACGTTCGCGCCCTGCGCCCATCGGTCGTACTCTTGACGATGAAAGTGCCACCTGAACACAAAGGCGATACATACGACGAAGCCTACGCGAGTGGAACGGTGATCGCGAGCGGCGATTGGGGAAGCGACGTGCTCACCGTCGAGCACGCGGTCGAGGGCGCTTGGGATATGAAGTTGACGATAAACAATCGGCGGCGCGTGCCCGGTCGCGTCGTGGCAAGCGACAAAGATATGGATGTCGCAATCGTCCGCACGCCGGCGAAAAAACTCGCGGTCGCGTCGCTCGGTACGTCGGCGCATCTCGACAGCAGTCTCGGACGCGAAGTCGGATTGCTGGGTTATCCGATACCGGATGAATTCGCAGACGACGATCTGGGTTTGGCGACGTCACTCAACATCGGACGTCTCTCCTCGGTGCGTAAAGGTGCGCTGGAGGTGACATTGCCGATCGTGCCGGGAGAAAGCGGCGGTCCCGTATTTATCGCTGATACCGGCGAGATCGTCGGCGTCGCGGAATCACGTTTCGACGACGAGCGCTCGATTGGCTTCGCGTTGCCCGTCGACGATGCAAAGAAGTTCTTGCACCGGAACGACAGCGCTCACGGTTTCTGAGAGCGCACGACCTCTTTGAGAATCTCTGCCGGCATTTGATCGCGCATGTGACGCGTGGTGATCAGCGATCGATCGCCGATCCATTGCAAGGCCGGAATAGAGAAATGGTTCGCAAGCGTCGAGAGGTTCGACGCATACGTTCCCCGCAGTGATGCAAAGGACGACCACGCTTCATCGCGACTGCGCATCGTGTATCCCGCTTCGCGCAACCGCTCCCAGGCGCGATCGAATTCATCGCGCGTTATCCCCGGCTCGGCGCTTGCGTCCGCGGTGCGAAAGTATTTTGCCAGGTCGTGCGTTGCGTGCCGGCCGACGGTATACATGATTTTTGCTTGACCGGTTTTATGCGCTGTGGCGGTCATGAGCAATGTCGCAGCGTCGAGGAGCGTTCCAAGTGTGCCGACCCACGACTCGTAGTCGTGGCTCGACCGAAAATACGCAAGCGTCGGATAAGCGAGATGACTTTCCATCACCATCGCGGTCCAGCGTTGACCATCGCGGAGAATCGCCGGAAGATCGTCTTCGATCTCCGCGTATTTCGATATCGCGAGGAGTCCGGTGCCGCTGGGTGGTGAACCTGCGCGCGAGCCGACCGTAACTACGAAGGCCTCACGCGCCTGAAACGATCCGAACACCGCAAAGAGATATGCGGTCGTCACGGACACGACCCCCAAACCCGATGCTCCGGCCATCAGAGAAATCGCTCGCGTGACGCCCGACGTTCCGACGAAGTCACCGAATCCGATCGTCAAAAATGAGCTGCCTGCAAAATACATTGCTTGCCAATAGGTGGTTGGGACGGGACGAATCTGGTTTCGAAGCGCCCAAAAAAGGAATCCGTACCCGACGAGTAGCGCGATCGTCCACAGGACCAGCATGCCGACCAGTCCGAGCGGCGCAAACATCGCGAGAAAATCCTCACGGGCGGACGCATCGACCGGATAGAGCCGCCATGAAAGGCGCGGCCATAACCACCACAAGGCGCGCCACTGGAACGAGCTCAAACGAAAAGCACGTCCTACTGCGCGTGGGACGATCACCGATTGAAATACGTCACTGAGCGCTGCCACAATAAGCAGAACCCCGCAGAGCAACAGCATGACTTCGGACACACCTTGCATGGATAGTACTTTGACGCGCGGGCACAGAAGGCTTCGTTCCATGGCTGTAACGCTTGTCACCGGACCCGTGCGCTCGGGAAAAAGCCGCTACGTTCTGTTGCTGGCGCAACGATCGGGTAAGCCGGTGTCCTACGTTGCGACGGCGGTACGGGACCGCGACGATCCGCAGTGGGAAGCGCGTCTACGTCGCCATGCCGCAGAACGGCCCGCGTCGTGGCAAACGATTGAAACCGCCGCTATGTCGCATTCAGAGATGCTCGAAATCTTCACGCGCGCGCCGGGTCACTCTTGTGTAGTGGTCGACGCGTTGGGCACATGGCTCGCATCTCGCATCGGCGCACGCATCGAAGAGCTCGAGGGCAATTATGAAGCGTTCGAAGCGCAGATGGATCGAGAGGCTGAAGAGTTGGCCGGCGCAATGCTCGCGTCGGCTGCGAACGTTATCGCCGTCGCAGAAGAAGTCGGATGGGACGTCGTACCGGTTGCAGCTTCCGCACGGCTCTTTCGCGACGTGCTGGGGCGCATGAAACAGCGCATCGCCGCATCAGCATCGCACGTCTATCTGGTGACGTGCGGCATCGCGATCGACCTTCGCTCTGCCGGCACGGTCATCGAATGAGCCTTGCGCTCTTTCTCGTCGCGTTGCTTGCGGCAGTCGTCGCGGGTGGCGTCATTGCAAAGCGCCTCGCGCTACCCTACCCGATCGTCTTTGTCGTCGGCGGCGTTGCGCTTGCGTTTGTTCCAAATCTGCCGCACGTTCGTCTCGATCCGAACCTCATCTTCTTGATCGTGCTGCCGCCGCTGCTCGTGAACGGCGGTTGGCGGACCGATTGGTTCGCGTTCAAGCGAAACGCGCGCGGAATTGCATTGCTTGCGGTCGGCCTCGTGCTGCTCACGACCGTCGTCGTAGCGTTTCTCGCGCATCACGTCATCGGGATAGCTTGGCCGATGGCGTTTGCGCTCGGTGCTATCGTCGCACCGCCCGACGCGGTTGCGGCCGAAGCAATCTTCGAGCGATTCTCGATTCCGCGCCGCATCGTCGCGATCGTTACCGGCGAGGGCCTCGTGAACGATGCAACGGCGCTGGTGATCTATCGCTTTGCTATTGCCGCGGCAGTCGCGGGAACATTTTCGTTGCGCCTTGCGTTGGTGTCGTTTGTCGTAGTTGCGATCGGCGGAATCGCGATCGGCATCCTGTGCGCCGTGGCTATCGAAGCGGTGTTGCGCTTTTTACGGCAGCGCGAATTGGACGATTCGACTCTGGTGACGGCGGTACTCCTGGTAGCGCCGTATGCTTCCTATTTGCCGGCGGAGGCTGCTCACGTCTCCGGCGTGTTGGCCGCGGTCGCCGCTGGAATCACGTTGAGCCGCCGCTCCAACGTGATCATGGATCCCGAAAGCCGCGTCGTCGGTGCATCGGTGTGGAACGTCATGACGTTCATCTTGAACGCGTTCGTCTTTTTGGCGATCGGACTTCAACTTCGGCCAATGCTTGCGTCGATACGCCAATCACCGATTCATTTTGCCGCCGATGCGGCGATCATCTGCATCGCCGTGATCGTCGTGCGCATGGCATGGGTCTATATCGCGACGGCCGTGCAACGGTTCTCGGGTTTGTCACGCCAAGACGGTGATGCGCCGAACTGGCGCGCCGCCACGCTCATCGGCTATTGCGGGATGCGCGGAATCGTGTCGCTTGCTGCGGCGCTCGCGCTGCCGTATGAAAGCGCAACCGGAACGCCGCTTGCGGGACGCGCGGAGATCGTCGTGTTGACACTCTCGGTCATCTTCGTAACCCTCGTCGCTCAGGGATTGACACTCGCGCCGCTGATCCGATGGCTCGACATCGGTGAAACCGGCAAAACGCAGCGCCAGGGAACCGACGTGCGCATTCGAGCGCTGGAGGCCGGACTCAAACGGCTGCACGATCTGGAGCCGCACTTTTCATCGTCACTCGAATGGGAGACCGCCGGCCGTCTCTTGCGTGAGTACGAAGACCGCATCCAGCATCTCCGTGGACACCTTCAGGACGACGGCGCTCCCGAACCGGAGGGCAGTTCAATCGACCATCGGCTCCAGCGTGAAGCGTTGGATGCGGAGCGCGGCGAGATCCAGCGCCTGCGCGCGGCAGGCGCCATCCCCGACGACGTGTATCGCGGAATCGAGTACGACCTCGATCTCGCCAATTTGCGCCTCGCCTAGGGTAAGCCGGTAGCCGCGGCGGCCGGCGATCCCGATGGTGACTCCGATGGGGAGGGCGGTACCCAGGTCGGTTCTGCGGACGGCACGACGGTCGGCTGCGGCGGAGGCGGTGGCAGGGTCGGCACGCTGTCGGGTTTGGCGAGTGGAACGATTCTAAGATAACCGGCCGTCGCTGTTCGGTCCTTGTGAACGCGAACGTCGATACTTGCGGTCGTGAATCCGGCTGCGCGCGCGGTGACCTGTTGATCGCCGATGGGAATTCGCGGCATCGTGAAGGCGCCTTGTGCGTCGGCCGTCGCGGTGTAGATTGAGCCGACCGAGACGATGGCGTTGGCAATCGGCTTATTGGTTGTTGCGTCGAGCACGCGTCCGGTAACGCTGCCGTAGTCCTGAACGCCGACGACGCCGTTGGAACAGCCGTCGCCGAGCGCAAAGAGAAGGACGAATCCGAGTATGACGTTACGCATGCGATAGAAGTACGCTTCGTTTCTGCAGTGCGCCTACTGCGGGCGAAAAAGCGCTGGTCCGCATGCGCTTGCCCAGGTAAATTTCACAGCTTGTGAAAACGTTCTCAGGCCATGAATCCGTATGGTCCCGTAGCGATCTATCTGTGCGTCGCGCTAGCGGCAGCGCTCCTTTTTACCTTTTTGCCCGGCTTGCTCGGGCGCGCAAAGCCGAATCCGCAGAAGGATGAAGCGTACGAGTGCGGCGTCGAGCCGACGTCGGCCGTTTCCGGACGATTTCCCGTCCGATTTTATCTGATCGCGATGCTGTTTGTGATCTTCGACGTCGAAGCCGCGTCCTTCTACCCGTGGGCCGTTCAAATGCACGCGTTGCGCGTATTCGGACTGATCGAGATGATCGTTTTTGTGATCGTTCTCGCCATCGGCTATGCGTACGTATGGAAAAAGGGTGGTTTTCAGTGGAGGTAGGGCCAGGACAATTCCTGCTCGCACGTCTCGACGACGTCGCGCGATGGGCACAGAGTTCGTCGGTGTGGCCGCTAACGATGGGGCTTGCCTGTTGCGCCATTGAGATGATGACGGTCACTTCTGCCGAGTACGATATCGCGCGCTTGGGCTCTGAAGTCTTTCGCAGCTCGCCGCGACAAGCCGATCTCATGATCGTCTCCGGTCGCGTAGCACAAAAGATGGCACCGGTCGTCAAGCGGCTCTACGACCAAATGGCCGATCCGAAATGGGTCATTTCGATGGGCGCCTGCGCGAGTTCGGGCGGCGTCTTCGATAATTATGCGATCGTCCAGGGAATCGACACGATCATCCCCGTCGACGTCTACGTTCCGGGCTGCCCGCC
The DNA here is from genome assembly GCA_963808755.1 of Vulcanimicrobiia bacterium. GTDB lineage: Bacteria > Vulcanimicrobiota > Vulcanimicrobiia > Vulcanimicrobiales > Vulcanimicrobiaceae > JALYTY01. The sequence goes on from CAWEGP010000003.1 coordinate 220,174, forward strand.
GACGCCCGATGGTCTGCTGTATGCCGTGAACCTTATACAACAGCAAATTCGCGAGGGAGGCCGCGGCGGAATTTTAGCCCGGTCATGAACTCTTCACGTCGTTGTAAACAAATCTTAGGAACAAGATAAGAACGAACCATGCCGAGTACTCAGACACCACCGATCGCGGGTGCCGCGATCGATCCAACGAGCGTGCGTCCGCCGATCGACGATGCGATTATCGAACGCGTCGAGCCTCAAGCGCTGCGAGCCCGTCTCGAAGCGCTGAAAGCCGATGGATATTCGATGTTGCTCGATCTGGGCGCGGTCGACTATCTTCCACGCGTGCCGCGTTACGACGTCGTGTATCATCTTCTAAAGATGCCGCTGCGCGCAGCGACCGTCGCGGAAGTTGGGCGCCCGCAGCGGCTGCGTTTGTTGTGCGGCGTTCCGGCCGACGACGCCCGTTTGCCGAGCGTCGTCGCTCTATGGAAATCGGCTGACTGGGCAGAGCGCGAGATTTGGGACCTGTTCGGAATCACGTTTGAGGGGCATCCCGACTTGCGGCGCATTCAAATGCCGCACGACTGGGAAGGCCATCCGTTGCGCAAAGATTATCCGTTGCGCGGACCAGCGCGTGAGCGTTCGCCGCGCCCGGCGTTTGCACTGAAGAGCAACGTGCAAGCCGGAACGCCGCCGTCGGGACGGACGCTGGAAGCATTACAAGAGCAGATTCGCAAGGCGCAAGGTGATGGTATCATTACCGAGACCAAAGGTGTGGACGCGCAATGAGTATGAGCACCACGCCGCTAACGCCGGAGATCGTTTCGCAAGAAGGCAACGCCATGGTGCTCTCGATGGGTCCGCAGCACCCATCCACGCACGGCGTGTTGCAGATCATGCTCGAGATCGATGGCGAAACCGTCGTAAAGGCCGAGCCGGAAATCGGTTACCTGCATACCGGCATCGAGAAGAACTGCGAAAATCTCTTTTGGTCGCAAGCGCAGACTAATGTCGAACGCATGGATTATCTTGCGCCGGAGAGCAACGCACTCTGCTACGCGCTCGGCGTCGAAAAGCTTCTGGGAGTCACCGACCGCATTCCGGCGCGCGCGTCGCAGATTCGAGTGTTGATGGCGGAGTTGACGCGCATCGCCTCGCATTGCGTGCAGCTCGGCACGCACGCCATCGACTTAGGCGCGATCTCGGTCTTTTTCTATTGTTTTGACTTGCGTGAGAACATTCTGGATCTGCAAGAAGCTGCCGGTGGTGCGCGCATGCATCCGAACTACGTGCGCGTCGGCGGAGTCAACGGCGATCTTCCGGAAGGCTTCATGCCCAAACTCGATGCGCTCATCGAGAAGTTCCCGGGTCGCATGCGCGAGCTGCGGGGGCTGCTGCAGGCAAATCCGATCTTTCAAGACCGCACGATCGACGTCGGATACCTTTCACCCGAGGAAGCCGTAGCATGGAATGTCACCGGCCCATCGCTACGCGCAAGCGGCATTGCGTACGACGTGCGCCGCGCGTATCCGTATTGCGGCTACGAACGGTACGATTTCAACGTTCCCACGCGAACCGAAGGCGACGCATACGCGCGCTTTTTGGTGCGGCTCGACGAGATGGACGAATCGCACAAGATCGTCAAAGCGGTGCGGGAAGAACTGAACGTGCCGGGGCCGGTCTTGATCGACGACCCGAAAATCTTTCAGCCGCCGAAAGAAACGATTGCGCTGTCCATGGAGGCCCTCATTCATCACTTCAAAATCGTGAGCGAGGGTTTCCGTGTGCCGCCTGGTGATGTGTATCAGGCGGTCGAAGGCCCGCGCGGCGAACTCGGATACTACCTCGTGAGCAACGGTGAAAACCGTCCATACCGCGTGCGCACGCGTCCGCCGTCACTCTACAACCTACAGGCACTCAAAGGTATGGCGCCCGGAAATCTCATTGCGGATTTGGTCGTCTGCATCGGTTCACTCGATCCGGTCTTCGGTGAGGTCGATCGCTGATGCACGGGTCGCCGAATCCGCCGATGGGCAATGGAAACGAAAGTAAACTTTCGTCGCAAAACGTGCAAGCCGCCAATGAGCCGCATCTCGAACAGTCCGGGCGCAAGTCTGAAGAAAACGGCGTATTCACCGAACTCTTTGCGGCGTTGCGGCCGCAATGCGAAGCAATCATCGCACAATACGAAGATTCGCGTTCGGCACTGTTGCCGATGATGCATCTCTTTCAAGAGCATCAGGGCTACGTGACGCAAGACGCGATGCGAGCCGCCGCCGAGATGTTGAACCTGACCCCGGCCGTCGTTGAGTCGACGGTTTCGTTCTACACGTTGTTCTTCCGCAAACCGGTCGGCAAATACATGCTGCAAGTCTGCCGTGGATTGATGTGTCAGATCAACGGTGCCGACGACATCATGGCGTACTTTCGCGAAAAGCTCGGGATCGGTCATTTGGAAACGACCGAAGACGGCGTGTTTTCGTACGAAGAGGTCGAGTGTCTCGCGGCATGCGATCGCGCGACATGCATGCAGGTCAACCTCGAATTCATCTACGATCTGACGCCGCAGATGATCGATCAGATGATCGATGTGATGCGCGCGGGATCGTTCCACGTCGCGCCGCTCGTGCAGACCGAGAACCCCGGCCGCTCGTGGACGATCAAGCAAGACGCTCAAGTTTCGCGGGGCGGAAAATCGCCCGGGACGCATGACCTCGACGCTTCCAAATAACGCGGGCGGTCTTGGAGACGAAAGCGGCATCATCATGTTGGACCGCTTTTTGACGAAGCCGATCGAATTCACCGGACGTTCACGCGAACGTTCGGTGGTCGATCGTCACGGCGTCTTCGACGTGATTGAAGAAGGTACGAACAACAATGCCGGTCACTAAGGTTTTGACTGCCGGAATCGGTGAAGCCGACCTTTGCAATATCGACGTGTATCGTCAGCGGGGCGGATACCGCCAGTGGGAGCGCGCGGTCCGCGACCTTACGCCCGCAGCCGTGCTCGAAGCGTGCGATAAATCGGGCCTGCGAGGGCGCGGCGGAGCAGGTTTCCCGACCGGCCGCAAGTGGAGCTTCTTGCCGAAGAACGATGCTCCACGCTATCTCGTTTGCAATTGCGACGAGGCCGAACCCGGCACGTTCAAAGATCACATGCTCTTGGAACAGACGCCGCACCTGGTGCTCGAAGGCATGCTGATCGGCGCCTACGGTATCAACTCGCACCATGCGTTCATCTACATCCGCGGCGAGTTCAAAGAAGGCTACAAGATCTTCATGCGCGCGCTCGAGGCGGCTCGCGCGGCTGGGCTCGTCGGCAAGAACGTATTCGGAACGGGTTACGATCTGGAAGTCACCGTGCATCGGGGTGCGGGCGCATACATCTGTGGCGAAGAGACCGGGCTACTGAACTCGCTCGAAGGAAAACGCGGCGAGCCGCGTTTGAAGCCGCCCTTTCCGGCCGTTGCCGGCCTCTACGGAATGCCGACGGTGGTGAACAACGTCGAAACGCTGGCATATCTGGTTCCGATTTTGGAGCATGGCGCGCAATGGTTTGCATCCGTCGGAACGGAGCGCAGCAAGGGATACAAGATCGTTTCGATTTCGGGCCACGTGCAGAAACCGGGCAACTACGAAGTCGCTCTCGGTACGACCGTGCGCGGGTTGATCGATATCGCCGGTGGTTTACGGCCTGGACGAAAGTTCATGGCAGTGCAGCCCGGGGGCGGTTCGTCCGCCTGCATCTTCGAGGAGCACCTCGATTTTCCGTACGACTACGAAAGCATCGCGAAGGCGGGCTCAATGCTCGGTTCGGGTGCCTTCACGGTGTTCGACGACTCAACCGATTTTGTAAAAGCCGCCTTCAACATGGTGCGGTTCTATGCGCATGAATCGTGCGGGCAGTGCACTCCATGCCGCGAAGGCGGCTATTGGCTGGAACGCGTGCTGCATCGATTTGTCGAAGGACGCGGCCTGCGCAGCGATCTCGAAATGATTACGCGTGTCAGTACAACCATTACCGGACTCAATCTCTGCGCGCTCGGCGATTCGATCGAACCGTTTTTGAAATCGGTCGTCACGCGTTTTCCCGAACAATTCGAAGCCCGCATTCTCCAAGAGCCGGTGCACGCATAAATGGCAGATCAACAACAGGTAAACCTTACGATCGACGGCGTTCCCGTCAGCGTTCCCAAGGGCACGCTGCTCGTCGAAGCAGCGAAAACGATCAAACAAGAGATTCCGGTCTACTGCTACCACACGAAGCTCGGTCCGGCTGGACTCTGCCGCGTCTGCCTTGTGGAAATCGAAGGCATGCCGAAGCTGCAGATTGCCTGCAACACGCCGGTTGCCGACGGCATGGTGGTAAAGACGCAGAACGAGAAGGTCGACGCCGGCCGATCGATGATTCTCGAGCTGCTGCTCGTGAATCATCCATTGGATTGCCCGATCTGCGACAAGGGCGGCGAGTGCGATCTGCAAGACTACGCGATGGCGTACGGGCGCGGTGCTTCCGACGTTGCCGATCGTAAACAAAGTAAACCAAAGGGCGTCGACCTCGGTCCGACGATCGTGCTGGATGAGGAACGCTGCGTCGTCTGTCAGCGTTGCGTGCGCTTCGACGACATCATCGCAGCCGAGAGCCAACTGGTCGTGAAAGATCGTGGCCACAACGACATCATCGCTACCTCGAGCGGTGATCCATACCGGCATAACTTTACCGGAAACGTCACCGAGTTGTGCCCTGTCGGCGCGCTGACGTCGAAGACCTATCGCTTCAAGTCCCGTCCATGGGATCTGAATCGCACGCAGACCAGCTGCTCGCAATGCTCGGTTGGATGCCAGCAATTTGCCGACGTGCGATTCGGCAACGTGTTGCGAACGATGTCGGTCGAGCACGACGACGCCATCTCTGACGGCTGGCTCTGCGATCGCGGACGCTACAACATCGGATTTTACACGGCCAAAGATCGCGTAACGCAGCCGTTGTACAAGCACGAGGGAACGTTCGTTCAAATCGGGTGGGACGATGCGTTCGCGATTTGGGCGAAGGCATTGCGTGGGGCGCTTGCAGCCAATCCTGCATCGGTGGGAACGATCGGTGGCGGCCGGCTGCTCAATGAAGAAGCCTATGTATTGCAGCACGTGTTCAGAACGCTCGGCGCGATGAACGTCGACTGGCGCGCCGGCTCACAGCGTCAAGCGACACCGAACGCCAAGAGCGGTTCGTTGAACGATCTCGAGAGCGCGGGCGCAATCGTGATCGCCGGTGAGTCGCCGCTCGAGCGCGCGCCGGTCATGTGGCTGCGCATCCTCAAAGCGGTGCGAAAGAACAACGCGAAATTGATTCGCATCGCACCTGCGGAAGTGCGCCCGAATGTCGCACATGTCGACGTTCCATCGATCGCGGAAGCGATGAAGAACGTTCCGCCGGGGGCTCGCCTTGCGCTCGTGTGGGACGGCGTCGATTCCGCAACCCATCGCGATCTTATCGGCGCCGCGTCCGGTTTCGAGTACGCGATGTACATTACCGGTGAGCAACCGAATGCACGCGGTGCGGAGGCGATGGGCCTGCTGCCCGTCGACGGAGCGCGCGATACGTTCGAAATGTTCGAAGATGCCCGCAATGGGAAGATGGCGGTGCTCTCGCTCTTTGGCGTCAATCCCGTTCGCAATGCGCCGGACGGCGATGCGGTAGCTCACGCGCTGGATGCGACGCCGTTTGTCGTTGTGAGCGATCTCTTCATGACCGAAACGGCAGAGCGCGCACATCTGGTCCTTCCGGCGAAGGGCGCGTTCGAAAAGAGCGGCACGACGATGAATCTCGCCGGCGATCTGCTCCCCGTCAACCAATCACTGGATGCGCCGGTAGGTCCGCTCTCCGATCTCGAAATGCTGATTGGACTCGCGCAGCAACTTGACGTCACGCTGCCGACCGTCGAGGAACTCAACGCAGCCGTGATCGCTGCGGCAGCAAAACCGCCCGTTTCACCGCCTCAACGCGACGGAGCAACGGCCCATGGCGTTGTGAGGGCGCGAACGATTTGGGACGGTGGAGGCACGAGCGCGCACGACGATCGCATTGCGACGCTTCGTGACGTTGCGACACCGGCACCCGAACGCGATGACGTGTACGTCGCGACGGTGGCCGAATAGTGCAGGGAATCGTGGACACATTGAACGCTGCTCCGGCGTGGCTCGTCATTTTGATCAAGTCGGCGATCCTTTTGCTGATCGTCGTAACGACCTTCGCCTATGCGATGCTTGCCGAGCGCAAGGTGTTGGGCTGGATGCAACTGCGTCCCGGGCCCAATCGCGTCGGTCCGTGGGGTCTCATGCAACCCGCTGCCGACGCCGCGAAACTGATCCTCAAAGAAGATCTCACGCCGAAGACCGCCGACCCGCTGATCTACCGGCTCGCACCGTTCATTTCGCTCTTGACCGCCTTTTCGGTCTACGCGATCATCCCGTTCGGCGCGAGTGCCGCCGGGGGAACATGGGCGATCGGTAACGTCAACGCGGGTATTCTGTTTTTGCTTGCCATCACGTCGATCGGCGTCTACGGCATTTCGCTCGGCGGCTGGGCATCGGGTTCGAAGTATCCCTTGCTCGGCAGCGTGCGCGCGACGGCGCAAATGATCAGCTACGAACTGGGAATGTCGTTGTCGTTCATCGGAGTGTTGATTTTGGCGGGAACGACGTCGCTCGACGGGATCGTCAACGCGCAGCAGCGCACGTGGTTCATTCTGCCGCAGATCGTCGGTTTCATCGTGTACATCATTACGGCCGTTGCTGAAACCAATCGTGTTCCGTTCGATCTGGTCGAAGCGGAGACCGAACTCGTCGCCGGCTTCCATACCGAGTACTCGGGCTTGCGCTTCGGCCTGTTCTTCATCGCCGAATATGTGAACATGCTCACGGTCTCGTGCATCGCCTCGCTGCTCTTTTTGGGCGGCTGGAACGCGATGTTCGGACTGACGATGGTTCCGGGCATCATCTGGTTCATCATCAAAGTCGGCTTCTTCATGTTTTTCTATATGTGGCTGCGTGCGACGCTGCCGCGCTTCCGCTACGATCGTCTGATGGCGTTCGGCTGGAAAGTGCTGTTGCCGCTCGCAACCCTCAATCTCGTCGTCACCGCGATCATCGTCGCGCTCAAAGGCTAGAGTCACCGCACATGAAAAAACAACTGTACAACGTCGGCGCGATTTTGAAGGGTCTTTCGATCACGTTCAAATTCATGTTCGCGAAGCGCCCGACGATCGAATATCCGAGCGTGAAGAAGCAGCATGCACCGCGTTTTCACGGGTTGCATGAGCTGCGCCGTTACGCCGACGGAAAGGAACGTTGCATCGGCTGCGAGCTGTGCTCGAGCACCTGTCCGGCAAATGCGATTACCGTTATCGGCGCGGAGAATACGCCGGAGGACCGCCGTTCGGCGGGAGAGCGCTACGCCGCGCGCTATGAGATCGACGAGCTACGATGCATTTTCTGCGGGATGTGTGAAGAAGCGTGTCCGACCGACGCGATCGTGTTAACGCCGCGCTTCGAGATGTCGGACTACCGCCGAGGATCGTTCATCTATTCGAAGGATCGTCTGCTGGTGCCGCCCGCCGCCGGCGTCGGGGCTGCTCCCGATGAACGCCCGAACGGGATCCCCGCCGATCTTGGTCGCGTCGCGGAGATGAAGTCAACCGTCAACGTAGACGACGGCTACTCCGCGACAAACCGCGGCGAAGTGTTGAAGACTCAGCGTCGCGGTCTTGCAATCATTCGCGCTGCGCAGGACGACGGCAGCAAATGACGGGATTTTGGATTCTCGCCGCCGTCATGGTGGCGAGCGCGATTTGGTGTATCTCGGCGAAGAAGCCGGTCTACAGCGTCGTGGCGCTGCTCGGACACTTTGCGGCGCTTGCCGCAATGTACCTGACGCTCAATGCCGAGTTCTTGGCGGCGATGCAGGTGATCGTCTATTCGGGCGCTATCATGATCCTGTTCGTCTTCGTCATCGCGCTTCTCAGCAGCGGTGTCGCTCCGTTTGCGGTTGGTCCGAATCGCTTGCCGCGCATCGGTGTTCCTGCAGCAGTGGTAGTGCTGATTGCGCTCGGATTTCTGACGTACTCACTCGCCCGCGTCGTGGTGGTAACGCCCGCGACGTCTGCGAGCGGCTCAACGCTCGGTGCCGTCGGTACGGCAAACGTATTCGGATCCGTCGCCGACTTCGGGCGCTCGTTGTTCACGACCCATCTGCTGCCGTTCGAAGTAACGGCGCTCATTCTGATGGTCGCCGTCATCGGCGTCATCATGCTCGCCGGCGATCAAAGCCCGACGGTGCCGTCGCGCAAGCAGGCCGCCGAAGTGCGGCGCGAGATGCGTGAAGCGATTCTTCGAGGTGGCGAATGATGAACGCCATGGCGGTTCCGTTAGCCAACTACGTTGCGTTGTCGACCGTAATCTTTTTCATCGGCGTCGCGGGAGTCGTCATTCGCCGCAATCCGCTGATCATGCTAATGTCGATCGAATTGATGTTCAACGCGGCGAACTTGCTTTTTATGGCATTTTCGCGCGCGTGGATTCAGAACGCCGGACAGATCTTTGCGTTCTTGGTCATTACCGTTGCAGCCGCAGAAGCTGCGATTGGATTGGCGATCGTCGTAACCGTCTTCCGCTCCGCTAAGCACGTCGATGTCGACGACATCGCAGCGATGAAAGGGTAGCCGCCCGCGATGGTACATCACGTGATGGGTGTCGATGGACACTATCCGTATCTGCTGGCTCTGTGGCTCTTGCCGCTTGCCGGCGCGATTTTGAATTTTGCGTTCGGTCCGCAGTTGAAGCGTCTGGCGGGGCCGCTCGGTTCGGCCGTAATCGGCGCCGCCTTTATTGCGACGGTGTTATCGTGGCACGACGGAACGCAGAACGGTGGTGCCGCGGGAGCGATTGGAGCGCATCAGGCGCTGTTCAGCTGGATTCCCGGCTTCAGCTTCGGGCTGCTACTCGATCCGCTTTCGCTGTTGTGGACGCTCATTATCACGGGCGTCGGCTTTTTGATTCACGTATATTCGATGGGCTACATGGACGGCGATAGCGCGTTCGCGCGCTTCTTCGCGTACATGAATTTCTTTGTGTTCGCGATGCTCACGCTCGTGCTCTCCGATAACTTCGTCGGTCTGCTCGTCGGTTGGGGTCTCGTCGGATTGGCATCGTACTTTCTGATCGGGTTCTGGTTCTTCAAGCGCTCCGCCGTTGCCGCTGCGCGAAAGGCCTTCGTCATCAACGTCGCGGGCGACGTGGGAATCATGCTGGCGATTTTCATGATCGTCGCCACCGTCCACTCGACCGCGTTCGGCGATGCGTTCGCAGCGGCTGGTTCGTGGCCATCGGGCTGGCTCTTCGCCATCTGCATCTTCCTTTTTATCGGGGCGGCGGCGAAATCGGCGCAGGTCCCGTTACATACCTGGTTGCCCGATGCGATGGAAGGTCCGACTCCGGTTTCGGCGCTGATCCACGCCGCCACCATGGTGACGGCCGGCGTGTATCTGATCGCGCGTTGTGCCCCACTGTGGAGCCAAAACCTCAATGCTCAGGAACTCGTCGGGACGATCGGCGGACTCACCGCAATCGCGGGCGCAATTCTTGGAACGTCGCAGTGGGACATCAAACGTATTCTCGCCTATTCGACGATGTCGCAGATCGGCTACATGATCATGGGCGTCGGCGTGGGCGCGTACGAGGGCGGCGTCGCGCATTTCTTCACCCATGCATTCTTCAAAGCGCAGCTCTTCTTGGGCTCAGGCATCATCATTCATGCGCTCTCCAACGAGCAAGACGTCCGGCGCATGGGCGGCCTGTTGAAGAAGATGCCGTTTGCATTCGTCGCGATGCTGACCGGCGTTCTGGCGATCTCCGGCATCCCCGGCTTCAGCGGATTTTTTAGCAAGGATCAAGTGATCTACGGCACGCTCGAGCACGGGCATCCCTGGCTCTACGCAGTCGGCATCGTCACTGCGGGCATTACCGCGTACTACATGTGCCGCATGCTTTTCGTGACCTTCCTCGGCTCGTATCGCGGTAACGTCGATCCATCGCATCTTGGAATCCGCCATCCTGAACTCGCAGGCGCGCCGGTAGTCGCTGGAACCGGGCACGAAGACGAGCCGCACGCCGAAACGCATGCACCGGCATGGCTCATGAACGGTCCAGTAGCGCTGCTCATCATACCGACGGTACTGATCGGGTGGTTGATGTTCGGCGGTGAAAACTCGCCGTGGGCTCATTTCTTCGCATCACAGTTTCCGGTTGCGCATCTGAGCGCACCGGCAATTAGCGAAGGACTTACCGGTATCATCACGCTGATCGTCGTGCTCATCGGCATCGGCATCGCATGGATGCGGTACGGTACAGCCGGCGCGACCAGCAACGCCGTCGAACGCCTACGCTCGGAATCGGTGAACATGTCACCGGTGCTGACGAATGCGTTCTATTTCGATTTGGGACTCGACGTGCTGTTCGTGCGGACGTCTCAACTGCTCGGGACGGTCTTCGGGCGATTCCTCGATCCGCAAGTAATCGACGGCGCCGTGCGTGAGACGGCGTTCGTGACCCAGTGGTTGGGGTCGCTCGTGCGGTCCTTCCAAACGGGACTGCTGCGCGCGTACGCCTTCATTCTTGTCTTCGGCGTAGCGTGTTTCGTCGTCTATTACGCCGTCGTGGCCGGAGGTGCACACTAGTGCTAGCGTTAGCGTTGATTCTGTTGCCGATCGTTGCCGGCTTCGTGATGTTCGGGATTCCCGACGAGAGCGGTCGCACGAGCAAAGTAATCGGCAGCGCCGTTGCGCTGGTTACCTTCATCATGGCGATCGGATCGAATCAGGTCGAGTTCAGCATGCGATGGCTGTCGCGGCCGTTTACGGCGGCGTTTCATTTCGGTGCGACCGGCGTTTCATATTGGATCGTGCTGTTGCTTGCGCTCTGCACGTTCTGCGCGATACTTTCGACCAACGTTCCGCGGCAGCGCAACTTCATCGCGCACATGTTGTTGCTCGAAGGTGCGATGATGGGGCTCTTTCTCGCCCGCGATTTGCTGGCGTTTGCGCTCTTTTGGGACCTGATGCTGCTGCCGGTCTTCTTCGTGCTGGTTGGGTGGGGCGAGCACACCGCAACCGCGTGGCGTTATTTCGTGTATAACTTCGCGGGCGGCTTGACGCTGCTGCTTGCCACGGCCGCATTCGGCATACTGTACGGAACGACCGACGTGATCGGTCGCAGCGACGTGCATATCGTCGGCGCATGGGTCCCGTGGATCTTTGCCGGTTTCGCATTTGCATTCTTGGTGAAGACGCCGGTGTGGCCGCTCCATACCTGGATGCCGCTCACCTACAGCGACACGCCGGCGCCGATGGTCGCCGTCGTCAGTGCAGTGCAATCGAAGGCCGGCCTCTACGGATTCATCGCGATCGCGATGGCATTCATGCCGGACTACGTGAAGGCGTATGCCGGAATTTTCGTCGTGCTCGGTGTCATTTCGTTGTTGTACGGCGCCTTCGTTTCGCTCGTTCAAAACGATGCCAAACGTTTGGTTGCGTATTCATCGCTCTCGCATCTCGGACTGATCGTCCTCGCGATCGTTTCGTTCAACCCGATTGCACTTCAGGGCGCGCTCGTCTATATCGTCGCGCACGGATTGTTCTCTGCGGCGTTGTTCTTGGTTATCGGATATGTCGAAGAACGAGAAGGAACGCGCTCCTTACTTCGGCTGGGCGGTCTTGGCGCACAGAATCCGCGCCTTGCGGGAGCGTTTTGCATTGCAGCGCTCGCGGCACTGGGTCTACCTGGTCTCGCGGGGTTTGTCGGCGAGATCGTGATTCTTACGGGAATCTTTCAGGCGGGCTTCGTGTGGCCCACCGTCATCGCGCTGATTCCCATCGTCCTAGCTTCTGCCTATATGCTGCGTTTATTCCAAGGCATCATGAACGGCCCGGAAGTTGAAGATCTGCCGGTCCGCCGCGACCTGACGTGGATTGAAGGGATCGCTGTTGCGCCTCTGCTCCTCGCGCTGCTGCTTGTTGGTATCAATCCGCACGCGCTGACGACGTTCGATCCGTCGGCGTATAGTGTTGCCGTTTCACAAGGAGCTTCGCGATGAACGTCAACGTGACGAGCGCCGACTATCTCGCGCTAGCCCCCATCTCGATCGTTGCGATTACTGCACTCGTCGTCTTGCTCGCCGATCTGCTGGCGCGCACACACGTCAAACGCTACGTCGCGATCGTCGTTGGTATTGCCGGCGTCGTCCTCGCTGCGGCGGTCGCGGCGAAGGGATATCGTGCCGACTACGCAGCCTTCGGTGGTGCGTTCATGCTGGGCGGATTCAGCGTGGTGTTTCAAGAGATCATTCTGATTGCGGCGCTCGGATCGCTCGCGCTCTACGGAGCAATTGGGCGTGAAGATCGCATTGCCGGTGCTGTGGCGCTGATGCTCTGGTCCACGTGCGGTGCGATGTTGATGGCGGGCGCGGCAAATCTCATGACGGTGTTTCTCGGGTTGGAATTGCTCTCGCTCGCGCTCTATTGCTTATGCGGGCTCGCCGAGCGCGCCACGTCGCGCGAATCGGCGCTCAAGTACTTGATCTTGAGTTCAATGGCGTCCGGATTCATGCTGTACGGAATGGCTCTGCTCTTCGGTGCGTCGGGCAGCGTGCAACTCGCCGCTTTGGCAAATCCGCAACTGACGTCGAATCCGTTGCTGTGGATGGGCAGCGGATTCTTCTTGGTCGGTATTGCGTTCAAGCTCAGTTTGGTCCCGTTTCATGCCTGGTCTCCCGACGTGTACGAGGGTGCGCCGCTGCCCGTCACGGCATTCATGAGCGTCGCAACAAAGGCCGGCACCCTTGCCGTCTTCGCGCGTTTTATCTACGCCGCACTGCCTGCGGGTGTCGCGGAGCGCATGCTGTTGCCGGTTTGGATCGTTGCCGCGATATCGATGATCGCCGGAAATGTCGGCATGCTCGCACAGCACGACTTGAAACGTCTGCTCGCGTATTCCGGCATTGCGCAAGTCGGCTACATTCTCACGGCTCTCGCCGGAAGCACGGCGCTCGGTATGCGTTATGCGATTTACTATCTGGCGGCATACACATTCATGAACCTCGGTGCCTTTGCCATAGCCGCAATGCTGTCAGAAGACGGTGAGGAAGGTTCCCGGCTCGCGAACTATCGGGGACTCGGGCGACGCCGTCCGTTTGCCGCCGCGATGATGACGTTCTTCTTGCTGGCGCTCGCGGGTCTTCCGCCGACCGCCGGATTTCTCGGAAAGATCCTGATTCTTTCATCGAGCGTCAATGCGGGTTATGCGTGGCTCGGCGCCGTGCTGATTGCGGGTACGGCGATCTCGCTCTACGCATACGCAAAGGTCATTCGCGCGATGTATCAGCGGGACGATCACGAGCACACTCATGACATGCATCCGTTTGTTCCGCTCGCGTGGATCAGTGCGATGGCGTGTTTCGTGCTTGTGATCGCCATGACGTTCTATCCGCTTGCGCCAAGTAACGTGCTGCCGCTTTTGCGCTAGGACGTGAAGAGCGACGTGCTGGCCACCCTTGGAGCGACGGTACGCACGTTGCGTGCGCGGCTGGATCGGGAGTTGCGCACCGAGGGCCTGCGTCTGGGCCAGTATCAGGTGTTGAGCGTCCTTTGGAACGAGGACGCTCTGACGCCGCGAGAACTCTCCGCACGTCTCAACGTCGAAATGCCGACGGTGACGCGAACCGTCCAACGCATGGTGCGTGACGGATTGGTGCGCCGCAAAGCCCATTCGCACGATGCCCGGTCCGTTCACATCTGCATCACCGAGAAGGGCACCGCGCTGCGCGGCCCAATCGAACGGCTGCTGGAACGGGAGACGGCGCGGCTCCTCGACGGTTTTACCGAAGGCGAGGCGCGCGCGCTGGTGGATCTGCTGGAACGCATGCGCGCGAATGCCAGGGAATAACCGTCACGAACCCCTGCCCCGGTGCGCTGTGCCGCTGTATGATCATAGGGCACGGAGGGCGCGTCATGGGGCCACGAATCCTTAGTCTTTTTACGTTATGTGCGCTAAGCACCGTTCTGATTGCCGCAACGACGGCGAGGGCGTGGTGCAGTACGGGCGTCGTTTTGGCCGATGCCGTTCCCTTGATTTTGAACCCCGACCGCCGTCCTGGGGACGAACTCCCAAGCGATCCCGTCGCCGCTATCAAGGCCGCCCGTGCCAAAATTGCGGCCGGCGACATGAAGGGCGCGATCCGGGGTCTCTCGGCATATCTGTTCAACCATCCGGCGGACGGCGCATCAAAGCGCTTCTTGGGCGATCTCTACTTCCGCACCGGCGATACAACGCGAGCGGAACTGCTCTACGACGATATTCTGCGCGACTATCCGAACGATCGCGAAACGCACAATCGGCTGGGCACGCTGTACGCGACCGAGAATCGCATCAATGACGCGATCAAAGAATTCGAATCCGCCCTGCCCGGAACCGATTCGGTCTCCGATTTGGTCTCGTTGCATGCACGGCGCGGCGATCTTGCTGCGTACAAGGCGCAAGCCGAGCGAACCGCCGCAGAGTATCCGACGAACGCCGATGTTCAAGCCGAACTCGGGCAAGTGTACACGGCGTTGCATCAACCCTACCAGGCCGTCGTGTATTTTCGTCGGGCATTGGACTCGGATCCGTCGTCGTTGACGGCGATCAACGGACTCGGCCTCGCGTTTCTGGATATGCACGACTATCCGTCGGCAATCCAACAATTTCAGCGCTGTCTTCGCCTGGAACCGGACAGCTTTCAATGCTTGGACAATCTCGGCGCGGCGCAGTTGGAAAACGGCAACGACACGGTTGCGAAAGCGACGCTCGAACACGCTCACGCGGTCGCTCCGGAACGGCCCGAACCGCTCGTAAACTTCGGATACATGGCTGACTCGACCGGAGATTGGAAGAAGGCCGTAACTTATTACGCGCAGGCGATCGCGATGTGGCCCTACTCGCGTGAAGCGTACATCGACATCGGATTGGCGTACGAAAAGCACGGGCTCTATCCGCTCGCGCAGGAAGCGCTGATCAAAGGCATTGCCGCCGCGCCGGAAGACGGCCGCTTACACGTGCTGCTGGGCGAAACGTACGAAGCGCAAGGTGAACGCGACAAAGCGATTGCGCAATACAAAGCTGCGGAGAGCAGTCAAGATCCCGACGCGATTCGGTTGTCGCAGCAATACTTCGCCAAGATCCAATCCCCCGGCAAACCGCAATAGTTTAGCCCAGCTCTTCGTTGCCGCCGGGCTCACGTCCCAAAGGACGCTTCGCCCGGTGGCGCCTCAATCTGGGCTAAACTATTGCGGTTTGCGCCCGCATCCCGGGCTTTGCTCGCCTGCGGCATCGCCGGCTCGCCTGCGGCATCGCCGGCTCGCCTGCGGCATCGCGCGCTCGCCTGCGGCATCGCGGCGTTATTCGGGGGTGGGTTTTTTGGCGGTGGCTTCTATTTCTAGGCGGGCGTTTTTGGGGAGGGCGGAGACGGCCACGGTGGAGCGGGCGGGTTTGGTTTGGCCTAGGTAGCGGTCGTAGATAGTGTTGACGGCGGTGAAGTCGTTCATGTCGATCAGGAAGATCGTGGTTTTGACGACGTCGGAGAACTCGAAGCCCGCCTGTTGGAGTACGGCGTGGAGATTTTCTAGGACTTGCTCCGCTTGCGCAGCGATGTCACCTTCGATGATGTCACCGGTTGACGGATCGATGGGGATTTGTCCGCTGCAAAAGAGTTCGTTTCCGGCGAGAATTGCTTGACTGTATGGGCCGATGGGGGCCGGAGCGTTGTTCGTGAGAATAGCCTCGTGCGGCACTATGCGTGCACCTGATCGCGCGTCATAACGCCTTTGAACTTCATCGGCTCTTCCTCAAGGCCGAAGTTCCCTTCGTAGAGCGACTGGATTCGCGCGGCTTCGTCTTCCGTTAATGCCGGTGTGTCGGGTGCCTTCGCAAATTCGATCAACTGATCGCGATCGTAGATGTTCGGCAGAATCGTCATTACACGCGGTTCGCGAAGCAGCCACTGCATTGCGGCTTGCCCGAGCGTGCGGTCCGGTAGCTCCAAGAACCGAAGCTGTTCGACTTTTTTCACGCCGTTCGTCAGCCACGACCGTGGCCGGTGGCGGCGGTGATCGTTTTCGGGGAAGACGGTGTCTTCAGTGTAGTGACCCTCGAGCATTCCGCTTGCGTGCGGAACGCGGATCATGTAACCGGTGTCCGCGCCGGCATCGTATGCGGCTTTGATCTGTTCGTTGCCGGGATACTGTTCGAGCAGACTCCAGATGATCTGCAGGCTCGCGACGTTGTGCTCCTTCACGGCATCGACGCCTTCATACAAGAAGCCGATTGCGGGACCGAGCGCTACGCCGTACATGCGGATCTTGCCTTCGCTTTTGAGTGCCTCGAGCGTCGCCCACATCTCGTCGTTATGCACGTGATCCATCTTGGCGTTGTGCAACTGATAGATGTCGATGTAGTCGGTTTGTAGCCGTCGTAGCGATTCCTCACACGCTTTGCGAATGAAAGCCGGCGAAACGTCTTGTGGAAGTTCCATCTGGCCGCGGCGTTCGGATGCATGCGTGTAAAAGTCGTATCCGAACTTCGTGGCGTACACGACGTCGGAACGGCGATGGCCGAATGCTCGCGCAAGTTGTTCTTCGCTGCGTCCGTTGCCGTACGTGTCGGCCGCGTCGAAGAAGGTGATGCCGAGATCGCTGGCTTCGCGCAGCATGTTGACCGCTTCGTCGTCGGTCATTTCGCCCCACCAATTGGTTGCCGTCGTCCAAAGACCGAATCCGACTTCGCTGACGGTTACGTCGGAGTTGGGATAGGTGCGATATTTCATCTGCGGGCGAGGCTCCTCTGGCTGCGGCTAGGGCGGGCTTCTGCGCGCTCGGCGCCAACACCCATTATTGTGAATCAGCCGACGAGCTTTGAGAAAGACTTTGACCGGGTTTCGGCGTGGATCGAGCAGTATTTTGAGCATCCCGAGCGCTACGCGGTGCTGCCTGCCGTGCGTCCCGGCGAAATCGCCGCGTCGCTTCCGCCGGAGGCTCCCGAATCGGGCGAGCCATTCGAAGAGATTCTCGCGGACTTCGATCGCCTTATCGTGCCCGGGATTACGCATTGGAACCACCCGCGCTTCTTTGCATATTTCGCGACGAGCGCGGCGCCGGTCGCCGTTGCCGCCGAGGCATTGGCAGCGACGCTTGACGTAAAAGTCATGCTGTGGCGCACGTCGCCGGCGGCCGCGGAACTGGAGTCGGTAGTGATGCGCTGGCTTGCGCGGCTGATCGGCGTGCCCGATTCGTGGACGGGCATCATCTACGACACCGCGTCGATTGCGGGTTTCACGGCGCTCGCTGCAGCGCGCGAAGCGTTGGGTCTTGCCATTCGAGAGGAAGGAATGAGCGGTGGCACGATGCCGCGATTACGCGTGTACATCACCGAGCATACGCATTCACATATCGAAAAGGCCGCGATCGCGCTCGGCATCGGACAGAAGAACGTTGTACGCGTGCGGTGCGACGCCTCGTATCGCATGGATCCGCGCGCGCTTTCTGAGGCAATCGAAACCGATATTGCGGCCGGCATGAAACCGGTCGCGATCGTTGCAACCGTCGGGACGACGTCTACGACCTCGATCGATCCCGTCGGCACAATCGCAGACGTCGCGGATCGGTTCGGTGTGTGGCTGCACGTCGACGCGGCCTATGCCGGCGTTGCTGCGATCCTTCCGGAACAGCGCGCTTTGACGGCAGGCGTCGACCGCGGGCAATCCCTCGTCGTGAACCCGCATAAGTGGATGTTCATTCCAATGGATTGTTCGGTGTTGTATTTGCGCGACGAGGCCACGGTTCGACGCGCGTTCAGTTTGGTTCCCGAGTACTTGAGTACAACCGATGGCGACGTGCGCAACTATATGGACTACGGGCTGCAACTCGGACGGCGTTTCCGCGCGCTCAAGTTGTGGTTCGTGCTGCGTTCGATGGGCGCCGAAGGCATTCGCGAACGTCTGCGCGCGCACATCGATCTCGCGCAGCGTTTCGCCGGGTGGGTCGAAGCCGAGGAAGGCTGGGACGTCATGGCGCCGCACCCGCTCTCCGTCGTCTGCTTTCGATTCCATCCTCGTGGCCTCGACGACGAGGCGAAATTGGAAGCGCTCAATGCCGCGATCCTCGATGCCGTCAATGCAACGGGTGAAATGTTTATCTCTCATACCAAGATCGACGGCCGCTATGTCCTCCGCATGGCGATCGGCAACTTACGCACGACGCTTTCGGATGTCGAAGCGGCGTGGGTCATCTTGAAACGGGAAGCCTCGAAGCTCGTCGCGTGATGGTGCAAACCCGAGGACGCTCCAGAGCCGAAACGCTGTTTTTGGCGCTCGTGCTGCTGACCATTGCGGTTGGAGCGATTGCGTTTGAATTGATTGCATCCAGCCGCGCAGTGCTGCGGGACGGATTCGAATCGCGCATTGACTTGCAGTCGCTGCTACAGGCCACGGTCGATCAGGAGACCGGGATGCGCGGATATGTGGCTTCAGGGTCGGAGATTTTTCTCCAGCCGTACGTGCAGGGTACGAGTGCATACGGCGCGGCTTTGCGTTCACTGCGAGGACACCTGGTTCAACCAAGACTGTCACCGCTTCGTGGGATTGCCGATCAGTTTGACGCTGAACACGTTCAATGGATCGATCGCGTCGTACACCCGCTCGTTGAAGCGCCTCGCCGCAGCGATCGCGTGTCGTTGGAAATCGACGGAAAGCGCGACGTCGACCGAATGCGCGCGCTCGCCGCTCGGGGTCAATCTGCAGCCAATGGCGCAATCGACGCCGGCTCAACATCCGCGCAGCAAACGATTATCGGCTCGATCGCAGCGATCGTCTTTCTTACGATCGTTTTGGGTACCGCTGCCATGCGCAACCTTCAATCGCAGTACCATGCCGAGCAACGGCTGCGCGCCGAAATTGCCGAACGCAATGTCGCGCTGGAACAGAGCAATCAGGCACTGCAAGAGTTTGCGTACGTGGCGTCACACGATCTGCAAGAGCCACTCCGCACGGTGGCGAGTTTTACGCAATTGCTGCAGAAACGATACGCCGGAATCCTCGATGCGCAAGCCGACGAATATATCGCCTTTGCAGTCGATGGTGCGCGGCGTATGCAGACCCTTATCAACGACATTCTGCAGTTCTCGCGCATCACGACGCACGGCAAAGCCTTCGAACGGGTTGAGCTTCACGACGTCGTCGACCGCGCGATCGGCAATCTGCGTGGAACGATCGACGAGCGCCACGCCGGCGTCTTCGTCGGACGACTTCCACAGATCGCCGGTGATGCCGGCCAGTTAACTCAGGTGTTTCAAAATCTGATCGGAAACGGCATCAAGTACAATGTGTCGGTTCCTCCCAGAGTCGAGGTACGCGCGGAACTCAATCACGACGCCGTCACCGTTCACGTGGAGGACAACGGTATCGGCATCCATCCTGAATATCACGATCGTGTTTTCCGGATCTTTTCACGGCTGCATACCCGCGAAGAATATCCAGGCACCGGAATCGGGCTCGCCATCTGCAAACGCATCATCGAGCGGCACGGGGGCCGGATTTGGCTCGAATCCAGCGAAGGCCAGGGAGCGAGGTTTTCATTCACGCTGCCTCGCGTAGGAGAGTAGGTGATGGATCACCGCGCGGACTACATCGAGGTGCTACTGATCGAGGATAGCCCGGCCGATGCGCGACTGACGCAAGAAGCGTTCAAGGAAGGCACCATTCGCAACAACCTGACGGTCCTTTCTGATGGTGTTGAGGCAATGAAATATCTCCATCGTGAAGGCCGGTATGCGCACGCGCCGCGACCGGACCTGATCCTGCTCGATTTGAACTTGCCGAAAATGCACGGTAAAGACGTGCTGAAACGGATAAAGACCGATGCGCATCTCTCACGCATCCCGGTGGTCGTACTCACGACCTCGCACGACGAACAAGATGTGCTCGATGCCTACGATCGTCATGCGAACTGCTACCTCCGCAAACCGGTCGACCTCGAAAACTTTTTGCGGATCGTCTCGTCGATCGAAGCGTTCTGGCTGACCGCCGTGAGATTGCCGTCGAATTCATGAAACGCGCCCGCGTTCTGATCGTCGAAGATAACCCGGCAGATGCGGCGTACGCGCGCGCGATTCTCGATGGTGATTTCTCCGTGACGGCCGCGACCCGGTTACGTGACGCGGTCGATGCCGTTGGAGCGCGCCCCTACGATGTGGCCATTCTCGATATGAGCCTTCCCGACGTCGAAGGACTCGACGCTCTCGCTCGCCTTCAAGAAGTCGCTCCGCACCTTCCCGTTGTGATTTTGAGCGGTGATGACGACGACAAGATCGCGACGGCCGCCGTCCAAGCGGGGGCTCAGGACTACCTCGTGAAGGGCCACGTTACCGACGTTGCGCTTAAGCGCGCAGTGCGGTACGCAATCGAACGGCAAGAGTTGCGCGATCGCCTCGCGGCGTCGATCGATGAATTGGAACGTCAGCGCGCAAGCGTGCTCGAACTCAATCAGCTCAAGAACGATCTGATTGCGGTTCTTGCACACGATATCAAAGGGCCGTTAACGTCGATTATCGGCTTTGCGGAATTGCTCGAGGAAGGCTTCCTGGAGGGTGAAGGGGCTACGGACGCCGCGCGAACCATTCGAACGAACGCGCAACGCCTGGCGACGCTTGCGAACGACGTGCTCGCGCTCTCACGCGTCGAACACGGGGAACTCGAGATTGCCGACGAGCGTGTCGACGTGCTCGAGGTTATACGCAGCGTCATCGAGCTGCACGAGGCCGAGCGTCAGATCGTGTTGACTGCGGCCGTTGATGAAGCGTGCGTGCGTGGCGATGCGGACCGTCTGCGGCAAGTCTTCGACAATCTCGTACGCAACGCCATCAAATACTCCCCGAACGGTGAACCGGTCGAGATAGCACTTTCAAGCGATGGCGACGTCTTTCGCATTGACGTACGCGATCGCGGGATGGGCATTCCCGCCGACGAGTTGCCGAAATTATTCGAACGTTTTTCTCGCGCTTCGAACGCGCGTCGCGCCAAGATTCCGGGAACAGGCATCGGCCTTTTCATCGTCCGCATGATCGTCGAACGGCACGGCGGATCGATTTCGGTCGAAAGCCGGCTCGATTCGGGAAGTTCGTTTGTCACGACATTACCGAACATCCGCGCGGAGAGCGGAGCGCCGGCAGACCGGGTCACGGTTCTCTCTGGCGATCGCGACTTGCGACGCTTCGCCGCGTACGAACTGCGCACGCGTGGGTATCGCGTTCGAGAGTTTGCATCGCTCGATGAATTACTCAACGTTGGGGACGTTCGCGCGGGCGACATCATTCTCGCAGATGGCAGCGCTTCATCTGATGAGATTCGTTCCGCGTTCACCGCCCCGTTGCGGCTGATCGGCATCGCCACGGAACCCACCGGCTGGGATGCCGTTTTACCGAAGCCCTTTCTCGTCACCGATTTGTTAGAAGCCGTACGCGGCGCCGTGCCGCTCGTTCCTCAGTAGAGACGCAAGTAGGCCCGGTGTTCCCACGGGTGAACCGCACGCCGGTAGTTTTCGTATTCGGCGAGCTTTGCGTCGCGAAACGCGTGAAAAAGATGATCTCCTAGCGCCGTCCGAACGACGGTGTTCGTATCCAGTTCGGTGATTGCTTGGCGCAGTGATTTCGGCAGCGTGCCGATGCCGCGCTCGTGCCGTTCCCGTTCGTTCAGGTCGTATGTAGAGCCGGCAAATGCATGACCGGGTAATCTGCTCTGTTCAATGCCGTCGACCGCTGCGCCGAGCAAGACCGCAAGCGCAAGATAGGGATTGCAGGCGGGATCGGGGCTGCGCATTTCGATGTGTCGCGGACGTTCTGCCGCCGGAACGCGCACGAGCGCGTTGGCGCTGCGCTCCGACCAGACCGTATAGATGGGGGCATCCCATGCCGCGACGAGCCGCTTGTACGAGTTCACGGTCGGATTGCAGATTGCCGTTGTCGCCGGTGCGTTCGTGAGCAGTCCACCGATCACGTACAACATCGTTTCTTCGGCGGCATCGGGTCCGAGCAGAAATTCAACGTGCAGACCGCTTCCGGCGCGGTCCTCGACCGGCTTCGGCATGAACGTAGCGTCGAAACCGAACTGCGCCGCGACATGCTTTGAAATCGTGCGCAGCGTGAGCATGTTATCGGCGGCAGCCAACGGGTCGCAATAGGCGAGGTCGATTTCATGTTGTCCGGCGCCGTGTTCGTGATGTGCTGAGGCGACGCGAATTTCCATCGATTGCAGGGCTGCAACGATCGCATTGCGTGCATCCTCGCCTAAATCGTTCGCCGAGAAATCGAAATACGAACCCACATCCGCCGTTGTGGTGGAACCCAAGGGCGTGTCGCGCCGCTCGAAGAGATAGAATTCGGCTTCGAGTGCGATGGTCAATTGCGAAATGTACCGCTCGGACGCCTCGATCGCGCGACGCAACGTCGTTCGCGGGCAGCCCTCGAACGGCGAGCCGTCGGGCATGGCGATGTCGCAAATCAGGCGTGCTTCACCGGCCTCGGCCGTCGACCACGGATAGAGCGCAAACGTTGCCGGATCGGGACGAAGCAGCATGTCGAGCTCCTCGCCGCGGACAAATCCGTCGATCGATCCGCCATCGAAAGTGACGCGTCCGTCCAGTGCCGCCTCGAGCTCGGATATGGGAATAGAGACATTCTTGCTCACGCCGAAGATGTCGGCAAAAACCAGCCGCACGAAGCGGACGTTCCGGTCTTTCGCGATGCGCACGATATCGCGTTTGTGCTGGGGGCGCGGAGCATTAGATGGTGTGGAGTGCATCAATCGCAATCGCTAGACGAAGAGTGAGTTGGTCGTGGGCGCTCTCGAGAGAACGTCCGGTGATTTCGCCGATCTGCCGGAGGCGATAGAAAACCGTATGACGGTGCACGTTCAATTCCGCCGAAGCGGTCTTCACGTTTTCACCGACGGAGAAGTACAGGCGCAACGTCCGTCCCAGTTCCGTTTGATGCTTCTCATCGTAGTCGCGTAAGGGCGCGAGCACGCCGGCCGCAAACCGCTGGAGTTCGTCAACGCGCGCTCCTTCGAAGAGCAGAGGGTAGATACCGAGATCGGCATACGCAGCGACGCGCGGTCCTTGGTAAATGCGTCGCGCAATCGCGAGAGCGACCCCTGCGGATGCGATGGCTCGCGGCACGTCGAGCATTGGGACCGCCGAGCTGACGCCGCCCGAAAACCGAACGGCGATCTTGCGCTTTATCGCGGTTTTCGGCAGTAGCGCCGCCGCCGTCTGCGCGTTTTCGACATCGACTTCACGCGGTGTCGGCACCACCGCAATCAGTTGCGTCCCTCGCTCCAGCAGGCCGAGTTCGGCGTCGCTGCAATGAAACGCGTCGCTTACAAGGGCGCGAAGCGCGCTCATCTCACCCGCAACGCTCTCCTCGCTCGACGCTTCACTCTCGAGCACGATCGCAACGTAGTGCGGTGCTACGGAAACGCCGCGCGCCGCCGCGTCATCGCGGGCGGCGTTGGTATCTTGGTACGCGCCCGAGGCAAGGCGATCCCAAAACATGCGGCGGCGTCCACGTCCGCCGCCTTGATCGCGGGCAAGGTCTATGGCGACGACCGACGCAGTCAGTCGTGCAAGGGCTTCAGCCGTCGCGTCGTCGACGCGCGCTCCGAACACGGAGAGCCAGCCGAGTTGGCTTTGCCCCGCGACGATGGGAAAGCTGCTCGCGGGGCTGCCGTTGCGGTGCGCCCGCGCCATTCGGATTTCGGTGATGCCCGCGTCAAAGAGATCGCGAGCCGTGGCGGGGAGCGACCCGGTTCCCGCAGCCGCGACGTGACGCCAGTCGGCATCTTCGATCAAAACACCGGCGCCCGCCGTCTCCGCGAGATACGCGGCGAGCGCATTCGAGCCGCCGCCCGACGCGGCGATGCGCCCGAGGCCTTCCGCGAACTCGACGATCCGGTCGGGAGTCATGCGGCGCCTTTCGGCGAAGGGAGCAGCGGTTCTTGGAAGCGATGGATATCAGCATGATCCGCGAAGCAATCGCTTCGCTCTACGAGGATACTCCCGACGCGGTCGTCATGTACGACCGCGACGGGATGGTCATCGGCGCAAACGAGGCGGCCCAAATCCTCTCCGGCTACACATCGGCCGAGTTCGCCGGGACGTCGTACCGCGACCATGTCGCGCCTCGTGATCTGGAACGCGTGCAGATCGCGGTCCAGACGGCGCTCGCCGGTGGAACCGATCACTTCGATACGAACACGAGGCACAAAGACGGCTCGATCATTCCGGTCGAGTGCTATGTTTTCCCCGCCCACTTCGGCGGCGAGATCGCCGGCGTGTTCGTTCAGGCGCGCGACATCATCGCGTTGCGATCGGCCGAAGAATCGCTGACGATCAATCAAGAGAAATTCCGTTCGCTGTTCGAGTATCATCCGGACGGTATCATGGAGCTCAAGAGTACCGGCGCAATTTCGCGCGTAAACGTCGGCCTAGAGAGCGAGACCGGCTTTTACGGTGAACAACTCGTCGGCAAACCGTGGATCGAGCTGGTCGCACCCGAGCTGCGGGCCGACGCCGACGAAGGATTGCGCGCTTCCATGCGCGGCGAAGCCGTCGAACTCGACTCATTGCTCCTCGATCGCCTCGGTAACCGCATCGACGTGCAACTCAAGCTCGTCCCGCTTCACGTCGGAAACGAAATTCGCGGTGCATACGCGATCTTCAAAAACGTTACGGCTCAAAAAACCGCTGAACGTGCGATTGCTACACAGCGCGAACAGATTCGCCGGCTCTATTTGGTAGCTGCGACGCGAGGCGATTCCCTGGACGAACAGATCGATGCGACACTGCGTCTGGGATTGGAACTCTTCAATTGGGAACAGGGCTACGTAACCCACTTTGAACAGGACCGCGTGCTGATTCGCAATGCGGTTGGTGACGGCAACGTCGCAAAAAGCACGGTTTATCCAATGCAGGCGTCGCTCTCGCGGCACTTGCGAGGTGAGAACCGGGAACTGTTCATCGAAGATCTCGACGTCGAGCAGTGGCGCGATGACCCCGCCAGGCCGACGGCGGCGTGGCGTTCGTACTTCGCCATTCAGCTCGCGGTATTCAACGAACTATACGGTACGTTGGTCTTTTCAAGCCGCTTACCGCGCGAAGCGATGGATACGCAGGAGCGCGACCTCGTGCAGTTGATGGGACTCTTCATTTCCGCGGCGCTCGAGCGAGCCTCCCAGAACGAGCGCATCGAGCAAATGGCGTTCAACGATGCGCTGACGGGCTTGCCGAACCGCGTCCTCTTCAACGACCGCATGGAACAGGCAATTGCGAGCGCCAAACGCTACGATCGCGGATTCGCCGTGATGTACGTGGACATCGACAAATTCAAATTGATCAACGATCGTTACGGACACAGTGTGGGCGATGCGGTTTTGAAAGAAGTCGCGCACCGCTTACGCAAGACGCTACGCGAGAGTGACACGGTCTCGCGGTTCGGCGGCGACGAGTTCGTCGTATTGCAGCCGATCGTCGATGGACCGAGCGACGCGGCCGATCTCGCGCGCAAATTAAATGTAGCGATGCAGGAGCCGATTCTCGTCGATAACGTTTCGCATGACGTGCGCATCAGCCTAGGCATTGGATTGTATCCAGGGGATGGCAACTCGCCTGAAGCGTTGATGGAAGCGTCCGATCGGGCGCTCTACCGCGCGAAACGGGAGGGGCGTAATCGTTGGTCCTTCGCCAATCAGGAACTGGCGCGCCGTGAACTCAAGAAACGATTCACCCGCCGAGAAGTCGCGGAATAAGTTGATTCAGCACATATATCAGCGACAGCACACCGATGATTACCGCAGTCGCCCAAGCGATCACGTTCGCGGTGAGTGAATTTGTGTGCTCTCCCATTACCGATTTACGATTGATGATGATCAACATCAGGATCAATTCGAACGGTAATAAGATACCCTGAAGATTCTGCGCAAAGAGAATCAGCTGCAATAACGGCAGGTGCGGAATCAACACGAAGCCCGCGCCGGCGACCAATCCGGTAGCGAAAATGATAAAGAAGAAGGGCGCTTCAGAAAACTTTCGATCGACCGCGGCTTCGAATCCGAGTGCTTCGCAGATAATATAGCTCGTAGAAAGCGGCAGGACC
Organism: Vulcanimicrobiia bacterium; assembly: GCA_963808755.1. Classification (GTDB taxonomy): domain Bacteria; phylum Vulcanimicrobiota; class Vulcanimicrobiia; order Vulcanimicrobiales; family Vulcanimicrobiaceae; genus JALYTY01. The sequence continues at coordinate 246,436 of CAWEGP010000003.1, forward strand.
GTCGCAGTAAAGAGTCCGGCGTTTAAAATTCCGAGCGCGAAAACGGTTGCAGCGAGTGGCCCGGCCAGCGGTTTTAACGCCACCGCGAAGTCGGCCGCCTGTTGAGGATTAAGGTGCGCACCGTGTTCGTTTGCCAGGAATATGGTGGCGGCGCTTGCGATCATCATGAACCCTGCCAGAGCGATTGCGAGAACCGATCCGTTCGTCACATCCACGCGTGCCAGCGTGAGATCTTCTTCGCGAGAGCCTTTCTCTACGACGGCCGATTGCAAGAAGAATTGCATATAGGGAGATATCGTCGTTCCGATAATGCCGACGACCATCGTGACCCACCCAGCCGTATGCAGTTGAAATTTCGGAACCAAGGTTCCATGGAGAACTTCATGCCAATCCGGATGGGCGAGTATCGCGGATACGACGTAGGTGACGTAGATAAGTGACAGAACCACGAAAGTGCGTTCCACGACTTTGTTGTTGAAGCGTAGAACGAAGAAGAACACGACGATGAGCGACAGTGGGACGGCGATGTAGCGTGTGAGACCAAAGATTTCGGACGCTGCCGCAATGCCGGCGAATTCCGTCGACGTGATGAGCGTATTCGTGAGGAACAGCACGAACATCGCGATAACGGAGATCTTTACCCCAAAGTTCTCGCGAAAGAGTGCCGCCAGCCCCTTACCCGTAACGCATCCCATGCGTGTGGACATCTCTTGGACGACGATAAGTGCGACGGCGAGCGGAATCAACACCCAAATGATGCTGTATCCGAATTGGGCTCCCGCCGCGGAATACGTTGCGATGCCGCCCACGTCGTTTCCGGCCGACGCGGTGATGAAGCCCGGCCCTAAAACGGCGAAAAGCAGCATCAACGATCGCGTCAGCGACCTGCGGCGCGACGGTGCCGTCACTTTTAGGGAGCTTTCAGCCACTGGTGCTTGCAGATTGGGCGGAACTCGAATGCCGCTTCGCAACAAAATGCGGGAGCTTGCGAGCGAGGTCAGCGGGCATGATCGCATCGATCGCGTCGTCGACGGTTACGATCCCGAGCATCCTGCCCGCTTCGTTCACTACCGGTATGGCCAGTAAGTCGTAGCGCGCGATAGTCGCGGCGACTTCCTCTGACGGCGTGTCCGGACGCACGGTGATCACGTCCGTTTCCATGATGCGTTCGATAAACGCGGTTGGTAGCGCAAGCAGCAACGTGCGCAGACTCAGTACACCGACCAGCGTATCTTCCTTGTCGACCACGTACAGGTAGTAGATGAATTCAGACTCCGGCGCGATCTCGCGAATCTTCCGCATCGTAGCGACCGTCGTACGATGCGGATATATCCATAGATAGTCGGTCGTCATGAGACCGCCCGCGGTGTCTTCGGCGTATTTGACGAGTTCGCGCAGCTCGCTCGCCGTGTATTCGTTCATCTCCGCGAGCAGTTCTCGCTGTTGCTCTTCATCGAGCTCAGCAAGCAGGTCGGCCGCGTCGTCCGAATCCATTTCTTCGATGATGTCGGCAGCGCGTTCTCTGCCGATATCCTCGATGAGCGAGCGCTGCGTGTCGACGTCCAAATGCTCGAACGCATCGGCTGCCGTTTCGTCATCGAGCTGGCTGACGACGGCCGCAGCTTCCCGGGCAGAGAGGTCGCCGATAATGTCGGCGAGTTCCGAGGGATGGAGGCGCGCCAGTTTGTTTTCGGTGACGGACAGATGGATTTGCGAGGGGTTCGTCTCGCGAATCGGAGCGACCGAGTCCCAAGCGATCATCGACCGCGGAATCGAACGATAGATGCCCGGAGTGAATCGCTTACCAAACGACTTCAATCCGAGACGGCGTAGCAGCCCGCCGACGCCGACGTCGGCCGCGACGACGCGAAACGTATTGCCGGTGCGAGCAATCTCCAAATCGTTGATTCGAACGACCTTGCGACCGTTGACGTCGACGATCTGTTTGTCGAGCAAGTCGGCGATGAGATAGAGCGCATCCGCGTCCGGCGGTGCGGGATCGCCGGGCGTCCGGGTAAGCGCGATCGTTCCTCGATCGCCTTCGACGTTTGCGACCGTGTCGATCGGAGCAAAGCGCAAGCCCTGACTCGTCTTGATGATGATCCCGTCGATGCGTGGGAACACGTCGTCGGGTTTGTTGACGAGAAAGTCGCTGACTTTGCCGATCGGAATATCGTTGACCGTCGCCTTGCGCCCGACGATCTCCGAGATGAAGCCTTCAGTAAACGTCATCGCTGATTCACCCCCTCTCACTCGAGCGCCGGCGGCGCTAAGAAAAATGCCGTCCGCCTCGCTGGCGGCCGGCACGAATGAGATGAACGGACGAGTGCCCGTTCGTACCCCTTCGTACGGGCTTTGGCACCACGCGCCGTAGACGAGTTCTCGCGGAGAACCCATCAGCCGCATTAGACATCGCCTTAGCTCGGCGTAGTCTGGTCTACCACACTTGGCGTCTCTCGACGTTTCGGGGCAGCGGCTTGTGTATCGCGTGGACGCCTCACCTAGCGAGGTATCCATTTATAAGTATAGGGGCTTGGGTCAACCCCGGCGCGATGCGCCGGTCTTAGGCGCGGAGCGCTCCGATCAGAATGTTGCTCAGAAGCGTAGTGCTAACTTGCATTTGGGAGAGCACGCTCGTGCCGACGCTCACCAGGATTTGCTGTTTCGTGAATTGCGTCGTAGCCTGCCCGATGTTCACATCGCGAATCGAGCTTTCGCTGGCAATCTGTTCGTTCTCTTGAATCGCCGCGTCGTTGCTCGCATAGTTCAGTGAGACTTCTTGGGCGCCCATGTCCGCGCGCGTCGACGTCACCTGTTGAAGTGCGTAGTCCACGCGAATTTCCGCGGCTTGATTTGCGAGCAAATCGCCGACTTGGATTTCGTTGACGCCGAGTGATGCCGAGTCCATCGGCCCGATTGAAACCGAGGTCGTGGATCCTTCGCTGGTTCCGGTGTTCACTTCGAGCGCATGGCCGTTGGAGCCGAACTGCGTTGGCACGGAGACGACGACCGCTTCTTTACCGACGTCGTCGGCGCTGAGCGCGTTGAAATTGAAATCGACGACGGGATTGTTGTTCTGATCGTAGACGTAGTACGGATTCGAACCCGCTCCGAACTCTTGGAAGTAATTGGTGCCGGGCGTTACGTGTAGCACGTTTTGTTGCACCGGTCCAAAATTCGGGTCGGGACTGGACACGGTAAAGGTCACTTGCAGAAGGTTCGTGCTGGCGTCGTAGGAGTCGACGCTGAAGCTGAATTGCGCCTGCTCCGTACTTGGCGACACGTTCGTGGTGCTCACGTCGATGAGCTGCTGCGGTGAATCTCCGACGGTGGGGTTCGACCCGTAAAGCAGCTTGGCGGGGACGGTTTGCGTGTTCGCGAGGCTTCCGTCCAGCAAATTCTTCCCGTTGAAATTCGTGTTTGCCGCGATCCGATCGATTTCGTGGCGCAACTGATCGATCTCGGTCTGCAAGTTGGCTTGATCCTGCGGCGAGTTGATCGTGGAATTTGCCTCCACGACGAGCGAGCGCATACGCTGGAGAATCTCGGTGATGCTCGACATCGCGCCGTCCGCCACGGTGAGAGCGTTGTTGGCCTCTTGAACGGATCGCTGACCCTGATCGAGGCCAAGGCTGATCGTCTGAAGATTCGTCGCGATGGCGAGGCCGCTCGGATCATCCGCGGCGGAGTTGATCCGCAGGCCAGATGAGAGCTGCTTCGATAGGTTAGCGAGCGATGATTCGTTCTTATTGAAGTTGTACAGAACGTTGTCGGTCGAGTCGAAAGCACCGATGCGCATGTTAGCTACGCACCTCGGGCGCCGGACATGACGAAACAGGGGTGATCATCATCGATCGTCCCTGCGATTCGCTTTCCCGATGCGCAAATTGCACATCCATGTCCTGGTGTATTCCTCCATCCTTGGAGCGGAAATACTGTAACCGTTCGCACTTCCGGTTTGTGCGGACGCCCTATAGGTTGTCTATCGGCCAGGCAACGTAAACATTCAACCGATTCCGGGTCCCGAAAGTGTAAATGTTCGACCCGGGAGCCGAACCCTTTTAATGCAATGGGGCGCGCGCTGCAGGCTATAGGCCTGCTCTTCATGTTCGTGGGGCTCTTGGGCTCAGCGCTTTTCTCACTGGGGAACCCCGGTCTGATCGCGCTCGCCGACCCCTGCGTGCCCGATTTGGGAGGTGTTACCTCTTCGAGTCCCTCTCCTTTGGCTGCTCCGACCGGCAGCACGGCATCCGCTTCCCCTGCGGCCACCATCGCTCCAGCAGCGAGCTCCACGCCTCAAACGGTCATTCCGCCTCGTCTTCGGCATCCCCAACCGCAGGCCGGACCATCGTTCATCGCAGCGGGAGCCCCGATCGCAACGGTACCTCCTTCGAGCCCAACCCCCGTACCGACCGGGACGCCCAGCGCCGCGAAGCAGCTTCCTTCTTATCCCGTCTTCAATTCAACCGAAGAACTCACCGCACCCAAATCGACGAGCAGTCCCCAAGCCCAGGTCACGACGCCGGCTCCCGAGGTGAATCCGACGCCCGCGGTGCCGCCGTGCCCCGTTCACCGGCATCGGCTCTTCGGCGAAGGCCCGATCGAGCTCTCCGGCACGGGCACGATGAACATGGGCGCACACCACGTGCAAAACGGCGACACGGCAACGTCGCAAAATCAAGTTGGGGCGTCGATGAACTTTACGGTTTCGCGCCGCACCGACCAATCGTCGCTCGTCGTCTCCCAGGCCGTGGGCGACTTCAACGGCTTGTATAACGCCGCACAGATCAACGTCGGGTACAGCACGCCCAAGTATTTGGTCGACTATGGTCCGGTGAACGGCGCCTCCGATACGCAGCTTTCGAGCGGTTCGTTCAATCAAGGCGTCACGCTCGGCATTCCGCACGGAGCGGAAGAATGGGACCTGATCGGCGCGAGGACGCAAGGCGTTAACGGCGAGGGATACCGCGTTGGCGCGATCCGCCATTCGCGCACGTCCCGCACCGGCTCGCTGCTCTCCGAGACGCTCTACGACGCGATCGGTGATCAATCGCACGGAAATGCAGCGACGCTCGATCTCGCCTTCACGCGGTTCTCAAGCTCGAAAACATTGCGCTTGGAAACGGCGGCCTCGTCGGCGCGCAATATTCCGACCGTGGCCGACGGCCTGCGCTTGGCGTACGGTGCCAACATGAGCTTTAACGGAAGCTCGTCATCGACGAACCTGAGTTACACGCACATTCCGGACGCCTATGTAGCACTCGGACAAGTGCAATTCGAGCAGTCGCAATTTCAATTCACGCATCGCAATCCGTTCTTACATTCCGGTGTGCTCACGTTCGACTACGGCGATCTGTATTCGGGGTCAGGTGGGCAGAACACGCATTCCACGCATGCAACGTTCAATTTGAACCAGACACTGTTCAAAGACGTCAATTCGCAATGGCTGCTGAACTTCTCGTCGACCGGATCGCAGGGTGACTACGCACGCGAACGCGATGCGGCGCTAACCTTGAGTGAACAAGTCCGCGGATTTAGCCTGCAAGAATCTGCCCAGTCGAGTGTCGTCAACGATCAACTCGCCGGCCAAGCGTCGCAGACGCAACTGATGATGGAACTCTCGCATGGGCTCTTCGGCGGATACGCGACGCTGACCGGTAACGTGCTCAAGAGTCAAGGCGGCGGCGCGAGCGGCCGCGTCACCGATGCGCTCGCACAATATACGCGAACGTTGGGAAGCAAAGCGGAGTTTTCCCTATCGGCTGAGGCCATTCAAAACAGTCTGCTCGGCTCTTCGTCGACGAATCAATTTACGACGACCTACAGTCTCCTTCGTCGCATCTCGCCGGTCGTCGGTGTTCGCGCCACGTATGGAAAAACGCACCAGAGCGGATTGTACGGGGGCAGCGCGTCGTATCTGAACTTCGACGTCGTCGGCCCGCTCGCGCTTGGAACGGCTGCGCGCTACACCGGGCGCGCGAATCCAAATCTGCCGGCGGTGATTCAGGGTCACGTCTATTTACAAACGGAAGCGACGTCGTATGGCCTCACAGGCAATCGCGGATTTCCGAACGTTCTCGTTACATTGGACGGCGGCATTACGCAGCGCACAGATGCAACGGGATCGTATGAGTTTCGCTTCGTGAAGCCGGGTCCGCACATCATCTCGATCTCCGCGGGAACCTTGCCGGCCGGCGTCATCGCGGATTCGAGTTCGCAGAGTTTGATCGTGCAAGGCGGTCAGGTTGCAGTCGCCGATTTTTCGGCCGGGGCGTTCGCGGGCGTCGGCGGCGCCGTTATGGAGCAGGTTAACGGCGCGCTGCAACCCGTGCCGAATGTGTTGCTCGTTGTCGATGGTTCACAGCGCGGTTATAGCGGCGTCGACGGCTCGTATCAAATCGGACACTTGACGAACGGGAAACACAAAATCTCGATCTCCGCGGATACACTTCCCGCGACGCTTGCGGTTGCCGGTGACGACACCAAAGAGATCGACGTCAATCAGGGTAGCGTCACGCCGTTGAACTGGCTGCTCACAGGACTCGGTTCAATTCAAGGCGTCGTGCTCTATACCGCAGATGCAGGCTTCGGTGATTTGGTCGGTGCGCTGAACGTGTACGTCGTTGCGGATCCCGGACAACATGCGGCCATTACCGACAGCGAAGGCCACTTCATCATCGATAATTTGCCTCCCGGCGCCTATACGCTGAGCATCGATCAAGACACGCTTCCCGACGGACAGACAATTTTGCAGGGACCCGAGGGTCCAGTGAACGTCGTCGGCGGCGAGCCGACCGCAGGCGTTACCTTTAAGATCGGTCCGCAAGCAAAGCAAGTCGTTCTTACGTTCGGCGGCGGCCAGAACGCCGCGGTCAATGCAACGTTTGAGCCCGACAAAGCGCCGCCGAATAGCATCGTCGACCTAGTGGTGACGACGAACGAAGCGCATCCGCGCTCGGTGACCGCGCAGTCCGATGTGTTCGGTTCGGTTCCGTTGCGCTACGCGGCGGCGCGTCACGCCTGGGTTGCCCGGCTCTTCGTAGGTCCGAGCGTGCAAAACGGCGATCATGCCGTACACGTCGACGTGCAGGGTGCCAAAACTGGCGGCACTGATGCCTCGCTGACGGTGAGCAACGCGTTACCGTTGATTTATGCGCGCGGGACGCCGTCGAACCCACGCCCGGGCGAGTCCGTTCACGTGTTGGCCAAGATCGTGGCCCAAGTCGAAGCCGGCGATCAGGTCGTCTTCGAGGACGGTCAGAGTTTGTCGCTGCCGGAGCCGCATGGCCATATCTACGCCTTTACCGTGCACCCGAAGCACGCGCTGCCCTATCACGGCCTTGTCTTTACAAAGAAAGGCGAGCGGCTGCCTTTCGTAATCGGACAGTGAGCAAGCGGTAAACGGGCAGTTAAGAATCCCGGGCAGGCTCCGAAGCCGCTTATGGCTTGCTAGCCCTCTGCCGAAGTTATCAATACGGAGCCGCCGACTAGGATAGGACGCGCCTCCCGTGGCTCGGTTGACGCCAGCCTCGATTAGCAATTGCACGAGAAAGGATTTCACGAGTGAAGCGAGCTCTAACCCTAGCGGTAGTGCTAGCGAGCGCGGCGGCGATGACCGGCCAAGCCTTCGCAGCCCCCGCGATCAGCCAATACGGCTCAGTAAAACTTCAATGGAACGTTTCCCCGGTAATGAACGCCGTGGTGCACACCAGCTACACCGCTGGTTTTGCCTATGCGGCCCCTGCCGGTAACCTGGCGAATCCCGCCGGAACCTGCGCGGCTGCCGGTGGCGCCGGTAACGCAGACCTCACCCTCGACTTCGGCAACATCGCCCCCTCGCTGGGTGCGACGGTTGCATGCACGTACTTGAACGCCGTCGGTGTGTCGGTTCAAACCAACGACAACCTCGGCTTCGCAGTCTATGAATACCTCGACGCAGCTCCGGCGGTCGGCACGAACATCTGTGCCTATCCGAACACCGGCGCCGCGTTCCCCATGGCTCCGGGCGCTGCCATCACGCAGTCGACGCGTAACGGCGTCGGTCCGGCAGTCTATAACGGCAGCTGCCAAGGTGCTGGCGCCCAGGAAGTGAGCTATCCCGGTGCCGGCGTGCTGACGCATCCGGCGTAGCTCCAGCTCAGCCTGGCGCTCCGGTAGCATACACCGGTGAATACCTCACCGGCGTCGCGACCGGTACCGGCGTCAAAATCATCGGTCAGGCTTCCGCCGCCGGCACGCCAGTGCTCGCGGGTGAAGATTTGCAACTGAACGTGGGTTCGACGGCGACCTCTGGTAATCAGAGTTCCGTCATGACCCTGATGTTCGTTTCAAACTAACCGAGTAAGCATCTAATAGGAGAGAGACGTCGAGCCGATTATGACGGGTGGTATGAAACGGCAATTGATAGCCTTAATGGCAACCGTCGTCATCGTCTTTGCGACGGCATATCCGGCCACGGCGGATCTCTCCCTTGATGTCGCTCCGGCAAAGATCGAGATGCAAGTCACTCCCGGAACAACGCAAACCATACCGATTACGGTGCGGAACAGCGGCAGCTCACCGATGCACATTCAATCCTCGATGGTTGATTTTGCGGTGAGTCCCGGCGGTGACTACGTCTTTACCAAGCCCGGCAGCGATCGATATTCCTTGGCAGCATGGGCAAACGTCAATCCGCGCGAGTTCGACGTTCCTCCGAATTCGTTCCAACTCGTTCGCATGACGATCAACGTGCCGTCCGGGATCAAGGGCGAATATTCCGGGATCGCGTTCTTCCAAACGCGACCGCTGCGACATGAAGGCGGCGGGATTTCGTTCTCCGAGCGCGTCGCATCGAAGGTGTACTTATACTCCGGAAATACGATTCGCATCGACGGATTGATCGATGACATCGCAGTGAAGCAAGTTTCAATCGGCGAGCGATTCTTGATCGGGTTCAAGAACACCGGAAGCGCACACGTGTATCTGAACGGACGCATCGAGATACGCAAAGGTTCCGACGTGGTCGATCGCGTGCCGCTGCAAGCGCAAGAATTGGTCGAGCGCGGCGGCCGTCGCATCGTCGAGGCGTACAGCACGGACAAACTCCCTGCCGGCTCGTACACGGCGCTCGCATTGATCGATTTCGGCGGTCCGAACCTCGCAGGCGGCCAGACGACGTTCACCGTCAAGTAGTTATAGGGTGGTAGTCCGCCGGAGCGCGGGCTAGGAACACATTTGCTAAGGAGAGTGGTGGAGAACAGGATGTCTCGATACGCACGGATCGCACTGAAGCCTCTCGCAATCGCGGTAGCGATCGCCGGAATGCTCTGCGGCGCGCGCATCGCCGGCGCCGGACCACTCATGCAAGCACCTCCGGAAGCACCCCGCGTAACGCGCCCCGTTCCGGTTCGCACACCGTCGCTTCCGCTGAACGGGACGGCATCGCCATCACCGGCCGGTGCGTCGCTCGATGCGATCCCGCACGGCGTGATCAACCGGACGTGGCTTCCTGCGCCGCATGCTCCACGCCCACCGTACGTTCCGAAGCTGAGCGACTTTTTGATCAAGACGGGCCCTCACACGATGGGTGTCCGGCAGATGCATCCGCTTGCGATGTCGGTCAACGGCCGGCGACGCCCGTACTCAGCCAACGGCAATACGATTATTCTGACGGGCGACCAAAGCAACTACTTTACGAACGACATCACGCTCTCGTACGGCGCCGACGTGTATCTCACGTGCGAGAACATGCTGGCAAATCACAACTACACGGAATATATCTATCCGCCGGACGGCTCGTACAACGGCACAGGCACATATCAGCAGGCGCAAGCGACGGGCGCGAGCGGAAACTGTAGCAACTACTCAAATTTCAATCTTTCGACGCCGTTTCAATTCAATGCAGGCACGACCGTTCAAGGATCGGCGTATCCGGGCGTGTGGATTGTCGCGCTGAAAGATAATACGTCCGGACAATTTGTCACCGAGACGGCCATCATCGCCAATTCGACGATCAATTTCACGACCTACTCGAACCTTGGCTTGACGACGCCGACCAACGATTTCAATCCCGGCAGCGATATCGTCGTTGGTGCGAGCGGTCTCAATCCGGCGCATAGCTACGCGCTCGGATGGGTCTTGACCGCGGGGAGCAATCTACCGTGCGAGTACACCGTCCCAACGGCCGCGAAAAATTCGAACAACAACGTCTGTTTCACCGGTGCGCCGGCCGGTCTGCAAGCCTTCGGCGGGAATCTGACGCAGGAATGGGGACCGGCGAGCGCGCCCTCGACAACGACTGCTCCAACCGGAACGTATGACGTCGAGTTGTACGATACGACGGACAGCATCATGGTCTCGCACCAGCAAGTTTCGATCGAACCGAATACCGTTGCGTGGACGCTGACGCCGTATAATTCGTCCGGCGCGACGCCTCCGCCAGGATTCAATTACAACAACACCTTCGCAACCGATGGTTTGCTCGATCAATCCGTTACCGGGTTGACGTACCAGGCCAACAATTTGAGCGGCAACAATGGCGACCCTGTGGCCGTATCGGTGAGCGATCCTAACGGTGTCGTGCTTACGCCGGTGAAGACGTACAACACCGGGTGCTGTACGCCGATCATGCAGCCCGTGCCGACGACAGCCCAAGCGGGGGCAGCGGGCGTAGGAACGATTTCACAAATGATCCCGTTCCCGCTCAACGTCGTCTACGAACTGGCAATGGGTCCCACGCAAACGCCGTTTGCTCCAAACGTTTTGACCGCTCAGTTGTACGATAAGACCAGCAGCAGCGTCCTTGGTAGTAAATCGTTTACGCTCTTGGGCTATTTCGCAAACACGGCGTGGTCGGGAACTACGATACTTGGCGCCAACCCCGCGCCGACCACCGGCACGATCGTCATTACGAACACCGGTGGAACGAACTTCGGCTCCTGGAACGGCGACGCGATCAGTGGTGTGCAGATCGCATCGATCCCGGCAAACGGTGAAAGCCTCGGGCTCTCCTCAACGACTGCGGTTGATTCAGGTGGTAACGCTTGGACGATCACAGCGACCGGCGTCGGCGTTAACACGGTCATTACGGCGACGTCCAATCAGCGTAACGTCGGCATCCCGGTTGGCGGTACGTTATCGTTCAATGTTACGGTCGCAGTACCGGCAGGCGATTGCACGACACCGTGTCTGCTGCCAACGCAAATTTTGCCGGAGCACGGCATCGCCTTCAGTGGCGCCGACACGGCATCGCAGGCGCTCGAAGTTTTGGCAAAAGGCGTCAATCCGGCGACCGTCGTTCCGACATTGTCGTGGGCGGTGCAGAGTGAGACGGGTACGGCCAACATGGCGGCACGCGCCGGCACGTTTGGTCAGATGACCTACGTCTACGGCACGGCCAACTCGGCTACCGCGGACTACTACACGATCAACATGACGTTGAATAACGTCGTGTCGGCGGGCAATCACAAACTCTCTGAAGTAAAGCTGACGTTCCCCTCGGCAATCGATCTCAACGCCATTCCGCCCACGTACGTAAGCTGTACGTGCGGCGGAACATGGCAGCTCTACACGAATACAACGGCTAACGCTTCGGGCGCTGTGCCGCTTCAAGGTGCAAACCAAAACGTTATCGCGCTTGCATGCAACCAGAATGCCGTCGATAAGTGCGGCATCCCCGTGGGCGGCTCAGGAACGTTCACGCTGCAATTCCCGCTCTTCAAAACGTCGTTCACGGAGACCGACATCGCGGCCGTTGCGAACTTTGACAAAGGGAATGCCTACGGAAACTGCGGCGCGTGCAACGACGCGGCTTACAACCTGAGCCCGACGCAAGTTACGGTCAACGGTATCGCCGGAGTCACGAACGTCGATTCGACGATGCTTGCCGCGTACTCGCTGAACCCGACGCTGATGACGATGGGCTTCCAACCCGCGACGGTGGGAACGGGTAGCGGTGCAACCTCGGCGGACCTCGTCTTCCAAAACACGCCGGCGTCGCACGATCCGAACCCCGACTACGTCGATTTCATTCGCGTCACGATCCCCGCAGGTCTGGTCGACCCAACGAGCATCACGGTTCCGGGCGGTTGGTCTTCGTGGGAAACCGCCGCCGGAAGCCGTTCTTGGGATATCGCGCTCTGCGGAAAACCTGGTCCGACCAATGCCGCCCCGTGTACGGCGAGCGAACCGAACGCGATTGCTCCAGGCGGTCAGCTTTCCATGACACTGAACTGGTCGGCGTCGCCTGCGGCGGGCGCATACAATATCGGCTGGTACGTCATGGGTGCCAACGGCGGCGAAGATACGAGCGCGCTGGCATCGACGACGCCGCTTACCTTCAGCAATACGACCGCGTCCGTCGCGTTCACGCAAATCAACGGCGCTGCGGTTCCGAACGGCACTGAACCGCAAGTCGGAACCGACACGGTCAACGGCGGAAGCACGTACGTCTACACCGTCGTGAACACCGGCTCGACCGCCGTGCAAGGCGTCACGCTGACGATCCCCGCGCAGACGCGCTCCGGATCGAACGGCACCGACAACGCAACCGGAAACGGCGGATACTTCGACATCACGGCCATGCCCACGCTGACCTATTCAGGTGGTGCATCGGGATGTGCAGTGGCCTATACGAATGTCAAACCGGCCGGCCCCGTCAACGGCAATATCACCTTGACCGGTTGCAATATTCCAAAGAATGGCGGCACCGTCAACATCAACTTCACGGCGCAAACGCCGTACCTTGTCGGAAATGAGTTCACGTTCCCGGCAACGATCACGAGTGCCGGCACCGGTTATGCGACGCAGCCGCTCTATGCAGCATCGAACGTCCTCTCCGTTATCTTGAACGGTACATTGACGCTCATTACGCCCGCTGCGGGCTGGGTCGCTCCGACGCAGCCGAACTCGATCGTCGCAGCCGACGGAACGCTGACGCCGCAGACGAATTGCGTCAGTTGCCAAGTGCTCGCGGGAAGCCCGACGACGGTCGACTTCGGAATGTTCAACGGAACGTTCAATGCCGGCGACATTCTCGACGCCAGCGTGCGATCCGATGCGAACAATCCAAACTCATGGGTACTCTACGTCACGACGTCGCCCGGCACGAACCCCTCGAACATGCTCTCCACGGATATCGACAACGGTGCTGCACGGTCGAGTACGCATGCCGGGTTCACGATCAACACGGCAGCAATGACGAGTGTTGCGACGACGACTCCCGGGTTGCAGCTCTCAACCTATGCCGGCAATCCGTATCACGGGCCGTTGGATTCAGTGATGAATTTCTCGGTCGCAACGGGTGGTAACACATCGCCCGAAACGGTCACTCTCACCTACACGTTGGTATTCAACTGATGGGTACGCTAACACGGAAGTTCGGGCTCGGCGTGATCCTTCTCGCTGCTCTCGCCGCATTCGGCAGCAGGGGAGCGTCGGCGCAAGCAGTCGGTGGATATGGATCGGTCAAGCTTCAGTGGCACAATATCCCGGTCGTTAATCTGACGATCACGCCGAACTACCAATCCGGTTTCGGCCCGCAAGGCGGCGTCGGATCGGGTTCAACGCCGGCACCGGGTGGTGGCGCATCGCTCAACGGCGGCGTCGTGGACTTTGGAAATCAAGTCGTGCAAGGGTACTCGTACTTGTATAAATACGCCGTGAAGGCGGCGGTCGAAACGAACGATGCCGGCGGCTTCACGCTCTACGCCGAAGGTACGACCGATATTCAGGACAACACGAATCCCGGCTCGACCATTCCGTTGAATCAAACGTTGTATTGGCTGAATTCGAACGCGGGGAAATACGCCATTTTCAAACGCGACAGCATTTCAAAAAACGACCTTCGCCTCATGCGGCGTGACGTGCATCAACTACGGCGGTATGACGCCGCCGATTACCTCGGCTGTCTGGAGCTACGGCACGTCGACGATGGGACAGCCCGGTAACAGCGCGACGCAAGGTTTCGACTACGAGTTGAGGCTCTATAATAGTCCTCCGGCGGATAGCTTCAGCGTATACATTGTCTATACGGCGGTGGGAAATTGAAAAAACTTGGGATCGCCCTTCTCGTCGTCGCCGCTATGCTTGCATTCACGCATCGCGCGCAAGCGCTTCAAGGCACGTTGGCGACAAAACAGATTACGGTGAATATCGTGGTGACGCCGTCGCCTACGCCGGTCGCCTACATACCGCAATCGCAAGCTGCAGCGGTATCGTTCGCCTCGATGCTCTCTCGCGCTGAAACGCCGAACTTGCTGGCTTACGACCCGCTGAACGTGAGCGATATGGTTGCCCAAGCTGCGCCGCCGCAAGGCAACGTCAAAGTGCAGTTTACCGTAAAGCTGGATCCGACGTTTCAGTACTTCCACGTCGTTCCAGGTCCGAATATGACGCTGAATGCAGGGTACGGTGCAAACACGTACACATGCGTCTACCAGGTATTTGCGAAGTACGCGACCCCTTGGACCGTTACCGATTATGCGTACGGAAGCAACACCTCAGGCGGCACTCCAGGCCTCAACGGCTTCCCCATGTACAACTATTCCGCAACGAGCGATCTGTCATGGCTCGCCGAAACGATAACGACCAGCTTCAAGCCCTTCGTGAACTCCGGTGCTCCGGGCGAAACCGTGTTCACCGGTGCGGCCGGAGCGGCGAAGACCATCTGCATCGATCTCTCACTCACGGTGCCGAACTCCATTCCGGCTGGATCATATTCCGCGACGATCAGCTATCGCATGACGCATAATTAGCCCTGATTGCGACCGAGCTTACAGGAACGCTCGACCTGTCATCGCACCCCACTGTCGTTGAGCGCTTCCAGCGGCGTCCGTCCCGATCCGTTGACCGTAGCAATCGAAGCTGCGCAAGAGGCCGGCGCGATGTTGTTGCAGTACGCCGGCGGTCCGCTCGAAATTCGCGAGAAGGGACGTCGCGCCGATATCGTGACCATCGCGGACAAGGCGAGTGAAGCGGCGATCGTGCGACGTCTGCGTGCAGATTTTCCAAATGCGGCGATCCTCGCTGAAGAAGGCGGCGCGACCCCCGGGACGGTCGACGAGCGTTGGATTATCGATCCGCTCGATGGGACGACGAATTACGCGCATGGGTATCCGCTGTGTTGTATTTCGATCGCCTATCAGCGCAGCGTCGAAATCGTCGCCGCGGTTGTCTACGCACCGTTCATGAATGAACTCTTTACCGCCGAACGCGGATCGGGAGCGCAGTGCAACGGAGACGTGATCGCCGTGTCGGGTATCGATCGAGTGAGCGACGCGATGGTCTGCACCGGTTTCCATCCGGCTGATTTTGAGCGCAACGCCATGTACTTTGCCGCCGCGTCACATCGCGCGCAGGCAGTGCGTCGCGACGGTTCGGCGGCATTGGATCTCGCCTACACGGCGCTTGGGCGATTCGACGGCTTTTGGGAGTTCGATTTGCACGCCTGGGACGTCGCGGCCGGCGTACTGCTCGTCACGGAAGCCGGCGGGCGGGTAACGCAGGTGAACGGATCAGCACATACCGTTGACGCGCCTTCCATTCTCGCCACGAACGGGCGGATTCACGATGATCTACAGGAGGTTCTGCATGGATCTCACCGGTAAGACAGCATTATGAGCGCACCTCTGATCGCACGTATCGTTGGGGTTCTGTTCCTTATTGCGGGGATTGCCGGTTTTGTGCCGATTCTCGCGCCGGCTGCTCCCTTCGACGCGCCGGTCGTTTCAATCGATGCGGCATATCGCCTTCTCGCCGGTCTCTTTCCGGTGAACGCTGCGCATGATGCGCTGCATATCGTTTTCGGCATCACGGGTATCCTCGTGGGGCGTTCTTTTCGCGCGTCGGTGCTCTGGTGCCGAATCGTGGGCTGGATCTACGTTGTGCTGGCAATCCTCGGCGTCATTCCCCTAACGAATACGCTCTTCGGCGTAGCGCCCATCTATGGCGCGGATACCTGGTTGCATGCAGCGATCGCGCTGATCGCTTTGTACGGCGGCTATGGCCGTGCATCGCGTCAAGATCTTATGCAGCCCGAAGCGTTCTAAGCGGCAAGCGGTTCGCGCTTCGACCAGCCGCCGCTGCGCACTTTGAACACGGTCAATCCGGCGCGGACGCTCCACGCGATGATCCATGCGATCGGTACGGCGTAGAGACCGATGTGAAGGCGCTCGATTGCGAACCACGTGAGCGGTAGGACGAGCAAACCGCAGATCACACCGACGAACATGGAAAAGCGCGTGTCGCCGGCGGCGCGAATCGGTGCGATGCCGATCATCGCCCATCCCTTGATCGGCAACGTTACCATATGCAACGCGAGCGGCAATGCCGCCGCTGAAGCGACCGCCGCATTCAATGTGAAAATATAGGAGAGCGGCCACGCAAAGATCGCGACGAGAATAGCCGCAACGGTCGTTACCAAAAGGGTCGTGCGCTGCGCGCGCGCCAAGAACCAGCGAGCGCCGGCGGGATCGCGTGCACCGAGGCGCTGCCCGATCACGGTTTGGGTTGCGCTCTGCAATGGGCTTGGCACGACGAAGGTCAAGTCCGAAACGACGTTGAGCGCGCGGAATCCCGCGATCGCCGCCGGTCCGAGTGATGCAAGCATCGATACGATTGCGACGTCCGGACCGACGACCGCGAATCCGAACACACTCTCGGGAATCCCAAGCCACGCGCAGCGCAATGCAAGCGCCCAGTCGATGCTGGCTTCCGCGAACACGCGGTAGATCGGCTTGCGAGCGACGTAGACGACCGCGAAGATCGCAGCGATCGCTTCAGAAATCAGCGTCGAAACACCGGCTCCGATGATGCCGTACGGGTGATGCGTCCACCACCCGAGAGCGAGTGCGAGAAGCAGCGGAATGTGAACGAGGTTGATGATCGCGAGCAGGTAGACGCCAAGTTTACGATTTCCCGCTGCACCCAAGCCCACGATCAGCGTTGCCGAGATGTTAATGGGAATCAACGAGGCACAACGAAGCATTAAATAGACGCCGCTCGCCTGCGTTGAGGGAAGGTTCTCGATCATACGGCCGACGATCGGCACGCTAAAGGGCACGCTTGCGAAGCGCAATTGCGCACGCGATGACGAACGGAATAACGAAGCCGGCGCGGATCGTTCGGCCGAATCCATCCACGTCGTGCGCGCCGATGCGCTGCGCCGCGATGATGCCAAGACCACTCCACAAACCGCCGAGGGTCATGATGAGCGTAAAGAACACCGTCGTCGACGCCGTCACGCCGGCGAGCGCGCTGGTCCCGAGCGAACCGATGGCAATGGTGTCGACGATGCCGAGAAGTTGGTCGCCGAGCATTTGAACCGCAAGAGGAATAGAAAGGCGCCGGAACGCGGCGCCTACTCTTGTGTGATCCACGACCATCGATGACGGCGGTGATTCACTCATCTGCGCAGGCGGTCCAAAATAGAGAAGAAGCGTGCGATCTCGTCGTCGGTGGTGTAGAAGTGCGGGCTCACCCGTATGCCGCATCCGGGCCGATAGTCGATGAAGACACGCTCTTCGATCAGCGCTTTCGAGACGTTCTGTGCGCCCTCGAAGTCCATGCCGATCCAGCCGGTTCGTTGTGAGGGTTCGAGCGGCGTGTTCACATGAAATTTTCGCTCGAGCGCCATCTCGGCAAGCTTCGTCGTCAATCGCACGTTATGTTCGCGGATGCGCGCAACACCGATCGAGCGAATCAAATCGTGGCCGCTCTTTGCAACGACGTAGCCGGGAATCGTCGGCGTTCCGGTTCCCCAACGATACATAGAAGAAGCAAAACGAATCGGCGCCTCTTCGAAATCGAATGGTTTTTCGTGCGCCATCCAACCCGTGACGGCCGGACGAAAGCGATCCAAGAGCGGCGGCTTCACGTACAGCCACCCGCAACCCGGGCCACCCATCAGCCACTTGTGCGAGCCGCCGGTGACCATGTCTAAATCCCACTCGGTCACATCGTACGGATACACGCCGGTGGTTTGATACGCGTCCACGCAGAGCAGCGCGCCGACTTGCCGGCAATGCTTTTGGATGGCGCGAATATCGGCAACGGCGCCGGAAACGTAATACGCGTGGGAGAGCACGGCGATCGCCGTATGTTCGGAAATCGATGCGATAATGCGTTCGGTCGGAATCGTCATGCCGTCGGACGATGGAATGACGACGGTTTTCGCTCCGTAACGCTCCCATTCGGCCCAAACGTAGGTCAACGATGGGAATTGCAGCGCCTCATAGACGACCTGATTGCGGTTTCCGCGAAAGTCGAGTGAGGTTGCAATGGCCGCCTGCAGTACTGAGACGTTTGGGCCAAGGAATACGCTTCCGGCGGGTGCACCGATGATCGTGCCGATGCCGTCGGCAATTTCTCCGATGCGCGGCAGCCACCGCTCCCAGGCCTCGGGACCATCGGTTGCCCAGTCGTTCCAATACGTTTCCAGGGCGGAACGGGCGCCCAGGGGTGCCGCACCCATCGAGTGGCTCACCAGATACGTGGACGTTTCGAGTATCGGAAACAACTCGCGGTTCAACGCGTGCGTAACGGTCATCGACATATCTATGCGTACGTCCCTTGCCCTAAATGCGTTCGAACTTCCCACAGTTCCGGAAAGAATTTGTACGAAAGCGTGCGCTGAAGATATTCCGCGCCCGAACTGCCGCCGGTACCTTTCTTGAAGCCGATCATGCGCTCGACCATGCGCACATGCCGGCCCCGCCACAGTAAAAACCGCTCGTCGAGTTCGATCAACTCCTCGAGCAGCAGATAGAGATCGTAGTGCTGGTCTTCGGCCGAATAGATCCGGCGAAACGTTTCGACAAGCGCTTCGCTCGTATCGACTGTGAAGCCGCGACGGGCGAGCAGCGCCTTCACGCGATCGTACAGCGACGGTTCACCAAGGCGCCGTTCGAGACGTGAACGTTGGGCATCATCCATATCGATGTACTGCAGCGTTTCGGTGCGGCGCACGCCGCACAAGAACTCGATTTCGCGAAACTGAATCGACTGAAATCCGCTCGCCGGGTTTAAGTTGTCCCGGAACTGGTTGAACTCTTGCGGTGTCATCGTCTCGAGGATGTCCACCTGCTGTTCGAGGAGCCGCTGAATCGTATGGATTCGGCGAAAATACTTCGCCACGCGTAAGAGGTCGTCGTTGTCCAAAGCTCGTTCAACGGCCTCCAACTCGTGCAACACTTGCTTGAACCACAACTCGTACACCTGGTGAATGATGATGAAGAGCAACTCGTCATGGTGTTGAGGATGGGAAAGTGGGCGCTGCAGGTTTCGCAGCTCCTCGACCTTGAGGTATGAACCGTACGTTATGCGCTCGTCCACCTATTGCACCGTTATGTTGAACGTGAGGGTCTTTGCCGCCGCGGCGTTGCTTTCGAAGGGTCGTGCGTACACGAATGAAATCGTTGTTGCACCACTGCGGTTGGCATGAAAAAGAAAGAGTTGTTGTCCGCCGGCGCCCGGCAATCCCGACGAGGCGCGTTGATACACGTTGCCTTCGTACGCGATGAGCTTCGCGTCGGCGACCGTCGAACTCCAGGCGTATCCCGTCGTGAGGTTCGATGGTAGCGCGATGAAGAAATCCTCGCCGGCTTTTACCGTCTGCGGTTGCGTCGCATCCTCTTGAATGAGGACCGGCGAATGCGGCGTCATCCCAAACACCGGGGCCGCAGATAGTGCCGTCATGGCCAGGATCAGGCCCGCAACGGTGTTCTTCATGCTACTCGTTCTCCAATTCGCGCATATTCGTCATCGATTGTTCCCCGCAAAACGTGCCACGCCATCACATAGTCGCCGCGCAGCGAGGCGAATGGCGCCCGAAACGTTTCGGGCTTGTTGTGCTCGATGAACGCGTGCGAGAACCACGCCGGACCGTATCCCGCGGCAAGGCCGGCGGCGAAAAGCCACGGTTTGCGAAGCGCCGCCGCACCAAGGATGATTGCCGTAGCGGCGAGCGTGCCGCCCACGTGAAGCGCACGGGTGCGCGGATCACTATGCGCGCGCAGATATCGCGGCCAGAACTCTTCGAATGACATGGCTCGTAGGCCTTACGGGGCTTACGCGCGTTCTCCTCGAAACCGCGCTCTTTAGCCTTGCTCCTGGAGGAGATGATGAAACGAGCTTTCGCAATTTTCGCGGCTGCTATCTTGGCGGCTTGTTCTCACACATCGCAATCATCAAATACGTCGGGTTCCAACGCGCAAGCGACCCCCGGGGCCGTCGCGACGAACAATACGGACTTTCCACTCTATAACGGGAGCGTCATCGTCACGTCGCGCGATTGGACGCAAGCGGTTACCGGATCGACCGCGTCGACGGACAAAGGTGTCTTCGGACAAGGCGCGGGTACGTACGCCGGGCATGAAGTGATCGCGCATACGCCGGCGACGATTCAGCAACTCCGGCAATGGCTCGATAGCATGGAAAAAAGCCCGCCGGCGGGATACGCACCGGCGGCGACAGGAAGCGGTGTCACCGAAGCTCGGAATCGTGCGGCCGCAGCCGGGATAGACTTCGACGCGTTTGAGAAAGAGATAAACGGCAAGAAGCACGGCATTGTCGTGGTTGCAGTCGACCCGGTGCTCTTGCAAAGCAAAGCCGGACCGATGCTCGGTTTTATTTCGAAATACAAAATGCTTCCGCAAGGACTCCGGGATCCGATCGACGCGCAAGCGAAAGCGCGCACCGGATTTTCGATTACTGAGGCACTGAGCCCGGACACGCCGCTCGGCGCGGCCCTGGGAGCGCTCGATCAGATTCGTTCATCGGGCGACCGGGGTGTCGTGCTCATCGATGCAACGAAACAGTAAAGTCATCGCCGCATTCGCCGGAGCACTATTGGCATGCGCTCCGGCGTTTTCGCGCGCGGACGAAGCTCCGGCGGCCGTGCCGCGCTCGTACGCGGGCGTTCAAGGCCTTGCAATCGTTGGTGCACATCGTGACATTGCGGGCAGCCAATATGGCATCGGCGCGGGACCGCTCGTGCAGATACACGTTGGAACACAACGCGTAGCGCTGCACCTCGAAGGCATTCCGGTGGTGAGCGTTCCCGGAACACGGTCTTCTGCTCACTATGGACAGGCGACGCCGAAGCTCGGCATTTTCAATGGTCAGGCAGAATTCGCGCTTGACGATAAACGCAACGCGTGGCTGGGACTCGGTACGACTATCTACAATCAGCGCACGCCGTTACCGAATCTGAGCCAACAAGTCTCATCCCGTCTCGTCAGGATTGCGCTACACTGTGCGCTATCGCGTGCCATATCGCACGACGCGCTTCATCGAGGGGTTCGCCGGTGTCGCACCGGCGCTCAGCGGCACGGACCGCTACGAATACAGTGACGGCGTGACGCCCGTAGTCAACAAAGACGAACGCGCTTCGGAAGTCGATGCCTCACTTGCGTTCGGTTGGGATCGCAACGACAGTGAATGGCTGCTCGGATTGCGCGCGCTGAACTTCAGTGCCAAATTCGTTGCGGCGGGCGATGCGGCCGATCGTAACGTCGGCATCGGAATGATGCTCGAATGGCGCCATCTCATCCGCCGATAACAATACCTTCGAATGCCAGCAAGCGGCGCCGGAAAGAGTTGGGGCCCGCGCCTTTGATACGGCCGTCTGCACCGATGACGCGGTGCGCCGGAATAAAAAGATCGAACGGTGTGCGGCCCATCGCCATTGCCACGCCGCGGTGTGCGCGCGGGGCGCCGACGGCGCGAGCGACGTCCGCATACGAGACCAATTCGCCGGTTTCGAGTTCCGACACGGCTTGCCACACGGAAACCTGAAACGGCGTGCCGTTCAACGTCAACGGAACGTCGAAGCGGCGTAGCCGTCGCCGGGCGTACGCGCGCACTTGCTCTACCGCCTCACGCAGTGCATGATTTCGCGGCGTCCGCCGTGACGTCCGCGCCGATGGCCGGAATTCTGCATCGGTGAGCGTGTCACCGCGAGCAGCGATCCACAGCGTGCCGGCCGGCGTCGCTACCGCGAAGGACTCATCGATCATTGGGCAGCAAGCAAGGCCATCTCATGAACGACATTACGCGGGAGATCGCCGATGTACTCCTCACCGCTCGCCGGTAAAACACTCTTTATCACCGGCGCTAGCCGCGGTATCGGCCTGGCGATTGCCCTACGTGCGGCGCGCGAAGGCGCGAACATCGCCATCGTCGCGAAGACGACGGAGCCGCATCCAAAGCTACCCGGTACGATCTATACCGCTGCACACGAGGTCGAAGCCGCGGGTGGCAAAGCCCTGGCGCTCGCGTGCGACATCCGGTTCGAAGAACAGGTTATCGATGCGGTGCAGAAAACCGTAGAACGCTTCGGCTCGATCGACGCATGTATCAACAATGCAAGCGCGATTTCACTCAGTGCGACGACGGGCACCGATATGAAGCGCTACGACTTGATGAATGGCATCAACGCGCGCGGAACGTTCGTTTGCTCGAAGGCGACGATTCCGTACCTGGCCAAAGCCGAGAATCCACATATCTTGAACATGTCGCCGCCGCTCGACATGAACGCTCGCTGGTTTTCCCGCCACGTTGCCTACACGATGGCAAAGTTCGGCATGTCGATGTGCACGCTCGGCATGGCCGATGAACTGCGTGCGCAGCGAATCGCGGTCAATTCATTGTGGCCTCTGACGACGATCGATACCGCAGCCGTGCGCAACGTGCTCGGCGGCGACACGATGGCGCGCGTTTCACGCAAGCCCGACATCGTCGCCGACGCGGCCATCGAAGTCTTGCGGCGCCCATCGACGACATGCACGGGCAATTTCTTCATCGACGAGGACGTGCTGCGGGAAGCGGGCACGACGGATTTCGAGAAGTACGCGATCGACCCCGGGTCACCGCTGATGCCTGATTTTTTCGTGCCGGACGACGCAATTGCGCGTTCATCGGCTACGCTGCACGCGTTGCCGTATTAGGAGGACGCAATGATCGACGAGATTCAGTACGCAAAGGACGGCGCCATCGCGTCACTCCGGTTCAACCGGTCTCAGAAGAAGAATGCGATCACGGTCGCAATGTATGCCGCGATGGTTGAAGCGCTCGTTGATGCGCAGAATGATCCCGACGTTCGCGTCCTGGGCATTTTCGGCGGTCGAGACTTTACCGCCGGCAATGACATCGGGGATTTCGTTGCTGCGGGTGCTTTCGGCGAGGACATGCCGGTCGTGCAGTTCTTGCGCGCTATCAGTACGTTTCGCAAGCCCATCGTCGCGGGCGTGCGCGGCGTAGCAATCGGGATTGGCTCAACGCTTTTGATGCACTGCGACGCCGTGGTTGCGGGCCGTAGCGCGCGCTTTTCGTTGCCGTTTACGAAGCTTGGACTCGTTCCCGAAGCGGGAGCGAGCCTGCTCTTTCCGTTGATCGCCGGAAGAATGCGCGCGTCGTGGCTCCTGCTTTCCGGCGAGCAGTTCGACGCAGACGACGCCTGCCGTATGGGGCTGGTGACCAACGTCACCGGGGACGACGACGTGGACGGCGCCGTTGCTATGATGTGCGGCGTGCTCGCCGAGTTACCGCCCGATTCGATTGCAACGACGAAGCGTCTGCTCAAGTCGAATTTTGCAGAGGCGCTGGAACGTACGATGACCGATGAAGTGCAAGCCTTCGTGGCGGCGCTCCAATCCGGCGAGGCGCGCGCCGCGCTGATGAAGTTTCTGCAACGCTAGTCTAGGTGCGCAGACCTCGCAAAATCTTGCCTTCCGTATTGAGATAGTAGTTGGATCCGTCGAAACGCGGTGAATCCGCAAACATGAGATACAGATATTTGAAGTTTTCGGAAAAGGAATAGGCGGGGAAATGATCCGCCGGCGTCATGGGGCGCGTGCGGATGTCTTTGAGTGACGTGTAGCCGCCTTCAACCGAACAGTTTGCGCGTAGGGCCGTGAAGTATTGATATCCGGTGCTTCGATATTTATCATCATGGGTCAGGAACCACAGATCGAAGGCGCTATTCGCGTATTCCGGGCGCATTGCATAAGCGGCATCGACGATTGCTTGCGTTCGAAAGTCGATGACCTCGGGAATGAGCGTGTAGCGATCGAGCACCGCGGTCCACGAGTCATAGAACGCGGAGCCTGTCGTGAGGTCGCCGCCCTTTGAAACCAATTCCGCGTAGAACGACGACAGCTCGCTGAGTTGCGAATCACCGGTTGGGCGCCCTGTGCGGTAGTCGACGGTTTGGAACCACAGATGCCCGTCGACCGTTACGACGGAATATTTCAGGATGGCGTCCGTAAGCATGCTATACCAATCGCGGCACTGCTCGATGTGGAGCATTTGCCACCCGCCCCAGAGATATTCGTAGAAGGAATCCGACGGTTCGTCGGGACCGGTGTCGTCGGTGCTCGTGAACGTTCCCTTTTCTACGTCGAAATAGGTGCCAAGTAAATTGAGTGACGAGCGCTTCGGAATCACCGCCTCAAATGCGCGCATGGACGCATTGAGGTACTTTTGATCGCCGGTCAAGCGCGTCAGGTCACCGAATTCGAGAACATTCGATCCGATCTCGGCGAGATTCGTTTTCGGATCGCTTACCGCACCAGTGCGCAGATTTGCATAGCGGTAGGGCGCGCCCGTCGGCGATTTCGTGAAACACACCAGAAGCCGGTCCGCAAGATCGCGCGCACCATCCAGCAAGAATCGTTCCCCGCTTGCGTAGTAGCCGGCGATCAGGCCGCCCACCATGCGAATAACGGCTTCGAACATTTGCACGTCGCCGTCCACGTCGAAGTGTATGTTGTTCTTGAGCCACGCTACGCAGGCGCTCAATTCGTCATCCAATTCCATGACGTAGAGTGTGTCGAGCGCCTCGATGATGGAGAGACCGAACGAATGGCCCTTCACGAAGAAATTCGAACTGGTCCCACTGATCGGATGCACTTCGTCGGCGCCCCAGGCGAAGTTTTTGTAACCATTCCATGCATGCAGAAACTCTTTGCGCACTTCATCCGCTGCCGTTCGAGGCACCAATGGAGGCACGGCTCCCAGCAGTGGAATCGTCGCAGCAGCAGCAAAGCTACGCAAAAACGCCGGTCTCGAATAACCACGCATGCTCAGTAGTATAGCAAAACCCGCGGCGATGCGCGGGGGCTGTGGCTTTGGCGCAGGATGGGGTGGGATTTGAACCCACGGAACGCTCATCACGTTCGGAAGTTTTCAAGACTTCTGCATTAAACCGCTCTGCCACCCATCCCTGAGCCAGCGCAATTTTACTCGGTCTATCCCGGGTCCTGTGCGAAGTGGCGGACCTGCGCGCCGGCAGGTGGAGCGTTCGTTTTGCGCCGATAGGCCGAGGGAACGTAGCCTCCAATGGTGGAGGCGCGCGCAGGTACCGACGCAGAGGTTGTCGAGGCATCGAAGAAGTCGTTTGTCTCGGGCATCGTGTCGGCTGCCGCCGATAACGATCCGACAACCGTTGCGACTCTGGCAATCGTCGGAGCTTCGCTCGTCTATCAACTCGAGTGGTTGCTCGTATTGATCGTCCCGATGTTCTCGATCGTTCAAGCGATTGGAACGCAGGTTGCCGCGGTTGCGCATAAGGGCATGCAGGCCGTGATCCGGCGGCGTTACGGCGTCGCCGTCAGTGTTGTATCGCTGATCCTGATTTTTGCGGTCAATATAATCACGTACGCGGCCGATTTGGACGCAGGCGCCGCTGCTGCATCGCTGCTGACGCATATATCATATCGGTGGTTCGTGATTCCGCTGTCCGTTCTAACGCTGACCCTCTTGATGCTCGGCACGATGAATAAGATCCGTCGCATACTTATCATTCTGCCTCTGGCGTTTCTCGCGTATGTGGCTGCAGCGTTTATGGCGCATCCGCACTGGCATGACGTCTGGTCAGGATTCGTTCCGCACGTTCGCAACGACAGTCAATTTATTTCATCGATCGTAGCATTGATAGGAACGACGTTAACGGTCTATTCGTATTATTGGCAGACAGTCGAAATCGCAGCTGAAGATCCGCCCGAACGGGCGATCACGGCCGTGCAGCTGTTATCGATTCCCGGCACACTCATTACCGGCGTCGTGATGTGGTTTATCCTGATTGCAACGGCGGCGACGCTCGGCGTACATCAACATGCGGTGGAAACCGCGCAGGATGCTGCAAAAGCGCTCGCGCCCGTAGCCGGAAAATATGCGGCGATCGTTTTTGGTTTAGGGTTGCTCGGCTCGGCGCTTCTCGCATTACCGGTCATCGCCGCGGGCTCCGCGAACGCGGTTTGTGCGACGCTCGGCTGGCGGCGTTCTCTCGATCAGCGGCCTCAACAAGCATGGCAATTTTACGCGACGCTCTTCGTTGCGGTGGCGACGGGCACGGCGATCACGTTTCTCGGCGTCCAACCGATAGCGCTGCTGTTCTACGCATCGATTGCGGCCGGCTTCGCCACGCCGTTCACGCTCGTACTTCTGGTTCTGCTGGGCCGCGATCACACGACGATGCGCGGAGATCCGATCTCAAAGCCGTTGGCGGTCGCCGGATGGTGCGTGACCGGAATCGTCACTGCCGCTGCCGTGGCATTCGTGCGCTGGCATTGAATCCGATGAAAACGCGATACGGCGGCCGGCTTCCGGCGCTTGCGATTGGTGCCGTCGGCATCGTGTTCGGAGACATCGGCACGAGCCCACTGTATGCGTTCTCACAATGTTTCTCGCACGATTTTCTGCCGACCCCGCGCAACGTTCTTGGCATTCTCTCGCTGATCGTATGGGCGTTGGTGGTCGTCGTTTGCATAAAGTACGTGACGTTCATGATGCGGGCTGACTACGATGGCGAAGGCGGCATTCTCGCGCTTCTTGCGCAAGTGGCAGGCGCGGTGAAAGACAGTGGAACCGTTGCCTTGAGCGCGGTGACGATGGTCGCGCTCTTTGGCGGCGCCGCGCTGTACGGCGACGGAATCATCACGCCGGCAATCTCGGTGATCTCCGCAATCGAAGGCCTCGACGTATGGACGACGGCAGCACACCGCTTCATCGTTCCGGTTTCGCTCCTGGTGTTGATCGCACTGTTTGCCGTGCAGCATCGGGGCACCGGACGCATTGGAAAATTCTTCGGACCCGTCATGCTCGTGTGGTTTTTTGCGATCGCGGCTGCCGGCTGCGTCGCGGTCGTGAAAGATCCGCAGGTGCTGCGTGCGTTCAATCCGATTTACGGAATCGCGTTCTTCACGCATAACGGTGTTCGCAGTCTTCTGATTTTCGGCGCCGTCGTCTTATGCGTAACCGGCGCCGAAGCTCTCTATGCCGATCTCGCGCACTTCGGCCGGATTCCGATAACGATCGCCTGGTACGCGGCAGTCTTCCCTGCATTGCTGATGAACTATCTCGGTCAGGGCGCGCACGCGCTCGCATCGCCCGGGACGTTGCAGAACTCGTTTTATTCCCTCTATCCGCCGGCGCTCATCGTTCCAATGGTGGTGCTCTCGACGATCGCGACCGTGATCGCGTCGCAGGCGTTGATCTCCGGAGCGTTCTCGCTCACGCATCAGGCCACGCAATTGGGATTTGCGCCGCGATTTCGAACAGTCCATACCTCTAGACGCGAAGGCGGACAGATCTTTCTGCCCAGTATCAATCTCGTGCTGGCGATCGGCTGCATTGCGCTCGTGGTTACGTTCCGATCGTCCGCGGCGCTCGCGAGCGCATATGGGCTCGCCGTCTCGATCACGATGATCGCAACAACGGTCGCCTTTGCGGCGCTTACGCGACGCCGGTATCGTTGGCCGCTCTGGCAATCGATCGTCGTTGTGGGCGTCTTTCTCGTATTCGACATTCCGTTTTTGGTCGGAAACATCTCGAAGATCGCCAGCGGCGGGTGGCTCCCCTTATCGATCGCCATCGCCCTATTTACATTGTTCGTCACGTGGAATCGCGGACGGCGCCGCCTGATGCAATTTCTGTTCGATCACAGCATTCCGCTCGCCGAGTTCGCGCATCTCGTCCGTCAGCCGGCGGCCGAAGGCACCGCCGTGCTCTTTACCGCCGATGGGCGCGGAATTCCAGAAACGTTACGAGACTGGTGGATGACCGAACATATTCCGGTAAAAACCGTTGTCCTTTTGACGATCTCCGGCGTGAGTCGCCCGTATATCGCCGACGACGACAGAGTGCAAGTCGAGTTGCTGACGCCTGCGCTCGTGCGGGTTCGCGCGTGTTATGGGTTTATGCAGCAAGCACGCATCGGTGAAATCGTCACCGCGGTGCGGCGTGTCGTTTCCGACGTTCATCCCGCCGCGGTGACGTACTATCTGGCGGCGCCGTCGATCGTCGAAGACCAATCGAAGAAACGCCTGCCGAAATGGCAGCGTATGCTCTACGTCTTCATGTCTCGTAACGCGCGTTCGCATACCGATTCACTCGGGTTGCCGGTCGAGCGCGTCATTCGCTTCGGCGTGCGCGTTCCTATTTAACCGGATTCGTTTCCTCGCACGAGGAAGGGAACGGAATATGGATGAGTCGATCGATCCGACCGAGCTGACGCCCGCGATTCGCGACGTCCTTGTCGATGTTCCCGGCTGGGAGGCCGTGCAGCCGCGCATTCCCGACACGATCGAACGCCGCAAACTGGAAAAGCAGCGCAGCGTCCGAGAAATCGTTTTCGGCGTTCAGGACGGGATCTTGACGACACTCGGGATCATCACCGGCGTCGGTGTCGCCGAGGGCGCGCGATCGGCGGTCTTCATCAGCGGTTTTCTCGCGTTGCTCGCCGGCGCGCTGTCGATGGCTGTGGGCGAGTTTCTCGGCGGGAAATCCGAGCGCGAAGTCGTGCGAGCGGCGATCGACAAAGAGAAGCTCGAGATGGCCAACGACCCGCAAGGCGAGTTTGCCGAGCAGGTCGCGTACTACAAGCTCAAGGGCTTCAGCGCGCAAGAGGCGCAGACGATCGTGCGCCGTCTGACCCAGCATCCGGAGATCTATCTCTACGAGATGGTTCGAGACGAATTCGGTATCGATCCGAGGTCGGCCGAAGACACCGGTTTACGGGGACCGATTGCGATGGGCGGATCGTTCGCGGCCGGTTCGTTCGTCCCGATTCTCGCCTTCATCTTGCCGTTTTCGATGCTCCTCTCGACTGTGATGGCGCTCGCCTTTGCCGTCGTCGGCTTGTTCAGTGTCGGTTACTACGCCGGCACGCTCAGTAATCGAAATCCCGTCGGCAAAGGCATGGAGATCGTACTCTTCGGCTGCGTCGTCTTTGTCGTATCGTATCTCGCCGGACACTTCATTCCGCCGCTTTTCGGCCATTCGCCGATCGGGGTCGGCGGTTAAACGTCAGCTGTGACCCTCTTCCGCGTCTTGCTCTTTCAGGTGCTCGGCGTTCTCGTCTAAGATAAAGCGGTTCGCCGATTCACGTCCCTGCTCGGTGACGTGTTTGTCGAAATAGGTTACCAGCTGTTCGTCGCTCGCGCCCTGCTCGACCAGTTGTTCGAAGACTTCTTCAGAGACGCCGGCGCGGTGCAGAAAGCCTTTGGACAGCGGACAAAACGCGACGTAATCGCCGTTCGTTCCCGCATGTTCTGCTCGAGCCTTGTCAGCCAGACGCGCGAGCCATGTGTATCGACCCAACGTCACGCGGCCGCTGCGGGGCGGCGTCTTCGATAGATCCGGAACGGTTACCGTACTGCTCATATTCAAACTGTCCCCATCAGATCGTTGTTCAATGCGATTGCTGCCCGTGCGCCGCTCGCCGCGGCAAATACTACTTGATGAAGGTGGTCGACCGCATCGCCCGCGGCGTACGCTCCGGGAAGACTCGTGCGACATTCATTGTCCACATCGATGTGACCACGAGCCGTCATCGCACAACCGAGACGCTCTGCGATGTCGCAGCATTGTTGTAATGGCACACTCAAGAATAGCGCATCGCGCTCGATGGTTTCGCCGTCCTCGAACTCAATTGCTCGTAGTGCGCCGTTCGTAGCGATCAAGCGGCGGATCGGTGAAGTCTTCACGCGGACGCCGGAGTTTGCAATCCAATCGCGATCGCCGGGCGGAACCGGCGTCGAGAGATCCGAGCAGACGACGAGATTGCGGCTCCATTGGTAGAGCTCGCGTGCGAGGTCGACGCCGCTGCGCGTTGTTCCATAGGTAGCCAGAGCGCGATCGCGCATCTCCCATCCGTCGCAATAGGGACAGGTGAAAACGCTGCGGCTCCAAAGCGCCGATAGGCCATCGATCTCCGGTAAGGCGTCGCGGACGCCGGTTGCAATAAGGACACGGCGCGATCGCACGAGCCGCTTACCGGCCAGCAGTTCGAACGCGCCGTCGCTCTTTGTCGCCTCCGAGACAAAGCCGTCGAGACACTCGACGCCGTACGGCTCCAGTTGCCGGCGAGCGGCCGCAAGCAACGCACGTGGATCCATGCCGTCTCGCGAAAGAAAACCGTGCATTTCGCGAGCATGTTCATTCCGCGGGCGTCCGTCGTCGATGAGAAGAACGCGACGGCGTGCGCGTCCCAAAACGAGCGCGGCGCTAAGTCCGGCGCAGCCCCCGCCGACAATGACGGCGTCATACATTGTCATGCGGCAAACATACCCAACCGTCAGCAGCCTAACGCTCTGCTTTGGTGCTCCGCAATAAAGCGGGTAACGGGTTTATAGGCATTTTACGTCTCAATGTTAGGAGCGCATTACAAGCATGAGTCTACGTAACACAACCTTCGGTATGGCCGCGTTCGGCCTGGCCGCCATGCTATCGACGGCGTTGCCGGCGCTCGCGCAAACCACACAAACGAATCCACCGCCGAGTACGCAAAGCACGCAATCGGGACAACCGTCCACCACCTCGACGGGCAATCCTTCGGGTCCCGCATGCACTGGATCGACGGTCGGCACGACCGCAGCAGGGCCCGATAATTCGAATCAGCCTTGCCCGAGCGGTCCATCCGGCGCAAACCCGCCCGGCGGACAAACCTCGACCCCAGGAGAGCCGACCACAACCAACAGTTCAGCCGCCAACGGTCAGGGCGAAATGAACAACGGCAATAGCACCATGACCACGACGACACCGAGTTCCGGAAGTTCCGTTACAGCACCAACAAATACGTCGAATGGTACGATGAATAACAGTAGCGCAACGCCTTCCGGTAGTACAATGAGGAGCACAACGACCGGCTCTCCATCATCGATGGAAAATCAAGACATGTTACGGAGCAATCCGAACGGTTCGGATTGGCTAACGAAGTATAACCGACCGAACGTTATCGCACAGAACCGCCATCACTCCAAGAAGACGAATTGGGTGGCACGTCCCCCGCGTCAATAATCAGCATGATGGCTCGGTATAAGGGGCACCGTATCACGGCGCCCCTTATTCCATTGCGCTCTAGAGCCCGATGCGTTCGCGGCCGGAAGGCCTTTCTAAGTCGAGAACCGGTCCCACCGGCACGATGCGCGTCGGATTGATGTCGTCGTGCGTAACGTAATAGTGGCGCTTGATGTGATCGAAATTCACCGTTTGCGCGATCCCCGGCACGCTATAGAGGTCCCGAAGGTAGCCTGACAGGTTGGGATAGTCCACGATCCGGCGCACGTTACACTTGAAGTGTCCGAAGTACACCGCATCGAAGCGGATCAGCGTTACGAAGAGCCGCCAATCGGTCTCGACCGGCAGCGCACCAAAGAGAAAGCGGCTTCTCGACAGGCGTTCGTCGAGTTCGTCGAGCAGCGCGAATACCCGGTAGGCCGCGCGTTCGTAGACCTCTTGACTCGTCGCGAATCCCGCTTCGTAAACGCCGTTATTTACGCCGGTGTAGATGCGTTCGTTCAACGCATCGATCGCGCGGCGATGTTGCGAGGGATAGAGGTCGGCATTTCGCCGGGCCAGCGCGTCGAACTCCGTTTCGAATATGCGCATGATGTCATCGTCGGAGTTGCTCACGAGCGCTTGGGTTTGTATATCAAAAAGCACCGGAACCGTGACGCGTCCGCTATACGCCGGGTCCGCCGCTGTATAGAGTTCGCTCAGAAACCAGTCGTTCAAATGCCATCCGCGTTCATCACGGATCGGGTCCAGCACGACGACCTCGATGGCGTCTTCCAGTCCTTTGAGCGTCCGAACGATGAGCGTGCGATGGGCCCACGGGCACGCGAGCGATACATAGAGGCGGTACCGGCCGGCGACAGCGGGAAACCCCGAGCTGCCGTCGGCCGTTATCCAGTTGCGAAATGCATCGTCTTGCCGGACGAATTCGCCCTCCGGAGACTGCTCGCCGGGAAATTGTGGCTGAACCGTTGCCATTGTATGCACCTACTCAAAGATTCACGAGGAACAACTGGCTGTGAAGGGATTTATCACCGGAATCGTGGTTACGCTGCTGCTCATAGCTGCCGTCGGATACGTCGGCGTTAGTACTGGTACGTTAATTCCGGCAAACGCGGACGCTAAACCAGGAAAGCTGGAATCGTGGGCCGCCCGTACGTCGCTTCGAGCGACGATTGCGCGAGAGGCGCCGGCGTCGCCCAATCCGGAAGCATTGAACGACCAAAATCTCACGAGTGGTATCAAACTCTACGTCGCCAACTGCGCCGTCTGTCATGGTGTAGCGGATGGGCATCCCTCGAATATCGCCTTTGGTTTGTACCAAAGGGCTCCGCAACTCGGTAAGCACGGCGTTGAAGACGATCCCGACGGAGAGACGTACTGGAAAGTCAAACACGGCATCCGCTTGACCGGGATGCCGGCATTCTCCGGCTCGCTGAGTGAAGAGCAGCTGTGGCAAGTGGCGCTCTTTCTCAAGCACATGGATCATCTGCCGCCGGGGCCGCAAAAGACCTGGAAATCGTCGAAAAATCCGGTTGCGCTCGTCGCGCCGGAGAAGGTTCGCCATGCCCCGTAGAGCTTTGAAGTAGAGAGTGCGCCCGCCCAAGAATGATGCCCAATGATTGAAATGGCGCGTGTAGATCTTCGCGGCTTACCCGTGTGGGAGCGTCCAGGGGTCGTCTTCGAGGCCTTCGACCGGCTCATGGCGGGTGAGACTCTGACGCTCGTCACCGAAAACGAGCCGCGAGGTCTCGCGGCCAGCCTGGAGCGGCTACGGCGGGATGAATTTCTTCTCGACCGTCGCCGGTTCGGGGAGCAAGAATGGCACGTGACGCTCAAACGCGCTCACGCTCCGGCCGCCGAAGTGGCCCACGGCGGTCTACTCGAACGCGCGGCTGCTTTTCGGGATCTACCTCTTGAAGCACGAACGATGCTGGCGGGAAAGGCGACGTCGCACCTCGCGCATCGAGGAGCAACGGTCGTTGGCGAAAATACCGCGTGGCCATATCTCGGAGTGGTTATCGAAGGAACGCTCGCGCTTTCTACCGGTAGCGATTGCGCTCGCCAGCGCTTGTTTTACGAAGTCTCGCCCGGCGAAATCTTCGGCGAGACCGAATACTTCGACGGCGGGTTGACGCTCGGACGAACGATCGCGTTAAGCAAGACGGCGCGGTATCTCCGTATTCCACGCGACGTTGTGGCGGCAGCCGGTGCGGCATGCCCGCAACTCGTCCACGAACTCGCCCACGTCAGTGCGCAGCGGACACGGTTTTTGGTTGAGGCGCTCAACGCGCAGGCGACGCAACCGATCCTTGCCCGCATCGCTGCCGTACTCGTTCCGTATGCCGTTGCCGATCGAGGCCTTGCGCCGGCGCGCCCTCCGTTACCGCATATGACGCAGGCGCAAATCGCTGCGGCCGCGGGAACGGTGAAGGAAGTGGCCGCGCGAGCGATCGCGGAACTGGAAACGCGCGGCTTGCTCAAGCGCGAACACGGGCACATCAGTTATCTCGACCGGCAGCGCTTATTGGATCTTACGCGCGAGCCCGCATGATTCGCTCGTTCCTCCGCCATGGGAGCAACGCGGTGATTCTGGCGGCAGCGCTCGCGCTCGGCGCAGCGTTTGCGTTGCGCGGCTTCTCGTTCTGGTGGGTGGGAGCGATCGCCGGCGCGACATTGTTTTTCGTTTCGGAGTACACCACGCACCGTTTTCTCTTTCACGCGCCGCCGTCGGCGATACCGTGGGTGAGGAAGCTGCAACATCGCTTGCACTACGACCATCACATCGATCCGCCGAGACTCGATCTCTTGTTCTTACCGGCGTGGTTCGTGGTACCGGTAGCGTGCGCGTTTTTCGCAATCTACCTCGCAGCGACGAAGAATCTTTCGCTTGCCGTTTCGCTGCTTTTTGGAAGTTTGCTCGGATTGGCGTTTTACGAATGGGTGCACTACGTCGCCCACATACCGTTCGTCCCCAAGACCCCGATGGGCAAATACATGAAGAGGTACCACCTGTGGCATCACTTCAAGAACGAACGTCTCTGGTTCGGGGTCACCAATCCGAGCATGGACTATGCGATGCGCACCTACCGCGACGTCGAGACCGCCGAACGTAGCACTACCGTTCGCGAACTTTGGCGTAGCTGACGGGTCTTTTCGAGACCGTTCCAAAAGCCGGCGACCGCATCGAGCATCGCTTCGCCGGCACGAATAAATCGATCGGCAGAAAACTCCGTCTTTGCAAAGGCGGCGTGTAATTCATCGTCGGTGTGCGCGGCGTGTTGTTCCTCGAGCGCATCGTGCCATGTCCAAAAACCCAGCGGTAGATCGGGCAGACGCTGCGCTTTGAGCCGGTGCAGTCCGCTGATCAAATCCTTCCAAAATCCCGCTGCCGCCCAATGCTCGATCGCGTACGATGCGCCGGCTGCGGTGGATTCGTCATCGGAACCGTACCATTCCATCAGTGCGTCGCAAAAGGCGATCGTACTGTTCGATCCATGCCGGCGTTTGCCGATCTGATCCCATTGCAGGCCGAGTGCAGCGGCGAATGTTGCAAGCCACTCGAAGTGTCCGGCGCGAAACCGGAACGTACCGCCTTCAACGCTTCCCGACGCGGTGAAAACGACGCCGAGCTCGTTCATGAGGATCTCTTTGCCCGCGCGGTACGCCTCGACGCTCGGCGCGTTGATGCATTTGCGCAGCTGTGCCTCGATGAAGAGGTGGCTGAACACCGAAAATTGCACGGTGAATTCGCGCAGTTCCGCATCGGTCGCCTCACCGCGCGCAAACCATTGCGTATACCTGTTTTCCCGCACGATCGCATGGCGCTCGATCGTATCGCTGACGGTACTCTTGAACGCTTCGAGGCTGGTCGTGGTCTCGATGGCGGCTCTCATGGGATCCCTCCGGCTCCGTGGTGAGTGAATAAAAAAAGCCGCCTCGCATCGGCGAGGCGGCTTTGCAATCCTTAGCGATGTTCGCTAGTGCAATGGCACACCGGGCCGACTCAACTGGAAGCGGCCATAATAATACGAAACGGTGGCGTTGTGCGCGAACATGTTAGCGCGGACTATAGCACGAAAGCCCGGTGCAATGCAATATGCGCTTCTGCTGGGACTGGCGCTCTTTTTTGGGTTTGCGTTCGAAGAGTTCTACCACGAGGACATGCCCAACCGTCCGGGCGGCGTTCGAACGTTCCCGTTGTTGGCGTTTCTGGGCGCAGGTCTCTATTTGGTCGAGCCCCGCCTGGGACTCGCCTTCGTGGCCGGACTGCTCGTGATAGGCGCGTGGCTTTTCGGATATGTTCGCGCGAGCTTGCAACTGCAAGGACCGCGCATCGAAGGCCACTTCGTCATCCCCGCTTCCGTGCTCATCGCCTATACGCTCGGCCCGATTGCGCTCACGCAGCCGCTCTGGCTTTCCGTTGCGTTCGTCGTCGTCAGCGTTTTGCTGGTCGGCAGCCGCAAGCCGCTGCACGATCTGATCCGGCGCGTCCCGGAAAATGAAGTGTTGATCGCGGGCGAGTTCTTACTCTTGGTCGGCGTCGTGCTACCGCTGCTTTACAACGCGCCACGGATCGGAAACACGACGATTACGCCATTCCACGTATGGCTCGCGGTCGTTGCGATTTCGGCACTCTCCTATGCGAGCTATCTGCTGCAGCGGTACGTCTTTCCCGACCGGGGCCTCATCATCGCAGCGATTTTGGGCGGCATGTACTCGTCCACCGCAACCACCGTCGTGCTTGCGCGCCGCGCTCGCGACCAAGGATTGACGCGCGACATTGTCGCGGGGATCGTCGCAGCGACCGGGATGATGTACGTTCGAATCCTCATCGTTTGCATGATGTTCAGCGCAATGCTTGCTCGTGCACTGGCCGCTCCGTTACTGATCTTGGCGGCGATCTCTCTTGGCGTCGCGTGGGTCGCGAACCGCAGCGGGCATTCCGCAGCGCCGTCCGCCGGCATCGAGCCGCAGAATCCGCTGCAACTCGGAACCGCTGCCGTATTCGCAGTCTTGCTCGTGGTCGTTTCGATCGTCTCGTCCTGGGTTCAACAACATCTGGGCGCGGCCGGCGTCCTGACGCTAGCGGCGTTCGTCGGCCTGACGGACATCGACCCGTTTGTGCTGAGCATCGCGCAGGGCAGCGTCACGATCGCGCTCGGAACGGGAACAGTTGCCATTCTCATCGCATCTTCCTCGAATAATGTGCTCAAAGCCGTTTATGCCGTTGGGTTTTCGCGACAACGCGGCGCGCTCGTGGCCGCCGGTGCGCTGGTCTCGATCGCATGTTTCGGCCTGGTTGCGGCGTGGTTGATCGCACGATGAGCTTCTTCTTGAAATGGTTGCGCCCGGAAACGTCTTCGCACATCGGTCTGCGCCCGCATCGCACCGTCGAAGTGCCGCTCGGATTCGACGCGGCATACGAACGGTGCATCGCAGCCATCGAAACCGAACTCGGCGCAAACGTCTATATCGACGATCGTAACGGGCGTCTGCTCGAAGCCGGCTTTGGTTTGATCAACAACGAGCGCGTTCGCTGCTCGTTCGACGTGATCGACGCAACGCACACGAACGTTCGAATCGAAGCGTTCTTCCCCGCGGGGATTGCGGTTCCGCAGAGGTCGCGTGCGGTCGATGCGCTCGCGGCAGCGATTGCACCTACGAACGGGTGATGCGGTCGAATCCGGTATAGCGCTGCAGCGCTTGTGGAATCACGATGCTGCCGTCGGCCTGCTGATAATTTTCCATGATTGCAAGCAACGTTCTGCCGAGCGCAAGACCGGAACCGTTGAGCGTGTGGACCGGTTCCGGTTTGGCCTTCGAATCCCGGCGAAACCGAATCGCCGACCGGCGCGCCTGAAAATCGGTGCAATTCGAGCACGAACTGATTTCGCGATAGGTTTGCGCGCTCGGAAGCCACACTTCCAAATCGTAGGTCTTCGCCGAATTGAATCCGACGTCGCCGGCGCACAGCGACATCACGCGGTAGGGTAGCTGTAACTCTTCGAGCAGGGCGGCAGCATTATTGGTCAACGTTTCGAGCGCATCGAATGACGACTCCGGTGCAGCGAGCCACACGAGTTCGACTTTTTCGAATTGATGCTGACGGACGAGTCCGCGCGTGTCCTTGCCGGCGGCTCCGGCCTCCTTACGGAAACAGGGTGAATACGCGGCGTACTTTCGCGGTAAATCTTCGAAGGCGAGAATCTCTTGCGCATGGAGCGCGGTGAGCGGCACTTCGGCGGTCGGAATCATGAAGAGGCCCGCGTCCTGATCGACGAACATTGCATCGGCGAACTTGCTCAGCTGTCCAGTTCGCCACATCGTCTCACGCGTCACCAGATACGGAGGCTGCACTTCGGTGTAGCCGTTTTCCGCCGCACAGTCCAGAAAATACTGCGCGAGGGCGCGGGAGAGCCGCGCGCCTTGCCCCTTCAATACGGCAAAACGGCTTCCCGAAAGTTTTGCGGCGCGCTCGAAGTCGAGAATATCCAGCGTTTCGCCCAGCTCCCAATGCGCCTTCGGCTCAAAATCGAAACGCTGCGGATCTCCCCACGTGCGCACCACGACGTTGTCTTCGTCGCTGCTTCCGTCGGGAACCGAATCGTCCAAAATATTGGGAGTGTTTTCGAGCAGCACACGCAACGGCGAATCTGCTTCATCGGGCGCAAGCTCATTGGCGCGCGCTTCTCCCGCACCGATCTGTGCGGAGAGCTCATCGAGCTGCTGCCGAAATTCTTTTGCTGCCGCTGCTTTATCGGCGGCCTTTGCGATTTGCGCCGAAAGGCGATTCTTTTCGGCCTTCGCCGTTTCCACGGCGTTCAACGCAGAGCGGTACTCCGCATCTAAACGCAGAACATCGTCGACGAACGACGGATCGATCCCACGGCGTTGGGCCGAATGCCGAACGCGATCGGGGTCGCGACGCAAAGCAACGATATCGAGCATGGAAGAGCGCCGCTTCGGCTTTTTAGAAGAAAACCTTTCGTCGCCCGCAGATGCGGTTGCGACGTTTTTCTCATCCGCAACGCTCGCGCAACCATCGATCGAATACGTCACGCTCGATGAAGCCGGCGGACGAATTCTCGCCGAAGATGTTTGCGCCGACCGCGATTATCCCGATGCCGATCGTTCGGCAATGGATGGTTTTGCGATCGCATCGTCCTGCGTTCCGGGCCGCCTGCCGTTGGCCGGAGAGATCGCGATGGGCAGCGTCTGGTCAGGCGTACTGCCTTCGGGCTCCGCTCTACGCATCGCGACCGGCGGCGTCGTTCCGCGCGGCGCGGATGCGGTCGTGCCTGTCGAAGATACCCGAACAGCAGGCGATTGCGTTATCGTAGACGCTTCGATCGCAAGGGGCGAAAACGTGAATCCTCGAGCCGGTGACATGCATCGCGGAGAGCTTGTTTTGGAGCCGGGACGGCGTATCGGCGGACCGCAGCTCGGCGTACTTGCGACCCTCGGCGTCACGCGCGTTCCGGTTTTTCGGAAGCCGCGCATAGCGGTAATTTCCAGCGGCGATGAGCTGGTGGCTCCGTCCGGGCAGCCCTCGGCGGGCCAGATTCGTGATTCGAATCGCTTCGCTGTGGCGGGCACCCTCCGCGCAATGGGGGCATCGGTTTATCACCTTCCGACCGTTCGCGATGAAGAGCAGGCGCTCGAAGCCGCGCTGCGAGATGCGCTGCCCGATGTCGAGGCGGTGATCGTCACGGGAGGGTCCTCGGTCGGTGAACGCGACCGGACGCCGGCGGCTATCGCCGCCCTCGGAGCGCCCGGCGTCATCGTTCACGGGTTGCGCGTGAAGCCGGGGAAACCGACCGTCCTGGCGGCGATCGGCGCGAAGGCCATCATCGGGCTACCGGGTAATCCGACGTCGGCGCTGATGGTTTTG
The DNA here is from genome assembly GCA_963808755.1 of Vulcanimicrobiia bacterium. Lineage (GTDB taxonomy): Bacteria > Vulcanimicrobiota > Vulcanimicrobiia > Vulcanimicrobiales > Vulcanimicrobiaceae > JALYTY01. Next base: position 285,602 of record CAWEGP010000003.1, read on the forward strand.
GAAGCAGTCGCGGCGCCGATTCTTGCAACGCTCGCCGGTGCAACGCACGAACCGTTTGACGGTGTTGTGGCTCATCTCGACGCCGGCGTGCGGAGCCGGGCGGGTTGGACCTGGTACGTTCCGGTGTCACTTCGGCATGAAGCTGGGGCGCTCGTGGCGCATCCCCTTCCTCTACGTTCGTCAATGGTGAGTCTGACGGCACGTGCGGACGGCTATCTGGAGATGGGGCCGCGCGACGTAGAGTTCGAGGCGGGTGCGCCCGTCGTGGTCCGGCGCTTCCGATAGGCGCGTTTTGGGAGACAGGAAATACACGTGATTCGACCGGCACCCGCCATTCAAGCGATCCCCGTAACGACGCCGTTCATCGGTCCCGAGCAGTTGATGCGCGAAACCGGACGTCGCGAACTGGTGCGTTTGGGAGCAAACGAAAGCGCGTTCGGTCCCTCGCCGCGAGCCGTCGAGGCCATGATCGCGGAGATGCCGCATCTCTCGTGGTACGGTGATCCCGAATCGCTCGAGCTACGGGATGCGCTTGCGCTCAAGCATGGCTGCCGCTTCGAAGAACTGGTCGTCGGCGCGGGCATCGACGATCTGATGGGCCTCGCCGTGCGAGCCTACGTCCCACCCGGCGGCGCTGCGCTCACGACGCGCGGTTCCTATCCGACTTTCAATTACCACGTCATCGGCTACGGTGGACGTTTGGTCACTGCCGACTATTGCGCCGATGGGACACTGGATTTTCAGGCCCTCGCCGATGCGGCGAAACGCGAGAAGCCCTCCATCGTCTACATCGCTAACCCCGACAATCCCAGCGGAACGTTTGCTGCGGCTGCCGAGCTTGAAGCGTTTTTCGAAGCGCTACCCGGCGACGTGTTGGTTTTTCTGGATGAAGCGTACGCCGATTTCGTCGACGACCAGCTGCTCATTGCGCCTCGCGTCGACGAGCGGCTCATCCGAACGCGAACGTTTTCAAAGGCCCACGGCATGGCCGGAGCGCGCATCGGCTATGCGATCGCTCCAGAGACGACGATCCAAACGCTGCAAAAGATTCGTTTGCAGTACGGGGTCAATCGCAACGCGCAAATCGGTGCGCTCGCTTCATTACGCGATCGTGCGTTCCATCGCTACGTGGTCGAAGAGACGGCTTGCGCGCGCCGGGATTACTACCGGATGGCCGCCGATGCGGGATTGCACGCGATCGAGTCGTACACGAACTTCGTGTGCATCGATTGCGGCACGGCGGAGCGCGCAACCCGGGTCATGAGCGAGTTATTGCGGCGCGGCGTATGGATTCGCAAACCGGGCGCGCCGCCTCTGGACCGGTACGTGCGCGTGAGCGCCGGAACACCATCGATGCGTAGCGCCTTTGAAGAGGCATTCCGTGAGGTGTTGGCCGAGGTGCCCGCTTGAAGTATTCGATCGTTTCGGATATTCATGGAAATCTCGAATCGCTGCAACGGGCGCTCGCGTTGATCGATGATGACGATGCCGTTCTCTGTCTGGGCGACATCGTCGGGTATGGTCCGAATCCAAATGAATGTGTGCGGCTCATTCGGGAACGCGCGAAGCATGCCGTGCTCGGAAATCACGACCTTGCGGCGCTGGAGAACTTCGGCGTCGAATACTTCAACGATGCGGCGCGAGCCGCAATCGCATGGACGCAGGCGGTGCTCGATGAAGAGAATCGCGCTTGGCTCAACGGTTTATCATACGAGTTGCGCTTCCCCGAGTTCCTGATGGTGCACGGCGCTCCAGTAAACTATTTCGAATACATTCTCGATAAGCGCACTGCTGCAAAGGCGTTCAACGCCACCGACGCGGCGCTGATTTTTATCGGACACACGCACATCGCCGAGTATTGGACGCTCGAACTCGACGGCAGCGTCAGTCACAAACACATGCAACGCGGCGGTGATTTGGAGCTCGAATCCGGCAAGCGATACATCGTCGACGTCGGCAGCGTTGGGCAGCCGCGCGACCTCAATCCGGATGCGTCGTTCGTGCGGTTTGATTCGCAAACGCGCCGCATCGAGTGGGTGCGGTACGACTATCCGATCGAGGCCGTTCAAGAGAAGATCCACGAAGCGCATCTTCCCGAGTATCTCGCGCAGCGTTTGGGCGCAGGGAGATAGCGTGACCGTCCCCATAGACGACGGGAAGTGCTTTGCGTGCGGCCCCGATAATCCCATCGGATTGCATTTGCATTTTGACGGCGCGGAGGACGGCGTCCGCGCGCTGGTGACACTCGGTCCGGACTTTCAAGGGTGGAAGAATATCGCTCATGGCGGCGTCGCCATGGCCCTGTTGGACGAAGCAATGGCTCATGCAGCCGGCCACGCCGGACATCGCGGCGTGACGGGGAGCATGAACGTCCGCTTTCGCAAACCCGTACCGCTCGGCGAACCGCTGACGGTTCGCGGACGGATTGCGTGGCAGCGCCGCAACGTGCTCGGCATGGAGGCAAGCGTCGCGGATGGTTCAGGCGCCGTGCTGCTCGACGGCGAGGGAAAATTCGTTTCGATGGGTCCGCTCGACGCCGCGCTCGACCGGCGTAATCCCGCGACGCAATCATAAATGGCGAAAATGAAACAGCAGCGCGCGAAGGCTGCAGAAGAGGCGAAGAAGCACAACGCGCCTTCCATCGACAACAGGCGCGCGCGACACGAATACCATATCCTTGACTCGTTGGAAGCAGGGCTCGCTCTGACCGGAACCGAGGTGAAATCGATTCGCGCCGGCGGTGTTAGCTTGAATGAAGCCTACGCACGTTTTCGCGATGGTGAAGCGTGGTTGATGAGTATGCACATTCCGCCGTACAAGCAAGGCAGCTTCTCGAACGTGGAGCCCAATCGCCCTCGAAAACTTTTGATACACAAGGAACAGATCGTCGATCTCATGGCGCGCGTCAAAGAAAAAGGCTTGACGATCGTTCCGCTGCGCATGTACTTTACGCGCGGTATGGTGAAGGTCGAACTGGGCCTGGCCCGCGGCAAAAAAACCTGGGACAAACGGGAAGACATCGCCAAACGCGACGTCGAGCGCGAGATCGCTCGCCATGTGCGTTAAATGGGATCACGCGTAGATATCTATGCGCGGCGCTAAGCCCGAGTCGGCGCTTGAACAGCATCTGGAGCGGGACGGCGTCATTCGTAAAGGGGAATCGATTCTCGTCGCATGTAGCGGCGGTGTGGATTCTATTGCATTGGCGGCGGTGCTTGCTGCGATTTCGAAGCGGATGGAACTGCAACTCACGCTTGCATACGTGCACCATGGAACGCGCGATTCGGCATGGCAAGACGAGTGCGTTGTTTTGCGCGTCGCTGCAACCTTCGGATTGCCGGTGCGGGTCGCGGCGATCGAGCCCGGTGCCGGAGACGAGGCATCGCTTCGCGAGGCCCGTTACGCCGCGCTCGCCCGAGTCGCGCAAACGACCGGCGCGCAGACCGTCGCAACGGCCCACAACTGCGAAGACCAGAGCGAAACGGTCTTGCTCGCGCTCTTTCGTGGCGCCGGACCCGACGGGGTTTCGGGCATGCGGCCGCGCCGGCCGCTCGCAGAGAATATTGAACTGGCGCGACCATTGTTGCGTATCCCGGCCGGCGATCTGCGGTATTACTGTCATGTGCACGCTCTGCCGTACGCGATCGATCCGACCAACAGCGACGCCGACTTCCGTCGAAATGCAATCCGTCAAGCCCTCGAAGCGCTGCGGCCCCTTTTCCCTGGCCTCGACGCAGCGGTTGCCCGAAGTGCCGAACTGGCCGGCGAAGAAGAAGCGGGAACCGACCGTGCGCTATTCAGGCGGCGTATACGTCGCGCGCTGGAAGCCGAAGAAGGCTTACGCGATGTGGATTTTACTCACGTCGAAGCAGCCGTGCGAGCGCTCGAGAGCGGCCGCTCGGGCCAGTTCCACATGAAATCCGGGGTCGAGTTGCGCATCGAACGCGGCGCAATAGCAGGCATCGAAAGAAACGGATGAACGTTACCGATACGTACGAAGGGACGATCCAGAAAACGCTGTTCTCGCCAGAGCAGATCGCCGATGCGATCCGGCGGCTGGCGCGGAACATCGCGACGGATCACCGCGGGCAACCCCTGATCCTATTGGGGGTGTTGAAAGGGGCGCTGTACGTCGTCTCCGATCTCGCCCGCGCGATCGCAGCTGAACCGGACGGCCCCAGCGAAATCATTCTGGACTACATTTGCGTTTCAAGTTACGGAAATTCCACGCGGTCGAGCGGCGAAGTTCGTATGCTTAAGGATACGAGCCAGCCGGTGACCGGGCGAGCGGTCGTCATCGTCGAGGACATCATCGACAACGGCCTCACGCTCGCGTACCTCCGCGCGTTACTCGAGGAGCGAAAGCCGTCGAGCCTCCGCTCATGCGTGCTTTTCGACAAGCCCTACAACCGGCAGGCCAACGTGCCCGTTGAATATGTGGGGCTACAATCTCCTGACGAATTCGTCGTAGGTTACGGTTTAGATTACCAGGAACTGTTTCGGAACTTGCCCTACCTTGCCCAACTCCATCCATCGGTCTTCGAAGAAGAAGCGTTTTCTCCGGAACCACAGACGACCCCAGTAGCAACCACCCTCACAAACGGGGGCCCATCGCGATAGAAGCGATGAAACAATAAGACAGCCACCCCCGCAGTAGAAGGGGGCCCATCGCGACAGTCGCGATGGGGGCGCGCAGCCTAATTTTCGGCGCGAAGTGCCGAAAGTTAGGCGAAGTGCCAAACGGTGCGCGAAGTGCACCGTTATTCCAAAGAAAAGCGGTTTTTAATCACAGTGACAAAGCATCTCCGATCGATTCTTCTGATTGTCCTCGCGGTCGTCGCGGTCTTCTTCATCGTCGAGCGGGTGGTACAACCGGGCGAAGCGGCAACGCGCCTCGACTACGGCGTCTTCTATCAGAAGCTGGAAGCGGGACAGATTCAATCGTTCCACGCCGTCGGCCAGCAGGCGACCGGCGATCTCGCGAACGGACAAAAATATACGGTTTCGCTTGCGAATACCGATCAGGAGTTCGTCAAGGACGTCCAGTCGCATATCAAGAGCGGGCAGATTAGTTTTGAGCAGCAGACGAACAGCGGATTACTTTCGAGTCTGGTAACGCTCGCGCCGCTGTTGTTGATGGCACTCTTTCTCTTCTTTATCTTGCGGCAGGCGCAGAGCGGAGGAAGCCAAGCGCTCTCCTTCGGCCGGTCTCGAGCCAAGATGATGTCCGAGAACCGTCCCAAGGTGACGTTCGCCGACGTCGCCGGCGTCGACGAAGCCAAAGAAGAGCTCGGCGAGATCGTCGACTTCCTGAAGTATCCCAAAAAATATCAGGCGCTCGGTGCGCGCATTCCGAAAGGCGTGCTGCTACTCGGGCCGCCGGGATCGGGAAAGACGCTGCTGGCTCGCGCGATCGCCGGTGAAGCCGGCGTACCGTTCTTCTCGATCTCCGGTTCGGATTTCGTCGAGATGTTCGTCGGTGTGGGCGCGTCACGCGTTCGCGACCTCTTCGACCAAGCGAAGAAATCGGCGCCTTGTATCGTGTTCATCGATGAAATCGACGCCGTGGGGCGCCAACGCGGCGCCGGTCTGGGCGGCGGCCACGATGAGCGCGAACAAACGCTCAACCAATTGCTCGTGGAGATGGACGGCTTCGATCAGAACACCGGTGTGATCTTGATCGCCGCGACGAACCGGCCCGACGTGCTCGATCCGGCGCTGCTGCGCCCGGGCCGTTTCGACCGGCAAATCGTCGTGGATCGCGCCGACTTCCGCGGACGTCAGAAAATTCTCGAAGTGCACGCGCGTAACAAGCCGCTTTCTAAAGAAGTCTCACTGGAAACGCTGGCAAAGCGCACGCCGGGATTCTCCGGTGCGGATCTCGAGAACTTGCTGAACGAAGCGGCCTTGCTCGCGGCGCGTAAGAACAAGAACATGATCGAAATGAATGACTGCGACGAAGCGATCGACCGTGTCATGGTCGGTCCGGAACGCAAGTCGACGGTGATGTCCGGAAAAGAAAAGGAGCTTACGGCGTATCACGAATCGGGCCACGCGATCCTGGGTGGATTGCTCGACAAGGCCGATCCGGTGCACAAGGTCACGATAATTCCGCGCGGCATGGCGCTGGGCTTAACGTGGTCGCTCCCTGAGGACGATCGCCATCAAATGACGCGCGAAGAGCTGATCGCGCAAATCACGATGGCGCTCGGCGGTCGTCTGGCCGAAGAGATTCAATTCGGCGACGTAACGACCGGCGCGAGCAACGACTTTCAAAAGGCGACGGAGCTTGCTCGCCGGATGGTTACGCAATACGGCATGAGCGAACTGGGACCGATTCAATTCGGACGTGGAAATCATCAGGTGTTCTTGGGACGCGACTTCGGCGAAGAGCGCAATTACTCTGAAGAAGTTGCCAGCAAGATCGATTCTGAAGTGCGGCGCATCATCGAAACGTGTTACGAGAACGGCCGCAAGATCCTCAGCGACAACTGGCAGAAGGTCGAGCGCATGGTGCAGTCGCTTCTCGAATACGAAACCGTCGAAGCCGACGAAGTGCGCGCGATTTTGGCCGACAAGCCGTACGATCGCAATTCCGGCGGCACGACCGTCGCGGCTGCGCCGGAACCGGAACGGCTTCCCGCCGAAGAACCTCAGCGTGAGAAACCGTCGCGCATTCCTCCGAAGATCTCTCCGGAACCGGCATGACCGGACGCGCGTACGCAGCCGGGTTGATGCTCTTTGCGGTATCGCTCGTGCCGCTTCACGCACCGGCTGCCGACCAAATGCAACAGACTGGGACCCTGCCGCACGGCGGGTCCTATGTCTTATATCGCGACACGACGATCGGCACGGCGGCGATCGATCTGTGGTTTCGCGCGCCCGGGGCAGGCTACGATAACGCGGCGCCCGGCATATCACGCCTGGCTGCAACGGCTGTTGCGGCGGCGCCGCTCGAGAGTGGAAAATCGCTCGTCGCCTTCGTTCGTGGCTTGGGCGGCCGTTTGACGATCAATGCCTATCCCGACATCATCGGTATTGGGATCATCGTCCCGTCGAACAACGCACGTCGCGTCATCGCCGGCCTAACGTCGGCGTACTTTGCGCCTTCGTTGGATGAAGCGTCGCTGAAAACGGCTCAACGGGACCTCGCCGTGCTTGGAGTGCAGAAACGTTATTCCTCGGATCAGCTCCTGCACGATACGCTCTTTGCGCAGATTTTCTCGAGTGGCGCCGCGCACTTCCCTCCGGTGCCCGACGGCGTCGCCGACATCACCCGCATAACGCTAGCGCAAGCGAATGCCTTTGCGCATCGCGCATTTCGCTCAGGTAACGCGACGCTTACGTTGAGTGGAAACATCGATGCATCGGCCGTCGGCGGCGTTACCGCAGGCGCGGGCGGAAACGCGGATGCGCCTATCGACTCCACCGTCGCTGATCCGTTATCGGGCTCAACCGTGCAGGCGGCGGTCCCAGGCACGGGTCTCGCGTGGCTTGGACCATCGATCAGTGATGAAAAGACCGCAACCGCGATGGACTTTATTGCGGACTACCTCTTTCGCGACGAGACCGGCGTCATCAGTAAATCGATCGATCCCGCGAGCGATAGCTACGTCATCGGTCAATTCATAACGCTTCATCGTCCCGGTGTCATGCTGGTCACGATCGGTGGTACGAAAAGCAGCGTCGTTCAGCAGCACGTGTTGAGCGTGCTCGAAAAGATGCAACAGCCGATGGATGCCACCACGTTCGCGGCAGCCCGTGAAGCATTTCTCTACCATCTCGCGTCGGACACGCAGCTTCCCGAAGAACAAGCCGACAATTTTGGCTGGTACGCTTCCGAAGGCAACGCCTCGTACGCACCGAGCGATCCGCAGAGTTCCTATTGGAATGTGGCGCGTTCACTCGATCCGGGATTCGTCGCTTCAGTCGTGCGCCAGTATCTCGTTCATCCGGTCGTCGTGCAATTGCAAGCGACATCCAAGGAGTCTGCGTCGTGATCGTACGCTCGTTCATCGTTGCGTCGGTGATGGCTTTTGCCGCGCTACCGCTTACCTCTTTGGCGGCAGTACCGGTCGTTGCGCGCGCAGGCGACGCGACCGTCATCGATCAACAAGATTCGTCGGCACCGCTCGTGCATATCGAGTTCATCGTGCGCGCCGGTTTGGATCGCCAGACGATGCAGCAAAACGGATTGGCCGCATTGACTGCGCAGACCGTCTTGCGCACGCCGGTCGACGGTGTTGCATTGGAAGACGCCGTGGCCGCTCACGGCGGATCGATTCATAATGGGATCGATGCGGGCGACGTACGATTTGCCATCGAGTCGCTTCCCGGAGACGCGCCGGCTGTGCTGTCGCTCGTACAGCGTGCCTTTTCCGCCCCGGCATTCGATCCGGTCACGGTCAACAGTGCGCGCGTCGCGCTCGAAAAGAAGATCGCCGCCAACGAGCAGCAGGCGCTGCAAGTCGGTCTCGACATGCTCAACGGAACGACGGCGCCCTCGGCAAATACCGGCCTTCCCGCGCTGGGTATTCCAGCTTCGCTCGCACAGTTCGGACCGGAAGACGTACGCGCATACTTTTCCAAATATTACCATCAAGGCGGTGCCTACGTGAGCGCCGTCGGTCGAACCGATGCGCTTTCGCAAGATGCGCTGCTGCACTTGGCACAATCGCTTCCCTCCGGCGAAACCTCCGCCGTCAAGATCAAGCTCGCACGTCTCGAGGGCACCACCCACGAATTGATTGCGCATCGCGACATTCAGGCGCCGTGGTTGGTGGCGCAATACACCGCACCTGCGATCGACAGCAGAGATTTCGGTCCGATGCTGGTGTTGAGTGCGTTCATGCAGCGCACGCTCGCGGATATCGCGGAAGTCCCCGGGGTCGTATCGCCGACCTTTGCCTCGCGCGCGGTCGGTGCGCTCTATCAATACGATCGTGCACCGGCGAACCTGACGCTGTACGTCAACGGTGGCATCGGCAATCCCAATCGCGCCTTTGCAACGGCACTCTCGATTGCGAGCATTCTTGCTGCAACCAAACTGGAAGGTTCGATCGACGAGTTCAAGGCGATGGCCGCCGGTGATTTTGTAAACGACGCAACGTCGCTCGAGTCGCGGGCGTGGCTAGCGGTGCTGTTTGCGCAGAACGGATCATCGCCGGATTATTTGAACCGTACGATGCAAGCGATTCAGGGAACGACAGCAGGCGATCTGCAGCGCGTCGCGCGCACGTATATGGGCAATCCGACGATCGCGCTCGTCCTGCCGCGCGACAAGACTCAGTAACCCTGAAAATCGCGCTCGTCCACGACTATTTGAATCAGCGCGGCGGCGCCGAGCGCGTTTTCGCGCATTTCGTCCGCGCCTGGCCCGACGCGCCGGTCTATACGGCGCTGTACGACCGCGCGGCGGTCGGTGATTTGATTCCGCCCGAGCGCGTTCGAACGTCGGCGCTTGCCGGCATTCCGGGCGCCAACCGGCAATTTCGGTATCTTGCGCCGTTGTATCCGCGTGCATTCGAGGCGTTCGATCTTTCGCGTTACGACGTCATCATCAGTTCAACGAGTGCCTGGGCCAAGGGCGTACGCTTTGGCCGCGATGCCGTTCACGTGTGCTTCATTCACACCGTCAGCCGCTTTCTCTTTGACTACGACCGGTATCTCGGCGGTTTCGGGCTCGGTGCCATCGCGCGTCCGGTCATACGCGGTTTGGTGCGCTGGGATCTCGACGCAGCACAAAAACCCACGCACTATGTCGCCAATTCCAACACGGTACGCCAACGCGTGCGCGACTACTATCGGCGCGACGCCGAGGTCCTGCATTCACCGGCCGACGTGGGACGATTTACCATTGGAACGGGAAGCGGGGATTATTTCTTCATCGCGTCAAGGTTGTTGCCGTACAAGCGCATCGATCTGGCAATCGACGCGGCGCAGTTGGCGGGTGTGCGGTTACTCGTCGCCGGTACTGGTCCGTCCGAACGCGCATTGCGCGAACGCGCCCGCGGCACGACGACGACCGTACTGGGCTTCCTGCCCGATGATGAAGTAAACCGACTGATCGGTGATGCGCGAGCGGCGATCGTGCCGGGCGAAGAAGATCTCGGGCTCGTGCCGATTGAAGCAGCTGCCGCCGGACGTCCGACCATCGCGTTCCGCGGTGGCGGCGCGCGCGAAACCGTCGTCGATGGTGTCACGGGAATCTTTTTTGACGAACCGGATCCGCAATCGCTCGCGAACGCCTTGCGCTCGTTCGACGCTGCATCGTTCGATGCGCAGCGTCTGCGCGCACATGCGCAGACGTTCTCTCCCGAGCGGTTTATCGAGCGTCTTCGTGCAATCGTGGACCGTGTCGTGGCGGAGCGCCGGTAATGGAACTCCCAGTCTACGATGAACGGCGCGGCGCTTTCGCCCAGTTGAAGAATCGGCGCGTGTTGATCTATTGGCCGCATGGGCTCGGCGATTTCGTTCATTTGAGTTACGTCGTGCCGCTGCTCGAACCGAGCAACACCTACTTCTTGACGCGTTTCGGTGATGACTTCGTGCATCTGTACGACGAAGGCCAAATAATTGCGCCGCTGTATAGCGGCGTGCGCGCGATCGGGGACGGTTCGTCAGTCGGTGCGCGGCATCTTGGTGTCAATTTCAAAAAAATTCGCAACCGTGCCATGAACGTCGCGGTGCCGCAACCGCTGCGCGAACGAATGGAAGAAGCGCGGATCGATACGCTGCTCTACACCGATTATCCGGAGTATGAGGGGAAGCAGACGTTTCCGTTTCACACCAAGGCGCGCGCGTTGGCGAAGGCGCTGGTTGCCCCGGAGCGCCTTGCAACCTTCGATCTCGATCGTCCATTGCGCTCGTCGCTGGCGTTCGTTGCGCCGGCCGCCGCGCGCGTACGCGTCGAAGAGCGCCTGCGCAGCTACGTTGAACGTGGTGAACGATTCGTGGTCGTTTCCGCGGGCGGGCATACCAATCTGAAGAAGATCTGGCCGGAAGCGCAGGTTCAGGAATTCGCGCGAGCGCTGCGTGCGCATGACGACCGCACGAAAATCGTCACGATCGACGAGCGAACCTCGCAAGAGATTGGCCGCGAGCGCGGGCTCGCGGCAACGACCGCGGATTTATTCGGTGCGCTCGACGTCCCGTTTGCGCACGCACTGCTCACACTCTTGCGGACGAGCGACGCGTTCGTCGGCGTGGCATCCGGACCGCTGCACGCGGCCTTAGCGATCGGTGAACGTCCCGTCGTCGGCATTTGGCTCGCACACTTTCCCGATTGGTACGACGAACTCGAGGGCCCGTCGCTCCATTTGGTCGGGCCGTATCCGTACAAGAAACGGTTGGACCGGCGCAAGGCGACGAGCAGCAAGCCGGAGTCGATGCGCGCGCGCGTCGTACCGTATCCGAATCGAATGCCCGGTGCAAACGACGCCTTGCAGGCGTTGGCGCTACTTCGCTAAGTTCGGCGCAAAGAGCAGCGCAAAAACCGTCAGCGAATTGAACAGGCCGTGCGTAATCATCGATGCATACGCGTTGCCCGTTCGATAGTAGACGAAACAGAGCAGCAGGCCGCCCAGAGCCAGCGGAACCAGCACGAAAACGTCACCGTGCGCAAGCCCGAAAAGAACCGCGCTCAGGATTCCACCTGCCCAAAAGCCGCCGTAACGCCGTCCGATATTGAACAAGAAGACGCGGAAGACCATCTCCTCGGCGATCGGCGCGAGAACGATCGCGAAGATCGCGAAAAATGCCATCACCTTCGGGTCTTTGACGGCCTTGAACATCTCGACGACTTGTTGCTGATGTTGCTGATGCGTCAACGTTTCTACGAGCGATGCGCCGCCGTTTACGACGATCGCCATAGCGATCGCCGCAACGACGGCAAACCCGATTTGTCGCGGTTCGAGCGCTTTGAATCCGAGCTGGCGAAGCGAGAGTTTTGAAACCCTGGGCAATCCCCAGAGCAAAATTGCAACGATCGCTGCCTCGAGGATCAATTGAATGACCATCGCCGGTACGATCGGAACGCTGCCGCGTCGTGCTTCGACGGGATGCGCTGCAGCAAATGCAAAGAACCAGGGCATCGCCCCGGCAATCACCAGCGCAGTCACGCCGACGATCGCAAGCAGTAAGAGCGCCGTGGGTCCCGGCCGGAAGCTCTCGTGCGGCCACGTCAGAGTTTGCCGCGCCATGGTTCCTCCCGATAGAACACCGCAAAGTCATCGGCGGAGATCGGCCGCGACATCAAATACCCCTGCATTGCGCCCGCTCCGAGTTGCGTAACCGCGGCCGCCTGCGGCGCGGTTTCGATGCCTTCGGCCACGATGTGCAATCCAAGGCGTTTCCCGAGGCCGATCATCGCCTCCACCATAGCGAAATCGAATTGGTTGTCGAGCATTTCTTTTATAAACGTGCGATCGATCTTCAGGGTATGCACCGGCAGCCGCTTCAGGTGGACCATCGAATTGTATCCCGTGCCGAAATCGTCGATGGCGACACGCACGCCCATCTCGCGCAGCTCCGTGATGGTGTCGAGCGCGTGTTCCATATCTTTGACGACGCTGCTCTCGGTCAATTCGATCTCGAGATACTCCGGCGGCAGCGCATACGTGAGCAGGGCCATGCTGATATCCGACACGAGTTCGTCTTCATATAATTGACGGCCCGAAATGTTTACGGCGATCGGAACGTTGATGCCGTTATCCTTCCATTCGCGCGCAATCCGGCACGCTTCTTGCACGACGAATGTGCCGAGCGGGACGATCAATCCCGTTTCATCGGCGACGTCGATGAACTCCGCCGGCAATAGCAACCCTTTTTGCGGGTGGTTCCATCGCACGAGTGCTTCCGCGGAGATGATGCGATCGAGGCGCGCGTTGAAGATCGGCTGAACGTGCAAGATGAATTCACCGTTGTCCAAAGCGGCTCGCAAGTCGTTTTCCACTTCCAATCGACGCTCGACCGCCGCTTCCATCTCGGGCGCGAAGATCTCACAGCCCGTCTGCATTGAAACGGCGGCATACATCGCCGTTTGCGCGCGCCGGATCAATTGATCTGCAGATTCGGAGTCGAATGGAAAGACACTGATGCCGATGCCGGGCGAAACATGAAGCGTTCGCCCTTGGAACGTGAATGGACGCTTGAACGTCCGCAACAGCAGTGAAGCGATACGGTGGAGTTCCAGGTCGGCGGCGTGCGGCACGAACAGGACGAACTCGTGATCTCCCCAACGCCCGATCACACTGTGTTCTTGGGCCGACTCTTGCAGACGGTGCGCGGCGCGGCGCAAGACTTCGTCTCCGACGAGGTGGCCGAGGGTCTCGTTGATCGTGCTCAATCCGGAAAATTCGAGAAAGAACACGCCAATGCTCGGGGCATCGCTCTGCTTGATCATCTCCGCAAGACGTTCGGAAAGCGCGAGACGGTTCGGCAGTCCGGTGAGCGCGTCGTGATGTGCGAGGTATTCGAGGCGGCGTTCACCATGCACGCGCTGCGTCACGTCGATCAGCAGCACGGCGCGTGCGTCGCGACCCTGAAAACGAACCGTAGTCGATATCGTTTCGACAAAGATCGTTTCGCGCGACGCCGTGATATGGCGCCACGGGCCATCCGCCGTGGGCGTTTCACTGGCGTTGGCGACGGCCTCCAGCATCGTTGGAACGTCTTCGAGCGGCCGGATATCCCGCAAGGTCATGCGCAGAAAATGCTCGCGCGCATATCCGTATTGCTCTACTGCTGCCTCGTTGACCGCGAGGAACCCCAGCGTTTCTGCATCATAGACCCATGCCGGATACGGCAGGGACAAAAACGTGTCGGCCTGCGCTTGGGAGAGCATCTTACAAGTTATCGGCGAGCCGCGCGAATTCGGCCATAGAAAGCTGCTCGCCGCGCACCCGTTCATCTAAGGAACTTGCGGTCAACGCGCTTGCGACCGTCTGGCGCGGCAGCCCGAGTGAAAGCACGAGACTGTTTGCCAACGTCTTGCGACGATAGGCGAATGCAGCGCGGACGACGCGGCGAAAGAGCGCGACGTCACGCGGATGAACGGCAGGCTCCGCACGCCTCACCATTCGCACCACGGTAGAATCGACTTTCGGTGCCGGATAGAACGATCGCGGTCCTAACGTGAATGCCTTGCTCACGTCCATGCCATACTGTACCGCGATCGAGAGACTTCCATAGGCGGCAACCCCCGGACGCGCTGCCAGGCGATCGGCGACGTCCTTCTGCACCATGACCGTGATAGAGTCGGGAGCGCCATGCATTTCGCAGAGGCCTACGATGAGCGGCGTGGCGACGTTATAGGGCAAATTCCCCGTGACGCGCCAGGCTCCGAGTGAAGCAAACGCGGCAAAGTCGTAGGCCAGTGCGTCGGCGTGCACGATCTCTGCACCGAGATCGCGTTCGTTCAGAATCGAAACAAGCTCCGAATCGATCTCCAGAGCACTGACGTGTGCACCCTCTTCGACCAGCGCACGGGTAAGCGCGCCGGTCCCGGCACCGATCTCAACGACGCGCGTCTGCGGCGGCGCATCCTCGAGCGCCAGACGCGCGATGCGGCGCGCGGCGCCGCCGTCCATCAAAAAATTCTGTCCGAATTTCTTTTTGGGGCGTAATCCTGATGCTTGCAGGAGCGCGCGCGGGTGATCTTTGGCGTCTTCCGGGTTCACGACCCGGAGTGCCTTACTTCAGACGATAGACCACTACCTCGCGACGCCCGAAGAGCAGCGCGTCACGCATCGAATTGAACCCAAGATCGATCCGTTTACCGTGAATGGCTCCGCCGGTGTCGCCGGCTATTGCAAAGCCGTAGCCTGGAATATAGAGGCGTGTGCCGAGCGGAATGATGCTCGGATCGACTGCGACGATGCCGTGTCCCGCCGGTCGTCCGATTGCCGTCGTTCCGCTGCAGCCTGCGCAGCCGGCGGTGTACGCGGTTGCAACCATGCTCAGGGCACGTGCGGCAATGTACGACGTCTGTTGTATTCCGCGCTCCGCCAACCGGAGAAAGGCGGCGTATTCATCGGCCCCTTCCGCCACGATTCGTGGTTGCGGTTTTTTAACGATATGTGAGGAAAGTACGGCCTTTTGAATCGCACCATCATCACGTTGCGTAAAACGCACCATGACCTCCCGCTCACCCGATTCGCCTTTTGCGACGACTTTCGAACTACCGGGCGTCAGCGAAAAATCCAGGCGATGTACGATCTGCGCGTTGATTCTGCGTTTCTCGGTACGATTCCACGTAATGATGCGTGAAATGCGAACCGTTCCGTTTGCCGGTACGGGATCGGCTAATGCAGGATGCACAACGTCGTGCGCACCGAGGTGAATGTTTTCATCATCGAGTAGCGCTCCGACATTTTCGGCGCTACTCGTTGCCGCGAGGCGCATATGCGCTTCGACGATCGTTACCGCTACCGCTGCGCGGTACGCGATCGTCAGGCGATCGCTGAGCGGCACGTCGAGCGCAGGTGAAACATAATCGTTCTCGCCGACGACGATGCCGCGTTCACTCAAAAAATCGCCGACGGTCGCGGCGCCTGTCACGTGCTCGGTGACCGTTCCTTGCGATTCGAAAGTAACGACGTGGGTAACAGTCTGCTGAACGTCCCCGCTACCCGCAAGCGCGGGCGACGGGTGGGTCAAAAAGCCGGCACAGACCAGACCGGCGGTCAAGACGCTGACGGCAAGTACGTGACTCAACCGCAGTGGGCCGCGTCCTATCAACCTGATAGTCCTTTCCTGTCCCAGCCTCCACCAAGGCCCGCCCAAACCCGAGAGAGCGAACGATGGCCGGTAAGCTGAACCAACAGTTACGGAGGTAGTGGTTGACGGATCCAGTGGAAACGCCAAAGGGTCGCAGGCTCCAGATCACACCTAGCTGGCGGTGGCCTGCTGGCCGCTCTATGGGCGAGCGACCGTAACTAACCCGGGCACTATAGCATGCATCGCGCAAGCCGCGAATATGTCAAATGTCGCACTTGCCACCGGGGTCCCGTTCTTGGTTGGGGCCATTGGTTACAAGCTTTCCCGAGTGAACTTTCCGGTGTCGCAGGCCGCTTTGCAGCGGCGGCAAAAGGGGCGCCTGTGGACCACTTGCGCGCCGGGTTTTTTACGGAAATCTACCGTCCGGCAGTGAACGGTGTTGTGGAGTCGGTCGACGCGCTGGCCGCTGATCTACGTGCCCGGGGCCACGAAATCTATTGTTTTGCGCCCAGCATGCCGGGCGCCGATCGCAACGATGGTCCGGTGTACCGCATGCCGTCGTTGCCGTTGCCGACGCGCACGCCCTATCGACTGACGCTACCGCTCGTAAGCCGCCGCAACGTGAACAACGTCATCAAACGTCTTTCACTGATCCACCTCCATTCGCCGTTCGTTACCGGTTGGTTGGGACTGCGCTATGCGCGCCGTTACGGAATGCCCGCCGTGTACACGTACCACACGCAACTCGAGATGTACGCGCACTACGTTCCGTTCGAACCGAATGCAACGCGCTTTGCCGCATCGCAGTTAACGCGAACGTTCGGAAATCTGGTCGACGCGGTCGTCGTCCCGACGCAGGCGATGTCGAATCATCTGCGCGACATCGGCGTAGAGGTTCGCATCGAAGTCGTCCCGAGCGGTATCGATGTGGCGCATTTTGGAAAAGGCACGCGCGACACGAAGTTGCGCCGCCATCTCGGCATTCGCAACGGTGAGCGATTGATATTGTTCGTATCACGTCTTGCGCGCGAAAAAAACGTTGAAATGGTATTGCAGGCATTGGCGATTGCGAACGACGCCTCGCTCAAATTGGTGATCGCGGGTGATGGCCCGCAGCGTGAAGAGCTCGAGGAGCGCGCCAGGCAACTGAACGTCGCCGGTCGCGTACTCTTCCTTGGCTCGGTTGCGCGTGCACAACTTCCCGATCTGTATGCGAGCGCGGATGCGTTTGTTTTCCCGAGCACGACAGAGACGCAAGGGCTCGTCCAGGCGGAAGCGCTGGCGGCCGGAAGCTACGTTATTGCCGCCGACACCGCATCGAACCGCGACGTCTTAGGCGACGCAGGTACCGTGGTCGAGCCGAGCGCGGCGGCTTTTGCCGCAGCGATGCGTGGCGTTCCGGCCGAGCCCGATCTACGCTTCAGACATCGCGCGAGCACGGCGGCGCAGCGCTTTGCGCTCAGCCGCCAGACGGATCGCATGCTGGAACTGTATGAGAGCTTGCTCGAGCCGGGACCATCCGGAAACCGGAGCATCCGCGACTCCGCTTGACATACGAACATATGTTCGATTACCATGAAGTCGCGAGGCTTGATGATGATGCGGACAACTAAGCGAGAGACAATCGGAGTCCAACTCGGTTATGCAGCGGCCCCAAGTGGCGACGGCATCGTCTACGCTCGCCTTCGATCGAGCGCGGGAGAGCGGCTTGTGCGAGCCGCCTTCCGCGTACAACGATTTGCCGGTCTGGACGATCGTGAGATCGGCTACGCAGCCTTGACCGCGATTGCGACGTTGCTTTGTGAGCGCGGTATCGACCGGATCAATGTGGGGCTCGCCGACGGCACCCTCTTTGACGATTTACGTTCACATCGTGATCTGCCGCCGCCGCTCGTGCTTCCCTATGTGCGCTTGCGTTGCACGCTCAATCGCTTTGCCAACGTCTCGGTCGGAGCCGCCGAAGAAGACCTCGATCTCGCGCAGCGCGCTCGTGCGGAGGTTGCGCTGCACCCGGCCGCATAAAGCGCCGAGGTGAAATTCTCGCGGATATCCCGCGATTCGCTCCCTGTCGATACGAAAGAACTGGCGCGAGCGCTCATCGGTCACCTGTTGGTTCGGCGGCTGCCCGAAGGGATCGCGGCGGGACGCATCATCGAGACGGAAGCCTACGTCTTAGATGATCCCGCGTCGCACGCATTTATCGGGGAGCGTGCGAGAAACGCCTCGATGTTCAAAAAGCCGTTCCACGCCTACGTCTATTTGATCTACGGGACGAATTTTTGCTTCAACGTTTCGGCTGAACCCGAAGGCCGCGGAGCCGGTGTGCTGATCCGTGCGCTGGAACCACTGGACGGGCTCCCCCTCATGCAAAAGCGGCGAGGCACGCTCGTCATTCGAGAGCTCTGCCGAGGCCCCGGCCGGCTGTGCTCAGCCTTGGACATCGATCGCTCCCTTGATGGCGTCGATCTGGTTACCGGCTCGCAGATCTGGCTTGCCGAACCGGACCGGCCGTCGGCTGCGATCGGTTGCAGCCGCCGGATCGGCATCTCGCGCGCGGCGGCGCGCGCGCTGCGCTTTTACGAGCGCGGCAACCCGCTGGTCAGTGGTCCAAAGGCCCTCTCCCGGTGAGCGCCGCTTGTCGTTGACGGCGCCGGTGTGGTATAAAGACCATGTTTAATCCCCACGTACCTGTGAATCGATCCGCGCGCGGCAGCCTCGCCCGTGATGAGATCGTGCGTTTCACATGTGCGGCTCTACGAGAGAGACAATCCTCTGCAAACGGAACATCGCCCAAACCCGAATGGTGGGCCGCAAGGAGGCGGTGGTCGTCGCCGCCGTTCACGCCGCCGTCATCATTTCAACAATCAGTATCAACCCCATAACGACCAGTTTCCGCAATTAGAAGCTGGTCCGCCGCAATTGACCGCGGCCGATCTCGAAGGTAAGAAGAAAGCCGAACTCGTCGAGATCGCAAACGCGCACGAGATTGCGCTCGGCAACCCGACGACGATGAAGAAGGACGAAATCGTCGCGGCGATCCTCGCCGGTCAGCAGCAACGCTCCGGTCTCGAAATGGCCAGCGGCATTCTCGATATCTTGCCGGAAGGCTACGGCTTCTTGCGACGCGGTGGTTACGTTATCGGTAACGACGACATCTACGTCAGCCAGTCGCAGATCCGACGCTTCGAACTCCGCCGCGGCGATATGGTCGAAGGTCAGGTTCGCCGTCCGAAAGAGAGCGAAAAGTACTACGGTCTCATTCGCGTCGACAAAGTCAACGGCTACGATCCCGAAGCGATTCGCAATCGGCCGATCTTCGAAAAAGGCACCCCAATTTTCCCCGAAGAGCGGTTTCGTTTAGAAAACCGCTCGACGCAGCTTTCCACGCGCGTCATCGATCTGTTCTGTCCGATCGGTAAAGGACAGCGCGCGCTCATCGTCTCGCCGCCGAAGGCCGGTAAGACGACGCTGCTCAAAAATATCGCGCAGGGCATTTCGATCAATCACCCGGAGGCGCACATCATTGCGCTCCTGGTCGACGAGCGCCCGGAAGAAGTCACCGATATGCAGCGCACGATCGACGGCGAAGTCGTCGCATCGACGTTCGACGAGCATCCCGAGAATCACACCGCCGTCGCCGAGTTGACGATGGAACGCGCAAAGCGTTTAGTCGAGACCGGCAAAGACGTGGTGATCCTGCTCGATTCGATCACGCGCTTGGCGCGCGCGTACAACCAAGTCGTTCCGACGTCGGGACGGACGCTTTCGGGCGGTCTCGACACCGCATCGCTGCACAAGCCGAAGCGCTTCTTCGGCGCGGCGCGCAAAATCGAGGGCGGCGGTTCACTGACGATCATCGGCACGGCGCTCGTGGAAACCGGTTCGAAGATGGACGACGTCATCTTCGAAGAGTTCAAAGGCACCGGCAACATGGAGCTCAACCTGACGCGCAAACTCGCAGAATCACGCGTCTTCCCCGCCGTCGACATCAAACGCTCGGGTACGCGTCGCGAGGAACTGCTCCTCACATCGGAAGAGATGCGTAAAGTGTGGATGCTTCGCCGTGTAAGCGCCGCGCTCAACAGCGGTGACATCACCGAGATGATTCTCGAGAAGATGGCTCAAACGCGCAACAACGAAGAGTTCTTGCAAGCCGTTACAAAAGAAGCGCTCTCAATGTCCCGCGGGTACGAAGAAAGCTCAAACGGCCGCTATTAAACGCGACCGTTCGACCGGTAAAAGAGCCGCCGATGGGCGGCTCTTTTCTTTCTGCGTCGAACCGAATGAGCGATAGATATGACGACACGGAAGATGGCAAAGCCGCAGCCTCGCAATCACGGTGATGAGAGAGAGGGTGTGCGGCTGAACAAGTACATCGCACAAGCCGGCCTCGCATCGCGGCGGCGCGCCGACCAATTGATCGCCTACGGAAAGGTGCGGGTGAACGGACGCGTCTGCCGTGAGTTAGGGACGCTCGTGCAGCCGGGTGACACCGTCGACGTCAGCGGAACACCGATTGCCGCGCGCGCGCAAGACGCCACCTATTTGGTGATGCACAAACCCGTCGGCGTGATGACGACGATGCGCGATCCTCAAGGAAGGCGCACGATCGTCGAGCTGATCCCAAAGAAACTCCCGCGGATCGTGCCGGTGGGACGTCTCGACTACGATACGGCCGGCGTATTGTTGCTCACCAACGATGGAGAGCTCGCCAACCGATTGTTGCACCCGCGCTTCGGCGTGGACAAAACCTATCGCGCAACGATTGCCGGCCGTCTTTCACCCGATGACGTGAAGCGCTTACACGACGGCATCGAATCGGACGGCGCGACGTTCGGGAGTGCGAAGGTGCGTGTCGTTTCGGTTCGTGCGGGCTACTCAGTCGTCGACATCACGATTCACGAAGGCCGTAACCGCCAAATTCGCAAGATGTTCGACGCGCTTGGGCATCCCGTTGCGACGCTGGTGCGCTTACGGTTCGGTCCGATTTCGCTCGGCGATCTGGGCGTCGGCCGGACCCGCAGCCTATCGCCAAAAGAGCTGGGCGCCCTCAAGCGCGTTGCGGAAGAGGGCGGCGAAGAACGTCGCACGACGTAGTACCTCGTTCGTGGTAGAATCCGGGCTAACGTGGATCTCTACGCACCAACACACCTCGAATTGAAGTTAGCCAGGCGTGATGCGCGCCCGGAACGCACGATCGTCCGCCTTGCCGGCGGTGCCTGTTTTGGAGGCGACGCCCTGGCGATTTGTGCCGGGCCGTGCTCTGTGGAGTCCGCGGAACAGATCGAGGCAACTGCCGCGGCGGTGGCTAGAGCCGGGGCGAACGTTCTACGGGGCGGGGCCTATAAACCGCGCACCTCACCCTACGCCTTTCAGGGACTCGGACGGCAAGGTTTGGAACTGCTGCGCGCGGCGGCCGACCGCCATCGTCTTTCCGTCGTCACGGAAGTCCTGGATCCCCGCGATGTTTCCGAGGTCGCGCGATTTGCGGATATGCTGCAAATCGGCGCGCGCAATATGCAGAACTTCGCGCTGCTGCGCGAAGCGGGTGAGTCGGGGAAACCGGTATTGCTTAAGCGCGGGCTCTCCGCGACGGTCGAAGAGTGGCTGCTGGCGGCCGAATACATGCTCGTCGCCGGAAATCCGGACATCGTTTTGTGTGAACGCGGTATTCGTTCGTTCGATCCGGCGACGCGGAATCTGCTGGATCTCGCCGTCGTGCCGCTTCTTGCCGAAATGACGCACCTTCCGATAATCGTCGATCCGTCACATGGCACCGGCATTGCTCGCTTAGTTGAACCGATGGCGCTTGCCGGCATAGCAGCGGGCGCGGATGGGCTCTTGGTTGAAGTGCACCCCAATCCAGCAAGCGCTGTTTCGGATGGACAGCAGTCGCTGGCGCCCGAAGAATTTGCGGCTCTCATCCATCACTTGGGTGCGATCGCGGCGGCAGTGGGTAGGCGCATGCCCGCCGCAACACTCGCTGCGTAATCGGAGCACCGAACGCGTTTGGATTTCGTTCTTTCATGGAAGAACGAGGCGATTGCCGCTTCCTTCATCAGCAACGATACATACGACCACTCGAGGTAATTGATGAAACGCTTCTCTCGGATCGTCGCGGGAGCTTCGGCGATCGCGATAGCGTCGGCGTCCCTGCCGGCCTTTGCGCAGTACGCAAACGAATACACTCCGCCGAAATTGATCCACAAAGGCACGACGTCGAAATCGATCACGGGCAACGGCACCGTCATCGTGCAGGTTCAGGTGAATCCTGACGGTTCGCATCAGGTAACCAAAGTGCTCAAGAGCACGAACTACGGCGACAATCCCGCAGCGATGGAGATCGCACAGAATTCGTCCTATCGTCCGGGAGAGCGGGGCGGAAAGCCCGTACAGTCGTTCTACGACTTCACCCTGAAATTCAGCGGCTCGTCGGTTTCGGCGGGCGAGAGCGAATCATCGATGTCCGGCACCGCGGGCGAGATCGACAGCCTGATTCGCGGTCGCAAGTATTCCGAAGCGGTTTCGCGCGCGCAAGCAGCGCTCCAGAACAATCCGAACGATCCGCAGTTGAACGAACTGCTTGGTCTTGCGCAGTACTATGCGAGCGACGAAGTCGGCGCTGCGGCAGCGTTCAACAAGGCCGGCACGATTTCAAAGCAATTTGTGCCTGTCGCTGCGGGGTCGTTTGCTGCTGCGGCAGTGAAGACGTCGCAGAGCGATCCGGCCAGCTCGCTCGAGTACGCGCAGAAGGCCGTGCAGCTCGACAACAGCACGAACTCGCATTTCGCGCTCGGCGTCGCGCAAATCGGGAACAAGCAGTATAGCGCCGCCATCGCAACGCTCAAGGGCGTTCACGACAAGGTGACCGACTCGAAGATCAAGGTTGCCGTCGATCGGCAGTTGCTCGAAGCATACATCGACACCAACGACAACGCCGACGCAAACACGATTTCGGCTGAGATGAAGCAGCTCGATCCAAGCGCAAATCCGGGCGCCCGCGTGATGGGTAACCATCTCATCCAAGCCGGCAGCGACGCGCTCAATGCAAAGAACTACGCCGACGCGCTGAAGGACTTCGATCAAGCCGCCACGCTGGGCGATCAGCAGGTCGCAGTCACGGCGAACACCCTCGCCGCGTTTGCGATTTATAGAATGGACAAGCCGGACTACGCCAAGGCCAAGACATACGCCGACAAGGCAGTGGCCGCGGCCCCGAACGACCCGCAAGCAAACTTTGCCGAGGGCGTCGCGTACGCCGGGATTTACGCGACAAGTAAGAGCGACTCCGACAAAAAGCAGGCGCTCAGCTACCTCACCAAGGCCGATACGCTTGCAAAAGCTGCGGGTAATTTGCAGCTCGCCTCAACGATAGAATCGCAACTCAAGACACTATCACAGTGACGAAAACCCGGCGCAATTCGGGGTGGCGCCGCTACCAGGACTTTGATTGAGGGTAGGCCAATGGTCCGCCCTCACGGGGCGGGCAACCGCTCAAGTTTCATTTTGTCTCTCTGCACTCTAACGATTAAGTTAACCCGGGAGGGGTCGGAAATCACGTGTTTGACGGATTCATGAGCGTCATGCGTCAGGGCGGCTTGGATATGTGGATCCTGCTGATCCTGTCAATCACTGTTATCGCCATCGTCATCGAACGATTGGTGTTCTTCGCGTCGCAACATGGCGACACGAAAGGCTTGCTGCGAGCCATCGGCCAGAAAATTTCAGCCGATGATCTCGACGGTGCAATCAACATTTGCAAATCGAATAAAGGCATGCTTCCGCGCATTCTGGAGTTCGGTCTTCGCCGCGGTGAAAAGAACCGCGCCGACATTACGGACGCGCTGTCCATCGCTCTCATGGAGCATCTCAATGCGCTCGAGCGTAACCTTGGTATCATCGGTACCGTGGCAGTTATCGCTCCGTTCGTCGGCCTCGCCGGTACCGTTCTGGGTATCATTAAGGCATTCCAAGACATCGCACTCAAAGGCAATTCGACGCCCGCCGTCGTCGCCGCCGGTGTTTCGGAAGCCTTGATCACAACGTTCTCCGGTCTCGTCGTCGCAATCGTCGCGGTTATCTTCTTCAACTACTTCAAGTCACGTATCAAAGCGTACAACCAAGAGATGATCGTCGCGGCAAACCAACTCGCCGAGATGCTGCACTTCCACAATACGGGCGCACCGATCCCGACGGAGCTGTATCAGCCGAAGTCGGCCGCTAAGTAAAACCGCGGAAGAAGGTATACCGTGGGACTGCTCTCAGCACAACAAGACTCTGAGGTGATGGCGGAAATCAACATCACGCCGTTTACCGACGTGCTGTTGGTGCTGCTCATCATCTTCATGATTCTGGCTGCAATCGTGGCGCCGCCCGGATTCGAAAAAGAGCTTCCGAACCACAATAACAATAACAATACGCAGCAGAACAATAAGCACGACGATATCGAGGTCGATGTCAATAACAAAGGCGTGATCTTTGTTGACGGCACGAAGACCGACGCCACCGGCGTCTATCGTGTGATGTACGACGTTTCGAAGAAGAAACCGCACAAGCACGTCTCGGTCATCGCCGACGCGAAGGCGCCCTACGGCGTCATCATTCGCATATTGGATGCTGCTAAGGAAGCCGGACTCGAAGACGTCGGTTTCGTCACGTCCTAGGGGAGGTTTAGTAACTCGTGGCCGTTTCGACAGGTGGTGGCGAAGATGAGGTAATGTCGACAATCAACATTACGCCGTTCACAGACGTGCTGTTGGTCCTCCTCATTATTTTCATCATTCTCGCCGCCGTTACGAAAGAGCCGAAGCTGCCCGACGCCCATAACCGGGACAAGGTGACAGCCTCTCAGCTCGTCGTCATCGTTGACGACAAGAACAACATTCAGATCGGTTCAACTCAGGTGACGATCGCGCAAGCGAGCGATGCTTTCGCCACGCTGCAAGACAACACCGGGCACAAATTCAAGAGCGTCATCATCAAAGCTGACCCACGGGCGAGCTACGGTGTGATTTTGCAAATCATGGATGCTGCTAAGACGCACGACTTGGTGGACTTCGGGTTGGCCAACCATGTCGAGGGGACGCCGGAGGGATCGAACTCGTAACCGATGGCGACTAAAGATTCTTCGTTCATCACCACTGGAGAGCGCGTACGCAACTACGTCGGCGTCGCGTTTGTGGTCTCGTTGATCCTGCACTTGTTCGCATCACCGTTCTTCCCGAACCTGAACCGGCATCACGCAGACGATCAAGTCGAGAAAGTCTCCGTTACCAAAAAGATCAAAGTTCGAGTTCCGACGCCGCCGCCGCCGACGCCGACGCCTCCGCCGACGCCGACACCGCCGCCGCAGCGGACGCCGCCCCCGCACGTCGAGAAGCAAGTCGTGCAACCCAAGTTGAAAGTCAACATTCCGAAGACGAGCAACAACGCGAGCACGACGTCGACGGAAACGCAGTACAACGTTACTAAAGGCACCGAAGCAGGCGTACCGGCGGGTACTTCTGAGAAGGGGACGCCCGTGCCCGGAACGCCGGCGCCGACTGCGAAGCCGGCGTGCGCGAATCCAAATCAGGAAGCTACCGTGACCAACGCGATGCAACCTGAATATCCGCAATCCGCGCAAGACATGGGGCTAGGGCCCGTTACGGTTCTCGTTCAAGTGACCGTCGGCCCAACGGGAAGCCTTGAAAACGCGCAGGTGAACAAGTCGTCCGGCAATATGGCGATCGATCAAGCGGCATTGCGTGCCGCGCGTCAGTCGCAATATGCGCCGAAGCTCGTCAACTGTGCACCGACGACGGGGGACTACATCTTCCGCGCCGACTTCCAACCCGACTAAGAACCGGCCTTTTTGCCGAGGGCGTCGTTGCCGACGGGCTCATTTGCTGAAGCAAACGTCGCCCGTCGGCGCCTAGCCCTCGACAAAAATTCCGGTTCTTAGTTCAATAGCACATCATGGATAGAGCGCGAACGCGGCGATTGATTGTCATAGCGTTTGCGCTTTCGCTTTTTATTCATGTGTTGGTGGCTTCGGGGTTGCGGTGGCCGCTCGAGTTGCGGTCGCGCGACGAGACGGAAATCGTTCACGTGCAGCACCTGCATCTGACGCGTATCGCGCATGTTCCGACTCCGCCGCCGCGGACGCCACCACCGCAGACACCGCCGCCGCGCCCGATTCCCGCTCCGTCGCGTGCCGCGCCGCCGGTCACGCATTCGACCTCCGGCAGCGGGCCAGCCGGGACCGCGACGTTCTCCCCAGCGACCGCACGTCCGACACCGATTGCAACCGTTGCTGCGTTGCCGACGGCAAAACCGTGTGAGCACAACGATCTTCCCGCGGCACTGGCGGCCTCGCCGCCGCCGCCCGAGATTTCGCCTCAGGCACGCGCGGACGCAACGAGCGGCACGTCGCGCATTCGCGTAACGCTCGATGCTAACGGTGTCGTTCAAACGACTGCCGTTGCAAGCTCCAGCGGAAGCAGCTCCTTGGATCTCGTCGCTCTTTCTATGGCTCGCGCGGCGCAATACACGCCCGCGCAACACGATTGCAAAGCCGTCGCTTCCGACTACGTCTTCTCCGTAAAATTCGTGAGTTGGTAGACTTTATCGCGCAAAGATGAATCTTTGCGCCGATAAAGTCACGACTTTGCGTGTGTCAAAGATGAATCTTTGCCCCGTAAAGTCTATGCTCGCGATGTTGCTTTTAATGCGTTAACGACGATTGTGCGTAGCGTTGAATGGTTAGCTTAGAGCATACCCATGTCGCGGAGGAGGCGTAGGGTGTCGATGTAGCGCTGTAGGTGACCGCGCGTAACGTCGTCCACTTCCAGAAACGCGACGCCCGTGCGGTAGCGCTGCAGCATCGAGTCGTATCGCGACCACCGCACGATGCCGCGAAGACGTAAGACTGGGTGCGCGTCGCCGCGTAATTCCAGTTGAATCGCGATCGGCTCGTCGGTTTGAAGCTCGGCATTCGAGAGCATCGCCATGCCGCCGAGCGCGATATCGTACGTTTCGGTGAATTCCGGTGCGAAGTCGCCGCCGATGCTATAGGAAACTAAGAGCGAATCGCCGAGGCGCGGAAATTTACGCTCCTGCGGCTGAGATTGCGCTGTTCCATGCGGCTCCACTCGTCGCGCCTTAGTCCGACAAAGGATGCAATCCTCCCGTAGCATGGGAGGCTGACCGCGTTCCGGGGCGTAAGAGACGCCTCCGTGACGGATCTCCAAGCAATCGTTCTTGCGCTTCTACAGGGCGTGAGCGAACTGTTCCCCGTGTCCAGCCTTGGCCATACGATCCTCATTCCCGCACTACTGCATTGGAACAACGTCAAACGCGACGACCCCACGTTTCTCGCGTTCGTCGTCGTATTGCATCTCGGAACCGCCCTTGCACTGATCGTGTTTTATCGCACGCAATGGGTTGCGATCATCCGTGCCGTCGTTGCGAGTATCATTCGCGGCAAACTCTCTAACGATCGAAATGAGCGCATCGGCTGGCTCTTGGTGATCGGAACGATTCCCGTTGGTATTCTGGGTGTGCTGTTTCAAGAATCGGTGCGTGCGCTATTCGGATCGCCGGCGCCCGCCGCGATCTTTTTGGCAATCAACGGCGTCGTGATGTTCGCAGGAGAGGCGTTGCGTCGCTCGCAACATCGAAAGACGGCACGATCGGACCGGCCGATCGAAACGTTGACGTGGCCGCAAAGCGTCTTCGTCGGTTTTGCGCAGGGGCTTGCCTTACTTCCCGGAATTTCGCGCTCGGGTTCGTCGATGGTCGCGGCGCTATTGTGCGATCTCGATCATGAAGACGCGGCGCGCTACTCCTTTTTGCTTGCAACGCCCGTTATCTTCGCCGCATCGGTGCTCGAGATTCCGAAGCTCATGGCACCCGGCGCACATGTCGTCGCGTTTCAGGCAATCACCGGCGCGATCGTTGCCGGCATCGCCGCATATCTTTCCGTTGCGTTTTTAACGCGTTACTTCAAACACAACGACTTGCGCCCGTTTGGTTGGTATTGCCTGATCGTGGGTGCCGGTTGCTTTATTCTAAGCCGCATGGGAGTGCTTTCATGAAAGCTGTTGCCATCGTTCTTGCTATCGTCTTCTTTGTGTTGGGTTTGCTCTACGGCCTTGGCACGATTAACTTTTTCACAAAATCCGGTGAAGCACATGCACATCATATTTCTCATCTTGTGCTGTGTTGGGTCATCGCGCTGCTGTGTATGATTTGGTACCGGTTCCAGAGTTCGCCCCAGGCCTTGCGATAGGTCTTATGGGGCGAAAGCCTCTCTAAAATACGTCCGTTCGCACCGCCGCAGATCCAAGCACTTCAGCCACTATCGTTATACGTACCCGTACGGGTTGTTCGCGCTTTAACGGTGGTGGGATCATGCAGAGGCGATTTGTCGGATCGGTCGCGTCGATCGTAGTTTTTGCGCTAGCCGTCGCCGCAGGTTGCGGCGGCGGTGGAGGGGGCGGTTCGACCGCGCCCGGCGTGGTTCCAAATGGTCCCGGCGCCTCGCAGTCGCCTGCGGGTAGCACGCCGCCGACCGGTTCACCGAGCGCAAAGCCCACCGCAACTCCCACCGGAGGAGAGCACGGCGACGCCCACCGCGCCACCGACCGCCACTCCAACGGCTCCCCCCACGGCCACGCCTACAGCTATCCCGACACAGAGGCCGACACCGACTCCCACCGTTGCTCCGACCCCGACCCCGACGCCTAATGGCGTACCGAGCGACAATCATAAGACGCTAGGGACGTCGCCCGGTTACATCAATGCGTTCGGTGTCTTCGTGCCGCCGTCCGTCAACGGGGCCGACAACCAGTGGAACCCGATCGACGGTGATACGCCAAGCGGCGGCCATGGCCCGATCGGCAACACGATCGACGGCATCCCGTGCGAGGTCGAGATGTCGAACAACTACCACATCCACATCTTCGTCGGCCTGTACGTCAACGGGACGGAGATCGCGCTGCCGCGCGGTGTGGGCGCCGTCGAGCCGCAACCGGCGGGTCAGCCGAACTACCCGACCGCTACGACGTGCTTCTACTTCCTCCACACGCATGATGCGAGCGGTGTCGTGCACGTCGAAGATATGAATAATAATATCGTCGAATTTCCGCCGAACACCAGCAAATTCACACTCGGCAATCTTTTCGACATCTGGGGAATCACCGTCAACCAGAACCAATTCGGTCCGTTTGCCGGTTCGGTGCGGGTATTTACGTCCGGTCAACTGTACCGTCACAGCAGCAAGAGCAGCACTGTTCCCGAATCGACCCTTACTCGCTGGAACGCAGACCCCAATACGATCCCGTTGTGGTCTCACGAAGTGATCTGGTTCCTGGTCGGACCTACCTATCCGACGTCGCTGCCAAGCGTGGAATTCTACGAGGACTTCTAGAGCGAGGCGCTATTTCGTCGCAACGATGTAGATTTCGTACGGGTGCGGCGCGAGGATTTCGACGTGTGAGCGCGCGTTGCGCACGAGTGGTTCGAGATCGTTGATGCGCTGCTCCGTCGTTTGCACCACGATGACGCGGGTAATCGTCGGCGGCGGACAAGATGCTCGATACGGCGCGCGAGTAGGCGGGCGGATCTGAGGCGCGCGCCCCGAGCAGCGAGTCGCGATACGCGTGCTCGATCGTGAAGTATGGATTGCCTTGCCACCACGCTTCCCACATCCAGATGCGGGCGTCGGCACTGCGAAACGAATTGCGCGCCGGCGGCGACGAGAAAGAGCGCGTCGGCTTGTTGCGCGCCGATGGTCGCGAGCACGTCGCCTTGGCGTACGGTGTTGCGCCGCATGTTCGCGACGACCCATTGCTCGGTCTGCCGGATGTACGTTCCACGCGAGTTCGCTCGGCGGAACGTCTTGCATGTCGTCGGCGTATTGCGTCTTCTGAAGCCAATAGCAGAAGACGCGCCACAGTCCGAGAATCGCAAGACCCGTTTGCTGATCGCTGCGAAGGTTGCGCACGTTATCGTGCCAAACGCCGAGATACACGCACTGTTCTTCGGTGAAGAACACGCCCTCCCACGCTTTGAACGTATCGAGCGCGTAGATGCGTCCGGGCAGCATCTCGACGATCTCGGCCACCTCGCTGTCGCGCAAGATCGTGAGATCGTTAACGACGATTCCCTCACCGACGCGCACGAACCACTCGAGCAGATCGCCGCCGTGTACGGCGATGCCGTGACGCTTGAGATAGTTGAGGTGTGTCGGCAATCCCATGAACGGATCAACGATGCTGCCACAGTCGTGCGCGAGCAGAATTTCGTGGAGGCGCGACGGCGAAATCCGGCGTGTGCGCTCTTGCAGTTGAATCATGTGCGCGTCTTCGCCACGTCGAGCATCGCCCGCACGACGACCGGATCGAATTGCGTGCCGGCCGCGGTATCGAGACGTTCGCCGCGGTCCAGCCGTTCGTACGCGATCGCTGCGGCAAGAACCGCGGCGACCGGTGGAATCGCTTTTGCGCGTAATCCGCGCGGTTTCCCCGTTCCATCGAACCATTCCGATCGCGCGCGCAGAATCTCGGCCGCGTTCCGCAGTGATGGAATGTCCGCGACGAACGACGCAGCGGCCGCCCCGTTTCGCATGCGGCCATCGATTCCCAGACGTGCAAGCGGGTCGAACGCGGAATCTTCGGCGACGGTGGCCGTAAGTTCGCCTGCGCCGAAAAGACGCGCAGCGAGCGCGGTGCGTGCGAGCGCGGCATCGTCAAAATGCATCGCTTGCGCGGTCGCAAGCGCAAGGCGCTCCACGCGTTGCCAACGTCCGGGAACGCCGTTGTGTTCGTCGACGCGGTCCGCAACTTGCATGAGCAACGTTTCGGGAGCGGTCGCGTCACCGTCGAGCGCTTCGTTTGGAATCGTTTCGAGTGCGATCTCGCCGCTGCCGCCATGAAACCACGTCACAAAGATGCGCACGGCTTCGGGAGAAAAGGCGCGCCCGCTTTGCAATCCGATCGCCCCTAAGGCCTCTTCGGGATCACTTGCTCGCAGGAGTGCATCGGCCAACGCAAGATGTTGTGCGTTACGCGGAATGCCGTGCCATCGAAGTTGATCGGGATACCCTGTACCGTCCCAGCACTCCGATTGCCAGCGTACGAAATCGGCGGTCTCTGCGGGGAGAGCCGCGATGCCGGCGCAGAGTCGCGCGCCGTGCGCTGGAACATCCCAGGCGTGCACGCGCGCGCTGCGCTGATCGAGTTGATGACCTTTTTTGTATGCCGGGTTCCCGATCGTTCCGATTGCATGGAGCAAACCGGCGAAGTATGTCGCGTCGCGCTCTTGCGGCGTCATGCCTTCGATCGATGCGAGCGCCACCGCGGCCGATGCTTTTCGCATACCAAAACCAGGCGGATTGCCAAACAGCGGCATCGCCTAAAGCGCCATACCACGCGAGGACATCGGCAAGAAGCGCCGAGGCGGGCCGAGGACTGCCGCCGGTGTCCTGGAATAGCGTCATTGAATACGCCGATTACATATTGCCGTGCAGAAACCCTCACATTTCGCGCCCGACGGCACCATTTCGATGGTCGACGTGTCGGAAAAGCCGGTCTCCACGCGCGCCGCGAAAGCGCAAGCGCGTGTTCGCATGAATTCCGCCGCTCGGGAAGCGTTGCAATGCGCCACATTGGCAAAGGGTGATGCATTCGTTGCCGCGCAGTTGGCCGGCATCATGGCTGCCAAACAGACCGCGCAGTTGATTCCGCTGGCGCATCCGCTGCCCCTCGCGAAAGTCGACGTTACGTTCGCATGGCGTGACGACGTTCTCGAAATCTCCGCGAGCGCGCGAACCGCCGCGCAAACGGGCGTCGAGATGGAAGCGATGATCGCCGCGAGCATCGCCGCGTTGACGATCTATGACATGGTCAAAGCCGTCGACAAAGGCATCGTCATTGAGAGTGTCCGGCTGCTCGAAAAGACCGGCGGGAAGAGCGGACATTGGATCGCACCGTGAAGGAGCGCGTTGCGTTGATCGTTCTCTCGGATCGTGCTGCCGGCGGGGCACGCGCGGACGGCTGTATCCCCGTCATGAGACAGCGACTCGGCGACGCGTATGACATCGTTCGCGAAGTGGTTTTGGCCGACGATCCCGGCGCGCTGCAAGCCGAGTTGATCGATCTTGCGGATTCGTCCGCGGCATCATTGATTTTGACGAGTGGTGGTACGGGTCTCGCAACACGCGACCGCACGCCGCAGGCGACGGCTGCGGTTCTCGACTACGAGGTCCCTGGAATCGCCGAAGCAATTCGCGCCGCTTCCATGCGTATCGTAGAGACGGCGATGCTCTCGCGCGCCGTCGCAGGAGTGCGGCATCGCACGTTGATCGTCAATTTGCCCGGAAGTCCGAAAGCGGTTGGTGAATCGCTGGACGTCATCATGAATGTTTTGCCGCACGCGCTGGAATTGCTCGCGGATCGAGTGAGCGACGGATAGATGAACGATTTCGATTTTGTCGGTGCCGAAAGCTATTTGATCGGAACGATCAACGAGACGGTTTCGCGGCGCCTACCGTACCGTCTCGAACGGATGCGGGCGTTTTTGCATGAGCTCGGCGATCCGCAGTCTAGGTATCCGACGGTCCACATCGGTGGTACGAGCGGCAAAGGTTCGACGAGTACGATGGCGGCCGCGGCGCTCCAGGCGTCCGGCATACGCGTCGGACTGCATACCAAACCCCATTTGCGTTCGATGACCGAACGCGCACGCATCGATGGCGCGTCCATTTCGGAGCAACGCTTTGCGAGCATTCTCACCGAGATGATGCCCGCGATCGAGCGGACTGCCGCCGAACACGGCCGCCCCACCTACTACGAGACGCTGCTTGCTCTGGCATTTGTCTACTTCGCTCGCGAACACGTCGACATCGCGGTAATCGAGGTTGGGCTGGGCGGCCGTCTCGACGGTACGAACGTCTTGCTACCCGAAGTCGTCGCGATTACGTCGGTCGGGTTCGATCACATGGACGTTCTCGGAGAATCGCTCGAAACGATCGCGGTCGAGAAGGCAGGCATCATCAAGGCGAATATTCCCGTCGTGAGCGCTGTAGAAAATGCGCCCGCGAGTACCGTCATCGAAGAACAAGCGCAACGCGTCGGTGCGCCGCTGATCCGCGTGAGCGATGCCGTGCGCATCGAACCACTCCCGGGCGAGCGTTACGGCCAATCGTTTCGCGCCTCCACGTCACGCGGCACGTACGAGATTTCGATGCCGGTTCTCGGGGCGTTTCAGCGGCGAAACGCCGCCACGGCGATCGCCGCACTCGAACAACTTCGGCCCGCACTTCGCCCCACTATCGAAGCAGTAGAACGCGGCTTCGCGCACGTCGCGATCCCGGGCCGCATGGAAATATTTCCGGGACATCCGCCGCTGGTCTTCGACATTGCGCACAACGCAGAGAAGGCCGCCAATCTCGCGTCGGCGCTCGTCGAGCGCTTCGGCGATCGACACCTGACCTTGGTCGTGGCAATCGGCGAAAGCAAAGATGCAACGGAGATTCTCCGGGCCTTCGCGGCGTTGCACGCAAATTTTATCTTCACGTCGTTTTCAACGGCAGGAAGAGAACCGACAAAACCGCAGCGTCTCGCCGTCATAGCCGAGTCACTGGGCACGTGGGGACGCACGATCGCCGATCCGGTTGAAGCATTATCGATTGCGCGCCGCAATGCGGCTGCCGGAGACGTCGTCGTCGTCACGGGCTCGACCTTCATCGTTGCAGAGTTGCGCTCGTGGTGGCTTGAGAATGTTGGAAGCGTGCGGCCCAATCTTGCATAGCCGTGGCGCCCTGCATCTACGCGGTCGCACGATCGCGTGGGGCGAACGCACGTTTTTGATGGCGATCGTCAATGTGACGCCGGACTCGTTCTCCGGGGATGGACGAAGTGACGCGGAGATGGCGATCGATCACGCCGTTCGCCAGTGGCATCATGGCGCCGATATTCTCGACATCGGCGGCGAATCGACGCGTCCCGGTCATACGGTAATCGATGACGCCGCCGAGATCGAACGCGTTGTGCCGGTCATCGCGGAAGTCCGCGCACGAATTCCGAACGCCATTCTTTCGATTGACACCTACAAACCCGCCGTTGCGCGGGCAGCGTTTCACGCCGGCGCAGACATGATCAATTCCGTATGGGGCGCACCCGATGCGTTGCTCGATGTCGCGGTCGAACTTGGCATGCCGCTCGCTGCGATGCACAACCAGGCCGGGACGGCGTATGACACGGACGTATGCGATGCGGTTGCTTCGTTCTTGGCTGATTGCGGGACGCGCGCACTGCAGCGGGGACTTGCCCGCGAAGCAATCATCTTGGATCCGGGAATTGGGTTCGGAAAAACACCGAACCATAACATCCGCATCTTGCGCAAGCTTTCGCGCATCTGCGACTTGGGCTTTCCGACGTTACTCGGAACCTCACGAAAATCGACGATCGGAAAATTGACCAAGCGCGAACCGCACGAGCGCATCTACGGAACCGCGGCAACGACGGCGCTCGGCGTTGCCGCTGGGATCGATATGGTGCGTGTTCACGACGTGGCGCAGAATCGCGACGTCATCAGCGTCTCCGACGCGATCGTCCGGGATTGGAGACCGCAAGGGTGGACCGGATAGCGCTTCGTAACGTCGTCGCGTACGGACGGCACGGCGCGAATCCGGGCGAACGCGATCGCCGTCAGCCCTTCGAGATCGATCTCCATTTCGACGTCGATCTTCACACGGCTCAGCGCACGGATTTGCTCGCGGATACGATCGACTACGCAGCTCTGCATAAGCGGATGGTCGCAATCGTAGAACGGGAGTCGTTCTCGCTGCTCGAGCGGTTGGCGGGGGCACTGCTGAACGCCGTCTTCGACGACGTACGTGTGGTTCGTGCCGAACTAACTGTTGGAAAGCCACGTCTGCTGGATGGTGCAACGCCTTCGATAACGCTCGCTCGAGAGAATCCAAACTACCGGGAATACCGGTAGTGTCGCTCGTCCACGTCGGTATCGGTTCGAACCTGGGTGACCCGTCCCTCAATGTACGTCGCGCTATTGCGGCGCTTGCAGAGATCGGCAGCCTCGAAGCGCAATCGTCGCTCTATCGAACGAGCCCATGGGGAAAGCGTGATCAGCCCGATTTCGTGAACGCCGTCGTCGCGCTCGAAACGACTCTCGGGCCCCGCGATCTGCTCGAAAGGCTCAAAACGCTCGAGCAGCGCCTGGGCCGGACTCCGTCGGAACGATGGGGACCGCGCGCCATCGACTTGGACATTTTGCTCTATGGCGACGTTGTGGTCGACGATGCGGATCTGACGATTCCGCACCGGCATCTCTACAAGCGCTCGTTTGTGTTGGTGCCCCTAGCGGAGATTGACGAGCGGTTCGTCGCCGCTCGCGATGCGTTGCCGCTCTCTTTGCCGGCGGCCGGAGCGCCCGGCGTGGATAGCGAATCGATAGCGCTCATGTCCGAGGACCAGTCGATCGATCTAGCCGGGCGCGTAAGCCGGCTGGCGGAGTTTTTTGTGACGACCGATCTCATGCGCTTGCGCATCGAGCGCGGTGAGGATCACCTCGAACTCGGCCGCCACACCTTGCATCCCGATCTCGTGCCGGAGATTCCGACCGACGTCCTGTCGGTGACTGCCGCCCCGCCTGTCCGGCTCGATCTCGTCAAGGCCGACCTGGTCGGAATCTTCCGGTTCGCGCGGCCGGTGCCGGGCGAAGGTGACCTGCTGGAAGCGGACCGGGAACTCGGATACATCGAGGCCCTCGGGATTCGAAATCCCGTGCGTAGTCATGGAGCCGGACGAATCGTCTCCGTCACACGAACCGACGGCGACGCCGTCGAATACGGTCAAGTTCTCTTCGAGATCGACCGAGGCTGAAGCGACTTCTAAAGGTAGGCAACCATTTTCAAGAAGGTTCTGATCGCCAACCGTGGCGAGATCGCGCTCCGTATCAATCGCGCTTGCCAAGAGCTCGGCGTTCCCACCGTTGCGATCTTCTCCGAGGCGGATCGTGAGTCGCTTCACGTGCGTCAAGCAGACGAAGCGTTTTGTGTCGGTCCCGGTCCCGTACCGCGTTCGTATTTGAACATTCCGAATATCATTTCGACCGCGCTCGTTACCGGGTGCGACGCTATTCATCCGGGCTATGGGTTTCTGGCGGAGAACGCTCGCTTTGCGGAGATCTGCGCCGATCACGGGTTGACGTTCGTCGGCCCGCGGCCTTCGGTCATTGCATCGATGGGCGATAAGGCGACCGCGAAACGCGTGATGAAAGACGCCGGCGTTGCGACGACGCCCGGCACGGACATCTTGGAATCGGTTGAAGAAGCGCTGACCGCAGCCGAGGGCGTCGGATACCCTGTGCTGCTCAAAGCGACGGCGGGCGGCGGCGGCAAGGGAATGCGCGTCGTGGA
This sequence comes from Vulcanimicrobiia bacterium, assembly GCA_963808755.1. Classification (GTDB taxonomy): domain Bacteria; phylum Vulcanimicrobiota; class Vulcanimicrobiia; order Vulcanimicrobiales; family Vulcanimicrobiaceae; genus JALYTY01. Next base: position 321,741 of record CAWEGP010000003.1, read on the forward strand.
GCGCCCCGAAGAGATGGAGCGCGCATACGCGAGTGCGACCGCTGAAGCCGAGGCAAGTTTCAAAGACGGCCGCGTCTACATGGAGAAGTTGATTCTCAATCCCCGTCACATCGAGGTGCAAGTGCTTGCCGATGAATTTGGCAACGTCGTGCACCTGGGTGAACGCGACTGTTCGGTGCAAAAGCCGTCGCACCAAAAGCTCGTCGAAGAAGCCCCTGCGCCGAATCTTTCTGAGAAGGCGCGTAACACGCTGCACGAAATGGCCGTTCGCGCATGTAAGCACGTCGGCTACAGCAACGCAGGCACGCTGGAGTTTCTCGCCAGCGGCGACGACGTGTACTTCATGGAGATGAACACGCGCATTCAAGTCGAGCATCCCGTAACCGAAATGGTCTACGGTATCGATCTCGTGAAAGAGCAGATTCGTATCGCCGCGGGCGAGCAGCTTGGCTACGTGCAAACGGACCTGGTACGTCGTGGTCACGCGATCGAATGCCGGATCAACGCCGAAGATTCGAGGAACAATTTCGCGCCGCAAGCGGGAACGCTGAAACGGGTGCTCTTTCCGGGCGGCCCCGGCATTCGCGTCGACACGCACGTCTACGCGGGAGCGGTCGTACCGCCGTACTACGATTCGATGCTGGCCAAGATCGTCGCCTACGGCGAAACGCGCGACGCGGCGATCGCGCGAATGGAACGCGCACTGCGAGAGACCGACGTCGACGGCGTCAATACCACTATTGCACAATGTCTGGAGATCCTCGGCACCGCGCGTTTCCGCGAAGGCAAGTACGATATCGGATTTTTGCCGGCACTGCTTAGCGCGGAGGCCGTCCATTAATGCCTTCACGCCGTATGGGACGGGAGCAAGCGCTCCAAGCACTGTATTCGATTCTCGTTGGACATCGCGAACCCGGCGACGCGTTGACGGAAGTCGTCGGTGAAAATGCTCAAGCGGAACACCGGGCGTTCGTCAAAGACTTGGTACTCGGTACGTTGGACTACGCAGAGCAGGCTGACGACACGGTGAAGCCGCTGTTGCAGGGTTGGACGATCGAACGTTTGCCGACGATCGACCGTTTACTTCTGGAAATGGGCACGTTCGAGTTGCAATGCCGCCGGGAAACGCCTACGGCCGTCGTTATCAACGAAGCCGTTGAGCTTGCCAAAAAGTTCTCGACCGAAGAGTCGAACCGCTTCATCAACGGAGTGTTGAATGCAGTCGCGCAAGAGGCCGCGCGCCGGTAAGAAGCGTAGCGGGATGCAGCGTTACGCGCGCGGCCTTCTCGTTACGCTCCTGTTAATGCTCTTGTTTGCGGCTGGTACGGTCGCGGGCATCGTTGCAGCATACTCGCGAAACCTTCCCGACATCAGCCGGATGGCCGACTACCAGCCGGCGAGTTCGACGCGTATCTTTGCGCGTGACGGCACGCAGCTGGCGTCGGTGTACCGAGAAAACCGCGTGTGGGTCCCGCTCGCGCGTATTCCGCCGATTGTGCGCGATGCGGTGATCGCAAACGAAGATCACAATTTCTACCATCACCACGGCGTCGATTTCGGCGGAATCATGCGCGCGGCGTTCGCCGATTTGACGCACCGCCAGTTTCAGGGCGCCTCGACCATCACGCAGCAGCTCGCGCGCAAGCTCTTCTTGAATGACGAAGTCTCGATTTCGCGCAAGATTCAAGAGGCGCTTCTCGCGATCGAAATCGAGCGGTACTACACCAAGGACGAGATCCTCGAACGCTACCTGAACATGGTGTACCTCGGTTCGGGCGCATACGGCGTCGACGCGGCTGCGCACACGTACTTCGCGCGCAGCGTCGACAAACTCACGCTTCCGCAGGCGGCAATGCTCGCGGGTGTCATTGCCGCGCCGTCCGACTACTCACCGTTCGTCAACCCGGATCTTGCGCGGGACCGTCAGCATCACGTCCTGGACCGCATGGCCGAAAGCGGCTACATCTCGCGCACGGAAGCCGACGAGGCCAAGACCGCACCCCTGGAGCTCTCCGGACAACGCGCTGTAGGACTGCAGGGCTACCTCGCGCCGTACTATACGACGTACGTCATCTCACAGCTCGAGAAACTCTTCGGTAAGCAGGCCGTCGAAGAAGGCGGTTTGCAAGTCTACACCGCGCTCGATATGCACATGGAAAAGGTCGCGCAAGATGCGATCGATTGGGGTGTGGCGCAGGCGTCTGCCGAGGGCATCAACGCGCATCAAGCGGCGCTCGTATCGATTCGGCCTTCGACCGGCGAGATCGTTGCGATGATCGGCGGAACGCATTTTTCGCTCGGCAATCAATTCAACCGCGCATGGCAAGCGCACCGGCAACCGGGGTCTTCGTTCAAAACCTATGTCTACACGGCCGCGATCGATGGTGGAATGCCCGCCAATACGATCATGGACGACACGCCCGTCGGCTACCCCATGGGCGACGGTTCAACGTGGTATCCCAAAGACGACGACAACAGCTACATGGGGGCGATCACACTGCGCACCGCGCTTGCGCAGTCGCGCAATATCGTCGCGGTGAAATTGGCAGATCGCATCGGTCTCGACCACGTGATCGAATACGCGCATCGCATGGGCGTCACTGCTCCGCTCGAGGCGAATCTTTCGCTCGCACTCGGTTCGTCCGTGCTCTCGCCACTCGATCAAGCGACGGGATATTCGACGCTTGCGAATCAAGGGATTCACATCGAGCCGACAGCCATTCGTCTGGTGAAAGATTCGCTCGGCAGCATTGTGCTGGACGATCAGTATCCGCAAGCAACCGAAGTCGTGAGCGAGGGCGCAGCCTACATCATGACGACGATGCTCGAAGACGTGATCAATCATGGCACGGGGTATCCAAATGCGATCATCGGACGTCCCGCCGCCGGTAAAACCGGAACGACGTCGGATTTTCGTGACGCGTGGTTCGTCGGATTCACACCCGATCTCGTCACGGCCGTGTGGCTCGGTAACGATAACTATTCGCGCATGAACGAATCGTACGGGGGAAATATACCGGCGCGCATATGGGCCCGGTATATGAAAGCCGCGCTGACCGGCGTTCCGAAGCACGATTTCGCGTTCCCAGCGGACCAAGTCGTCAAGCTTTCCTGCGGCGGCGCGCCGGAATATTATATCAACGGCACACAGCCGCTCTCCGGATGCGGCTACCACACGCTCGACCAAGCGGCGCAAGCGACGCCGGTTCCGGCCGACGAATCGCTGCCCTCGCCTGCAACGGACCTTGCGACGCCGGTTGACAACGCCCCCGAAACCGACCCCACACCGCCTCCAAACAGCGTCGGGGACGGACAAAACTACGTGCCGTTGGATAGCGCGGCTCCCTCGGCGTCGCCGAAGCCGCCGCGTCGTCGATGACGGCTCAGGAGACGGGATCACCCTCGATCATCGTGAGCGTCGGCGAGTTCGCGGTGCGGCTTCGTGAAGTATTCCGGCGCGTTCGAGCCTTCGAGTACATCGGCATCACCGGCGAAATCTCGCAGTGGAACCCGCGCCAAAACGGCGTCTATTTTACGATCAAAGATTCGCAGGCCGTACTGGAATGTTTTGCGTACCACAATCGCGCGCAGAAATTTCCCAACGTGCCGCTCGGTACCGCAGTGATCGCCTTTGGTTCGATTCGCGTGCAGGAGCGGCGCAGCCGGTACGAACTGCTCGTCGATGACCTGCGACTGACGGGAATCGGCGAGCTCTACGCGCAGTATGAAGCGCTCAAAGAGCGTTTTCGTCGCGAAGGCCTTTTTGCGATGGAACGCAAGCGTCCGATCCCGCGGTTCCCGCGCCGCGTTACGCTGGTTTCCGCGAAAGGCAAGGGCGCCGAAGATTTCCAAACCGTCATGCGCGAACGCGTTCCACAAGTCGAGGTCGAATTCGTCGAAACGCGCGTGCAAGGCATCGGTGCCGATGTCGAGATCGCCGATGCGCTTGGCCGGGCAGATCGCCAAAAGCCCGATGTGATCGTGCTCGCGCGCGGCGGCGGTTCATTCGAGGACCTTTTTGCGTTCAACTTGGAGCCGGTCGTGCGAGCGATCGTGCGCAGCAATTACGCAGTGATCACCGGTATCGGGCACACCGGAGATCATCATCTTGCGGATGACGTCGCTGATTTAGCGTGCGAAACACCGTCGAATGCCGCTCAGTACATCGCGAATCTCTGGCAACGAGGAAACGAACGTTTCGAGCGGCTCGTATCGCAACTCGATCGCGAGATGCGCGATATTCTCGTGCGAGCGCTCCAACGCGGAGACCAGATGCATGACGCCCTGGAGCGCGGTTGGGAACGGTCGGCCGGCGTGCAGCGCGATCGGATTATCGCGCTCGAACGCCGGTTGAACGCGCAGAATCCGATGGCACGTCTCAAAGCCCGCTCGGACCGCCTTTCCGCATTGCGCGGCAGGCTCGATGCTTTGCCGGTGCGTCTCTTCGGGTCGTGGAGACGGGACGTTCACGACCGGGTTTCGCGCCTAGACCCGGCGTGGGAGCGACTTGTCAATCGGCAACGCCATGCGCTCGAAATTGCCGCTGCCCGGCTGGATGCGCTGGACCCGAACGCGCCGCTCGGACGTGGATACGCGATGATTCTGCACGATGGGCGCGTTGTGCGAAACGCCTCGGACGTTCAGCCGGGTGATGCCATCGCGGCACGCTTGGGGCGCGGAACGCTCGATGCGCGTGTCGAAACGGTGCATCCTCATGAGTAACGGTGTGCCCAAATCTTTCGAAGAAAAGCTCGAGCGAATCGATACGATCGTGAAAGAGTTGGAGAGTGGACGAGTCGAGCTGGATCGCGCGATCGAACTCTTCAAAGAGGGAAAAACCCTCGCACGGGATTGCGAAGTGATGTTGCGCAGCGCGCAAGAACAGGTCGATCGCGCCATGAGCGACGCACCGGCGCAGTAACGAATGCATGAGCGAGCGGCTCGATGAGGTTGTCGCCGAGCGAACCGGCATGAGCCGTTCGCAGGCGCGCAGTCTCATCATGGAAGGGCGCGTCCGCGTAAACGGCATTGCTGCAACCAAAGCGGGACAGACGGTACGCGACGACGCGCAGATCGACGTCGCGCAGCCCCGGCGGTTCGTAAGCCGCGGAGGTGAAAAGCTCGACCACGCGCTCAATGCATTCAAACTCGACGTGCGTGACATGGAAGCCTTAGACGTCGGCGCTTCGACCGGCGGCTTTACCGATTGTCTCCTGTCCCGCGGCGCATCCAGCGTTACCGCCGTCGATGTGGGATACGGTCAACTCGATTGGAAGCTGCGCAACGACCCGCGCGTCATCGTGATGGAGAGAACGAATTTCCGCCACTTGCCGGACGATGCGTTTCCCGAAGGGTTTGACATCCAGGTCGTGGATGCGTCGTTCATTTCATTGCGCACGATCCTCGCGCGGGCGATAGCGTACCTGCGTCCCGGTGGCGCCACCGTCGCTTTAGTGAAGCCGCAGTTCGAAGCTGGGCGGGACCGGCTCGGACGTGGCGGGGTCGTTCGAGATCCCGCAGTGCATCGCGCAGTGTTGAGAGAAGTGCGCGACGATGTCGTGGCACTCGGACTTCACGCGGTCGCTCTCGTGGCTTCACCGCTCCTTGGACCGGCCGGAAACCGCGAATTCCTGATGGAGTTCAGGCATACCGGTCCAAATGTGGACGACGCACGAATCGACGAGACCGTTGGCGAAGGGACGTACGAATGACCAAACTCGCGGTCGAACGCAAGATCATCATGCTCTACGTCGATGTGGCGCGAGAGACGGCGCGCACGCTGGCGCAGTCGATCGCCGAATCGTTTCGCGCGAGCGGATATCGAATCGCCGGTTGGAAATCGCAGACGCAGGCGTTGCAGATTGCGAACGATGGCGTACGACCTGAAGACGCTTCGTTGTTCATCACGGTCGGCGGGGACGGCACGCTGTTGCGCGCAGCGCGCGTGGCGACGGTAAACGATGTGCCGCTGTTCGGTATCAATACGGGCCGGCTTGGTTTTCTTACCGAACTCGATGCCGGCGATCCGCGTATTGCGCAACTGCCGCATCTGATGGAATCAGGTCTCGTCATCGAAGAACGGTTGGCGATGGAAGCGGAATACGATGGGCAGACGTTTTTTGCGCTCAACGACGTCGTCGTCCGCAAGGGAGACGTTTCACGTATTGTCCCATTCGGTTTGCGTCTCGACAAAGAACACATCGCGGATATTCCTGCGGATGGCGTGTGCATATCGACACCGACCGGGTCGACGGCGTATTTTCTTTCGGCCGGCGGGTCGATTATCTCCCCGCGCGTCGACGCCTTTGGGATCGTTCCGCTGCTACCGCACACGCTCTTTTCCCGTCCGCTGATCGTGCCGGCAACGTCGAAGATCGAGATCAGTTGCGACTCCGAAATCGCGCACGCACACTTAGAATGTGACGGCGACCGGTTAGCTGAGATCGGTCCGGATTCGTGCGTCGCCGTCCGCCGTCATCCGAAAGCGGTCCGCTTTGCCAGGCTTTCTCCGCTTCGGTTCTTCGAGCGTTTGGAGGAAAAGATGCGTTGGGGTGTTTCTATCAAGGCCGCGTCGCGTTAAAGACCTCGCAGAATCATGTTGCGACGCTTAGAGATCGAAAACTACGGCTTGATCGAGCGCGCGAAGATTCATTTTGCGCAGGGTGCAACGATGTTCACCGGCGAGACCGGTTCGGGCAAGACGATGATTCTCGGCGCACTTGCGTTCGCGCTTGGCGCGAGAGCGAGCGCCGACGTCGTACGCCGCAACGCGCGCAAAGCGATCGTGACGCTGGCCTTCGAACCCGACGACGCATTTGCAGCGGTGCTGAACGACGCCGGCTTCGAGCTCGATCCGGGTGAAGAAGCGACGATCGTCCGGGAAATGAGCGACGCGGGAAAATCGAGTGTTCGTGTGAACGGCCGTGCGTCTACCGCCTCATACGTGCGAGAGGCCGGCTATCGCATCGCGGAGATCGTCGGTCAACATGAAGCCCAACGATTGCTCGTGCCCGCGTATCACCTGGAGTTGCTCGACCGGTTCGGCGGCAGCGACGCTGCGCCCGCGCGTGAAGCGGTTGCCGCCACCCATCTGCGCCTCGTGAACGCCACGCGCGCGTACGATGCCGTGCAGGGCGACGAAAAAAAAGCGCTCGAGCTTTACGAGGAAGCGTGCTATGCGCTCGAAGAGATCGAGAACGCGGCTCCGCAACCCGAAGAAGACGTCCACCTGACGCAACGGCGTCGCTACTTGGACAATGTCGAAAAGATCGCTGAATCGCTGCGTGCGGGGCACGAGGCGCTTGCCGCTGACGAAACGTCGGCGAGCGCTGCATTTGGAATGGCGGTGACTGCGCTCGATGGTCTTGCGCCGATCAGCGCGCATTTCGGTGAGATGGCATCGCAGGCGCGCGCGTTGCAAAGTGAGACGACCGACCTCGCGACGACGATCGCGCGTGAGCTGGAGGCGACCGAGTTCGATCCAGGCGAACTCGAAACGATCAATGCCCGACTGGACGTTTTAGATCGCCTCAAGCGCAAGCATGGCGGAACGTTGGCAGCGGTCTCTCAAGCGGCTGAACGCGCGCGTACGATTCGCGATGAATTCGAATCTCGTGACGAGCGCATGGCAGCACTGCGCGACGCACGCAGCATCGGCCGGCGGAGCAGTTGGCGCGCGATGCGGCAAAACTCAGTGCGATTCGGAAGAAGGCTGCAGCGGCTCTGGGGCGCAGCGTCGTCGCTGAGCTGAAAGATTTGGCGCTCGGCTCTGCGCGATTCGAGGTTGTGCTGCAGCCGCTGGAGCTGATCGGTCCCGAAGGTGCGGAGTCGGTCGAATTTTCGTTTGCGGCAAACGCGGGCGAGCCGCTGCGGGCGCTTAGCCGGGTGGCATCGGGCGGCGAGCTATCGCGCGTGTTGCTTGCGCTCGTGGTCGTCTTGGCATCCGCGCGCGAACGGAATGCGTTGATCTTCGATGAGATCGATGCAGGCATCGGGGGAGCTACCGCGTCCGCGGTCGGAACGAGGGTCGGCCGCCTCGCCGAAACGGAGCAGGTCGTGTGCGTTACGCACCTTGCGCAACTTGCGACGTGGGCGGACGTGCACTACGTCCTCGAAAAGCGTGAATCGAAGAACGAGACGACCATTGCGGTTCGTCACATCGATGGCGATGAAGGCCGTGCAGCGGAACTTGCACGGATGCTTTCAGGGGAAGCCCACGACGTTGCACTCGAGCACGCCCGAACGTTGCTTCGGCAAGCAGCCCGGGTACAAGCTTGAAGCATGCCCGCTCTGCAGATTCCGCGCGACGTGGATTCGGTGACGGTGAAAGCCGCCGGCAAAAGCGTCGCGCTCACGAACCTGAATAAAGTCTTCTTTCCACAGACCGGGGCCACGAAGGGCGATCTACTCCAATACTACGCGGACGTCTCAAAGTATCTGCTTCCGCATATCGAACGGCGCGCGATGGTGATGAAGCGCTATCCAAATGGCGCAAACGGTGAATTTTTTTTCATGAAGCGCACGCCTTCGCCGCATCCGCCGTGGCTCGAAACGTGCCGCATCGAACACCGCTCGGGCAACGTGATCGATTTTCCGATGGCGAATGATCTCGCGTCGCTGCTCTGGATCGTCAACTTGGGCTGTATCGACCTGAACCAATGGTACGCGACGTGCGACGATATCGACCGGCCCGACTACGTCCATTTCGATTTGGATCCCGGTGCTGCGCCGTTCGAACGCGTGCGCGAAGTGGCGTTGCTCGTCCGCGACGGTTTGGCTGGCTCTCGGGATGACGAGTTACGCAAAGACGTCGGGATCTAAAGGCATCCATGTGTACGTTCCGATCGTGCGCGGGCCGTTGCAGAAAGAAGTGTGGACGTTTGCGAAATCGTTCGCGCAAGCAATCGCTCGCCACGAGCCTGAGTTGAGCACGGCGGAGTACAAAAAAGAGAAACGCCCGCCGGGACGCGTGCTCGTCGACTACAACCAGAACCGGTGGGGCTCGACGCTTGCTTCCGTCTATTCGGTACGGCCGACGCCGCAAGCAACGGTATCGGCGCCTGTTACGTGGGAAGAGATCGAAAACGGCGTGCAACTCGAGCGATTCCGAATCGACAACATGGTTTCACGCATTACGGAAGCTGGAGATTTGTGGTCGCCATTGAGCGCGAAACGCGGCCGTTTTGACTTGCGCGCTCTTATCGCTTAACAAGCGAGCTGAATTACCTAGTGCGTTAATCCCGGTCCGGTATTAGGACGTTTAGCCCTCCACGCACAGCCTATTCGGCAATCATGTTGTAACGCGGCGCTTGATACACTCGAATTCCGCTGCACACTTCTTAGCAATGGGTGCCAACATGAAAGCGTCGCTGTTCGCCGTTTTCGCCGCGCTGTCTATCGCGCTCGCCGCTTGCGGCGGCGGCGGAGGCGGAGGCTCAACTAACCCTGGCGTCGTTCCGAACGGGCCCGGCGGAGGCACGGCATCACCGCCGCCGACATCGACCCCCACGCCGACGCCGACTCCGGTGGGCATGACGCCGACGCCGAAGCCGACGCCAACTCCGGTGGGCATGACGCCGACACCGAAGCCGACGCCAACGCCGATCGGCATGACGCCGACGCCGCGGCCGACGTCGAGTCCGACGCAAAAGCCGACGGCATCCCCCACGGCATCCCCGCCTCCAACGCCAACACCGGCACCTGGGAATTTCCAATCACCGGCGCCGCCATCAAAGATCCGCAGCACCTACGGAAAGATTGGTTTGGCGCAAATCTTCGACTATTTACCCTTCGTCGGAACAGGGATGAGCGGCTCACAAATCGCGAGCGACGCGCACTTCTACGACGTCGTTTGGGGTTCGTTCACAGCTGCCGACGGCGCGGCTCAAAATAATCCGCCCATTTGGCGTTCCAACAACGCGCAGACGTTCGTTTCGCGCTACTACATCATTAGCGAAGACAACAAGCTCGTTTCGGGACGCGACATCAATTATTGGCTGCAGCACAATCCGACGTCGATTCTATACGCCTGCGATTCGAGTGGAAATCCGACGCGTGACTACGCGTACACGCCGGGTGACGGCTTTGCGGACGTACCGCTGAATATTCACGATCAGAGCGTCGTCAACTACCAAGTCGGAAGCTTGCTCAACTTCGTCAAGAACAACGGATACAACGCGTTCGCACTCGACGAAGTGATCTTCCACAACTACATGCTCGGTGGAAACCCGAAGCTCGGGCAAAGCGGTCCGAAAGCCGGTGAATACGGCTGCGGCACCTGGGATTCGACGTTCACGAACTTTACGAAGATCTACAGCGGTCCAAACGATCCAACGTTTACCGCCGACGTGCTGAACTGGGTGCACACCGCGCAGCAGACGGCCGCGCAGAACGGGATCTTCGTCGTCGTGAATCATCCGGCGCCCGGATCGATCAATGCCAACGAGCAGAGCCTGGTCTCCTATGCCGATGTGTTGATGGATGAGACAGCGTTCACCGACTACGGCAACTACATCAAGGCGCCCGGATACTTCAATCAGGCCTACAACTGGATGGAGTACGTGCAACGCCAGGGAAAGGCGTCGATCATTATCAACAAGTTTGCGCAGAACGGCCAGCAAATCGTGACGCAACTGCAACTGGAGTACTCGATTGCGACGTATCTGATGGCGAATGAAGGCAATGCCGACGTATTTTCCGTCGCAAACAACCCGAGCGGATACGGCGCTGAACAGTATCATAGCCAGTACGCAACGAATATGGGGCGCCCATGCTCTCCGATGAGCGGTACACCCCATATGCGCCGCTATGAACACGGACTCGCGATCGTCAACAACTCGCTATCGAGCGTGCAAGCAACGCTGCCCAATCATCAATACTCCGATGTCTTCGGCCGTTCCGTAAGTAACCCGTTGACGGTCAATGGTGCCGACGCATATGTTCTAACCACGGGCGCAAACGGTTGCCAATAGATGGCATTGCCGATCGAGCCACCATTTGCGCCCATGGAATGCACGCAAAGCGAACGCATTCCGGACGGACCGCAATGGGAGTATGAGCCGAAATGGGACGGCTTTCGCTGTCTCGCCTTTCGCGATGGTGATCAACTCTATCTTCAATCGAAATCCGCTCAGCCGCTCGCACGATATTTCCCTGAAGTCGTCGAGCGGCTGAAGCATGTTAAAGCGACGCATTTCGTTCTAGACGGCGAATTGATGGTGGAGCGAAACGGCGAATTGGATTTCGACGTGTTGCTTCAGCGCATTCATCCGGCCGCGAGCCGCGTGAAACGGCTTGCTCAGGAAACGCCCGCGACGTACGTTGTCTTCGACATCCTCGTGGATGACGAAGGGAACGACCTGACGGGAATACCGCTGCGTCAACGGCGTCCGCTCCTGGAACGGTTCGCGCGGACGTATTTCACCGATGACATTCGCCTTTCACCAGCGAGCTTCGAACGTCACGTGGTCGATCAATGGTATGCGCGCGTCGGAAATGCGCTGGACGGCGTCGTTGCAAAGCGCGTGGACTTGCCGTACGCATCGGGCGCGCGCAGTGCGGCGATGAAGATCAAACACTTGCGCACGGCGGATTGTGTGATCGGCGGATATCGGCTCAACAAAGATAAGAACGGCGTCGGCTCGCTGCTGCTCGGGTTGTACGACGACGAAGGGTTACTCAACCACGTCGGCTTTACGTCGGGATTTACGACCCGCGAACGCAGTCCGCTGCTCAAACAATTGCGCGAGATCGAGCAGCCGCCGGGCTTTACCGGCGCCGCTCCGGGCGGCCCAAGCCGTTGGAAATCGACGGAAGAACCGTGGTTTCCGCTGGCACCAAAACTCGTGATCGAAGTCCAATTCGATCACGTTACGGCGAATCGGTTCCGCCACGGCACGAAGTTGCTTCGCTGGCGCCCCGACAAAGCGCCGAAGCTTTGCACGATGGATCAGCTCTACATCGTCGAGGCAGCATCGCCGCTCGAACTGCTAACTGCCGTTCCGAACTAACTACGCGATTTCATGAACCTTGAGCAGGTTCGTTCCACCGGCGCCGACCGGCATGCCGGTCGTAAACGCGATGCGATCGCCGCTGCGCACGAGACCGGCTTGCGTCATGACCTGTTCGGTCATGTACAGCAAGACGTCGATTGAGGAGTACCGGTCGATCAAGAGGGACTCTGTTCCCCACAGCAACGCTAGGCGGCGCGCAACGCCTTCGTTCGGCGTGAGGGCGACGATCCGTGCGCGTGGCCGGAACGCTGCGATGTGATGTGCGGTGTTGCCCGTCGTCGTACCGGTAACGATGAACGGAATCATCAATTCGTCGCTCGATCGGGTCGCGGCTTCGGCGATCGACGTTTCGATCGTCGGGCTCACGCCGGCGAGCCTCCGGTCGCGTAAGGTGGCGTGCGGATAGCTCTTTTCGATCTCGCGCGCAATTTCAGCCATGGTGCGTACCGTCTCCGTCGGATACATACCGCGGGCGCTTTCACCCGATAGCATCACCGCGTCGGTGCCGTCCAGTATGGCGTTCGCCACGTCGGTGACTTCGGCGCGGGTCGGACGCGAACTGAACGTCATCGACTCGAGCATCTGCGTTGCGGTGACGACCGGTTTGCTCGCGCGATTGCACTTCGCGATGATCGCTTTTTGCACGAGCGGTACTTGCTCGATCGGAATCTCGATGCCGAGATCGCCGCGAGCGACCATGATACCGTCTGCCGCGTTGACGATGTTGTCGAGGTCTTCGAGCGCCTCGTGTTTTTCGATCTTTGCGAGGACGGGAATCGAGCGGCCGCGTTCGCTCATGAACGCTTTGACGCGGTTGATATCTTCGGCCGAACGCACGAAGGAGACGGCGACGTAGTCGACGTTCTGCTCCAGACCAAACGCAAGAAACTCGAAGTCACGCTCGGTAACCGACGTGATATTGAGGGAGCCGTCGGGGTAGTTTATTCCTTGCGTTGGACGCAAGTCGCCGCCGAATTCAACGGTCGTATCGATATCGGTCGCCGTTTTTCCGGCGATGCGAAGCGTGATCGAACCGTCTTGCAGATAGATGCGATTGCCGATCGAAACGTCGTGCGGCAGATCCTTATAGCCGACGCTGACGCGCTCTTGTGTGCCTGGGACGTCACTGGTCGTCAACGTAAAGCGCGCGCCGCGCTCGAGGTGAATCGACGCAATGCCGTCTTGGAATTTGCCCGTGCGCACTTTTGGACCGGGAAGATCCTGCAGAATGGCGGTGTGAATACCGAGCTCCTGCGAGATCGCTCGCGCGTTGCGAATCACCTCGGCGTGTTCCTCGGGTGTACCGTGCGAGAAGTTGAGTCTCAGCACGTTCGCCCCAGAGATGAACAGGGAGCGCATGATCGCCGGATCGCGCGAGGCGGGACCGATCGTCGCAACGATCTTCGTGCGTTTTTGCAGTACGGTTTCCATGGTCGCCTTTGCCATGCGCGTCTCCGCCAGCAGGCTCCTGCGATTGTTTAACAGCATTAACGCCTCGCATGGTAAAGCGCGATCCACAGGACCGTCGCTATCGTGAGCGACTAGCGGGAAGCTATCTCCTATCGCTCCTTTTTCACGTGGTCCTTGCGGCGCTCGTCTTTTCTGTGGTCTCAAACTCGTCGCGAGAAGGCGCGAGCGAAAATGTGAGCGGCGGGGAACTCGTAACGATCGAGAAGAAAGCGCCAGCCATCGCGCAGGTCGCAGCACCGGCGCAAGCGGCAGCGCCGATTCCTAATGCAGCGCGCGTCGCTCCCGTGCAACATACGCAACCAGCGAAACCGGCGCATCAACTCCAACCACCGGCGCGTCCCGAGCTTTCGAAGATCGCGCCGACCGCGCCGCCGAATCCGACACCGCTTCCGCAAGCGACGCCTGAACCCAACGTTCAGCCGACGCAGGCCGTGTACGAAACGAAACCCGACGTCGCGGTTCCCGCAGTTCCTACTGCGGTGCCTGCGCAAGTCGTTGCCGTCACCGTTAAAACACCGCCGACCGCGGCGCCCACGCCGGCTCCATCGGTCGCGCCCAGCGCGAGTCCGACGCCCCGTCCGCCGTCGCCGACCAGCGCGCCGAGTGCGAAGCCGCAAACGCCGGCGCCGGCGGCGCCGAGTCCCGCGCCGAGCGCCGTTGCGGTTGCCGCAAAGGCATCGCCAGCTCCGTCGGCATCCCCCGCACCTGCGGCGAAAACCAGCGCAACGCCGGCGGCTCGTCAAGGCGTACCGAGTCCAAGCCCAACACGCGCCGCTGCGCTTGCAAAGACGGCCGGAACCGCACCGAGCCCGGGTCCGACCGGGGTCGCGTCACCGGGACCACGACCCGGAAACGCGTCGAATGCAAAACCCGGCCCATCGCGTCCGGTGAACGTCCCTCCGACACCGCTGCCCGCGCGCGCCGCCGCGGGCGCAACTCCGAAAACGCAAAACGGCGGCATCGACATCAACGCAAAACTGCGCGCAATGTTGCCGAACAATCCGGTGAACCCGTCGTTCAAGTCGTATCATCAAGACATCGGTCTTCACGGAAGCCTCGAACCCACACCGCCGCCCGAAGTGATCGCCGCGACGAAGTTTCTCTTTGAAGAACGCGGCAGCGGGCGCGAAGCGCGCATAAAGATGTGGGTGACGAATGTTCGGCGCGCCGGTTTGGTGACGATGTGCGATGGTTGGCTCGTACGTTATCCTGAAGCGCCCCGTAGCGCGATCGTGCACCCGTTCGGAACGCACATTGCCGACGACAACGGTACGCAAATCGGCGCCGCGCCACCGGGAACGCTTCCACCCATTGTCGAGAGCAGCGCATCGACGGTGTGCAGCGAACGTCAGTTAGTACCTTTCGCCGCGTCGCCCGCTTCGTCGCCGTAATCATTCGTATTCCCGCTTGAAGTGCGATTTTGGTCGGAGTAGCATTGAAGTGTCGCAACACCTGCGGCTTCGGGGGAAAGCCCCGAAACGCCATGGATTCGCAAAGGCGAATCTAAGGGAGGGCGGTTGGAACCGCAAGATCCACCGGGCTATATAGCCAGCGAAGGACGCGCTTAACGGGCGTAACATTCGCGCCCACGTCGACCGGACGTACTCCGGACGCGCGTAGTCGCACATTCCAAGGGAAAAAAGACAAGGGGCCGCATCCACGTAGGATTGCGGCGTCTTGCCTTTCTTGGGGCCTTGCGGGCTTTGCAAATTTTAGCTATCTTAGAGTTCGGTTGATGAAAAAGAGCGTGGGCAGGTCCCGCGCTTCTGTCTTGTATGGGGTGACGGATGAAACGGGGAGACCCCAAGCGCCAAGCGTTTGGGGGGCGCATAACGGACGGCGAAGCTGTTGTTGAACAAACGGCCGATGCGAAGTCGCGCGCCGATTTGACGGTTGCTTTCGAGCGCGAACTCGATGCGGTTGCGTACGACCGGGCGTTTGCCGGAGTCGAAATCGTTGCGCACTCGGCGCGCGCCCGCCGGGGGACGACGGTATTTTCGGTAACGATCGACAAGGATGGCGGCGTCGATCTCTCGCTTTGCGAGCGCATCGCGCAACGGATCAATGACGCCTTAGAAGAATTCGAGTCCCCGTACTCACTCGAAGTGGAATCTGCGGGCTTGGAACGTCCGCTGGTGCGACCGGCCGACTACGAGCGCTTTGCCGGAAAGCAAGCGCGCGTCGTGACGTCGCTGACCATTCAAGGTAACAAAACGCATCGTGGGACGCTTGTTGGTCTACGAGGCGAAACCGTGGTACTGAAAACGGAAACGGGCGAACTCCCGCTTCCGATCGCAACGATAAAATCGGCGAATTTGGAGTACGATCCTCGCGCCGATCTACAACGCAATAAACGTGAACGGAAAACACATGGCAGAACCGGCAGCTGATGAAAAACTCTTAGACGTCCTGCAATTCATTTCGAAGGAACGCAATATTCCATTCGAGATGCTGCTCGAAGCTTTGGAAGCGGCGTTGCTTACGGCGTACAAACGTCACTACGGCAGCGAAGCCAACGCCATTGTCATGGTCGATCGCGTGACGGGTGAGTATCGCGTATTCCATCGGCGAAACGTCGTTGAGAGCGTCGAAGATTCGAAGCTTGAAATTTCGATCAAAGACGCCGGCGAGCCGTATCAGCCGGGCGATTTCTTCGACGAAGAAGTGACGCCCAAAGAATTCGGCCGCATTGCTGCGCAAACCGCAAAGCAAGTGATCGTGCAGCGTATCCGCGAAGCCGAACGCGATACCGTTTTCAATAAGTACGCCCGCAAACTGAACGATCTTGTCACCGGAAGCGTTCAGCGCTACGAGCAGCGCAACATGTACGTGTTGCTCGAGGGCCGTGACGAAGCGATCCTTCCACTCTCGGAACAAGTTCCCGGAGAAGTCTTTCGCATCAACGATTTCATTCGCGCCTATGTTTTGGACGTGCGCAAATCGCCGAAGGGTCCGCAAGTCGTGCTTTCACGCGCGGCGGAGGGCTTGGTGCAGCGGTTGCTCGAGTTGGAAGTCCCGGAGATTGCCGACAGTATCGTCGAGATCATGGCGATCGCTCGCGAAGCTGGAAGCCGGTCGAAGGTTGCGGTTCGCAGCCTGCGCGCCGAGGTCGACCCGATCGGTGCATGTCTTGGACCGAAATCGAGCCGCATTGCGAACGTCAGCGACAATCTACGCGGTGAGAAGATCGACGTGATCCGTTATGACGCGGAGCCTGAAACGTTCATCATGAATGCGCTCGCGCCCGCGAAAGTGATTTCGGTCGAACTCTTCGCGGACGACGGCGTGGCGCTCGTGGTCGTTCCCGACTATCAACTCTCGCTCGCGATCGGACGCGAAGGCCAGAACGTTCGCCTCGCCGCGCGATTGACCGAGTGGCGTCTCGACATCGCAAGCGAAAGTGAAGCCGACGAGGCGCGGGAACGCTACATGGCGGAGCGCGCCGAACGCACGTCGGGCGAACCGGCCGCGGCGCTCGAAGAAGAAGAGGTCGAGGGCGGCACTGAGGAAGAGCCCGCACCGGTCGGCGGCGGAATCGATTCCGATTTGATTCGCCGGCTCGAAGAGTTCCGCCGCGAACGGTTAGGTGGCGAAGAACAATAACGTTCCGCAACGGATGTGCGTGGGATGTCGTCAGCGATTCGCGCAGGCGGCCCTCCGCCGCTTCGTTCGGACGGCGGACGGCTGGCAGCCTGACGACCCGGCGAGCCGTCGCAAGCAACCGGGGCGTGGAGTGTATCTCTGCTCGGCTGATTGCGCCGCAAAGGCCGCAAAGAACCGCCGCTACCCGGGTCTTGCATCCAATGCGGCGAAATATGGTTTAATAGGTAGTTCGTGAGAAACTAAATGATGATGATTCAAAACGACCATGCTGTCTAAGAGGGCAGCAAATTGATGAAGTAGCGGAGCCGGCTACGACCTGATTCAGGTTAGAGGGCTCCGCGCAACAAGACTGCGTGGGGGGCGAAGCGCCTCTCTAATCTGTGTGGGCACGCGATGGCGGCCTGCGCTTCGGGGAATGAATGGCTACGAGTACCGGTAAGGTTCGTGTTTTCGAGCTCGCAAAAGAAGTAGGGCTCACATCCAAAGAGTTGATCACGCTCTTCAACGAGCGGTTGAGCGACGTCTTTGAAGCAAAAAATCAGTTGAGCGTCGTCCCGGATCCGATTGTGGACCTGGTGCGCGGCGTTCTGCTCAAGCCGTCCGCGGCAAAGCCCGCGTCCGACGGCAATGGCGCAAAAGCCGCCAAACCCGCCGCTCCCAAGAAACCGGCGGCACCCGCCAATGGCGCCGTCGCCGAAAGCGTCGCTCCGCCGGCACCGGCCGCGGCGAAACCGGCTGCGACCCCCGAAGCCCCGCTTCCGCGGCTAAAACCTGTTACCGGTACCTCGCGGTCTGCCGCGCCAAAACCGTCCGCGTCCAAACCGGCTCCTGCAGCGCCGGCGACGGCTCCGGCTGAGGTTGAGCCTGCTGCGTCCATTGAGCCGCCAGCCGCTCCGAGTGACGCCGAAATCGCGCCAGTGCGCCCGGCGGCGGTCGAACGCCCCGCTGCACCTCGTCCGGCACCCAAGCCGGCGGCACCGGATGCGCCCGTTCCGCGGTTACAGCCGGTCCCGCACGGCCAGTCATCGATCGCGCGCCGCCCTCCGCCGCCGACCACCACGATTTCAGCCTCTCCCGGTCCGGCGACCGGCGTACCGGGCCGTCCCGGCGTCGCGCCGCGACCTGGTCAGGTAATGCCCGGACAGGGTGGAAAAGGTCCGCTCGCTCCGGGTGCTCCCCGCCAAGGGCAGCCGCCCGCACCGGGACAGCGCCGACCCGCGGGAAATGGACCCTTCCGCCCATTAGCTCCGGGCGCCCGGCCTGCTCCCCGACCCGGCGTCCCGGCCTCGGTTACCGATGCGCCCGCACCGTCGGCCGGCGGCCGTCCCGGCGACCGTTCCCGCATCCACGAAGATAAGACAACCACCAAGAAAGACCGTGAGAAGGAACTGCTGCTCGAAAAAGAGCGGCAGCGCAAAAAGAAAGTCGATTCCGGTCACGCGATTCCCGTGCGACAGTTGGAAACGATCGAGATCCCGGACTTGCTTACCGTGCAAGAACTGGCGACGTCGATGATCGTTCCCGTCAAAGACGTCATCACGGAATTGATCAAGACCGGTACGATGGCAACCATCAACCAGAACATCTCGAGCGACATCGCGATCAACGTTGCGAAGAAGTTCGGGTTCAATGCGGTCGTCAAAGAAGCCGGCGAAGAAGTTACCGTCGAGCAAGAAGAAGACAAACCTGAAATGCTCACGGCGCGTCCCCCGGTCGTCACCGTGCTCGGGCACGTCGACCACGGTAAGACGTCGCTGCTCGACAAAATTCGCAGCGAGAACGTTGCGGCCGGTGAAGCGGGCGGAATTACGCAGAAGATTGGTGCGTATACCGTCGAGCGCAACGACCGCAAGATCACGTTCATCGATACTCCCGGTCACGAAGCATTCACGGCGATGCGCGCCCGCGGTGCCAAGGTTACCGACGTTGCAATCCTGGTCGTCGCCGCAGACGATGGTGTGATGCCGCAGACCAAAGAGGCTATCGCTCACGTCAAGGCGGCAAACGTGCCGATCGTCGTCGCTATCAACAAGATGGATAAAGCCGATGCACAGCCCGATCGCGTCAAGCAGCAACTGGTCGAAAACGGTTTGCAGCCGGTCGACTGGGGCGGTACGATCGAAATGGTTCCGGTCTCGGCGCGCAACGGCGATGGTATCGAGTCGTTGCTCGATACCGTGCTGCTCGAGGCCGATATCAAGGAACTCAAAGCGAACAAGCAGCGCCGGGCAAGCGGTGTGGTGATCGAATCGCAGCTGTCCAAAGGACGCGGTGCGGTCGCGACGGTGCTCGTGCAAAACGGAACGCTTCGCGTCGGCGACATCATCGTCGTGGGCGGAACGTTCGGCAAAGTGCGTGCGCTGATCGACGACAAAGGCAAACAAGTCAAGAAAGCCGGTCCTTCGATTCCAGTGGAAATCATGGGCCTGCAAGACGTGCCCGCTGCGGGTGACACGTTGATGGTCGTCAGCGATGAACGTGTTGCACGCGAGACTGCGGAGAAACGCGCGGTCCGTCGTCGCGATGTTCGCATCGCGGGTGGCGCAGCGCAGCGCGTTTCGCTCGAAACGTTCATGCAGATGCCGGCCGAAGGCAAGAAAACGCTCAACCTCATCATCAAGGCCGACGGACAAGGATCGCTCGAAGCGCTCCGTGCGCGAATGGAATCGCTCTCGACGGAAGAAGTCGAAGTGCGCGTCATTCACGGCGGCGTCGGCGCGATCTCGCCGAACGACGTCAATCTTGCAAGCGCGTCGAATGCGGTGCTGATCGGCTTCAACATTCGTCCGGACGAAACGGCAAAACGTTTGGCCGACAACGAAGGCGTCGATCTTCGCTTCTACCAGGTCATCTACGAAATCGAAGAAGACCTGAAGAAAGCGATGACGGGCATGCTCGCGCCGGTCGAGCGCGAGATCACACTCGGGCACGCGGAAGTGCGCGAGGTGTTCAAGGTCTCGAAGGTCGGCACGATCGTCGGCTGCTACGTCAAAGACGGAAAGATCACGCGCAATGCGGACGTTCGCGTCGTACGCGACGCAGCGGTCGTCTTCACCGGCGAACTCGAGTCCCTGCGACGTTTCAAAGACGACGTCAAGGAAGTCGCCGAAGGGTACGAATGCGGCATTCAGATTGCCAAGTTCCAAGACCTCAAGGTCGGCGACATCGTTGAGGCCTTCACCACCGAACAGGTGGCCGCCGAACTGGCGCGCGCGTGAAGTCTCAGCGGCAAGCGCGAATAGATCACGAGATTCAGCGGATCCTCGGCATCCTCATCACACAGGAGCTGAAGGATCCGCGGCTCGGATTCATTACCGTAACGCGCGCGGAAGTTTCAGATGACTTGCGGCATTGCAAGGTCTTCGTTTCCATCATCGGGGACCGGCACGTCGCTCGCCAATCGATCGATGCGTTGGAGAGCGCTGCGAAATTTCTGCGCGGTGAACTCGGTCATCGCATCGATTTGCGGCATACACCGGAGCTCATCTTCGTCGAAGATCGTTCCACCGAGCGCGCAATTGCGCTCGCAAAGACACTGCGCGAAGACGCCGAGCGCCACCGCGTGCGAAGAGAGGGAGAAGTATGATCGAAAGCCAGACGGTGAGCGGATCAACGACGCAAGAAGTCGTCGACGAGTTGCGGCGTCGTCCGGCGTTCGTGATGGTGAGCCACGTGAAGCCGGACGGCGATACGCTCGGAGCCGGGCTCGCGCTCGGCATCGCGCTCAAACGCATCGGTAAGCGCGTCTACTATTTTCAACAGGATCCGGTGCCGCGCAACTTGCGGTTTTTGCCCGACGCCGAATTCGTCTCACGCGATCTTCCGGCCGATTTGCCGCCGGACACGCTCTACGTGTTTTGCGACATGAGCGACTACACGCGGGCGGGCGAGTTTTTGCCGAAGATCGATCGTGCAAATATGTTGGACATCGATCATCATCTCGGCAATTCTCATTTCGGTGCACTCAATTACGTCATTCCGACCGAGTGCTCTACCGGAACGACGCTGATGCATCTGCTCCGTGGGCTGAGCGCTGCAATCGATCGAGAAGATCGCCACCTGCATTCTCACGACGATCATGACCGATACCGGCGGCTTCATGCATTCCAACACGTCGCCGGATGTCTTGGAGCTTTCTGCGCAGTTGATGCGCGCGGGTGCCGATAAAGAGCTGATCACCGAAGAGATCTTCGCGAACAAACGGGTCGCCGCGACGCGGCTGCTTGGACGTGTGCTCGATGAGATGCGCTTCGGCCATGATGGACGGTATTGCTATTCGTTCGTCGACGATCCGATGCTCGCGCAAACCGGCGCAGACGGCGAAGACACCGAAGACGTCGTCAATACGTTGCGGGGGCAAGAAGGGGTCGAAGTGGCCGCGCTCTTCAAAGCGTTCGAAGGCGAAATTCGTGTGAGCCTGCGTTCGAACGGACGCGTCAACGTCCAGCAGGCGGCCGCGAAACTCGGCGGCGGCGGTCACTTCCGTGCATCGGGCTTGACTTTCCACGGCACCGTGCAAGAAGCGTTCGCGGCCGTGGACGCGGCCCTCGTCGAAGCTGGGCTGTGACGCTCGTCGCGGCGATCTTTCTGTTCGTTTTCGGTTCGCTCGGAATCGTGGCTGCTGTTCGTGAGATTTCCGAATGCCCACTTCACACGCGCAGCCTACGTGTTTATGGCCCTGGGCGGTCTTGCGTTCATGCTGTGGGTCTTTTCGCATCAGCTCGGCGCCGGAATCGGCGCAATCGTGCTGCTCGTTGTTGGCGGAACGCTCGGCATCATCGGCGCGATTCGAAGAGAAGTGCGCATGTTGCCGCCACCGTAGTTTGATGCTCGGTTTCGTGAACGTCTTCAAGCCGGCGGGTCCGACGTCCGCGCACATCGTTGCGCGTGTGCGTCGTATTTTCGGTGTTTACGGCGCGGGACCGCCGCATTGCTGTAGGGCATCTCGGGACGCTGGACCCGCAGGCTGCGGGTGTTCTTCCCATCGCGGTCGGCAAAGCCACGCGGCTGATCCCACTGCTTACCGATCAGCGCAAAAGCTATACCGCGTTGCTGGTTCTCGGACGCTCCACGACGACGCAAGATGCGCTCGGCGAGACCGTTGCAACGGCTGCGGTTCCAAAAGGCTGGTCAGCGCTTCTCAACGATGCGCTACCCGCATTTATCGGACGGATCGCCCAAACGCCTCCGATGTTTTCAGCAGTTCATCACGACGGCAAACGGTTGTACGAACTGGCTCGCGAGGGGAAGACGGTCGAGCGGAAGAGCCGCACTATTACCGTCTACGGCATCACCGTTCTTGGCATGGACGACACGACGGCTCGTCTGCGCGTCGCCTGTAGCGAAGGCACATATATTCGCACGTTGTGCGAAGACATCGGTGCCGCCATCGGAATTCCGTCGCACATGGGCGCCCTTGTTCGTGAAGCGTCAGGACCATTTGTCATAGGAGAAGCGCGCACGCTGGAACAGATTGCCGAAGATCCGCAACGTGCGTTGATTCCGCCCGAGCATATCATTCCGTTCCCCACGATCGTGCTTGATCTGCGCGGGTCGTCGGACTTTCGCGCGGGGCGCGTGGTTCCGCTTCCGGAAGGTGCGCCCGCGCAACACGTTTTTGTGCGAGACGAGTCGCGAACGCTCGTGGGAGTCGGCGAAGCGCACGGCACGATGCTAGCGCCCCGAAAGGTCTTCGTAGAGAGTTGATGACGACGTGAAGCTCTATCACGAACTGTTTCGCGACAATAGCCGTCCTCTCGCGCTAGCGATCGGGTTCTTCGACGGCATGCACCGCGGGCACGTCGAGATCGTACGAGCCGCTCGCCGCTTGCGCAAGCCGGGATGGCGCTGCGGCATTTTGACGTTCGCAAATCATCCTGCGTCGTTTCTGCGACCGGGCACCGAGCCAGCCATGCTCACAACCAATGATGAACGCATCGATCTCTTCGCCAAAGCCGGAATCGAGGAGTGCTTTTTCGTTCAATTCGACGAGCGCATCTCCACGCTGTCGCCGCAGGCGTTTCTCGATCGTTTGATCGATTCGTTGGGCGTTCGCGGCATCGCCGTCGGCGCAACGTTCAGATTCGGACACAAGCGCGCGGGCGACACAGCGATGATGGCTGAATATTTGTCGCAGCGGGACGTCGCGCTTACTCCGGTGGAAAACGTTACGGACGGCGGTGAACGGATCTCCAGCACCCGTATTCGCACGCTCGTAGCTGGTGGAAACCTCGATCTGGCCGACCACTTGCTCGGCCATAGTTACGAACTGCGCGGCACGATCGAACTGGGCGCAGGGCGCGGTCACGATTTGGGGTTTCCCACCGCTAACCTTCGCGTGCCGGAGAAACTCTTGCCCCGCGATGGCGTCTATTCAGCGGTAGCGCGATACGACGGCCGCGACTACGCAGCGCTCGTGTCGATCGGGAACAACCCGCAGTTTAATGGATCGGTGAAAACGATCGAGGCGTGGCTGCGTGATTTTCAGTCGACGATCTACGGCCATCAGCTGGTACTGCGCGACCTGCGGTACGTGCGTGAGCAGCGGGTTTTCGCGTCGGTCGATGAATTGGTCACGCAGATGCAAACCGATCTTCGCGCGGTAGCGTACCCTTCATACGCATGAATCTTCGAAACCTGGCCGTGATCGGGGCCGTTGTCACGCTCGCGTCATGCCACGCCGGCGGCGCGCCACAAGTCGCGGCGGTTGGAAAGCCGGCGCCGTCCTTTCAAGAACCGACGACGACCGGTGCGACGCTCTCGCTCGATTCGCTGCGCGGCAAAGCCGTCTATTTAAATTTCTTTGCATCGTGGTGCCCGCCGTGCAACGCGGAAGCTCCGGACGTCAGCGCGCTTCAAGAACAATTTGCGAGCCGCGGGCTTCAAGTGGTCGGGATAGACGTTCTCGAGAATGCCGCGAAGGCGCAGTCCTTCGTGCAGCAGCATCACCTGACATATCCCGCCGTCGTGGATTCGGGAACGCTGCGCGACCAATACAGTATCAACGGCCTACCGGTGCACGTGTTCATCGATCGAACCGGCATCGTGCGAAAAATTGAGATTGGCGAACTCTCGAAAGCGCAGATGGAAGCCGACGTTCATTCGGTGCTCTAAAGCCTCGCGAATAGGGCGTCGCCATCGCACGGCGATGCGATCACGGGATCGCCGGCCTTCGCTAACTGTGAACGAAAGCCAGAACGATCAGCGTGATCGTGAGGGCGACGATGATGACGAGCGGCGTGATCGCGTATTTTGGGACGCTCATGCTGCCCGTATAACGAGGGAGTCGCCTTCGAGTGTGACGTCCGCGATGCCGCCTTCTTTCAATTCACCTCGCAGGATGGCCGTGGAGAGCGGCGTGCTGACATAGTGCGAAACGGTACGGCCGACAAAACGCGCACCGCTCCCGGCACCCATAGAGACGCGCGCCAAATACTGCTTTGCTTCCTCCGACAGACGAAGGCGTACGTTGCGCGCTCCAAGACGTCCGGCTAACGCGTCGACGTGAATCTCGACGATCGCCTCGATTTGCGGCATCTGCAATGGATTGAAATGAACGGTGTCGTCGATGCGATTGATCAACTCCGGACGCAGTTCGAGCGCAATCTCATCTTGAGGAAGATTTGTCGTTAGAACGATCAACGCGTGGCGAAAGTCTACGGTGCGTCCCTTCGCATCGGTCACCCGGCCGTCGTCGAGAATTTGAAGTAGAATTGCGGCAACGTCCGGATGCGCTTTTTCCAATTCGTCGAACAGCACGACGCAATAGGGACGCCGGCGCACCGGCTCGGTCAACTGCCCGGGCTCGTCGTGGCCCTGATATCCCGGTGGTGCTCCGAGAAGTCGAGAAACCGTATGCGCTTCGGTGAACTCGGAAAGGTCGATGCGAACGAGGGCGCCTTCACTTCCGAACAGCGCTTCGGCAAGCGCCTTTGCGAGTTCGGTCTTACCGACGCCGCTTGGACCGGCGAAGAGAAAACTCCCGAGCGGCTTGCGCGGGTCGTGCAGGCCGGCGCGCGCTCTGCGAATCGCTTGCGCGACGGATTCGATCGCCGTGCGTTGACCGACGACGCGTTTGCCGAGCACACCCTCGAGCGAAAGCAATTGATTCGTCTGCGATTCCGAGAGCGTCGCTTGCGGAATGCCCGTCCATTTCGTGACCACAGCGGCAACATGCTGTGCGGTAACGTGCGGTGCAGCAGCGGCGCCTTTGTTTTCAAGAGCGACCGATGCGGCCGCTTCGTCCATCAGGTCGATCGCCTTGTCGGGCAAGAACCGGTCGGCGATATACCGTGCCGAGAGTGATGCAGCGGCTTCGATCGCTCCATCGTCGATCGTGACGTTGTGATGTTTCGCGTATCCGCCGCTCAAGCCGCGCAAGATCGCAATCGTCTGTTCGATCGTCGGTTCTTCGACCATCACGGGTTGAAAGCGCCGTTCCAACGCCGCGTCGGATTCGATGTACTTGCGATACTCGTCGAATGTCGTGGCGCCGATGCATTGCAGTTCTCCGCGTGCCAGCTCGGGTTTGATCATCGAACTCAAGTCGAGTGAACCCTCTGCCGCACCTGCGCCGACGAGCGTATGCAATTCGTCAATGAAAAGGATGACGTCGCGAGCGCTGCGCTTTACTTCGTCGAGAATTTTCTTGACGCGGCTCTCGAATTCACCGCGGTACTTCGTTCCGGCAACGAGCGGGCCAAGCGTGAGCGAGAGCACGCGTTTGTTGCGTAGCGCCGAAGGAACGTTACCCACAATGATGCGCTGTGCAAGGCCTTCGACGATCGCCGTCTTGCCGACGCCGGGTTCGCCGACGAGCACCGGATTGTTTTTGCTGCGCCGAGCGAGAATCGAAATCAGTCGCTCGATTTCATCGTCCCGGCCGACCACGGGATCGAGCTTCTTCGATTTTGCGAGTTCGGTGAGATCGCGCGAGAAGTTCTGGAGCGTCGGTGTGCCGACGGAGCCGAGTTTTCGCGACAATTCTTCGCGGTTTTCGTACAGTAAGGCGCCACCGGCGATGAGGCCGGCGGCCGCAAGCGCCGCGCCCAGAAACGGGAGTGCGCTCGTCGCCGCTTTTCGCTGGGCGCACGCCGCGCACAGCGAGGTGCGCCCATCGAAGACCGTAGCGGTCCGGAGGCCGCAGACCTCGCACGTTGTCGTCATGCCTAGGTCTACCCGCGTGGCGGCATCGCTGTTTCGTTCTTTACGGCGATGCAGAAAAAACGACGTTCACG
The DNA here is from genome assembly GCA_963808755.1 of Vulcanimicrobiia bacterium. Taxonomy (GTDB): domain Bacteria; phylum Vulcanimicrobiota; class Vulcanimicrobiia; order Vulcanimicrobiales; family Vulcanimicrobiaceae; genus JALYTY01. The sequence continues at coordinate 348,061 of CAWEGP010000003.1, forward strand.
TTGACGGTTACGTTCACGTTTCCCGGGTCGAACGTCGTCGGCGCGCTTGGGGCCCCCATGGTGTTCGCTTTCATCATCATCGGGAGCGGCATGATGCCGTTTCCTTCCAGATCGATGCGCTGGATCGCAGAGATCCGCAAGCCTGCTGCCCGGGCAAGCGCAGTTGCCTTTGAGCGCGCGTCTGCGACCGCTTTGCCCGTAGCTTGATCTCGCGCACCGGCGGAATTCGAAAGACCGAACGTAACGCCGTTGATTTCGATGCCGTCGATTGGGCTCAGCGCGTCAACGATGGAGCCGGAGCTTCCCATGTTCCGCACTTTCACGGAAAACGATCGGTTTACGGTGTATCCGTACACGCCTGGAGGCGGGGGATTGCCGTCGACGGCTTGCGGCTTCGGCTGGTAGTTGACGTTGTAATAAGAGAGGGTAATGTCGCTGCGGGCGATGCCTCGTGCCAGCAGCGCTTTCGTCGCGCTCTCGTACGCGGCGCTGTTACGGCCGGTTGCGGTCTCGGCGCGCGGGTCGGTCGTCGTAATCGAGGCGTTGACCGTCGCTTCGTCGGGAAGCATCGTCACGGTACCAGTGCCCATCACGGCAATCTGCGTTACCGGGGCCGCGAGCGCCGGCGCCGTCGCGGTGGCTGCCAAAATAATCAATGCGCCAAGAAAATTTTTCATAAGCCGTAAACGTGTTCGGCGCATCAAATGTCCCCTTCCCTGGTGGTTGGCCCGGCAACTGCCGTTTAGGGAGGGTTCTCCTGGGGCACTTTGTTGCCAAGGAGGTAGCGATGGGCATTTTACTCTGGATCATTTTTGGCATCATCGTCGGCGCGATCGCGCGATGGATCGTCCCCGGCGAAGGCCCGGGCGGAATCCTGGGAGACTTGATCGTCGGCATCATCGGTGCGGTGATCGGTGGATGGATCTACGGTCTATTCGGACACACCGGCATCAGCGGCTTCACGATTGGGAGCTTCATCTGCGCAATCATCGGCGCGGTGGTGTTGCTCTGGATAATTCGTGCGGTTTCGGGACGTCGCACGGTCGCGTAGTTTTCCTCGAAAAACGCGTAGGACAGAAGTCTGAGGCCCCTTCCCCGGGAAGGCGTAGGCTTGGAATGTTGCCAATAGCAGGCACGAGTTTACGACACATTACCGTCTAAGGGGTCTCGAGCGTCATGGCGTACATCATCACTGAACCGTGTATTGGAACGAAGGACAAGTCATGCGTTGACGTTTGTCCGGTCGATTGCATTCATGGCAAGGATGAGGATGAGCAGCTCTACATCGATCCCGAGGTCTGCATCGATTGCGGCGCTTGCGTTTCCGCATGTCCCGTTGAAGCGATCTTCGCCGACTCCGACATTCCGGAGAAATGGGTGAATTTCGTCGAAATCAACGCGGAATATTTCAAAAAAGCCTCCGCGTAAGACGTAAGCGTGTCGAATTTCCAACGGGTTGTCGCAGAAGTGCGGCGACCCGTTGTGTGTTCCGGCGTCGAAAAGGTCTACGACACTGGCGTGCAGGCATTGCGCGGTGTCACCTTGGACGTGCGCGCCGGCGAACTGGTCGCGCTGTTGGGACCGAGCGGGTGCGGTAAAAGCACGTTGCTCAATTTGGCGGGCTGCATCGATTTACCGACGGCGGGATTTGTGGAAATCGATGGTGTCTCGACCACCGATTTGAATGACGAAGCGTTGACCGCACTGCGTCGCGATCGCATCGGGACCGTTTTTCAGTTCTTCAATCTCCTCTCGACGCTGAGCGTGCGCGACAACGTGGCGTTGCCGTTGATCCTGCAGCGGCGAAAAGTACGCGAGGTGACCGCGCGAGTCGATGCCGTTCTGGAGGGTGTTGGCATTGCGGATAAAGCCGCTTCCGCGATCACCGAAATCTCGGGAGGGCAACTCCAACGCGCCGCGATCGCTCGCGCGATCGTCCACGAGCCGGCAATCGTTCTGGCCGACGAGCCTACGGGGAATCTCGATAGTCGAAACGGCGAACTGGTGCTGGAAATTCTTCGGCGCCTTGCCGATCATGGGCAAGCGATCTTGATGGCCACGCATAGTCAAGAGGCCGCGTCGCGAGCGGATCGTCGCATCCACATGCGAGACGGCCGGATCGAATCGATGACGTGATGCCGGTGCATACGCTCGTACGCGCTCTGGTTACCGGGTATGCGCGCACGAATCTCTTGCGTTCCATCGTGACGCTTCTTGCAGTTGCGCTCGGTGTTGCTGCGGCCTACGCGATCGATCTCGCCAATGCAACGGCGGTGGCCTCGTTCGGCCGCAGCGTCGACGTCATCGCCAGTCACGTGAATTTGCAAGTCTTCGGCAGTGGAACGGGCTTTGACGAACGCTCGCTGCTTCGTGTGCAACGAATCGCCGGAATTACCGGCGCTAATCCGGTCGTGGAAGGCGAACTCGTCGTTGGTGCTCGCCGCGGCGAACTGGATTCCGGTGAAATCATTCGGGTGCTGGGCGTTGACGTTACGCGCGCCGTACTACCTGAGGGCACGCAATGGGGAACGAGTAGCTCCGCCGGCTTCGATCTTCACCGCTTCATCGACGGACGCGGCATCATCGTGAGCCGCCGTATCGCCGCGCGATATAGTGTAAAGGGCTCTCTGAGCGCGTATGCCGGCGCGCGGCACGTGCAACTGCCGGTCATGGCGGTAATTCCGCCGGCGTCGAATGGGGTTGATTCGAGCGTCGCGTTCGTCGATATTGCGACTGCGCAAGAACTGTTTGGAAGCATTGGGCGTCTCCATCGAATCGATCTCGTGGTCGACCCTGCGCGTCTTCGAGCGGTTCAATCGCAGGTTCAGCGCGTTGTGCCTCCGGACGCGCGAGTGTTGGAGCCGCGGACGCGGCTTGCCGAAATTCAGCGAATGCTTGCGAGCTTTCAACTGAACCTCGGTGTGCTTGCAGATGTTGCGCTGTTGGTCGGTATGTATTTGATCTACAACGCCGTCGCGATTTCGGTGGTGCAGCGAAAGGGCGACATTGGAACGCTGCGCGCGCTCGGCGCTTCACGCGGACAAATATTCACCGCGTTTCTCGCAGAGGGCGCGGTGTACGGTGTCGCAGGCGCGGTGCTGGGAATCGTGGTCGGATTCGTGCTTGCGCGCTATTCCGTGACGGCAGTCCAGGCGACGGTCTCGGCACTCTATGTTGGATCGCACGCGGACGGCGTGGTGTTCTCATGGCCGGCTACCCTAAAAGCCTTGGTTGTCGGATCGGCCCTTGCCATCGTTTCGGCGCTCGCGCCCGCGGCCGAAGCTGCGTCGACTGCACCGGCTCGAACGATGCGCGCCGGTCCCGCATTCGAACGCGCACGTCGCGGCCTACAGCAATGGGGAGCGGCAAGCGGCGTCGCGGCGCTCGCTCTTGCGGTACTCCTGATGTTGTTACCGGCGCTCAACGGACTACCGGTCTTTGGGTACGCGGCCGGCGTGCTGCTCATTGCGGGAGCGTCGCTGTGTACGCCGTTGGTCCTAAATGCCGGCGTCCGGGTATTGCAATTGCTAAGGACTCGGCATCCGTCGGCATCAATCGCCGCCGGATTCTTGCAAGCATCGCCACGACGTTTTTCGGTCGCAATCGCATCGCTCGCCGTTGCCGTTGCCATGATGGTCGCGATTGCCATTCTGGTCGGATCCTTTCGGGCGACCGTTGTAGCGTGGACGTCCGATACGCTCAGTGCCGACGTGTACATCAAGACGCCGGGAATTACCGATGCAACGTTTCGCGGCGGTTTCTCCCAAGATGATGCGCGTCGCGTTCAAGACGTTCCCGGCGTGGCAGCCGTTGACACTTATCGCGGGTTCGACGTTCCGTTGAATGGGCAGTTCGCGTCGCTGGGCGCGACCAACGTGGAGTCGTTGAATGCGCGGCGTAAGCTGCGCTTCATCGGCAACGTGGACGTTGCGGCAGTGGCGCGAGGGTTGCACGACGCCAATGCTGCCGTCATCAGCGAACCGTTTCGTACGCATTTTGGGCTGCGTCCGGGGGATGCGTTCACGCTCGCGACGCCGTCCGGCCGAACAGCGTTTCACGTTCTTGCCCTCTACAATGACTATTCCACAAGCGGCGGTACATTTTTCATTGACCGCTCGACGTACCGCCGCCTTTGGCACGATGACTCGATCGACTCCATTGCCGTCTATCTACGGCCGGGAGCCGACGTCCCTGTGGTTCGTACGCAGATCGAGCGCGCCTTGCTGCCGCTTCGTGTGGATATCACGACAAATGGAGAACTCCGCTCGTATGCCATCGGTGTGTTCGATCGCACGTTCGCCATTACGAGCGCCTTGTATATCGTCAGTATGACGATCGCTGTGCTCGGCGTCGTGAGCACGCTCTTCGCCTTGGTGCTCGAACGCCGTCTCGAGATCGGTCTGCTGCGCTATATTGGTTTGACGCGCGCCGGCGTGGCGCGGATGGTGCTGATGCAAGCCTTCATCGTGGGACTTCTCGCGGGACTCGTGGGTATCGTGCTCGGCTCCGCGCTTGCGGTCGACCTGATCTACGTGATCAATCGCCAAACCTTTGGATGGTTGATCGAGTGGCGCTCTCCAGGGGTGTTCTACGCCGAGGCAGTCGCAATGGTCGTTGTTGCAGCGCTCGTTGCGGCGATCTATCCGGCGCGCGTCGCATCGCGCATGCCCGCGACCGAGGCGCTGCGTGTGGAGTAGATTCGTCACGATGCTGTGCGTCACGCTACTTGGAATGACACCGTTTAGCATCGCGCGCGCGCCGTACACGTTCTCATTCCCGCGCGACCATTTCGCGCACACGTCATATCGAACGGAATGGTGGTATTTCACCGGCCATCTGCACGCGACGAACGGACGCCGGTTCGGATATGAGTTGACGTTTTTCCGCATCGGTCTCGAGCCGACGCCGTCACGCTGGACGACTGGTGAAAGCAAATGGCGTGCGTATCAGCTCTATCCGGCACATTTCGCGATAACGGATATCGATGGACAGCACTTTACGTATAGCACGACCCTCGCGCGGGACGCCCTTGGCCAAGGTGCAGCTTCATCACGGAAATTGGAGGTCGTGGCCAACGGTTGGAGTCTAACCGGAACGCCGGAGCTGCGGCCCAGGATGCGGTTGCGGGCATCCAGCGGAGCAAACGTTGTGAGTCTGGTCATGCGGTCGGCGAAGCCGCCGGCGATTCACGGACATGGAGGCGTATCGCTCAAAGGCAGTTGCGCATCGTGCGCATCGCACTATTATTCCTTCACGCGCCTTATGACCGGCGGAACGCTCGAGCTGAACGGCCAGACGTACTCCGTGACCGGCACTTCGTGGATGGATCATGAATTCGGCTCGGATGAATTGCAAGCACGTCAATCCGGTTGGGATTGGTTCGCGATTCAACTCAACGACGGCCGGGAAATCATGCTCTATCGCCTGCGCGAAACCGATGGAACCACGACACCGCAATCATCAGGAAGCCTTATCGCTTCGGACGGTTCGGTGACGTTTCTTCCACTGCGCGCCTTTACTATTGCATCATTGGAGACTTGGAAAAGCCCGCGCACCGGCGCCGCATACCCGAGCGGCTGGCGCGTATCTGTTGCAACGATAGGAAAAACGTTCGAACTGCAGCCGTTCCTACCCGACCAAGAATTGATCGATCAAATGAGCACCACATACTGGGAAGGTGCAGCCGACGTCCGCGATCCCAACAGCGGAAAATCCGTGGGCCAAGCTTACGTTGAACTCACCGGATATACCTCAGCGGTTCGATTCTAGTGCCGTAACCGCGAAGAACGTTTCTGGGCGAGCGATGACGACGTCGGCGGTTTCTAGGAGATCGGCTCGGACGTCGTCGCGGCGGATCGCCGTGATCGACAACGGAGTGCGCGCGTTGGGTTCGGGCGCGTAGCGCGTCGCGGTGTTGCGGAAGAAGATGTCGCCGCCGCGATCGTTTTCTGCGGCGCGCATACCGATGAATGAACAGGCTTGCGTTCCGACACTGCACAGGCGCGATCCGTCGCGGACGAACGCTACGACCCGTTCGCCGCCGTAGGCGATGTTTAGCGGAACCACGAGCCGGCCGCCGTTTTTTAACGCTTCCCACCACACGCCCGCGATGTCGTCGGTTCGCGCGGTGACGACGATGCCGTCGAAGTCGTCATCGAAGTGAATACACTCCGCGTCACCCGAGCGGACGACGACGTTCGTGTATCCCATTTCATCGAGAAGACTGCGCGCGCGCTCTGCGAGATCGCTTTCGAGTTCAACGCTGACCACCTGTCCCTGCGGCCCGGTGAGGACCGAGAGCAATGCAGCGTTGTAACCGCTGCCCGTCCCAATTTCCAAAAAACGTTGGCCCGGTCGAACCTCGAGCATCTCCAGCATCTGCGCCACCATGCCGGGTTGCGAAATAGAAGAGAGCACGAAGCCCTCGTGCTCCTTGAGCGAGAGCGCGCGATCTTCGTAGGCAACGTTCAAGAGTTCGCTTGGAACGAACCGGTGGCGCGGAACAGCCAGAAATGCGGCCGCAACGTTCGGATCGTGCAACGTTCGGGTACGCTGCATATGCGCGACCAACTCTTCGCGAAGCTCCCGATCACGGTCCATTCCGTCCTATTCGACACCGGCGCGGTGGTACTAGGGAAGCGGCGCAGTCGTGCGAATGAAAATACTCCGATATGGATGCACAGATTTCAGCCGAAGGTTTGGCCTCATTCTTTGCCTATGCGCCGCTGGTCATCGGGCTTGTCATTCTGACGGTCGCCTGGGCGGCGAAGCGCAACGAGCACGATCCGACCGCCGTTAGCATCGGCACCACCTACGCGTGTGCGACCTGTGGCCGCCGTAGTGTCCGCGAACATATGCTTCCGCAAGCGCACGAGGGTGCGGTTAGCTGGTACTGCACGCGCTGCGCCGGCGCGCACTAAACCTGAAGAACTTCGTTGATCTCCGGCACGTCGGCGACGACGATTGCTTCGATGGCGCCTTTTAGCGTCATCGTGGAGGCGGGACAACCGCCGCATGCGCCGAGCATTTGAACGTAGGCAGTGGCATTTTCGACTTTGATGAGCCAAACTTCGCCGCCGTCCGCTTGGATGCCGGGCCGTACTTTGTCGAGCGCTTCGTTGACGCGCTCCTCGATCGTTTTCATCTCTCGATAATGGAACGTTGCAAAGCGGGCCTGCAGTTGCAGGCCCGCTTGCGACTATTGTCCGTAGTGTTTCATCAAATCGTGCATGCGCGACGACACCGAGAGCGCATCGTCCCATTTGCGTTGCCACATGTTTCGTCCGAAAATCAGGCCTACGCAGCCGGCTTCCATAGCGGCGCGGGCCTTCGCAATCGTCGCGTCGTCGCCGAGTTTGCTACCGCCGGAGACGAGCACGAGTGTGCGCCCCGCAGACTTCACAACCTTACGCAGTCCTTCGACATCGGTGAACTGCATCGTGTTATAGGGCTTCGGCAATTTGTCCGCAGTGGCGGCATCCCATTTTGGTTCATTCAGCTTGACGATGTCGCAACCGACTTCGCAGGCGACACGGGCAGCATAGTCGACGGCGTACAGACTCTCGATGCCGCCCTTGGCCTTCATCGCCGAACCGCGGGGATACGACCAGATGATCATCGGCATGCCGTATCTCTCGCAGTCGCGCCGTACTTCGTTGCACTGCGCGATGTCGACGTCTTGCGATGGGCTTCCCACAAAAAGCGTGTAACCGACTGCGTCGGCGCCTAAGCGGACTGCATCTTCGACCGACGACGTCAGCGAGCTGAACGCTTCGTCATCGGGAGGCACGTTCGTCTTGCCGTTGACCTTCAACACGAGCGGCACCCGGCCGGCGTAGTGCTTGTGGTACTTTTCCGCAAGGCCGATATGCAGCGCGATGCCCGAGAAATTTCCCTCGACCGCGAGACGATAGATCCAGTCCGTATCGATCGATTCGGGATTGTCGAAGAAATCGACGGGTCCGTGTTCGAGTCCCTGATCGATCGGGAGAATCATCAACGTCCCGTTGGCCGGGCCGTGTTCGTACATCAAGCGGTGGAGGCGCGTACGTTTGCCCATCGAGAGGTTCATCTGGTCGAACGTCGGACGCGCGATAACGGTCGTAGCAGTTGTCATGGGATGAGCCGCTTCGGCCAGGAGCGCAATGGCGCCTGTAGGAAATGGGCGAGCGGTGAGCCAGCCTCGATTGGGATTTATCGGCCTCGGTGCCATGGGCGAACCCATGGCGCGTTCGCTTAAAAACAACGGCTTTTCAGTCGGTGCGGCGGTGCACCACCGGCGTAAGGCGATCGAGCGGCTCAAGGCCGACGGCGTCACCGAAGCGCCGGACTATGCGGCTCTCGCCGCCCAAAGCGACGTGACGATCTTGTGCGTACCCGACGCGCCGCAAGTAGAGGAAGCGCTCTTCTCTGAACGCGGCGTTGCCGCCGGCGCCCGCTCCGGTTCGGTCGTAATCGACATGTCGACGATCTCACCCATCGCCTCAAAGCGCTTTGCTGAAAAACTGGCCGAGCGCGGGATCGCTTTCGTCGACGCCCCGGTCAGCGGTGGACCGGCGCGCGCTGCGTCCGGAACCCTGACGATCATGGTAGGCGCCCAGCCCGACGTCTTTACGCGGGTCGAACCGGTGCTTCGGGGTATGGGTACTCCGTACTACCTCGGAGGGATCGGCATGGGCGAGACCGTGAAGCTCGTGAACCAGATCATCATTGCAAACGTGATGATCGCGAATGCGGAAGCGCTGGTCTTTGCCGAGAAAGCGGGAGCGGACCTCGAGGCCGTACGAAAAGTAATTGCTACGGCAACCGGTTCCAACTATGTCTTGGATCAATGGTTGCCGAAGACGTGGTTTGCCGGCAAGTTCGAAGGCGGCTTTGCGTTAGATCTTTTGCGTAAGGACATGGCAGCAGCGCTCGATGCCGCTCGCGCGATGGGTTTTCCGATGCCCGCCTCAGCTCTCGCCTATCAACTCTATACCGCTCGTTCGGCAGAAGGGGACGGCGCGCTCGATTATAGTGCGATCGCCAAATGGTATGAACGGACCGCTGGAGACCAAGCCCTCGCGGGGCACATTCGTCAAGAGTCCTGACTTCAATAAGAAGATTCTTGTCGTCGATGACGAGTCTGCGATTTTGCAGACCCTTCGCTTCAACCTGGAGCGCAGCGGTTATGCCGTCGTGACGGCCAGCGACGGGCGTTCTGCCGTTGCAATGGCGCAGCGCGAACAACCCGATTTGGTCATCCTCGACATCATGCTTCCCGTGCTCGACGGCATCGAGGCTTGCAAAGAGATCCGCAAATTCAGCGCGGTCCCGATTATCATGCTGACGGCGAAAGACCAAGAGATCGATAAGGTGCTTGCGCTCGAACTCGGGGCCGATGACTACGTAACCAAACCGTTTGCGCTGCACGAGTTTCTCGCGCGCGTGAAGGCCCGCTTGCGCCGGCAGACGCCGCTTCAGGGTGCTCACGACGAAGCGATCTCGCTCAGTGACATCGTGCTCGACCCCTCGCGCCAGCAATTGACGGTTCGCGGAAAAGACGTAGCACTTGCGCCAAAGGAATTCGCGCTGCTGCGCGTGCTCATGGAAAACAACGGCCGGGTCGTTACTCGTCAGACGCTGCTCGACAAAGTGTGGGGATACGATTTCGAAGGCGAACAGCAGACGGTTAGCGTTCATATCCGGTGGCTGCGCGAAAAGATTGAAGAAGACTCGCGCAATCCGCGGCACATCATTACGGTGCGCAGCCGCGGTTACATGTTCAAAGCGTAAATTTCGTTCATGACCTCCGACGTGTGGATCGGCATCGCCATCGCGATCGGCTTTCTTTGCGGTGCGATGCTCACGTGGCTTGTCGCGCGCAATCGCGTGCGCACGATTCGTGAAGAGGTGCTCGTTCCGTCCGATTCAGGCGCCGACGTCGACTTCGTCCGTCTTGTCCGCGCACTGCCGATGGGCGTAATCTTTCTCGATCGCACAGCCCGTATGCGGTTCGCCAATGCCGCGGCGGGCACGATCTTCGATTTTGATCCGGCACGGGGCACGGGCTCGCACATTCTCACGTCGATTCCGAATATCGAGCTGGAACGCCGGATCGAAGATGCGCTGCGCGGTGAAGCCTCGGTCGCAACGCTCGCAACCTCCGCCGGAAAAAACGCCCGCAGCTACCGCGTTTCCGTCTATCCGTTGGAGGATTCGACAACGCTCAGTGGCGTCGTTGTGTTCGCCGACGACCAGACCGACGTCGTGCGTCTCGAGCGCGCCCGCAAAGAGTTCCTCTCCAACGTTTCGCACGAACTCCGCACGCCGCTGTCGTCGATAAAATTGATGCTCGAAACCGTCATCGAGTCACCCGACGACGAAGCCGGCGACCTTTTTTTGCCGCAGGTGCTCGCCCAGGTGGACCGTCTCGCATCGCTCGTACAGCAATTGCTGGAGCATGCGCGCGCCGAGTCGGGACAACTGAAGTTGAACCTGCGGGAGATCGACTTGGAAGATGTCGCGCATTCCATCGTCGCCTCGTTCGAACCGCAAGCGGCCAACAAAGGCGTGCATCTGGAGCTCCAGGCGATGCGGCCGGTGCGCGTTGAGGCCGATCCCGACCGGCTCGCGCAAATCTTCGTGAACCTCATCGACAACGCCATCCGCCACACGTCGGGAAACGGAGCAGTCATCGTGCAGATCGACGCGAGCGGCGCCGATGCGATCTTGCGGGTGCGGGACACCGGGGTCGGCATTCCCTATCGCGATCTTCCGCATATCTTCGAACGCTTCTACGTGGTCGACCGGTCGAGGACGCGCGAGAGCGGAGGTGCGGGTCTTGGCTTGTCAATCGTGAAGGGCATCGTCGACGCGCATGGGGGCGCGATTTCGGCGGAATCGATGCTCGGAAGCGGTACCACCTTTACCGTCCGCCTGCCCATCATGCGGGTTGCGAAACGGGAGTCTTAATGAGCGGATAACGAGACGCTAAGCTGGCTGTGTCACGCTAGGGCACATGTGGCGGACGAGCGGACTTGAGGCCGACGAACACCTCATGAAGCATCAAATCCTCGACTTTCTCGAGGAGTACTGCCGCGGACTGACGCTGCGCGACGTCTGCGAATGGTACACCGAGGCGTTCGCCGCCGAAGCGCCCACCGCGCCGCCGATCGACGGTGCCGTTTTTTCTTAAGACGCCTTAATAATTGGTTAATACGGGCTTACACCGGCGCGCGTAGGATAGATTCGCTTTGATATCACGAACGGCCGGTCGCGCGCACGCCCAAGAGCGGGTTGCGAAGGGATTGCTTTTCTCCGCGAGCGCCTTTGTTATTGTCGCGATGGCATTGATTCTAGGGTACCTGGCCATCGAAGGTACGCGTCTCTTTTTCAGCGACCACATCAACCCGTTCGTCTTTTTGTTCTCACCCGACTTTTCGCCCGATGCGCGCCATCCCGGTGCGCTTGTTTTTATTATCGGGTCGCTCGCGATCACGCTCTTTGCGATTGTCGTCGGCGGACCGTTCGGAATTGCAGTCGGTATCTTTCTTTCGCAGCTCGCGCCTAAGGCGGTGGCATCGATCGTCAAACCGGCGATCGAAATCCTCGTCGGCATTCCATCGGTCGTGTACGGTTGGCTCGGGCTGACCTTGCTCGCGCCGTTGATTCGAGCGCATCTAGGAAGTCTCACCGGCTTTGGCTTGTTGACTGCGGGCATCGTTCTCTCGATCATGATATTGCCGACCGTGATCACACTTTCCGAGGATGCGCTGCTCGCCGTTTCGGGACATCTTCGCGAAGGTTCGATGGCGCTCGGTGCGACGCGATGGCAAACGATCTTTCACGTGTTGCTTCCCGCCGCGCGCAGCGGAATTACGGTTGCCGTGATTCTCGGCATTGCGCGCGCGATCGGCGAAACGCTCGCCGTACAAATGGTGATCGGCAACGCGGCTGCCTTACCGAAAGGGTTGCTTGCGCCAACCGCGGCGTTGACGACCGAGATCGTGACCGATATGGGCAGCGCACCGACCGGCTCGGTGCTCTATCACTCTCTTTTTTCGATGGCGTTTCTGCTGCTGTTGATTGCAATGGGCCTCATTTTGGCTGTGCGCGTCGCACTGCGCCGAAACGCGTAATGGCCGTGGTTACTGCCTCAGCCTCCACTTCGAAGAACCGCCGCAATAATGCGGCGCAACGGCGCTTCGTCGATCAAGTCGCGACCGTCAGCCTCTGGACTGCGGCTCTTGCAATCGTCGTCGCGCTCGCATTCTTCATCGGGTATGTGTTCTATTTGGGATGGGGTGCGATATCGTGGCATTTCCTCACCGCTCCGCCGAGCGAAACGACCGCGGGCGGCGGCATCGGTCCGGAAATCTTCAATTCCTTCTACATTTTGATTCTGACGCTGGTCTTCACGACGCCGATTGCGACCGCGGGCGGCATCTATCTGCAAGAGTACGCGCGACCCGGACGGTTTACGTCGATCGTGCAATTCTGCGCGGAGTCACTGTCGACGATTCCCTCCATCGTCATGGGGCTTTTCGGCCTCATCATCTTCGTCAACGTCTTGGGCTGGAAATTTACCGCTCTCGGCGGCGCCCTGACGTTGACCTTATTGAACCTTCCTGCACTGATGCGCGTTACGCAAGAAGCGCTCGCCAATATTCCCAACGCGTATCGCGAAGGTTCGATGGCTCTCGGCGCAACGAAGTGGCAAACGATTCGCCGCGTGGTGCTTCCAAGTGCAATTCCGCAACTCACGACTGGTATCGTATTGATCGCTGGGCGCATCTTCGGCGAGACGGCGGCGTTGATCTATACCGCGGGCCTCAGTGTCTCTGCGGGAAATTCGGCCTTCGATGTGAATCCGTTTCATGAAGCCGAGACGCTCTCGGTGCATTTATGGTACACCCACTCGGAGAGCCTTGTTCCCGATGCGAGCGCCGTCGGTAACGGCTCCGCACTCGTTTTGCTCGTCATGGTGTTGATGTTCAACATCGCCGCCCGCATAGCGGGGCGAACCCTCTCCAAACGGCTCACCGGAAAGTAATGCGCAGCATGTTAAGCACACCGGACGCTCCGGCGCTGATCCCTTCCCAAACCAAGCTGGAGGTTCGCGACCTCGACATCTTCTACGGCAACTTCCAGGCGATTAAGAACGCCCAACTTACCGTGCCGGAAAACTGCGTCATGGCGTTGATCGGTCCGTCCGGTTGCGGCAAATCAACGTTCATTCGCGCGCTCAACCGGATGCACGATCTCCAACCCGATGCTCGCGTTGAGGGTCAAGTGCTGCTCGATAACGAGGACATCTATGCGAGCGGTGTCGATCCGGTTACGGTGCGGCATCGCATCGGTATGGTGTTCCAACGACCGAACCCGTTCCCAAAGACGATCTTCGAAAATGTCATCTACGGGCCGAAGATTCACGGCGAACACAATCGCAAGAAATTAATGGAAACCGCCGAGCGCAGCCTTCGCCACGCTGCCCTTTGGGATGAAGTGAAGGACCGCCTGAACAAGTCTGCGCTCGAGCTCTCGGGTGGACAGCAGCAACGCCTCTGCATTGCACGCTGCTTGGCCGTCGATCCGGAAGTGATTTTGATGGACGAGCCGGCGTCGGCACTCGACCCGATTGCAACCAGCAAAATCGAAGACCTTATCGATGCGCTGAAGAAGGAGTACACGGTCGTCATCGTCACGCACTCCATGCAGCAAGCCGCCCGCATCAGTGACTTTACGACGTTTTTTCTGATGGGCGAATTGATCGAGACAGGTACGACCAATTCGATCTTTACCAAGCCGAGGGATAAACGAACTGAAGACTACATCACGGGACGCTACGGTTAGGGGGCCTGTGCGGCGCTTGCTTTCTTAACGTGCATTTAAGTGGGTTTTAATCCGCTCCGTATAGACTTGGTGCGGTACTCTCTGCCCACTTTATATTTAGGGAGATCTTCTTAGTGTTAACCACTCTCGCACGCATTGGCACCTGCCTTGCGGCGATGGTTTTGGCAGCCACCTCGTTCGCGCTGGCGGAAACATCGGCAACACCAGTACGCAACGTGATCGCGCAGGCATCGCCTGCTCCGAGCGCCACGCCAAACCCGTTTTCGTACAAAGGCTACCTCCGCGGATATTACTTCACGCGTCAAAACGCGAGCGGATATAACAAGACCGGCACGGTGAATCAGGCGTCATTCAACGCCGCCATCGATCTGCACGGTCAGTATCAATTCCAAAACTCCGGCTTCTCGGTCGGCGCAACGTATCTCTATGCGAATCCGCTCAACAATTGTACGACTGCGGCTTCACACTTCAACCCGCCTTGCGGCGGCGTTAAAGCGCCTTCACTCAATCCCGACGACACGTTGCCCGGTTTCCAACTCAGCACGCTCTACGAAGCGTATCTGCAATATCAAGATAAAACCACGTACGCCAAGGTCGGCGATCAAGTGATCACTACGCCGTGGGCGAATGCTTCGGATTCGCGTCTCAAGCCCGAAGCGTTCCAAGGCGCGGACGTTTCGTACAAGTTCGACAGACAGTGGACCGCCGAACTGTCGTATTACAATCAGTTCGAGGATCGCGCGAGCTCGCAGTTTTTCCGCAGCACGTTGCTGACGTACAACCCAGTCGATGCTCCAGGACAGAAATCGCTCGTCAACGTTAGCGGAAGCAACGGGCTGTCGATGACGACGAGCAGTGGTTTCTTCTACGGCCGCCTCGGCTACACGGGCACAAACGGACTCACCGCTAACGCGCATTACTACGCATTCTCAGATATCGCGAATCTGTTTTGGCTCGATGCGAAGCAGACGTTGAAAGGCACGTTGAAGCCGTTCGTCGCGCTTCAATTCGGCGATGAGAAAAACGCCGGTAAAGACTTTGTCGGTCAAATTGATTCGCAAGTGTTTGGCCTTCAGGGCGGCGTTTCGGTGACGCCGAACGTCACCGTGACGCTCGGATGGAACGACATTCCGGCGAAGAGCACTACGATTGCACTTCCGATCGGCATTAGCTGCCCGGCAACGCACGTGCTTCCCGTCAACAAGGGCGCAGCGAATTACTTTCTCGCCAACGGCGGTGCGAATTGCATTGCGCAACCGTCCGTCGCCGGCGTCAACTACGCAACGGTGTACTACGGCGGCATCGCCTCACCGTACACCGATTCGTATGCGACCGATCCGCTCTTCACGACGAGCATCAGCCAAGGTATGGCTGACCGCCGCACGTTCGGTGAGGCCGGTAAGTTTGCGGTAAGTTTCGTTTCGGACAACAAGCGTTTTGTGGGATCGATCTCTCGCGCGCTCTATGCGTATGGAAACGCGGCGGTCGGCGTTTCACCGACGCAAGAAACGAACATCGACGGCGCCTGGTATTTCAATCCCGTGCCCAAGAGCGGTGCCTACAAGGGCTTCTTGCTGCGCCACCGCTACGCCGAACGCACGACGAACTACTGGCAGGTTTACGGCGGAACGCCGTTGTTCAAGTATAATCGTACGCAGTTCGAATACGACTTCTAGTCAACGACACGATGCAAAACCGAAGAGGCCGGCAATCGCCGGCCTCTTTTGCTTAACGTTCCTTAAGATGGATTTAGAGTGGCCTTCACCGGCGGCCGGTACGATGAGAAGAGCCGGGCCTTTGGCCGGCGTTGATTTTGCACTTATCTACTAAGGAACAAGAATGCGTAAGACGTTGATCGCATCGGCGATTATAGCTGCCCTCGCGCTCCCCATGGCGGCTGTTGCCGACACGAGCATTACGGCTGTCGGTTCGACGGCGCTGTTGCCGCTCGTGAAGCAGTCGGCCTCGGACTATCAGGAAAAGCACGCCGACGTGAAGATCTCCGTTTCGGGCGGTGGTTCGTTCGTCGGCATTGCTCAGGCGGAGAACGGAAACGCCGACATGGGAGATTCCGACGTGATTGCACCGGGCGCAAGCGGCCTGATCGATCATAAGGTTGCCGTCGTCGGCTTCGGCGTGATCGTCAATCCTTCGGCAGGCGTTTCGAATCTCAAGGCAACGCAGATCCGCGACATCTTCGCGGGGCGCCTGACGAATTGGAAAGACGCCGGAGGCAAAGATCAGCCAATTGTCGTGATAAACCGTCCGCGCACGTCGGGTACGCGCTTCGTGTTCACGCAAACGATCATGGGCACGTCGAAAATTGCCGAAACCGGCTTAACCGAAGACAGCTCCGGTACGGTCGTCAAAACCGTCGGCAGCACGCCAGGATCCGTTTCGTATGTGTCACTGGGATACACGAAAGATCAGCCGGTGACCGTTGCGCGTGTCAACGGCGTTGAAGCGACCGTCGACAACATCCGCACCGGCAAATATCCGATTTGGTCATACGAACACATTTTCACGAAGACGAAGACCGCTGCGGTTGAGGACTTCATCACGTTCATTTCCGAAAACAGCGATGCGCTCGAGAAGCTTGGCTACATCCAGGTCTCGACGATGAAGGTTCACGAGCTCAATCGATAAGGCGTTTCGGTGAACCTGCAGGCCCGCGTCGTTCAAAGGCGCGGGCCGTCTTTTTTGTGCAATAGAACGGCCCGACATGCCATCGACGATGCTTTCGCTTTCGAAGCTCCGGCCGGAGCCCGGCTTTACGTTGGCCGAAGTGCCGATCCCGGAGATCGGACCGACCGAAGTGCTGATCCGGGTCGAAAAGGCCGGAGTCTGCGGGACCGATTTCCACATTTATTCGTGGGATAAGTGGGCCCAGAATCGCGTTAAGACGCCGCTGGTCATCGGGCACGAATTCATGGGCCGCGTGGAAGCGGTCGGTAGCGCGGTGCATTCCGTAGCGGTAGGCGATCGCGTTTCGGCCGAAGGCCACATTGCGGATCTCACCTGCGTTCTCTGCCGCACCGGCCAAGCGCACATCTGCGAACACGTCGAAATCATCGGCGTCGATCGCGACGGCGCGTTCGCGGAATATATCGCCATGCCCGAATATAACGTATGGAAACTCGATCCCGCGATTCCCGACGAGTGGGCTGCCGTATTCGATCCGTTGGGAAATGCTGTGCATACGGTAATGGCCGCAGGCGTCAGCACGAGAAGCGTTGTCATTACGGGCGTCGGATCGATCGGCCTAATGGCAATTCCGGTCGCGCGCGCCGCCGGCGCCGCTTCTGTTTACGCGATCGATGTCAATCCGGCGAAGCTGGAACTCGCTAAACGATTGGGAGCGGATGAAACATTCGATGCGCGCACCGCAGGGCTCGTCGAAGAGATAAAACGCCGCACGAACGGCGACGGTGTCGAGGTGCTGCTCGAAATGTCGGGAAGCGGAAGCGCAATTGACACCGGTCTGCAGATGGTTCGCAATGGTGGAACGGCCGCGTTGCTTGGCATTCCGAGCGACACCATCAACATCAATCTCGCCGAACGCATCATTTTCAAAGGACTGACGGTTCTTGGTATCAACGGACGCACGATGTTCGAGACGTGGTATCAGACGCAAGCGCTCGTAAAGGGCGGCCGCGTCGACCTGCGGCCGATCATCACCCACGTACTGCCGTTTCGCGACTTCGATCGCGCCTTCGACTTGATGCGCAGCGGCGAAGCCGCAAAGATCGTTCTCGACTTGAAAGGTGATCTCGCGAAGTGAACGCGACATTCGAACAACAACTGCAATCCGAACTCGACGGCTTGAAAGCGGCGGGAACCTACAAACACCTGCGGCATCTCACGACACCGATGTCCGCGGAAGTTCACATGGAAGAAGCGGGCGACGTGATCGTCCTTTCCAGCAACAATTACCTGGGATTGTCGGATCAGCCGGAAGTGATCGAAGCCGGCAAGGCGGGCTTGGATAAGTATGGCGCGGGAACCGCATCGGTGCGCTTCATCTGCGGAACCTTCGATGTGCACCGTACGCTCGAGGACCGGCTCGCGCAGTTCCTTGGCACCGAAGCCTCGTTGACGTACGTTGCGTGCTGGAATGCGAACACCGGGTTGTTTGCAACGATTTGCGGAGAAGGTTCGGCGATCATTTCCGACGAGCTGAACCACGCGTCGATCATCGACGGTGTGCGTCTTGCGAGTAAAGCAAAGCGCGCCGTCTATAAGCACGGCGACATGGCCGATCTTGAACAGAAACTGAAAGATGCGCAGGGGCTCTCGCCGGTTTTGGTCGTGACCGACGGCGTCTTTTCAATGGAAGGGTCGCTGGCGAAACTTCCCGAGATCGTCGCGCTCTGCAAAAAGTACAACGCCGTAAGCGTGGTTGACGATTCGCATGGAACCGGCGTCATGGGAACGACTGGGCGGGGGACGATCGAGCACTTCGGCCTTACGGGACAAGTCGACATCATTACCGGAACGCTGGGCAAAGCGCTCGGCGGCGCTGCCGGCGGCTTCGTGGCGGGAAGCCGTGCATTGATCGAGATGCTGATTCAGAAGTCGCGCCCGCAGCTCTTCTCCAACGCACTCCCGGCCACAGTCGCATGCAGCTCGCTTGCGGCCGTGGAGTATTTGGATGCCCACCCTGAGTTGGTCGACCGGCTGCGCGACAACGTCGCGTATTTCCGCGCGGGCCTGAAGAAACTCGGATTCGCGCCGCTCGAAGGACCGAGTGCGCATCGTCCCGATCATCGTCGGAGAAACGGCGTTTGCGATCGCGATGAGCGATAAGCTGTTGCAGCACGGCATTTTCGTTACGGGCTTCGGTTTTCCGGTCGTCCCCGAAGGCACGGCGCGCATCCGTACGCAGCTTTCGGCGAAACTCACGCGCGATGAAATGGATCGTGCGTTGGCGGCCTTTGAAACCGTCGGCAAGGACGTCGGACTCCTGAAGTAGCGCGGTGTCGAAACTCTATTTCCGGTATTCCGCGATGAATGCCGGAAAATCGACGGCGCTCATTCAAGTTGCGCACAACTACGAAGAGAACGGCCGGCGTGTCGCGCTCTATCTCGCCAAAGTGGATCAGCGTTTCGGCGAGGCCATGATCGCCTCACGTATTGGGCCAAAGCGCCACGCACTCACGTTTGACGCGCAACTCGACTTCTTCGCAGCGATGCAGCAGATGAGTGGAATCTCGTGCGTGCTCATCGACGAGGCGCAATTTCTTACCCCCGAGCAAGTGCGGCAACTCCATCGTGGCGCTCATCTCCTGGATATTCCGGTGATTTGCTACGGCATTCGAAGCGATTTCTTGGGAGAGCCGTTTCCCGGATCCGCGTACCTGCTCACGCTTGCCGATAGCGTTGAAGAGCTGAAAAATATCTGTTCATGCGGGCGTAAGGCGACCATGAACCCGCGCTTTGATAGTCAGGGAAAGCGCATACGCACCGGTGATCAAGTCGCAATCGAAGGAGAAGTGCGCTACGACCCGATGTGCGCGAAGTGCTTTTACGAGCGCCAGTAGCACATTATCGTCTAGACCGAAAAACGGAACATATCGAAGGCGACCATTGCGCCGACAATGGCGATGAGCAGCGCACCGAGGAACGACGCAGCGGGCGGAAGCGAATGAATCTTTCCCGATCGAATTGCGCGATCCGTTCTCGCGTACTGCGCGGCTCCGATGACGGCAACGCAGATGCCGGTGATAACCATCGCGACGCCGAGGTTCTTCGACGTACCAGCTTGGGGAAGTTGGATATGCGTCGCGATTGAAATTTCCCGAACGAACAACGAAAAGCGTGCGATCACGAAGCCGAATGCGACGAACGCTAGTGCTGTTCGAACGTATGCCAAATACGTGCGTTCGTTGGCGAGCGTGTCGGCTGCCCGGATTTGAGTATCCATAGCACCTCCTTGCATGGCGCGTTCGGTAGGATTCAATGTGCTTCCCGGACGATTGGGCGCTATGCAATCAACGCCGGCACTCCTGGTCCTTGCCGTTGCGGTTGTAGGGGTTCTGCACACAGTCGTTCCCGATCATTGGGCGCCAATCGCGCTCCTCGCACGACAGCACCGTTGGGATGGAGCAAAGACGGCGCGCACCGCGGCGATGGCCGGCCTCGGGCATGTCGTCTCGACGCTGATCATCGCTATCGTCGTTTGGGGTGCCGGCGCTGCGCTTGCGGTCCGGTTTGGACATCTTGTGAGCTGCGCTGTCGAGCGTGGCGCTGATCGTATTTGGCGGATGGATCGCTCTTGGTAGTTGGCGAGAACTGCATCATGGGGATCGCGAGCATTCCCTCGAGCACGGCGACGTTCCCAAAGAGGCCTCATCCCGGACGGCGCTGTTGCTTATCCTAGGATCGTCGCCCATGGTTGAGGGTATTCCCGCGTTTTTTGCGGCCGGGCGTTACGGAACGGGTCTGCTGGCGGTGATGGCGCTGGTCTTTGCGCTATCGACGATCATCACGTATGTCGTGCTGTGCGTCGCGTCTGCGGCGGGCATCGCTCGCATGAATCTCGGCAGCTTCGAGCAATACGGCGAAATTATTAGCGGCACGTTTATTGCCGTGCTCGGTCTCGTATTTCTCGTGCTTCCGGCGCTTTAACGACGCCGCACACGCGCTCGCTTCCGTTGCTATTGGCAACTCCCTCATGGCGTGGTTGAATCTAGAGACGCACTGCGCGAGTCTTAGGAGTTCGATATGGAACAACTCGTAGAAACGCATTCTCCGAAAGCCGTCGATTCACGTGAAGAACTCATGTATCTCTTGTCGCGTGCGGCGGAATTGGAGCATGGTTTAGCGTGCGTCTACCTCTTTGCCGCGTATTCGCTCAAGAACGATGTCGACGAAGGCGGCATGACACGCGAGCAGGCGCAAATGGTTCGCAATTGGAAGCGCCGTCTTGCAGGGGTCGCCGTCGAGGAGATGCTGCACCTCGGGTTCGTTTCGAATATGCTTACCGCGATCGGCGCCGCGCCGAATTTCAAGCGGATGAACTTTCCGATGCCCGCCTCGGCCTATCCATTTGGCATTCAACTCTCGCTCGAACCGTTTTCGCGCGAAACGATCGAACGTCTCGTTTGTTTTGAAATGCCGGAAGCGGGCATTTTGAGTTCCGCAAAACAGACTCGATACGACGAACTTCGTGCGCGCGTTGCAACCGAGCAATGTATGCGGCTGGGACAGGAACCTGCTAATCCGGCCGTCGCCGGTCCGTATGACATCGACTATAAAACGGTTGGTGAACTGTATCACAAGATCGAGTCGGGCTTCGACGCGCTTCCCGAAGGGCCAGCTGTTCATCGGCCCGAAAGAGGCGCAGGCCAATTCCCGGTATCTCGATTTGAACGGGCAGTTGACGCCGGTCTTCGATCGGGCGACAGCGTGCGCGGCAATCGAGCGTATCGTCGAACAAGGTGAAGCGCCGAAGTCGGATCATCCCGATGCGCACTTCGCCGTCTTCGATACCATTCGCAAAGAGTACGAAAGCGCACTCGCAGAGGCGCAGCAAACAGGCATTGCGTTTGAGCCGGTTCGACCCGTCGTCAATAATCCGATGACTCGTATCTACGCCGATGCGACCGGCGGAAACGTCATTTCGGATCCGCTGACGCACGAAGTTGCCGATATCTTCAACTTATGTTACGACACGATGCTGCTGATGCTCGTCCGATTTTTCGCGCACAGCGACGAGAATGAAGACGAACGCCGGCTCTTGGCGCGCGGAACGTTGCGCATGATGGCATCCGTCCTACGCCCACTGGGTGAGGCACTCGCTAAAATGCCGGCGGGTCCGGAATTCCCGGGCAAAACCGCCGGGCCCGGTTTCGGCTACAATCGCGACGTCGAATTTCTCCCGCATAAGGAAGCCGCGTGGATCGTCTTTCTGGAGCGCCTCTCGAAGCTTGTCGATCGAACGCGCGCGCTTGTCGATGCTGAGGGCGTTCCGCCGCAAATCGCAGAAGCGCTGGCTGCGCTGCAATCCGTCGGAGACCACCTCATTCAGTTCATTCCTCAGGAATTTGCAGCCCCGATGAACTTCCGCGCAATTGACGGACGCGGTGGCTCCAACGATCACCTGTGAAAAGGATGGTCCGTACCTCGTCGTCGATCTCCAGCGCTTGACGAATTCGCTCGGTGAAACACTGGGCACGCGCCGCACGGTGGCTCTCTGTCGTTGCGGCGGCTCGTCGATCAAACCGTATTGCGATGGAACGCATGCCCGCAATCATTTTTCCAGTGCGAAACTACCGAATCGCACGCCGGATTTAATGCAGACGTACGTCGGCAAGGGCGTCGTCGTCTACGACAACCGGGGAACCTGTTGTCATTCGGGAAATTGCACCGACAATCTGCCCGAGTGTGTTTCGTGCCGACAAAGAGCCGTTCGTCGATGCAGCATGGCGCTGACGCGCAAGCGATCATCAGCATCGTACGGCAGTGCCCGTCCGGCGCGCTCGGCTACAGCGCCGGCGACGCGCGCTACACTGGAGAAGATCGCGATCCGGCGGTGTACGTCTCGAAGGATGGCCCATACCACGTGCAGGGCAGTATCGAATTGAAGCACGAGGAGCGCAACGAAGGCGCGAGCCTGGAACACTACGCGCTCTGCCGCTGCGGTCATTCTAAGAACAAACCGTTCTGCGACGGTTCGCATTGGTATGCCGGCTTCAAGGACGAGGACAACTAACGGAGGACGATCATGGCGCAAATCGTCAAAGTGTATGGCATCAACCATGTTGCGATCGAAGTAGATGATATCGATAAGGCAGTGTCATTCTATCAAGACGTCTTCAACCTCGAAAAGCTCGACGAAGGGGAAGGCGACGCATTCTTCAAGATCGGCGAGCATCAGTTTCTCGCCATGTTCGAAGTGGAGAAGGTCAATCCCGACAAAACGCGCCATTTTGGGTTGATCGTACGAGATGAAGAGCAGCTCGCTGCGGTTCGCGAAAAACTGACCAAGACGTACGGGCTGAAACTGCTGCCGCGATTCCGTTGCGATTTCATCGACCCGTTCGGAAACCGCGTCCAAGTGGTCGACCTGCACGACGAGTCGCTCGTGTGGCTGCTGCCGTATCAGGAAGTACAAGACGCGGGCATCACGTTCGACTAGCCCCAAAATCGGGAATCGAATATAATGGCCGCATGTGTAGAAACATTCGCACGCTTTTCAACTTCGATCCGCCCGCCTCTGACGATGAGATTCGCGCCGCCTCAGTGCAGTTTGTGCGCAAGCTCGCCGGATTTTCGAAGCCCTCACATGCGAACGAAGCCGCGTTTGATACGGCCGTCGAAGAGGTTACCGCCGTCGCGCGACGATTGATGAGCTCGCTCGTAACGACTGCTCCTCCGCGAGATCGCGAAGAATGGGCCGCGCGAGCGAAGGCCCGAGCCGCAGAGCGCTTCGCGCAGCCTCGCGGTTAGGCGGCAACGCTTTCATGGAGGCACTCGATCTTTCCGTGGCGCCGCCGCGCTCTCCACATGAGGAGCTCGACGGGTTGGTGTTCCTGCCACGCACAATAGACAAACTGCGAGCGTTATTGCCCGGCGGAAACCCCGGCGTCTATTTCATCAATGGGAAGATTCTCGGGATGTCGGGCTACCTGCTCGAGCGGCTCGGAATCGCCCAGGCGGAATTACTCGAAGCGGTTGCTGCCGCAAGCAATGACGAGGATATCGCTGCATGGCTACGATCGCGCACCGATGTCACACGTTACGGCGAGATCGGCGCAACGATTCGCAAAATTAAACCAAAGCACACCGCCGATCCAGCGTATTTTGCCGAACTCTATTCCGAAACGATTGCGCTGCACCCAGAACTCGAACGGATCATCGACATCGTCGCTGCAGACGATCGCCGCATGTTTCCATCTAGCTCGAACGTGCTGAACGGCGCCGCGCCACAGCGATAATCGCTATGCTGATCCAGCCGAGAAGCGCAAGAAACAGCACCGGAAGCGTAACAAGCATGAACCATCCGAACACCGAGAAGTCATAGAGCATCGGTCCGATATCGTGTCCATGGTAGAGGCATGGATGCACATTTCCCTCGTCGAGCTGACAATTCAACGCCGAGGCCACGACGCCACTCACGATAACACTCAGGAGTGGCGAAGCAGCGATTAGCGTGACTGCGGCAAAGAGCACGAGAAGCGTGCCGGTTACGATTCGTCGCTTCATACTTGCTCGTCTCGTTCGCCCCGCCGATGTTTGACTACTCCGCTTGATCGGAAAGGGCGGCATAACCATGGAAATTTAGCGAGGATTCACACATGCCGAAATTCATCACGATTGGATACGGAGACGAAGCCGGATACAATCGAACGCCCTCAAAATACGCGAAGCCGCTCATCGCCACGACGCGTCTCTTCGCGAGTCCGGCGCGGTTATCGGTATCGCAGGTAGTCCAGTGCAGGTCCGAAATCCATCCGACGACGGTGTACAAATAACCCCGGGTCCATTTATGCGTTCGGACCTCCCGATCGCAGGATTCGCATTGATTGAGGCAGCGAGTATCGAAAAGGCGACCGAACTGGCGGCGAAAACACCCTGCGCGATCGCGTACGGAGTTGTGGAAGTCTGGCCTCTTAGGGATTGAACCCTGCGCTCATGCGCGCACGTTGCGCCGATGCTCGCCCGGCGGATAGCCCGTTACGCGTTTGAAGATGCGCGTCATGTGGCTTTGGTCCGCGAAGCCGGCGTCGCAAGCGATCGTCGGCAGCGAATCGTCCGATTCCGCAAGCCGCCGGGCGACGTGCTGCACCCGCGCACCAAACAGTGCCTCGGTGACCGTGTGTCCGCGAAAGCGTCTGAATGCGCGGCAGAGGTGCGACGGGTGCACGCCGGCCTCACGCGCCATCGCGGCAATGTCGATCGGTTCATGAAAGCGTTCACTAACGGCGCGATCGATGCCGGAAAGCCATGATGGTTCACGCGCATCTTCGCCCGGGTGCCGCGCGATGAGTGCGCATATTTCATAGACCAGCGCTTCGACGTCCGACGCGGACGCATCGTTACGCGAGAGAAACTCGCGATACAACCGCAACACGAGCCATATTGGATCTCCGCCGTGCATCTCGAAGACGTGCGCCCGGGAACCGCCAAGTTCTGCAATGACACGTTGTCCACGGCGCGAGCAAATTGACGGCGAAAAAGCGGCACGGGCCGAGCATCTCGTCTTCGTGCACCGTTTCGGCGGAATGAAACACGACCGTATACGGCTCGTAGGTGATCTCGAAGTCCTCACCGCGTTCCCAGTACGCACCTTCGAGCAGCAAGCTCAAATACGGCGCTTCATGTTGATGCGTCGGAACGGCTTTACCGGCCGAATGGCGGACCTCCGAAAGGAGCACGTTCGCGATTTCCCACTGTGTCGTTTCGCCGGTGAAATAGCCGGCTGGAAACTTACGATACATGTAAGAATCGCTGCGGTGCGGCATCAAAGAGCTGTTTGTGCTGCGGCATACAGAAATAATACCGCGTACCTCGGTAGAGCGACGATGGTGAACTCTTCGTATCGACGTCCATCCAGCAGACGGTGCAAAGCGCGAGGCCTGCGCGAGGACGCGGAGGAGCCTTATATGCCGTGTTGGAGTTCTCATTGAGCCAAGAATTGCTGAGATATTCCATGTAGTAGGCGGTCTTCGTTGCTGTCTCTTCACCATAGTAGCGCGCAGCGATGTGGAGCGCCAGATCGATGCCGGCCGACAGACCTGCCGCTGTTGCGATCCGGCCGTTGTCGACAAAGCGCGCGCCGCGGTGGACGGTGACATTCGGATATTCCATCGCCAGACGCACGAGCGAGCCATGATGTGTCGTGGCGCCATGACCGTCGAGCAACCCCGCTTTCGCCAGTACGAAGGCGCCGGTGCAAACCGACATCATCACATCTGCCGTACGAGCGACCGCGCGAAGCCATTTCGTTGTCGCCGGCGTAGGATCCGACTGCGCTGGCACGACGACGACCTTTGGCAGCGGTGCGCTTTCAAAATCGAACTGCGGCACGACCCGCATCCCGTCGCTCACCGTTATCGCATGCGTTGTTTCGGCGACGGTGTAAGGAACAAATGCCGGTTGCGTGCGCTCCGGTACGTTTACGTCTTGAAAGACCTCCCACGGGCCTGCGAAATCGATCATGACAGCGCCGTCGGAGAGCAGAAACGCCACCGGTACGCCGGCTGCGGGAGCGGCGAGTGATGAGATGGGCGTGCGAGTGGAAGCTCGAAGCCGCACCCTTCGCCGGCAACGCAGAAAGCGCAGCGAACGCCGCGCCCAGATTGCAATACTTCAATACGTTTCATGCGCTAAGTATGCGCCGGAAACGAGCGCACAGTCTTGAAGGGAACTTGCTTTTAGCTTCTCGAGCCTTATTGACGGGACGTTCCAAATAGTTGTAACGATACAACTGTTGATGAGAAGCAACTAAAAAATCACCGATTGCGCAGTCAATTTCGTTTCAGGACGAGATCGTCTCGTTGATCCGTGCTCTTGGCTTGCATCGCCCGGATCAGACGCCGTGCGGTCAGCCCATTTCGGTGGCCGAGGCGCAGACGATTCTTGAACTGTCGAGGGAGTCGTTGATTTCGCAGAGCGCTCTTGCGGCCAAGCTGCGCTTGGAAAAGAGCACCGTCAGCCGCATCGTAACGGCTCTCGAAAAGCGTGACTGGCTAGAGCGCAAGCGCGATGCGAACGATTCGCGAGTCGTGCGATTACGTTTGACGGCATTGGGCGCGCGAGTCGCCGGAAACCTCGCGAAGTCGCGTGCCGCTAAATTCACGCGTGTGTTCGACGCGATCCCAGCTCATCGACGCGCTTCCGTATTGGAATCGCTTTCTCTCCTCTCCGAGGTGTTGAATGAAGATTGAATTCGCTCTTGTGATGATGACCGCCGCAGCGCTTGCAATCCCGGCGCGCTGCCAGGCAATGGATCACCATAGCATGGTGATGTCCCATGGCGCCCAGGTAATGCCGTTCGATCAAAAACTCGCGATGCACATGTTCTCCCCGAATGCATCGGGCGGAACGCTCGAGGTGATGGTGCACAACATGGATCCGAATCAGATCGCGAGAGTTCGCGCTCACCTGCGCAGTGAGGCGGCGCATTTTGCAACTGGCGATTACTCCGACCCCACCTACATTCACGGTGCGAGCCATGCGCGGATTACGAGGAATGGAATCGGATATGGTGGCCGTCCGTTACTCGTCGACCCCATTGGGCGCCAAGATCACCTTCATATCAACGGATCCCATAGCGATCGGATCGATTCATCGGTGGCTAGCAGCTCAAGCCAGCGATCATGACTTAGCGAACAAGCACTGCAACATGAAAATGTAGACAAGCTCTCAGGAGCACCAACGATACGCCATCGCGAGATGGTGGCTTCGCGAAATTCAGGAGTGGTCCAACAAGTCGCAACTAAAAAATAAGCAGGTCCAGAAGCTTTGGGTTTCTGGACCTGCACTTGGTTGCGGGGGTTCAGGTCCAATAAGCCGTGTGTTGGTCCAACAAGTGGCCCTCGTCGACAAAAGTGGTCTAAATTGAGCTCGCGTCGTTAATCGCCGAGCGTGATTTCGCGGATCGCGGCGAAGATCTAAGGATGTCTTGGGAAGTCCAAAGAGTCGATAAACGGCCTTGCCCGTGTGGGAAAGGCGAGTTTTCCATAACTCACCGGTCGAATGACTGGATGCAGTACGACGAGCAATGGGTTATGCACTGTCAGGTATGTCAGGGCACACATCAGCTCTACCCGTACACCACGAGCCACAAAGGAATTCAGGAGCGAAATTTCTTATGGGCCCTCCGGGCCGATGTCCGCGAGCTAAGCAATATAGGGGAAGCTCGTGAGAAGCTCCGCGACGAAGTGGCTAGCTATTTGGTCGACCGGTACGGGGCGCGCTGGGCCAATCATTTCGCGGGAAAATCAAAGAAGACGGTATGGGCTGAACTGACTGACGATGGGCGCGCCTATCCGCAGCTTTCGACGTTTTACAACCACGTAAGCAGCTACGGATTGGCTTATATCTTTAGCGAATATCTTCGCTACGAAAAGATTGACGTTGTAGTGCGTGTCCTTGCCGTTGACGATGACGAGCTGAGGGCTCGTGTGGCTGAGATTGAAGATGTCGAGCTAAAATCAGCTTCGATACACGATCGTATTCGCGCAACGGGAGTACGGTAGGCGGAACGGCCGTCAACGTGCTGCGGGCTATTTTCTGCGTCGGTGTTTTGCAGTGTGCGCCTCAGTCCAGCGCGCAAACTCAGTCAGTACCTTGCGAAGGCTGCTCCCCTTTTCGGTGATCTCATACCACGTTTCAGGAGGGCGTGTTTCGGTGACCGTTCTCCTGAGGAAGCCATCGTCGCCAAACTCCCGGAGCCTTTGCGATAACGTTTTCTCAGTGATACCGGGAACAGCGCTTTTTAAATCGGAGTAGCGTGCCTTGCCAGCGCACAATCGAACAATGATGTCTTGACTGCCTCTACGTCCCAGCAAAGCCAAAATGGCGTCACTCGACGAAGCGCTCCCGTCATGGAGCACCTCGTGTCGCTTACCCTGGAGTTTTTTCTTTGCAGCCACTTGTTATAGATACTATACTCCGATATAGTAACTATAATGTACTGCATCAGCAATAGGTCTCATTAGGCGTGATTCGCGTCGTAGACTTCTTTTCGGGCTGCGGTGGTACGGCGGCGGGATTCTCGCGCGCTGGAATGCGCATTTCATTGGGAATCGACAATGACCCTGATGCGGCCCGCACTTATCGTCACAATTTCCCGGGAACGTCTTTCGTGGAAAAAGATGTTCGCAAGATACGCACTTCGGATATAAGGGAATTCGCGAAGAAGAAGCGCGGCGATTTCCTGTTGTTCTCGGCGTGTGCACCCTGTCAGCCATTTACGCGGCAGCGCCGAGATAAGCGTCGTAACGACCCACGCGCCACACTTCTTTGGGAGTTTCTTCGTTTTGTCAGGGCTTATAAGCCTGATTTCATTTTTATTGAGAATGTGCCCGGCTTGCGATCGGCGAGTTTTGAGAAGAAGACGTTTAGCGAGTTTCAGAAGCGCCTGATTCACCTTCGCTATTCTGTGGAAATGCGCACTGTGAGCTCGTGTGACTATGGGGTGCCGCAGAAGCGTAAACGTCTCATAATGCTTGCGAGTAAGCATCCTGGCATGAAGTTTCCGTTGCCTACGCACGGTCCAGAAGCCGATCTGCCTTACGTTACAGTTTGGGATGCCATCAAGCGCTATCCGCGAATCAAGGCTGGAAAGACCCATCCAACAGTGGTGAATCATCGCGCTGCGGCGCTATCGGCACGCAATCTGCGCCGCATTCGGAATACGCCGGCGGGTGGCGGAAGAGATAGTTGGCCACGCAGCTTGCGGCTAAGTTGTCACGATGGCTACAACGGGCACTCCGACGTCTATGGCCGCATGCGAAAAAATGAGCCATCTAGCGGATTGACAACACGCTGCGTTAGCCTCTCAAATGGGCGTTTTGGCCATCCGTCTCAGGATCGAGCCATCACCGTGCGCGAGGCAGCCGCGCTACAAACCTTCGGGGATGAGTTTGTGTTTCTGGGAAGTCTGAATTCTACCGCGCGACAGGTCGGGAATGCTGTGCCGGTTGCTCTGGCGAATGCGTTTGCGATGGAGTTTAGGCGCCTCGCGCGATCCGTCTCGCGTAAGAGACGAATGGCCAGCGAATTGCGCCGCTAAAATGGCGCGATTCCGAGCCCGTGCCCGGACGGTGGACATGCTGGGGCGTCAGCAGATTGCTGGCATCCCGACTGCCATTAGCGAGCTATTTAAGAACGCACACGATGCGTACGCAACCTTGGTTGTGGCGAATTATCTGCGACAACAAGACCTATTTGTTTTGCGTGATAACGGCGTTGGCATGACGCGCGCCGATTTCGAAGATCGTTGGTTGACGCTCGGAACCGAAAGTAAGCTCGATCGCTCAAAGCAGATCGCCCCACCGCGTGGGATGAGTCCACGCCCGATTTTGGGAGAAAAGGGCATTGGGCGCCTAGCAATAGCGATTTTGGGACCACACGTGTTGGTTATAACCAAGTCTCGTAGGAAAGATGCGCCGCTTGTCGGCGCGTTTATTAGCTGGGAACTATTTGAGATACCGGGATTGAATCTGGACGATGTTGATATCCCGGTAACTTCGTTTCCGGGTGGAAAGTTACCAAATGCGCGCGATGTCCAAACCTTGGTTGCCAAGGCCATTGAGAATGTTAATCGCTTGCGGGCCCGCATGGATGCGGCGATTAACAAGCGGATCCTATCGGAACTAAGGGCCTTTAACGTTGATCCACAGCGCCTAGGTGTCTCGTTACGAGCGCCGGATTTAAGTACGGGGCACGGAACAAACTTCTACATTGCCAACGCGAATCCGCAGATAGCTACCGGCATTGCGCTCGACCCCTCAGACGATGCGGCGGCCCCGGAGCTTCAACAGACGTTGCTTGGCTTCACGAATACAATGGTGGGGGACCAAAGTTCGTTTAAGGCGCAGTTTTGGGATCATCGCACTGATACAGAGGTTGTGGACATCATTGGCGACGAGGAATTTTTTGGCCCAGTGAGTTTAAGAGCGCGGACCACCATATCTACGGGAAGTTTCACAGACACGGGCGCCTTCCGAGGAAACATTCGCGTCTACAATGCTGCACCAGCGGGATTGCGCGTGGATTCTCCGCTTGATGGCGGAAAGACGCGATGTGGCGCATTCGAGATAAACATAGGCGTTGTGCAGCCACGACTTCGCGAGAGCAGGATGGCGCCAGATGACTGGGCTGCGCTTCTCGCAAAGACCCGGCGAATCGGTGGCGTCTACGTCTACGATGACGGGGTGCGTGTGCTACCGTACGGTGGACCGGCTAACGATTTCCTTTATGTAGAGCGCAATCGTAGTAAAGGCGCCGCTTATTACTTCTTCTCGTATCGCCGCATGTTCGGTATATATTGGACTTACTCGAGAATACAATCCAGATTTGAACCAGAAGGCGGGGCGCGAGGGATTTCGCCAAAACGCTGCATATTCGGATTTCACTAGAGTCCTTCGAAACTTCTTCGTACAGCTTGCGATCTATTTTCGCGAGGGCGAACCCGAAGCGGCTTCATATGTCGAGCAGAAAGATCGCATCGAGGCGATCTTCAATGCAAAAAAAGAGCGTGAGCGTCAGCGCAATGAATTGCGGCGTCAGCTTGAAAAGAAGCTCAACTCGCTCCATAACGCCGTATTGGAGGGTGAGCCGCAGCGCCTCGTGCGAGCCCTTCTGGATGAGGTCCGATCTAAGCTTGCGCGAGTGCGCGCATCGGAGTCAGCGCGTGCCCAGATCTCTTCTATCGAGGCGACAGCCCTGCAGACAATTCAGGGCTTGAGGGCGCGGTTTGAACTGGATGTCCGAAGTGATCTCGGGCTACCGCGTGACCTGCGGCTAGCGGTAGATGAATATCAACAAGAAATCTCTCAGGTTGAGCGACAGATTCTCTCTCCGGCCGTCGGGGAGATTACGCAGCTAGTTGAAGAGCGCGGAAGGGAAATAGGCTCCCACGCGAATCAGCGTCGTCGCCTCAGTGGAACCGCAAGATCGATTGCTAGCAGAGTTGAGGATACGATCGCATCGCGCGCTGCGGACGCAAGAGCGGCGTGCGATCGGGTCCTCGCTCAACTTGATTCTGCCACCAGCGATTTGACCAATCAGGTTAAGCGAGAGCTGAAAGCCTTAGAAGACGAAAGTGCGCGCGCCGAAGTCAGACCAGCGACATTGAGCAAGCGATTTGCGGCATTTGACCAACGTATGGACGCTCTAGAAAAAAACGCCCGCACGACCCTTGGCGAGCTTGCAACGCAGCTAAGAGCTCTCCAGTTGGCTTCTAGGGAAAACGAGATTTCCTCGGCTACACTTAGCGCCGCGCTGGAGGAGGAGCTACTTGAGCTCCGCTCACGTTCCGAGGAAGACTTACAACTAGCGCAACTTGGGATGGCAGTGCAAATTGTAAATCACGAATTTGCGTCGAGTATCAGCTCCGTAAGATCCGGTTTGCGTGAACTGCGGACCTGGTCTCGTGCCAATCCAGAACTTGCGCCAGTGCACAAGCGCATCGAAAACAGCTTCCAGCACTTGGAATCGTATCTGGGTCTATTCACCCCATTACAGCGTCGGACGCGTCGTTCCGCAACGCAGATAGCGGGAACCCAAGTATTTCGCTTTATCGACGACTTGTTCGTCGAGCGGTTGCGGGAAAACAAGATTTCCATTTCCGCGACGCGAGCATTTAAGAGTCATCACTTCGCTGGCTATCCCTCGACATTTTACCCCGTCTTTGTGAATCTTGTCGACAATGCAAGTTTTTGGCTTCGCCGTCAACGTGAGAAACGTGTGATCGTATTGGACGCAGACAAGGATGGCATGTACGTCTCCAATAGCGGCCCTTCCATACTTGGCAGGGAGCGCGAAAGAATTTTCGATTACGGATATACCCATAAGCCCGGCGGACAAGGTCTTGGCTTGTTTATTTCTCGCCAGGTACTACGAAAAGAAGGCTACGATCTCAGGCTTGTGACGCGGCCTGGGTTTAGCGTAACCTTTGCGATTGTGCCCATGGAGTAATACCGGTGAGCGTTTCTGCGTTCTCTAAACAATTCAAAAGCATTGCCACAGACTTTATCAAGAACGTTGTCGTAATTGATGACCAGGCGTTTCTCGGCTCTAAGCGGGCTGTGCGCGCTGCAGAAAATGCTGCTGCTAATATCGAGCAGGTACGCGAAGCGGATGACTCAGAGCCAATCGGCTTAGCAACAGCGCAACTCAAGCCGGTTGACACGTTGTTGCAGCCTCCCACAGCTATTGAAGGTAACGTCCTTGACGCGAAATCGCTCATCGATGGCTTCGCGTCACTCGGCGTTTTTTGCGCGGTGCTTGAGCCCATCCATGGCGAGGAAGCAAAGGCGAGTGAAAAGCTCATCGCTAACGCGGATATCGTTATCCTTGATTGGTACATTGGTGCCGAGGCGGGCACTCATGTTGAGCAGATAATTGAAAATCTGTTAGCGCCCGAAGGCGCGGATCGCATGAGACTCGTCGCTATCTAGACCGGGCAAGTGTCAAAGAACGACTTAGATGCTGTGGCGCGCGATCTCGTTCGCTTTTTTGAGGCGAGCTTTCCTAACGACGACGTGGAGAAATTGGGGGCGTACTCGTACGCGATTGGTTCGCTCCGCGTCGAAATCTATGGCAAGCATCACAAGCGCAGACAAAAAGGCGTGGGTTCGCGCTTGAAGACTGCGAAAGAGTTGCCTTCCCAGCTTGTCGCGGACTTTGCCGATTCATGTGAGGGTCTGGTGCCGGCCGTCGTTCTTAAGTCGTTAGCGGCGATCCGTGGCCGCAATTGGAAAATAGCGAGCAGCTGCAATGATGCTCTCGATCCGGCCTACCTGTGGCACCGGGGTGCGCTGCGCCATCCCAGTGAAGCGGAGGATCACGTTGTGGCGATCCTACTTGACGAGTTGGCGTATCTGCTGGAAAGCGCTGAGTGCGGAAGCGCCGCGGGAAATGCCGCTATCGGCAAGTGGATTGAAGCGCAAGGCAAGGCTAATTGGGGCCGAGGCTTCGGACTCAATAAGATGACGCCCAAGCAACTAAAACAGTTGCTCTCGAAAGGGTGCGCACCTGACACCACGGCTGGCGCGAAGCTTCTTGCAAGTTTAAACGTTCCAGAGGATCGAGCTAAGAGCGAAAACACTCCATTCTACAGGGGCAAAGCAGCCTTTTGCGATTCCGTCGACGATATGTGCACCTCGAACGAAGAGTTTGCGCGCCGAATGTCGCTTCGCGTCGAGTACGCACACTCGACGCCCGAAGCTGCAATTGGGTTCGATTATTTATAAGGAGAGCGGATCAAACAAGGGCTATTGGGTTTGCCTGCAGCCAGTATGCGATAGCGTACGGATCACAACAAAAATGCGCGCGTTCCCGCTGCTCCCCCTCAAGGTCCGTCAATCAAGCGCACCCTTTGACATTGTTGTGACGAACGGTGGGCGCACGATACGGCTAGCGATTGACATGAAGCCCGAAAATTTAGCAGTCGTCAGATTTAGGCGAAGCGCCAGACAGGAAGCAATCCTGGCCACTCAGCGGTCTGGCGGATTCTACTTTCGTGCGAGTTCAGATTCGTATCTGTGGATCGCGGACTTGAAGCCGAGTCACGCTCAGAGACTGGCTCAGCAATTTGCTGATAAGCTTTCTAGAGTGGGCTTAGACGATTCAGAATGGCTCCGGATTAGCTCGACGCGTCGCTGACGCACGATCTTCGCAATCACACGGGATATGCGATTGGCATCCTTATAAATGTCGCGTTCCCAGAATCTCAGCGATATATAGCCGATCTCGCGGAGCATTTGGTCCGCCTTGCTGTCCCGCCTGACGGTAGCCTTTATCTTCGCAATCCACCAGTCGGTATCTGAATTCTTGAAGGTGCTTCGGAAAGCTTCCTCACCCTCATCGATAAGGATGCGACCGTGCCAGAAATCGCCGTCCACAAATACTGCGACCTTGGAAGCGGAAAATAGAATGTCGGGCCGACCTGGGAGCTTTGGATGTTTACGATAGCGCAGCCCGAGACGATGGAGCAGCGACCGAATGAGGACTTCGGCCTTGGAGTCTTTTGAGCGAATCGCTCGCATATTGCTTCGAATCCACTCGGGACTTCTAGCCGAAGATGCTTTACTCACAGATTCTCCGCCTAGAAAAGCTTTTGGCTGGGGTTTGCGGGATGCTGTTCGTACAACTCGCTCCTCCTAGTTGGCTTTAGAAAACTCTGCAAGTAGAGGTCGACTGAGTAGCGCCTTAGATCCGGGTGCAATCCAACCATTCGCGTCGTTTCGTACGCAACAGTAAGATCTCCCAACTCAATCGGCAGCTTAAGGCTGCCGCCGTGATCCGCAACGTACCATTCGCGAAAGCACTTGACCAGGAAGTCCATGAAACGACGCGTTGTCACTTCGCAATTCCGTCTCGCCTCATGATGCGATTTGAACAATGCCCGCCACTGAACTGACTCGCGAACCTCCTCGTGTGTCGCAAAATTTTGCGAAGCTGCGGTCGTCCTCTGGCGAATCATGATTGACACCGTCACTCGTTACGACCTCGCACCACGCCGCACCAAAAGACCCCCATGTCTTCTCTGATGGGCATCAAGTGGTCTGGTGGAAGTTCGTTGCGATCGAGCTGAAACGACAATGTGGCGGTTCGAACGTTGTTTACGATGGGGCCAGCTCTCGTACGACGTCTCTGCGAACTTCCCTACTACTTGATTGACGCCTGGGTTGGTCCAACAACCAGCTCTGACTGGTCCAACAACTCGGTAAGGTTGGGCCAACAACTACGCCTGAAAAAGAAGCAGGTCCAACAACGTTTCCGTTGTTGGACCTGTACTGGTTGCGGGGACAGGATTTGAACCTGCGACCTTCGGGTTATGAGCCCGACGAGCTACCGGACTGCTCCACCCCGCGGCGGAAGTGACGTAAGTACGGCGGGCTTAGCGCCTTTCCTTCCGAACACACTCTCGGATGGATCAGTTGCGTCGCCGCGTCGAGCGTTTACCCAAAATCCACCTGCATTGTCACTTGGAAGGGGCGCTCCGGCCTGAGACGTTTCTCGAACTGACGGAGCGCGACGGTATCTCCACGCGGTACCGGCCGGGCGCCGAAGTCGCGGGCCCGCGGGACGCGGAGTCGGTCTATCGTTTCGCCGATTTTCAAGAGTTTCTGTTGATCTTCGCGGCGGTGAGCCGGGCGCTCTCGACGCCCGGCGACTATGCGCGCCTTGCGCGCGAGTTTGCCGCGGACGCGCGCGCGCAAGGCGTCGTCTACGGTGAATTGTTCATCTCGCCGTCGGTGTGGACGTATTTCCATCCCGGTCTCGACGTGCGTGAAACGATCGCGGCGATTTCGACGGAATTGAACGCCGAGGGCGATGCGTTTCGCTTGATCGTCGACGTCACGCGGAACTTCGGTGCGGACTCGGCCATGCGAACGGCGCAGACTCGCCGCGCAAATGGACGACCACGGCGTGATCGGCATCGGACTTGGCGGCGACGAGGTCCGTTTTCCGGCCGAGTTGTTTGCCGAAGTTTTTGCGTTTGCACGTTCGCAAGGATTGCATTGCGTCGCCCACGCCGGTGAGGCGGACGGCGCGCAAAGCGTTAGGCCGCCGTTGACGTCTTGCAGCGCGCAACGCATTGGTCACGGGGTTCGCGCGCTCGAAGATGCGGCGGTCGTCGAGCTGCTTCGCGATCGAAAGATTCCCGTCGAAATCTGTCCGACGTCCAACTTTCTCACCGGCGCGGCTCGGCGCGAGCATCGGCATCCGCTGCACGAACTCGATGAGCGTGGCGTCATCGTGACGATCGACGCCGACGATCCGGCGCTCTTCGGAACGACGATAACCGATGAATACCTCTATGTTGCGCAGCACTGCGGCTTCGATGCGCTGGAGCGCTTCATCCTCAACGCCGTAGACGCTTCGTTCTTGGACCACGGCCCAAGGCAAGCGCTGCGGGCACGCGTCAGCGCGGAACTGCTTGCGTCCAACGCGAACGAAGCAGGCAATGTCCGGGCATAGCCACTTCGCCGAATCGATCGAAGAGTATCTCGAGGCGGTCTATCGTTTGGAACGCGAAGGTCCAGGCGTTACGACCTCGGGCCTTGCGTCGTCGCTCGGCGTCGCACCCGCGTCGGTCTCCGGCATGCTGAAGAAGCTCGCGAAAGACGGATTCGTGCAACAAGTTGCCCGCGGCGAAGTGAAGCTTACGCGCGCGGGTTTAGCGATAGCCGTCCGCGTATTGCGCCGGCACCGGCTGGCGGAACGCCTGTTGACCGATGTGCTGGGGATGCCGTGGGATCAAGTGCATGCGGAAGCGTGCATGCTAGAACATGCGATCTCCGATCGTGTCGAGGAGCGGCTCGTCGCGCTACTTCGCGAACCGACGACCTGCCCGCATGGACAACCGATTCCACCGAGCGATTTGAGTGAACCGGTCGTCGACGGTGAGCCGCTGGCACAAATCCCTGAAGGCAGTCGCGTGACCGTTTCGAGCGTCACGGAAGAACTGCCCGAGATATTGCGCTATCTCGCCGACATCGGATTGCGACCCGGTGCGCGCCTTACCGTCGAAGCAAAAAGCGCCGCTCGGAGGCCCCGTGACGATCGAGGTCGATGGCGCGCGTCACCCGATTTCGCTTGAACTTGCCGGCATGGTGATGGTGAGCGCGCCGTGATCACGCGGATTTTGATCCTCTGCAACGTCGCGGCGTTTCTCTGGGAACTGCGCGTCGCGGGGCCCGGAATGCTCGGCGCATTCGGCGGCGGCAACATCGAAGCCGTTCTCCAAGCCGGGTCACTGTGGCCGCAATCCGTCTTGGTCGGACACGAGTGGTGGCGCATTTTCACAAGTGCGTTTCTCCATGCCGGTTTGGTGCATATTGCCGTCAACATGTTTTCGCTCTGGATCCTCGGGCGGTTCATCGAGACGATTGCCGGCTCGTTCCGCATGTTCGTCATTTACATGCTGTCGCTCGTGGCGTCCGGCTTGGGCGTCATCTATTTTAGCGCGCCGTTTGCATCGACCGTCGGCGCCAGCGGCGCGATCTTCGGTCTCTTCGGCGCCCTATTTGCGATCGGATTCAAACTGGGACCGCCCGGAATGCAGCTCGTTCGCGACAACATCGGCATTCTCGCGATCAACTTGATCATGACGTTTACGATTTCGTCGATCTCGAAATCCGCGCACGTCGCCGGCTTGATCGCGGGGTTCATCGTGACGTATGCGATTTATTTTGCACCGCGACGCGTTGCGCCGGTGGTCACCGATGCATCGACCGGCGACGCGTACGAAACCGAATATCAGGCGCCGCCTTCGCATCTGCAACAATGAATTCCACGACCATCGAAGACGTATTCGGTCCCGAGGGACCGATAGCGCGCGCGCTGCCCGGCTTCGAAGCGCGACCGGGCCAGGTGCAGATGGCGCAGCTCGTCGAGCGCGGGATCCTCGAAGGGATGCACACGATCGTCGAAGCGGGTACCGGCGTCGGAAAATCACTCGCCTATCTCGTGCCGGCCGTGCGAAGCGGCAAGAAAATCGTGCTTTCCACCGGCACGATCGCGCTCCAGGAACAATTGGTACGCAAAGATCTGCCGCTCGTCGAACGCGCGCTCGGTATTCCGCTGCGGGTTACGTTACTCAAAGGCCGCAGTCACTATCTCTGCAAGCAAAAATTCGAGCGGATGCGCGCC
Source organism: Vulcanimicrobiia bacterium (assembly GCA_963808755.1). Classification (GTDB taxonomy): domain Bacteria; phylum Vulcanimicrobiota; class Vulcanimicrobiia; order Vulcanimicrobiales; family Vulcanimicrobiaceae; genus JALYTY01. The sequence continues at coordinate 386,230 of CAWEGP010000003.1, forward strand.
GACCGCCTTGTGGCGTCATCGCGTTCCATGCAGCAGATCTGGGATTGGGGCGTGCGCACGCAGACCGGCGATCGCGCCGAACTGCCGTTTCTTCCGAGCAGCGACGAATGGGAACAGCTTGACGCCGATGCGGACGACTGCGTGGGCGAATTCTGCGAACACTTTCGCGACTGTTTCTTTTTCAAGAAACGCGACGAAGCAAAATTTGCCGACATCGTCGTCGTCAATCACGCGCTGTTTTTTCTCGATCTCGCCATGGGCGGTGGACTGCTGCCGCCCTACGATGTCGCGATTCTGGATGAAGCGCATCAAGCTGAACGGTGGGCGACCGATGCGCTGACGGCAACGCTTTCGCGCTCGACGCTCGCGCGCATGATGCGCAAACTGCATCGTACGTACAATGTTCCGCCGCACTTCGACGGTGAAATCGAAGGTGGCGTACGCGGCTTGGAGTCGACCCTCGCAAGCGTTCCTGGCGACCGGTATCCGCTAGCGGCAAATGAGGACGCCGGACCAGCTCTGGAAGATCTGCGTGGCACGCTCTATAAGCTCGAAAACTGGCTCTTTGCGAATTGGCATTCCGCGTTGAAGAAGCGGCCTGACAACGATGCCGAAGCCGAACGGCGCCGCGACCTCGCGATGCGCGCGGTGCTTGCGCACGAGGCGGCGATCGATCGCGCGCAAGCGCCCGCCGATGAAGCGATTGCGTGGGTGGAACGCGGTGACGGCGATGGACGATACGAAGTAAATTGCGCGCCGTACGACGTCGCAGAATTCTTGCGCGCGACGCTCTTCACCCAAACGCAAAGCGTCATTCTCACGAGCGCGACGATCTCGGTCTGCTGCACGCGACGGAGAGAACGGAAGCAGTTTCGACTTCTTGAAACGATCGCTCGGCATTCGCGATGCGCAAGAGTTGATCGCGCCCTCGCCCTTCGACTATCAGAAACAAGCGCGGCTCTATATTGCGCCGGCACAACTCAATCCGAAATCCATCGACTTTTCCGCGTCGCGCCGCGCCGATCGTCGAAGAGTGTCTCGATCGCAGCCGCGGACGAGCGTTTGTGCTTTTCACGTCCTATGCGAGATTGCGCGAGGTGTACGCGCTGGTCCGCGAGCGCGTTCCATTCCCGATCAAACTGCAGGGCGAGATGCCGCGCGCGCATCTGCTGCATTGGTTTCGCACAACCCGCAATGCCGTGCTCTTTGCCACCGGAACGTTTTGGGAAGGCATCGACGTCGCCGGCGACGCCTTATCGTGCGTCATCATCGATCGGCTTCCGTTTCCGTCTCCCGCCGATCCGCTGGTCGCAGCTCGCATCCGCGCACTCGAAGCGCGCGGGCAAGACGGATTCGAAAACTACATGATTCCGGCAGCGATCGTGCGGTTGAAACAGGGATTTGGGCGCCTGATCCGCAGCACCAACGACAAAGGCGTTGTCGCGCTCCTGGATGGGCGCGCGGCGACGACCCGCTACGGCGCGACGATTCTTTCGGCGCTGCCGCCGGCATCACGCATCACCCATCTCGACGAACTGACGGAGTTTTTTGCTTGACGTTTCGATTGCTTACGACTGCGCTCGTTCTCGCACTGGCCATGCCGTTGAACGCGTTGGCCTGGGGGAGCACGGGACATACGTTGATCAACCGCGCCGCCGCCGAAGCGTTGCCCGACTCGGTGCCCGCGTTTTTGAAGTCGCCGAGCGCGATCGACGAAATTGCGGCTCTCGGCCCCGAAGAAGACCGCATTAAAGGCAGTGGCGACTCGTGGGACAGCGACAACGATGACGGACATTTCTTAGACGTCAACGACGACGGAACGGTGGCCGGGGGCATCCATTTGCATGCACTGCCGAAAGACATGGCCGCGTATACGCAGGCGCTTGCAAAGGCCGGAACGTCACCGTATACGGTGGGATTCTTGCCGTATCAGATCATGGACGGGTTCGAGCGCGTTCGCAAAGACTTCGCGTACTGGCGAGTCGACGACTACATGGCAACGCACGCGCAAACCGCGCAGACGCGTGCGGCGTTTACAGCCGACCGCACACTTCGCGAATCATTGACTCTGCGTGATATCGGTGATTGGGGACACTTCGTCGCCGATGGATCCCAGCCGCTCGCACCTCACGATCCACTACAACGGCTGGGGCAATTATCCCAATCCCGGCCATTTCACCACCAAACATATTCATGCGTTCTTCGAAAGCGACTTCGTCGACCGGTACGCAAATGCCTCAGCGGTGCAACAGACGATTACAGCCTATCGACCATCGAATTCCGCCGCGCAGCTTTCGCAGGAACAGATCGCGGCGATAGTCTCGGACTACTTGGGTGGAACCGCGGCACAGGTCGTTCCATTGTACCGATTGTATAACACCGGCGCATTTGATTCCGGCTCGAAGGATGCGATCGCCTTTACGGACGCACAACTTGCGCGCGGCGCAACGATGCTCCGCGACGCAATCGCCCTCGCGTGGGAAGACTCGCTAAACCAGAATGTCGGCTATCCGCCGATTGCCGTTCGCGACGTCCTCAGCGGCAAGGTGAATCCGATCTCCGCCCCGCTCTAGTCATCCGGCTTCATCGTCGCAGCGTACTCTGGGCATAACCACGTCTTTTTGGAGGTCTAGAACCCCTATGCGTCTTTCTCACCTATGTATGGCCCTAGCTATGGTCGCGCTCAGCGGCGGAGCGGCCCTCGCCGATGACATGGCGGCCACGCCCACGCCAAACGCGATGCACAGCTCGATGAAGAGCAGGCACATGAAGTCGAACTCGATGAAGAGCGGGCACATGAAGTCCAATTCCATGAAGAGCAATCAGATGAAATCGAACTCGATGAAGAGCGAGCACATGATGGCCTCGCCGAAGCCAACCGCGACGCCCTAAGCTATTCTTCCTGCGTGACTTCGGCCTTCGCGCGTTCTTGCAATTCGTGAACGATACTGGAATCCGCGAGGGTCGTTGTATCACCTAACGTCCGGCCTTCGGCGATGTCGCGCAAGAGCCGCCGCATGATCTTTCCACTGCGCGTCTTCGGAAGTTCTTGCGTGAACGTAATGTATTTCGGACGCGTGAACTTGCCCAGCTTCTCCGCAACATGATCCCGTAACTCATCAGCGAACTCCGGTGATCCAGTTTCGGCGCCTTTGAGCGACACGAAGGCATAAATGGCTTGTCCCGTCATGTCGTCGAGCTTGCCGCACACCGCTGCCTCGGCAACTTTGGGATGATCGACGAGCGCGCTTTCCACTTCCGTCGTCGAGATGCGATGCCCGCTCACGTTCATCACGTCGTCGATGCGACCCATAAACCAGAAATTTCCCGCTTTGTCGCGACGGCATCCATCGCCGGCGAGATACTTCCCATTGAACTTCGACCAATAGGTTTGAACGTAGCGCTCGTCGTCACCCCAAATGCCGCGTAGCATGCCGGGCCACGGACGCGTCAGCACAATAAATCCACCGCCCCCAAGCGGCACACTTTCGCCATTATCGTTCACGATGTCGGCGCCGATTCCAGGCAGCGGTTGCGTTGCCGAACCTGGGAGCAGTGTCGTAATTCCGGGCAGCGGCGAGATCATAATTCCGCCCGTTTCCGTTTGCCACCACGTGTCTACGACGGGAGTGCGATTGCCGCCGATCCACTCGCGATACCACATCCATGCTTCCGGATTGATCGGCTCACCGACACTTCCCAAAAGACGCAGCGATGAGAGATCGTGCGAGGCGGGATACTGCGTTCCCCATTTCATGAACGTGCGAATTGCCGTCGGCGCCGTGTAGAGAATCGTTACGTTGTAGCGCTCGACGATTTCCCATAAGCGGTCCTTATCGGGATAGTCCGGTGTGCCTTCGTAGATAACGCTCGTTGCGCCGTTTGCAAGCGGCCCATAGACGATATACGAATGTCCGGTCACCCAGCCGATGTCGGCCGCGCACCAGTAGATGTCGGTATCGGGTTTCAGATCGAAAACGAGATCGTGGGTCGCCGAAACGTGCGTCAAGTACCCGCCGGTGGTGTGCTTGATGCCTTTTGGCTTCGCGGTGGTCCCGCTCGTGTATAGAAGAAAGAGCAAATCTTCGGCATCCATGACTTCCGGTTCGCACGTCGAGGGTTGAGTGGCGACGAGTTCATCCCACCAGAGATCGCGCCGTTCGTGCATGAACACGGGATCGCCAACGCGCTTGGCGACGATGCAATGTTTGATCGACGGCGTTTTTTCCATCGCGATGTCGCAATTACGTTTCAATGCGACCTTGTTTCCGCGGCGCCAGCCGAAATCGGCCGTGATGAGCGCGACGCATTCGGCGTCGTTGACGCGATCGATGATCGAATCCGGGGAAAACCCACCGAAAATAACGGAATGCGCCGCGCCGATGCGCGCGCACGCAAGCATGGCGACCGGCAGTTCAGGAATCATCGGCATGTAAATTGCGACGCGATCGCCTTTCTTAATTCCCAGGCTGCGAAGGCCGTTCGCGAAACGACAGACGTCGTCGAGCAGTTGCGCATAGGTGATCGTCCAGCGATCGCCGGGTTCACCTTCATAATAGTAGGCAACACGGTCGCCGCGTCCGGCGCGCACGTGACGATCGAGACAGTTCACCGACGCGTTCAGTTGGCCGTCGTGGAACCAGCGGGCAAACGGCTCGTTCCACTCGAGCGTTTGCGTAAACGGCCGCATCCACTCGAGTTTCCGCGCCCACTCTGCCCAAAACGCGCGATAGTCGCGCTCGGCCTCTTCATAGATGCCGGGCTGCGCGTTGGCTTGCGCCGCGAACTCGGGCGCCGGTGGAAAACGCCGGCTCTCTTCGAACAGTGCTTCGATCGCTTGCGTGCTCATGCGAATCGATTACCGGGGATGCGCGATGAGGCCTGCCGAAAACGTCGCAATGCTCGCGGCGCTTCTCCTTGCGACATTGACGGCGACTTCAAACCCATCAACCGGATTGAAGACGGTTCACTATCACGCACCGCCGCCTGATTTCGACGTTCCGATCGGCAAGACGACGAAGCCGCTCTCGTCGCTGCGCGGCACTGCTGTGCTGATCAACTTCTGGGCGTCGTGGTGCCATCCGTGTACCGACGAACTGAAGTATTTCGTGAAGGCGCGTCAACTCTATGGTGCGCGTCTGATCGTCGTCACGATCTCGTCGGAGCCCGAAGACGTCGCTGCGAGCTACTTGCGGTTGTGGAATATCGAGTTGCCCCTGATCCAAGATATCAATGCGTCGCTCTCCACCAAGTACTCGGTGCCGCCTATTCCGGTCACCGTTCTCGTTGATCCCGAGGGCAACGTAAGCTACGTTTCGGTCGGCGAGACGAGCTGGGAGGAGCTGAGCGGTGCGCTGCAGGAAACCATTGGCAGTCCTCCGTCTGGAGTGCTAAGATAGGAGGCTATGAAGGGCGAAGGCAGCCTCGATAAACGCAAAGCCTACATTTTGGCCACGGTCGTCTATGAGTACATCGCGACCGCGGAACCGGTCGGCTCGAACACGCTAACGCAAAAGTATAACTTAGGCGTTAGTTCGGCGACGGTTCGAAACGAGATGGCCGAGCTCGAGGCGGGCGGATATCTTGTGCAGCCGCATACGTCAGCGGGGCGCATTCCCTCGGATGCGGGCTATCGGACGTACGTCGATCAATTGATGCCACCGGAGCATATGGGCTCTGAGGATCGCCGTCGTATTCGCGAAGAACTGCGCGACGTGAGTCGCGAACTCGACGAGATCATCGAGCAAGCGACACGCCTGCTCGGCCGGCTCTCCAACAATCTCGCGTTCGTTACCAAACCGCAAACCGACACGCAGACGTTCAAGCACATCCAAATGATTTGGCTCTCTGCGCGAACCGGCGTTGCTATCGTTGTAACGTCGCTCGGTGTCGCAGCGCAAACGTTGTTCGAAGTTGCAGCACGACGTCGATCCGGATTCGCTCACGCGCCTTTCCAACGCGTTAAACAGCCGTTTATCGAACCAGCCGTTGCGTGACATCCGCGAAGCCGACGTCGCCGGCGCGGTCGCCGAACTGGGACTGCACGACGAGTTACGGGAAGCGGTCCTCGCGTCGCTGCGCAGCGCGCGTTCTAACGAAGCGCCCGCCGTGGCCGCCGCCGGCGCGCAGAACTTGCTCGATCAGCCGGAGTTTCACGACTTGCGCAAAGTGCGCTCGATTCTGCGAATTGTGGAAGAGCAGAAGACGCTATACGACGTGGTGGCCGACGCGATGAACATCGAGACGGCTAGTGTAAAGATTGGCCAAGAGCTCGGTGTCGACGACCTTGCCGAGCTTTCGGTCGTCACCGTTCCCTACCGCTTTGGGGAACATGCCATCGGCATGCTGTCGATTCTCGGTCCACGACGTATGCCGTATGCAAGGTTACTCGCGCTCGCGTCCGGAACGGCCGAAACACTCTCGGAACGCCTTTCCGACGTCGAAATCAAATAACGAAAGCTCTGATACGTAGTTCATGCCCACCAAGGATTATTACGATGTACTGGGTGTCGCCCGTGATGCGTCCCCGGACGATATCAAACGCGCGTATCGGACGCTTGCACGCAAGCACCATCCCGATGTCGCCTCCGACAAGGCCGATGCCGAGCACCGCTTCAAGGACATCAACGAAGCCTATGAAGTGTTGTCCGATCCACAAAAGCGCGCACAATACGATCGATTCGGATCGGTAAGCGGAGCGAACGGCGGCGCGCGACTTCGGGTTCAACGGATTCGGTCCGGCGGGCTTCGGCGACATCTTCGACATGTTCTTCGGCGAGATGCGCACATCGCAGCCGCGACGCAACGGTCCGCAGCGCGGATCGGATCTTCGCTACGATCTCGAGATTACACTCGACGACGCGTTTTCGGGAACCACCAAAGAGATTCAGTTCTCGCATCTTGCGCAGTGCGAAACGTGTAAGGGTGCCGGGGCCCAGCCTGGCTCGTTGATCGTACCGTGCGAAAGATGCGCGGGCTCGGGCGTCATGCGCAGCGTACGGCAGACGCCGCTTGGGCAATTCGTAACGCAAACGACGTGCTCGCAATGCAACGGTGAGGGGCATGTTATCGCGCAGCCGTGCGCATCGTGCCACGGGCGCGGACGGCGCGAAGTCGAGCGAAAGCTGACCGTCAAAGTTCCGCCCGGCGTCGACGACGGATCGCGCATCCGCATTGCGAACAACGGCGAAGCCGGCATTCGCGGCGGGACCGCCGGCGATCTCTACGTGTATCTGAGCGTTGCGCCGCATCCGCTGTTCAAGCGCGATGGACTCGAGACGTTCATCGACATGCCGATCGGTTTTACGCAAGCGGCGCTCGGCGCAACGTTGAACGTGCCGTCGCTCGAGGGCGACGTTCCGCTCACGATTCCACCCGGGACGCAAAACGGAACGACGTTGCGGCTACGTGGCCGTGGCATGCCGAGCGTGCGCGGTACGCAACGCGGCGATCATCACGTGACGATCCACGTCGCGGTGCCGACCAAATTGACCAAGCGCCAGCGCGAACTCTTGGAAGAATTCGCGCGATCGGGCGGTGACTCTATCGAAGAGAAGAGCTTCTTGGATCGCGTCAAAGAGGCATTTCGCCCGGAGTAGTGCCCGCTCGACGCTTTTTCATCGAGGGCGCGCACGGCAACGGCGACGCGGTGAGCATCGGCGGGGACGACGCACACAAGATCGTGCGCGTGCTGCGATTGAAGAGCGGCGACACGATCGAAGTCATCGATTCGACGGGATCACTTTACGATGCTTCGCTGTCTGTTGACGGTCAAACCGTTATAGCGACGCTACAGAATCCACGTGAACCCGTGCGCGGCAACGCGATTCGCGTCGATGTGGCGCAAGCATTGCCGAAGGGCCAAAAAATGGACTTCGTCGTCGAGAAACTCAGCGAACTCGGCGTCGATGCGATTCTGCCCTTCGAAAGCGAACGGTGCGCGGTACGCGACGTCGGAACGGCAAAAGTGGAGCGCTGGCGGCGTATCGCGCAAAGTGCGGCGCAGCAGAGCGGACGCACAAACGTTGCACGCATCGACGAGCCGGTGAACTATTCGCACGTTCTCAATCGCATTCGCGAATACGACGTAGCGTTATTTCCATGGGAGGTCGCCGAGCAGCGCCCGCTTCGCGATATGCTTCCTGCACTCGTGAAGGATGCGCAGAGCATTCTCGTCATTGTGGGTCCGGAGGGTGGGTTTTCCCACGACGAGTCGCTACGTGCGGAGCGCGCCTCGGCGACCATCATTTCGTTAGGAACGCAGATACTGCGGACCGAAACGGCGGCGCTATACGTCGTCTCGGTTCTTTCGTACCTTACGTCCTAACGAAGCTTGCTATTTCGAGAAAACCAGACCAGCGATTTTGCCGGTCTTATCGAGAGAGATGTACTCTTCGATCGATCCGACGCCGAAAGCGACGACGTAACGATAGACCATCGTTCCGTTGACGCTCTTCAGCTCCGCCGAACGCGATGCCGTACGGTTTGCCGAGCGGCGCCAGCCGCTGTTTCATCGAGCTTACGGCGTCCGGTGTAAATTTTGAGTTGATCGTCGTATTGAGTTGCGAGCGGTCGATGTCGCCCGCTTGAACCCGTTCCATCCATTCCATGGCACGTTTTGTTACCGAAGGGTCTTCCGTACTTAACAGTGGCGCCGATGCAGCCGCGTTTACTGGGCGCGGCTGCCGTGGTGGTTTGCGCGAGCGCCGGGGCTGAAAGAACGGTTACCCCGAGCAGCGCAGCGATGAGTGAAGAGCGCAAAAATGCGATTCTCATGGTGTTCACCCTTTGATCCCTAGAAATAATGTGGAATGCGGATGGAGAGTTGGAAATTCGGAGCGTCCTGCGTTACGCCGATGGCCAGAACGGTTTGATATGAGAGGTTTTTGTTCACCGCGTAGGTTGCACCGATGTTAAAGACCGCTGCGTTGAGCGTGCTCCCCACGACATTCGTCCAATCGTTGCGCGGGCCATCAGCCTTTTCACGAAGTGCGCTTACAACGGAGTCCTGGAAGGAGAACGATGTGCTCATCTTGTCGTTCAGCGAGAACGCCGTCCCGATCGTGAAGCTCAGCGCGCCGCCCGGTTGAACCGTGCCCGGTAACACTTGATCGGCGTACGGGCTGAGGTCGGCATAGTGCCTCATGAAGTTGTAGTTGTAGCTTACGCCGCCGAATACAACGGCCGGATCAAGCGTCTTGATCATCGTGGCGCCAACTTGCAATCCGTAGGCCCCCTGACCCGTCGGCAACGTGTTTACGAACGAAATGTTGTCGTTACCGGAGTCTCCCTGATAGACTTTGATGCCAAACGGGCTGATGCCGGTGGGAACCGTCAGATGCGCGTTGAGAATCGTGGCCGGCGCGCCCAGCGTCCGCGATTTCAGTTGATAGTAGAATCCGGCAGTGATGTCGCCGAGCCCGCCCGAGTTCGTGAAGTGATCGCTCACCGTGGCGCTCGATGTCTGTGCGCCCTGTGAACTGTACACGGAGCTGCGATACACGAACGGAACCGTAACGTCGAACTGGAGGCGCTTCGAAACGCCGTACGCCACGTTGACGTTTGGCTCGTAGATCGTGCTCTGCTGACGGCTGACGTCGATGTTCCCCAGGAAAATCGCTCCTAAGGCCATGAAGCCATTGAGCGTAAAGAACCGGTTGTCGCCGTAGGTGTATGTCGCACCCGGCGTGACGGTGAAGCCGCGATTGAAGACGGCGTTTTCCTGTTGGTAGACCGATTTCACAGCTCCCGCCGTTGGCGCGGGAGTGCCATACGTTCCGTCGCCGCCAGTCGAAGCGGGCGGAGCGATTGACTCTGCGGTCGTCGACGTAGCGCCGTTGTACTGGCCCGTTTGCGGTGCCGGTGCAGCGTACGGTTGCGGAGCCGGCACATAGTGCGTGGTTCCGGAGTAGCTGTATCCGTTCATCGTTGGTGCGTTGTACGTATAGCGCGCGCTGCTCGACGAGGCGGAAACATGCTTCGTATGCGGCGCCGCTTTCGTGGTATGCTCGAGTTTTTCAATCCGGTCGCGATCCTGATCGCGCTCTTTGAGAAGCTGCTGCATCTGCTGTTGCAGTTGTTGCACTTGTTGCTGCAGTGTTTCGGCAGCGCGTGCCGGCGGAGGCACGATAAGCGCAGCTACCAAGAGAAGTGCCGTAACTCTGAATGTGTTTCGCATGGTGTTCCCCTTCACGGAAGACCTTGTAGCGCAGTCAGGATGGTCGCGAGTTTGCCTGGACTCAGGCCGCTCGCGGAGGGCTGTCCCTGGATTTGAATCCCGAGCTGATTAGTGATTTGGTTTGCGTCGCTCCAGGCTTGGACGCTTTGGTTGACGAGGCCGGATCCGATCGATTGTGATACGGTCCCCCGCGGCGTCGTGATAGCGACACCGAACACGTCACCCGACGACGTGGTCGTGCACTGCGTGCCGCACGTGTTCACGAGGGCAACAGGCGTTAGCGTCAAGCCCGCGTTTCCGTACGAAACGGAGGCTTGATTCTGTGCGATATTGCCGTTGCCGGCAACTTGAACGCTCTGTCCAACACCGCTCGAAAAATTCGCGAGAGCCGGTGCGCCCTGAACGCCATCGGTAGCCGTCGTCGGCCCCGGAACTCCGCCGTTCAGTGCGGTACTCCACGTTTTGACGGTTGCGCTGTGCGAGCCCGCGTTGATGCCGATCGACATGCCGACCGTGTCACCGACTGTTTGCGTCCCGTTCGTCACGTTCCAGCTCGTCTGCATCTCGATGCCGAAATAGTAGACTGTGCCGGCGCTCGCGACGTTGGCGAGCGGCGAAGCAGTGTTCGTCGACGCTGCAAACGATTGAGCCGGTGATCCGAGTTGACTCGACGGTGCCGTTAGCGCAACGGCAGTGACGTGTGACTGACCCGGAGGAACGTATTTCCCACGAATCATGGCAAGCGCGTCGTCGGAGACCGTCGTTGCAGCCACCGGCATGGCGAACGGCGTTTCTGCGCCTGCGCTATGCCCGCGGTTGCTGCGGTCGTAACGAGTGCCATCGATAGAGTGCTCAGACTGCGTAACATAAATACGTACCCTCCGACCTAAATGCGAGTCATCGCAGGAATGTAGATCAGCATCAGTTGCGCGTTGTCGAGCGCAAGCGATGCGGACGGAATGCTGTTGGACATCACATCCAACGGAAGCGGCTCATCGAGTGCGAGGAGTGACGTCTTCGCGTTGTACGAGGTGGCAGCGATCACGAAAATGATACCGTTCCACGTTGATGCGAACTTCGGCGTTTCGATGCGGCGGTTTCCCAGCATCGGGTCTGCGACGTACACGTAATCGGGCTGCGCGCGCTTCAGGACGACGAAATGATCGTATCCGTCGATATTCAAGAGAATGATGGACGGAACGCGGATCTCGTAGAGCGCGTCCATCGTCAGCTTGTATCCGCTACCGATATAGCCGATCGACGTCACATAGTGCTTGATGTCGAGCAACGAGAAACCGCGCTGCCTGACAACGTTCATATCACTGACGTGGAGCATCCCGCGGATCGTGTCGTCTTCGGTTGCGGGCACATCGTAGGCGTACCGGAGAATCGTTGCGACCGCGGCGGCGCCACAGCTATAGTCCGTCGATTGGCGAACGATGTTTGCAAAGCGTTCCTCTGACATGCTTGCAACGTTTACATGCACCGAGCCCGCGCCCGGAATGAACATGGACTGCTGAGCGGTTGCGGGAGCGCTCAATCCTGCCATGAGGGTCAAAAACGTTGCAAGAAGTCGAAGTCGCACAGAGATTGCTTTCAATGAAATGAAGAAAGAGGGCGTGAGGAGCGGCGTACCGCTCCTCACGCGCTGTGTCGTGAGTCCTACGGCTCCACGACCAGGACGTTTGCTTGCTGGTTGCCGATGCCGGAGGCCAGGTTGGCACCGATGTTGCCACTCGCGTGCTGGAACGCGTTGTCGCGAACTTCTGCTTCATTGCCGCCGGAGAGGATGTTCAGGCTAACGGCCGAGATCTGACCGATCGTCGTATCGACGGTGTTCAGATCGCTGTCTTGCGTCGATGAGAGTTTCTCAACGACGGCGCTGTTCGATTGCTGGTTCATCGAACCCGAGGCAACGTTGGCTCCGATGTTGCCTGAAGCATATTGGAACGCGTTATCTTCGATGTATCCGGTGTTCAGTCCGGACGCGAACGAAACGGTGAATGCGTTTGCTTGCGTCGTGTTGGAATGCACATCGGCTGCGTTCTCAAGAACGGCAAGCGCGTTATTTTGCATGTTCTGGTCGCCGCCGGCGATGTTTGCGCCAACGTTACCCGAAGCATGTTGGAACGCGTTGTCTTTGGCGGCCGCATAGTTGAGTCCCGAAAAAACCGACGCTGCGCCGAGGGTCGCTTGCGTGAAGTTTCCGTGATAGCTATACGTCGGCGCCGACGGACCATCAATGAACGAGCTGTTCGCTTGCTGGTTGCTGTTGCCGGCTGCGATGTTCGCGCCAATGTTGCCGCTGGCATATTGGAACGCGTTGTCTTGAGCATCTGCATACTCAAGGCCGCCGCCGCCGTTACCGCTGAGGATGTTGAGTTGTCCGACCGTCTGATCGACAGGCGTCGGAGCAGCGATCGCCGCGGCACTCATCGTTACAACGAATGCCAACGCGGAAGAAATCGCCACGATCTTGCTGAGTTTAAGCACGTCAAGGCTCCTTTTCATAAGGCGCACCGTGTTAGTGTGGAACGCCTTGCTGTAGTTGAAGTAAGAATCCATTGGCCGTTGCGTTTCCGGTACCAGCCGTTTGATTGACTTGAACGACGCCCTTGCCGTGGAACGTCGACGCGTCGTTTCCAACCGTGTTGGTAACACGGTTGGGATTCGGTGCGCCGTTGTTTGTCACGGTTTGCGCAGGCATTGCGCCTGCAAGTGCATCGTCGGTCAACGCCGCGGCAGATACGCCGATCCGCACGATTGCAACGTTTCCTTGCGCGTTGCCGGAGCCGGCAGTCTGATTGAGCTGCACTAATCCGGAGATGTCGGAAAAAGCATCCTCGCGAACGGAAGCGGCTCCGCCGCCCGCGTTCGGTGCTTGTACCTGTTGCGTAAGCCGTGCCGGAAGCGTCCCTCTTCCCGTCTCAATGCTGGCGATGTTTGCTTGTGCGTTTGCATCGCCCGCGGCTTGATTGATGTGAAGAGACCCCGGAACGGTTTCAAAGGCATTCCCCGCTATTGTCGCGGCGTTTGGACTTGGAGCCGGGTCTGGTGCCGCATTGCTCGTGGTTCCGGCGGTCATGCCGAGAAACACCGCTACAATAGCGGCTGAAACTGCCTTTTTATACGCTAATGGCATCGAGTGGATACCTTTCCTCTCCCGCGCAGTATGAGAGTACTCTCGCCGCTTGAAAGGCGCACAGAGAAGAAATACCTAGGACCCGTGCTCATCCTGCGGTGCCTTTGGCTTAGCCAAATGACATATGAGCGCTATGTCCTAACGCAATATCCCCCATTGGGGTAGTGCACAAGGCTCATCGTTTGCTCTACCTTAGAGAGAATCACGAGTACGCGCTTTTTTCGGAGTACGAACATGAGTACTACCGCTTCCGAGCTCGATGTTTTTCGTATTTACGTCATCGAGCCGCAGGCATTGCTTGCGAAAGCCATTTGCACGGTTCTTTCGCAGGATCGTAACCTGTGCGCGGTTGCCGATTCCCCAAGTTTCGATGCAGAAGAATATAAGAAAGCTGCAGCCGATGTCGCGGTTGTCGACGTCGACGACAACTTGCGTGCATTGGAGACAATGATTGCCGATTGCCGCGCCGCAAACCCTAAAACGAGAATCTGCGTCATCTCTTCACACTTCAGCAGCGAGCTTATGCTTCGTGCGATTGGCGCCGGCGCCGATGGTTATGTGGTCAAGGATACGTCGCCCGCGGAGCTGGTACGCTCCGTTCGAACGATCGCAACCGATGGTTTCCACGCTGATGGCCGGCTTGCAGGCGCGCTGTTGCGTCAGCGCGCGACGCGCACGCGTGGTGACGTGAACGACCTGTCGCCGCGCGAGTTGCAGATCGTTCGCCTCATCGTCGAAGGATTGTCCAACAAAGAGATCGCGCAGAGGTTACTCCTCTCCGATAAGACCGTCAAAAATCACGTTTCGAAGATATTTGCCAAGTTGAGAGTCAACGCCAGGACGCAACTGGTCATTCGGGCGCTGAGGACCGGCCTCGTGTAGCCAAGTCCCTTTTGAGGAAACGGACCGCCCCTCGTCGTATTACCGCCGATTGAAGATGAGCAGTTTTCCCTTTTCAATCGTGGTTCCGACCTATAATGAAGCCGGCGGCATTGAGCGGCTGCTCCGAAGCGTGGACGAGGTTTTCAAGAAGAATGGCCTCGACGGCGAGATCATCGTCGTGGATGACAATTCTCCGGACGGAACGGGAGCGATCGTCGACCGCCTTTCTGCCGAGCTGCCTGTGCGCTGCCTCCATCGCCCGGGAAAACTGGGGCTCTCGAGCGGCGTTATCGACGGTTGGAAATCCGCGCGTCCCGAATCGAAGGCGCTCGGTGCCATGGATGCCGACTTCAGCCACGATATCGAAATTCTGCCACGCATGGTCCAGGCGCTCGCGTCGGGACAGTATGGTCTCGCGATCGGCAGCCGGTACGTGAAGGGCGGCGGCATCACGAACTGGCCCGCAAGGCGCATCGTCACCTCGAAGGTGGCATGCTGGCTCGCGCGTCCGCTGACGAACGTCAAGGACATCACCAGCGGCTATTTTTTGGTCAAGCGCGAGGCCCTCGACGGCGTTGATCTAGATCCGATCGGATTCAAGATCGGCTTGGAGGTCGTCGCGAAAGCGCACTACGGTCGCGCGCTCGAGATCCCGTACGTCTTCACCGATCGCATCGTCGGCGAGTCAAAGCTGAACCAAAAAGAGATCTTTAATTATCTCAAGCAGCTGCGGAAGCTGTACGGCGCGCGCCTTTTTCCGGGAAAGAGCTGAGGAGCTATGCCTGCACCCGAGTGGTTGCGCATTCGCCGCAGTAAGAACGCCGACGCGCGAGATGCGGCGCTGTGGAGCAAATGCCCGAAGTGCTCCGAGGTGCTCTACCGTCGGGACTTGGCGGCGAACCTCTATGTGTGCACGAAGTGCGGCCATCATTTTCGCATGGCGGCGTACGATCGCATTAGTTCGTTGATCGACGGTGACTTTTTGGAGATCGGCGCCGAAGTGCAGCCCGGCGATCCACTGGGTTGGGTCGACAAGAAAACCTATCCCGTAAAGATTGCGGGAGACAAAGAAAAAAGCGGGATGTCCGAAGGCGTCGTCTGCGGGTTGGGGCAGATCGGTGGTTTCGACGTCGCATTGGGAGTGATGGATTTCCACTTCCGGGGCGGCACCATGGGAACCGTCGTGGGCGAACGCATCACGCTGCTTTTAGAAGAAGCGCTGCGGCGAAAATTGCCCTGCATCATCTTTACCGCTTCCGGCGGAGCACGCATGGAAGAGGGCATGTTCGCGTTGATGCAGATGGCAAAGACCACTGCGGCCGTTACGCGCTTTATGGACGACGGAAACTTCTTCGCGACGGTCTTGACCGATCCGACGACGGGTGGCGTTTCCGCGTCGTTCGCCTTTGAATCGGACGTCATCGTGGCCGAGCCTAAGGCGATGATCGGCTTTGCAGGTCGCCGCGTCATCGAGCAGACGATTCGTCAAAAACTTCCCGACCAGTTCCAAACGGCCGAGTTTCTGCTCGAAAAGGGCCACATCGACATGGTCGTCGACCGTCACGAACTTAAAGCGACGCTCGTGCGCCTGTTGGAGTACGTTACTCCGGGCGTGAAGGTGAAGGCGTGAACCTCATCGTCGAACGCGAGAAAGGGCTGCTCGAGCTCGAGCGCCGCATCGCAGAATTGCGCACTGCCAACGCGAGCCAGCCCGTCGACATGTCGAATGAGATTGCCGCGCTCGAACAAAAGTACGAAGAGATTCTGCGTGAGGTGTTCGGTTCGCTCACGCCCTGGGAGCGGGTGCACATGGCGCGCCATCCCAGCCGGCCGACCTCGCTCGACTACGTTTCGCAATTCGATCGTTTCGATGAGCTGCACGGTGACCGGTTCATGCGCGACGATGCGGCGATCGTCGGCGGATTCGCGATGTTGCGTGAACGGCCGGTGATGGTTCTTGCACAGCAGCGCGGGCGAGACACGAAGGAAAATTTGAAGCGCAACTTTGGCATGGTGACGCCCGAAGGGTATCGCAAGGTCAAGCGGCTCGCGCATACTGCGTCGCGTCTCGGCGTGCCGGTGGTGACATTCATCGACACGAAAGGCGCCGACCCCGGGATTACATCTGAAGAACATGCGCAGTCCGAAGCGATTGCGAGTTGTCTCTACGAATTTACCCAAGCGCGGGTGCCGATCGTTGCCACGATCATCGGCGAAGGCGGCTCCGGTGGCGCGCTTGCCCTCGGAATAGCCGACCATGTGATCATGCTGCAGCATTCCGTCTACTCCGTTGCCTCGCCCGAGGGCTGCGCCGCGATTCTTTGGGGCGACGCGGCGAAGGCGGAAGAGGCGGCAGCGCGGTTGAAACTTACCTCCGAGGATTTGCAGCGCTTCGGCATCATCGACGAAATCGTACCTGAGCCGCTCGGTGGTGCGCACCGCGAGCCGGCCACAACGGTCTCGAAGGTGCTCGGCGCGGTGGAATCTTCGTTGCGGCGACTGTTGGGACTATCACCCGCGGCGCTGCAGGAGGCACGCTATTCGAAGTATCGACGGCTAGGCGCATGGCAAACGGAGCGCCGGGAGACAATCGGGTCGGGCACGTGAAAAAACGCAAACGTGCTCCGCTGGTGTTAGCTGTCGCCGGACGTCTGACCGCGGCGCTCGTTGCGCTTCTCGTCTTCACACTGGTTTCGATTCAATTCGCGCGAGTGATCGACCAAAATGTCGCCCTTGCTCGCGAACTTTCGTCCTCGCAGGCCGACATCGACGCGTTGCACACGCGGCGTGAACATCAGTTGCGCGAATTACGCCGCCTGGAAGCGCCCGACGGCGCGATTCCAGAGATTCACGATCGTCTGCGTCTCGTGCGCCCTAATGAAGCAATCATTTTCGTTAGTCCGGCCCCGTCGCCCGCGCCTACCGCTGCTCCGTGAACGATCCCATCTATGGCTACGTCATCAATGTCAACGCGTACGGTGCCACTGTTCGTCTAGAAACCGGTGAGCTTGCGAGCGCTCCGGCCGGCGACGTGGAATCTCATCACCTCGAATATGAACGCGGCCTTACCGGTCGCAAGCGATTGTTGTTCACGGTGCATCCGAGCGAACGGCGCCCAATGGTCACGATTGCGCCGCAGATACACGATGAAGCACTCGACGAGCAGATAGCGGAATACTTGAAAAGCACGGAAGAATGGGACCGCGATGCCGAAGGTGTCCCCGCCGCTGAGCGTCATTTTCTCAAGAAGAAAAAACGTGCGGCGTTCTTTGAATCCAAACACGCAAGAGTAGCGACTTCGTCGCGTGAGTAGACATTACGCCGTCATTTCGATCGGCACGAATTCGACTCGTATACTGCTCGCCGACATGGCGCCGCAGATTCCGCACGTCGAACTGGCACGTTCGGTCGGTACACGTTTAGGAGAAGGTCTACGCGAGCGAGGAACCATTGCACCCGAGCCGATGCGACGAACGCTCGACGCCGTGCGCGCGCACTGTGCCGCTGTGCGCGGCCACTACGTGAAACTCTTTGCAATTGCGACCAGTGCACTGCGGCGTGCCGATAACGGCGATGCGTTTGCCGATGCCATGCGCGAAATCACCGGTGTTCCGCTGCGCGTGCTTTCGGGCGAGGAAGAGGCGCAGGCGTCGTTTCGTGGAGCCGTTACGGCGCTCGGCACGCCGGACGGCGAATGCGTGGGCGTTATTGATACGGGCGGAGGCAGCACCGAATACGCAATAGGTAGCGGCACGCACGCCGAGCGATCCGTCTCCTGTGAAATCGGTGCGGTGCGTCTCACGGAAGAGCTTCCCGAACTCGCGGGCCACGAGGGCGCGGTGAAACCCGAAACGATCAACAGCGCGCGCGAACGTGCGCGTGCGGCGTTATCGACAATCCATGATTTCCCGCCGATCGCAAAACTCGCGGTGGTCGGCGGTTCAGCTACCACGGCGGCTGCCGTCGTGCGCGGAAAATTGACGCCTTTCAATCAGCATGTGCTGACCCGGGACGATTTGCGGCGTACGCTCGAACGTCTCTGCGCGATCGACTATGACGCACGCCGTCGTGTCGCCGGTATGAAACCGCAGCGCGCCGACATCTTGCCGGCCGGAATCATCGTTATCGACAGCGCACTCGAGGCGCTCGATATGGATCGCGTCGTGGCGACGACCGCCGATTTGCTTCTCGGCTACCTGCTTCTGCAGCGTGATGCCGAACCTAGCAGGACGGCGCGGCCGCTTTCCCGGAGCTAAACCGAATGCAAGACTCGCAGATTCACGAGCATATCGAGAGCCTCGTCCAAGAAGAACATCGCCTGCTGGAGCACGGCGACGCCGGACACCTGCGCGAAGATGACCGCCAGCGCTTGGAGGATATCCAAGTCCAGCTGGACCGCTATTGGGATCTCTTACGTCAGCGTCGCGCCCGCCGGGATGCAGGACAAGATCCGGACATTGCGCATATGCGCTCGGCAGACACTGTCGAACACTACCGGCAGTAGTCACGATTTGGGATGATGGTGGAATCGGTAGACACAGCAGACTTGAGGTAATACTCCTTGAGCCGCGTGCGCGGAAACGGCACGCGGGATGCGCTCAAAGTCGGTGAACTCTTCGACGCGTATTGTACGCGTGCATGACAACGCCGAGCTAAGTTTGATTCGCGTTGCGAACCAAAAAAGTGTAGAGACTGGATGGGCGCGGCCTAAACGAACGATGCAATTGTCGTTCGCACGGTCAAGGCACAGTCCGGACCACAAACGCGCGGGCGGTAGCAAAAGCTATAGTGGTGCGAAAATCTGCAGTCCGAAAGGGCGTCCGGGTTCGAGTCCCGGTCATCCCATAAAGCCTCTGCGTTACTGAAGAGTGCGCGAGCAAGAAGCGCTCGCTCTGCACCTCAGTTAGCAATGATTCGCCTGTAATCTTTTGCAGGTTGGCCGCAGTACAATCAGTCCCACCGTTGCCCCGCTAAGGAGTACTTTCATGAGAAAGGCCTTTTCCTTTTTGTGGGTGCTTGCATTGTCCGCTTGCGCGGGTGGCGGCATGCAATCTCACTCAGGACTCCCGTCCCTACCGGCCGCTGCGGATCACGCAGTACAAAGCGCCGGTGCTCAACATTTTGCTTCGACGGTTTGGAACGTACAAACCGGTGCTTCGCACGACAGTTATGCGATTCAAGATCTCGACTTTTATCCCGGAACGATAACGATTGACGCAGGCGATTCGATCTCGTATCGCATAGCCAGCGGCGTGGGCGGCGATGCTCACACGGTCGCGTTCGTCCCGCCGGGACAGAAAGTGCCCGCGCCCAACGATCCAAACGACTCAAATCCGGCCGGCGGCACGACCGTTGACGGATCGACGTTCGTAAATTCCGGTATACTCTTCGGCGGTCAATTCTTCACGTTGCACTTTCCGAAAGCAGGCACATATCGGATTCTCTGCCTCTTCCACGCGCCCGCGATGGCAAGCACCGTCGTCGTGCAAAAGGCGGGCGCACCATATCCGCGCAGCGCACAGAACTATCTCGATATCGGTGCGCGGGACGAGTGGCAGGACTTTGCCAATGGCGAACGTGCAGTCACGTCATTCCCGTTCAAACCCGGAGGAACGACACTCGCGGCGGGCATCGATCCCGGATTAGTGCGTTTCCCTCCACCGGATTCAACGGTTTTACGGTTCCTCGACTCAGGTGACCTCAATGACGTTAGCACCGCCGGCAGGATGACCGTCAAGGTTGGGACGGTTCTTACGTGGGTGAATGAAACGAGCAATGAGCCGCATACGGTAACGTTTGCGATGGCCGGCGAAACGGATGTGCCGAATATTCCTCCGGATCCGTCCGTCAACGTCGTGAAGCCGCCCGGCATAACGACCTATGATGGATCGCAGATTGTGAATTCCGGTACGTTTGTGATCGGACAGAAGTTCATGCTCAAGTTCACGAAGGCCGGCACGTTCTACTACGGATGTCTCTATCACGATAATTCCCGCATGGTTGGGACGATCACGGTAACACCGTAGTATAGAAGCCTGCCGATAGCACCTTTTCGCCGCCGGCAGGCTTTTGTTTTTCGACTTATTCTACTAAATACGCGGCGCAGCGTTATTTATCGCGCTGACGAAGGCAGTGAATTATTCCAGCGTCATTGCGCCGAATGGGTCGTCGCTGGTAACGCCGCCGGGAAGTGATTGCACCGCACTTTGAAACGCGGGCCACGCATTCGATGCAGCGTCGGACGTCAATTGCGCATAGAGCTGGGCCAGCGTGCCGGCATTCCCGAGCGAAACCATTACCGGTGCGATCGTGCCGAGCGCGTAGCCTTTGCTCATCAACCACGAGAGAAACGCCATGCCGCACCCGGTGCTGTCGGCATTTTGATCGGTAGGGTCGGTTTGATCGACATAGTCCGCCATACCGTCCTGCGCCCAGGTTGGCGCAGTTGCAAAATCCGAAAGCGCGTTGTTGCTGACCATTGCAGCACACCATCGCGATAGCGCTTCACCGGTGCTTTGGCCGCACAAGTCGCCGCCCATCGAACATTCGCTCAACTCCGCTTCGAAAAGCGCAGAGACGCGGGTCGAATTCCCGAATGACGCATCGACTTCGATCGCGCCGCCGTCGATGTAGTTGCACGCCATGTGATCGGCGCCGCCCGTTCCATCGGTTGCGCCGCCGAGCGCGAATACGATCACGCTTACGGCTGAACCCTGTGTCCCGAAGAGCGCATCGTTTGCGCTTGCGACGCGATCGCCGTCGCTCACGAGGTCTTGCGCGTTTTGTAAACCGGGCGCGCCGAGGGTCGGATCGACATAAACCGACACCCGTCCACTCGGACTCGTTCCAACAAATTGCGATGTGCCGGTGTAGCTCGGCCACTGCGGTGGTGCCGGCCCGGCAACTCGTTGCAGTCGATGATGCATCATATGTGAAATCCCCACTCTTCCCGAATGACGGCGTGTATGAGTAGCCTATTTGCGCCAATTCAGTTGCGCGATGTCCAGTTCGAGAATCGTATCGTCGTTTCACCGATGTGCCAATACTCATCGGTCGACGGAAGCGCGAATGATTGGCATGTCGTTAACTTGGGACACTTTGCGCTCTGCGGTCCGGGTCTCGTCTTCTTCGAAGCGACGCACGTGAGCCCAGAGGGGCGCATCACGACGCAGGACCTCGGCCTCTACAGCGACGCCAACGAAGAGGCGATGAGCCGGGTGGTGGCCTTTTTGCGCCGCTGGACCCAAAGTAAGATCGGTGTTCAACTGGCGCACGCCGGCCGAAAAGGTTCGACGTTGCCGCCTTGGGAGGGCGGCGGCCCCGCAAGCGGGTCGGCGGCATATCAAACAGTCGCGCCGTCGGCGGTTCCATTCGGTGACTGGGCGGTACCGCTCGCCCTCGACGGCGCCGGGTTGGAAAAGGTGCGCAACGACTTTACGAAGGCAGCGGTGCGCTGCAAGAATCTGGGCGTCGACACGATCGAATTGCATTTTGCGCACGGGTATCTGGCGCATCAGTTTCTCTCGCCGCTGTCGAACCGTCGCGATGACGCGTATGGCGGCTCGCTGGAAAATCGCATGCGCTTTCCGTTGGAGCTCTTCGATGCGGTGCGATCGGTATGGGACGAACGCAAGCCGCTTGGTGTCCGGATTTCGGCAACCGATTGGGTCGACGGCGGTTGGGACGTTGCGCAATCGCGCGAGTTCGCAAAGGCACTCGCGGCGCATGGGTGCGACTTCGTTGACGTTTCGAGCGGCGGCCTCTCGCCCGATCAAAAGATCGACATTGGCCCCGGGTACCAAGTTCCGTTCGCCGCAGAGATCAAGCGAGCGTCCGGTATTGCCACGATGAGCGTCGGGATGATCACCGATCCGGACCTGGCCGAGGCGATCGTTCGTAACGGCGAGGCAGACTTCATCGAGCTAGCACGGGGATTCATTCGGGAACCGCGGTGGGCGTGGGATGCGGCCGATGCCCTTGGGGCGCAGAGCTTCGTCCCGCCGCAATACCAGCGCGGGCGGGCGGCTCACCGGCCATAAAAAGGAGGGTTGGACGCGGCCCAACCCCAATAGGCCCGGGTTCTTCCCAGCGATTTAGGAGGTCAGGACTCCACGTGAAGATCGTGGTCACGGTCAAGCTCGTGCCGGATCCGAACGCCGAAAAGCGTATCGATCCCGGCTCGAAGCGTTTGGTGCGCACCGGCGTTGAAACGGTGCTCAACCCGTATGATGAGTACGCGCTCGAGGCGGCGCTCCAAATAAAAGAAAAGATCGGTGGCGATACGACCGTCACCGTCTTTACGATGGCACCGGAATCGCTGAAGGAAACATTGCGCAAAGCGCTTGCCATGGGCGCGGACGACGCCGTGTTGTTAAGTGACGCGGGCCTCGAAGGCAGCGACGTATGGGCGACCTCCTACGCAATGTCGGCGGCGCTGAAAAACGTTGGCTTCGACCTGCTGATCGTCGGCGGTTTATCCGACGACGGCAGCACCGGCGCGACGCCTGGAGCGCTCGCGGAACTGCTCGGTCTACCCTGCGTCACCAACGCACGCAAGGTCGACATCGCCGGAGACACGCTTACGGTCGAACGCGAAACCGATACAGGACATCAAATCGTCAAGGGTCCCGTCCGTTCGTTGCTTACGACGGCGTTGACGTTCGGCGAGCCGCGCTATGCCTCGCTCAAAGGCATCATGGGCGCGAAGAAAAAGACCATCGCCGCGCTGACCGTGGCGGATCTCGGCCTCGATAAGCCGGTCGGTTCCGATGGATCGAAGACCGCACTGCTCGACGTGAAACCGCCCGCCGTGCGCGGCAAAGGACAGGTCGTCGAGGCCACTGATGGCGCGACCGGTGCGAAAGTGATCTTCGATTTTCTCAAAGAGAAGAAACTCGTTTAATGAACAACGTTATCGTTTACGTTCAGCATAAGAGCGGACAAACGCCGAAGGTTACCTTCGAAATGGCGACCGAAGCGCGCAAGATCGCGGACGCGTTGGGCGGTAAAGCCCATGCGCTCGTCGTTGGCGCAGGCTCCGCGGCGCTTGCCGAAGCGCTGAAGAGTTATCCGCTCGACGTCGTGCACGTCAATGAAGATCCGGACGCGGATGCGTTTTTGCTGGATCCGGTCGTCGACTACCTGGAAGCAGCCGCACGCGCCGTCGGCCCATCGTTGATTCTGATCCCGAATACGCTTTCCGGAAAAGACGTCGCGGGTCGCATCATGGCACGTTTGGGTGCCGGCATTGTCGCGGACGTCACCGACTTCGCACTCGCGGGTGGCAACATCGACGCGATTATGCCAAAGATGGGCGGCGCTGCCATTACGACCTGTCGCTTGAACGCCGGCGACTACGGCGTCGCGACGATTCGTCCGAACGCGTTCACTGCGCAAGCCCGCGGGAACGGCGCGGCGATACAAGCGATCGAAAAGCCGTCCGGCAAGACCTATGCGCTCACCATCGAGAATGATGTGGAAGAAGGCTCCGGTGAGCTCGCGCTCGAGGAAGCGCCCGTCGTCGTGGCCGGTGGACGCGGTCTGGGCGGACCCGATCCCTTCGATGGCATGCTGAAGCCACTCGCGCAGGCACTCGGGGGCGCCGTCGGTGCGTCACGCGCGGCAGCCGATGCCGGTTGGGTTCCATATAGCTTGCAGATCGGACAGACCGGAAAGACCGTCAGCCCGAATCTTTACATCGCCGTCGGCATCTCGGGCGCAATTCAACACAAGGTGGGAATGCGTTCGGCCGGTACCATCGTGGCGATCAACAAAGACGGCCAATCACCGATTAGCGAGTTCTCCGACCTCACCGTGGTGGGAGACGCGTTCGCTATCGTGCCGGAACTCACCAAACTCGTGCAAGCGGCAAAGGCCTAATTTTTCCGCAAGCAGCGTGACGAACGAGGGCGCTCCCGCGTTCGTCTCTTGTAAAGGACCTGGAATTTCGTGAAACGTTTCGCTCTTATTGCCTCGATGGCCGTTGCGTTTGCAGCGGTTGCCGTTGCCACGACGCCGCAGGCTCAAGCGAGCCTCTTCGGCGGCAAGGCCGCGGCTTCGCCGTCGCCGTCTCCGTCGCCATCGGCGTTGCCGACCGCCTCACCGGAGCCGCCCGATGTCGCGATTCCGCGACTTCAAGCGAAGTTGAAAGCGAATCCGAACGATCAGCAGACGATGGTGCAACTCGCAAGCGAGTTCTTGTCCATCAATCGGCCGGATCTCTCGGTGCAGCTTTCACAACACTTGCTTCAAATGGGCGACAAGACCGCGCAGGTCTATTACCTCGATGGTTACGCGATGGAAGGGATAGGTCGTATCGAAAACGCCGTCGCCGACCTGGAACAAGCCGAAAATCTGGATCCCAGCAATTCAGGGGTGCTCGCGAATCTCGCGAATCTGTACCTACGTACGAATCGCGCCTCGGACGCCGAGCGCATAGCCAAGCGCGCTGTCACACTGAATAAGGATGACGCACAGTCGTATTCGACGCTCGGCGCGGTCTACGCGGCGGAGCAAAAATTCGACGACGCTCGCACGCAATTCGAGAAGGCCGCCTCGCTCGATCCGAAAGACACGCGTCCGATCTTCCAGATCGCGACGACTTACGGGCAGCAGAACAACATTCCGATGGCGGTGCAGTCGATCGACCGATCCTTGGCGATCGATCCCAAAGACGTTCAGGCGCTCGTCTTTAAGGCGGATCTCTACGCGAAGCAGCACGACGATGCAAAAACGACTGCCGCGTACGACGACGCCGTCGTCGCTTCGACAGACGACAATCAAAAGGTGGCGATCCTGGTGCGCAAAGCGACGTACCTGATGGATGAACGCAAAACCACGGACGCGCAATCCGTCTTCGATCAAATGATCGCGCAGTACCCGAAGAGCGCGGCCGCGCACGTTGCCTACGGCGATTTCTGGGGTGCCCAAAAGAACGTCGTGAACGCACAACAGCAGTGGCAGCAGGCACTCAATCTCGACAAAGACAATAGCGAAGCGCTTTTGCGAATGGCTCAGTACGCAATGAGCCAAGGGAAGATGACCGACGCGATCGGCTATCTGCGCCACCTCACGCAAGTTGCGCCGGATGCGCAAAACTTTGCGATGCTCGGCCAAGCCTACTCCTTCACGCACGACTATTCCTCATCGAAGGACGCCTGCAGCAAGAGCTTCCAAATCGATCGTCAGCCCGCTACGCTCGGATGCATCGCCGGTGCCGACTTCGAGTTGCGTAACTATAAAGAGGCGTCACAAATCTTCGATGCACTCGACAATGGTGCGCGTGGCTTCCTCGAACAGAATCCGCAGCTGCTCTTTATTGCCGGCAAGTCGTATCAACAGACCAACCAAAAGCAGAAGGCGCTTTCGGCGTACAAACGGCTCCTAAGTGAGATGCGTAAGGGGACGAAAGAATACGTTGCGGTTCAACAAGCCATCACGGACTTGAACAAGAAGAAACACTGATGGCATTCGCGCAAATGCGCGACTGAATCGATGCGAGTCGTAACCGACGATCTCTATAGCGGCCACCTGCGCGGAACCGGGCATATCGAATCTCCCGATCGCGTGCAGGTGGTCGCTGCGCATCTGCGCGAGCGGGGGCAGCTTGATGACGTGGTCTCAGCGCGCGATGCGAGCGACGAGGAGCTGCAGCGCGTGCACGAGCCGCAGTATGTCGAGCTCGTAAAACGTGAAACGACCGCCCTTGCAGTTCCGCGATATCTCTCGACGGGCGACGTCGTGGTCGATGCGAGTTCGCTCGCCGTCGCGAAACGTGCCGCCGGCGGGGCCATCGTTGCCGTGCAGACGTCGGCTGAACGCAACGAGCCGGTCTTTGCGCTGGTGCGGCCGCCCGGACATCACGCCGAGGCAGCGCGCGGCATGGGCTTCTGTCTGTTCAACAATGCGGCGGTCGCGGCGCGTGCATATCAAGCGGCTCATGGCGGCCGCGTCTTGATCGTCGACTTTGACTACCATCATGGAAACGGCACGCAAGACATCGCGGGCAAAGGCGTTTCCTACGTGTCGACGCATGCATCGCCCGCATACCCGGGAACCGGATACGAAACGATTTCCGTTGGACGCGATCTCGTGATCAACGTGCCGCTGCCGGCAACAGGAATTTCAACCGAAGCGTTCATCGCAATCTGGAAGCGGCTGTTGGAACGGATCGCCGGTTTCGTGAAACCGGATGCAATCGTCGTGAGCGCCGGATTCGACTACGTCAAGGGCGATCCGGTCGGAGATCTCGGTGTCGACGTCACCGCCGCCGGAGCACTCGCTGCCATGATCAATGCGGTCGCCGCCAGCTATTGCGGCGGTCGCGCTACCTATATTCTTGAGGGCGGTTACGACATCGCCGCCCTTACCGACTCGGTTGAGGCGGTGCTTCGCTCAACGAGTTTGGCACCGGCGCCCTGGCTTGGCGACGCTGAGGCCGCGTCCATCCCGAGCGCCGCAGGTCAATACCTAACGCGCTTAGACGATCTTATCGACTGACCGCGAGGCGCTTCGCGCGCTAAGTTCTTCGAGCAGGCTCAATGCTTCGCTCGCGCGGTCCGCCGGCACGAAGATGTGATCGTGATGGTACGCGCTGACGACATTTGCGGGAATCATGCGCTGCGCGAGAACCGCCGTGATGGCAGCCAGAAATCCCACCGCATCCAGTGCCGAATAGACACGAGCAGTGATTCGTCTGGATACGAATTGATATTCGAGTTTGAACAAGTCCGCCAGCGTGCGCTGAAGCACGATCGTGGTGCCTTCAGTTTCGCGGAAGACGAAAAGTGGATTCGCGTCGGCGACCGGAAATGACGGCTCAACCGTGCAGAAGACCCATTCCGATGGATCGAGTGTCGGCGTCATTCCTATGAGCAGCGTATCGAGATTTCGCTCGGCCACCCTCTTAGGGTACCACGGAGCCGGCGATTCGTTCGAGTTCCGCGAGATCGAGTTCGCCGACGAGCGCAAAATGCAAACCGGCTTCAGACCATGCGAGCAGCGTCGTGGGGCCTTCCTGGACGTACTGCGCATTGTGGTTTTCAACGTGTGCGTCCGCCTGGCGGTAATGTGACATGTCGACTGCGGCGCCTTTGGCATTTTGAAAGAGCGAGATCGTGCGAATGCCGTCGGAGTACAGAAGATGAAGCGACCGAATCCCTTTGATGTCAGCGACGTCACCCTCGACCGGGGTAAAGCCTTCCGGAAGATACTTCGGGCCTTGCGCGGCGAAGCCGGCGCTGTTGATCAACTCCCGTAAGTCGTTCGACGGAATTCCTCGGCTTGGTCCTTTGACCCGCGGCATGGAGGGCGGCACATCGAAGACCGCGCTCGGAATGTTGTTCGTGTATCGCAGTTGCTCGAAGCGTGTCTGCGCTACCAGCGATCCGTTCGCAGCGTATTGTTCGCGCTCGATCACGAGCTTTGTATCGGCGTCGATGCGTACGCGCATCGTCGTTTGGCCCGTGTGCTTATTGTTCAGTACCACGACTTTAACGCGGCGTCCGTCGACCGTTTCGTCGGGCCCATAGATTGCGCGATAATTGGCGTTCAGCAACGCGAAGTTATCGTCTTCGGCGACCTGATCGTCGATCGCGTCGTCTTCGGTGACGATGATGCGCTCGCGCTTCACATCGATCGAATACGACGTGTCGCCGCGTGAGATGACGGAGTCACCGTACAGATCTTGAGGCGCGAGATACCAGCGGCGCGTGAGATCGGGCGCGCGATGCTCGATGCGATAGATCGCTGCTTCCGATTTTTGCGCACCGAACCGAAGCGTCTGGACTTCACCCACGTATGAAAGCTGCGCGGGTGCGCCCATGGCATCATGAAGAAGCGCTTGCGGCGCTTCTTCCACGGCGGTCGCTGCCAGGGCGTGCGGCGACAACAGTACGGAGAGTACTGCTGCGCTCAGCATTGCCGCGATCGGCTTAGCGAACGGCATCCGCAGTGGTTATCGTTTCCGAATCGACCGCCACGACATCGTTCGACGGTTGATCGTTTTGGAATTGTGACGGCACGGCCGTGCCTTCACCGAAGGGAACCGTGCTCGTCAGTGCAGCGTGGTCGTCGAGATAATATGCAGCATCGATCGTCGCTTGCGGCAGACCGCGGTGTGTCGACGCGACGCCGAAGTACAGTGCCACTGCGCACGCGGCAGCAATCGGAAGGGCGACAGCGGGCCGCAGAAGCGCAGTGAGCCGTTCGTGCCAGGCGGGCTGCGGCGGTGCATCGACGACGTCCCAAATGCGATTGATCACACCCGCAGGTAAGTCACGTTCCGTCGCGCGCGCGTGGACGCGCAGCGCCTCGGATAGGCGAGCTTCGGTCTGATATTGGACGCGGCATTCAGCACACGATTCGATGTGCAGAAGAAGTGCAGCATCGTCCTCGGGGCTGAGTTCGCGATGGATGTAGTCGACGATTTGATCGATTGTTGGATGTTGTTTGTTCATGATGTAGCCGAAAAGTGTTCAACGAGTTTGCGTAATTGGTGTCGGGCTCGATGCAGACGTGAACGCACCGTTCCGATGGAGCAGCCTACGATCTCTGCTATCTCTTGGTAGCTGTACTCCTCGATATCCGCGAGAATCACGACCTGCCGTTGGTCGGGTGAGAGGCCGTCCAATGCCTTGGACATCGTTTCACTGAACTGCGATTCGACGTATTCGTCGATCGGAGCCACAGCAAGCGGGCGCTCTCCACCGAATTCCTGGGGGGCATTATCTTCGGGGATCTCTTCTTGATAACGTCCTTTTCGCCGCCGAAGTTCATCCCGGTACAGATTTGTGACGATTCGGTAGATCCACGAGAGGAAGGACGTCCCCGGCTGAAAGCTCCGCCAGGCACGGTAGACGCGAATGAACGCGTCTTGCGTGAGGTCGCGGGCGTCGGCCTCGTTGTGCGTCAGCCGTAGAGCAAAGTTATAGGTTGCCTTGCCATACTGCTCAATCGCCCGCTCGAGGAATGCTCGCTGCTCGGGAGATGGCGGTTCGAAGGGTTTGCGCGGTGCTGCCATTGACTGCCGAGCCTTTTACCCTGGAAGGCTTCGGACTGCCTCCTTGGTCGATGCGCTACTGGTTGCGCCAGAGAACGCGCCCGACAACCCAAAGACCGGCGGTGACAAAGACGAGGATCACAAAGAAGAGGATGACCTCGAGCAGCACGACGCCGGCGAACTGGCTGCCGCCGCAGAGTGCGACGACGCTCGCCACGAGCGACAGTTTCACGCGTTCGAGCGGATTCGAAGCCTCGCCCGAAATCGCGCGCGCTTCGGCGATGGCGCCGTCGGGATCCCACCCCCCGGTTTCCGCCGTGAAAGCGACGACGCCGGTTGGCGCAACGATGAACAACCGGTCGTTGTGCACGAAGTTCGCCGAACTGACGCGCAACGAGTTGATGCCGAATTGATCGAGGAGGTGCTGGATGCCCGAACCGGTGCCGGTGAGCAAGTGCCAGACGCGCGGGTTCTGTCCATAGGCCTCACCGTATTGCCGCAGTATCGAGGGGGAGTCGTACGGTGGGTCGAGCGTGATCTCGACGAGTGCGAATCTCTGCGGATCGAGGTGCGCTTGCATGTACGCGAATTTTCCGCTGATCGCGGGGCAGAGCGTCTTGTCGGGGCACCGCGTGAAGATGAAACTGAGAAGAACCGTCTTTCCGGCGTACGCATGCGCGAGTTGTACCGGTTTGCCGTTTTGATCGACGAGCGTAGCGTTGGGCAGCGGCCGCCCGACATCGACCGCGATGACGCGACCTGGTTCTGGAGCGCCGGGTGAAAATGGCGCTGCCGGTACCGCATTGCGTAACGTCCATGGCACCGTCGAACGGTCGAGGAATCCGTCGATCCCGGTACCACTGCGCAATGCCGGCGAGCCTTGCACGACGTACGTGCGCGTCGTGCTCTCGAGTGTCGCCGGAACGGCATCATTTCGTACGATCGCCACGTGTGCGCGCGGCATCTCGAGAACCACACCGTGGAATGGGATCAACGAAACGGCAAAGAGCAGCGCGGCGATCATCGCACGAGCGTCCCGATATCAGCCGCAAATGACTGCAGTGAGTCGTCGTCGTCGTGGACGACACGTTCCCGTCCGTCGCGATCGATCAAATAGACGCTGGAACTATGCGCGTCGTCATAGTCATCGACGTTCTTGTGCACGCCCGGGATCTTTTGCGCCCACACGTGATAGTGATGTTCGACCTGTCGAACTTGCGCGGTAGTCCCGGTAAGGCCGACAATCTTTCCGCCGCTAAATCGCGCGATGTAGTGACGCAAGACGTTGGGCGTGTCCCGTTCGGGATCGACGGTTACGAACGCAATCTCGGCATCTCCCGAACGGTTTCCCAGCGTTTCAATCGCTTTCGCAAGTTTTGCGAGAGTCGTGGGGCATGTGTCGGCACAATGCGTGTAGCCGAAGAAGAGCGCAACGGTTTTTCCATGCTGATCGGAAAGAGTCCACGGACGATCGGCGTCGTCGGTAAGCGTAAAATCCGGCGCTATCTTCGGTGGGAGCGCGGTGCCGCGAAATTGCGCGGACTGAACGGTTGTGCAGCCCGTGAAGGTAAGCGCCAGAACGAGGACGATTCGACCGAACGACATCTCTGATAGTAGCCTACGCGCGCGGGCAGTAACCCGCTACGACTTAGCTGCCGCCGGGATGGAGAATCGTCGTCACGGCCATCCACACACCGAGCGCGACCACGACCAAAGAAAGCCCGACCGTAATGACGTTTCCGAGCAGGCGGTTATGCCGTTCCCCGATCACGCGCTTATCGTTGACCAGCACAAGTAAGAAGCCGAGCACGATCGGCAGCACAAAGCCGTTGAACGCTTCGACGTAGACCGTGATTTGAATCAGCGGCAGATTCGGAATGAGCACGAAGCCGGCGGCAATAACGACGCAGCCGATGTACAACGCCGTGAAGCGTTTTGCGCGCAAACCGTCGTTCAACGAGCAGCGCCATCCGAACGCCTCGCCGAACGCCCACGCGGTAGCGAGCGACACGACGAATGCACCGAGCATCGACGCGCCGATCAATCCCGCGCCGAACGTTACACCGGCAAGGTGCCCAACCAGAGGCTGCAACGCAAGCGCTGCATGCGCCGCATCACTGACGGGGATGTGTTTCACAAAAAGCGTGGCGGCGGTCGTAATGATGATCGCGCACATGATCGCCTGCGTCGCAATCGCGCCGATTCCGGTGTCGAGGCGCGCAAAGTTGAGATCGCGCAATTTGAGGCCTTTATCGACCGTTGCGCTCTGCTGATAGAAAATCATCCACGGCATGATGACTGCGCCGATGTTCGATGCGATCAAGAGCAGGTAATTGTAATCGCCGCAGCGGCTGATTCCCGAGAATGCCATGGCGGACGATTTCATGCAACGGAGCATGCGCCGCAAACGCTGCCGGAATGAACAGCAATTCCACGAGACACAAGGCAAATGCAAAATACTCTGCCCGCTTGTACGACGCGGTCGTGATCACGATCACTAGCAAAAGTGCCGCGAGGATGACCAGCGGAGCGACCGGCAACCCAAAGATCATCGCAGCACCCGCGATTCCGGCAAACTCGGTAACCAACGCCGCGATGTTGGTAACGAGCATCGTGCCGAGCGAGAGCCACGTCCATCCCAGGCCGTAGTGCTCGCGAATGAGCCGCGCATGGCCTTTTCCGGTCACGACGCCCAAACGCACCGTCATCTCTTGCACGACGAAGAGCGGCACGATCAGCAACAGTTGTAAAAGGATCAGCGAGTAACCGTACTGCGCGCCCGACGTCGCTGCGGTCGTGACGCTGCCGGCTTCCGTGTCGGCAAATGCCACCACGATGCCGGGTCCGACGACCGCCAAAAAACGCAGCAGCCAACGGCGCGCGTTGTTCCGGCGGGTAGTCGTTGCGAGCGGCGTTTCTACTGCGGCCATACGGTGGTCTTGTTAGGTTAGCCTAACTCCGGGGTTTGGCCCTCCGAGGAACATCGCTGAAAATCATTTTCATTTTCCAAAAGGGTTGTCTTGCCTCGACGCGCAACCATCGCGAGCGATGAACCGCGCCGTTTTTGTTGCGCGCCTCGTTCTCGGGCTGCTGTTGATAGCCGCGGGCGCACTCAAAGTGGGACACGCTCCCGATCTCGCATCTGCCATCGCCGGCTTCCGGCTTCTGCCTGCCGCCGTCGTTGCGCCGGTAGCACTGATTCTTCCGTATTTCGAATTGCTGCTCGGCCTCTATCTCATCGCCGGTTTATTCACGCGTATCGCGGCCATTATAGGAGCAGCGCAATTCGTGCTCTACGCATTCGCAATTGCATCAGCCGTCATACGGCACATCCCCGCAAACTGCGGATGCTTCGGTCCGGGCGATAATGCAACCGCAGATTGGCCGCATGTTTTTTTCGATCTTGTATTGGCCGCACTCGCGGCCTTTATCGCTTACGGCGCGCCCGGCGTGCTTGCCGTCGACCGGAGACTCAATTCATAAATGAACCGACGCACTCTCTCGATTCTTTCGATCATCATCGTCGCGATACTCGTCGCCGCCGGCGTGCTTTACACGAGGTTGCACCCATCCCGCCAACTTCAAAATGCCTCGGAGGCTCCCATCGTGAGCACCGCACAAATCGGACAAACCGCACCTCAATTCACCGCGGCAACAACCGCCGGCCCATTCGACCTCACGGCCGCGAGCAAACCGGTGTTCCTGGAAGTTTTTGCCACATGGTGTCCGCACTGCCAGCGTGAAACCGCCGTCATCGACAAGCTGTACGACAAATATCAATCGCGCGTCGACTTCATCGCGATTCCCGGCAGCGACACCGGAATGGACGGAACATCTCCCTCATCCCAACTCGACGTCCTAACGTTCCAGCAAAAACTCAACGTCCGCTATCCGCTCGCGGCGTACGATCCGACTCTATCGGTCGCGAAGCTCTATTTGCAGGGCGGCTTTCCGACAATCGCCGTCATCGCCAAAGACAAGAAAATCTCATACATCAACAGCGGCGAAATCTCATACGGCGAACTCGCTCGCGAGCTCGATCGCGTGGTGCGATGAGTGTTCCTTCGCGTGGTCCCGGTTGAGGTGTTCTCCGATCGGGAACCGCTGAAAAAACTGCATCGTGCAGTTTTTTCGCTCGGCGACTTTTTCGCAACGTTCAAAGGAAGTCGACATCCTGTCGATTGCGAAAAAGTTCGACGTTCCCCATCGGAGAACACCTCAACCGGGACCACGCGAAGGTGTGGGGTGAGAAGATGAACGTTTCAGTCAGGCTTGCGGTTTTAGCCGATGTTCCTGGTGCTTTCAACGCTGATCGATGCGTCGGTTCGTGAGCTGCAGCGTGCCGACTATACGCAGAAGCAGATCGATCTTGCGCTTGCGACGGTGTATGGCGTCGACACGACGTTGATTGAGGATGGCACGTACTTCGTCATTGAAGACGAAAGTGGAATCGTGGCGTGTGGCGGATGGAGCAAACGAAAAACGTTGTACGGCGGCGATCATTGGACCGCGCGCGAGGACGCATTGTTGGACCCGAAAACCGACGCCGCAAAGATCCGTGCCTTCTTCGTGCGACCAGACGCCGCTCGCCGTGGACTCGGAACGCTGTTGCTCAAAACATGTGAAGACGCCGCAACTGCCGCAGGATTCTCATCCATGCGAATGGCTGCAACCCTAACCGGCGTCCCATTCTACGCCCACCACGGCTACACGCCACAAGATCAAATCGACGTCCCACTACCCAACAACGAATCCCTACCAGTCCTCCACATGAAGAAATCACTGCAGAAGTAGAAACGATCAGCCTTCGTTTCCCTCGCCGTCCTGCCCCATCAAATCACCGCAGAAGTAGGAACGCTGAACCTTCGTCCACTGGGGAACGTCGAACTTTTTCGCAATCGACAGGATGTCGACTTCCTCTGAAAGTTGCGAAAAAGTCGCCGAGCGAAAAAACTGCACGAAGCAGTTTTTTCAGCGGTTCCCCAGTGGACGAAGGTTCAGCGTTCCTACTTCCGCCAACCCCCAACCCCGTTAGTCGTTAACCGGAAAAGCATAGTTCGGCGGCGGCACCGTCGGTGAGCCGACTTCGAGAACGATTTGCTGATGAGCGCCGAGTGGGATGGCTTTGAGGTCGCCGTTGTAGCGAACGCCGTTGACGTACGCGACGACATTGCCTTTGATTCCGGCGACGTTATCGTTGGCGAGCGGTTGGCCCCAGATGTCGAACAGGTTGCCGAGCGTGTAACCGGATTGGCCCGGCGGTGCGAGCTGCGGTGCTTCGATGTGGATGATGCCGCTCGCATCGTGCGTGTGAATCCAGTAGAGGCAACCGCCGCCTGCGGTTGGCGTTCCACCGATGAGGCGCGGAATCTGGATGACCGTGCCGTGATTGACGATCGTGACGTGCGAGTGGACGTGAAGTGTCGCGTATTCCATTCCAGCGCAGGTGATGCCGTCAACGGCTTGACCGTGGCCGCCCTGCGGGGTGTCGGCGCCGGCTTGTGACGTCTTGAAATAGGCTTTGCCGACGGGAGTGCCGTCGACCAGTTGAATCGGCGCGCTTGTCGGTTGGCCCGATGGTGCGGGGGTCGGGGTCGCGACCGCGGCATCGAGCGCGCGGTTCTGTTGCCAGCGTGCAAACGCGAGTCCGACGATGATGAGCAGCACGATAATTGCGACGACGGCGTAGACGGTCGTCATGGGATCGCGGCGCGTCGGCGGAGGTGTGCTGCTGCCACGACCGCCCTGGCGGCGTTGAGCGCGTGATTGTTGTTCTGACATATCTCTCCTACGAGTCCAAGACCCGGCCGGGCACCAAGTAATTCTGAACGTAGTCCGTGACGGCCGACGGTAGCGGGGTCGGCGTCTGCGTATATCCGGCGGCGCGCAGCTTATCCATGCCGGCGCAAGTGGAATATTGATATTTGTTGCGCAAGTGCACCGGCATGTCGATGAATTCGATGTTTTCGCGCAGATTGAGGGCGTGAAATATCGGCCGCACCAATTCGAGCCACGTTTGGGCCTTGCCGGAGCCGATGTTCACCAGTCCGTGTAACCCGGATTCTGCAACGAAAATCGTCATCGCAACGGCGTCTTTGACGTAGATGAAGTCACGTTGCTGTTCGCCGTCGCGAAACTCGGGACGGTGGCTTTTGAAAAGCCGCACGGCACCAGTGGTTTGAATCTGCTCGTACGCCTTGAGAACGATGCTTCGCATTTCGGCTTTATGGTCTTCGTTTGGGCCGAACACGTTGAAATATTTGAGGCCGGCGATCTGTTTATCAATTCCGGTATGCTGCGCGTAGCAATCGAAAAGATGCTTCGAGTACGCATACATGTTCAATGGACGCAGTGCGCGCAGATCCATCGTATCCGAAAGGCCGTCTTCGAGGGCGCCGTAGGTGGCGGCCGACGAGGCGTACACGAAACGCGCCCCTTGAGCGATCGACCAGTGCGCAAGCCCCTTCGTGTACTCGTAATTGTTCTTGATCAGATAATCGGCGTTCGTTTCGGTCGTCGATGAGCACGCGCCTAAGTGGAAGACCGTGCCGATCGAACCAAAGGCGTTCGCGTTGGCTGCAATCCGGGCGGCGAAATCGTCCGCGTCGAGGTAGTCCGCGAACCGCAGCGGGACGAGGTGCTTCCACTTTTCGGATTGGTCGAGCCGGTCCACGATCACGACATCCTCATGGCCGCGCTGGTTGAGAAGCCAAATAAGCGCACTGCCTATCAGGCCTGCGCCGCCGGTAACGACGATGGTTCTGTGTGAAAGATCATGCATGGTCGGAGAAAGCAGCACTATTCCCCTGGTCAATTTCGAGAGTCCTGTCCTTCACGGGCAGGTGCCCAGCCATAATTTGAGAATCATTCCCAAATAATGAGTATTTTGTCCCGGCGGCACGCCTTTGCGCTCCGTGCGCCCATGATGGCAGCTGTTGCAGCTGCCTTTTGCTTGCTCGCTACCGTCCCTACGTTAGCGGCTACCTCGATCTCGGGCGTCGTCTACTCCGAAAGCCACACCCTCGTTGCTGGCGCAGCCGTTACGCTGACCGGCAATAACCTGACGCTTCATCGGAATACGGATGCCGCGGGTCGCTTTTTCTTTGGCGGACTCAACGTCGGGACGTACCAGTTGACGGCCGAAACGAAGGGTGGATCGGCCGTTGCCGTGGTGGATCTCGGCAGCACCGAAGCGGCGATACCAATGACGCTGTTGCGCACCGTTGCCGTGGTGCGCACTTCGACGCTTCCACCGGTTCATGGCAGCGGCACCGATATTACGATCAATCAACAGTACATCCAGCGTAGCCCGGGCACGCGCGACTTTCCCTCGTTACTGCTCCAGGTGCCCGGCGCGGCGCGCGGTGCCAATGGTGTCGTTCATATCAATGGCGATCACGGCGATATCAACTACGTGGTCGACGGCGTGCCGATCCCGCAAGAGCTCAATCGCAACATTGGATCGGAATTCGATACGAACGACGTTTCGTTCGTCGAAGTTTTGCAGGGCGCGTATCCCGCGCAGTACGGCAATCGTTTTTCGGCAGTCGTTAACGTGAACACACGCGTCGGCAACGGCGTGCCGGGCTTCGACGGATACGCAGAATCCGGGTCGTTCGGATACGCAGACTCGAGCTTAGGCTATCACGGAAAATTTGGTGCGGGGTCCTATGTCGCAAATATTCGCGCGGAACGAAGCGACCGGTTCTTGGATCCACCGAACGCAACGTCGCCGCACAATGCCGGTAGCAACCTGAATCAGTTCTTCCGCTTTACTCAACCGCACGGCAGCGACTTTTGGAACGTAACGTTCAGCCATTCATATCAAGCATTTCAGATTCCGAACGACGTCGTAGGCGGCGAACCTTCAGCCACCGACGACAATGAAACGCAGAACGACTTCTTCGCGGCATTGCAATTCCATCACGCGTTGCGTGGAGGTGGTGCGTTGACGTATGGTGCCGGATACAAGAACTCGCAGATTCGCGATCTTCCCGATCAAGCGAACGATTTTGCATACGGGGAGGCATTGAACCTCAATGCGGGCGGTTCGCCGCTAGACTGCCAAAACGGTGTCGTGCCGGCTTGTGGCGATTCGTTGTATTCCAATCGGCTTGCTCGCGATGTGATTTTTAACGCCGACAACGACGTCGTTTCCGCGAAGCACGAGATCCGCTACGGCGCGGCGTACGACATAACGAGCGTTCAAAAACGGTACGAAGTTACGCTTCAGCCGTTCAATTTCTTAGCGCCGATCTTCACGCCCGCGAATCCGAGCGCACCGTACACCGTGAGCGACGATGCACCCAATACCGGACACGACGAATGGGGCTACGTTCAGGATTCGTGGAAGTTAGGTGCGCGGTACCAGCTCGACTATGGTCTGCGCAGTGATGCGTTCCAAGTTGCTTCAACGCAGTTCCATTCCGGCTTTGCGCAATTGAGCCCACGCATCAAGCTGACGCGATTCTTAACGAGTCGCTCGAGCATCTATGCCTACTTCGGCCGGTTTTTCACGCCATTCTCGCTGGAGAACGTTTCCCCGGCCGCGGCACAGTTGTTGAATCTGCCGAACCAACCGGAAATCGCACAGTTCGATCTTCGACCGCAGCGTGATTCTGCATACGAAGTGGGTGGCCACATGCCGCTTGGCCCGGGTCAGCTTGGGCTGCGCGTCATGCAAAAGAACGCCGCTGACTTTATTGACGATACGCAAGTCGGCGTGACCGCGCTGCATCAAGACATCAACTACGCGCAAGGCCGCATCTCTTCGCAAAGTGCCTACTATCAAGAGCCGTTGTCGTTCGGTGGCCGCCTGTATGCCGCCGTAACGCGCACCCGCTCGGTGAACAAGGGATGTGAGACACAGCTGCTGGCGCCGTGCTTTGGTGCGCCGGACGATTGGACGCCGGCCGATCACGACCAAACGTGGGACATTACGAGCGGCGTGCTCCGAAATGACTCCCACGGCGGTTGGTTTTCGTTGAATGGCGAGTACGGCAGCGGACTCTCATCCGCAATATGTGCAGCCGATGTGCTGTTCTGCAAAGTTCCGCCCCATCTAACATTTGATGTTGAAAAGGGCGTTGCGCTACGGCCGGGGACCGCGTTGACGCTTACGGTTCAGAACGTTCTGAACGACCGGTATCGCGTTACGTATCTGAACGCGCAGGGCAATCATTTTGCGATGCCCCGCGCGGTTCAGATAGGCCTACAATTCGGCCGTCCCTAGGTCGTGTAACCTAGATTGGAGCGGTCAGGCGAAACAGTACGCGCCGGCCGCTCGCAATTTGGGTCGTGTTGAACCCGTTGGCGATCTTCAGTATGTATTGATGATTGAGAAGATTGTCCACGTCGAGGCTCAAACCGAGTCCCTGTTTTGCGTCCGTTGCGAGATTTCGGCCGAGGCCGAGATCGAACGTCGTATGCGAGGGTAAGCGTCCGGAGAGATTCACGTTCGCGTTTTGAAATGCGACGGGATAGCCGGTGCCGTAGTTCATTTGCAGTGATCCATACCACGCGCGATCGGCTCCGAAGCGGTGCGTGTATCCCCCCGTTGCCGCCACCGTCTGGTCGTGGTCTTCGGGTGCAAGCTGAGCCGGTGAGGTGAGGGGAAGAGCGCCGTTGATGTCGGGCGGGAAGAGAAACGTCGAACCGGAGATTCCGCCTGCATACGATCCGGAGACCGTACCGCTGACGAACCACGAGTCGCCGTTATGCGCCTGGTTCTCCAAACGAAATTCGACGCCGGTGTCTTCTCCAATCGCATTGTTGAAAACGGCAAAGAGCGGCGTGTTCAGAAACTGCGTCGTATCCAGAACGTTGACGACCGAGTCGCGAGAAAAGGTTGATGTACCCTTTCATGTGCGAGTCGAACGTGTGCGCAACACCGATTTCATAGTACGCGTCGCGTTCGGGCTGCAAGTCGTAGACCGGCGTTCCGGAGCAGCCGTTGAGCAGCACGCAATCCTGGCGGACGTCTTCGAGTTGAGGTGCGGCGTAAAACCGTCCGTAGTATGCGTGCAGAATGTTCTTTCCGCCGTCGGAAATGTTCACACCGACGCGCGGGCTCAATTGCCAGCCGCCGACGTAGCCCGTCGAGTGATCGTAACGCAATCCGTAGTCGAATGCGACGTTGCGTGAGGGTTGCCACTTGTCTTGCGCATAGATGCCGATCTGCGAGCCGGCTTGGCCTTGTGCCGATCCGAACGCATAGTATCCCGGTGCGGGCGGCGGCGGCGGCGGCGTGGACGGTGCAAGGTTGCAATCGGGTTCATAGCAAGCGAATGTTTGCGCCGCCGCGAAATTCTCACGGCTCGCATCGATGCCGACTTTCACATTGTGGCGATCGGATGAATGCAGTTGTGAGATTCGAATGCCCGTATAGCTGGCACGGCGATCTTGTCTGAGTCCGACCTGCTGTGCGAGCGCCGGTGCGAGCGGATCCGTGCTGCTATTCGGTGAGAGCGTGAGAACGTCGTTTGGAAGATCGCCGTCATAGGCGACGCGCGTGGAGCGGACCCACGGGATAAGCTGAAAGACGCTGTTGCCGTCCTTCGAACTATGTGTGTAGTTCACGTTCGCGAAGCGATCGTACTCACGTTGAATGTCGTCGGTGCCGGGAACGCTGAACGTGGGGTCGTTCGGATTGTTCGGATCGGTATTGAGCGGTATTTGAAACTGCGAAAACTGATTGGACAGGTCCAACGCAAGCGTCGATTGCGGGTCGATTTGCGTTATGGCACGGAAGAAGGCGTCGCTCTGCGACGAGTCGTCGTGAATCGGCGTAAACGTCGGTGCATCGATCCCGCGATCCGTTCGCTGACTGTTCAGGTTCAGCGAGATTTCGCTCTTTCCGAAGCGCGCAAGTTCGTTGAGGCTTCCGATCGACGAGGCATAGTTTCCGCCGCCTGCGGTTACATTGCCGTAGAGACCGGGCGCAACGTCGGAGAGACGGCTCGTGACGATGTTCACGACGGCGCCTTGCCGGCTGCCGCCGTACTCTGCGGGCATTGCTCCGGTGGAGATTTCAAGGGAGTCGATCGACTTTGGATCGATGATTTCCGCAAAATTCGAGGTGGTCGCTTGCGGCAGCGGCGCGCCGTCGATCTCGTAAGTGAGACCGTGAAATCCGTGCGCGACCGGTTCATTGTACGAAAAACGAACGATCCCGGGCACCGTTTCGATGAGGCGGTTCAGACTATCCCGGTTGGGTGATGTGGCAATCTGCGCCTTTGAAATGGCGTTCACCGATACCGGCGTTCCGCCGACGCCCGCATGGGCGGTCACGGCCGTGTTTGCAATTTGTTGCAACTGACCGAGGCTGACGTCGACCCGCGACACGGAGTCGCTCGCCACATCGATGTCGATGGAGCGTTCCAGCGCACCGTCGGCATGAACGTCGATGTGATAGTGGCCGAACGGGACTTCCGGGATTGTAAATTCGCCTTGGCTGTTCGTGGTCGCGACCAATCGCGA
Organism: Vulcanimicrobiia bacterium; assembly: GCA_963808755.1. Lineage (GTDB taxonomy): Bacteria > Vulcanimicrobiota > Vulcanimicrobiia > Vulcanimicrobiales > Vulcanimicrobiaceae > JALYTY01. The sequence continues at coordinate 426,907 of CAWEGP010000003.1, forward strand.
GCCTTCGCCCGGTAAGTGTTACAGACGCGCCCGGATACGGCTTCCCTTGATATTCGACCGTTCCGCGAACGACGCCGGTGGTCGCAGCGAGCGCAGGCGCGCTGCATATGAGCAAAATGACGGCGAAGAACGCCGCGTAAAATCGGTACATGGATCCTCTCGAAAAAACTGTGGTGATGGAAAGCAGCGCGTTAAACGCGCGCAGTGACAACACGCAGTTGAATCGGAGGCGGCCGTGCAAAGCGCCGGCCGACGTGAGCGGCGCCGCAAACGCGGAGCGGTTGATGGATGCGCCGGAACCAGCCGCGCGCGCGCCGTGGTGCGAAGTTGCTCACCCGAATCGAGATTGCGAGCGCGTCGATTGCGGCGATCCCGCAGCGTGCGAGCCAATGAACTAAAAGCACCGTGGCAACCAGTGCGAGTGCTACGATCGCGAGGACGCCGTCGGGATGCGCGCCTTCGATCGATTCGAAGAGTGTAAACCACGCCGCTGAGGCAAAGCCCAACAACGGTAGAGCATGGAAGCAAGCGCGATAGACGTGCGGCGAGTACGCTGCCGTCGGAAGCGTTGCCGGCGCCTGCCGATGCCAAGGCGCCGGCGACGGCGACGAAGGTGCCTATGCCGGCGTAGAGCGAGTGTGAGCAGCGCGCCGTGATACGCTCCGCCCATGGCGTGGCCATGTCCGTAGGCGGCCACGTGACCGAGGACTGAGGCAAGCAGCCCCAAGACCAGGGCGCCGGGCAACTCCCGAAGCTTCACCTGGGTTAGCTTCTACATAGGTACAAGGGGTAGCCTTGAGCCCGCGTCGTATTCCCTGCCCTCCCCGCCCCTCGAAATGGGTCCACCGGCCCTCGCCGGGCCGCTCGTAGCGCGGGATATCCTGAGTAGTAGAACCTCTCAAATATCATGAATAGCCGTTTGCCAGTTGAAAATGCCGACACCGTCAGCCTCGTATGTGCGTTGCTGGTGCGTTTCCCTGAGCTCGCTTCGATTCGATCGTTGCCGGCCGAACGCACCGTGCGCCTAACGTTTGCGGTGAAGTCGCGCCTCGACCGCGCGTCCCAGGCTGCGCTCGCCGACGCGATCGAGGATCACGTCGAAGGCTATCTGTTGCTCGCCAAGGACGCCGCACAAACGGTGCGGGTGGAGTTCGAGAGCGATCGCTCAACGACGTTCATTCACGTCGTTCGTGATCTGGAAACGATTCTCTAAGGAAGAGCTGGAAATGCTCGGCGCACTTTTTGCCGAGCGATTCGGCGAGACGCTCGTTCGCAACCCGCTTCCCGAAGATCATTTGGACGCCGACCCCGTCGCTCAAGACGAAGCCGCGTTGTATGCAATCGAGGCACTCCGCGATCCGGCGCAGTCCAAGAGTTTGGTCGGATTCCGCGAAGAGGCTCGCGTGCTCGTCTACTTCTTGAAGTCCCAACGGAAAGCTAAGGCATCGCGTCGCTGAACGATCCGCTGAATATTCTGCTCATCGGGGATGTGGTCGGTTCTCCTGGTCGTGACACGTTAAAGCGATGCGTGCCGCTCATACGCGAGCAGCATAACGTACACGCCTGCATTGCTAATGGTGAAAATGCGGCGGGCGGTTTTGGGTTGACCGCGCAAACGGCGGACGAAATGTTTGCGACCGGCATCGACTTCATCACCAGCGGCAATCACATTTTCGACAAGCGCGATTTCAAGACGTATCTCGAGAATACCGACCGCGTGATTCGCCCCGCGAACTATCCGCCTGCCGTGCCGGGCCGCGGAACCGGGACATTTCGGGTCGATGGCGTTACGGTCGGCGTCGCAAACATCATGGGCCGGACGTTCATGCCTACTGTGGATGATCCGTTTCGTTGCATTGACGGTCTCGTCGATGATTTGCGCGTGCAAACGCCTATCATCATCGTGGATATTCACGCTGAGGCGACATCGGAAAAGGTGGCACTCGCCCGCTTTCTGGACGGGCGAACGTCCGCAATCTTCGGTACGCATACGCACGTGCAGACGGCAGACGAGCAAATTCTGCCGGGCGGAACGGCCTACATTACGGACGTCGGAATGACAGGACCGACCGAGGGTGTAATCGGCATGGAGGTTGGAGCCGTATTAGATCGTTTCCTCACCGGCATGTCCGAGCGCTTCAATGTACAAAAAAGCGGTACCAAACAGTTCTGTGCGGCCGTAGTCTCAATTGACCGGGCGACGGGCAAAGCCGCCGACATCAAGCGAATCTTTCTACGAGGCATTGCATGAACAGCGACCATGTCCAGGTCGCGCCGGGCACGCTCAAAGTCTCGGCACGAAGCAATCCCAACGCCGTGGCCGGCGCCCTTGCGGCCGTCATGCGCGAACGCGATAACGCCGAGATCCAGGCGGTCGGCGCCGGTGCGATCAATCAGGCGATTAAGGCTGTCGCGATCGCGCGCAGTTATCTCAAAGGCAGCGAGATCGACGTTGTGTGCGTTCCGTCGTTCATCACCGTGGAGATCAGCGAAAACGAAAGAACGGGTATTTCGCTAGCCGTCGAACGCCGTCGCCTTTCGCATAATTGAAAGATCCTCGTTGATCGTCGACTTTCACAGTCACACGTACGAAAGCGACGGAACGCTTTCGCCTCAGGAGCTTGCGGATCTCATGGGCGAGCGAGGCGTCGAAATCTTTTCGATCACCGACCACGACTCGTTGACGGCGTATGGTCGATTCGAGGTGCGCAACGCCGCCCGGATCGTGACCGGGATCGAGATCAACACGACGTATCGAGACAACGAAGTGCACATCTTGGGCTACAACCTTCCATTAGATGTGCCGCGGCTCGACGCAATGATCGCGCGAAACTGCACCGAGCGCCGCGCTCGCGTCGAAAAGATGGTCGATCAACTGCGACGCTCCGGGTATGGCATCAGCGTCGCCGATGTATTGCGCGAAGGTGACAACGCCAAGGCGCTTGGGCGCCCGCACGTCGCCAAGGCGCTCATCCGAGCCGGGCTCACCGACGATATCGAATCCGCGTTCCGAAATCTCTTGCGCCGAGGAAAGCCCGGCTATGTGCCGTCGACGCATATTACGCCTCTCGAGGCGATCCATGAGATCAGCGCGGTTGGGGGCGTCGCGGTTCTTGCCCATCCGGGGCGCCTAAAGGATCGCAGCATGATCGATGAACTTGCCCAGCAAGGCTTGCAAGGTCTCGAGGTTTTTTATCCGCTGCACGACGAGGACGACGTGGCATTCTTTCGCGAGAAAGCCAGACAGTATGGACTCGTGATGAGCGGGGGCTCCGATTTCCACGATATTCGCTATCACACGCGCGGGGTCGGGATGGAGGTTAACGAGGAAGATATCCAGCCGTTCCTCGAACGCGTTGGTTCCGGGTAATCATTAGGAGGGTCCCCTTGCCACTCTTGCGTTCGGTAACCGCCGGTTTGATGATCGGTTTCTTCGTATTTTCACCGGTGGCGGCCCAAACGCCGGGCCCCTTGTCGCAGCCGGCTTCCGCCTCGAGCGACGTGGTTCAAGCTACGTTTGCAAACGGATTGCACGTGGTGGTCGTGCCGAACAAATTGGCGCCTGTCGTTACGACCTCATTAACGTACGGTGTCGGTTCCGACGATGACACCATTCCCGGCATCGCGCACGCGACCGAACACATGATGTTTCGCGGAACGACCGACATTACGTCGGATCAGTTTGCTGACATTGCCACGCGAACGGGCGCAGAGTACAACGCCGAAACGACCAATCAATTTACTCGATATTATTTCACGATGCCGTCGGCATATCTTGGGGTCGCGTTGCGGCTCGAAGCCGACCGAATGGCACACGCCGCTCTTCGAGCCGGCGACTGGAATACCGAGCGCGGAGCGATCGAGCAAGAAGTCCGGGCGCATCAAAGCAGCCCGCTCTACGGCGTCTCCCAACAATTACAGAATTTCTTCTTTGGAGACTCCGCGTACGCGACCGATGCCGTGGGCACGATTCCCGGCTTTGAAAAGATGACGGCGACCGACATCGCTTCCTTTTATCGCACGTGGTATCACCCAAATAACGCAACGCTCGTGATCTCCGGCGACGTGGATGCGCCGGCGGTGATTGCTCAAGTTCATTCCGCGTTCGATTCCCTCACGGCGGTCCCGTTGCCCAAGCACACCGCTATCAACATCGCGCCCGTTAAAGCGACGTCGATCGAACAAAAAATCGATTTCCCGGTGCCGATCGTCGCCTTGGGATTTCGTCTGCCGGGCTCAAATGCGAACGACTACGCGGCCACGCAAGTCTTGTTTGCTGCGCTCAACAATGGCCGCAGCGAACTCACGGATCTCGCGTTGCAAGGGAAAGTGCTCGGCGCTCTTGGTGTTGCGAGCGCCTATCCGGAAGTCGGATTCGGCATGGTGATCGGCATTGCTCGACCGGGTGACGACACGAAGGCCGTAATTCAGAGCCTTCACGGCGTGATCGACAACTATACGAAGACCGGCATCCCGTCGGAATTCGTGGATGCCGCGCGCACGCGTCTGCTAGCATCGAAAGCGTACGCGGCGGCGTCGATTCCTGGACAAGCGTTCGATTGGTCGTTGGCTTTGTCCGAAGGACGGTCGTCGCCGGATGCCGCGTACGACGCGCTCGCGAGTGTGACGGTCAACGACGTCAATCGCGTGTTGAAACAGTATCTGACCGACGCGCCCCAAGTAACGATGAACCTTACGGCAACTTCGGGTGCTTCGCTGCCGCATGCCGACGCAAACGCCGGAAAAGAAAACGTCCAAGTGACGGCCAGTCGCAGTACGGTGTTACCCGCTTGGACCGCCCGGTATTTTTCCGCGCCGCTACGAGCGCCCCGCGCCGACGAACATGCGAAGACGACGAAGCTCTCCAACGGTTTGGTGCTTTCGGTGCGCCGCGAGGCGTTCTCGCCAACGGTCGTGCTCACCGGACATATTCGATCGAGTGCGCAACTGTACGAACCGGCGGGAAAAGACGGCGTTGCATCGATTGCCTCGAGTTTGCTGCCATACGGCACGACGTCGTACGACTACAAGAGCTATCAGGCGCAATTAGACGCGATCGCGGCCAACGTCGGATTGGGAACTGATTTTGCGTTGACAGCGCGCGCGCAAGATTTCGATCGCGCGGTCGCGCTCCTCGCGGATGGTGAACTGCATCCATCCTTCGACGATAAGTATTTTGCGCTCGTCAAGAAGAACGAACTGCAAACCGTTACGGCGATGCAGGACCGGCCGGAAACCCAAGCGATGATCGCCCGCACCGACGCGGTGTATGCCAAAGGCGATCCGCGTCGTCGCCGGGCTACTGCGCAGACCTTAGGTTCGATCGATCTTGCCGATGTGAAGAAGTGGTACGCCTTCGCCTACCGGCCGGATCTTACGACGATCTCCATTGTCGGCGACGTTGATCCCGACCATGCGCGAGCAGTGGTTGCCCAGTATTTCGGTAGCTGGAAGGCATCGGGTCATAAACCGGACTTCGCGTTTCCGAAACTCAAGCACCGGACGACCGCAACGAGCGTGACGGTGAAATCGTCGAGCGCGAAGCAATCCAGCGTGACGCTGACGCAGGCGATAGCGCTGCATCGCGACGATCCCGACGTGGTCGCGCTCGAACTCGCCAACACGATTCTCTCCGGCGAGGGTACCGGCTCATTGCTGTTCAGGACCGTTCGTGAAGCCAAAGGGTACGTCTACTCGATCGATTCGAGTTTCGACGTGGGCCGAAGCGGCGCGACGTTCTCGATTGACTTCGCATCGGATCCGAAGAACGTGCAACATGCGCAGAGCGCGGCGCTCGCCGAAATCGAGCACATGCGCCACGACGTGCTTCCCGCTGACACCCTCCAGCAAGCTAAAGCGCTGTTGATCGCTCGCAATATTGTGGCGCTCGACACGTATAGCGGCGTTGCGGAAGACTTGCTCGATTCGGCAGAGAGCGGTGTCGATGCCAACGAGACGTACCGGTACTACACGCGCCTGCTCTCGACGACGCCTGAAGAGGTGCGTGACGCGATGCACCGCTGGATCGATCCGGCGCATCTCAATCGGGTGGTCGTCGCGCCGCAGTGACGCGAAGCGCAAAGGTTGAAGCGTTCCGAGCGCTTCATGAAGCACCGGGATGCTTCGTCGTTGCAAACGCTTGGGACGCCGGCTCGGCGCGCATCCTAACCGCGATCGGCTTCGAAGCGATCGCCACGACGAGCGCCGGCTTCGCATTTTCGATCGGACGCCGTGACTCGGCAGCGGCACTCACGCGCGACGAAGTGCTCGCCAACGCTCGGGCAATCGTCGATGCGACGCCGCTTCCGGTTTCGGCTGATCTCGAAGAAGGCTTCGGGCTGGAGCCTGAAACGTGCGCCGAAACGATACGTCTTGCTGCATCGATCGGACTTGCCGGCGGCTCGATTGAGGATGCGACGGGTGACGCCGCTGACCCGATCGTTCCGTTTCAACAAGCCGTTGAACGGGTGGCGGCGGCAAGTGAAGCGGCGCGCTCGTTGCCGTTCGTGTTAACCGCACGCGCGGAGAACTTTCTGCACGGCCGCCCGGATTTGGACGACACGATTCGCCGCTTACAGGCGTTCGCGGCTGCCGGTGCCGATGTCGTGTATGCGCCGGGATTGCCGAGTATCGAGGCGATCCGCAACGTCTGCGCTGCGGTCGACAAACCGGTCAACGTCGTCATGGGGCTCAAGGGTGCAACCTTCACGGTAGAAGAACTTGCGGCCGCCGGTGTCAAGCGCATCAGTGTCGGGGGCGCGTTTGCACGTGCCGCACTCGGTGCATTCATCCGCGCCGCTCGCGAAGTAAAAGAGTCGGGAACGTTCAGTTTCTCCGCCGACGCTGTTTCGCACGCGGAAGTAAGCGCCTACATGTCGACTGCCAAACGCGCGTAACGCGCGCGGTCACTTCGTCATGAGTTCACGCACGCCGCGTCGCACGTCGGCGAGAAGTGCCGCCGCTTCGCGTTCGTAACGTTCTAGTGCGTGACTCTGCGCTTCAATCGCATCCGCGTCATGCATGAAGCGATGATTGATGCGGACGTTGTAGGCGCACGCGTTTAAGCCGGCAGCCGCAAATTCTGCAGCGCACCCGACGTCGCTTGCGAGATTTTTGTTCGGGATCGCCAGTGACTTCGCCGTAAGGCGCAGCGCTTCGAGCGCGAGCTCCGCACAAGCAAGCGGCTCAGCTGCCGCATGGTGAAGAGCCAATTCAAGCGCTTGCCGCCGTGTCTGCTTCGCAGGCTCATTGTCTTTCGGCATTGCCGACGCGGCGACAACGCGGTCAAACGCCGCCTCGTCACGCTCACGGGCGCGCAGAAACTCTGCCCGCAGTTCGTCGGCACGCGTCACCAACTCTAAAGCTAGGGGCGTTTGCGCCGAGTACTTGGGATTGGTGGAGCAGATGCGGCCGACCATTGCAACCAGTGCCGCGCCTGCAGCTGCCACAATGGTCGCAGCGCTGCCCCCTCCGGGTGTAGGCCACTCTGAGGCAAGTTGCGTCAAATATTCAGGGAGCGTTTCCACGCCCGGTGCATTCCGCAGCGGAGGACGCCGCTCTTGCGAAGAACCAAGGGCAGTTCCCATACGCTATCCTTCCATATTGAGGAGTTTCGTCGTGCCCGTCACGGAAAAGCTTGCTGGTGATGTCAAAGACCGCAGCCTGGCAGAGACTGGCCGCTCACGCATTGCGTGGGCCGGCGCCTACATGCCCGTGCTTCGGCAAATTCGCGATCGTTTCGAAGCGGAGAAGCCGCTCAAAGGTGTGCGCATCGGTGCATGTCTGCACGTGACGACCGAAACCGCTAATCTGATGCTTGCATTGCAGGCCGGTGGCGCCGAGATTGCGCTGTGCGCATCGAATCCGCTTTCGACCCAGGACGATGTCGCCGCAGCGCTCTGCGAGTACGGCATTCCGACCTACGCGATTAAAGGCGAAGACAACGCGACGTACTACTCGCACATCGAATCGGTGATTGCGACGAAGCCGCAGATGTCGATGGACGACGGTTGCGATCTCGTTACCACCATCTACACGAAGCACAACGATTTGCTCGCCGACATGATCGGCGGATGCGAAGAGACGACGACCGGTGTCATTCGTTTGAAGGCGATGGAGAAGGACGGCGTGTTGCCGTATCCCGTGATCGCCGTGAACAATGCGCTCACCAAGCACATGTTCGATAACCGGTAGGTACCGGCCAATCCACGCTCGATGGAATCATTCGCGCAACCAACGTTCTGCTCGCGGGCCGCACGCTCGTTGTGGTGGGCTATGGCTGGTGCGGACGCGGCGTCGCCTCGCGTGCTGCGGGCATGGGCGCCCATGTCGTCGTCGCCGAAGTCGATCCGCGCAAAGCGATCGAAGCAGTGATGGACGGATACCGCGTCATGCCGATGAACGATGCAGCGAAAATCGGCGACGTGTTCGTTACGGTGACCGGCAACTATCACGTGATTCGCGAAGAGCATTTCCGCTTGATGAAGGACGGCGCGATCGTCTGCAACTCGGGCCACTTCAACGACGAGTTGGATCTCGATGGTATCAAGCGCATCAGCAAGAGCATGAGCGTTCCGCGTCAGTTCGTGGAACAGTACGAAATGCACGACGGCCGCCACGTGTGCATTCTGGCTGACGGCCGCCTCGTGAACCTTGCCGCCGGCGAAGGTCACCCGGCCGCCGTTATGGATATGTCGTTCGCAAACCAAGCGATGGCCGCCGGCCACATCGCGCTCAACTATAAGACGATGCAGAAACACGTGTACGACGTGCCGCTCGACATCGACGAAGAAGTTGCGACGCTCAAACTTTCGTCGATGGGTGTCGAGATCGACACGCTCACGCCGGAACAAGTGAAGTACATGGCATCGTGGTCGGAGGGGACCTAGCGTGAATCAGTACCGCCGTTTATTTACTTCGGAATCGGTAACCGAAGGTCACCCCGACAAAGTCGCGGACGCGATTTCGGATTCTATTCTCGATGCGATGCTGCGCGATGACCCGATGTCTCGCGTCGCCGTTGAGACCTTCGCGATCACCGGACAGGTGCATATCGCGGGGGAAGTGACGACGAAGAGCTACGTCGATATTCCGCGCTTGGTGCGCGAGACGATTCGTGAAATCGGCTACAATCACTCGGTGGTGGGATTCGATGCGAACACCTGCGGCGTGAATGTGTCGATCGACGAACAGTCGCCCGATATTGCGATGGGCGTCGATAAGTCGCTCGAAGCGCGCACTGGCAAGGGCGACGAATTCGAATCGACCGGCGCCGGCGACCAAGGCATGATGTTCGGTTATGCTTGCCGCGAAACGCCGGAGCTCATGCCGCTTCCGATCGTGCTCGCGCACAATCTGACGCGTCGTTTGACGCGCGCACGAAAGAGTGGCGAACTCTCGTATCTGCGCCCCGACGGAAAGTCGCAAGTCACAGTCGAGTACGAAGGCGACAAACCGACTCGTGTCGATGCCGTCGTCATCTCGACGCAACACGATCCCGATGCAACGCTGGAAACGATTCGTCACGACGTCACCGAGCTCGTGATCAAAGACGTGATTCCGGCAGCGATGATGGATGCCAATACGCGCATCTACGTCAATCCGACCGGACGGTTCGTCATCGGCGGCCCAATGGGCGATGCCGGATTGACCGGCCGAAAGATCATCGCCGACACCTATGGCGGCATGGCGCGTCATGGTGGGGGCGCGTTTTCGGGCAAGGATCCGACGAAGGTCGATCGCTCGGCCGCATACGCGGCGCGATGGGTTGCGAAGAACGTCGTCGCAGCTGGACTTGCCGATCGGTGCGAAGTGCAGGTTGCGTATGCAATCGGTGTTGCCGAACCGATGAGCGTGCTCGTCGAAACGTTCGGAACCGCGAAGATTGCAGAAGAGCAGATTGCGGATGCGGTAAAGCAGGTCTTCGATTTGCGACCGGCCGCGATCATCCATTACTTGGATTTGCGCCGTCCGATTTACAAGCAAACGGCGGCATACGGACATTTCGGACGTCCCGATCTCGATCTGCCGTGGGAGCGGCTCGACAAAGTCGAACCGCTGCGTGCAGCGACGGGATTCACGGGCGAAGCCTTAAAAGTCCCAAACTTCGCGAAGTAAGAACCGGCCCCGCGGAACAACCCGCGGGGTCTTTTCGTTGTCTGTACGAACGGCTCGAGCAGCTCATTCTCTCGTGCCTCACCGAAGGAGAGCAAATGAAATTTCGCAACGGCTTGATGGCGCTCGCCGCGCTGGTCGCCTTCGCCGGAACCACGATGGTGGCGTCGGCACAAAGCACGCTGACGCTCTACCAAGGAGCGCAAATCAACGGCCGCCTGCGCGGTGACATCAACACGGGGACCGCGCACGTCGGCGACCGGTTTGTGATGGACGTCGTTCCGCCGTATCCGAGTGGTAACCCGGCATTCCAAGGCGCAATCATCTCTGGCGAGATCACCAGCGTGACGTCAGCCGGTCAAGGGAAGAAGCCGGCGCTCGGCATGCAATTCGACTACCTTCGCCTGGCCGACGGTAGCACGGTCGACATTTCGGCGACCATGACGCAAGATCAACGCAAGCAAGAACAGGCAAGCGGTGGTCACGTCGCGTTGACCACGCTCGGCGGCATGGTTCTCGGAAACGTGCTCGGCAAAACGATCTTCCACACCGGTGGAGGCGGCATTGTCGGCGCGGCCGGCGGTCTGCTCTACGGCATGAACAAGAAGACGAACTTCGATCTGCCGGCCGGGTCGAACGTGCAAATCACGTTGAACAACACCGTGACGATTCGCCGCCAATCGGGCAACGGCAACGGCCAGGAATAAAATCCCCGCGCCTCGGCGCAAGAATAGCAAAAAAGCGGTCGGAGCAATCCGGCCGCTTTCGCTATGATGAAGAGATGTTCGACTTGGAAGCGCTCTCCCGTTCACTCGATGAAAATGGCTATTTTCGCGCCGGAAAGCTCCTGACCGACGATGCGTGCCGTTCGCTCATAGACGCCTACGGCGACGATGAACGCTATCGCAGCCGTATCGTAATGGAACGCCACAACTTTGGCGCGGGGGAGTACAAATACTATAACGATCCGTTGCCCGGCATCATCGATGAGATCCGGCACGATGCGTATCTTCAATTGGCGGACGTCGCGAATCGCTGGATGAGTGAGATGCGCCTAGAAACGCGTTATCCTCGCGACCTCGACGCCTTCTTGGAACGATGCGCGCACGCGGGACAGACCCGACCGACGCCGCTGATTTTGCGCTATGAAGCGGGCGGTTACAATTGTTTGCACCAAGATCTCTATGGCGAACTCGCCTTTCCCATGCAGATCGTCGTGATGCTGAGCGATCCGGCGGAGGATTACGAGGGCGGCGAGTTCGTTCTGGTGGAACAGCGGCCTCGCATGCAGTCGAAACCGATCGTGCTCACGGCGCGGCGCGGTGAGGCAATCGTCTTTTGCAACAATGAGCGGCCGGTTCGAGGACGAACCGGGTTCTATCGCGTGAAGATGCGCCACGGCGTCAGCAAGATCACGAACGGCAATCGCTACGCGTTAGGAATTATCTTCCACAACGCCGCCTAAAGGAACGACGTGAACGCATTTAAGGATGTTCAGGATGCATCGCATCCGCTGGTATTGGTCAACGCGTGGGATGCAGCATCCGCGCGCGTCGTGGAGCACTGCGGTGCGCCGGCGATCGCGACGTCGAGTGCCGCGCTTGCGTGGTCACTCGGCTATGCGGATGGTGAAGAGCTTCCTTTGGACGAACTCCTGGGCGCGATTCGCCGCATCACGCGCATCGTACGCGTTCCGCTGAGTGTCGATTTGGAGAGCGGATACGGGTCTACCGTGGATGACCTCCTGCGCACGATCGATGCAGTGCATGCCGCGGGCGCCGTGGCCGTAAACATTGAGGATTGGAATCCGAAATCGGATTCACTGATGGATCCCGAAACAGCCTATGGACGCATCGCCGCAGTGAAGCAACGCTTCGGTGACGACATGTACGTCAACGCGCGTACCGATGTCTATTTTCGCGATGCGAGTGACGGCGACGTGCTTGCGGACACATGTGCACGTTTGCAAGGCTTTGCGCAAGCGGGATGCGACGGCGTTTTTGTTCCTGGCGCGGCCGACGAGGATACTATTCGTGCGCTCGTCGCTGCGACCGATCGTCCGTTGAACGTTCTCGCGATGCCGGATTCACCGACCATTGCCGAGATGCGCGCTTTCGGCGTTGCGCGGATTAGCACAGGCGTCTCACCAGCGGCGCGAACCTTACAAGTTACCGCTGACATTGCGCGTCAACTACTCGACGATGGTACCTATGACTTGATGAAAGAGAGAATGCCGTATCCCGACGTCAACGCGCTCTTTCACGACTCACGCTCGTGATCACGCTACAGACGCTCGGTTCGGACGACTGGCAGTTATGGCGCGAGCTTCGACTGCAAGCACTCCGTGAAGCACCGCATGCATTTAGCGCGACGATTGAGTATTGGGCCGGCGAAGGTGACGTCGAGGAGCGCTGGCGTGAGCGCCTCACCGACGGTACCGTATAATATCGTCGCGTCGTTTGACGGACGACCGGCGGGCATGGTGAGCGCGACGTTCACCGAGCTACTCTGCACAAATCGAACTGATTTCGATGTGGGTCGCACCTTTCGCGCGCGGACAGCGGCGTTGGTGATGCATTAGTCGCAGCGGTGCTTCAATGGGCAAGCGAGCAGGGCGCCGATGTGGTCGTGCTCGGCGTTGCGGATGGCAACGATCGCGCGGCGGAGCTATATCGTCGGCACGGTTTTGCCGATGCAGAAGTAGTCGGCACTGCGGAGTCGACGGCATGCGAGCGCCACATGGCGCGCGCTGTGCGAAATCGAGGAAGGGGCGACGCTGCGGGCGTTGAACCCAGGTCCCCGGTCCGGGGTGATCCCGGTGCCTCGCGCGTTCCGGATTAGCTCAGTTGGTAGAGCAGCTGACTGTTAATCAGCGGGTCGCTGGTTCGAGTCCAGCATCCGGAGCCATGAAAAAGCCCGTGAAATCAAGCATTTCGCGGGGTTTTTGATTTTCTGGCAATCGTGATTGTGAAACGCGCACACAGTTGCGCACACAGTTCCGCGCTCGCCCCTCGTTGCGTCGACCCGAATTGCGTGCCGAATTGCTCAAGGGCTGGCCGCGTTTCCGAGGGAACCAGGTTTGCCCTCGAACGTCAGCCTAGGGCAAATCGTAGGAGGTAGGATGTCCGCTTTACCCAGAGCGTCCGACATTATCGGCAACTTGGATCGCGACGATGTCGTCCAGGCTCTTCGCGAGATCGACCGCGACGGTGTTCCGCCGAAGCGCAAGTCGACCAAGTTTTGCCTCGAACACGAAGGGCGGCATTACCCGCCGAAGCTGGCCATCTCGTTCGCGTCCGCTTTCCACTATGCAGACGAACCGGAGCTTCACGAGGGGCTCGATCCAAACGAGTTCGCCGGCGGTGAACAGTCGAACAAAGCCCTTAGCGCTCTTGGGTTTGCTGTAGTGTCTTGCAAGTGCGGTGGACTCCGCGAAGTGGTGCGCAAGCCGATTAAAGGTGCGCCGCGCATGGCGCGCGTTGTCGTAAACGGCCGTGCCGCCTTCGCTCAGGAAAGAGCGATTCGATGTCTTGCGGATGTTGCACGCGCGATGAAGCGTGGCGATAAACGATTCGACATCATAACGACGCCTGGCGGATTCATTGAAGAGCGGATTGAGATGAAGGCGCAACCAACTGGCTGGGATGCGCCGGCCGCCGCCTTTCGTGCGATCTCCGCAAACGCCGAACGCGCTTTGCAGCCATTTCTAGAATCACTGCGCGAAGTCGAACTTCCAGCGGATTTTCTCACACTAGGCGTGGACGTCTTTCTGCCCGACAACCCGGAAGAGTACGCTAATGCACAGCTTGTTGCAACCATAGATTTGAGCGCGACAAACATCGTAGCATGGACCGGTAAGTCGTACCCAACACTCGTTGAGGAGAAAGAACTCGTGCACGAGACTGACCTGCGATCTCACTTGCAGGAGCTCGGCAAGTGGCGATGCCTCGTGCTAGGTTGTCACGACCTGAACATGTTTAGTCCGCGCAGCATGGCGACTCGCGATGCAAAAAGTTCGCGCGGCAAGCGTGCCGACGAGTTACTGAAGCTCGCGAAGGCATTCGACCCGCAAGTTGTCTTGCAGCATCCTCATAATACCGACACCCCGAACATCTGGATGGGTGGCTGGGCTGGCGTCGCACGCGCCCTAAGAGCGGAGTCGTACAGCAGCGGAATCGCGTATTGCTGGCCCGGCCACGGGAAGAGCCGTCGAGCATCCTTGCAAGAGACTCTTGAACGCACGAAGCTGGGAAACATCGTCGACTATGTCTGGAGTGGCGCTAGCAAGGTCAGGGTCGCGGATTAGCTAAGGACAGTCGCACTACGCATTCAATTCCGTATGTGATCGAGGTATAAGAGTGCCGATCTACGAGTTCGGGACCGATTCCGTCGAAAGACTCCACGAATCGACGTTTAGTAATATCGGAGTCCAAGAGCGGAGAGATCTTCAACGCATCCTGCGGGACAATATCGACATGATTTGCGCCGACTCTTTGGTCCTATCAGAAGAGTTCGGGGAATGGGAAGAGTCACGACGACGGATTGATCTTCTTGCAATAAATAAAGCCGCTAATCTCGTTGTTATCGAATTAAAACGAACCGAAGACGGCGGTCATATGGAGCTCCAGGCAATCAGGTATGCTGCGATGCCCTCTAATATGACGTTCGATCAAGCAGTGGAAACGTTTGCATCGCATCTAAATCGGTTAGGTGAAGATGGTCAAGATGCGCGCGATCGGATGCTAAAGTTCCTTGATTGGGAAATTCCGGACGAGACTCGTTTTGCGCAAGATGTTGAGATTGTGCTTGCGTCAGCTAACTTTTCGAAGGAACTCACGTCGTCCGTACTCTGGCTCAACAAGCACGACTTAAACATCCGCTGCGTACGAATGAAGCCGTACAGCTTTGATGGCCGTCTCCTGGTCGATGTACAGCAGATAATACCGCTACCTGAGGCAGAGGAGTACCAGGTACAAGTGCGAGACAAGGCTCGCAAAGAACGTGAAGCGAGTCAAGGCGGCGCAGATTGGACCCGATTTGATGTGGTCCTAGGCGACGCGACGCATTTCGCTGTTTGGAAGAGATACGCGATTTTTTTAGTTTGCAAATTCTTGTGTGAGAATGGCGTTACTCCGGAGCAAATTAGCGACGTCCTTGATATGCGCGTGTGGTTTACGGTCAACGGGAGCGTTGATGCGTCTGCATTCAGAGAGGATGCCGCCAGAGAAGCAGTCGCAACCGGGGGGAAATTCGATGAGCGACGTTGGTTCTGCAATGATGGAGACCTAGTTCATAGTGGCGGCAAGACGTATGCATTTTCGAACCAATGGGGTGGCGAATCGTGGCGAAAGGCCATGGACGCCCTCATCGATCATTTTAAATCCTTCAACATTAGCTACGCGCCTTCGACGTAACGAGTTTCTATCGTAGCACCGCCTTCAGGGCGCGGTGGTTCGTGCATGACTCTTTAAAGGTCGTGCTCGTCCCATTTGCGATGCTTGTTGGCATAAGTGCGTAGATCGGAGAGGATTTCGTCGACGGATTCGTTGTGCCGGACGTGCCCCGGAAGCGAAGTGAGCACCTTACCGTAGTCCGTTAGGAGGACTTCCAAGCCATAAGGCTGGTTCATGCGAAGATGCATCGCGCCGTGATCTAGTAGTATCTGGCCGGTTTGCACAAAGGCAGAAGCGCTTTCCGCCCAACCATCCAGTTTAAGCGCAATGCCACGAAGCCCGCGCCCAATCTTGTAATGCTCCGTCAAATCACCGACGTTTTGCGCCGGAGGCCATTTACTGAGCCGTTCCACTGCGCCAATACAGGGGCCCGGCGTACGGCTCACAACAAGTGGGATCACGGGCAGTTCATCGATGATTACACATGGTGTGCCTCGAACGCCCGCACGAAACGCCTGATCGGGCTCGCGGGGTTTCGGCAGTTTGGGCAGCGGCGGAAGTTTCAAACGTGTCTCCATTGTTTGAAGTGATGGCTGTGCAACTGACTTGATGCTTGAAGTCCTAAAAAGCGGCTTCGAGCGCCTCTACGGCTGATTCGTGCATGCCTGGCAGCGAATGCGCGTACACGTCGAGCGTGAGCTTTACGCTCGAATGTCCCAGCATCTCCGAGACGATTTTGACTGGTACCTTAGCTGCGAGCGCGAGCGTCGCGAAGGTATGCCGAAGATCATGGAAGCGGATGACAGGGACGCCGGCTGCGCGCATTGCGCGTTTCATTCGCTTTGAGAGCGTCTTGACGTCGTTGGTCTGGAACAGGCGATCATCGTCGCGTGCACCGATCGCTAAGAGATGCTTACGGATTGCGGTCGTCGTCTCTTTGACAGTGCGATGCTCCGGCGCGACGACGGCGTTTTCGTTGGGCCGTCGGCGCGCAGTTTGTCGTTATAGCTTTTGGTGATCTTGATAGACTGGCGCTTCGGATCGAAGTCATTAACGCGCAGCGCAAGCAATTCGCCTTTGCGGGCCCCAGTACGAAGGGCTACGCGATAAAGGGTCCGGTACGGATCCCGATGTTGATCGACGTACGCGAGGAAACGTGACGCCTCATCGCTGGTCCACGGATGCATTTCCTCCGCCTTCACTTTAGGCTTTTCGACGCCGTTTAGTAACCTCGGAGAAATTGTCTTGAACGCAGCGCCAACGATAACGTATGCGAGCTCGCAGGTGCGCAGGCCGACGAGTCTCTTCGTCATCCCGTGTTTCGGCTTTCCAGCGATCGCGATCGGCGAGATTCGCATGTTAGCCAGCATGTCGACGAGATGTTGGGGTGTAACGCGCGCTGGGTGAAGATGACCGATTCGAGGCTTGATGTGAGTCCGAATAATGCTTTCATACGAACGATACGTTTTATCAGCGCGTGAATCGCGTATGCGGAATAGGTACGCGTCGAGCAGCGCTGCGACCGTCCTATATTCGTGCGGAGCACTTGGGTCCGTTGCCTCAGGGGACCTCAGCCACGCTTTCATTTTCTCGCGAGCGATCGACGCGGTCGCGCCGCTGAAGACTCGGTGTACGCCTCGAAGTTGTACTGAACACTGATAGCGGCCGTCAGCGCGACGACCGGTTTACTGCCTTCGTTGTTTGGTCGGCGGTCTCTCAAAACGTTGCTCCTTATCGAGATTCTGACTCACGCTCGAAGCGCTCTATGTCTTTGAGGAGGTATCGTACCGTCGGACGGCCTCCCGTCGGTGATGGATAGCGGACCGGATGTAAATAGCCGCGTTTCGTTAGTCGATCGACCGTGTGTGGATGGACGCGCAGCCGTTCTGCGGTCTCTTGTCGCGTCAGTTTGATATGATCCGTGCGTTGCTCCATTGTCGTCGCCTTTAAGTCCTAAGCTCATCGTTTAAGAACGTCAGCGATCAGGCTTCTCACGGAGCGGCCTTTAGGCAAAACGAGCCTAGCCTCGTTCGCACGCGGCAGGGCGTCAGGTGAACGTCCTCGTGCGTGGTGAGCACCAAGATGCTGCCTAAGACGTGTAATATTCCCGATACTTGTTCGAGTGGGCACGTGAGTGATACATACTCGTTATTGACCGGCACATACATCTGCGATTCAATCGGTCCCGAGTGTCGCGTTTTTGAGTCGAACCAGACGCCCCAAGTTACTTCAGCGTATTCTCCAGAATCGAGCTTGCGTTGGAGAACACGCTCTGCGCATTCCCAGACGTGATTACGCATGTCGACAATCAGCCAGTCAGTCTGGGTTTGCATAAACGGGTCACTGTCTGACTGCAGCCAAGCGCGTCGTTGACTTGAATGCGGAACACGGGAGGGGTTGCGAGATTGTGCATATCGAGTTTGAAAGGGGGCCAAGGCGCTCTCTCACACTCATCGTAGATATGAGAGGCTACATGTAGTCCCCGCGCTGCCTTAAGGAGAGAAGTGAAACGCTCTTCGATGTCATACGCTCTTGGGGGACAATAAACGTGTTTGACGTCCGGATGTGATTCGCAAAGAGGGCGCCGAGGCTGGCGTTTGTGTGGTCCTCATTGACGCGCCCATGAAGTAGCGGGGGAACGAAGATATTTACGTAGTTATGTACGCGACTGGCAAAAAACGGGGCTGGAAAATCATGTATGTCGTAGAGGTGACCATGACGCCTTAGCCAGATCGTGACGAGTGTGTCGACCGTGAAGATGCCTACATTCGAATGGTGCTGATCCATCCAGTCACCGATGTCTTCTGCTAGCTGCCCATACATGACGCGGGCATCATCCTCTGCAGACGTGGAGAACGCCGTCGAGTGAAGCTGCGATGTAGCGCATCGCGAGGCCGATCACGAAGCGTGTCTCGTCCGAAAGCTGGTCAATGGGAGGCATTTCGGCCTTGCGAATCGCGAGCTCACAAGGGCCATCGAAGGCGTTCAGGTTGTTGATGAAGACGTTCCTAACATTGCCCTTGAACGGCTGACCTAATAAGCCCCGGAAAAAAGGCTCGTTCTTGCTAACTTCGGTTGACATCTTGTCTATCGTGCGTGATGTTACGCACGGACCTCCTCGTGCGGTGAAGTGCTGCCGTCGGAATCTGATGCAGCTGAGACGATTGGTGCTAGACTCGGATCGAGCGCGACCATCGTTGCGAACTGGCACTCTAGGAGGGCGCTAAAAGCGTTTGCTGCGGCAATTTGCAGATCGCGCAGGTTTTCCTGAGGAACCGTGAACGCTTCAACTGCGGCCTGCGCCTTGCGCATGCAATTGCCGAAGCTTGCAGCAATGTGAAGACTATCCGATGCAGACCCGGAGCCCTGACCCAAGCCACCCGAGAACATCAACCTCAGAGCGTCGTTGACGATCCGATTCATCGGAGCATGCGAATGATGAGAAATGCTCTGCGAGCTTAGCGTGAAGTTCGTCTTCGAGGCGGACCATAAGCGGTACAGCCACTTGGGTTCTCCCATCTTGATATCGGATGACACTAATGGTATCATCGGCGCATGGTAGTGTCAACTGGTACTAATAGTGTCGATTTCCGGCTTTCGTAGCCGCTGCCCTGCCGTGGATTTGCGTCTTTCACCTGCGGAGTCGGAACTGGCCCTTACTCTCATACGCCGTTGGATGGGACCGGCTGGGGTTCAGGTCGATCGACGAGCTCGCCTTGTCTGCAGACAATCTGAAGCGCTCGACGTTGTACCGCTGGTTCGCTGCGCACGAGCGTGGAGATCTGGTACGAATTCGCATTCGCTCACTCCGGGATATTATTGATGCGCTGCACGCTAGGGCAGATTCGGGCCAGTTAACACGCGACTTTGAGACGCTGCTGCGAGATGCGGGCGTTCGACTCGCTCGGGAGTCAGCACTAATGAGTGAGTGTCGCAGGCACGGTGTGTCGTTTCAGCGAGTTTTAGCTGCCGTCCGTGGTGCGCGTTGCCGAATAGTGCCCGAAGACTAACGCAATATGATCCCTGAGGATCCGCCCCCCCCCCAACCGGCGCCACTCGTAATCGCTCGATCCTAGCCCGTCGTCGCTTGTCGATGCAACCCACGCTATGCTCTTGGCCCTCGCCATCGCCGCTCCAACGGACCTGTCCGGCTCATCACGAGTCGGCCGCAGGCCGGAAGGAGCTACGATGGACCCCGTTATCAGTGCACTCATCCCCGGCGCTGCAAGCGACGTGCAGTCCCCAGATCGCCGGCGTTCTTCGCAAATTTAGTCAGGCGATTCTCCATCGCGTTGTTGAGGCGAACGCTACCGGACGACCGGCCGCTGAAGAGAGCCGAGCGTTACACTGAAGTTTCACCGGCGCTACGTGCGCCTTGGCATTGATGTTGTAGGGATGTGGGCGGCGCCACCCGCGGGCCTCTTCGTTGTAGAAGAGAGAACGGTTTATTTACGCTCTCGTTCGCCATGATGACTATTGCGCATGAGTTCGGCCACGCGATCGATTGCGCGCTCGGTGGCGGCATTTACCTGTCGGGTATCGACCCTGACATCCGTCCGTGCATTACGCGGACGCACGCGGCTACGTTACGCCTTATGCAGCAACTGGCATCGACGAGTATTTCGCTGAGGCGGGCGCGCGCATCTCGTGGAGGTGAACGATCCGACGTCGCATTGGCCTACGCGCCTACAAAGGCGCTTCCTAAAACGCGTCGACCCGGCGATGTATGACATCGTTGAAGTCGTTGCTCGGCTGCGCGACGTGAGTCGCGCAGCCTATTGCAGGCCGTAGTGCTCCGGTATTGCCGTAATAATCTCGAGTTTGACGGGTCAAGAACGCCGAGCGTGACGACGTCAGTCATCGTGCCTTCGCCTGAACGAATGAAGGCAATGGCCGTCGCTGCACTCGCGCTCTGCTTGCAACGTTCGCCAAAGGGATCCGTCTAGCGCATCTTCGCGCTGTTCGGTCGTGCTTTCGGCTTCGAGGGGTGCCGCGCGAGCGATGCGAGCCGCTATTGCCAAGCGATCCCGATAGAAGAGGTTCCGCTCGTCGTCGAGCTGCCTGCACTGGTTCCTCGGCGAATGACCGTCGTCTTTCCAACGAGCTCGTTCGCTAGGTCGCGCGTCGGCCTTGTCGTCCGAGTCGAAGAAGAACTTGTTGGAGAAGTTCGAGATGATCGCCTGAGCAGCGTGCTGATCACCGAGTTGCTTCACGAGCGCGCTAATGCTGGTGAGGCCGACCGTCGCGACGAAGTTGCTTTCGCGAATTGTGTTCCAAGCTTGTACATGCCCCGCAACTACTCGTAATTTCGCGTATTCGTCGCATATGAGAAGAACCGGGTCGAGGCTACCGATGCGATTTGCTCGTCGGTACGCTCACGCGCCATCTGCACGATCGGCCGGAAGACCATGCGTATAACGGTGCCGACTGCGCGCGGATACTCGGCCCTCATCGATCTCGATCAAGGATCACGTGCCCCTTCTCGACGACCTCAGAGATCGACTCCCGTGGCTATCGCAGAACGCGCTACGTAAGGGTACCGCGACCGAAGGGTTGAAGCGGGGTAGCGCGGATTGGCGGAGCTCCTCGGCAAGCTTTGGCATCGCGGCGCAAGAGCGGAACGATGCGTTCCTTCACTTCACGCAGCAGTGAGCGCATACTTTCGCAGCTTCGGCCGACTGCGAGGTTCCAAGAATTCGGTTGCACGGGCAAAGCCGTGTGCGAAGATTGCGTCAAGGCGCCGGGCGTCGAGTGAGATGAGGTCGAGCAG
Source organism: Vulcanimicrobiia bacterium (assembly GCA_963808755.1). Taxonomy (GTDB): domain Bacteria; phylum Vulcanimicrobiota; class Vulcanimicrobiia; order Vulcanimicrobiales; family Vulcanimicrobiaceae; genus JALYTY01. The sequence continues at coordinate 448,183 of CAWEGP010000003.1, forward strand.
CGTCGGTTAGCGTCTCACCGATTTCAAATTCATAGGCCTCGCTTCGCCCGGCTCTGGG
>CAWEGP010000004.1:0-491726 GCA_963808755.1 Vulcanimicrobiia bacterium
GGTCGTTTCGAAATTTGCCGGCTGATTGACGCGACGGGCACGGCGCTGCCACCGCTTGATCATCTTGGTCAGGGGGGGGGGTTGAAGGGGGGTGACGATGCGATGCCTGCATCGTGTACACAGGCGAATCGCCCGGCTTTCGTTCTTTGCCCATGACGAGCTGTTCGTGCAAAGGGTCAAGAGCAGCACGGTGAGCACTGCGACGCGCCGGAGAGCGAGGCTCACTTCAGTACCTCCTCGCACGAGTACACTCCAGCCGGTGCGGGTGTCAAGAAGCAAAACGACGCCGTCATGCGCCGTTTGGTCGTGCTGGACGAAAATTGGCTTCGCCTATTCGGAGGAAATACTACGACGCGACCGTCTGGTTTTGCCTTCGGACTCTGTGCGAACGTTCTGGTTTCGGCGAGCGTGATGTGAATGATTTTGCGCTCGGATCAGGCATTCGGTCGAATTTGCGCTTCGCCTTCGCGCAGAGACGCGTTCGAGCGCATCGAGCGCGAGGTGTTTCAGTTGGTCGGCACGCCGCGCGGGCGATAGCCTTCGACATCGACCGAGAATAGCGGCGATTGCTGCGCACGCCGGCATTGATGATGTTGTTGAAAATCAAATTCTAGGCTTCGAGTGTGTTGCCGTGATGCCCTGATCAACATGGCGGTAGACCGGGACCGCTCCTACTTCGAATATACTCGCCTTCCTGGCGCGGAATGTACGCATCGATCTTGTCGACTGCCTATCCGCTTCATACAGTCCGGCTAGCAATTCGCGCCCGTTGGCTTTGCCGCGTCGGGCAAATCGTAGTGCACGGTTTGCGCGGTCGAATGGCCGAGGGGAGCCACCGGTATCGGCGCCCGAAACGCCGCTTCACACTGATGGCCGCCGCCGCCGCCGGGGCGTCCGCCGCCGCCACCAGCTCCGCCCTTGCGCGGCGCGGTCGCCCGCTGGTCCGGCGGGAATCTGGCGGTCACATATTTGCCGGTCTGGTTTTTTTTCAACTGAAATCGTCTTCGTATAACATCGTTATGACCTACCTGCCCTTTCGTTTTTCTTGTGCTACGCTTTGCGTGCGCCGTTGCCGTCGGCGTTGCTTCGCCGCCTTTGGTTGGGCTTTTGGGCGGCATGTTGTCGGTAATGGACGCGCGCGCGGTTATCCAGTTGAGGAGCGGTTCGTGAAATTTGAGAACATGTAAGATTGTTGGCCATTGGAAAAGGTTCGAGGAGAGCCAGTACAAAAACATCGCCGAACGCCATCCATTTTGAAGACCGAATAAGCCAGCATGAAGTTGTTGACATGGTCGCCATTATCTTTTGGGTCTGCGCTTTGTTGTGGATCCGTCGCCGGCATGCCTGGCCGAAATGCACGCTGATAGCATTGAAAGCGTGAGAGCACAAGCAGAATCAGTATACCGGATGCGCGAGGCTCGCACCGAAAATGTTTACGCCGAAGCGTAACTTGCGGCGAATGCGCGGAAAGCGCGCCGCCGATCACAAAGCTGTCCCTTTTTGTAACGCTGGTGCCGATTCTGGAACACCTATGTAAAAGACGCTGATGATTGTGAATGGGTATCGAATCAGCATCGGCAATGCAGCCGGTGAGCGGTATTGGCTGCACTCTTTGCAGACAGCGCGATCGTCTTCGTCGTAGTTCTCCGGTGATCGTTCTGGCAGTCCGCGGTTTTTCTTCAATTTCGGGAGCGATCTTTTGCATCGCCATCATCGACTTGGACCGTTGGCCGTCGAATCCCCCAAAACACGCCGCGGATCAGGAGCGCCAGATGAGGAAACTTACGCGAGGTTGTGAATCGGCGTATTGATGATCGCCACAAGTGGCGAAGACTGCCGGCGACGATGGGATCGAAGCAACAGTCGGTTGCAAGAAAGAAGTGAACGATTATCTTTCCGCGGGTGGAGACGAAGGATCGGGGACGAGATCGACGCCGCCTTGGTGCCAAAGGTGACATGCACGACGCCTGTCCAGTTCATTACCGCGCGATGCCGTGTTTCCGAATGGCGTCGATTGAGAGGCGAGCAGCTCGGATAGAACGGGCACGCGCGCGGCAGCAGCGGCGAAAGCATCACCTGATAGATGGATGACGAAAGGTCAGAACAGCAGACGCATACGAACGGGCGTTCACTGGTGGAGCGCGCGTTCGACGTCGCGCTGAAGTTGGAAAGAAGTGGGCGCCGCGGCTGCTCCGGTCGAGCGATGACCAGAGTCGAGCCGGCGCCCTTCCAGTACGCGGGACGCAAAATCGCCGCGATCCTCCGGCGAACGCGGTTGCGGATCACCGCTTTTCCCACCGGTTTTCTGACCGTGATTCCCACGATCGAACGCGGGTCGCCGGGATAGGCTTCTGCACGGTAGCCGGAGGAACCGCTATGGATGCGCCGGCCGCGTTGGCGCAGGCGCGCGAAGTCCGCGTTACGCCGCAGGCTGCAACCGCCGCATCAGACGGCTGGGCAGCCATGATGTCCGCGGTGTGTGTGATGTTCCCCGCCCGTTCTTCGTGCTCACGCGCTCCAGAAAACCGTGCACGCGTTATGACGACTGGTTATGCGGCTGAAATGTCCGCTTTATTGTTGCTCGACTCAGGGAAAAATAGTCCGCCGAAAGCTAGGGCGGCACACAGCCCCTGAAGTATAGGGGGGCCGTCCCGTGGGGCGTCAAGGCGCCGGGTAAGAAATCCCAAAGGACTAGGATTTCCAGATGTGTGGACAACCCTGTGAGAACTACGCGAAGCTTGCTTGGCTCAATATCGCGATACTTGTTTTTCTCTGATTTCCAGACGGAGAATCAGGCTTCTCGTCCAAGGGGATGTTTTTAATCCGGATGCACTTCCGAGCGTGTGAAAAGGCCCGAAAAACCGTTTCAAACGGCCTGTGGATAAAGTGATATCGCCACCCATTTCCGGAGGAGGGATTAATTAAGCCAACCGATAGCGTCCTCTACGGGCATCTACATGTGTTCTCTGCTTCGGCCGCGCATTTATTGGGGGCTGCCCAATAACCGTCTTGAATCGTCGGACTGGCAGGGTGGCGCTTGCGGGTTGGGCATTGATTCTTCACCAACTATGGGTATTCTGGCTCTTGAAAGCGTTGCAGATGCAAATTTTCGAAGCCGATCTTCGAAATGCTGATCAAACTGATTTGGCTTGTATCGCTCCATGGCGATGAGCCGCCGTCTTTCCGTTTCAGAGCAATTTTGCCCGCGATTGGGTTGAGAATCGCCTAAAAGGCCAGATCACCGATATCCTCGCGAGGTCTTTGGAGCGACGTTCGACTGCGATTTACAGGGTAGCCAACGCCCGAGACGCCGGGGCTCACGCCGCGGCAATCTGCCATCCCCGTCCGGCAATCCGACGAGCTGCGCACCGCCAACCTCAACGTGCGCTACACCTTTGAGGAGTTCGTCATCGGCAACTCCAACCGGTTTGCGCACGCGGCCGCGCAGGCCGTTGCGTCGGCGCCGGCGCGGCCTATAACCTCCTGTTCCTTTACGGCGGGGTCGGTCTAGGCAAAACGCATTTGATGCACGCCATCGGTCACCGTGTGCTGATTGATAACCCGAATGCAAACGTCGTTTACGTAACCTGCGAAAAGTTCACCAACGAATTCATCATTGCGCTGCAAAACAATCGCACGCCGGAGTTTCGCAATCGTTACCGGCAAGTCGACGTGCTGTTGATCGACGATATTCAATTCTTAGCCGGCAAGGAAACGACGCAAGAAGAGTTCTTCCACACCTTCAATGCATTGCACGAATCGGGACGGCAGTTGATCATTTCGTCGGACCGTCCGCCCAAAGAGATTCAAACGCTCGAATCGCGGCTGCGGTCGCGGTTCGAATGGGGCTTGCTCACCGATATTCAGTCGCCCGATATCGAAACGCGTGAAGCGATTCTGCGTAAAAAGGCCGAGAGCGAAAAAATTCCGGTTCCTGACGAAGTGACGTCGTTCATCGCCAAGGTCATTCCGTCGAATATTCGCGAGTTGGAAGGCGCGCTGATCCGCGTCGTGGCGTATGCGTCGCTGACCAAATCGCCGATTACGCTCGACCTTGCGGCAGAAGTGCTCAAGAGCGCGGTCGCGCAGGTGCCGCTGCAACGCATTACGATCGGGAAGATCAAGGAGACGGTGTCGAGCGCCCACGGCTTGACGGTCAAAGAGATGGACAACGGCCGGGCGCGACCAGCGTCTTGCGGGACCGCGCCAAATCGCCATGTTTATAGCGACGGAGCTGACGAATTACTCGCTGCCGCAGATCGCACGTGACTTTGGCAAGAAAGACCATACGACGGTAATGTACGCGCGGGACAAGATCAAGGACCAAATGCAGCGCGACGAAGCCTATCGCAACAAGATTCGCCAACTGATCGCGATGTGCCAAAATCCATAAATCGTAGCCCGCTCCGGCGGGCTTTTTTTTGCGCCGAAGGCTTTCCCCACAGTGCACATGGTTTCAGACAAGGTCGCGCCTTTATGCGTGGATAACTGCTCGGGTGTTCCGGCCGGTGGAGATGTGTATCGGAGGACGGGGTTCGTACACATCTTGTACTTGGCGGAAACCCGCATTGGAACAAGCTAAAATCGACTTATCCGCGAATTACACCGCCCTACTACTGTTACGACGGTATTTCTAAATTATTACTACGGAAAGACGCACGCCAGAATCGGTGGAGTATGAAGTTCACCTGTAACACAAAAGATATCGCAGCGGCCGTCGGTGCCGCGAGCAAAGTCGTCAACGCACACACGACCGTTCCGATTCTCTCCAACGTGCTCTTGGCAGCCGAAGACGGAAAGATCGCCGTTCGCGCCACCGACCTCGAGCTCACGCTGGAGCACGCGTTTCCCGCCGAGATCGGCGAAGGCGGCTCGGTAACGATTCCGGCGAAGCTCTTCTCGAGCTATCTGGGCAATCTGCCGGCCGGACTACTGGAACTCGCCGGAACGCCGACGCGCGCCAGCGTCAAATGCGAGCGCAGTAACTACGACTTTCATGCTTTACCGGCAGATGAGTATCCGCCGCTGCCTGCGGCCACGAAAGGCTCTCACTTCACGATCGGCTCCAAACGCTTCCGCGACGGAATCGACGCGACGATCTTTGCAGCATCGAGCGAAGAGGCGCGCGGCGCGGTGCTCATGGGTACGCTGCTCGAGATCGAGGGTAATTCGCTCACGATGGTCGCAACCGACGGCTATCGCCTTGCAAAGTACCAAACAACGCTCGATGACGGGATTACCGGCGCGGAAAAATACATCGTGCCGTCGCGCGCTCTTGCCGAAGCGGCCCGCAATCTCGGCGGCTCCGACCAGATCGCCGTGAGTGCGCTGGGCGCGCAGAGCAATCAACTGCAGATGGCGGCGGGCAACGTCGCGATAACGGTCCGTTTGGTCGATGGCCAGTATCCGAACTACCAGCAGGTCATTCCGGCGAAGTTCGACCGGTCGGTGACCGTGAACACGCAGGCCCTGATCGGTGGTCTGCGTCGCGCCGAACTCGTCGCCGGCGATCGCGCCTCGATGGTCAAGCTGTCGGTTTCGAACCAGACGTTGATCGTCACCGCAAGCTCCGACGTCTCGGGTAACGCCTATGAAGAGATCGAAGTCGAGCAAACCGGTGAAGATCTCTCGATTGCCTTTAACGCCCGATACCTGGTCGAAATCCTCAACCACATCAAGAGCGCCCAAACCGTCATCGAATTTTGGGCCCGCTCTCGCCGGCCGCGATTCGACCGGTTGAACCACCCGAAGGCGGCCAGCAGCTCTACGTCCTCATGCCGCTGCGCCAATAAACCAGGCTTACGACACAAAGATCATGAGCCTATCGAGAACCGTCGATAGGCTCACATATTTATCGAATGCAATTGCAACGTGTCGCCCTCTCGAACTTTCGAAACTACGCTGAGCTCGACGTCGAGCCGGCGAGTGGTTTGAACGTGTTCGTTGGAGCCAATGCGCAAGGCAAGAGTAATTTGCTCGAAGCGATTGCGATGCTAGGAACGGGCAAATCGTTTCGCACCAGCAAAGATGCCGATCTTGTACGCGACGGACTCGAGCTCGGCGTCGTCGCCGGCGATGCGCGCGTACGAGCCGGTGTGGTCCATCTCGGCTGCTCGATTGCGCGCGGTGCACGCAGCTCGCGCAAAACATATACGATCAATGGTCAAGGCGTACGGTATGCGCGCTTTCTCGGCAGCATTCGCGTGGTGACGTTTGTGCCGGCAGATCTGCACCTGGTTGCCGGTCCGCCGTCGCTGCGGCGGGGCTTGATCAACATCGCCTTAGCGCAAGAAGATCGCCAGTACTTTCACGAGCTGGCGCGTTACCAAAAAGTGCTGCAGCAAAAATCTGCCATGCTTCGCGGACTGGTCGGCTTCGATCCGGAACTGCTCGCGATCTACGACAACACGCTGGTCGAAGCCGGAACCTACGTGATGCTCGCGCGCAATCACTTCGTCTCCGAACTTGCCCGTGAAGCGCGCGCGACCCATGCGCAGTGGACGCACGAAGCGGAAGACCTCGACGTCCGGTACGCACCGAACGTTGCGTTCGAAGCGCCGACCGGCGACGCGGTTTCGCTCGCGTTGACCAAACGCTTACGCGAAGTAGGCGACCAGGAACGGATCCGCAAGACCACACTCGCGGGTCCGCATCGCGACGACATCGCCCTCGATCTCAACGGTTCCTCGCTCGCGTCATATGGCTCACAAGGACAGCAGCGGACGGCGGTGCTGGCCCTCAAGGTTGCCGAATACGCCGTTATGCGCGACCGATCGAATGAAGCGCCGCTGTTGCTGCTGGACGACGTCCTTTCGGAACTCGACGAAGAGCGCGCCGCCGCATTTCTGGCGTGGCGTGGGCGCCTACGAGCAAGCCTTCGTGACCGCAACCCATCTGCCGGCGGGCCTTCCGGAGGCGGCCGCGGTCTATCGGATCGAGCGCGCGGCGGTGAGCGCGTGCTCAAGCTCGGTGCGGCGCTCGGCAACTGGACACCGGGCGAAGGGCAGAGTTCGCGGACCATGGACCCGCTCGATTCTGATCGCGGCCGGTTGGACCGAGATTGTGGGCCAGGACGTTGCCCGGAACTCGCACCCCGGACAGATTCAGGGCGATGCGCTACTGGTGACGACCCGCTCGAGCGCGTGGAGCCAGCAATTGAGCTTTCTCACGGAGCAAATCGTGACCGGTATTCGCGCGCGTCTGCCGGAGTGCGGGATCGAACGGTTGCGGTTTCGCGTCGGCAAACTGCAGGTTCCCGGCATCCGTCCCGGTCCAAACCGGGTTGTAGAGAAGAGCGGAGCCGCACCGATTCGGCCACCGGCAGCTGACGCACACGAGGCGATCGCGCGCTTTCGCGCCGACGTAACGCAGGCTCAGCGGGCCAAGCGGGCCGCCGGGTGGAATGAATGTGCCGGCTGCACCGCCTTTATTGCGCCCCGTTCGGGGCCGTTCTGCGTATCGTGCGTTACCGCACGGAACGAAGAGCGGCAACATCTGGTGTCGCGGCTGCTCTTTGAAGCGCCGTGGCTCGGGTATGCGGGCACGGCGGGCTTGGTCGAGGACCTGCGTCCCGAGGAATACGAGTCGATCCGCCGGCGCCTTCTGGCGCGCTGGTGGGAAACGCTCTTGCGTGCCCGGGGTACCGGGAGACTCTCTCGAGACGGCCATGAGCGCTTGGTCGCGAGTTCGTTCGTCATTTTGAAGAGCGGATTGGCACCCGAACGCATCGGACCGGCCCTGGTGCGCAATGTGCTCGGCGACGAGCTGCACGATTTAATTTACGGAATGGATCAAACGAGCGAAACGAATGTCGAGTAATTACACCGGCGAACAAATCGAAGTACTCAAGGGGCTTGAAGCGGTACGCAAACGCCCGGGCATGTACATCGGCAATACATCGGAACGCGGGCTGCATCAGCTCGTGTACGAAGCCGTCGACAACGCCGTCGACGAAGCGCTCGCAGGCCATGCGCACAACGTCATGGTGACGCTCTATAAAGACGGCTCTGCTTCGGTCGAAGACGACGGTCGCGGTATTCCCGTCGACATTCACGCCGAAGAAAAACTTCCGGCTGTGGAGGTCGTGATGACGATTCTGCACGCCGGCGGTAAATTCGGCAAGGGCGGATACAAAGTGTCGGGCGGTCTGCACGGCGTCGGCATCTCGGTCGTCAACGCGCTCTCCGAATGGATGACCACGCGCATCAAACGCGATGGGAACATCTACGAGATGCGCTTCGAGCGCGGCATCACCACGCAGAAGCTGAAGAAGACCGGAAAGAACGACGGCTCGACCGGCACGTTTCAGCACTGGAAAGCCGATCCGCAAGTCTTTGAAGTGCTCGAGTTTCACTGGGACATTCTGCAAAAGCGCCTGCGCGAACTTGCGTTTCTGAATCGCGGGCTTTCCATCGTCTTACGCGACGAGCGTGGTGAAGAGCCGCGGGAGCGCACGTATAAGTTCGATGGCGGGATCGTCTCTTTCGTCGAGTGGCTGAACGAGAAAAAAGACGCGCTGCATCAGGTCGTGTCGACGCACGCCGAACGCGACAACGTCGACGTCGAAGTAGCAATGCAGTACACCGACACCTACAGCGAGCAGATTTACGCGTACGCTAACAATATCAACACGATTGAAGGCGGCATGCATCTTCAGGGATTCCGGCAAGCGGTAACGCAAGCCGTCAATTCCTACGCCAAGAAGAAGAGCATGCTCAAAGACGCCGACGGTTCGCTCTCGGCTGACGACATCATGGAAGGGCTCACGGCCGTCGTTTCGGTGAAGCTCCAAGAACCACAGTTCGAAGGGCAAACGAAAACCAAACTCGGCAACGCCAAAGTCCGCAGCATCGTCTACGGCCTGATGAACGAACGTCTCGATTTCTTTTTCGAAGAGAATCCGAAAGTCGCGCGCGTCATCATCGAAAAATGCATGCAGGCGCAGCGTGCGCGAGAAGCCGCGAAGAAAGCTCGAGATCTTTCGCGCCGTAAGAATGCCCTCGAAGGCTCCGGCCTTCCCGGCAAGCTCGTCGACTGCAAGAACAACAATCCCGCCGAGAGTGAGATCTTCTTGGTCGAAGGCGATTCAGCCGGCGGCACCGCAAAAGGCGGACGCGATCCCAACAATCAGGCGATTCTTCCGCTTCGCGGCAAGATTCTCAATGTCGAAAAGGCGCGTCTCGACAAGGTGCTCGGCAACGAAGAGATTCGCACGATGATCACCGCCTTCGGCACTGGATTCGGCGGCGAATTCGACGTCGCGAAGTTGCGCTATCACAAGATCATCATCATGACCGACGCCGACGTCGACGGTTCGCACATCCGCACGCTGTTGCTCACGTTCTTCTACCGCCAAATGAAGCCGCTGGTGGTCGAAGGCCATGTCTACATCGCGCAGCCGCCGCTTTACGGCATCAAGAAAGGCAAGAAGCAATGGTGGGCGTTCAGCGACGGCGATCTGAAGGCCGTCCTCGGTGACGCCGATCCCAAAGACTTCGCGATTCAGCAATACAAGGGCTTGGGTGAAATGGACGCCGAGCAACTGGCCGAGACGACGATGGAAGTCGGAAGCCGCCGCCTCAAACAGATCACCGTCGAAGACGCGGTCGAGGCGGAACAGATCTTCACGGATTTGATGGGCGACAAAGTGGAGCCGCGCAAGCAGTACATCTTCGACTACGCGAAGTCTGTGAAGAACCTGGATCTCTAGTCAAGAAAGAGGCGCGCACGTGTTGCCGAGGAGGGCGCACGAATAGTGCCGGCGGAGGACCGCTAGAAAAACCGCTTCGTGCGGTTTTTCTGCTTTGCCGCTTTTTCGGGAGAACAAAGTTTTGTAACGGCCCTCCTGGCCGGCCCGAAAAAGTCGGAAATCCTCCGCTGGCACTATTTCGCGCGCCCTCCTCAGCAGCACGAGCTAAGTGGTGAGCCGCGATGCGAAACGGAAGGCCGTTCTTTTCGTTAGGGGTATATCCGGCTTCGGAGGCTTTTTGCGAAAGGGAGTAGTCGTCGGCGTCGTAGCGGCGCTGGTTGTGATCGCTGCGATCCTCGTGGCTGCGCGCCAGGCGGTCATTGCTGCACTGCTTCCTCGGGTGATCGGGATTGCGACCGGCTACGACCTGACGATCGGTGACGAGCGGTTCTCAGCAAATCATGCGGCGCTGCTGCATGTGCACGTGAGCAAGAACGGAGAGCCGGTGCTCGATGCGCAGCGTATCGACGTTTCGTATTCGTTGCGCGATTTGCTTCCCGGGAGCAGGCACCGCTATGGTGTCAATGCGATCGATGTGGATCATCCTTACCTTACGATCGTGCGGCATAAAGACGGAACCTATAACGTTGCCATTCCGCAGGGCGGCGGGGCGGCGCCGATTGCGCCGCAAGCGGTGAACCGCGTACCGATTGCGCTCGACGTTCGGATTCGTAATGCGGCGGGTGAGGTTCGTGCTCCGTACGTGCTCGATCCGTCGGCGCGCAGTTTGAAGGTCCACGGCGTGAATCTCGATGCGGCAATCGATAGTGATACGTTGACGCAGTACCGGCTCACCGGGGCGTTTATCGAGCATCCGGATGAGCCGTTCACGGTTCGTGGCACGATCGACGTAAATCGCGGGTATGCGATGCATCACGCGTTTGCGGCCGCATTGCCGATGCGTGCGATTGCGAACTACTTCATCAATTCGAGTGCGGCGCGCATTTTGGGTGGCACGGCGACAAACTTCGACGCGCGGATGTATTCGCTCGACGTGCAGCGGTCTGCGCCGATCGAGTATCACACGGGGCTTACGCTCGATGTTGCCAACGGCGGGATTGCAATCGTTGGGCTCGCGCAGCCGCTGGGCGACATCCGCGGCGAGCTGAAGCTGGTTGACGATGCGTTCTTCATCAACGACGTCGCCGGAACGCTGGCGGGAATTCCGGTGCGTATTACGGGCGGAATCTATGATTTTGCGGCGCCGCAATACCGGCTTGGAATCTCGGCGACCGGCGATTTGACGCGGTTGCGAACGGTCTTTGGTTTTGCGAAACATCAACCCGTGAAAGGCAGCGCGCGGATCGGCGTGTTGGTTGAGGGCCCGCTCGATTCACCGTTGATTGCAGCGAATGCCGATGCGAGCGACGTGGCGTTTTCGTCGGTGCCGCTCCATGACGTGCATGCAAAGATCGCTTACTACAATGGGAACGTCTTTTTCTCGCCGCTGCGCGCGCAGACGCAGGGTGCGCGGCTCTCCGTGCGCGGATTACTGTCGACCGGTAACGTCGTGCATACGGAAGCTGCCTTCCATATGAGTGCGCCGGCGGACCGGCTGCCGTATGCGGGAGAGCTGCTCGGTTCTGAGCCGTTGGTTGCCGACGCATTGCTCGACGGACACGACACGACGTTTCATGCCGAAGGTGCGCTCGCGTCGATGAACGGCAGCGATCGCGTTGCGGCGCGCTTTTTGTTTGAGCCCAACGGGATCGTGAATGTCGCTCCGTTGTGGCTGGAGACGAATCATGGGTCGCTTGCGGGTGCGTATCATTTGGATCGCGCGCACAATACGAGCGCGTTTTGGTTGAGCGCGCAAGGATTTACGTTGCGAACGCCGGCGCATACGTCATTTTTAGATGTGACGCTGCCCTCGATTCCGCAGATCGATGCAACCGTCGACGATGTTGCGCTCGAGGGTGGCGGCCCGAGCGGAAGCAATGCGGTTGTTGCGGGTTCACTCGCCGCACGCGATGCGCGAATCGCCGGCGTGCGCATCGATAGGCTCGCCGCGAAATTTGCGGGCAGCGTCGCAAGCGCCGCGATTGCACCCGCCCGGGCGAGCGGACCGTGGGGAACGATCGACGGTACGGGCCAATATGCGAACACCGCATTGACGATACGAGGCGAATATCACGGCACGCTCGGCGGTTTGCGGCCCTTCCTCGGAAACGTGCCGGCGCAGGGAACGATCGATGGTCCCGTTGCGCTCGGCATCGCACCCTCGCGCATTACGGTGCAAGCGGATAACGTCGCTCTGCACGGAGCGAACGTTCGCGGACTTCCGTTGGCTCGCGTAGCCGGAACGATTGCGTTCACGAACGGTGTGCTGCACGTGTATAGTGCGCGCGCCGCCGCCGCGGGCGGTGACGTCGTTGCTGCGGGCGATTACGATACGACCGATCGAGACGCGCGACGATCCCTTGCGCTGGTCGCAACCGGTTTGCAAGCCGCGGGCTTGCACGGATTGGGACTGCCGCTCGATGCCGGACATGTCTATGCCAACGGCCGTCTTGGCGGTGCTTCGCCGCTGCCGCGCTTCGATGGCGGTGTGGCGGTCGCCGGCGGACGGGTTCAACACTATGCGGTTGCAGGCAGTGCACTCGTGCATTTGGGCGGGGACGGTGCGCATCTCGATCATGTCGTCGCTGGGCTCGATGGAAACTATGCGCTCGCGAAAGGCGATCTCGCGGCGCTCACCTCCGGAGATCCCCGCTATACGCTCACTGCCGACGTGGCGGCTGCAGACGTGGGGCGCACGTTGCACATGTTACAGCTGCCGTCGTTTGCGAGCGATGGAACGTTCAACGGTGCGTTCGCGATCGGTGGACGGGGACTCGCTCCAAGCGTGCGCGGCCCGATCAACGTTCCTGCGGGATCCGTCAACGGCTTGCCCTTTACCGATGCGCGCGCCACGATCAGCGCCGACCGCAACGGCGCGATCGCCCGCCGCGGAAGCGTGCTCGTCGAAACGACGCACGTCACGTTCGCGGCCGCGAAGGCGCCATTTATCAGCGGCGTCCACATCCGCGCGCCGGCTGCCGATCTTTCGGACTTCAACAATTTCTTCGACACCGGCGATACGCTCGATGGAACCGGTACGGTCGACTTTAACGTCGTCTCGCAACGGCATCGTTTGATTTCCAACGGCAACATCAACGTCAAGGCGCTGCGCTATCGCAATCTTGCGATCGGTGACACGCGCGCCGTATGGTCGAGCCGGCGGAATTTCTTGCAAGGTTCGCTCGTCGTCACGGGTGAGAACGGCACACTCCACAGTCATGGAAACATCGCCCTCGCGCCGAATGAACTGTGGCAACACGTCTTGCGCGACTCCCGCTACAATCTGAACCTTGACGTCGACGATCTCGATTTGTCGACATGGGTCGCGGCGCTGGGATTCCCGCAAGTTCCGATAACGGGCAAAGTCAATTCGGACGCGACGATCAAAGGGTCGTTTCCGCAATTGGAGTTGCGTGGCACGGCGGCGCTGCACAATGGTACGGTGTGGCGTCTGCCGCTCGACTCATTCGATCTCGCCTTCAGCTCCAACGCGAGGCGGCTTCGCATCGATAAAGCGGATCTGATCGCGCCCGGCGTCGATGCAACGGCGAGCGGAAGCTTCGGTCTCTCAAAATCCGCGCCGCTCGATCTGGATGTGCACGCATCGTCGAACGATCTTCCGCGCCTCATCGCGCAACTATGGCGGTATCAAGTTCCGGTTACCGGTGTGTTTGAGTCGACGGTCCACGTCGGTGGAGACTTTGCGCGTCCGACCTTCGACGCGGCGTTCGATGCAAGCAACGTCGAAGCGTACAACATCAAAGTGCTTTCGGCGTTCGGTGAACTGCGTTTGCGCGATCGCGCGCTCGAATTGCGCAACGCGGGCGTCGCTTTCGAAAAGGGTGAAGCGACGTTGGCCGGCAGCCTGCCGCTGCAGCTTTCGCCGTTTAGCGTGGGTCCAGCGCGCGCGCCGGTTAGCTTCGATCTCGCCTTGAGCGGCGTCGATCCCGCGAACTTTCAAACGCTCTTGGGAAGCGCTACGAAGCTCGGCGGAACGATCGACGGCCAAGTCGGGTTGAGCGGCACTGTTGCGCAGCCTCGTATTTTCGGTCAGTTTGCGATTGCAAAGGGCAGCTACGTCGAGCGACTTCGAGCGCACGCCGATTACCGATATCGCCGCGTCGCTCACGTTCAACCGAACCGAAGCGTCGCTGAACAAACTACACGCCCTGCTGGGAACCGGCAGTCTTGACGGATCAGGACGCATCGTGTTCGCACAAGGTTTCCGTAACGCTGTCGCCGGTGGGGCGAGCTTCGACGTCAACGCCGTCGCCAAGGGTGCCCAACTCGACCTGCCGCAGTACGGTCGCGGAACGGTCGACGCGCAGCTCGCGCTGAACCGCGCATCCGGACGGGAAGCGCGGCTAAGCGGGAACGCGACGCTTTCGAATGCGACGATTCCATTTGCCGCATTTTTGGCAGCGACGCAAAACGCGAACGCGTCGGCCGCGGGCGGAACGCCCTTGCAGCTGGGATTCGATCTTTCGATGGCCGCGCAGAAGAACGTGCGCGTGCGCGGCGGCGGCGTCGGAGCTGGTCTCGACATCGGCGCGCAAGGGCAGGTCCGGCTCGGCGGGGATCTGGCGGCCCCAACCTTGGATGGCGGCTTCACCTCGACCGGCGGCACGCTAACCTACGTGGACCGCGCGTTCCGCGTCCTCGAAGGCGCCGTGGCCTTCACTCCCGCAAACGGCGTCATCCCCGACCTGCATGCCGTCGGCGTGACGCACGTCGTGAATCCCGATCCGGACACCGCCCGCAATCCCTATGGCTCCGCAGACATCACGATCAAGGTCGACGGCCCCGTGACCAATCTGAAGGTCGCCTTCGATTCAAACCCGCCGGGCTATTCCAAAGAACAGATCTTGGCGATGATTGCGCCGTTCGGCGGATTCATCAACGGCATCGGCTACACGCCGGGACTCGCGCAGACGACCCCGGGCTCGGCTCAGCAGCTGGGAGCGCTTCAGCCCGTTCCGGGCACGAATCTCGCGACTCAGCCGTCCACGACGATCTCCGTCGGGCAGGAAGCCTTCAATATACTGAACGCGCAATTCACCGCCGGACTGCTCTCGCCGCTGGAAACCGTCATCTCTCAGGGCCTTGGATTTCAAGACTTCAATCTGACCGTCGACTACTACGGCAACGTCGGCTTCTCAGCGCGCAAGGTGCTTGGGCGGACGGTGAACTTCATCTATTCGAGCACGTTTGGCTTGCCCGTACGCCAGTCGTTCGGCCTCGAGCTGCAGGGAAGCGATGCGACGAGCGCCCAGCTCTCGTTCTTCTTTGAGAACGGTCCCACCAGGCTCTTCCAAACCCCGGGGGCTACCCTGACGACGACGTCGCGGCTCAACCTCGGCGAGGCGCTGCAAGGCACGAGCGGCTTCAGTTTTACCCTGCAACGGCTGTATTGGTAGAACGCCCAGCCTTGTTCGACACGGCAAGGACCGGGGTTCCGTTCCGCGAACAGACGGCCGGAATCCGAAACAATGCGCGCCCTACGCGCGTTAGCTTGGCTGAGCCTGCTCAGCTTTCTTTTATTCGTTCGAGGACAACGTTTTCGCATGACCTTTGACCTTCGGCGCGCGCCTCGTGCACTGGTCCGGTGCGCGGGTGCTCTGCTCGCTCTCGTCGTGATGGTGACGGCAGCCGGATCGCCGGCTGCACTGTCGGCGCCTGCGCCGCAAATCGTCTCCGTCGACGTCACGGGCAATCTGCACGTGCCGACGGCAACGATCATGGACGTCGTCGGTGCACGTCCGGGTCAGCCGTACGATCCGCGCGTCGTTGCCGCCGATCTGCAACGCATCAACGCGCTCGGCTTCTTTGCCGACGTTGCTCCACCGCTCGTCCGTCCGCGTCCCAACGGCGTGGCGATCACCTATCGCGTGATCGAAAACCCCGTCATCACAAAGATCGCGTTTAGCGGAAACACCAAAGTCCCGAGCGACACCCTGCTCGCGCTGATGGATCTCTCCGTCGGCCAGGTTTTCAACACGAACACGTTCCGCCAAGACGTGCTCAAGATCAACAACTATTACGAGCGCATCGGCTACGGCGGCCAGGTGCCAACGCACGTCAAGGACATCAATCTCGACCCGAAGACGGGCGCGTTGAACCTTTCGATTCAAGAAGGGCTCATCGTTCGCAACATCGTCATCGGCGGCGACCCGCTGCTTCCACCGCAGGTGCTGCTCCCGCAGCTCACGCTCAAGCCCGGAATGGAATACTCCGACGACGCACGTTCGAAAGACGCCGAAGCGCTCAAGAAATTCTACGAAGATAAACTCCATGTCGAGCTCGGCAACTTCGAAGGCGGTATCGATCCGTCGTCGATCGACTTGAAAGCCGGAACGGCCGACGTGAAATACAACGTCTACGTCGCGCGTATCGCCGCGGTGCAGATCACCGGCAACACGCGCACAAAAGACCAAGTGATTCGGCGCGAACTGCGCGTGCGGCCCGGCATGGTGCTCAATACCGATGCCATAAAGCGTGACTACGAACGCTTGAACGCGCTTGGATTCTTCTCGAAGGTTTCGCCCGACGTCAAAGAAGGACCCGATCCGAAGAAGCCGCAGGACGTAACGCTGGTTTGGAGCGTCACCGAGCAGCGCACCGCCCAAGCTTCCGTCGGTTTCGGTTATTCGGGCGGTATCACGGGCCAAGGCCTCTACGGTACCCTCGGCTATCAAGACAACAATTTGCACGGGACAGGCAACACCGCTTCGCTGCAATTCCAGCGCGGCGCGCGTACGTACACGACGCAATTGTCGGTGCAAGTTCCCTACGTCGGCAACACGCCGAAGTCGCAACTGTACTCGGTGGGCGCGAGCCTCTTTTCGAACGGCTCGACCTATTACTATCCGGTGTACTCGGTGACGAATTCGACGATCGGCAGCGGCATCGGTTCGACCACCACCAACATTCCGGTGACCCTCTATCCGAGCACGAATGCCTCGATCATCAGCGGCGTCGTTGCGACGAGCGTGTCGTCGGCAAACGGTGCCAGCTTCAACGTCGGCCGCCGTCTAACGGATTACGTGACCGCCGGCGTGCAAGCGACAGTGCAAGCCGTCAAGTACAACACGACAGTGCCCTCGCCGTACACGTTCGTCGGTTCGCAACCCAATGTGCTTGCCGCTCCGACCCCGGGGCCCTTGAACTCGAACATCAACAACGTCAACGGCTCGTTCGGTATCGCGGCGACGTCGATCGCGAACGTCAACACGGGCACGCCGTATCAGTTGAACACCGTAACGTTGAGCCTCGGCACCTCGCCCGCGACGCTCGATGATCCGTTCAATCCGCGCCATGGCTATAGCGCCACGCTCAGCAGCCAGATCTCGGAACCCGCTATCCGTTCCAGCTTCTCATTCACCCAGGAAACGCTGAACCTGTCGCGGTTCTTCCCCGTGCTGCGCACGGCGACGTTCGCGGTGCACGGTGAAGGCCAGACGTCGACAGGCGTGATTCCGCCGAGCCAGTTGTTCACGTTCTCGGATCAGCAGCTGCGCGGGTACGACCAAGTCTTCTACGCCACCGATGCGATGCTCGGACAAGCAGAATTGCGTCAACCGCTCACAGCGGACCGCCGTCTTTCGATTGTAGCTTTCGTAGATGAACTCAACTATCGCATCCGTGGAGCATCGCCGCTGCTCGATCCCTATACCAATCGCATCGTCGGCTATCCCGGCAACTGGGCGCAGCTGGGCGACGTCGGCGTCGGATTCCGGTTCGACGTACCGCAACTCGGCTTGCGCACCGTGCGCATCGACTTCGCGCGCGGTTCGAACGGCACGCATACCAGTTTCGGCATCGGTCAAAGTTTCTAACGTAACTCGAAGGACAGCATGAGAAAACGCCTCGTCAACACGCTTCTCGCAACCGCCGCGCTCGCCACGATGATCGCGCCGGCTGCGATTGCCGCCGACCTTACCGACGTCGGATTCATCGATCAGTCGGCGGTCGGCAGCCTTCCGCAGTTCGCCCGCGCGAACGCGGAGCTCGGACAATACAAAGCGCAACTGGACGCGCAGTTCAGCGCTGCGATGCGCGGCGCCAAGAGCGATGCCGACAAGCAACGCGTCTCGCTCCAATTCCAGCAGCAGTTTGCCGACAAGCAACGCGAAGTCGTCGGCCCGCTCTTTCAACGCGCTCAACTCGCAATCGCGCAAGTCGCCGCGAGCAAAAATCTCTCCGTCGTCGTTGACAAGCGCATCGTCGTCTATGGCGGTGCGGACATCACCAAGGACGTGATGGGCGCATTGCAGAGCTCGCAGGCGATCTCGCCGCCGAACGCATCGCCGCCGCCCTCGGAGATCGGCTTCGTCGATCAAACCGCATTGGATCAATCCACGAGAGTCAAAGACGCGGCCGATCAGATGCAAAAGTTCCAGACCGACGAGCAAAAAGATTTTGCTCCGAAGCTGCAAGCAGCGAAGACCGACATCGACAAACAGGCGATCGTTGCGGATTACAACAAGGCGGTCCAGGACAAGCGCGATGCGCTGCTTAAGCCGCTCGTCGATCAAACGAAGTCTGCGACTGCCGACGTTGCGAAGAAGCATAGCCTGCTGCTCGTCGTCGATCGTGCGGATATCATCTACGGGGGCACGGACATCACCAAAGATGTCCAAGATGCGCTCAGCAAATAGACACTCTTCGGACAAAGCCGTGGCGTTGCCATCGAAAGTCCTTGCGCTCATGTCGGCGTTAGGTTCCCTAGCGGTCTTTTCCGCGTGCTCGCACGTCGACGTGAACGCCCCGTCGATACGCGGAACCGCCTACGTGCGAATGGAAGACGTCATCAAGCATCATCCGCTCTACGGGCAACTCTCGCAAATCACCGACTCGATGACGGCGATCAATCTCCAGGCGGCCGCTCCCCGCGTGCCCCGGAGCGCGGCGGAGGTCGCCGCCGGCATCCAGCAATTGAATCAGCAATTGCGCGATGCGCAAACGCGCGCCAGCAAGATCATGGCCCAAAAGCAACAACAATACGCGCAAAAGGAACAGCAGGCCGACGCGGCAGCGCTCACGGCCGCGGGCATCAACCCATCGGCGTTTCAAGCCGCCGCCCAGATGAGCGCGACATCACGCCAGCAAGCTGCCGTCGCGGCGCAGCAAGCCAATCAAGACTACGCCGCCTATCAGCAGAACGTTATCTCGCAGGACAACGCGGCGGTGAATGCGGTTGCGCAACAGCTCCAGCGCCAAGCGGACGAAAAGCTCCGCGCGAAAGCGGAGCAATTTCAACAAGATGAAACCGATCTTTCGCTTCGTCTTGCGCAAGAAGACGCGACGCAACGTTCGTCGCTCAAATTGAAGTTGAACAATCTTGCTCTCGACACGGCTACGCGTACGTCCGTGCAGCAGCAGCTCGGCGCGCTCGATAAAAAAGAGGCGGACCAGGTAAACAGCCTGCGCGCCCGCGACCAGCAAGATCTGGCGACATATCGCTCGCAGCTGCGTACGCAGACGAACAAGGCAATCGGCGGGCAAGTCTCGAGCATTCGCTCACAGACGCAAGCCAAACTCAACGCGCGCCGCAACGAAGTTGGTTCCCAATTGCGCAGTCTCTCCGGACCGGCGATGCCACAAAATCTTCCGCCGGACATGCAGCAGAAGCTTGCGCAGATCCACCAACAGTACGCCTCGATGTTTCAAGCGGACGCCCAGAAAACGGTCGAGGAGTATACGAACACGAAGAGCGATCTCGACCGGCAGTTCGCGGCCTTACAAGGCCAAGACGTCGGGGCGACCGGCGCTGCCGCCAAAGAGCTCGCGTCGCTACAGAAGCGTCACGACGACCTGCAATCGCAAATGGTCGATCAAATCCATCGGGAGGCGCAGCGAATCGCCAAACAGATGGGCTTTACCGTTGTGTTCGAAAATGTTACGGCTGCTCCGGGCGGCTATGACATGACGAACGACCTCATCCACGACGTCGAGAGTTTACACGAATGAAAAAATACATACTTCCAGCCGCCCTCGCCGCCGCGCTCCTTGCCGGATGCAGCGGTAATTCGAGCCCCGTGGGATTGATCGATGTCAATCGCGTGGTCGCGAATTGGTCGACCTACCAAAACTATCAGCAACAGCTGTTGGTCGAAGAGCAGAAGATCGTGCGCAGTAGGGCAAGCACCGCGCAAAAGACCGCTCAGGCGAACGCGTTGCAAAAGAAATACGCCGGCATTACGAACGACCTCACCAAACAGATTCGCGATGCCGCGAGCCGCGTAGCGTCGCAGCGAAACCTGAAGCTCGTCGTTACGACCGAGGGCGTCGGCTACGGCGGCGTCGACATCACTCCCGATGTCGAAAAGCTGATGAACATTACGGAGAAGGCGACACCGTCGCCGACCTAACGCCGATGTTGGGCACCCTTCAAGAAATCGGCGCGCGCATTGGTGGCCGTGTCAGCGGTGACGGGTCGGTGTCGATTGCGCGCATCAGCGCGATCGACGACGCGACAGCGGACGCGTTGACCTTTGCTACGGACGAGAAGTACCTCGCCATGGCGCTTGCGAGCAACGCGGCGGCGGTGTTGGTCGACGCGTCCGTTCCGCTCGGTCAGCCTTCGAAGCCGGTGGTCGTTGTCGAGAACGCCCGCGCGGCGCTTGCGACGCTGCTGGCCGCCTTGAAAGCCCCGCGTCCGAAAGGGCCGTACCGGCATCCGAGTGCAGTAATTGAAGACGGCGCTTCGGTTGGCGACGACGTGTATCTCGGCGCAGGCTCTTTTATCGGTGCACGTGTGACCATCGGCCGCGGAACCGTGATCGGGCCGGGTGCGTACGTCGGGGCGGATACGGCGATCGGCGAAGACTCGTGGCTGCACCCGCGCGCCGTCGTGCACGAACGTTGCGTCATCGGCAATCGCGTCGTGTTGCATTCGGGCAGCGTCGTCGGAAGCGAAGGGTTCGGCTGGGCGTTTCTGGCCGGTCGTCTTGAACGCATTCCGCAGATCGGCAACGTCGTGCTCGAAGACGAAGTCGAAATCGGGGCGAACTCGTGCATCGACCGCGCGCAGACGGGCAGCACGACGATCGGAACAGGGACGAAGATCGACAATCTCGTTCAAATCGGACACAACTGTCGGATCGGCAAGCACTGCGCAATCGCCGCGCAGACGGGCTTTGCGGGATCGACCAGCGTCGGAGACGGTGTGAAGATCGCCGGCCAGGTGGGAACGCGTGGCCATATGCACATCGGTTCAGGCTCGACGGTTGCCGGACAATCCGGTGTGTGGGGCGACGTCGCCGATGGATCGATGATCTCCGGGAATCCCGCGCGCGATCATCGCGAGACGCTGCGAACGGAGGTCATGCTTCGAAAGCTGCCAAAGCTGATCGCTCGTGTGGACAGCTTTGGAGCGTGAGCGCACGCGCGAGCGCGAGTAGTCCCCTCCCACGATGAACGCCGTGACCCTGCGCGACACCCTGCGTTTTGAGGGGGTCGGTCTCCACACGGGCGAGCCGGCATCGATGGAAGTGCGGCCTGCGCCCGCCGGAAGCGGCTATGTTTTCGTTCTCGGCACCGGTGCGCGCATTCCGGCGCTTGCCGACTTCGCGGTCGAAACGCCGCTCGCGACGATCATCGAAAACGACGGCCATAGCGTTTCGACGGTCGAACATCTGCTCTCCGCGTTGCTCGCGATGGGCGTCAGCGATGCCGAGATCGCGCTCGATGGCGCGGAGATTCCCATTCTCGATGGCTCGGCGAAGCTCTACGCCGACGCGATTGCGACAGGCGGCCTTTCCATCACAGGCGCCGCGCGCGCCGAGCTTGCGGTGACCGAACCGTTTGCTTTGCGCGACGGCGACAAGGCCGTCATCGTCCTTCCGTGCGATCGTTTTCGCGTTCGCTTCGTTGCCGACTACGATGCACCGATCGGAACGCACTATTTCGACGGCGACATTACGCCGGAGCTTTACCGGGCCGAGATCGCACCGGCGCGCACGTTTACGTTTCTGCGCGACGTCGAAGCGATGCGCGCGCGGGGCCTCGCACGCGGCGGAAGCTTGGACAATGCGCTCGTCTATGACGGCGAAGGCCCGATGCAACCCCTGCTATGGAGCAATGAGGTCGTTCGTCACAAAGTCCTCGACTTGATCGGTGATTTCGCATTGCTCGGCGCGTGGCCGCGCTGTGAAGTGATTGCGATCAAGAGCGGACATGCGATGCACGCGCGCGTCACGCGCGCGCTGCGCGCACAATACGGCACCGTCACTACCGCGTAGAGGGACCATGGGACAAATGGACATCCGGCAGATCATGGAGATCTTGCCGCATCGTTATCCGCTACTCTTGATCGATCGCATCGTTGAGCTCGAGCCGGGCGTTCGCGCGCTCGGTTACAAGAACATCACGTACAACGAGCCGGTTTTCACGGGACACTTTCCCGGGAATCCGCTCTTTCCGGGCGTCTACATGATCGAAGCGATGGCGCAGCTCGGTGGAGCAGTCGTTCTTGAACCGGGAGAATTCTCGCGCAAGACGCCGTATCTGGCAGGCATCGACAAAGCAAAGTTTCGCCGCCCCGTCGTGCCGGGTGACCGGCTGATGATGGAGGTAACGCTGATGCGACACAAACGGAACATCGGCTGGGTGAGCGCCGAAGCAAAAGTCGACGATCAACTGGCCTGTTCGGCGGAGTTGATGTTCTCGATCGCCTCCGACCCCCGCATGTTCGGCGCCGACGCCGCCGTTCTGCACGCATAGCATAATGGTTCATTCCATTCCCCAGCGCGCTTCGCGCCCCGGGGACCCGATCGTCTGACCGGCATCCGTGCGCGCGTTCGCGCACACTGCGCGCCCCCACCGAGGTGGGGCCCCCAATCCCAATCCGAATCCCAATCGCGAGGCATAATGGTTCATTCGACCGCTATCGTTCATCCGAATGCGAAGATTGCGCGGGGAGTCGAGATCGGTCCCTACTGCGTCGTCGGCGAAAATGTGTCGATCGGCACCGGTACGGTGCTGCAGGCGCACGTCGTCATCAACGGCTGGACCGAGATCGGCGAGGATTGCATGATCTATCCGTTTGCGACGATCGGCGCAGCCTCGCAGGATCGAAAGTATCACGGCGAGCGAGCGTTTACGCGTGTCGGCAGCCGAACCGTCTTGCGCGAATACGTGAGCATTCAGCGCGCGACCGGCGAAGATGAAGTCACGGCCGTCGGCGACGATTGTTTGCTGCTCGCATACGTGCATATCGCGCACAATTGCATCCTCGGTAACTCGCGTGACGATGAGCAATCTCGCGCAACTTGCGGGCCACGTGATCGTCGGCGATTTCACGACGATCGGCGGCCAGGCCGGCGTGCATCAGTTTACGCGGATCGGGCGCTACGCGATGATCGGCGGAGCAAGCAAACTCACTAAAGACGTGCCCCCGTTCTTTTTGATCGAGGGGAATCCGGCGCAGCCGTACGGACTGAACAGCGTCGGTTTACGGCGTGCCGGCTTCAGCGTGCCGGAACGTAACGAAATCAAAAAGTTCTACAAGATTCTGTACAACCCGAAAATGAATGTGTCGCAGGCGATCGACGCCATGAAAGCGGAAGCCAGTTCCGATCCGGGCCGCGAGATTATTGCATTCTTGGAGGCCGAGTCGCAGCGAGGCATCTTGAAATAATGCGGCCCCGCGGGCGCTGATGCGGTATTTTTTTTCGAGCGGCGAAGCTTCGGGTGAGTTGAGCGCAGTCTTGCTGGCGCAAGGCGTGCGCCGCTTCGATCCGGAGGCGCAGTTCGAAGGAATCGGTTCCGAGCGAATGCGTTCGGACGGTTTCTCGTTGTGGCGCGATCACACCGGTTGGGCCAGCATGGGACCGCTGGCGGCGATTCCACGCATTCCAAAATTGCTTGGAACGATGTGGCGCACTGCGGCGCACATTGCCAAGAGCCGTCCGGATCTGGTCGTGCTGGTCGATTTCGGTGCATTCAATCTACGTCTGGCAAAAGAGCTGCGCACGCGGTACGACTACACCGGCCCGATTCTCGATGTGTTTCCGCCGGCTACCTGGCTCGACAATGAAGCGCGCGCGCGTGAAGTGAGCGCGTACGCCGTGCCGCTGACCGCGTTTGCGCATCAGTACGAGTTTTATAAATCGCATCGTCTGCCGGTCGTGTATTTCGGTCATCCGCTGGCATCGCAGTACGAGCGCCGGCCGTCGCAGCCCGCACCCGAGCGCGACGGCGGTACGGTCGCGCTGTTGCCGGGCAGCCGCGGCGGTGAGTTGAGGCTTCATGTGCCGGTGCTTGCCGGTGCGTACCGGCTGCTCAAGGCGCGGCGACCGAATCTACGCGGCGTCTTCGGCGCGGCAACCGACAGAGCCGAAAAATTTCTGCACGATGCAATCATGCGTGAGAACCTCCACGACGTGCGAATCGTACGTGGCGTGCCCGCCGCGATCGCGAGCGCCGATGCTGCGTGGGTCGCGTCAGGTACTGCGGTGCTCGAAACCACGCTCATGGGTGTGCCGTCGATTGCGCTGTACGTCATTGCACCTGTGCTGGTGCGTCACGCGCGGCGGGTGTATTCCGGAAGATTTATCACGCTGCCGAACCTCGTGCTCGAACGCGAAGTGGTGCCGGAGTTTTTACAGGAGCGCGCTACACCGCAGAATCTCGCGGATGCCATGGAAACGTTGCTCGAGGATCCATCGCGGCAGTATCGGGCGTTCGCCGAGCTGCGCGAGCGGCTCGGACCACCCGACGCTTTGGACCTGTGCGCAAAGTTCTGCGTTGCGCTTGCGCAAGCCGGAAAGCTTTAGCCGTGCGCTTGTATCACACGTCGGATCTGCACGATCATCGAGGCATCGCGCCGCGACTGCGCGCACTGCGCGATGAGCGCCCCGGGCTGCTCTTCGATTGCGGTGATTCCTTACGCGGGAGCCAGACCGTCTATCACCGTCACGAGCCGATCGTCGCAGAAATCGACGCCGCCGGCTACGACGCTCAAGCGATCGGCAATCGCGAATTTCACTACCTGTTTCGCCTCTTACGAGCGCGCATCGACCGGATGAGGCATCCCGTCGTTTGCACCAATTTGCTCGATATGAAAGGGCGGCCATTGCCCTTCGCCCGATCGATGACGCTGCGCATGGACGGCGTGACGGTGCACGTTCTTGGATTGCTTATCATGCAATATCCGGCCGGCAGTCCGTTCGAGCGCATTTTTGGATGGCGCTTTCTCGATCCACACGACGCGATCGCACCCTACGCGAAGAACGTGCCGGAAGGGGACGCATTGGTCGTCCTGTCGCACGTCGGGTTGAACCTCGATCGAAAGCTCGCGGCGGCGGTGCCGCGCATCGATCTGATTCTCGGCGGACACAGCCACGATACGCTCTTTGCTCCGGAATATATCGGGGACGTGCCGATCGTGCATGCAGGTCCCTACGGACAGTACGTGTCGCGAACGGAGCTGCAGTATGACGCAGCACGCACGCGTCATCGCATAACCGATTTTGCGCTCGTGCCGCTGCTCGGTGCACCGTAGCGTGCCGCGGGTGCTTTTTATCACAAACGGAAACGGCGAAATGGCGATCGCCGATCGCATCGCCGAAGAGTTGCGAACCGTTGCGCCCGACGTGCACAGCGATCATTTGCCGCTTGTAGGGCGGAGCCGCTCGAACTTCATGCACGACGTCGGCCCGCAGAAGGCGATGCCGAGCGGCGGTTTATTGGCGATGGGCAACGTCCGTAATATCGCGCGCGATCTTCGCGGGGGACTGCTCGGATTGACGTTTGCACAACGGCGTTTTCTCGCCGGCGCGCGCGGCGTGTACGATCGCACGATCGCCGTTGGCGACGTCTTTGCACTCCTCATGGCACTGGTCGCTCGAGCGCCCGCGACATACGTGGGAACGGCGAAAAGCATTCGCGTGGCGCCCTATGGACCGATGGAGCGACGCGTTTTGCGGCGCGCCGGTCAACTCTTCGTACGAGACGAAGCCACTGCCGTGGACCTTCGCACGCACGGTCTCGATGCGACGGCACCCGGCAACGTGATTGTGGATCTCTTTGCAACGCACGACGATCTACGCGCAAACGATGCCGTTGCGGGCTTCGATCCGGCGATCGCGATCTTTCCGGGAAGCCGCGAAGCGGCTTATGGAGATGCGCGGCATCTTGCCGGCATTATACGCCGCGTCGCGCGCACGCTGCCGCATGCGGGCGCCGTCCTTTCCGTTGCGCCGCAACTCGACGCCGAGCGTTTCATCCGCGAATGTGCGTCCGATTGGACGGTCGTGAAACGCGATGATGCGCCGCTTCTCTTTGAATTGCGCGACGGCAATCGCACGATCGTTCGCGCGTGGCGCGGCTCGCTTGGACCGATCCTTACGCGGGTTACGCTGGTCGTTGGTCAAGCCGGAACCGCAAACGAAGCGGCGGCGGCTGCCGGGGTTCCCGTCGTCGCAATCGAACGCGGGAGCGATCGAAAGAACGCGTGGTATCGCCGCCGGCAGTCGGGCTTGCTCGGCGACGCGCTGACTGTCTTGAGCGGTGACATGGAGGAAGCTGCCGCCGGGATTTCACTTCTGCTCGAGGACTCGTCGCAACGCGCGCGTATGGCTGAAACCGGACGAACGATGATGGGCGCTCCGGGAGGCGCATCCGCCATCGCGCGGGCGATTGCGGGATCGCTGAAGCGATGACGGCGGTGTTTCGGCGCGGGATTCCGGTCGCGCTCGCGGTCGTCTATGCGTGCATACCGCTCTTTCCACTCTTCATAACGTTTACGAGCGTGGCATTTCCGGGCGTATCGCTCTTTCCGGCTCCGGTTGCACTGACGATTCTTGCGGTAATGGGTGCGCTCGCGATCTTTGCCGGTGTTGCGCTGTTATCGCCGCCGCGATCGGCGCCGCCGCTGTTGCTGCAACTGCTCGCATGGCTTGCCGCCGCGATCGTGGCTGCGCTCGCAGGATTCAATCCCCGCGACGGCTTCATCTTCATCGGCATTCTCGTGCTGGGTTTGGTGTGGTATTGCACCGTTGTTCGCTTTTACGCGCAGCCCGGTGCCGCGCGCGTCATTTTTTGGTCGTATCTGCTTTCCGGCTTCATCGCATGCGCCGCTGCGATTCTGATGGTCGTCACGCGTCATCCCGCGGCACAATACGCGATCGGGCACGGACGCGCAATCGGCACGTTTATTTTGCCGGGAGAACTCGCCGGGTATTTAATCGTGTTCTTACCGATCGCGTATGCCGTCTCGCGTATTGCGAAGAATGCGGCGTTGCGCATGCTCGCGACCGTAGCGCTGATTGCGGGCGCGATCGCGATGATCATGACCTTTTCGCGTACCGGCTGGATCGGGCTTGCAAGCGCCGTGGCGTTTTTGGCTGCCATGCGTTCGCGCACGAAGCATGCGGCGCTCGCGCTCGCGGCGGTGATCGTCGGCGCCGCGTTGATCGCGGTCCTGCTGCTCTTCAATGCACATCATGATCCCAGTGAAAACTATACGCGTCTTTCGATTTGGCAGACGGCGATCGCCGTGATCGACCGGTTTCCGTTGACGGGCGTGGGCCCTTTTGGATTCTCGCGCCTGTATGCACTCGTTCGCATGCCCGATGGCGATGCAACGGCATTTCATGCGCATAGCCTCTATCTCACCTTTCTCGCCGAACTCGGCATTGTCGGCGTAACGGCGATCGGATGGACTTTCTGGGCCTTTGCTGTGGAACTCCGGCGTCGCCTGCAGGGAGCATCCGAAAGCGCAGCGTTCCTAGCGACGGCGGTCGCGGCGGGACTTGCCGGGACGCTCGTGCAAGGGCTGATCGATACCGTGAGCGTTGTTATTTTCGGATTGTGGTTTCCCACGCTGGCGCTGGCTCTTGTAACGGCTCGATCCGGCATGGAGGATGCATGAGGTACCGCTTGAGCGCGCTTGCCGCGCTAGCGCTGCTATGCGCATGCAATCCTCAGGTTCCGAAGAACGCTGCGCCGCCATCATCGTCGCCGAGTCCCTCGTCGTCCCCGCCACTGTCGTTGAAGATCACCGGTAGCGGAACGGCAAAGCAACCGGTCCGCATCGTGCAACAAAAGGACAATCGCAAACAGTATGAACTCTTGGCGCGGTCCTTTCAAAGTAACGGCGCATCGGGTAGTGCGCGGGCTGCGTTCGCCGGTCCGCATGTAACGTTTTTTGGAAAGGACGGGTCCACGTTGATAGCCGACGCACCGCGCGCCGCAATCGATCAGGCTGCGGACACCGTGGAATTGAACGGTGGCGTGAAGGCTCGCAACAGTTCGGGAATGTCGCTCGCGTGCGACCGGCTCGTCTACGATCGAAGGACCGAGATGTTCCACGGCACGGGGCACGTGACGATCGCCGACCGCAACGGAT
The DNA here is from genome assembly GCA_963808755.1 of Vulcanimicrobiia bacterium. Taxonomy (GTDB): domain Bacteria; phylum Vulcanimicrobiota; class Vulcanimicrobiia; order Vulcanimicrobiales; family Vulcanimicrobiaceae; genus JALYTY01. The sequence goes on from CAWEGP010000004.1 coordinate 28,161, forward strand.
TTCACGCGAACGGCAACCGTGTCGACTCCGACATCACGCTCACACACACGCAAATGCAATGAGTACAACTGCAATCGATCTTCATTCAATCAAACTTCGCGGGCTCGTGAAGAACTACGGCGAACGCGCCGTGGTCAACGGCGTCAGTGCCGAAGTCAACACCGGCGAAGTTGTCGGATTGCTTGGACCCAACGGCGCCGGTAAGACGACGACGTTTTATATGGTCGTTGGGCTCGTGAAGCCGGACGGCGGTACGGTATTGCTCGATACGGGCGATCGTGAAATCCATCTCTCTGGGCGGCCGATGTACGAACGTGCCCGAAACGGCATCGGCTACTTGTCACAAGAGAATTCGATCTTCCGCAAACTCTCCGTCGGCGACAATATCCGCTTGATCTGGGAGCAGCAAGGCGTTCCGCGCATCGATCAAGAGCGCCGGCTACCGGCGCTGCTCGAGGAATTCGGGTTGCGGCGCTTCGTCGACGCGCGCGGTGACAGTCTGTCGGGCGGTGAACGGCGCCGCGTCGAAATTGCGCGCGCGATTGCGACCGAGCCGGCGTTCTTGTTGCTGGACGAGCCGTTCACGGGAATCGATCCGATCGCGGTCGCCGACATTCAAGCGATGATCCGGCAATTGCGTGACCGCGGTTTGGGGGTGCTGATCACCGGACCATCAGGTTCGTGAGACGTTGGCCATTGTCGATCGCGCGTACATCATGAATAACGGCCGCATTGAAGTCTCGGGCACGGCGCAAGAAGTGCTGGATTCGCCGATCGCGCGCAAGTTCTATCTTGGCGAAGGTTTCCGTCTGTAGTGGCCGCGACAACGGCGCACGTTGCCAAGCCTTGGTGGCGGTATTTGCCGCGGCGCATCCGGCCGACGATTCTCGATCGCTACCTGATCGCGGAACTCTCCGGTCCGTTCGGGTTTGGTCTTTCCGCGTTCACGTTGATTTTCGCAGCCACGCAGCTTCTTACGATCGGCCGGCTCGTGGCCACGGAGCACGTACCGTTATGGGCGGCGATCGAAGTCTTTCTTTGGGGTTTGCCGAGCGAAGTGGTGCTCGTCGTTCCGATGGCATTGCTGTTGGGAACGTTGCTTGCGATGCAGCGGCTCTCAGGCGAGAGCGAGATTACGGCCATGAAGGCCGGCGGCATCACCTTCACGCGTATCGTCATGCCGCTCTTGGTCGCGGGCTTCGTGATGTCGGTCGTGACGTTCGTGTTGCAAGAAATTGTTGCGCCCTATGCCGCCGATCAAGTGACCGCCATCGAGAACGTGGCGATCGCGCATACGAGTGCGTTCAGCCACGATCTCACTGTTTCGGCGCCGCTCCCGGCCGGTGGGCACCAGATTACGATCGCGACCTCGTACGAGCCGCACACGCGCGCGTTACTCCACGTGACGCTCGTGCAGTACGATCGCGACAATCAACCGACGCAGCTTATTTTTGCAGATCGCGCCGACTTTACGGCCGATCAATGGTCGCTGGAAAATGTCAGCCTCTATCGCTTTAATGCTGATGGAACGATTCTGACGGAGCCACATGTTCCGCAGCAGCAGGTCGCGCTCGGCGAGAAGCCGGCCGATATCGTCAAACGCTTGAGTCAGAACGACCCCGAAGCGATGAGCCGTGCGGAGATTGCCGACATCGTAAAATCCGGACAGTTGACGCCCACCGAGCTGCGCCGCTACGTGACGACGTATCAAGAGAAACTCGCGCGTCCGTTCGCGTGCTTCGTTTTTACGCTGATCGCCATTCCCTTTGGTATTCGGGCGGCGCGCGGCGGCGGTAGCACGGGCCTTGGATTCGGCTTGGCGGTCGCGATCGTTTTCGTCTATTACATCGTGATGACGATCTTCTCGTACCTTGGCGAGGCATTTCTGCCTCTGGCGCCAATCGCCGCCTGGATGCCGAACGTAATCTTCACTGCGATTGGTGCGGCGCGACTCCGACGGGTCGCACAGGTATAAGCCATCATGGTTGTTGACGTCATTCGCGGCATCCTCACCGTGCTGTTCATCATGATCGTGGCCGGGGCCATAGCCTATGTCGGTGATCGCGTGGGACATCAGGTCGGGCGCAAGCGTTTGACCCTTTTCGGAATCCGGCCGCGATACACGTCGACGATCGTCGCGATCGGCACCGGAATGTTGATCGCCTTCATCGTAACGATGATCGCGATTCTTGCCTCGCAGGAGGTGAAGACGGCGTTTTTCCGGCTGAATCAAATCAACGCGCAAATCGCGGAGCTGACCACGCGAGAGCGTGCGCTCGAGAGCAAAGTCAACAATGGCCGCCTCGTGGTTCCGGTTGACACGCTGATGGTGCCGCAATACCGCACCTTGCCGCAGGGCGACCCCATCGATTCGCGTTTGAAACGGATTCGCGCGTTCTACGACTACGCGGTGAAGTTCATCAACAGCACGTATCCGCAATATGGATTGCGCGCGTTCACGCCACCGGCCGGCATCGACAAGTTGTTGAGTGACACCTACAGTAAACCGACGGTCACCGCCGCGTTGATGAATAGTCCGATGATCATGCTCGTTACATCGGATCAGAATCTCTACGAACGCGATGAGATTCATTTCGAATTGACGCTGATCAACGACACCCGCCGGATCGGCAAAGGCCAAGTGATCGCGCAGCTACGCATTCCCGGCGGAGCGAACGCCAATCCGTACATCGCGTTGAACGAATTGCAGCCGCTGATCATCAATGCGGCGCGTACAGGCGGTGGCTTGCCTCCCGTTATCTCGAACAACGTCCAAGCCTTGCAGTTGTTGCCGGCTGCCGGCGACATGCAGCGCATGCTCTCGAAACCGGGCAGCTACGTAATGACCGCCTACGCCGCCGAGGACGTCTATCCGCACACGGGCGGAATTCCGGTCGTCATCACGCTCACAGCAGTGCGATGAGCCGCGTTATTCTAGGTGTCGATCCTGGGACGCGAAAGGCGGGCTATGCCATCGTGGACAGCTGGGGCGAAACGTTGATTCAAGGCATTGAGGAGATACCGGGACTCGCAGCGCGAGTAGCCGAGATCAGTGCGGCGCACGAGATTCACGCGGTCGCACTCGGGACCGGGACGAACGCCGCCGGTATCCAGGCCGTCCTTGCTGCAGTCGGTGTGCCGGTTCACCTGGTGGACGAGCGGGAAACAACCCTTCGGGCGCGGGTGCTGTACTTCGCGGACCATCCACCTCGAGGGTGGCGCAAGCTGATTCCACTAGGGATGCAAGTGCCGCCTAGACCAATCGACGATTACGCGGCAGTCCTCATCGCCCGGCGCTACCTGGCCGACGAAGGCAAGCAGGAAAATTTGGTATAACTGAACCGTCCACCCATTTTGGTCGATATAATAACTTGCCTGTGGAAAAAAGGGTGGCCAATCCACGGCACGGAGGGAGCATGCGTCGCTGGCTGGGCGTCGTTGCCATCGTGGCACTCGTTGCAGTGCTCTACCCTCGCATTGCGTTTGCTGAATACCAGCCGCAGCTCTTCGCCGCGAGTCCCGCCGATTTTCGCAGTCAGCTCTTCAAGCGGGTCTTTGACGAAGCGACCGCGGCCGATGCGTACAGTAGCGAGCTTGCCGAGTCGTTCTTCCGCAGCTACGCGTTCCGTGTCGCCGCCATACCGGTCGGCACCGGCACCGCCTCGATCGCTGCGTCGGATGACGCTTCGCTGCCGGCGCTCTCATCGAATCTCTTCCAGCCGGTCAGCAATAGCCGCGTAGCGCGCATCGGTGCCTCCGCCTACCACTTCCCGACGATCGCGGCGCCGCAAGCGATGATCTCTGCTGAACCCTCACCGGTGGTCGGACTCTACCAAGATACCTCGCCGCAGCCGACGACCGCACCGGCGTCGTTCCGCTTCGATCTGACGAACACGACGGATTACACGACGCGACTGGTTACGTTCAGCCCGCTGATGAACCCGCAAGACGCGTTTACGGCCGGATCCTCCGGACCCGACGCGAGCACGACGCTCCCGCAAGCACAAGCTGGTGTTGCCGTTCCCGTCCGTGTGGGCCGTGTGCGTGTCCAGCCGCACATGGAAGGCGCGCAGGCCGATGTGCCGTCGCTCGCGCTGCACGATAATGCGGTGAATACCGGTGCGACGTTCAATACGCGCGTCGGTCCACAAAAACTCAACGTCGATCTCTCGAGCGGCTTCGAACATCTCACGATCGATCCTCAGGTAAATTCGTCGAGTTTCGACATTACCTCCAATTGGCAGCTGGCGCAGGGGAATCTGCCGGTGCTTATTCCAGCATATGCCGACGTGAGCAAACGCACGATCTCTGCCGGCGTCGGCGTTCCGGTGACGCGCAACTTGACGCTGAACGTTCAGGCGGAAACGCAGCACCTTCAAGGCGGCTACGGTACGCCGGGTCTCTCGAACTTAGACGCGCGCAATAACGTCTATGGCGGCCAAGTTACATTCCAGTTGCCGCATTCTGCGAGCGCGATCTCGCTCTCAGCCAAACAGTTTCACTATCAGGATAATTTGACGCCGAACGCGTACACGCAGACCAGTGCCGGCGTCGACTTTACGGTCAAGTTCTAGCGAGCCGAAGCGGGATCGGACGGTCGCGTGGATCGCCTTGGCGGTTCTCGCACTCATGCTCGTTGCGTTCGCCTTCATTCAATTGGCATCGGATAGTCTCTATGCGAGCGCCGCCGCGCCGGGTTCTTTTCCGGCGCGCATTTCTGCGACGTTTGGAGTGCGCGTCTATAACGCGCTCGATCGCGTCGCTCCGGCGCCCTACGTCGAATCGACGCTTGCGCGTGCCGCCTTGCAGCGCGGCGACCGCGCGGCAGCGCTACGGTACGCGGTCCGCATGCCGCCGTCATCAGTGCGTGACGGTTTATTGGAACAGATCGCGGCGGCGCGCGGTGAACAGATGCTTGCGTATGAATACGCATTTGCAGCGCCCGACATCGACGGCGTTCAACGCGCGATCGCTCACATTCGTGCGAGTGATCCGCGACGTGCGTACGCGTTGGAGAGCCGCTTCCTTGAACGGCTCGTGGAGTTACGTACGCATCCCGATGCGGTCGCACACGCATGGTGGACACTGGGGACGATCGCATCGCAGCTTGGCGATCGCGATGATTTGCAATTGGCGTATCGCGACTATGTGACGTCGGCACAACGTGCCCCGTTGGATCTGACCAATCTTCTCGGTGCTGCCAATCAAGCATTCTCGCTTCATGACTGGCGCGACGCCGAGAGGTGGTATCGCGCGGCAATCGAGGTGAATCCCGCGGCGGCGGACGGCATTGCCGGCATAGGGCTCGTTGCGCTCAACGAGCGTAACGACCGCGCCACCGCGTTGCGGCAACTGCGCGCGGCACAAGCGGTCGACCCACACTCGCCGCTCGTTATCGAACTCATCCGCGAATTGCACAGGCGTTCGTGAAAGTCGCGATCGACGCGCAGCTCGCGGTCGGTACCGCAACCGGAATTGGAGAATACGTGCGCGGTCTCATCACCGCGCTTGGGGAACGCGGCATTGACGTTGTTGCGCTCAGTGAACCCAATCTCGATCCATGGCGGTTCGATCGGCGCGTCTTCTGGGACCAAATCCTGTTGCCCCAGCGTGCGCGCCACAGCGGAGCCGATATTTTGCATTGTGCGTCGGGCACCGTGCCGCTGACCGCGTCGTTACCCATCGTTGCGACCGTTCACGACGTGGCGTGGCTGCGCGTACAGTCGCACACGCGGCCATACGCACGATACTATTTCGGAAAGTTTTCGATCGACCGCTATCGCGATACCGCCGCCATTGCCGTCGATTCCGCGTTTTCGCGTGACGAATTATTGGAAGTGATGCCGTCGCTCGACGCGCGCCGCGTGCGCGTCGTCTATCCGGGCGTTTCGGCGGATTTCTTCAGCCTGGAGCGTGCGCAGGGCGACGGCCGCACGATCTTGGTCGTGGGAACGGTTGAACGGCGCAAAAATATCGAAGCGATCATTCAAGCGCTGCCGTTTCTGGAAGATGCGCACATCATATCGGTCGGTCCGTATACACCCTATCAAGATGAATGCGTAAAACTCGCCGTCGCGATCGGCGTTGAAGATCGAGTCGATTTCCGTGGCTACGTCCATCGGGACGAGCTGCTTGCGCTCTATCGTACATGCGGGGTCGTCGCGGTGCCGTCACAGTACGAGGGGTTCGGCTACGCGGCTGCGCAGGCGCTCTGCGCCGGTACACCCTGCGTGGTTTCCGATCGTTCATCGCTTCCGGAGATTGCCGGCGATACGGCGCGCGTCGTACCCGTTGACGACACCGCGCAGTGGGTGGAGGCTCTTGGCGCGGCGCTTGCGGGAGGCGACGACCTGCGTTCAAAACAGGCAGCTGCCCGTGCACAAGAACGTTTTGCTTGGAGCAAGAGTGCGGCCGACATGGCCGCTACATACGAGCTGTGTTTGAGCGCTACGTAGCGTCCGCGTTTTTCATCAAATCGTCGAAGTACGTCTGGGCCTCGGCGTAGAGTTCCGAATCCTCGGCATCCATGCGGGCGAGCAGCGGATCCCGAATAGCTAACCAGCCCAGTAAGAAGTCGTGTGGTTCTGCGTCGATGGACTGTTCATCCGGCCAGCGCCGGCAGAACTGCACGAACGCATCGCTCAAGCCGCCCATCGCGTGTTGGTAACGCAATGCTGTATCGCGCACGCGCGTCGCACGCGAATGTTGCAGCGCGGGATAAAGCCTTTCGTCCTCGAGCCGCAAATGACGTGACAGAATTGCGCTTAGCCGGTGAAGCAAGTCGTTCGCATTCTTAGCTTCGAGCGGCAAACTCACCGGAAATTGCTCGATCAGAAAGCGCAGCATCTTGTGGTGCTGACGGCACGTGTGTAGCTCGATGGAGCGGTTCATCGCGTCCTTCACGATATCGTTCTGAGCCTCGTCTCTCAATAGACCGGCGATCCGGGTGCGCCCGGAGGGACGGACCCGTCGTCGGGCGCGAAGATCAACCGCAACGGGTAGCTCGAACCCGCCTCGGGCATCGTAACGATCGTGACGCGCACGAAGCCCTTTGCCGGCACTACGTACTGACGGACTTTATAGCGCGAAAACGGGGGTACTTGATGCGTTTGCACGAGCACGCCGTCGATAACGTACGTTTCGGTAGCGCGGCCGCCGCGCGGGTTCTCGTAGATCGCAATGGCTTGCGGACGATTCGTCGGATTTTGCACGTTGACGACAAACGATTGCAGCACGCCGTAGTCGCCCGCGAGCGCTTCGCCTTTGAGTTGGTTCGGGAGCGGAATCTGCCCGATCGGCAGCTCGAGATACGCATCATCCACGTTCCATTGCGCCGAGTAGTGGAACTCCGGAATGTCATAGATGCCGCGTGCATGGCGAACCGTGCTCATCAACAATGCTCCGGTTGTGAGCGCGCTGTTCGGATCATCGGTCGCATTCTGCGCGACGAGGGTCAGATGAATATCGCCGCCCGAGAGCACTCGCAATTGCAAGAGATTCGCCGCGATGGCGCCGCTCGGCAGATCTTGCATGGCGATCGGTACGGTTGACGACGCGGGAATTTCAAGCAACCGGCCTTGGTTTTGAATGACGTCGACCAAGAAATCGCGCGTTGCCGCATGGCCGACTTCCATTTCGTTGTTGCTCGGGCCGCCGCGCCCGCTTATGAACTGCACGGTGGCAGGTTCGCTGGAATGATTCTCTGCAACCAAGACGATGCGGCGGTCCGGTTCGCCTGGCGGATTATAGTGGAAGTAGAGAAATCGCGAAGGCGCATCGCGATGCAGATCGGCGGTGAAGAGGACGCCGTTTTCGGTGAGACGCTCCGGAAAGTCGCTGACCATCAGGGAGTCGGGCGAGATGCGGGGCGCAGCAATATTTTCCAGTTGCACGCGCGTGTTCTGCTGAACGCTGAAGTATTGTTCGCCCTGCGCAAGAACGGGTACATCGAAAACCCGCGAATTGTCTTGCCCGACGTTGTCGTGAATCGGCACGTCGTCGGGACTCACTACCACTTGTGCGCCTTTTTGCAATTGCGTTGCGCGAGCGATGAGCCGCGCGACCGTTTCCCGGACGAAGCCGGATGTGGCGGGATCGCCCGTGACTTGCACGGTGAGAAAGTTCGGAATGTTGGCGGCGTTGTAGGCGGCGCGTACGCCGACGAATCCCGTTACGCCGCGCGCGTCGGTAATCGTGACGCTGGTGGCGCCGGCCGCTTTGCCGGCGATCGCGATGGTCCGCGCATCTTGGTTGACGCTTACGTCGATCAGTTGCGGGTTTTGCGCCGTCGCCGTAAACGTTCCGTACACGCCATTGAGCGTCACGGTCTGCGTCGTACCGATCGGGACTTGAACGTTCTGCGGATTCGCGGTTATCGGGGGCGGTGTGGGCGACGGCGTCGGAACCGCACTGGAGGTTGGCGTTGCCGATGGTACGTTTTGCGCGGGAGACGCGCTGCCGGCCGGAGCGCTCGATGGAGACGCGCTTCCGGATGGAACGCTCGTCGCCGGAGCCGTCGGAGGCGGCGTTTCGCCCGGCGTTGTCGAGGGCTCGGCGGTTGGTGGGGCGGTGATCAGCGGCTGCGCAAATGGCGTCCCTGCCGGAGCCGGCGTTTCTTGCGCATGGACAGGAGAGACGGCAACAGCGCATGCGATGCATGCGGCAACCATCAGCGAGCGTGCAAGCACGTTGTGCAGATCCTACTCCACCACTCTAAGCAACGGGGCCCCGTAGGGCTTGTTAGGCGATCTTCGCCGCTTCGGCGCGGCTTACCGCCGACACGAGCAACGTTTTGTATCCGACGCTCGGGAACAGCACCGTCACGAGATCGCGCTCCGTCCGCTCGATCGTCCCCGTCCCGAACTTCGGATGGGTTACAACGTCGGAGATTTTGTACGGTCCGGTCGAGGCGCCTGCATTGATCGTCACGATCGGTGCGCGCAAGCAGTTGTCGCATTTCTTGCAATTTGGCAGTTCGAAATCTTCACCGAAGTAATTCAAAATGAACCGGCGGCGGCACGACGTGTTTTCGGCGTACTGCAACATCATGGCTAGCTTCGATTGGTCGTACGATTTCTTCGTCTCGTAGTTTGCGAGACTCAAGACCAAATCACGATTCTTGCGAACGGCTTCGGTGAGTCCGTATTTCGATTTTCCGGTCATCTCGACGTAGCCGGACTTTTTGAGCAATGCCAGGATCACTTTGAGTTTGGTGAGCGGCAATTGCAGAATCTTCCGCAGGTCGGTCATCGACACGCCGTCTTCTTGACCGCCGAAAACTTCGATCGTACCGAAGACGCGCTGCACTTCTTCGATGTCGGGATACTTGCCGGTTAAAAAGTAGTTTTGCACGCGCGTATCGCTCATGCGATAGATCAAGATACAGCGCGATTTTTCACCGTCGCGTCCTGACCGCCCCGCTTCCTGCGTGTAGGCTTCGAGCGATCCCGGCAGATCGTAGTGCACGACGAAACGGATGTTGGGCTTGTCGATGCCCAGACCGAACGCGTTGGTCGCGACGACCGCTCGAATCGTTTCGTTCATGAAGCACTCATGAACCAGCGTGCGGTCTTCCTTGTGCAGTTTCGAGTGGTACACCGCAGCCGGAATGCCCAACATATCGGTGAGATACTTCTGCACTTCGAGCGCATTCTTGATCGTCGCCGTGTAAATAATCCCGGTGCCTTCTAAGGCATCGGCTCCGGTGAAAATGGCGCTCAGCGTTTTCAGCTTGTCGGCCTCTTTATCGGCTTTGCGCGCTTCGTACACCAAGTTCGGGCGATCGAAGCCTTTCACGATCGGCTTGACGTGTTCGATGCCGAGTTGATGCAAAATATCTTCGCGCACCGCCGGCGTCGCCGTTGCGGTCAGCGCGAGAACCGTGGGGTGCCCGAGGCGTTTGATCACCGCGCCAAGTGCGAGATAGGCCGGACGGAAATCATGCCCCCACTGCGAGATGCAATGCGCTTCGTCTACGACAAAGAGCGGTGTTTCGATCGCGTGCAAGAGCGCTAAGAACGTTTGATCTTCGAGCTTCTCCGGCGTCGTGTACACGATGCGGATCTTTCCGCTCGCAATGCGGTCACGGGCGCGGGCTTCTTGATCTTCCGAGAGCGTGGAATTCAGCGCCACGACGTCCGTAATGCCGCGCTCTTTGAGCATGTCCAACTGGTCCTTCATCAGCGCAATGAGCGGGCTGACGACGACCGTGGTTCCTTCGAGCAATAACGCGGGCAGTTGGTAGGTTAGGCTTTTGCCGGCGCCGGTCGCGAGAATTGCAAGCGTATCTTGCCCCTCGATAACTCGTGAGACAACTTCTTCTTGACCCGGGTAGAACGTATCGAACCCGAACTTTTCCTTAAGCGCGGCGCGCAAATCCACAGCTATGTCCTATAGCCTCCCCACCGAGTGAGCATAACGCACCGGTGGATTTAAAAGCATTACCTTTGGCTTAATCCTGGTACCCGCAGGCAGGCGCCGCCAAACGGACAGCCCGAATCCACGGGGGTGTCCCTGTACCGAACCTGGCGCCCCAAGTCGTTTGCCGACCTCGTCGGCCAAGACGCTGTGGTGCGCACCCTCACTTCGGCAATCGAAGGCGGAAAACTCGCGCACGCATACATGTTTTCGGGTCCGCGCGGCTCGGGAAAGACGTCGGCCGCGAAGATTCTGGCGCGGTGCATCGATTGTGTGCACGGACCCACGGCGCATCCCGACAACACTTGCGATAATTGCGTCGCGATGCTGAACGGCACCGCACTCGACGTGCTCGAAATCGATGCCGCGAGCAATCGCGGTATTGACGAGATCCGGGCGCTGCGTGACGCGGTGAAGTTTGCCCCGTCCTCGATGCGGATGAAAGTCTATATCATCGATGAAGCGCACATGCTTACGAAAGAAGGCGCCAACGCGTTTCTGAAGACGCTGGAAGAACCGCCGGCTCATGCGGTGTTTATTCTGGCGACGACGGAGCCGGAAAAGCTCCCCGTCACGATCCTTTCTCGCTGTCAGCGCTACGCCTTCCGGCGCATTTCGATTCCGGTGATGATCGAGCGCATGCGCGAAATCGCAGCATACGAAGGCATCACGATCGACGAAGCGGCGCTCGCCGCAATAGCATATCGCGCCGACGGTGGTTTGCGTGACGCGCTCACGATGCTCGAGCAGGCCGCGGCGTTCGCCGACGGGACGATCACGACGCAAACCATCGAACTGGCATTCGGGGCGAGCGGACGCGGGTACGCAAACATGCTGCTCGAGGCGGTGTTGCAGCGCGATGCGTCGCGCGTCTTGCGAGTCATCGAAGAAGCGAGCGATGCCGGGGCCGATATGCAGGTGTTGATTCGCTCGTTGACGTCGGGTTTTCGCAGCTTGCTGATCGCCCGCATCGACCCGGAATTGCTGGCGCGCGACCTCGCGCCGGAAGACGCAAAACGGGCGAGTGAGCTCGCGCAAGGAATTGCGCAGGCGCCGATCGTGCGCGCCTTGCGCGTGTTGACCGACGCCGCGTCACTTTCACGCACGGGCGGAAATCCGCGCCTTGAACTCGAGACTGCCTTACTCCGCTTCGTTCTGGCGTCGGAGGATCCAACGCTCGAGGCGATCTCGTCACGGCTTGCGGCTCTTGAAGAGGGGCCCGTCGTGCGGACGCCCGCACCGCAACCCACACCTCCGAAACCGCAACCGGAGAAGCCGCCGGCGACCGTTCAGGAACCGCTAACGCCACCGGTCGAAATTGAGCCGACGATCCTTCCAATCGATACGCCGTTGCCAGAGGAACCGCGCCCGCGCTCCGCAGCGCCGAACGGCCCGGTTACCGTCCAAAAAGTGCGCGCCGCATGGAACAGCATTCGCGGCAAAATCGAGTCGGAACGCCCGCCGTTGAAGGTTCCTCTGTCGCGCACCCTCGTTGACAGCGTCGACGGAAACGCCGTCGTTTTGAAACTGCCCGAAGGGTTCGCGATGATGCTGCGCGACCACGTCGGCGCCGTTGAAGGTGCAATTGCCGACACCTTAGGAACTCCGCTGAAAGTAACGCTGAAAATCGACGGCAGCGCAAAGAATGGACCCAAGGCTCCTGAACAAGCAGCGCCGCAAGAAGAAACGGGCGAAGACGTCGATGCTCTCTTCAACTACGCCAACGAACGGATCCGTGAACGATGAATCAAGCGCAGCTCATGGCGCAAGTCAAAAAAATGCAAACCGAGATGGTGAAGGCGCAAGAAGAACTTGCGAACACCGTCGTCACCGGGACGGCCGCAAACGGCGTCGTGAGCGTGGAAATGACGTGCGACCAGCGCATGAAGTCGATCAAGATCGGCGCCGATGCGGTCGATCCACAAGACCTGGAAACGCTGGAAGATCTCGTTACCGTGGCCGTGAACGACGCGCTCGCAAAGGCGTCCGAAAAAGCACAACAGCGTATGGGCGGCCTGACCGGCGGCATGCGCATTCCAGGACTCATGTGATCACGAACAGCGTCGCCGGACCCGTTCAGGCACTCATCAACGAATTCTCGAAGCTCCCAACCGTCGGCCCTAAAACGGCCGCGCGGTTGGTGTTTTATTTGTTGAATCGTCCGCGCAACGAAGCGCAGTCACTCGCCGAAGCGATCCTCGCTGTAAAAGACAAAGTCCGTTTCTGTTCCATCTGCTTTTCGTTGACCGAAGATGATCCGTGCCATCTCTGTACCGATGAACGGCGCGACGCGTCGATCATTTGCGTTGTCGCCGAAGCCAAGGACATCTACGCGATCGAACGCACCAGCGCTTTCAAAGGCCGGTATCACGTTCTCGGCGGTTTGATTTCGCCGATGGACGGCATCGGTCCGGCGCAACTTCGCGTGAAAGAATTGATCGAACGCATCGGCAGCGAATCGCCGCACGAGATCATCCTCGCAACAAATCCGAATGCCGAAGGCGAAGCGACGGCGCTCTATTTGTCCCGTTTATTGCAACCGCTCGGCGTTACCGTCACGCGGCTCGCGTACGGCTTGCCGATCGGCGGCGATCTCGACTACGCCGATGAAGTTACCCTCGCAAAGGCCCTAGAAGGCCGGCGGACGTTATAGCAGACAATCAAGCGCTGGTAGCCTAGCCGCAGGGATATGCGTGGGCTCGGTGCAACGGTCGGATTAATTCGTCGTAGCCGCGGGTGTAGCTGCGATTTGAGCACCGGACTCGCTCTTGCGGGTCGTGTTGGCTCTCGCTCTACCTGAAGGGGGACCGGCGTCACATGGCGCCTCGGCGACGTAGCAACACGCCCATTCCGACCTTGCTGCTGGTCGTAGATCGCGACTACGCGGTCACCACGTTCGTCGCGCCCGATGCGGTGGGATCGCACTTTGAATCGGCCGCGCGGGATCGAACGCCGCTGCATGCGCTTCCTTGGGCAGATCCGGCGCAAGTCCGTCTGGCACTCAAAGCAGCGTTGCAAGGACGGCCGCAGCACTTCTCGGCCTGGCGGCTCGATCCGCATCAATTCGACGGCGCCGTCGTGCCGTTGACCGATTCCGGCAAGAACGTTTCGGGCGCCGTCATCACTGGCGCCGATTGCGCGGAGCTGCACGACCTCCGGCACGCGCTGCGCCAATCGCAAGAGATGACGTCGTCGGCGTACTTCGTGCTCGACATGTCGTCGATGACGGTCAACGTTACGCCCGCGTTTGCACAAATTTGGGGGTTCGATCAGCGTAGTACCAAGATTCCGTTCGACGCGATCGTCGAACGCGTGCACGAAGAGGACCGCGACGCATTTACGCAGCAGCGCAGCGCCGAACGCATGCACGACTTGCGCCTCGACTATCGCATCGCGCATCCCAACAACGGTATTCGCCACTTACGTACGCACGGGTCGTTCTTGCGCGACAAAGGCGGTGAAATTCAGCGAACCGTCGGGACCGTCGTCGACATCACCGAACACGTTCTTGCACAGCACACGGCGGCGTTTTTGAGCAAACACGACTCGCTGACGGGGCTCTGGAACCGGCATGTCTTCATCGACGCACTTCGCCAAGCCGCGTGCGACTCGGAACAGAAAGCATCACTCCTCATCGTCGACATCGATCGCTTTGCGCAGATCAATGACGTCGCCGGACACCGGGTGGGGGACCTGCTGCTCTGTGCGGTGGCGGAGCGTCTTCGATTCTTGGAAGCCCTCGGGCACACGGTAGCACGTCTCGGAGCCGATGAGTTTGCCTGTTTGGTCGTGGGATCGAAGGATTCGCACGATGCAGACCGCCTCGTGCAAAGCCTACAGCAGCGGCTGGACGTGCCGTTTCTGGTTGATCAGAGCCAGTATTTCATCCGCACGACGATCGGCGTTGCCGAGTCCCCGCAAGACGGTACCGGTGATTTGTTGTTGCAAAACGCCGGCATTGCACTCTTGAGCGCAAAGACGGCGGCCCGCGGAAGCGTTGCAAAATATCATCCTGATCTCGAGCGCCGATTGAGTTCGCGCAGCCGCATCGAGCGTGATCTGGCGAATGCCATCGAGCGCGAGCAATTTGAAATGTTTTACCAACCCGTGATCAGCGCCGAGAATGGCGAGATCATTGCCGCCGAAGCGCTGCTTCGCTGGAACCACCCCGATCTCGGATTACTTGCACCGGACTCGTTTTTGAATATCGCCGAAGAGAGCGATCACGTCGTGAATATCGGCCGGTGGGCAATGGAACGCGCCTGCAAAGATGCAACGAAGATGAGCAGTGCTTTGCGAAAGAACCTGCGCCTCAATGTCAATGTCTCGCCGCGCCACGTACAGTCGGCTGCCTTGGTGAACAACGTCAAGACCGCCCTTTCAACGTCCGGTTGGGATGCATCCCAGTTGCAAATCGAGGTGACGGAGCAACTCTTGATCGCTGATATTCCGAGCGCCGCCTCGACCCTGCGAGAGTTACGGCGTCACGGCGTGACGGTCGCAATCGATGATTTCGGCACAGGATACAACACGTTGAGCTATCTGAAATCCTACCCCGTCTCGTGCATCAAGATCGACCGCGCATTCGTGCGCGATGCGGAATCCGATGACTACAGCCGGGCGATTTGCCGTTCGGTGACGGCGCTGGCGGCGTCGCTCGATATGAACCTCATCGGCGAGGGCGTGGAGACTCCGGGTCAGGCCGCGTTTTTGCGCACCATCGGATGCCAAGAGCTTCAGGGGTACCACTTTGGCCGGCCGGTAGCCATGCCGGAGTTCCTAGTGGCCCATGCATCATAGGTCCAAGGGCCTGATTGATTGCCCTTTAGCCGGAATAGCGTATGCAAAGACCCAATATATACTTATTCGGAGCAGTTCCACGGGTAGGGACGCGTTCGACCCAAGCGTTTCGAGGTAAAAGAAACAGCACTTGTTTGGCGATCTTCTGGGGATCGTCGAGGCTTTGATCGACCGGCGACCCCAGACTCAGCGTCCGCCCCGAGCTGCCAGCGGCCATCCGGCCGACAGGCTTAAGTCCCTGCATGACCTTTTGACCCAACTGGATCACGAACTTCCGCAAATTATCGCCGAAGCGCTGTTCGAGGCCGGCAATGCGTTGAATGCCGACATTGCGATGCTGATGGAAGTGCAGAATAACGCGCTCTTCATTGCTTATTCGAGTGACCCTTCAGTGCTCGAAGAAACGATTCCATGGATGCGCGCCGTCGCGACGGCCGGTCCCACCATCGCCCGCCGCACCCTCGACGCGCTCGATCTGGCCGACGCGGTCGGATGCCGGCTGACGTGCGGAACGCGCGAGTGGCTGCTCGTCCTGGGATCGCGTACCGTTACGATCGATCGCCGCCTCTTCGAAGAACACGAAGAGCAACTCGCAAATCTCTTCACAGCCCTCTTACGTAAGCGTGCCGGCGATGCGGCCCAACAAACCAATGTCGATCATTTGACGGGATTGCCCGATCGCTGGGCGACGATGCGTCGCATCTCCGAAGCGATCGGCGCTGCGCAACGCAACAGTGCCCGCGCTGCGATTCTCTTCATCAACGTCAATGGCTTCAAACAAGTCAACGACACGTTGGGACACGGCGCCGGCGACAAGGTCTTGCGTTCGATTGCCACGCGTATGCGCGCTGCTCTGCGAACCAACGAGTTTGTCGGCCGCATCGGCGGTGACGAGTTCGCGGTCGTGCTTTCTCCGGTGAAATCCATTGAAGACGCCGAGCGCGTCGCACAACGCCTCTATGATGACGCGCAGGAGCAACCGGAAGACTGTGATTCGCCGGTGTCGCTTGGGATCGGCATCGCGTTGTATCCGGATCATGCGAGCGATCAGGATCAGTGGTTGCACAACGCCGACGTTGCAATGTACCGCGCCAAGCGCCTCCATCATCCGTATTGCGTCTACGATCGCACGTGGGGCCGGGAGAGTGAAGCGCCTGCGCTCATAACGCACACCGATCGCGCGTACGAACAACAATTTTTGCTGTGCTTTCAGCCTATTTTCGACGTCCATACGGGCCGCGTGGCCGCTGCCGAAGCGCTCGTCCGCTGGTTGCATCCCCAGGACGGACTGCTTTCGGCAGCGAGCGTGATCAATGCCGCAGGGCACAGCGAACGTCTGCAAATCGATCTGTGGGTGACGCGCAATGCGTTGATGTACGCCGAAGAGTGGTTCAGTCACGGCATCGAGCGGGTGCATGTGAACTTGAGCGAATACAGTGACGAAATGTACCGCGGTCTGACGCAGGCGATCACCGCGACCGATGTTGATCCGCAGCGCCTTGCGATCGAACTGCACAAGAATGGCGCCGCTGAAGACGATCAAAAATTTGCGCGCTTCGTCGATCTGGTAAGCAGCATGGGTGCGAGCGTCGGCATCGATGATTTTGCGGCGATGCCGCTCCATCTGCCCTCACTCGAACAACTACCGATTCAATTTGTGAAACTCTCGCGCCATCTTCTGCCGTCGGCCGGCGTGAGCGGGAAGGGCATTGAAGCGATCGTCGCTCTTGCGAAGATCATGGGCTGGGACGTCGTCGCAACGCGCGTCGCAAGCAGCGACGACCGCCGGTTGATCCGCAATGCCGGCGTAAAATACATGCAGGGCTTTGCATTCGCGCAGCCGATGACTGCGATCGACTTCCAAAGCTGGGTCCAAGACGCACCCCATTCCGGCCTTGTCGGCTGAGGGCATCTCAAGCGCCCGACAGCACCTCGATTTCATCGATGTTGACATAGCCGGTCGATTGGGGGCCTCGCGGTGCAACGACCACGAGCCCTGCGCTTTGCAGAGTTCCGCTAAGTTTGCCACTGTCGAAAATGAGATGATGCGTGCGCTTCGCTGGTGAGTAGAACGTTACCATGCGTGCTCCGCGCCCGGGTATGATAACGCTGCCGCGACCGCCATTCGGCCCGGTGATCCCATAGATGCGCAGACGGTTGCCGCGAAAAACGATCGTCAGTGAATCGCCCGTGTGGAACGATCGCGCGCTCGAGCCGCCGAAGCGGCCGTCTTTGCGATTGGAGACGAACTCCCAGTGACCGCTGTATAGAATCTGATGGAGTTCGCCTCCTCGTAGCAACGCCGAGATGCCGATTACCACGGGCGGTGGCACGGTTAACGTCACGAGTACTTTCGGTGAAGGTGCGCCCGTAGTACACGCGCACAAACCGAGGACTGCCGGCCACGCTGCAGCCCGCAGCATTTAACCGCCGTAGGCTTTGTGAAGATCGCGCATTGCCGCCGTAAGGATGACATGGAACTCGGCGTTCTTCTGCGAGCCAAACGCGGGGTCGTCGTTCACTTGCTTCATGAGCACAACGTGCATCGGGCGGGAGAGCATATGCTCGAGCATGTAGCCGACGTCGTAACGCCCGTCCGGCATGATGCCGGCGTTATAGAGTTTCTGAGCGAGCTCTTTTCCTGAAGGCGGCGTAACGTTCGGCAACGTGATCTTCTTTGTTTGAACCTGCACGACCGCAAGATGGACGAACTGATCGAACGTCGTGAAGAACTGTGTGACGTTTTGCGCACCGTAGCGTTTCGTAAGCGACGTGGCCTCGGCGCCTGCGACGGGCCCGGTGAGGTAGAGGTACAGCTTGTGCGAGGAAAAGTGGGCTGGACCGCCTCCGGCTTCGATCATTTGCGTCGTGAGTGCGAGATCGGGCTGCCCAAGGTAACGCCCGTGTGATTCTCCCATAGAGGGGGACATTGAGGCGTTGGCGGCAACCGCGGCGGCTAAAAGGATTGCGTGAACCATGCGAGCTCCTTTTTGTATGCTAAGCCTGTTCCCGGTGCTAACCCTGTTCCCAGGGTGACCGAGCGCTCAACCATCGTTCTCATCCACGGGGCCTAGCGAACACTCTCTCATCCCGTCCTCATCCATTTCACCGATGCACCTCAAAGATGCGACGTACTCTGGGCGCGGAGGAATTCGCATGTCAGCTCAAACGTTGCCACTCTCGCCCGGGTTCAGAGGTATCGCTCGATCGCTCAATGGCGTTCCGCGGTGGCTTTCTCTTCTCGTCGCTATCGTCGTCATCACCGCAATCATCGCGGCCACGGTCCTTTCGCGCGCGACCAGTGAACCGCAGGTAACGACGCAACCGGTCGTCCGGCAGACGCTCGTGCAGAGCGTTACCGCATCCGGTACGGTGAATGCGCAAAATACGATAACCGTCGGCACGCAGGTCTCGGGAACGATTGCAGAGCTGGACGTCGATTTCAATTCGAAGGTTCACAA
This sequence comes from Vulcanimicrobiia bacterium, assembly GCA_963808755.1. GTDB lineage: Bacteria > Vulcanimicrobiota > Vulcanimicrobiia > Vulcanimicrobiales > Vulcanimicrobiaceae > JALYTY01. The sequence goes on from CAWEGP010000004.1 coordinate 46,838, forward strand.
GGGTCAAGTGCTTGCGAAGATCGATCCGAGCACGATGCAGGCCCAAGTCGATCAAGCATCGGCCGCGGTCGCACAGGCGCAAGCGCAAGCCGATGCGGCATCCGCGAACGCAAGCGGCGCCGGAGCAACGGTCAATGTGGCAAGCGCCAATGCGGCAGCGCAGAACGCGGCGATTGCAACGGCGCAAGCCAATGTCGCGAAGGCGCAAGACGCTCTGACCCTCGCGCAACAGCAGTTCAACCGCGACAACACGTTGCTCACGCAAGGGTTCATCGCGCCATCGAGCGTCGATGCCGACAAGTCGAATCTTACCCAAGCGCAGGCGGCGCTCGCCGCGTCGCAAGCAGCCGTAGCACAGGCGCGCGCGCAAGCTGCCGCGAGCAGCGCGACGATCACCCAAAATGCTTCGCAAGCACAAGGACAAGCCGCAACGGCGCAAGCCGCGCAAGCGTCGGTCGCCGCTGCGAATGCAACCTTGAAACAAGATCAGCTCAACCTGCAGCGCACCGTCATCACGTCACCGGTCGATGGAACGGTCGTCTCGCGTGCGGTCTCGGTCGGTCAAACCGTCGCCGCCTCATTGCAGACCCCGACCTTGTTCACGATCGCGCAAGATTTGCGCAAGATGGAAGTCGACATCAACGTCGGCGAGCCGGATATCGGTAACGTCAAGGCCGGCGACACCGTAGACTTCAATGTGCTCGCCTATCCGAATCAAACGTTTCACGGAACGGTGAGCACGGTTCGCATCAATCCGCAGACCGTTAACAACGTAGTGACGTATCAGGTGATCGTGGACGTCAACAACGCCGATGGAAAATTGCTCCCGGGCATGACCGCCAACGCCACCATCAACGTCGCTCGCGCAAACGGTGCCCTCGTCGTACCGATTGTCGCCCTGCACGCGCACTCCCAGACGATAAGCGCGGACTACGGCTCGCGTAGTAGTACAGGTAATGGTACTGCGGCCAATGGCAACACCAGTTCGAACGCCGCGCAATCGCCATGGGGACAGATCTCTGGGGGAAGCGCCGTCGGCAGCGTCGTTGCAGGATCCAACGCCAGTCTCATGGTGCAGCGCAGCGGCAAACTGTCACGCGTTCGCGTCCACGTCGATTTGATCACTGCGGCGCAGGCGGCGGTGACGCCGATCGACGGATCGACCTTGAGCGAGACCGACAACGTCGTCACATCGTTCCAATCGCGCGCATCGGGAAAGAGCGGAAGGCCGGCACAGGGGCAACAGGGGATCTCGCAAGGAAACGTTGGGCGCGGTTTGCGCGGCATACCCTAAATTGGGGTCGTTAGTCACGGTGCACAATGGGTATCGACCTGTAGCACCGTGGCTACTCATTCTAAAGGCATCATCTTCTCGGCCACTGCACGCGGATTTCATCTTTTCCAGGCGCTCGCCGAGAATGTCCCCCTCATCATCTTTACCGCGAATGCGGCGGGCGTCCCGCAATACTTCAACGAGCCATGGTTCGCGTTCACGGGTCAAACGCGTGACGAGGCACATAAATCAGGGCTCGAATCGATCATTCACCGCATGGATCGTGCGGCGTTCGAAGCATGTCAGGCGCAAGCATTTTCGTCGGGTAAAGAAGCATCCACAGAACTGCGCATTCGGCGCCACGACGGTGCCTATTGTTGGCATCGCCTCACCCTGTTTCCATATCGCGACGAGCCGCAACATCTTGCCGGCTGGATTGGAACGCTAGCCGAACTCGCGGATACCGTGCAAGCAAACGTCATCGACGATCTTGCGCAGCGTACACCGGCACTTCTTTTCATTGCCGACGCGAATGGCCAAGCAATCTTCATGAGCGATCGATGGGCCGATGTGCTCGGTCGATCGAAAAGCGCCCTCCTTGGGCGCGGTTGGATGACCTTCGTGCATCCCGACGATCGCCAACAAGCGGCCATGCTCTGGCATCAGCAGCATGACACCGATGAGGGGCACATCCTACGATTGCGTTTTAAGCACATCACGGGTGCCTATCGCTGGATGGAAATTCGAATGGAGCCCGAGCGCAACCCCGAGGGCCAAATCGGACGGTGGTTCGGAATCGGTACCGACGTCGACGAACAGCAGCGCGCGAGCGCCGCGCTCAAATTCTTGGTCGAAGCTGGTGCTTCGATTGAGCGCTCTACCGATCCGTTGGCTCTCTTAGCGCGCATCGCGGACGCCGCGACCGCCGACGTAGCGGACATCTGCGTGTTCGATATCCTTGGAGACAACAGCGAAGATGACCGTCGCGTCGTCGTTGCCACTCCTGCCGTTCCAAAGGCGCTTGTCGATTTCACACGAGCGCTACGCACGACCGGCGCACGCATGGATTCGTCGATCTTATGTGAAGCTTTGGACGGTCGCACCGTATATATTCCGCGTGTCGATGCGCGCTATATTAACGAACATGTCCATCCGCAAGCGCGCCGTGATACGTGGGTGCGATTGGGAGTGAGATCGGTAATCGCAACACCCCTTGCAAGCGAAACCGGCGTTTTGGGTGTGCTCACCGCCTTACGGACCGTAACGGCTATGCCATTCGAACGCAACGATGTGCGCATTTTCGAGGACGTTGCGCGCCGTGCTGCGACCGCTATTGAGAATATCCGCCTGCACGATGCGTTACGGAAAGCATCGTTCGACCGTACCGAACATTTCCGCCGAATCGCCGACCTCACGCCGCATTTCATGACGACCTCCGACCCGCAAGGAAATGCCGTGTGGTTCAACCAGCAGTGGTATGCGTACACCGGGCAGACGCCGGAACAAGCACTCGGCGACGGCTGGGCGGACGTGGTCCATCCTGAAGACGTGCAACACGTGAAACGCACATGGGCAGAATCGATAGCCACCGGAAACGCGTACGAATGTGAAATGCGTATTAGGCGAGAGGACGGCGTCTATCGCTGGTTTCTGGCGCGCGGCGCGCCCGAACGCGACGAACATGGTGCCGTCGTCAAATGGTACGTAGCAAAAACGGACATTCACGAAAAGCGCCGCGCCGTGAGAACGATGCAAGCCTTCGCCGATATCGGGGAAACGCTGAACGCGTCATTGGGATTGCAGGCGACGCTCGATGCGGCAATGCACCGGCTCGTTCCCGAGTACGCCGACTGGGCGTTCATTATGCTGCGCGATCCACAGGACGAGCCGCGCGTCGCCGCGGTCTATCACGCCGACGGTAAAGAGGGTGCTCGATTACGCTCGCTTCTCGACACGAATACCGCTCCGCCGAATGAAGGCCCAACGTTGGAGTTGCCGCTTGCGGTCGGTGGAAACGTACGCGGGACGCTGGTGCTCTGCATGTCGGGCGGTGGCCGCACGTTCGATCAGGACGACTTGCCGTTTTATCGTGAGTTGGCGCGACGGATGGCGCCCGCCATCGCCAATGCCGAAATTTACGAAAGGGAACGGCTTGTTGCCCGATCGTTCCAAGACGCCGCCCTGCCTTCGGAATTACCGGAATGTGAAGGGTATGCGTTCGACGCGATCTACGAGGCCGGTCGCGCGGAAGCGTTGATCGGCGGCGACTGGTACGACGCATTTCGGCTCCTCGACGGTCGCATCGTCGTTTCGATCGGCGACGTCGCGGGTGCCGGCCTCGAAGCGGCGGTCACCATGTCGCGCGTTCGACAAGCAATTCGCGGCGTTGCGCAAGTGCGCGCCGATCCCGACTTACTCGTCGCTGCAGCGGATCGCGTCCTTCGCAGCGAGGAACCGGAACGTTTCGTCACCGCGTTTGTCGGAGTTATCGATACAACCTCAAACGTTATGACGTATCAATGCGCCGGTCACTATCCGCCCATCCTGTGCACGTTAGGGGGATGTTGCAGCGAACTGGAGCGTGGCGGTCTACCGCTGGGCCTGCGTGGTGAAGACGAGCCGCAGGCGCGCACGGTCGAACTGGTGCCGGGCTCGATGTTGGTTTTGTATACCGATGGGCTCATCGAATCGACGCACGACATCATGGAAGGCGAACAGCGTTTACATCGCGCGTTGAGCGATGTCGCGATGTTGACGGCACCGCGTCCGGCACAGTCGCTGCACGATATCGTCCTGCACGACGGCTCCAAGGACGACGTCGCAATTCTCACGGTCGTCATTCGTGAACCATCACCTCTCCACCGGTGGACCATCGATACGAGCGATCCAGAACGCACGCGAGCCGTGCAAGCCGAGATACTCGTTGAACTCGCGCATCACGGCATCGCCGACGACGCAACGATGAGTGCCGAGCTTGTCATCGCGGAGCTGATCGGTAACCTTGTGCGTCACGCACCCGGCGAAGCGGAAGTGCTGCTCGATTGGAACGAACGCGTGCCGGTGCTCCACGTAAAAGATCGTGGACCCGGTTTCGAATTTGCTGCGAAACTTCCGAAGGATATCCTCAGTGAAAGCGGCCGCGGTTTGTTTCTCGTATCGCAACTTTCCCAGGACTTTCATGTTACGGCTCGCCACGGCGGCGGCAGCCACGCCCGCGCCGTCTTGAAGGTTTAGCTCGGCTCTCACCGGGTTTTCATCCTCGCCTCCGCCTCTTTTCAGCCTGGGGCCATACGATAGCGGCGGAGGAACGATCATGCTTACTGGCTCGCCCGTCGTGCGCGTCGAAAATCTGCGAAAAATCTATACGCTCGGAGAGGGTGAAGTCGTGGCGCTCGGCGGCATCGATTTGCAGATCGATCCGGGTGAATTCGTCGCGGTCATGGGGCCGTCTGGATCCGGAAAATCAACGTTTATGCAGATTACCGGGTTGCTCGACAATCCGACGAGCGGTTCGTACTATTTCGAGGGTATCGACGCTTCGAACCTCGACGCCGACGCGCGCGCCGACATTCGCAGCCGCCGCCTGGGCTTTGTGTTTCAATCGTACAATTTATTGCCGCGCACGAGCGCAGTTGAAAACGTCGAGCTGCCGATGGTCTACGCCGGCGTGCCCGATGCGCAGCGGCGGCGGATCGCGCTTGAGAAAATGCAGATTGTCGGCGTCGATCATCTGGCGCACCATCACCCCAATCAAATGTCCGGCGGTCAACAGCAACGCGTCGCGATCGCACGGTCGCTCGTGAACAATCCGGCGCTCATTCTCGCCGATGAGCCCACGGGTGCTCTCGACACCAAAACGTCGGAAGACGTCATGCGGTTGTTTCAAGAGTTGAATACGGAAGCGGGAATTACGATCATGCTCGTCACGCACGAACCGGATGTCGCCCGGCATGCGCGCCGCATCGTAACGTTCCGGGACGGACATATCCTTAGCGACCGTATGAATGCAAATCACGAAGAACGAGTAGTCGCATGAACAATACGTTGAAGCTTGCGCTGCAAGCATTGATTCGCAACAAAGTGCGCTCGATGTTGACGATGCTCGGCATCGTGATCGGTGTTGCTGCCGTTATCGTTACAGTCGCTATCGGATCGGGAGCGCGCGCGTCGGTACAAGCGAGCATCAATAGTCTGGGTTCAAATCTGATCGTGGTGCAGCCCGGGTCCGTCACCACCAGCGGCGCACGCGGCGGTCTCGGCACTGCTTCAACGCTGACGCCGGACGATGGGATGGCGCTGGCGTCGCTTCCCGGCGTCGCGGCCGTGTCGCCGGTCGTGACGATTCATACGCAAGCCGTCGCCGGAGGAAACAATTGGCAGACGACCGTGAGCGGTGTTGCGCCGACCTACACGTTTATTCGGTCGTGGCCGCTCGCGAGCGGTATGTTCTTTTCGCAAAGCGATATGCAATCGTCCGCAAAAGTCGCGGTCCTCGGGCAGACCGTCGTGCAACAACTCTTTCCGAGCGGACAAGATCCCGTTGGCCAGACGATCATTCTCAAGGGCGTTCCGTTTACGATCGTCGGAACGTTGACGCCCCTCGGGCAAAGCGGTCTCGGCCAAGATCAAGACGATACGATCCTGATTCCATATAGCTCGGCGATGCAGCGCATTACGGGCCTCACCACCGTCAATCAATTGATGGTATCGGCCAAGGACGGGACGCAGATCGATACGGTGCAACAAGCCGTTACGCAAGTGCTCGAGCAGCGCCATCATATCGCCAATCCGCAAAGCGATGATTTTCAAGTACGCAATCTCCAATCGATTGCCGCGGCTGCTTCATCGACGGGTGCGGTGATGGAGTTTCTGCTGGCCGGCGTCGCCGCCGTTTCGCTGATCGTCGGTGGGATCGGTATCATGAACATCATGATGGTTTCGGTTACCGAGCGAACCCGCGAAATCGGCCTGCGCATGGCGGTCGGTGCGCGCGGGAAGGTGATTTTGCGGCAGTTCCTCACGGAGTCAATCGTGCTCGCAACGATCGGCGGATTGATCGGCGTAGTGCTCGGATTCGCCGGCACGGGGCTCGTCGCCGCACTCGCAAAATGGCCGACGCAAATTCCGTTTGCATGGGTTGCGGCATCGGTGCTTTTCAGCGCGTTCGTCGGCGTGTTCTTCGGCTACTATCCCGCGCAAAAGGCGGCGCACTTACATCCGATAGACGCTCTTCGCTTCGAATAGCAGAGCCGTGGCTCGCCGGATGACGGAAGATTGCTCCGACGTCATCCGCGCGAGCCGCAACCCGAAGCGCGTTTTAAGCGGCGGCTGCGGGGACCTTATCGAGAAAACCGTACACGCGGTGGACGCGACCATCTTTCACCGTGATCACGTCAAAGCCGATGAGGAGCGATTCGTCACTCCCCGCCGCTTGGACGTGCCAGGTGAATCGCGCCGTATCGTGATGCGCGTCGACGCTCCCTAGTCGCTGAAGCCGAAGGCCGGAAAGCTGTTGTTGCGCTGCCGCGATCACACCGTCGATGCCTTCGTGTCCGGTTATGGCGACGAGCGGATCCGTATAAAGTATATCCTCGGTATAGACGTCGCGAATACGTTCACGTCGACGGGCGGCGTCCGTCTCGTTCCAGGTCTCAAGATAACGATCCACGAGGTTCTCGATCGAATTCATTTCGCGTTCCTTTTCGTCAAGGCGGCAAGAGGTGATGCGCTTATCTTGCCGTAGCGACGTCATCGCGTCCATTACGTCGGAGGTAATGGGAACCAATCGTGCTTGGCTCGTACCATAGTGCAATGGTAAAAGACGTCGGACAACTTCTGCGTGAATCACGTGAGCACCGCAGGATGAGTCAATTAGAGCTCGCGATGCAGGCGGAAATATCAACGCGGCATTTGAGCTTCGTCGAAACCGGCCGTGCAAAGCCGAGCCGCGACATGATTCTGCATCTGGCCGAGCAACTCGACCTCACGTTGCGCGAGCGCAATAGCCTTCTCGTAGCGGCCGGTTTTGCGCCGGTCTACGCTGAGACGCCGCTCGATTCGCCGCACATGTCCGGCGTCCGGGATGCCGTGCGCCGCATTCTGGCTGCTCACGAGCCGTATCCAGCGCTCGCATTCGATCGAAAGTGGAACGTCGTCGAGGCCAACCGCGGCATCGGCATTTTCACTGCAACGGTTGCGCCGTCATTGCTCGCATCGCCCATGAACGTGTTGCGTGCAAGTCTCCATCCCGAGGGATTGGCACCGCATATCGTCAATCTGCGCGAGTGGCGCGCACATCTGCTGTCGCGGTTGAGACGTCAAGTTGAAATGACCGCCGATACAGAGCTGGAAGAACTCTACGCGGAATTGTGCGCGTATCCGTGTGCCGATGCGGGGCACGAGAACGAGTCAGCTGCCAAGGGTGCGATTGCCGTTCCGCTGCGCCTTCGGCGCAATGGTAACGAATTGACGTTCCTCAGTACCGTGACCAGTTTCGGGACGCCGCTCGACATCACGATTGCGGAGCTCGCGATTGAATCGTTCTTTCCGGCAGACGCCTTGACCGTAGCTTCGATCAAGGATTCATGCAGTTAAGCGCTCGTATGCTACGGCGCCGGGTTGCGGCTGCATGGGACATGTGTAAACTGCCTACACCTGCGAAAGTCACTCTGTCACCAGCACCTCCTTTACGTTAACCTTGCAATTATCCGGGCTGCTGCACGCCCGTATTGTTGTACTTCGAAGGAGCGCAATGCATATATCACAACGAGCGCTGGCGGGGTCGCTGGTACTGGCGCTCGCCGCAACGGCCTGTAGCGGCGGTCGATCCACGCTGCCGGGACTGACCGGACCGAGCGACACGGACAATTCACTGAGCGTGAATCGCGCCTCAGGGATACCTGGCGCACCGATGATCTCGATTCCCCTCACCCACGGGAAGCTTGCGTATTCAGATCTTGGACGCCGGCCTAACAGCGCACCGGTGAACGTCGCTATCACGCTCAATTACAATCACGAGGCGCAACTCGAGCAATTCATCGCCTCGCAAAGCGGTCAGGGTGGTGGACACCATTTTCTGACTCCAGCACAATTCAACAGCTATTATGCGCCGACGGTACAGCAGGAGAAAGCGGTCGTGACTGCGCTGCAAGGTGCTGGATTCACCATCACCAAGCGCTATCCCAATCGAACGATTGTCGATGCGACGGCAGCGAGCGCTGTCGTGGAGCGCTTTTTCAATACCGAAATGCACACGGTGCAACAAGGGAAGTACGGCCAACGCTTTGCCAACCTTAAGCCGGCAACGGTACCTGCGTCGATCGCGCCGTACGTACGCACCGCTTCGCTCAGCAACGTCGTGATCGCGGAGCCGAAAGTACAACAGGACGGCGATGCCCTCGTCCACGCGTCAATCACGGGCCATCCTCATGCGAAGCCGCAGGGCGGCGCGGCAAGTCAGGAAGCGCCGGAATCGATGCGGACGATGGCGAGCGGTTGTTCCGGACAATTGCTGCTCAATCCAGGCTTCGAATCGGGAAATGTTCATTGGAGTACGACTCCTGGTGTCATTACCGAAGATCCGTCATACGCATATCAAGGAAATTGGTTCGCGTGGCTCGATGGCTATACATCGCCCGAAACGGACACGCTCTCGCAGACCGTTTCCATTCCGGCTGGTTGCACGGCGACCTTAACGTATTACCTGTACATTTACAGTGACGAACCAAGCTCCGCGATCGACACGTTGAAGCTTACGGTCAACGGCGTTGGCATGCAGTCGTTCTCCAACGTCAATCAGACCAACGGCTCTTACGTCAAACAGACGGTAACGCTGTCGTCGTTTGCCGGGAAAAGCGCGAAGCTTCTTTGGACGTCGAAGCAAAACGGAAGCTACGAAACGGATTTCTTCATCGACTCGACGGCCCTGACGCTGAGTGGCGGTTCCACCACGCCGACGCCGTCGCCAACGCCCACTGTCAAGCCAACTGCAACGCCGACCGTTGGACCGACGGCAACGCCGACCGTTGGACCGACGCCGACGCCAACTATTCAACCGACGTCGACTCCCAGCGCTGGTTGCAACGGTGCCGCAGCGGATAACGGGCCGCTTTCCAATTCGAGCGGAACGCTTGCCACAGGCGTTGCGAAGCCGTTTGACTTCCCGGTTCAACACGGATGCAACGGTGCTGGCTACACTGCCGCAATCGTCATCGACGATCCCGTGAATACAAGCTATCTCCACAGCTACTTATCGGCCGCGCAGGTGACGGAAACGGGAACCGTTACGAATGAAGCCGTGGACGGCGGCGGCAGCGGCGATGATCCGGAAACTGATCTGGACGTTCAAACGATCGCTGGTCTTGCACCCGGCGCGAACATCATCGTTTACGACAACGGATCACTGTCGGACCAAGCGATTGAAGATGCCTACAATCAAGTGCTTAGCGACGGCAAAGCCAGTGCTGTAAATTCCTCGTTCGGCGGATGCGAGTCGAGCGATCCTTCGTTCGAGTCCGCGACGAATTCCATCGCGCAGCAAGGCGCGTCGGAAGGCGTCGAGTTCTCCGCTTCGTCAGGTGATTCGGGTTCCAACGAGTGCGGTTCGAATAACAACGCAGAAGGCGTAAGCGCGCCGGCGGGCGATCCGTACTTTACCTCCATCGGCGGCGTCAACTTCACATACAACAGCTCGGGCGTTCTGACGTCGGTCACCGCTGGAAGCTCTTCATGCGGATCCTCCAGCGGCGAATGCTATGGCGGAGGTGGTGTATCGACCGTCGTAGCGCTGCCGAGCTGGCAGAGCGGTATTGCGGGCGTGATTTCATCGGGCCGCAACCAGCCCGATATCTCGCTCCCGTTCGATCCGGTCGCGGTCTATACAGGCGGCTCGTTCGCGGAGTATCTCGGCACGTCGTGGTCCTCCCCGGCATCGGTCGCGCTCTTCATCGAAGCGAATGAATTGCACGGCACGAAGCTCGGCTGGCTCGACTCGACCCTGTATAGCCTATTTAAATCAACCGGCTACACGAACTACTACACACCGTGCACCTCCGGCAATAACATTGCTTATTCGTGCAATGCATCGCAATACAATCAAGCTGCGGGCATCGGCACACCAAAAGGTTGGGCGCTCGCGAACGCCCTCTAACTCGTCTCCTTGCCCTCGGGAAGGCCGCGCAGCTTCTATGCTGCCGGCCTTCTTGCATTAGGTCCTCGCTCACACACTTGGTGGCACTTGCCGCCATATGCGCGAGAGTGAGCGCGGGTTCACGCTCATCGAAATAATCGTCGTCGTCGCGATAACCGCCGTGCTTCTTGCTGCCGGCGGTATGTTGCTCGGCGGCATGCATCCCGGCGCTCTGCGCGCGGCCGTTGACGATTTCGACGCCGATGTAGGCGCCGCGAAAGCAATTGCGGCCACCAGCGGCAACGGTGCAACGATTGCGGTCTTGCCTCGTTACGATGAGCGGGGCGGCATACGTGGCGGTTTCGAACTGCGCGTCTATAGCGGCCGCCCCACCGCCGCGAATGCCGTGGCGCCGTCGAACGTCATGTCGATCACGAGCGACGCTGCCATTATGGAAAAGACCTTCGGCAAGCCGCCGTTCGCACTATTTCTTAGCAGCGCCGGACATCCGAGCGGAATATCCGCATACCCCGTGGCGGACGCGCATGGCGTCATCACGTTCAACGTTGTAGCGTCGCAACCGCCGTGCCCAGCAGGCGGCATCGTCATAACCTTTACCAGTCCGCAAGGTGCCACGGACACGCGTACGTTGCAGTGTAACGTCAGCGTCTCGGCCGCTGCAATCGCGGATCCGTCGCCGACGCCGAATGCACCCATCGTGACGCCAAGACAACTGGTCGCGCACTGGACGAGCGATTCGCAGGCGCTCCATTTTGTGGCCGCGGAATTTGGATACACGCACTGGTTTGCTTCGAGCACCGGCGTTGCATGCGGGTCGTCCGCAGCGTACGATGCGGGTTGGCCATATTCACAACCGGCGAACGCCGCGGAGAGCAGTCTCGCGCCGTCGCCGCCGAATGCGCCGTATTCGTGGCCGAATGCAAGTGCAGCAACGGCGAACGATCCGCCCGCCGCGTTTGCGATGTCGCCCGTAAAGGGCAGCCCCGGACTCTGCAGCGTCGACGTCGTCGACGATTATGGACAGCATGCGGGCGCAGCGGTGCAGGTCATGGGCGATCTGACGCCGAGTGCGACGAGGCTATCCTTTGCATCGCCGAGCGCCCCAGCGCAGTCGTTGACGCTCAGCAAGATCTGGGACAGCGACAACATTGTATTGCGAACGGCAACAAACTGTGCGGCGGTCGCGACGTTCACGCAATCCTCCGCCACTACACCGTCCGCACCGTCGGCCACGCCGGCGACGGTGCTGCTGACCGTAGCGCCCAAAGGCGCCGGAAACTGCGACATCGTTATCTCCGATCAATATGGCGAGCCGGCCGTCGATGTTCATATAACCGTTGCCAGTGCCGAGGTGCAAGTGTGGCCGCCGGCGGTGCAATATCCCGTTAGCGGCGGAACGCTTTCGTATGCCGCACCAGCGATCGCGCCATCGTTCGGCGCGGCGCTCAATGTGTTACTCGGGGGCGGCGTCGCATTTGCAGCATTCGGCCCGTGCCCCGGCATCAATCAGCCGCGCGGCTTTTCGGATAACTTCGTAACGCCGCTCGCAGCGGGCGCGACCGATGCAGCAGATCCAAATCAAACGCTCGTACGGGTCGGCGCCAACGGATGTCTCGTAACGTCAAGCGGCACACCGATCAACGCTGCAACCATGCCAAGCATCGTAGTAAGTGAACAGGGCTACAAGCCTCCCGGTACATTTACGTTGAGTAGCGGATCAACGTGCCCCAACGCGTCGCTTTCAGACGGCGGCTGGAATCCTGTTTCAGGTTATGGGCCGACGGCGGGAAAGATCATGTCGCCTGGTGAGTCATCAAATGGCGGATGCATATTGAAATTTGCCGACCAGAGCGGTAACGCGCCGAACCCGCCTGCCGGCAGCACGGCCAATGTGAAAGCAGAGGTTGTAGCAGCATCATGCAAGAGCGGCAATGCTGTATGCTGGACGATTGTGCACGGTTCAGGACAACGCATAAACCATCATTGCTTGGCCGGACAATGCTGGGATACGCCAATAGTTTGGGGCGCGGACGCATGGTACCAGTCCACCAATGGCGGATATACGTGGTTTGCTTCCGGAACGCCGTGCGTATACGGCGTCGATAGCGCAAATGCGGTCTACGACTCAGATTGCCAGGACGCTGGCATGGAGCCGTATACGGGTGCGTCGCCCGGCACAACTTGGGGGCCGTATACGACAACGTGGGCGCCCCCTGCGGGCCCAGACTATATCTGTACCGTTTCAGGGTTAGTTCAGGCTGCAGGTGAACATCCTGCGAGTTTTTATCCGTCGGACTATGCGTGGCCGCCTAGCGCAGTGACATGTTTCCCTGGTAATCCACAATTCTAGTTCAGCGGGCGTACGAATTTTTCGAATGAAGACGTCGCGAGACAAACATTACAACTAAACGGGGTGAGGCGCCTCTGCCATCAAGTTCACAGTCGAAACCTCGCAAGATACTTCGGTCTAGTGAACGCGGAGGCGCCTAGGCCAGGAATTACGGCCAGATTGGCACATTCGGATCGCTATAGACGCGCGGTTCAATAGGATATTCCGCTAAACCATACGCACTGTAGGAGTTGCCGGGCGCATATGGTGCATAAATGCCGCCAAACCATTGTGCGTTTGCGTTCTTCGAATAAACACCAAGTTGGCCGTCGAAGGTCGTCACTGTAGTCATCATTTGAGCGCAGTTGTTGCCTCCCGATTGAAAACCACTTCCTGACGCAAGATACCCAAATGGATTGCTGGGTTCAGGGGTTGGGGGATTCACGTAAAACTGTGGCGATTCGTGCTGCGCAATAAATGCGCGGCTGTTCTCAACGAGCCATTCGTCGATGACTGCGCCGCTCAAACCGAAGCTTGTGCGTGCTGTATTGTAGGCAAGTACGCACGGTACTTCGGTGAGCGCATTGAGTGTCGCGAGCCGGTACGATGAACCGGTTTCCGTCGCGGGCGGTGTGTACAGCGCGACCGGCGGCATCGTCGGCGCGGCGAGGATTGTTTGGCCGTTTAGAACGATGCGGTCATGAACGGTTGCGGTAAAATTCGCCGCTCCCGGAATCGGCGTATCTTGCGCGCTTGGTGCCGGCGTGCTCCATCCGGGCGGCGGCGTGTTTATCGCATCTGTGCCGATCACGAGCAAATACGTACCATTTGGTGCGGTCACAACGAAGTGCCCACTCGGATCGGTCGTCGATACAGCGATTGGGGTCGGCGTTGGCCCGGGCGTGGGAAACGCCGTCCACGGATCGAGTTGCACTTTCACGCCGGCCATTGCCGCGCCGGTGGTATCGTTGACCACGGTACCCTGCGCCGTCGTGTGTGTCGTAACGGGTGTGCAATTGGGCGCTGTGCCCGCGTAACCACTGGGGCATGACGTTGGTCCGGGAGCTTGCGTTGCGGGCGTTCCACCGCCGCCTCCGCCGCCGCATGCCGCTAGCATCGCGCCAAGAAAAAGAAACGCAGCGACTCGAGAACCGCGCTGCCCACACTCCGTATGCAAACAGAACCTCCCAAAAAAACGTTCGGGCGCCCACTTGCACGGTTGCACTGCCAACACCTCCGAGAACTACTCCGTTCCGCTAAACGATGCGCGCTGCATAACGCCCCATCCACGCTCTTTGCCGCGCAGATAGTCCCACATTCCGACAAACCGCCACCACAGTGTCAGCTGTCGATAGCCGAAATTTTCGAGGATCGAGAAGAAGGCAATTTTCAGCAGATCGTTCCACGCGGTGTAGCGATGAAATGACAGTTCTTCTAGGAACAGCGCACAAAGTGAGAGCAGCACACCCAAACCAACGGCCACGACAAAGAACAGAATCGCGGCTGCCGGATTCAGCAGATGCAACACGATACCGATCGGCAGAACGAGATAGCCCAGGAGTTCGACGATGGGACCCAACGTCTCGATCAGCACGAAATACCCCATGCCGAGCACGCCCGTGCGTCCATATTGGGGATTCAAGATCATGTCGCGATGCCACTGTAGCGTCTGCATGAGTCCGCGATGCCAACGATTGCGCTGATTGCGCAGCGATATCCACACGTGCGGAACCATCGTCCAGCACACCGTTTGGGGAACGAAGGCGACCTCGAAGGGTTGCTTCACGCGGTGCAGATGTTTGGCGATCCGGACGATCAGCTCAAAGTCTTCGCCGATGGCGCGCCGGTCGTAACCGCCCACGGCCTTCACCGTCGCTTTGTGGAACAATCCGAATGCGCCCGAGACGATCAGCAAGATATTCATCGACGCTTGTGCCGTGCGTCCGGTCAAAAACGCGCGCAGATATTCCACGACTTGATAGATCTCGATCGGCCGCCTTCCGAGCGCAATGCGCTGAAGCGTCCCGCGCGTTATCTGCGCACCGTTGGCCGCCCGTACCACGCCGCCGCTTGCGGGAACGAACGCGGCTCGATCGATCATCGGAAGTACCAAGTGCAGCAGCGCGTCTTCCTCGAGCAACGAGTCGGCGTCACATGCGCAGAAGAGCGGATACGATGACGCGTTGATGCCTGCGTTGATCGTATCGGCCTTGCACCCGCCGTTGATTTTGTCGATTACGACGAGCTTCGGATATTTGTACGAGGCGTAGACGCCTCGAACCGGTGCGGTTTCGATCGTCTCTTCGTAGGTGCGCTCGACGCGCTCTAGCTCGAAGGCCTCGATCAATTTCTGCAGTGTCTGATCGGTACTGCCGTCGTTGACTACGACAACTTCATACTGCGAGTACAACAGACGCATCATCGCCTGTACGGAATCGACAATCGTCGGTGCCTCGTTGTACGCAGCCAAGATCACTGAAATGGGCGGTACCAATCGTGAACGAAAGAGTTGTTCCAGACGCTCACGCAGCCGCACGCGCAAGAATTTTCGAACCGTGAAGAACGCCAATAGCGTATAGGCGAGATACGTCAGATTGACAAACAACGTGTAGACGATCACGAACGCAGAGAACCAGAAGAAGAACGAGCGAAGCGCTTCGAGCATCATAAGAGCGTCGTTGATGCCTCTCCGCGGCGAAGCGCATGAAGTTGCAGTGCGGCGACGCTTACGTCGCTTCCGTCGAGTTCTAACATGGCGATGCCTTGCACGCCGCCGGCTGCGAGCGCCGCTGCGGCGTGGCGCCGAACGTACCACACCGTGTCGCGGAGCAGTTCCGCAAGCGCAACGTACCATTCGCGCGCGCGCGCCGTGCTATCCGGAATGCCCAATCGAGCCAGTGCTTTGACGACGCGTACGCGCACGAACCACTGTGAATCGTGTGCAGCCGCGGTAAGCGCCTCGATGGTGTCGACGGCGCCTGCAGCGCCGAGCAACTCGGCCGCACGAGCGCGCACTTCCGGCGATCGGTGGCTCAGCGCGCGAACGACAGGCGCGGGATCGATCACCATTCCGATGTCGGTCAAGATGTCGAGCGCGATACGAACCACGCGTTCGTCGATATCGCTCAGCGCATGTTCCAAATCCGGTACTGCCGCGAGGCCAAATCGCGAGAGTACCGCTGCGAGACGCAGTTCCTGATAGCGTGTCGGCTGACGAATCGCGTCGAGGAGGATCGGAACGCTTGGAGCATCGCCCATTTCGCCGAGTGCTTCGGCCGCTACAATGCGCACCTCAGCCGACGAATCGTTGAGAAATCGCTCGAGCAACGCCTCCCGTGCGCCGCGCGCGTGCATGCCACCCAGTAACATCGCGGCATGCGCACGTTGAACCGGCGAGCGGCTGCGCAGAGAACGGGCGACGCTCTGCACGTATCCGGCAGATTGCAGCATCGCAATCAGCCGTTCTTGCCCCTCGCCTTTGATCGCCGCAATGAACGAGACGGCTGTACTTACCGCAACGCGCGACGCGTGTGTACCGGCCGGCGGAAAAACGATACGATGCTCGCCGATTCTTGCGGTGCGTCCGTCCAACACGAATGTGCCACCGGATTCAAAAAACGGAATGAGCGCCTCGGTCAGCTCGTCGCGAATTCGTGCCGCCGCCCGTTCACGCCGTTCCCGCTGCAGCTTTACCGCGAAGATCATCGCCAGAACCGCGCCGTTGAGGATCGAAATCGCGACCAGGCTCCACGTGATGTACGCTGCGGCGAACGACGGCGACGGCACTTATGCGCGCGCGAGCAGTGCGCGGATGCGAATCTGCAATTCGCGCGGGGAAAACGGCTTGAACAGATAATCAACGGCGCCCGACCGGAAGCCTTCGACGACGTCGTGTTCTTGCGCGTGCGATGTCAAAAAGATAATTGGAATACCGCGTGTTCCGGCGTCTTGCTGCAGCTCCTTGCCGACTTCGAGACCGGTACGCAACGGCATCGACACGTCCATCACAACGAGCCGCGGGCGGCGTTCGCGAATGAGAGCAAGCGCCTTATCTCCATCCGGCGCCGCTGCAACATCGCAGCCGCAATTGCGCAGCGTTACTTCAACCAAACGGCGGATTGCCGGATCGTCTTCCGCAATGACAACGAGGGGTGCGGTTTCGCCGGCTGTACTAATGGCAGCGTCCTTCCGAATATGTTACAGTGCAACTCATGCCTAGGCCCCGATCCCTTTCTACCGTCACGGCGGCCATATGTATCACGCTCTTCTCTTCGCCGGCCGCCCGTGCCGATAACGGCGGTTCCGTCGATTTTGCAATCTTGAACTCCACGTTTTCGTCGCCGGCCGATGCCTATGGGCCGTGGCTAGCGGAAGATCTGAACGTACGATTTGGCCCAGACGGCACGACAGGTATCGAAGTAGTGAACCGTCACGCGGGCGACCGCTTCAATCGTAATACGGAACAATTTTACCAACTCGACAATTACCACACGTGGAGCAAGCGTTTCACCACATACGCAGCAGCTGCTTACGGCAGCGGAGCTCCTTATTTTCAGGACCGGTTTACGGCAGAAGGCGATCTCGGCGTGGCAAAGGGCTTCGTTCTCGTGGGCGGCGCCTCGGTCGGCCAACAATACGTTCTGGGAAGCGCGCAGCAGGCAGTCCTCGGAGCGGACTATTATTTCGGTGACGACTATGCCTCTTTTCGCTATCGTCCCACCTGGTCGAGCGTGCTCGGAAATACGCAAGGCTACAGTGCGGCTGTAAGCTTAGGACACGACGGGCGCAGCACGCATACGATTCGCATCGGCGGTGGCGGCGAAAACGACGCCTCCGTTATCAACGTCATCAACCCGACGATCATCGGTGAGCGCACGTTCGACGTCGGGTACAGCTACAAACACTGGATCGACCCACAGCGCGGCTTCCACGTCGATCTCGACCAAGGCGCGCTCGATCGCCGTGACGGCGGTGAAATTTATCATCACACCGACGTGGGCATCGGCTACTTTTTCGGCTTACGCTAACCCGCCCAAAATGCGCGCGTGAACGCCTGATCGCCGGTGCGCAACAATTGCGCAATGAGCCACCAGGCGGTAGACGCCGTCGCGGGCGAGTCGGGAAAATTCTGTAAGCGCGTCGTTGCATAGGGCACCGCAATACCGATGGGCGTCGGTACGGCAAGGCGGTCGCCGGCCTTCGCCACGGCTGCTTCCCGATGCGAAAATCCCGGTGCGCCTGCCAAACGACCGAGTGTGAGCGCGCATTCCATGCCGAAGGTACCTTCCGCCCACACCGTTCGATGGAACGCATCGGGCATAAAACCCGGTGGCGAGTCGCTCCAAAATCGCACGAACGCGTGATCGATGCAGGATGCGTACTGCGGCGATCGTGCGCCCATCACGTCGAGTGCAAAAATCGCTCCCCACGACGAGCAATCCAGCACATCGGCATTGTCGTCGAGGCCGCGCCGGAAATGGCCGCTGCCCGCATCGTAGAGCTTCGCAAACATCGTTGCCGCAAGCGCCGTACGCTGCGTCGTGTACGTAGAGACGCCGAGCTTCTCAAGGGCGCGTAAGAAGAAGTAATAGTCGATGTTGTGTTCCGTCGATACCGCCGGATGGTCACGCTCGAGCGGTATGAACCCATCAGTGCGCAGGTGCGCGCGACTGACCAGCTCCGCAGCGAGCTGCATCGCAAACATCCGGTATTGATCGTCGCCGGCAAGCATTTCATACACGCACGCGGCGTAGCCCGCCCAGGCGATCGTGCCGCTGAACGAGCGACGATCGTCCACGTGCGCGTCCTGCAATCCGATCGCAAAAGGCAACGCGCTCCGATAGGCCGCGGCAACTTCGCGGATGGTATGTAACGCTCGCCCAGCGCGTTCTGGATCGTAGCGCGCCCATACGATCGCGGCGAGCGCGGCGTCGTACAGATAGGCACGGTCCGGTTGCAGCAATGGAAACGAGCAGGGTACGTAGGGGCGAAGCGCGCGAGAGGGAACGGCGTTCGCCAGAAAAGCAAGTCCCTCTCTCAATTCGTTTTCAGCCTCCACCGGTAGGTTTGAATAGAATATGGCCGATCTTCAGCCCCGCATCGCCGTCATCGACGACGAACCCCGGATTCGCGAACTCCTGGAGCTTACGCTTGGGCATCATGGGTACGCCGTTCGCACGGCGCCCGACGGGCCGGCCGGTTTGGACCTCGTTCGCTCATGGGAACCCGATCTCGTTGTGCTCGACGTGATGATGCCCATGATCACCGGAATCGAATTGCTTCCGATGCTTCGCCGAATCACCGAAGCGCCGGTGATTATGCTCTCGGCTCGCGGCGAAGTCGAAAGCAAGGTCGAGGGGCTAAGTCACGGTGCCGACGACTATCTCAGCAAGCCGTTCGAAATGTCGGAACTCCTCGCCCATTTGGAAGCAAAATTGCGCCGTCCGCGGCTCGAGCAGCGCAACGTGCTTAGCTATGACGACGTCGTCCTGAATCTCGACGAGCACACGGTGACGCGTGCCGGAAAGAGAATCGATCTGTCGCCGCTCGAGTTCGATTTGCTGACGACGCTCATTCGCCGTCCGCGGCGCGTGTTCACGCGAGACGAATTGCTCGATCTCGTCTGGGGGCAGAGCAAAGACGTCGGAACGAACGCGGTCGAGCGCTACATTTCATATCTGCGTGGAAAAATCGATGACGGTTTCAAGCAGCCCATCATTCAAACGGTGCGAGGTGCAGGGTACACGATACGTGCCGAATGAGAAGCGATTTCGTGCCTTTGCGCAGCGACTGACACGAGGCTACGTCGTCCTCGCGGTGATTCTGATCGCGATCGTTGCCGGCGCTTCATCGGTGCTTGCCTTCATCAACTATGCGACGACGCTGAACGACGCGGTCGACTCCGCCGCCGCGCGCGTCAACCAGCGGGTTGAGTACTATGAATCGCGCCACCAGACGCTGCCGCAATATGCGGCCAGTCTTGCAGGCGACGAATCACACTCGCGCATCCACATCGGCATTTACGGAAGCGACAGGCGCAGGCTTGCGGGCAACGATAACGATCATCCGAGCAATTTCGGACTCAGCGTCGCTGAACTCATGAACGTGCATCGCCGCGTCCTGCATGTTACCGGAGGCGTGATCGTCTTGCAGCCGGACTTCGATGCGTTCGGCCGCTGGATCGGGCGCTATTGGTCGATCATTCTGCCCATCGGCGTGCTTTGCGTGCTGGTCGCATGGATTGCCGGACGCGCTATCACTCGGCGCGCCATCGATCCGCTTGATGGACGTTACCGACGCATTGCGCGGCATCGCCGCGGGCGACTTCACGCCGAAGCTGTTGCTCGAGCATGGAACGGGTTTGCACGATCTCACGGCAGCATACAACGACGTTGCATATCGCCTGAACGCAGCCACCGCGGAGCAACACCGGCAATCGGCTGAGATGCGTCAATTCATCGCCGATGCGGGTCACGAGTTGCGCACACCGCTCACGATCTTCATGGGCTACCTCGATGCGCTACGCCAGGGGGTCGTGCAAGATTCTGATGCAGTGCGTCGCGTGCATGAAACGATGCTCGACGAATCGCGCAAGATGCGCACGATTATCGAGAAACTCATTTTGCTCGCGCGCATGGAACGCGAACAAGAGCCGCCACGCCAGCCGATCGATTTGGATTCGGTCGCTGCTCGCGCCGTCGATGCGATGCGGCCGCTTGCCGGTGAACGCGTGCGCTTACATGCCGACGGCGGCGCCACAATCGTCGGCGATGACTCGGAGCTCTACGAGGCGATCAAGAACGTCGTCGAAAACGCGGTGCGTTATGCGCCTGATTCTCCGGTCGACGTGAGCGTACAACGGACGGGCAACGTTGCGGAATTGACGGTCAGCGATCGCGGCCCCGGCATGCAGACCGTCGATGTTGAACATGCATTCGATCGGTTTTACCGGGGCATGTCGCGAACGAACGTAGAGGGCTCGGGTTTAGGGCTCGCTATTGCAAAGCGCGCGGTCGAACGCGTCGGCGGCAGCATCGAATTGCGTAGCAGTCCAGCCGACGGGACGCGCGTAACGATGCGCTTTCCGGATACGGCGCACAACTCATAACGCAACCCTCACCGGACATTAAAGGCAATCGGTTTACAGCGTCCGTTGTTCGTGCGTTCCGACGAGCACGCCGCTAGGCCGATGATGCAATCGGTTTCAGCGCGGAAATCGACGTAGTCGCCCGCGCGGCTCGCTGGTGCGAGCAGCGTGATTCTGCGCTCATCGATGCGCACGTCCATGAAGACGTTTAGCGTCGCGATCACGTCGTCGGGCGTGATGCCGAAACGTTCGAGCGAACGGTAGAGGTTTTCGTGGCAGCTTGGATGCGCGTATTCGCCGCGGCGCTCGAACATGACGCGGCTGCACGGCGCTAGGAGCATGTCGTGGACATGCACGGTGTCGGCAAGGACGCGCAGCAACGGCGTACTGCGATGCGAGTAGAGTATATCACCGACCCGTGGGATCAGCCGCTCGTTGTAGTCCATCGTACGGCCGGGCGAAAAGGCGTCGCGGCGATCTACGAGCGAGAAGATCGCCAAATCGGCGACTTGTTCGCCCTTCAGGATCGATCACCCGCAACGTTTCGCCGGTCCGAAGTTCAAAAGCCGTGCCCGTTTGCGGTGACAGCAGCGTCATCGTTTGCGAAACGGACACATCCACTCCCGTTCCACGGCGCGGCCCGAATACTGGCGCGCTTCGCTCGCCTCACCGTACGCCGCCAGGTTTTGATTGAGCGAACCTTGCAGCTCTAGCTCTCGCTGCCGCACGAGACGCTGGATATGCGCGAAGTGTCCCGTGCGTTTCAGCTCTTCGAAGAGTTCGTGGGAATTGAAGACCAGTGCCGGAAGGGCAAAGCGTCGCGAACGGCGTGAGGCCGCTACGTGCATGCCGACGACAAAAAACGGATGCTGTGCTACGCAAAAGGCAAAACGGGCATCATTCGGATCGCTCGTTACGGCCTCGTTCCAGTCGAAATAGCGGCGATCGACGTCGTGCAGGTCTTGCAGTTGCTGCCACAAGCGCGTCTCGAAGCGGGCTTCATCCCACGATTCGTCATCGAAGACGGCAACGAACGTTTTATAACGCTCTTTCATAAATGGCAACTCGGCCACGAACGCTGCGAGATCCCGCGCGAGCCCTTCGGTGGCATCCCCTGCCGGAAATCGGGGATAGAAACCGAAGCGATACCCTCCGCTCATAAATGCGCGCCTTCGCGCCGACGCACGAAAATGTGTCGGCCAGTACAAAACTTCGCAGAGCATTGTGAGCAAGGCGCGCCTTTCGCGACACGTCTCGCCAATCCAGAAGACGAACGAGTGTGCCATTGAGGAGCGCGGAGTAATTACTCCAGCGATACGCGTGCTGCGACTGAAATGGGTTGGTCGAGGAATAGAGTGAAAGTGATTGCTGGGGGCTCAAACCGCCCATTTCTGACGTAGCTCCCGTTGCGTCGATGCAGCGCGTCGAACGATCCGGCCGGCATAACGCACCCCGCCGAAGCGAACGCGCTCGTAGATTGCAAGCCAAGCACATACGGCGCGCTCGGCGATCCAAAGCGGCGCCAGCAGCGCCGCTATCCAGGGAAAATGTCGATACCCGTGCGCTCGCATCAATCCCACGAAGGCGACGATGATGGCGCTTGCCGCAATCGCCGCCACAAATACCGGGAAATGCATTGCAAGCGCAATGCTGCACGACGGAATGATCGCGAGCGCCGCCAACAGGCGAACGGGCCGCGCGAATTCGTCGTATGCTTGGCGCACGCGCTGGCTGAAATAGTGGCCGCTCGAGGGTGGAAGGCGCCGAACGTAGATGTCGCGCCGAACGCTCTCGCGGCCGCCGCGCGCTTTGACCGTTCGTATCAGCTCCAGATTCTCGAAGAGCGCGTCTGCGTCGTACCCGCACGGCGCAAACGATTTACGAAACGCGAGCGTTCCGGGCCAATCTCCATCCAGCGCGCGATTGATCAGCGTCCGTGAGGTGTCGAGAAGCGCGTGCCATGGGACCGGCGTAAAATAGTTTTGGGGCCGCACGATGTCGCAGTCGTCGAGTGCGCGAAGAACGGCACGAAGCGTCCATGCGTCGTAGCGCACGTCGTCATCGGCAATGATGATACGTTCCGCACGCGCTCGCCGCAAACCGCTGAGCACGCCGCGTACTTTGCCGTTCGCACCGTCGATGTCCGGATCCGGCGCGATATGTTCGAATGAAGCCGGCGAACGCGGCGCCATGCGCAGCAAAGACTTCCGGATCGGAGCCGTCGACGACGATGACCTGCAGATGATGGAGCGATTGAAGATACGCAGCCAGTTCCGATACGTGTGCGATGCCGGTCGCACGTATCGGAAGGATGTAACTAGCTTCGGCGCACTCCAGGGTCATTGCGCTCACTATTCCCGCCCAGCGCGAAATTAAAAGCCATGCTGTAATCGTACGCACCGGCATCCGCAATAACTATTGCTTGGAGAGCATCGGCGTCGTCGGGAAGGCGCACTTCGTCCCGAATAACGTCATACTCCAAACACGTACGACCCAAAATGCGCTCTTCGCCCTTGGGTAAAAGAGCAATTTCGTCATTTTTGAACACACCGAGCACCCGGTGATCGAAGGTGCGGATTTGGGAGAGTTCCGGATATCCCGCGTTCACAACCACTTCATGCCGCCGGCGTTCGAGCACCGGGGCGACGTAGATACCGCACGGGGTCGCGACCGCTTGGCCCGGCTCGCTGAAAATCACTTGAATCGCCGGAAGCGCGCTTGTCACGGTGCGAATGAGCCATGCCAGGTCACCGGCGGCGATGCTGCGGTCGAATTCAAGTGGCGTGCGCCCGCCTCCGACGTTGAACGCGATAACACGCGCGCGCGTCGTTCGCTCGATTTGCAGAGAAAAGAGCAGCGCGTCTTCGACGACGTCACGCCAGGTGCGCTCAGCGTAATCCTCCGGGCGTACGTGAAACGACACACCGACCGCCGTTCGTCCCGTCGTGCGAATCGCCGCCGCAGCATCTGCAACGTTTTCATGAGGAACGCCGAAGCGAGACATGATTCCGGCGGGACGCACACGCAATCCAGTGATCCCGTCGGAGAACCGGCGAGCGTTCTCTACGAAGGCCTCGAGCGAGTCGGCAAAGATCATTCCCGGAAGCGCCCCGGCTTGCCATGCAGGGTATGGACCGTTGTAGATGGTGTTGTTCGCAAAGCCGAATTCATGCGCCAGTGCGAGCTCTTGCGGACCGATGACTTCCGCGTAAAGACCGGCCGCACGCGCCGCCGTTAGAAACGCGGGATCGGGGTTGGTCTTGACGCTGTATGCAAACTGCAAGGGCGAGCGCAACTGCATGCTTGCCGAAAGCGCTTCGAAATTGCGCCGAATGACGTTGTCCAGGCGATAGCGGCCCGGACGCGCAGGGTCGATGCCTAGGCGGCGGATTGCATCGCGGAGATCGTCGTCGTCGAGGACAAGCACATGTGGTTTCTACCCGCTTGCGCCTGGAGCACGAGAAACACCGCAAGACTCAGAATGCATGCGGCGGCACCAAGCAGCATCGCGCCTCGAAATCCGGCGATGCCGCTGAGTACTCCCCCAAGCGTGCAAGCTAGGGGAATAGCGGCATTGGTTACGGTGCGCAGCGTCGCATTCATTCGTCCGAGTTGGTGATCGCCGACGCGTTCGGTCGCCAACGCTTGAATCATCATGTCGTACGTCGGTGCGGCGCACGCGATAATTGCACGGCCGGCAAAGATCGCCGCAATCGGCACTGCCGCGAGCGTACAAACGGCGTGTCCCGCGGCGATGGCCACAATGGCGTATGGAAGCAGCTTCAACGCGCCGTGGCGCTTAGCAAGTTTCGACGCGAACGCACCTCCGAAGAGCCCAATGCTGGCGAACGCGAGAATCGCTCCGTAGAATAGCGGCGTTTGATGAAGTGACCGGTAAACATACAGCGGTAGCACGGCGTCGACAATCGATGCGCCGAAATACAGCGTACCCGAGGTGAACGCGAGTTGTCGCAGAAGCGGGTCGCGACCCACGATCGCCAGTCCCTCACGAAATTCACGCCGAAATGAGCGTTCCTCACATTGCGAGCGCAGCTCCGGCTTACGAATGTGCAGCAGTGCAACGGTTCCGGCAACGTACGTACAAAGGTTTGCGACGATCGCAAGCGGCGCACCGAGAAGCTGCACGATCGGGCCCCCGGTGCCGTTTCCGAGCGCGGTAGCGGCCGAGAAACTCCATGTCATCCGCGCGTTTCCCTCCGCGTAGGAGTCGCGCCCGACAAGAAATGCCAGAAACGGTTGATAGGCGGTGTCGAAGAACAAGGAGGCGACACTCACGAGGAACGCCGTGACGAAAAGCTGCGGCATGCGCAGAACGTGGAAGAGCGCCGCGATGGGGATCGATGTGAGCGCCACAAAGCGAACGGCGTTTGCCGCAATCATCGTGCGGCGCCGGCGCCAGCGATCGACCAGAACACCGGCGATCATCGCAAGCAACGGCACGACCGCGTATTCCAGCCCGCTCAATGTCGTTACGGTAAGCGCACGAGCGTGAAGACTCAGAATCGCAATCGTTGGAAGCGCAAAAATGCTCAGTTGCCGGCCGTAATCCGAAACGAATTGCCCGCCCAACAACATACGGAAATCACGCCGCTGCAATGCACCCGCCATAGACTGTGCATCGGGAAGCGGTTTTCGGTGCTAAAGCGGCGCTAGGTCAAAAATGAGTAATGGGCCTGCAGTGCCCTATTCGTCTTCCGCGTACGTCGTTGCGATGATCAAATGTTCTATGATCTCTCGCAAGCGCGCGTTTAGCTGATCTTCGGGGCAGGCATGCAGCGCATGGTGTGCGGCACTCAGAGCGTCATCGATATGGTCGATCGCTTGATTCAACTGCCGTTTGCGCACCGGATCCTCGTTGCCGGCAACGGCAAATCGAAGCCGATCCCTCGCACGGCTGACGTTCGGAACGACCAGGGCAACAGTATCGAGAGCCTGTTTGCTAGACTTCGTCCGAGCCAGGCTTAATTCGTCTTCAACGTGCCGGAGCGCGACGATCGTCGCGCGGACCGAGCCGCTCATGCGAGAAGGCTACGACAAGCCCAGTTAATAAACAAGAGGCTCCTAATACTAGTACCGTTGCCACCCTACGGGAGCCGCGTTTGATCGAGTCGCCGATAGCCGATGCCCGCCGCCAGGACCTTGCAGCGTTTCTTCGCGCGCGGCGCGCCCGAATGCGTCCCTCAGACGTCGGGTTGACCAACACCAGCCGGCGGCACGTGGCCGGTCTGCGGCGGGAAGAGGTCTCGAGCTTAGCCGGTATCTCGACGACGTGGTACACCTGGATCGAGCAGGCCCGCCCCATCAATATTTCGGCGGACGTTCTCGAGAAAATCGGCGCGGCGCTGTTGTTCAGTGAGCACGAAATTGAGTTTATGCAGAGTTTGTTGCGCGATGAGCCGCAACGATGCGCACTCAATCCGCACGTGCCTGACGTGCTCCGTACGCTCGTGGAGACCCACGTGCACGCGCCCGCGTACATTGCAACGCCGCGGCTCGATCTGCTCGTCTGGAACGCGTTTACCGAGGAGATTTTTGGCTACCACGCGGACGGCGAAGCATTGCAGCGAAATCTGTTGTGGCGAATGTTTTTCGATCCCGGACGCCGCCGGCTGTATGCCGATTGGCCAAAAGCCGCGGCGCTTGCTACCGGCAGCTTTCGAACGCTCTATACGAAATATCGCGGCGACGAGCATTTCGAGGCGCTGCTTGCGATCATGTTGCGTGATACCGAGTTCCGGCGTCTGTGGGAAGCGTTCGAACTCGTCATACCTGCGAAAACACCGCCGTTTCTGATCTACCACGAAAAGCTTGGATTATGCGAGGTGACGCCCACGCAAGCAACGCTCGATATCGCGCCCGATTGCTACCTGGCGCTTTACAGCTGCACGCCCAAGGGCTGATAGCGCCGCCGGTTGCCTATGCTTGACGCGCACGGCGAACAACGGGTTCAATGGGTGTCCAGGAGAGTGCCCGTTGTACCACCATACGTTCATCTTGCGCTTTATCGGCGCGGTCATCATTGCGTCGTCGTTTGCCGCATGTAGCGGCAGCAGTTCGACAAACTCGCCGCTCCCCACCGCCGTTCAGTCTCTCGCTACGTATCCCGCGAACACGATGCAGTCGTGTGAAACGCCCTTACCAGGCGACGATATGCGTTGCTTCGCGGAGTTTCGCACCGATCTCTACGCGAGCGATCGCGACCTCGTACAATCGGCGGCGCCGCCTCCGGGGTACGGACCCGCGCAGATCCAATCGGCGTATCGTTTGCCATCGAGTACCGCGGGCACCGGGCAAACGGTTGCGGTTGTCGACGCGTACGACGATCCGAACGCAGCACGCGATCTCGCGGTCTATCGTGCACGATTCGGATTGCCGGTGTGCAGCACGGGATGCTTCCGTAAGGTTTCGCAAAACGGCACATTGCCGTTGCCAGCCTCGAACGCGGGCTGGGCGCAAGAGATTTCGCTCGATCTCGACATGGTCTCCGCAACCTGCCCGAAGTGTCACATCCTCTTAGTTGAAGCGCAAAATGCCTATTCGTCGAACCTTGCGCTTGCGGCAAGCGAAGCCGTTCATCTGGGTGCAACCGTTGTCAGTAATAGCTACGGCGGAGCAGAATTCAGCGCGACGAACGCGTCGTACACGCACAGCGGAGTGATCTTTACCGCAAGCTCCGGCGACAATGGAACCGGGCCAGTGCAGCCTTGCACGTACGCAACCGTCGTATGCGTCGGCGCAACGACGCTCGAGCGGGCGAGCAACACCCGAGGTTGGACCGAAACGGCGTGGAGCCGCACGGGCAGTGGCTGCAGCACGTTTGTAGCGAAACCGTCATGGCAGACGGACAAAGGATGCCGGCACCGTTCCGAAAGCGACGTCTCAGTGGTCGGTGATCCGAACACCGGCGTCGCGGTGTATGACAGCGTTTCATTCAACGGCTTTTCCGGATGGCTCGTCTTTGGCGGAACGAGCGCCTCGAGCCCGATCGTTGCTTCGATCTATGCGCTTGCGGGCAACGCACGCACGCTCGATGGAGCACAGCGGCTCTGGGAAGATCTCGACACGTCGTCGATCAACGACGTAACGAGCGGCAGCAATGGATCATGCTCCATCACCTATATCTGCCACGCTGGCGACGATTACGATGGACCTTCCGGCGTCGGCACGCCGAACGGCATCGCAGCCTTTTAGAAAAGAAAAAGCCCCAGCGTTCCGCCGGGGCTTTTTCATGTGCTAAAGGTTGTTGTTAGTTTTTCGCCGCTTGCGCTACGCGCTTTGCGGTTTCGGTGAACTGCGCTTGCGCTTCGGTCGCGAGCTCGGCGAGTTTCACGATGTACTCTTTGCGTGTTTCGAGCATTTGATTGGTGAACGCAAATGAGCGCTCCACGAGATCGGTCGGCGTCGGGATGCTCGCACCAGTCGTGGCATCTTTCGGATCGATCGCCGGAACGGCCGAGACGAGGTCCGTCATGGCGGCAAGGGTCTTGATGTTGAGGTCTTGGGCCTGCTTGAGGCTGTTCAGGAATTCGCCCTGGACCTTCTCAAAAAATTCAGCGTACGTGTTCATGCGCTAAGTATACCAAGCAGATGCAAAGCGCGTCAAGGGGTTCCCTTTAGACAGCTACCGCTCGCCTATAAAGCCCCGATAGACGCGAATGAGGGTGTCCTTTTGCTCTGGCGTGAGTCGTGGATCGAGCTTGATAGCCGACTCAACCTGGTCGCTTGCCTCTTTGCGCACGTCGTCGTCGAGCAGGCCTGCCTGCATGAAAAACGATTCCGCTGACAGATGGAGCGCGTTCGCGATTTGCTTCAGCACCTCGGCGGACGGCTTGTAGAGGCCGCGTTCCACCTGACTCAAATAGGGATTGGAAACCTTGGCGATATCGGCGAGTTGGCGTAGCGAGAGATTCGCGAGTTCGCGTTGGGTGCGAATGAACTCGCCGAGATTCTTCATCGTATCGCGATTATTCATGGGCAGTCAGAAGCTCCGTCAGATCCAGTGGGCCGGCTGTTTCGTTGCGAACGTAGCATCCAGGTGCTGCATCACCGCCGGCCGGAAGCGGATACGGCGCGCGTTTCCCGCCGCCGTGCGTGTCGGACCAGACGGCCCAGTCCTCCCACCAGCTCCCTTGTTTTTTGGTTGCGCGTTCAAGCCACGCGTCGGGAGATTCCCCGGGCTCAGTGCGATCGTTCGTCCAGTAACACGCCTTCGGATTTCCGGGTGGGTTGCAAATGCCGGCGACATGTCCGGAGTTCGTACGCGTGTATTTCACATCGCCGCTGACATATTGTGATGTCATGTACGTCGTGCGCCAGGGCGCAATGTGATCGCCTTCGGCACCGAGCACGTACATCGGCGTTTCGATCTTTCCTAGATCTATCGGTACGCCGTTGAGCACAAAGGCATTCGGCACGATCAACAGATTGTGTAAATAGCAGGCGCGCAAGTATTGCGAGTGCATTGCGGCCGGCATGCGCGTCGAGTCACCGTTCCAGGCAAGGATATCGAACGCGGGCGGCTTTTTGCCCATATACCAATTTGAAACGACGTAACTCCAGATCAAGTCGTTCGCACGCATCCAATTGAACGTCCCGGCCATCTCGCTCGACTCGAGAAATCCCCGCTCGTTCATTTTCTTTTCGAGCTTTGATATGGACGCTTCGTCGGTAAAGATTCCGAGATCACCGGGCTCGGTAAAATCGACGATCGTATTGGTGGTGGTGCATGAGCCGACGCGATGCGCTTCACCCTTTGCGGCGAGGTACGCCAGCATTAGCACAGCCATCGTGCCCCCGAGACACAATGCAGCCACGTTGACCTGGGGTGCGCCCGTTAAGCGTTGAACCGCATCGAGCGCCGCCAGCGGACCTTTCTCGAGATACGTGTCCATCGTGTAATCACGCATGCTCGCATCGGGATTGCGATAGCTGATCATGAACGTTTGATGTCCGTGCTGCACCGCCCATTCGACGAATGACCGGCCCGGCGCGAGATCCATGATGTAGTACTTGTTGATCCACGGCGGAAGCATCAAGAGCGGACGTTCGTAAACCGTCTCCGTCTGCGGGTAGTAGGCGATGAGCTCGATCAGCTCGTTTCGGAAGACGACCTCGCCTTTCGTGGCACCCATGTTTTCACCGAGCACGAACGACGACGTATCGACTTGTTTCGGATAGCCGCCGTTGTTTTTCACATCGTCGAGAAACTCGGCCATGCCGCGCATCAAGCTGTTTCCGCCGGTGTCGACGGCTTCTTTGATGACTGCCGGGTTGAGCCAAGGAAGATTCGCCGGAGCGAGGGCGTCCATCATCATGTTCATCGCGAAGCGCGCCTTGCGTTTCGTCAGTTCCGGCAGACGCGAACTCTCGACCAACTGCTGCGCATATTGACGGCGCACCAAATATTCTTCCAGTGTAGAGATCAAGAACGGATTGCTCGTCCATGCGGGATCGCTAAAGCGCCGGTCGCCGGTCGCGGCGCTCGCGACCGGCGGCGGATTTTCACCTTGCATGCGGCGCATCGTATTCACCGCAACCCCTTGCTCCGCCAACATCAGGGAATTCATCAGCATCCCCATGCGTATCGGATCGCTCATGACGTCGAGCGTAACCGCGCGAAGCGCGTCGTTGAGCGCCG
The DNA here is from genome assembly GCA_963808755.1 of Vulcanimicrobiia bacterium. Classification (GTDB taxonomy): domain Bacteria; phylum Vulcanimicrobiota; class Vulcanimicrobiia; order Vulcanimicrobiales; family Vulcanimicrobiaceae; genus JALYTY01. Next base: position 77,332 of record CAWEGP010000004.1, read on the forward strand.
CGGGATCCGCGCCGCTCATGTCGAGGCCATAACTGAACTCTTCTAACGGCACAGATCCGATCATTACATGTACATGCCGCCGTTGACGTCGTACGTCGCGCCGGTGATGAAACCGGAATTATCGTCGATTAAGAAACGCACGACGCGCGCGATTTCACTCGGGTCACCGAGACGGCCGACCGGTGTCCGGCTTGTCGCAAGATCGATCGCCGCCTGCGGCATTTGCTTTACCATCTCTGTCGCGGTGAACCCGGGAGCCACCGCATTTACGGTGATACCGGAGCGCGCCGTTTCAAGTGCCAGCGTTTTCGTAAGTCCAAGAAGGCCGGCTTTGGCTGCTGAATAGTTTGCTTGCCCGAAGTTGCCCATGTGTGCAACGACAGAACTGATGTTGACGATTCGTCCATACTGTTGTTCGAGCATGTGATCGAGCACCGCTTTGATCATAAAAAATGGCCCTGAGAGGTTCACATTCAGGACCGTCTGCCATTCGTCGATTGTCATCTTGCGGGTCGTATGATCTTTCGTGATGCCCGCGTTGTTGACGAGGATGTCGATCTTTCCGTAGTCACTCATCACCGCTTGTGCGGCGCGCGCACACTGCTCCGGATCGGCGACGTTCGCTTCATAAAAGGTAACGAATTTCGCGGTCCCGTTCAGCGACGCACGCAGCGTTTCGGTGCGTTCGCGATCTTCGGGAATACCAAGGACCGCGACGGTCGCTCCGTCGGCGGCGAGTGCGCGGCTGATCGCGCCGCCGATGCCGCGGGAGCCGCCGGTCACGATGGCGACTCGGCCATCCAGACTCTTGAGCGCCCCTGAAGCAGGCTGGGTAGAGGTTGCAGTCATGGTGTTGGTTTTGTACCCATGTGCTGTGCTTACCTAGCATAAGCTTAAAAAAGCCTATCGCACGGTCGAGCGCCCTCCTGCCGATCGCCCAGGAGTGCAGTCCAAGACGCGCGGAAGGCCCGGGATATGTATATCCCGGCTCATTTCCGGCTTCGCGGTCGCGAGGACGCCCTCGCGCTGATGCGCGCCTACCCGTTTGCCACCGTGATCAGCAGTCGCGATGGCACTCCGGTCATCTCGTACTTGCCCTGTGTCATCGACGAGCGCGATGGGGCGCTTGAGATTCTCGCGCACTTTGCGCGCGCTAATTCGCACTGGCAGTATGTCGAGTCCGCAGGTGCGACGCTGCTATTCCACGGGCCGCATGGCTATGTGTCGCCACGTTGGTATGTCGATCCACCGCACAACGTACCGACGTGGAACTACTCGGTCGTGCATGCAACGACAACGGCGCGGTTGGAAGACGAAGCCGGAACGCGCGCGATCGTGGCACGGCTCGCGCAGGTCTTTGAACGCGGTGCGAACGCTCCATGGTCGATCGAGGGCGCGGACAACACGTATATCGCGAACCAACTGCGCGGAATCGTCGGCGTCCGCTTTTCGGTAACCGCGCTCGATGCGAAATTCAAGCTCAGTCAGAATCGCGATGCCGCCGACCGCGACGGTGCAATTGCCGGCCTGCGGTCAACAGGAAAACAAAGCGACGCGGACCTGGCCGCCGACATGGATCACATGTCCAAGCCGCCGTTTACCGTGTAGACCGCGCCGGTGATGTAGCCCGATTCATCTTCGCAGAGAAAGCGCACGACGCGCGCGACTTCTTCCGGTTTACCCAGCCGCCGCGTCGGAATTTTCTCGACCACCTTTTGCAACGCAGCTTCGGGCATCGACGAAACCATTTCGGTTCCGATGAATCCCGGTGCAACGACGTTTGCGGTGATACCTTTGTTGGCCATTTCCAGCGCAAGACTCTTGGTGAATCCGAAGAGGCCCGCTTTCGATGCGGCGTAGTTGGCCTGTCCGATATTTCCGGTTTCACCGATCACGGAGCTGATGTTGACGACACGTCCCGATCCGCGTTCGATCATATGCTCGAGCACTGCCTTCGTCATGTTAAACGCGCCGGAGAGATTGACGCTGACGACGTTGTTCCAATCGTCGGCCGTCATCTTACGCAGCGTTTTGTCGAGGGTAATGCCGGCATTGTTTACCAAAAAATCGACGCGTCCAAATCTTTTCAGCACTTCGTCCACGACGCGTTTGCAATCGTCGAAATCGTCGACGCGCCCTTGATGCAATGAGACCGAGCCGCCATCGTCGCGAATCCGCGCAGCGCAGCTTTCGGCCGAATCTTTGCCCTTACTGTAGCCGGCCGCAACGTGTGCGCCGTTCTCTACGAGCGCCTGCGTGATGGCTGCACCGATGCCGCGCGTTCCGCCGGTAACGATTGCGACGCGTCCACTGAACATGCGAACCTCCTTGGCGTGATGGCATCCTTTCATGCGTGTGGCGCGCAGCAATCTCCCGCGTGGTACACACAGCGCCAGGTTGCTGAATAGTTACGGCGTCAAGGTGGGCAAGGGTCCGGGCGTTGGCGTCGCGGGAATCGGCGCCGGTGTGTATGGCAGAACGATGGTGAAAGTCGTCGGCGCCGCTGCGCCGGTAATGATGATGGATTGTTCTACGCCACTTGCCGACAGCGAAACATTCACGAGGCCGTTACCGCCTTGTGCGGACGGCATCGATGCGAAAGCGTAGTGGACCAAAGGAGCGCTTACGCCTGCCAAAAGCGGATCATACCAATCGCGATTCGATGGGTCGCCTAAGGCGCCCGGGTCGCCCATCACGGCGCGAAACGAATCGAAATACCCCATGATTTCACCTGGCTGCGCCGGCACGCCGGGCGCGTAGGCATAGCGAGTCAGCAAATGCGTCTGCGCATCGTACCGGTACGCCCAGGCATGCGCCCGATGAGCGCCGTCCTCGGCGAAGAGGTCGACCTCATGGCCGTCGGCATCGTTATCACCCACGACGTCCCGCCCTGGAACCCATACGGCCCATGCACTCGCGCTTTCGCTGCCGAGACGCTCGGTGAGGCGGGCAGCGGCGTTTTCGCCGCTCATCATCGCGTGCAGGTGCGCCGCGGCGGTGACCGAGCGATTCGCGATCGCTACGAGCGTCCAGATCACGAAAAAGGCGACAGCAGCCCCGACAATCGTTTCGACCAACGTGAAGCCGCTCTCCGCATTCTTCATACCGACGTGAAACAGTGCCGCTCCGCGCGCCGGCGAGGACAAGCATTGAGCATTACCCCCGCTTTGTGATACAAAGTAGACAATGACGGAACTCGAGCGCGCCTTGGTCGACATCGCCGAAGTGCGCGAGCGGCTCGCGATGACGCAACGCTTCAAAGGATACTCCGGCGCTGCCGCCATCGCGTCGGGCGTCTTTGCGATCGTCGCCGGCGTCGTTCAAGCGGTTCTTGTTCCGTTGCCGCAAACGGCGCTTGCGGGCCGCGAATATTTCGCGATTTGGATCGTGTGCTGTGCGGCAGCGGCAATCGTGAACTACGGAGCGATTGCGCACTGGTTTGTCAGTGATGAAAGTGCGCGCGATCGTTGGCAGACGCGGACCGTCGGTATTTCGATACTTCCGGCGCTCGTGCTCGGCGCAGGCCTCTCTTTTGCATTGGTCGCAAACGGACAGACCGGCTATCTACCCGGCATCTGGTACGGCTGCTACGCGGTCGGATTGTTCGCATCGCGCACGATGATTCCACGCGGTGCGGTCGCGATCGCGGCGGCGTTGCTTCTCGCAGGAATCGTGTTGCTCTTCAGTCCGCGATCGCTCGCTCTCGCGTGGTGGGTCCTGCCGCTTGGCTTCGGAGCGGGTCAGATATCCATCGGCGCATTACTCCTTCGGGAGCGTATGGCAAACCGATGAGTGCAACGAATTTGGACCGGGTGTTTCACGAGCGCGGCCGTTTGGCGATCTGCTCAACGCTCGTCGCGCACACCGGCGGTATTTCGTTCACGCAACTCCAAGAAGCGTGTGCGTTGACCGACGGGAACCTCAACCGCCATCTGCACGCGCTAACGGAAGACGGAATCGTCGCCACGGAGCGGCGCACCGGCCAGGGCCGTCCGCAAACGATCGTCACGATCACCGCCGCCGGACGAGAACGGTTCTTATCGTACATCGATGCATTGGAGAAAATCGTTCGCGACGTTCACCGCTCTGCAAGCGTGAGTGAATCGCCGATACGCGCCGTTCCGGCGCGAAGCACGTCGCAGTAGACCCCCATCCACGTCGAACGCTGTTGCGCGACGTAGCGCAGAATCTCCGGTTCCGGGTCTCCAGTTTGCGGGTCGTACGTGGTCGTGACGCACCGCTCGATGGGATAGCGTACCCGCAACCAAACCTCACCAAGTTGCACTTCCCGCCCCGTTAGTGCTGCTTCATCTGCCGTGAACGAGCGCGCCGCACGAACGAAAAAGTTTGGGCGAAAGCGCTCGGGTTCAACGGTGAAACCGACGTGAGTCGACAAGCCTTCCAGCCACCGGTCGACGAGAATAGAGACCGGGGCATCGTCGAAGTAGTGCGCTTCGCCGTCAACGATGCTCACCTCGACGTTGCGCGCGTGTGCCTCTGCTGCCGCCGCTTCCGCGTCGTCGAGCAAATGCAAGCGATTATTCTCTTTTCCGCGGTATGTCTTTCCGGTGCGAGCGTGTCCCTCGCGAATAAGCAGCGCACGTGCGCGATCGCCGTCGATGCCGTCAGGAAGAACGTCGGCGGCTTCGAGCGCTTCTCCGCGCAGGCTCTTGACGGGATACCGCCAGATCGACGCAATCGTTCCGATCTCCATGCCGTATGCATACCATAGGAAGCGGGCGGAATCCTCAAGAACGGCGGCCCCAACATGGATTCAGCGCCCCGCTATCCGTTGCGTGCCCTTGGCGTCGGCGAAATCTTCGACCGCGCAATTACGATCTACGTTCGCAACTTCGCCATCTTCACGCTGATGGTCCTCACGCTGCTCGCACCCTTGAACGTCGTCGAGTACTTTGCGATTCCAAATTCCGGTTCGACCTTTGCCCAGGCTGTCGATCAAATAGAACATCCGCAACGGCATCCAAAGGGCGTTGCTCCGTCGGGCCCGGCGCTGGGGCTATTTCTGGCGGCCTTGGCCGCGTTTCTCTTGCTCTCACCGTTCGTCGCGGGCGCGGTCGCGGTCGGCGTCGCTGCCGTGTATAACGGCAAACATCCGAGCTACGCGCATAGCTTCGTATCCGTATTGCAACGGTGGCCGGCGATTCTCGGCACGGCGATGATGCAGTTCTTAATCTTTTTCGGTGCGTATTTCATCGCGTCGCTCGCGCTCGCCACGTGGTTTATCGTTGCGGCGCTGAGCATGAAGCCGGCTGCGGTGCTCGGGGTTCTCCTCTTCGTCGCCGGCGGTGCGTTGGCGGTCGTGGTCCTTCTCGGGTTTTTGCTGCTATTGCTCACGTACGCCTTTTCATCGTACGCAGCCGCGCTTGAAGACGCCGGGGTCGGTACAGCCATTGCATGCGCGTACCGCCGGATCTTCAATCGCCGGGAGATCGGCAAGGCCCTGTTGATGGGCCTTTCGTACATTGCGCTGGAGTTCGGTGTGTTGGTCGTAAGCAGTATGATCGGCATCTTTCTCCTCTACATCGTAAAGAGCTACGCACTTCAACTTGCGGTGAACGCCGTTGTGACGAGTGCCCTTACGGCATTTCTCACGATCATCGTTGCGGTGTACTACTACGACGTGCGAACGCGATCGGAAGGTCTGGACTTGGAGGTCGAACTCCAACGCTTGAGCGCCGTCTAGTTCCACCACGCGACATCGTCGCCGCCGTGCGCGCCGAACTTTCGGTGCCGGGGCGCTATCGGTTGCACGCGCTGCCGGTCCATGCTCGTGCAAATTGGTGGCAGTTGTTCGTGGACTGGATCGGCGGATGGTGGAATAGTTTGGCGCGCCGCTTCATTCCGCACGTTCATTTCGGAACGCGTGGTGCCGATCTGGCCGGTGACGTCATCGTCGTCCTGTGCGTCGCGTTGATCGCATTTGCTGCGTTGCGCCTCATGATGGCGATCCAGTTGGCGAAAGAGCGTCGCGCGCGCGTCGTACCGATCGGCCGCTCATCGCACGATGCGCATCGCCATTTCACCGCAGCCATCACGGCAGCCGGCGAAGGCCGTTACGCCGGCGCGGTTCGAGCGCTGTTTGCTGCGACCGTCGAGTTACTCGATGTGCGTGGCGTCCTCCACGACGAACGCAGCGCGACGGTCAACGACCTTCGCGGTCTCCTACGGCAGCGTAACCGTTACGAGGAGATCGCGTTTTCGACGATAGCGCGCATCTATACCGACGCCGCCTATGCCGAACGTCCGATCGACGCCGCGCTATGGCAAGCGGCCCGCACAGCCTACGACGCACTTGCTCGCGAACAGAACCGTGAAGTCACGAATCACTGAAACGGCACTCGTCGTGCTCGCGTTTGTCGTACTGATCTCAGTGGCCATTGCCGAACATCCGCATTCCGCGGCATCGACCTACTCGTCCTACGATACCGCGCCGAACGGATACCGCGCCCTGTATGAGGTTCTACGGCGCGAGGGCGTTCCCGTCGACCGCTTTGAGTCACAACTCGGCCTTCTACCATCAGGTGGCGTTCTCGTCATTACGTCGACGCAGCCTGAACGCGACGCCGGTTTGCCGTACCAGAGTCTTGATCTCAACGATGTGCAACGCTTGAAAACGTTTGCGCAGCACGGTCGCGTGCTCTTGTTTCTGCCGGAGGATTCGCCGCTTGCGGTAGCAGCACGACGTTTCAGCACGCGCTTGGATCCTGCAGCCTATACAAATACGGGATTGGCGGCATCACCACAAGCAGCAGCACGAATATATGCGTTGGTTTCGGGCCGCGGCGCGGTACGATTCGACGAACGCGTTCACGGATATGTTCGCGATCAGAGTTTTTGGTCGGCGCTTCCTGGCCCGGTACATGCGGCAGTGTGGCTGCTGGCCGTTCTCGGGGTCCTTATCGTCGTGGAGCAGAACTTTCCCATCGCGCCGCCAATTGCGATCGACCCCCCCTCCGATCGTGATTCGTCTTCGTATATCCGGTCGATGGCGGCGCTGCTGCGCCGCGGGCACGCCGGTCCCGCCGCGGTTGCACGCTTCGCGCATGAAGCCGCCCTGTTGTCGCCGCATGCGCGCGCAGCAGACGGCGCGCAACAGATTCTTGCGGAACTGAACCTTCTCTCAGCGGCGAAAACGGTAAGTGACCGTACCGTGTTGCACGCTGCACAACTGTACGCGACCATTCGAAAGGAGCGGTAGTGCAAGAACAGACCGGCGCTGTTCAGATGCTTGCGGAGCGCGTGTGTGAGGCGATGGGGCGCTCCATCGTCGGCGGTGAACGCGTCGCATTCGGATTGCTCGTGGCGTTGTTAACGCGGGGACACGCACTGATCGAAGGCGTACCGGGCACCGGTAAAACCCTTGCTGTACGCACGTTTGCGGCGGCGCTCGGGCTGCGTTTCCGGCGCATTCAATTCACCCCCGACTTGATGCCGTCCGACGTCGTCGGCACGACGGTGTTTCATCCACAAACCGGGCAATTCAGCGTTCGCAACGGCCCGATCGATGCAAACGTCGTGCTCGCCGACGAGATCAATCGGACGCCGCCTAAGACGCAAGCGGCGCTGCTCGAGGCGATGGAAGAAGCGCAAGTAACGATCGACGGAAATCCATTGCCGCTGCCCGTGCCCTTCATTGTTTGTGCGACCCAGAATCCGATCGAGTACGAGGGCACCTATCCGTTACCCGAAGCCCAACTCGATCGCTTCATGGTAAAGATCGAAGCGACGTATCCGGAGCGAAGCCAAGAATTGAATCTGCTGGCTCGCGTTGCAGCCGGCTTTGACGCGCGCCAACTCGAGGATTCGGGTATCGTTGCCATCAGCGATGCGGCGGAAGTCGCTGCCGCTCAGACCGCTCTGCGTAACGTCCATATTGCAACAGAGATTCAAGCGTACGTGTACGACATTATCGCGGCGACGCGAAGCGCGAACCGGCTCGCGCTCGGGGCATCGCCGCGTGCCGGTGTCGCCTTGATGCGCGCCGCGCAGGCGGCAGCGGCGATCGCAGGACGTGATTTTGTCACGCCCGATGAGGTCAAGGACGTCGCGCATTTGGTGCTTCCGCACCGGCTCATCGTTCAGCCGGAATCGGAGATCGAGGGCATCGGCGCCGGCGCGGTACTCAATGACATACTCAGTACGCTTCCCGTACCGCGTGAATAGTACGCGACTTTCACTTTGGTGTACGTCGCGCTTGTACTGGTCGCTCGCCGCGATTGCCATGCTGCTCGCATGCTCACCAGGCGTTGCGTTCTTCGTTCCGATCGCCGAAGTCGCGGCAACCGTTCTGCTGATCGCCTTGGCCGTTGATGCACTCGTAGGTCCTAAGAGCGATGCGATCGTCGCACGTCGATCGCTTCCGCAGCATTTCACGCTGGGAAAAACCGCAACCGTCAGCTATACAATCCAGAATCATTCGCGCATGGCGATCCGCTGCGGTATCATCGAGGGTCCTTTAAAAACACTTCGCGATACCGATCCCGAAACAGTCGTGGAGCTACCAGCGCGTTCCCAGTCGTCGTTCGAAAAGAGGTTCGCCGCCATCTCGCGCGGCACCGACGCGTTCACGACGATGTTTGTGTGGTGCGACAATCCGTTGGGTTTGCTCCGTCGCCGCTTTCGCGTAGAAGACAGCGCGGCATTTCGCGTGTTTCCGGATCTTTCGGCAGTCGAGCGGTATGGCGCGCTGCGGGTTCGCAATCATCTGTTGGAGGCCGGATTGCGCCGAATGCGTCTCCGCGGCGCAGGCTCCGAATTCGAAAGCTTGCGCGAGTATACCGGCGGCGACGCCTTCCGTGAAATCGATTGGAAAGCGACGGCCCGCCGCGGAAAGCCGATGGTGATCCAACGACAGGTCGAGCGCAGTCAAGACGTCATGCTGCTGCTCGATTGCGGGCGTCTCATGACACCACGTCTCGGCGCCCAGCGGAAACTGGACTATGCGATCACGGCGGCGCTCTCTCTCGCTTCGATCGCCGCGCTCGCGCACGATCGCGTCGGTGTTGCCGCATTCGCAAAGACGATGCTCTCCGCACGAGCGCCGCGATCGACGGCCGCGTCGCTGTACGCGCTGACAAACGCGGTGTGCGATCTGGAGCCGCGTTTTGAAGAATCAGACTACTCGAACGCGGTGACCTTCCTTCGCGCGCAATTGCAGCGGCGCAGCTTGATCGTGCTCTTCACCGACGTTGTCGATCCGCTTGCTCAAAGCACGGTTCTTGCAGAGCTTGGCTCCCTTGCGAAGCGGCACGTGATTCTCTGTGTGCTCATGAACGATGCTGCAGTCGCAACCACCCTCTCACTCACACCGGATCGCATCGATGAAGCATATCAAATGGACGTCGCATTAGGGCTCGCGCAAGAACGCACGCAAGCGGCAAACGCGCTCCGGCGCGCCGGCATCGACGTTCTCGACGTTCCCGCCGCACGCATCGCGGCTGCGACGATCGATGAATACCTTCGCATCAAAGAGCGCCGGCTGCTCTAACGCGGCCGGCAAGCCCGAAGTACGCGCAGAGCGCAACGGCAGTCGCGATACCAAAAGCGATGCGATCGCCGGCGGGCAAACGCAGCGGCGAAAAAAATCCCTCGATCGTTCCGGCGACTATCAGCATTGACGCAACGCCGGCGATAAGCACGCCGGCACGCTGCGCGTTTCGCGCAATCGCATCACGCCTGCGCAAACGCCCTGGCGCGACGATTCCGGCCGCAATCAATAAGCCGGCCGCGCCGGCGATTTGAATTGCCGTCAACTCGATCACGCCATGAGGCGCGACCGTCGCCCAATAGTCAGGCCCGAAACCCGCGTTTGTAAAAAGCGCTCCGACCGCACCCAGCATCACGCCGTTGGTAACGAGAATCCATAGTGTGCCGGCACCGAGCGTGACGCATCCCGCAAAGGCAAGAACCGAGACTTTCACATTGTTTGCAATGATCTGCGTCGACATCAATGGCGATCGCGCCGGATCGAACGCAAAGTTTGAGTCATGCAAACTCTTGCGAATCTCAGCCGGAACGATCTGCGAGGGAAGTAACGCGTACGCATCCGATGGGTGGTTGCGAATAATCGTGTACCCGACGATGGCGCAGGCGATCGTCAGCATCGTGCACAGCGCAATCGCGCGGAACGATCGTCGAACTTCACTCGGAAATGTGGCGGCATAGAATCGTATGATACGCTGCGAACCGGTGGCTGTGTCGGCTCCATACACATACGCGTGCGCGCGCGCCGTCAGGCGATTCAGGTAGGCGACAAGCCGTTCGTCAAACCGATGGCCTTGGGCGTACGCGAGATCGCTCGTCACGGCGCGATACAGCCGTCCAATGGACTCGACGTCATTCGCGCTCAAGCGGCGGAGGCCGCGCCGTGCGGCTCGGCGCAGAAGCGACTCGAGTTCTTCCCATGCGCCGGCGCGCTTGCCGACGAAGGTGGCTTGCCTCACACGTCCCAAGTACTCTCGCCCATGGACCGAACCCTCGACGTGCGCACGCCCGAAAGCATTGAATTCTCCTACGAACTTGCGGGCATCGGCAGCCGGTTTCTGGCGGTCGCGATCGATTTGCTGCTTCAGATCGGCACGTTGACGTTGTTTTTTTGGGGTTTGTCGCTGATCGCCACGCACGGCGGCGCGCAAACGCCTCTTCACCGGGCGCCCGTGAACGATCGCTTCTGGATAAATGCCGGCGTCGCAATCGTCGTAGCGGTCGTCTTCATCGTACTCTTCGGCTATTTCATCGTATTTGAAGCACTGTGGAATGGACAGACGCCCGGTAAACGAGTGCTCGGCTTGCGCGTCGTACGCGACGGCGGATATCCGATCGATTTCACCGCGTCACTCGTGCGCAATCTCATCCGCATCGGTGAGATGGTTCTTGCGTTTTACGCGATTTCGGGAGTCGTGGCGGTTCTTTCGGAGGAAAACAAACGCGTCGGCGACTTCGCTGCGGGAACGATCGTGGTGCGCGACGCACCCATGCAACGCACGGGCGACCTGCTGAAAGCGGTCCTTGCGGAGCCGGCGTACGCTGCAACGGCCTACGTGAGCGGCGACGAGCGCGCGCTCATCCGCCGTTTCTTAGATCGCCGCGATCAACTCGACGCACCTCGCAGAAAGGCACTTGCTGCGCAGATAGCCGCAAGGATTCGAGGACGTCTTCCTACGGATCTCCAGCGCCTCGACGACGAATCGCTTCTCGAGCGGCTATAGCGAGACGATCGATCGCTACGGTTTGTTGCGAAAGCGCGTGAGAATCTCTCGCGTGAAGCGCAACGCATCTTCTTTGGTGCGGTCGTAGAGTTGTGAGGCCTGTCCTTTGCTCATGTGACGGCCGTGCTCCAAGAAGAACGTGACGCCTTCTCCAACAACGATCGTCCCGGCGTACGCAATAGCGCCCTTGATCGCGATGCCGGCGACCGGAACGAACCCCACGAGTTCACGCGCAAGCGTGCGCCATCCGAACCCGCCGCCGATCACGGGTAAGAGTTGCCACATCCGCTGCACGTCGGGATCCTTGCCGTAGGCCGCCTCGATGTGCAACAGCAGCATCATTTGAATGCCGGTGATGGCGACCATGTCGCCGGCCGACGCGAACGCGCCCAGCACGATGCCGACGACGGGGATGTGATCGACCACGGCGCTCGCAAGCGCGACTTTGAGTGAGTTATTTGCGGCGTCGCGCGTCAGTTTCGCGGCAACCGTTTCGCGGAGTGGCGGCAGACGCCGCCCGACGGCGATCTCGACGCCTTTGGACGCTTCGACGATATGTGGAAAGACGCGACCGCGCAACGCCTCTTTTGAAATCGCCTGCACGACGTACTCGGCGTTCGTTCCGGCAGCGGGCAGCGCCGGCGGCCCGGAGGGTTGCGATTCCGGATCGAGCGTTACCGCAAGAATCGGGACGCGCAACATGCGCAGTGCCGCGAAATCGGCACCGGAAGCGTCTCCCGGCCGACCGAGAAAAATGACGACGCGAACCTCGGAGGGTTCGGTTACGATCGATGCGGCAGGAAGAATCGTCTCGAGACAGGCGGCGGCATCGAGTGGTGCATTGCCGTCTTCATGTCCCGACAACAGTAATGCACGAAATTCGGCAATCAGCGCGGGATCGCCGCAAAGAAGGAATCGAAACGGCTTGCGGACGTTGGCGTGAACGGCCTTGACGTCGATGCCGTTACGAACCAAGCGGAAGAGATCGCGAGCCCCGATCGCTGTAGACATAGTGTCTGTAATACCGGCGACCGCCGATTAAGTTGCGTCCGGTTTGACTTCCTTCAACGGGTCGTCGGTATAGTCGAGATAGACCATGCCGGTCAGGATCTCAAGCGGCCATGCATGCATTCCGTGCTGATCGGCGAGATCGACAACCGATTTCTTGCTGGTGCGCATTTCATCGATGATCGCCTGCGGGGTGGACTTGATATCCGCGGCGAGGATCGTAGCGATCGTCACGTCGCCGGGAGTCAAATTGTCGCGAAGCATTTCCGTGTAATCGACCGGCTCCATGCCGAAACGCTCCTTCAGTGCGTAGACGAGCGTGTTATACCGTTCCGGCGAGGTGCCGAGTCCGAGCAGCGTGATCCGAGTCGAGAGTTGTCGTGAGCGGGCCATGTTGAAGAGCTGCGAGGCTTGCGACGCCTCGGTCGCAGCTTGATTGAATCCGTTGGTCGCCTTCTGCATGATGGGGAGAAGATCGTTGTACGACTCTTCGGTGATGTCGGTACGCTGGAAGTTCAACGGCGCTCGATTGAGCTGCTTGAAGAATGCATCCAAATCGCCAAGGGATTGATCGAGCGTTGTGAGCGAAACGCGCGCGCCGTCGACGCTGCGTACCATGTCGCTGTCAGCCTCTTGCAGATCGGCGAACATACTTGGATACGATGGGAGAATGGCGAGCGAATCGGCGGGAATCGGCGAGAGGTTGAGCGGCGCTTGCATTTCGTTCAAAATGTCGCGGCTTTCACGCAGCAAGCCTGACTCTTTGTTGCGTTCGAGTGACCCGACGCCGCCGATCGTGTCGCCGGCATCGCCCATCGCGCTGTTGATCGATCGCGACATCGCCGTCAAGTTCTTGAACACGGCTTCAAGTCGGGAACCCCGCTGCACGTTGACGTTGTAGAAGTTCGGAACTTCGTACTGTAGCGCCTCGAGCCGAGAGTTGATCTGCTTGATTTGATCGCGTCCTTGATCGTGGCGGGCGACGATCTGTTGCGACGCAGCGCTTTGCGTGGTCTGCGCTGCGGCAAGAAGATCGCGTAGCTTTCCGAGATTGGGCTTTACGAGCGTCACGCGTTGCGCTTGCATTTGGCGAAGCGCGGCGATGCGCTCGTTGGCCAGCGCCCGCGTCTGGGGAGAGCCCTTCTGTGCTGCTTCCGCTAGCGTTTGCTCACTCTTGCTCGTATATCCCAGAGCCATTTGCGCTTGCCCCAGTTCGAGCAACGCTTCGGCATTGTTTGGGTCGTCTTTCAAAATCTGGTTGAGCTTGACCGACGCGAATTCGTATCGCGCGCGCTCCTCGTCGCTGGCCGCTTGAACGATCTTCTGCTGTTCCGTAACGACTTTCGGATCGAGTTCAGGGTATCCGACGAGATGTGAAACGCGTGCCTTTGGAGCCGGATGGTCCTCCAGGTATTTTGCAAGAAGATCGCTGTGTTCGTCGTCGAGTACACCCAGGTGCTGTTGCAACGTCACCATCGCATCAGGGTCGTAGCCGGCGCGAGACATCAATTGCAGTCCGGTGCGGTCGGCTTGGATTTCGTCGGCGCGTTGCATCTTCGCCATTGCGCCCGCTTCGAGCAGGTTTCCGAAGTTATAGATCAGCGGCGACATGATCGACGCGATGCCGAACAAGATATTCATCGCTTGCGCTTTTGACTGCATCGTGACGGCGTGGCGGCGCTCGATGTGTCCGGTTTCGTGAGCCAGCGCTCCGGCGAGTTCGTCATCCGATTGCGTGAAGTCGATCAGCCCTTCGTAGACATAGACGTAGCCGCCTAGGGTAGCAAAGGCGTTGATCTGATTGTCCTTGATGATCTTGATGTTGTACGGAACGTCTTTGCGAGCAACTTGCTTCCAAAGCTTGTCGGTGACCGATTGCACGTAGGCGTTGAGCAAGGGGTCCGTTTCTATGACGCTTCCGGAGACGATTTCTTCGTCGTTCTGGCGCCCAAGCTGGATCTCGGTCTGCGTTGAGAGTGCAGGCGAGGGTGCGGGAATCCCCGCGCACAGCAACGAGGCGATGGCAGCGATCGGGACAATGCGGCGGAACATAGGCGGGACCAACCTTACCGGCGGAGTGGGCTTCTTTGATTGTACCTGTTTTACTACGTTTGGGCGGGCTTCGACGTTACACGAGCTCTCTGTGGATTAGATGGGGATATTTTGAAGAACTTGCGAGTCACTGTGGATTCCTGAAGGGTATCGTACCCGTCAGTTATGAAGCGGGGGCGCGATGACGCTCTTGCGTGGGCGGGGCCTGGGCCTCGAGGTACTCTTAGCCGGGCGCGATTTCGACACAGCTTTGACCGAGCTGCAAGCTCGCTTTGCCGAAAAGCCCGGGTTCTATAACGGCGTACGCGCTACAATCTCGTTTGGTTCGACCGTGCCTACCGACGGCCAGCTCGAAGCCTTGCGGCAGACTCTGGATGAAGGCGGCTTGAACCTGCAAGGGATCTCCGGGGCGCCCGGTCTGGAAAGCGTTGCCGAAGCATTCGGCGTCGCCTTCACGGAGCTGACGCCCGCCGGTGAAGATCTGGCGCGACGCCGGGCACTTCGCCCAAAGCGGGAAGTGAATCTTTCCGATGGCGCTCGATCGTTAGTGGCCGACTTCGCCGGCGCACGCGCCGATATCGCCGAGCGCCGCAAACGCGGGGAAACGAGCGTTCGCCGAACCATCTTGCCGGAAGCGAATACCTCCGCACCGGCTCCCCAACAGGCGCTGCAACTCGTTGAACCGGCGGCCGGAACGCTCTATCACGTCGGCACCTTGCGTGGCGGTCAAGCGTTGCATCATGTCGGCAACATCGTCGTGATCGGCGACGTGAATCCCGGAACGGAACTCGTCGCTTCGAGAGACGTCGTCGTTTTTGGACGGCTGCTCGGCGTCGCGCACGCCGGTGCTCAGGGCGATGCCGATGCGCGCGTGTATGCACTGCATTTAGATGCGACGCAGTTACGCATTGCATCGTGTATTGCCGCGAATGAAGGCCCGCGCAAAGAGCCGGCTGAACCCGAGGTAGCAATCGTTTCCGACAATCGCATCATCATCGTGCCGCTCGACAAAGCGGGCGACATTGGGGGCCTATGAGCGCTCGTAGAATTGTTCTTACGTCCGGTAAAGGCGGCGTCGGCAAAACGACGACGACCGCGAATCTCGGTGCAGCACTCGCCAAACGCGGCAAGAGCGTCATTTTGGTCGACGCGGACATCGGTTTGCGCAACCTCGATCTGGTGCTTGGTCTCGAAAAGCGTATCGTGTTCGACGTCGTCGAGGTCGCGGAAGGGCGCTGCCAACTGCGGCAAGCCTTGATCAAGGATAAGCGCTTTGAGGCGCTGTCGATCCTTCCGGCGGCGCAGACGCGCGACAAGGATGCGATCAGCGAAGCGCAATTCGCGTCGATCATCGATCAAGCCGCCGAACTGGCAGATTTTGTGTTGATCGATTGTCCGGCGGGCATCGAAGCGGGTTTCCGTAACGCGGTCGCCGGCGCGAAAGAAGCGATCATCGTAACGACGCCTGAAGTGAGTGCCATTCGCGACGCCGACCGGGTCGTCGGGAAATTGAGCGACAAAAAATTGCCGACGCGGTTGATCGTGAACCGTCTGCGCCCTGAGATGGTGCGCACCGGCGACATGCTCTCCGTGGACGACGTCTGCGAGATCCTTTCGATCGAATTGCTCGGCATCGTTCCCGACGATGAGGAAGTGATCGATACGACCAATCGCGGCGAGCCGATCGTCCTGGACGAAACGGCGCGATTGCGCGTTATCTACGATAAGATCGCGCGTCGTCTCGACGGTGAGATTGTACCGTTCACCAACTTCGATTCACAAGGCTTCTTCGGGCGTCTGTTCGGCGCTCTGAAAGCGGGGTAATGATGCACCAACCCATTGATGCCGACGCGCCGGCTGCTGCGGCGGTGACGCTCGGCCGCGCGATCGTCGTAACGTCGGGCAAAGGCGGAGTCGGTAAAACGACGACTACTGCGAACCTCGGCACGGCGCTCGCACAGCGCGGTGCTCGTGTCGCGTTGGTCGATGCCGACGTCGGCTTGCGCAACCTCGACATCGTTCTCGGACTCGAGAGCCGCGTGAAACATCACGTCCTCGACGTGCTCGAAGAAGTGGTAACTCTCGACGACGCGCTCGTTCCCGACAAACACACCGGCAATCTCATGTTGCTCGCTGCGGCGCAGTCACGTGAGAAGGAAGACGTCGATACCGGCAAGATGCGGGATTTGATCCAGCGTTTGCGGGAGCGGTTCGACTACGTGCTGATCGATTGCCCAGCCGGCATCGAGGTCGGATTCAAGAACGCGGTGGCGGGTGCGCAAGAAGCAATCGTCGTTTGTACGCCCGAAGTGTCGGCGGTACGCGACGTCGATCGCGTCGTCGGCCTCCTCGGAAATAAATTCAAGCCGCAGCTCATCATCAACCGCCTCCGGCCCGCGCTCGTGAAAAAAGGCAAGATGCTCTCGGTCGAGGACGTGAATGCCATTTTGCGTTTGCCGCTGTTGGGCGTCATTGCGGACGAGCCCGAAATCATCGTAACGACAAATAGGGGTGAGCCGTTGGCGCTCCATCAAGAGAACGCAACCGGCGCAGCCTATCACGCAATCGCCGCCAAGATCGCTGGCGAAGACGTTCCGGCTCCGACCGTCGAGGTCAAGGAATCGTTCTTTGGCAAACTTGGTGCGATCTTCGGAGGACGCCGCTGATGATCGAATGGGTCAAGAAAATTTTCGGACAGTCGTCTTCGAGCGCAACCGCAAAAGAGCGACTGCGTCTCGTGCTGATGACGGACCATCTTGCGCTCGCGCCGGAGATCATCGAGCAGATGAAGCACGATCTGGTCGAGGTGATCTCGCGTTACGTCGAGGTCGATCAAGAGAAAGTCGAAGTCAATTTCGAGCGCGAGGACAAGGCGCTCGCGATGCTTGCGAATATTCCGATTCGTGCGGTAAACCGTCCGGTCAACGTGGGTGACGTGAAACCAAATGGACCGGACGCTACGGCCGAACCACCTCATGCCGAGGAGCCGGCCGTCGGCCCACCCCCGAGCCGTCCGCGCAAGCGTCGAAAAAAGAACGGACAAGCCAAGCCTGCCGCCGCCCACTGAGACCCTGGACTAGCGAAGGCATGAACTCGCGCATCACGATCTTGCGGGCCTGCTCGATCGAGGCGCGAAAACGCAGCTAGTCGACTATGGCAACGCTAACGTTCGGGTTCGTTTCACGCCGGTACGTCCGAAACTTCAATTGGTCGCTTGCGGGTGCATGCGTCGTATTGACGCTGCTCGGCATCCTCTGCATTCAATCGGCAGATCTTCACAACGGCGCGGCATCGGGCGAGTTCAAAAAGCAGATCATCTACCTGTTGCTCGGCGTTCCGCTGATGTTCGGATTTTCGTTCATCGACTACAACAATTGGAGACGGTGGGCGCCCGCGCTCTATGCCGTGAACCTTCTGTTGCTGCTCTTCATATTGCGTGGTGGTCATTCCGCGCTCGGCGCGCAGCGCTGGATATCACTTGGTCCGCTGGGTACGTTTCAACCATCGGAACCCGCGAAGTTGATCCTTGCGATTTCCATTGCGGCAGTACTTTGCCGCGCAACCTACGATCGCATACAAGACCTGTGGAAGCCGCTTCTTACGGTTGCGATTCCGGCGCTCTTGATTCTCAAGCAGCCCGATCTTGGTACCTCGCTCGTCGTGCTCGCGATTCTCACCGCGCAGTTGTTCTTCGGGTTACCAAAACTCGGGGACTTCATGATCTACGCGATGGGCGTGCTTACCGCCGCGGCTGTAGCCGTCGGCACGAACGCCGTATTGAAACCGTTTCAAAAAGCGCGGCTCTTCGTCTTCTTGAATCCGAAGGCCGATCCGCAGGGCGCCGGATACAACCTCAATCAATCGAAGATCGCCGTTGGCAACGGCGGATGGTTCGGACGGGGACTGCATCACGGCACCCAAACCCAACTGAACTTCGTTCCCGAACACTCTCGTGATTTTATCTTCACGGTCTTGGCAGAAGAACTGGGCTTCATAGGAGCGCTCGCACTGGTTGTCCTGTACGGCGTGATTCTGTACGGCGGCATCCGGACGATGATCTTCGCGCGCGACCGCTTTGGGTTTTTGCTCGCCACCGGTCTCGTCGCGATGCTCTTTTTTCACGTCCTGGTGAACGTCGGCATGACGATTGGAATCATGCCGATTACAGGCATCCCCTTGCCGTTCATGTCGTACGGCGGCTCCGCCATTCTTACCGACTTTGCCGCCGTCGGCGTCTTGCTGAACATCTACTCGCAAAAGGATCGCGACGTTCTCGGCAACGCATAGCAGTACCAGGTCTTTCGACTCAAGGACGAACCGGCACCGTATCGCAATCCATCATCTCAAATCAAGAGGAGGCGCGTATGCGAAAGTCGTTCTCTGCCGGCCTGGTTGCTGTTGCGCTCGTGTTCACGGCATGCAACGGTTCGAGTTCCGGTCTTCCCAGCAATCCGCAAACCGTCTCGCAAATGGCGGGCGAATACGCGGGGACGGCGACCGATTCGTCACTGGGCAACGGCACAGCCGCGGTAACGCTCTCGCAAAAAGCGTCTTCGATCGGCGGCACCCTTACCACGACCTTCGGCGCGACGACGATTTCGCAATCGCTCGCCCTCACGATCGATCTGAGCGGGAATCTCGCAGGCAGTTCAGTCGCGACGGTCAATCCGGCATCCCCGACGTGCGGTTTCAATATCGCTGCAGCGTACGATCCAAATTCCGGCGTCGTCAAAGGCACGTACGCGTCGTACAGCGGTTGCACCGGCGAAAGCGGAAGCTTCACGCTAACGCAGCAATGCACCGATCCGTCATTGCCCAGCATGTTGAAGCGCCGGCCGGAGGGTGGACACGGGCTTCTGCCTTGCTAAGCGCGCAGCGCTTCAATCTCCGCATCGCGCTCCGTCCACGTACTCACGGCCGTTCGCAATTGCGAACGTTCCGTCTCTGACAACGTCGTCGCCAATTGCTCATCCAGGGCTTGAAAAATCGCGCCTTCATACTCTTGCGGCGGCCATGTTTCGCCTGATGATTGTGACTGGGCAAAATTGAGAAGTTTCGCCGCGGTTGCGGCGTTCTCGTGCGCTATCGCAGCTGCGATGAACGCCAGACTGATGGAGAAGGTGCGGACATGACGAAGGGAACTCGCGATGCGAAGTGCTTCTTGCGCGCGCGTCTTTGCAGTTGCGAAATGGCGTTGCTGTAAAGAGTATTCTGCAACGTTGATGCTCAAAAAGAGCCGTGCGTCGCCGCGCACGATGTTC
Source organism: Vulcanimicrobiia bacterium (assembly GCA_963808755.1). Classification (GTDB taxonomy): domain Bacteria; phylum Vulcanimicrobiota; class Vulcanimicrobiia; order Vulcanimicrobiales; family Vulcanimicrobiaceae; genus JALYTY01. The sequence continues at coordinate 96,881 of CAWEGP010000004.1, forward strand.
AAAGCTTCGACGGACAACGATTCGGCCTCATCGATATTCTGGGCGTCGGCTTCCGCGCCGGCCCACCACACAAGAGCTCTTCCTGCGTCGTCATCACGGCTGAGCTTGCGAAAAAGCGTAACCGCTTCTTTGAAATACTCCCGTGCTTGTTCGATCTGCTCCGGTGGAAGCCCAATTGCGCAGCGTTGTAGCGTCGTCGCAATCAGTGCCGGATCATGCAATGACCGCACATGCCTCATCGCCTCCTCGGAACACGCGGCGGCTTTTTCGTAGAGCATCCGTCTACCGTATAGCTGTGCCAGTTGCGAAAGCGATCGGACGAGGCCGCGAACATCCTCAACCGTCCGATAGTCAGACGCCGCCATTTCGGCCGATGTAAGCGCCTTTTCAAGCTGCCCTTGGTTATTGTAGAGCATCGACAAGCCGTAGTTTAGGAGTGCGCTCACGCTCTCCGGTGCTGCGTCCGGTTGGGCCAGCGCCGCCTCCGCCCACGTTATTGCTTCGCTGAGCAAAGACAATCGTAAGAAAATGGGGTAAGCGCTTGCGATAATGCGTGCGCCGGTTTGCGGATCGTGCTTCTCCGAAATCGTCCAACTGAGGGCGCTGCGGATATTGTCGAGATCGGCGCTCCCGCGCGATAACCAATCCTTCGCGGGATCGGTATCCCATTCGGCATATGACGATTCGGCAAAGCGGGCAAAATAGGTTGCATGACATGCCGACGTGCGTTCGCACTCCTTTGCTTCGTTGATTCGCTCGCGCGCGTAATCGTGAATTGATTGCAACAGGTGATACCGCGTTGCTTCGCCCTCGGCGTTTGCGACGACGAGCGACTTATCGACGAGGGCCGAAAGGACGTCGAGCGCTTGGTATTCGTCGAGATCGTCGTTGGCACAAACCTCGCCGGCGGCGTCCAACGAAAAGCTTCCGGAAAAGACCGCGAGCCGCCGGAATAACGTCTTCTCTTCATCGAGGAGAAGTTCGTGGCTCCAATCGATCAGCGCGTGCATCGTCTGCTGTCGCGGTAACGCTGTTCGGCTGCCGCCTGTCAGTACACGGAATCGCTCATTGAGGCGGGATGCGAGTTCTTCAAGTGAGAGAACTCGCAGGCGCGGAGCCGCGAGCTCGATAGCGAGCGCAAGTCCGTCGACACGCCGGCAAATGTCTTCGACGATCGGCAGAGCGGTGTCGGAAACGACAAAGTCTGCTTTGGCCGCGCGCGCGCGGTCGACGAAGAGCTGCATGGCCTCGGCGACACCGAGCGTCTGCAAACGATACGCGTGCTCGCCGGGAACATTCAAGGCTTCGCGCGTCGTGGCCAATATTCGTACGCCTCGACACGATTGCAATATTGCGGTCGTTACGCGTGCCGCTTCGCCTATCAGATGTTCGCAATTGTCCACGACCAGCAGAAGCGATCGATCTTTCAAATGTGCGAGCAGCATCTCCAGGGCACTTCGATTGCCGTTGTTCGCTACGCCGAGCGCCGAAAGCATCGTGCTTGCAACGAGTGCTTCGTCGCTAATCGGCGCGAGATTCGCAAACCAGACGCCGTCCCGAAACGCATGCAAGAGGTCCGTCGCGACGTGCAGCGCTAAACGAGTTTTTCCGACGCCGCCGGCACCGACGATTGCAACCAGCGGTGCCGATTGCACGAGGCGCTTGATCTCCGCCACATCCTGATAGCGGCCGATGAAGCTCGTCGTTTCCCGTGGAAGATTGTTCGAACCGGTTTGCACCGAACGCAACGGATCGAACTCCGTTTCGAGGCCCGGTGCTGCGACTTGGTAGACGTGCTCCGGCTGATCCATGTCTTTCAAACGGTGCCATCCCAAATCGATCAGTGCTGTGCCGTTTGGAAGCACGTCGCGCACTGCAGCGGCAACCGTGTTCGAGACCAGAATTTGGCCGCCATGCCCTGTGGCGAGCAATCGCGCGACGCGATTGACGGGAGGTCCGTAATAGTCGCCCTCGCGCTCGTCCGTTTCACCGGCGTGCAGCGCCATGCGCACACGGATGCCGCTTACCGCCTCAAAGTCTTCGCGCGACAGCGTCTGCTGAATTGCGATCGCCGCATCGATCGCGTTCTGTGCGCGGTGAAATGCCGTACAAAACTCATCGCCGACGGTCTTGAAAACGCGTCCGTGCTTTTCGGCTACGACCGCGCGCAGAATTTCATCGTGGCGGCGCAGCGCCTGTTGCATCGCCTCGCGATGCGCCTCCCAACGTGCCGTGCTGCCCTCGATGTCCGAAAACAGAAAGACGACGGTTCCCGTGGGAAGCGTTCTTTCGTCAATCGTGCCGATAGACGACTCCCGCCGCCGTTTCCGCCACGAGCTTCCACTGCGGATCATCGTCCACTATTGTACGCTCCACGGGCGTATGATACAGCAGCCATGTGGCCCCCGGATCGCGCCGGTGAACGATCGCTCCGAGCGTCGCACGCATGGCGGGCGCGTCGAACGGATTGTACATGAACACGACCAAGTTTCCTGGCGGATAGTTCCAAATCCGCGCATCAGCGCGAGCGATCCGCACATCGTTGCAGCGGCGCTGCGTGCGGAGCGCGCGCGACAGATTCTCTTTTGCGACCTCGAAGAGTCCCGGTGAGACTTCGATGCCGTTTACTTGTGTGAACGGATACTCACTCGCGACCAATAGTGCGCGCCCCATTCCGGCCCCGACGTCGACGAACGCGGAATGGGCGATCACGTCGGGTGGCACGACGCTCAGCAGGGCGCGAAACTGGCTGACCGGCACTGCCTCATAGTGGGTTGCGTGCACTCCTGCATCACCAACCGAATCTGGATCGAGATCGGTCAAGAACAGAATTGCTTGGGTCGTTACACCGTAGTCTTGGTCGAACCGCCGGCCGGCACTGCGCTCACTGCCCACGAGCCGAGGTTTCGACGCAAGGAGCCTGCAATCACTTGAGCCGTGAAGTTGCCCTATCGGTGCGGCAAGTGGTACTCGCTGCCGCTCGGCGACGGTTCATGTGCCGCGATCGTTATCATGAGCGCTTCGCATCATACCGTCGACATTGCTGCTTTTGATGACGGCGAATCCGTGCCCGTTGCTCGTCTACGGGCGACCGATCGCGCGTTGGTCCTCCATCGCTGGCAACCGTTGGCCCATTCCGCAACCGTTTGTGAAGCGCCGCCCGAAAATGATTCGTGGATCAGTGCCGCGCGTGCTGAACGCGTCGTAGCTTCCCGTTTAGGCCGGTTGGCGTTCGCAGAATCTCGCCTCGGCGTGCGCGCCATGCACAACGGCGCAGAGCCGGATGGCGAGATGTTGACCTGGGGGACGCCGCTCGATCGCACAGCGCTGACTCGCATCGAACGCTATCTCGCCGCGCGCCCGCGCACTATTGTACGCCTGTTCGGCTCCGCGGCTTCGGATCTCCGGCGAATGGAGACGTCGCTGGTGCGCCGCCTGCGCGTTGCGTCGCCGATTCGAAGCCTCGAATTGACGAACGTGCGAGAGCTGCATCTTGAAGCGCCGATGGATCTCGACGCTGCCCTCGCATGTGCGCCGAACGTTGCGGCGCTGCGGATCGCGTCACGTGGGGCGACGATCCCGACCGCTAGTATTCCGGCAAGTGTCCGCGCGTTGGATTGCACGGTGGCAGCCTGTCCGCACCTGGGCACGCTTGCGAATATCGAAGCGCTACGCTTAGCATATCTCGAAACGTCGCCCAAGTTAAGCGACCTTCCGCCTTCGCTTAGCGCGCTTTCGCTCGAGCACGTGCCCTTGCGTTCCCTGGAAGCGCTGAAAGACCGCACGCACCTGACGCAGTTGGAATTGCTTGGCATGTGGCAGTTCGACCTCAACGACGCGCACGTTCTGTTCGATCTTCCGCTCAAGCGCGCAAGCGTCGACATCGGCGGACGCCGAAAAAACGTCGAACTTTACAAGCGGGCACGCTGGGCGTACCCCTGGCCGTTTTCGTATGTAATGGAGTGCGCCGGCGCGGGGAATACTCATGGATGATGACAACTAGAGAACTCGGCACAAAGCGAAATATCCGCGATGCGACCGCCTCGTTTTCAGTCCTGCACACCGCAGAAAAGCTGCAAAGCGCAACGATGCGCCTTGACCCGGGATCTGCGAGCGGTCCTTTCGGCAACGAACACGCACAGAGCGAACAAGTGCTCTTCGTCGTCGAAGGTCAGATAATCGCGGAGATCGGCGATCGTAAGTTCGTCATGACGGCCGGCGAGTGCGTCATCGTGCCGCGCAACGTTCCGCACCGGTTCAGTAACGAAACGACGACGCCGGCCCTGACATTCAATGTCTATGCACCGCCGGCGTACTAACGCAGGTGTGTCATGCGACAACGGCCGCGACGACAGCTTTCAGGGAAGCCGTTAATGAGCCTTCGCCATCGAGGTATGGCTGCCAATATTTCGCCAACGCGTCATGATACGGTTCCCATCCATGCGTGTACACGTTGACGGCGTCTGCAATCATCATGTAGGACCGGTCTGGATATTCGTCGGCGATTGCACGGCCGGCCGTATAAAAAATGACGGCGTGCCAGAGACCCTCTGGCTCAGGCTTTGCAAGTTCTGACGCGGCGTTCTCGATCGCAGTGCCGATCGTTCCGTAACCCGGCGTTATGACGGTGTGCGACGCCTCGTGAAAGATCATTTCAAGAGCGATCGTCCCGGTATTTCGGACCGGCGCAAGCGTGGTGTTGTTACGCAGGTCGCGTGGCGAGGCAAACGTATGAATGGGATCCGTATTCGTGTAGAAGCCGGCCCAGTTCGCAAACGTCGTGACGTCAACGCGGTACGGACCGACCGGCCAAGGCGTTTGATACCATTTGGCGAGCCGTGGCGTTAGCGTTGGGCTATGCTTGTCGACGAGCGGCGCGACCATCGCAATCCATGCCCGGTTCGCGCTATCGTCGCTATTCCAAAGTGTCTCGCGATAGACGGGCGCCGCAGAAATAAGGGCGCCGACGAGTTGGGAATGCAAAACCGCGTCCGTCCGCGGTTGAGCGGCGTCATCGACAGCGGCGAGTGCCGTATCGATCAACGGCATGAAATCGCCGAGGAGATCCGCGTCGGCGTATCCCCGTTCGATGTAGGTGTTCATAGCGCGTTCCCACACGATGCGTTGCGTCGCAGAAAGTCCGCGGTACTCTTCGTAAGCGCTTGCTGCGAGCGCGCTCCACACGCCGGATTTCGGTTCGAGTTTTTCGCCATCGCGTACGGCTTTGTAGGCTTGCGCCTGAAAGTAGAGCCGGTGGTGAAGATTTTCCCAGAACGAGCTATGGAAATCGAACTGCAATGGCGGTGTGTCCGCAAGCGCGCCGCGGAAGGCCAAAGATTGGGCGGCGACAGCACCGAGCGCTGCAACGCGGATGAACGAACGGCGTGTGTGCTTCATCGGACCTCCTTTTGGCGACGTGGTCAGCGGCGCAGCGTCGTAAGCTTCGTCGCTTGAACGAAGCGATTGATCTCATCGATCAATTGCGCATCGGGGTTTACGAACATAAGGCTTTGCACGAATCGTCCGCGTGATTGTTTAACTCCGCCGAGCGGTCGCGCCACGGCTTTCAATTCGCTAAACGGGCGCATCGCTTCTGCGCTGCTCCCTCGCATTTGGGCGAGCATTTTCAGCGTTTCATTCGGCAGCGTGAATCGAACGGTCACGCTCCATTCTTGCCGAAGAACCTGATCGACGATGACCCGAATGCCGCCGGTCCCGATGTCAATCGCTGTTGCATCGAAGGTGTTCGGCGTCTCTCCGACCGCGTAGCGCACCGGAATGTTTACTTCGACCCGGTGCGCACTGCGCAATTCACGCAATCGGGTGGCGCTGCGTTGCAGCGTGTTTTGCGCGGGTGCATCCTGCATCGCGCGGACGCCGCTTATGGCGCGCCGTTGTTCGGCGATGACGAATCGCAGCAGTTCGTCCCGCGTTCGCGCGTCGAGTTTATCAAACTGAATCGCGTAGCGGAACACGCGGTCTTCCGGCGTGTACGAGACCTTTTTGATGGCGCCGCCGACATGCAAGTCTGAATGGCCGGCCCGTGACAGATCGAATTCGACGGCGGCGCGCGGCTTTAACATCGTCCGCGCATGAACCTGGCAACCGCCCCCCGAGATGTCGATGAGCGTCGCGGGAATAGCGATGCGCACGCCCGCAACCCGCAGGTCAATCCGTAGGTACATGGGTTGCCGATAGTAGAGCCGGCGGTTGGGCGCTTGAGCCGGGCCTTCCATAGTGAAGGCATGTTCAACGTTGGCGGCCAGGATGCTGCTATGCCGGAGGCTAGTCGAGAGACCTTTTGCCCCGTTACGATCCGGGCCGTCTAAAGGTTCGATGCCGGTTCGCCGTGAAGGTCCGCGTACGCCGGCAGAAGAGTTTCGCATTGGGCGAGACCCGCCGGCTTGAGTGTTAGGAAATTTATTTTTTTATTGCGGCAGCAGCGATCCCGGAGCTCTCGAGCCCGCTGGGTCGTCGCCGCAAGGTTGGAGGCCGGTGCCCGTCTTGGGCGCCCCTCTAGAGGTTCGAGGACAATTTGTCGAGCGAGATTCTGATCTCGAGCGACCCGTGGGAAAACAGGGTCGCCATTCTTGAAAACGGCACGCTTGCCGAACTCTACATCGAGCGCGAAGAAAAGGTCATCGGCTCGATCTACAAAGGAAAAGTTCAAAACGTTTTGCCCGGCATGGGCGCGGCGTTCGTTGACATCGGGTTGGGACGCAATGCGTTCCTGTATGTCGACGACATAAACAAACAACCGCTCAATATCGGCGACGTCGAAATCACGCATGGTCATTCGGGCTTCACCATCAGCGAGAAGGTGAAGAAGGGCGATGACGTCCTCGTGCAGATCGTCAAAGAACCGCGCGGTCTCAAAGGCGCGCGCATTTCGACGAATATTTCGCTGCCGGGCCGTTACTTGATCTTGATGCCGACCGGAAAATACTCCGGCGTGTCGCGCAAGATCGATTCGGCCGACGAGCGCAATCGCCTCAAGGCGGTCATGAAGCGCATTCGTCCCGAAGGCATGGCGACGGTCGTGCGCACGGCTGCCGCCGGCGTGAGCGAAGCGGAACTGATCGCCGATCTCGGCGTGCTCATTCGCATGTGGCACGGTATTCTCGAAACATTCAAGCGGGCGCCGTCACCGTCGTTGCTGCACCGCGATATGAACCTTGTTTACAAGGCGGCTCGCGATTTCGTTACAGCCGACGTCGACAAAGTCTTGATCGACAACGAAGAAGAATATCGCAAGATTCGCGAGTTCTTGCAGTTGCTCGGGCCGCAATATCTCGATCGCGTGCAGCATTACAATTCCGGGCGAAATCTGTTCGACGATTACAAGATCACCGATGAGCTGCAGAAGCTCATGAAACCGAAGATCAATCTGCCGTCCGGCGGCTCGATCGTCATCGAATCGACGGAAGCGCTTACGGTTATCGACGTGAACTCCGGTAAATTCACCGGAGGACGTAATCTCGAAGACACGATTCTGAAAACGAATCTCGAAGCCGCCAGCGAAATTGCGCGACAGGTTCGATTGCGCGACATCGGCGGCATCATCGTCGTCGATTTCATCGACATGGCGTCAGAGGGCTCACGGAGCAAGGTCATCAAGGCACTCGAAGACGGATTGCGCCGCGACCGCACGCGTGCAACGATTCAATCGTTCTCGAATCTTGGCTTGCTCGAGTTCACGCGCAAGCGCATCGGGAAGGATCTCGGCGCGCAACTGCGCGGTTCGTGCCCCACCTGCAGCGGAATGGGGACGGTCATGTCGTCGCAGTCGGTTGCGATCGAGACGTTCAGAAAACTCCGTCATGAATTTTCCGTCAATGGGAAGCTTCATCAGCACGATGCAGTCGTCGCAAAAGTCGCGCCGACGGTGGCAGCGCAGATGGAGTTTTGGTACGACGCCGAGTGTCAAGATCTCGCGCGCCAACTGGGACAAGAGATTCACGTGCGCGTCGATCCGATGCTTCACCCTGAACGCTCGCACATCGAAAAACTTTCGGATTTCAAAAATGACACGGCGCACATGATTCGTGTCGGCGACGAGCATGAAGTGGAACTGCTGTCCGGCCGTCTACCGAATCCCACGTCGAGCGCTGCCGTCGTTGCAGGCCATTTGATCGAAGTCGAAAACGCGGCGAACAACGCCGGAAACTCTGCGCGCATCCGGATTATCGACGTCGATGACGACGAAGATTACGTGCTCGCGGAATTGGTGACGTCGGCGGTCGCCGCCGCGAAAAAGAAACGCCGCCGCGGCAAACGCAAAGGCGAACTTTCAGCAGCCGAAGAGGCGCAACAACTGCGTGAGTTGGCCGAGGAAGCAGCCTCGCAGCAGCAGGCGCGTCCGCCGATCGGCATTACGACGATCACCGAGGAAGAAGAAGCCGCAGACCCTGCCGTTGCGGCGGAGACCAAAGGCGAAGAGCAAGAAGACGCGATCGTCATCGGCGAAAACGAAGCGCGCGATGGCGGGCGTCACAAGCGCCGTCGCCGCCGGCGTGGACGCGGACGCGGACGCGCCGGTGCGCCGCTCGATGCCGCAGCTCAAGTGGGGATTCCCGCGCAAAGTGCCGCTGCGCAAGGCGCTGAGTACGATGATGAAGACGAGGACGAAGACGAACCGTACGAGGCGGCGCCGGCTGCGCGGACGCCGCAGCAAGAGCACCCGGCTCAACAACATCCCGGAGAAGAGAATGGTGAAGGCCATCGTCGTCGCCGTCGTCGCCGTCGCCGCCGTGGGCGCGGTACGGGTCAGCCGTACGCGCAAGGCGGCCAACCCGCCGCAGCAGCGGCTGCAGACGTCGAACCGCTGACGGGAACGCTTCCGAAGACGCCGTCGGTTCCGGATCGCCACGTGTTTCGCGTCGGTGCCGACGGTGCTGCGCATCCGACGGGCGTAACCGCTCCGCGGGAGCCGTCGCGCGCAATCGCTCCGGTGCGGCGCGCACACCCTCCGGCCGTCGAGGCTCCGCCGCCGCATCTCACGGCGCCGAAGGACCAACCGCGCGCTACAAAACCGGCACGGCGCCGCCGCACGGCTGCCACCGCGCCCGGATTCGGTGGCGAACTCGCGGCGAAGCCGGTTCCGGCATTGCCCGCGCCCGAGGCCGAGAAGCCGAAGCGCGGACGCAAGAAAGCTGAGACCGTCCAAACCGCTATCGTGGAAGAGAAGCCGAAGCGCACGCGGGCCGCGGCAAAGACTGAAACGCCAAAGGCGAAGGCTGCAAAGCCAACGGCGGCAGCACAGAAGCCGAAGCAAACGCGCGCCAAGAAAGCCGAGCCTTCCGTAAAGCCCGAACCCGCCGTGAAAAAAACGGCGACGCGTAAGAAGTCGACGACAACGGCAACTCGCAAGAAGAAGTGATCGAAGTCTTCGTCGATTACGACGGAACGATCACGGATCTCGATACTTTCGACGTGCTGGTGCGCGCCTTCACGGGCGCGCACCGGTGGGAAGAATTGGAAGAAAGACTTCACGCGGGGCACATGACGTTGCGGGAGGTTCTCGCAGCGCAGGCAGCCGGCGTGCACGCGTCCCTCGATGAAGCGGACGCACTTTTGCGCGACGGCACGCGATTCGATCCCACGTTCGCGCATTTCGTTCGGCGTTGCGAGCGTGAAGGCGCACCCCTCACGGTGCTGTCTTCGGGCGTTCAGCCGTTGATCGAACGTGCCTTTGCGCGCAACGGATTAACGGGTGTGCGAATCGTTGCAAACGGTATCGATCCATCGCCAAACGGGTGGTGCTTTCAGTTTCTCGATGATTCGGACAACGGCCACGATAAGGCCGCCGACGTGCGAGCAGCGCGAGAGCGCGGATCCGGCACCGTCTACATCGGCGATGGACCCTCCGACTATGAAGCGGCGCTTGCGGCGGACAGGCGCTTCGCAAAGGCCGATCGCGCCTTAGAGCGCTTTCTCGAAAGCCGCGATATCGCTTTTACGTCATTCGAACGCTTCGATCAAATCGAACACGCTCTCTGGGATTCATGAACCGCCGTCGAGCACGATACGGTCCCGGCCGGATCGCTTCGCGGCGTACAACGCGCGATCGGCTGCCTGAACGAGTCCATCGGGATTTTCCTCGAACGCTACGGTCGTTGCCACACCGACGCTGATGCTAATGTGTTTGTTGGCACTCTGTGCATTGGGAATGGCGAGGCTTGCAACGGCGGCGTGCATCCGTTCAGCAGCGCGGAGCGCTCCCGTAACATCGGTGCCCCACAAGATCGCTGCAAACTCTTCGCCGCCGAAACGTGCAAACAAATCGGTTTCGCGGTCGAGTGTCGCGCGCGCAGCTTGGGCTATTTGCTTTAAGCACGCGTCGCCGGCGACGTGACCGTAGGTGTCGTTGAAGAGTTTGAACCAGTCGACGTCCAGCAAGAGCAATGACATCGTTGTCGTCTCGCGCCTGGCTCTCGCCCAATCCTCGGTAAGCCGCTGATCGAAAACACGTCGCGTTGCAACGCCGGTTACGGCATCGAGTGCGCTTTCGTGCGCAAGGCGCTGCATCTCGCTTTGCACGAGTTCCGCGTGCACGCTCACGGCAACATACAGCGCGCAGGTTTCCAACAAACGCAAGTCGTCATCGGTGTAGGCGTTGATGCGGCTAGTTTGCAGCGAGAGAACACCGATCGCGCTTCCACCGAAACGTAACGGAACGAAGAGGGCGCTCATCGAGTCTTCGGCGTGCGATCCGGCGATGTGCAGCGGCACGGCCGGTGACGTCAACTCGTCACGCGACGCGAGTCGAATCGACTGGCCCGTTTGAAGCACGCGGTGCGTTTGAGAGTTTGCGCGAATGCGGACGTGCGCATCGCGCCGGCTAACACCATGGTCGTAAACGAATTCGAGATAGGCGGCCTCGCCTTGCGTGATCGCAATGAAAACCACTGACGCATCTACGAACTGCGCCAGCATCAGACAGAAGCGCTCGAACATCTCCGAAAGCGGAACGCCCAAGGAAAGCAGCTCCGCGGTTTGCCGGACGATTTCGAGACTCCGTTGTGTTTGATTCACGGCTCTCGCCCTCGTCCAGGGCCTCTTCCCGGCGGGGGGTCGTATCCCCGCCGCCAGGAGGTAAAGACCTTGCTAGGTCCCGCCGTTGATCGTGTTTAGGTGCGCGACCCGATCGTCGATGTAATCGAGTGCACGCTTGAGCTGAGCATCCTTTGCGGGATCGCCGAAGCGCGCCGCTTTGTTCTCGTCGATCAGAATGTCGGGCATTATTCCCAGATGGTTGATGTCGCGATTGTGCGGCGTCAGGTAACGCGCCGTCGTGATCTTTACCGCTGACTTGTCCGGGAGCGGAAAGATCGATTGGACGACGCCCTTGCCGAAGGTCTTCGTGCCGATGATCGTTCCGACGCCGGTGTCCTGAATCGCTCCCGCGGTAATCTCCGATGCCGACGCAGTGTGGCCGTTGACCAAGACCGCGAGCGGAACCGGTATAATCGCCGTGTTGTCTGCTTCGCGAGTCGTGATGCTCGATCCGCGGGACTCGATCGAAACGATCGGTCCCGACGAGATAAACTTGGAACTCACCGCGACGGCGGCATCGAGATAGCCGCCTCCATTTTCGCGCAAATCCATGATGATCGCGCGCGCGCCCTGTTTCTGCAAGCGGTCGAGCGCGGTGGCCAGTTCATCGCCCGTATCGCGCCCGAAGACCGTCAGCGCAACGTAACCGATTTTGTTCGGGAGAAGCTTTTCGAACACGCTCAGTTGATGAATCTTCGCGCGCGTAATGACGACGGGTTGCGGCAGGGCCTTTCCTTCGCGTTCGATCGAAATCGAAACGTTCGTGCCTTCTTTGCCGCGCAGATGCGAACTTGCCGCATCCATCGCCATGCCCTTCGTGCTCACGCCGTCGATGGCCGTGATCACGTCATCTTGTTGAATGCCCGCTTTGTCGGCCGGGCCGTCCGGCACGACGTTGCTGACGTCGATATACTTTGAGACGTCGTCGGCTTGGATCACGATTCCGGTTCCACCGAAATCACCGCCGTCGAGACCTTGGTTCAATTCGGCATACTGCTTGGGATCCAGAAAGACCGTGTAGCGGTCATGTACCGAATCCATGATTCCCGAGATCGCCGCGTAGCTGAGCTCTTGCGTCGAAAGCTTCGGGCCGGCAACGCGCCCCGCGGCCTCAACGGCGGCGTCGATGGCGCGCACGTTCGAGCTCGCGACGTCGCTCGCGTGAAGCGCGCCGATCGGACGGGTGACGCCCGCGTGCTTTAGGGCGGTGGCCAACTCATCGTGCACGGAGTCCAACACCGTTTGCGGATCGACGCGTTTATAAAACTCCGTCGTCAGATTTTGGTAGCTCGTCGAAATTTCGCTCGCTTCGAGCGCCGGCAGGGTATCCGCAGGTGCGGCCGGCGTTGCGGTTGGGATTTGAATCAGCGCGGTCGTTACGAATGCGGCGACCAGGATCGATTGGAGTTTTCTCATGTGCCCTAACTAACGAAGAAGTTGCCGGAGTTGTGCTTTGGCGGCTGCAAGTTGTTTATCTGCAGGGGTGTCGATCAACGCAGGATCGACGCTCTGTGGAACCAGGACGTCGGGATTGATGCCCTTATGCTGAATGTCGCGCCCGAGTGGCGTCACGTACTTGGCCGTCGTGATCTTCAGCGCGCCTTCGTCGGGCATCGGATAGATGCTCTGCACAACGCCTTTACCGAAGGTTTTGGTTCCAATCAACTTTGCCAAGTGGTAATCTTGCAACGCCCCGGAGGTAATCTCGGATGCGCTCGCGGTGTACTTGTTGACCAGGATAACGAGCGGTTGTAAGCCGTCGATCGCATCGCCGAGCGCTTCTTGGGATTCCTTATTTCCTTGTTTGTCGATCGTCGATACGATCACGCCCTGGGGGATGAAGTAGCTCGAAATCTTGACCGCAGCATCCACCAGACCGCCGCCGTTGTCGCGCAGGTCCAGGATGTAGCCTTTCGCGCCCTTTGTTTTACCGTCGATGAGCGCTTTGCGCATTTCGTCGGCCGACGTTTCGCCGAAATCCGAGAGGCGAATGTAGTCGTAGCCGTCTTCCATCTTTGCACGCACGGTCGGCACGTGAATGATTTGGCGGACGATCGAGTAGTGCCGCGAACCCGACTGTTTGTACATGTGCGTCGTCATCGTGACGTCGGTTCCGGCTTCACCGCGAATGAGGCGCTCTACGCTATCGATCGGAACGCCCTTGATCGGTTTTCCATCGATCGTATCGACGACTTCTCCCGGTTTCATGCCGGCGGATGCTGCGGGTAGACCCTCAATCGGCTGCAACACGATTTCGCCGCTCTTCAATTGGTAAATGTACACGCCGATCCCGCCAAAATTTCCGCCCGAAAGCGATTCCGACAGCCCTTGCATCTCCCGTGGTGACAGATAGACCGTGTACGGATCGTTTACCGAATCCATCACCCCTCGCAGGGCCGTTTGCGTGAGATCGGCTCCCGCTTCGCTGCCGAGACGCGAACCGTAATGCGTTTGTGCGTACGCCAGGACCGTTGCCAGACGCGTACCGTCCTCTTCCGGATTTCCGGTCGCCGTTTCGGGCGGTAGCGCGGGATGGGCGACGTTCTTCGACTGAAGGAAATCGCTCAGCGCTTTTTCTTCGCCTCGAATTGCATCTTGCGGATCGACCGGCTTGTAGTAGCTATTCTCGAGTTTCGTGAGCGCGACGCCCAGCAGTTGCGCTTGCCCGCGCGAGCTGTTGAAGAGCGGCTAACGTCTCCGGTGGTCGCGACGTTGAACGCGAGATCCGGATCGCGTGCTGCCGCAACGCCGTTGTGGTAGCCGACGTAGAGCGCGCCGGCACTCGCGGCGGCGACGACGATAAGCGCTGCCAGCAGCGCACGGAATGTACCGGTCATGAATCCTCTACTACCCGTCGAACCACCCGCGAAGTTTCTTCCTCGCGAGAATACTTGTTATTTCTTAATGTAAGCGGGGAGCCGGGTCAACAGGCTTGCCGTTGACGCGAACCTCGAAATGCAGATGCGGACCTGTCGAGTGCCCGGTACGATCCCACTGCGCCGATCGCCTGCCCGCGCTGAACCTGCTGACCGACCGAAACGTAGATTGCCGAGAGATGGCCGTAGCCGCTCGAGATACTCCCGCCGTGGTCGATCATGATGTAATTTCCGTAGCCGCCGTACCATTGTGCAAGAATAACGGTTCCGGCCGCGGCCGCCGTGACGGTCGTGCCCATTGGCGCCGCGATATCCAGGCCGGGGTGGAAGTCCGGCGACCCTCCGAACGGGTTGGAGCGCCAGCCGAAGGGCGAGGTGATCGTGCCCGAGCACCGGCCATGAAAAGCTCCCGGGCCCCCCTTCGCTCGGAATGGGATTCCCAGCGATGCCTGCCGCCCGCCGTGCGGCCGCGCGCTGAGCCTCGAGCTCACGCTCGCGTTCTTGAATCAGCTGTTCGAGCTCGGCCTCTTCCGCGGCGGAAAGGTCTTCAATTTCCGCAACTTCGGCCGCGACATGGTGGCGTTGCTCGCTCGCCACGCCAAGAGATTGTGCCGCTCTTGCGCGAGCGTGCTGAGCTGATTGCGCGCCTGTTGTTGTTCTTCTTCTTCGCGCTCCAGGTCGAGCCGTGTGCGCTCCAAGTCGGCTTGACGACCGCGACTTTGCTTTCGGCCTCTTTTCGCTCGCGCACGGCTCCTTCGTTCGTGCCGATCAGCAGCCGCAAATCTTCCCATCGTTCGACGAATTCGGTGAAGGTGCGCGCCGAAAGCAGAACGGCGGCATACCCCATATCGCCGTTTTCGTAGATGTCGACAAGCCGCTTTTTCAACAGTCGTGTCGTGAAGGTTCGAGCGATGCGCTGCGCCGCGTCGAACTGTACGGTGTTCCAGTCGATGCTTGCGTTGCGTCGAGCGCGTCTGATACGTCGAGATCGTCGAGTCGGCGCGTTGACCTGCGAGATCGCCGCGTTGGTCTCGTCGAGCTGCGATTGCAGGTCGTTGACATGCGACGTCGACCGCGTGCAGTTCTTGCGCGTTTCAGGTGGAGCCGCGCTTGTAACGCTTCGCTGCTTTTGCGCGCTCGGCTTCGATGCTGCTGCTCGAATGCGTCGGCGCGTCGCTTCCGCGGATCGCAGCAGCGACGCGAACGCCAGCAGCGAGAGTGCGACGGCGATGCGAGTCGGCGCAGATTCATGAGCGGCGTTTGTCCTTTACGTAGACCGAGCCGGCAATCGACTTCGCGTAGCGCTTCAGTTCGGCGGCGGTTTCGCCGATTTGCGCGTAGTTCGTCGAGTTGGTGCTTGTCGTTTGCGACGATGGCAATCGAAAGCGACATGATCGGAAACCGATTGAGCGTGCCGCGACGATCGCGCGTCTCGATGTAGCCCTGCGCGCAGATCTTTGGCGCGAGTAGAGCGAGCGAATGTCGCGGTCGAACTCGTCGATGATTTCTTGCGCGATCTCTTCGGCGCGTTCGGTCGCGGTGACGATGATAAAATCGTCGCCGCCGATATGGCCCACGAAATCGTTCGGCGTGCCGCGGCGGCGCACCGACGTCGACCGAGATGCGCGCGACGAGCTGGATCGCTTCGTCGCCGTGCGTGAAGCCATAGACGTCGTTGAACGCCTTGAAGTTGTCGAGATCGAGATAGAGCACGGCGAACGGTTCGTTGTCGTCGATGCCGGCGCCGCAGCTCGCCTCTCGATTGCGAGATTTCCGGGCAGCCGCGTCAGCGGCGAAAGCGACGAATCGACTTCGACGCGACGGATCTTCGCGCGGACGCGCGCGAGCAGCTCGCGCGGGCCGAACGGTTTGGTGATGTAGTCGTCGGCGCCGGCTTCGAAGCCGCGCAGCTTGTCTTCGGTCTCGCCTTTGGCGGTAAGAATGATGATCGGCACGTTGGCGATCGTCGGGTTGGGGTGCGCGCGCACGCGCCGCGCGACTTCGTAGCCGTCCATGTGCGGCATCATCAAATCGAGCAGCACGAGGTCGGGCACGTCTTGCTTCGATCTTTCGCGAGCGCCTCGCGCCCGTCGGCACGCGGTCGCGACTTCGTAACCGGCGAGCTCGAGGTTCGTGGAGATGATCTTGCGCAAATTGCGGTCGTCGTCGACGACGAGCACGCGATGGCCGAGCTGCGTACGGAATGTTCTTCACGCGCGCGCCGGCAGACGTACGCGTAAACGTGCTACCGTGCCCGAGCGGCTGTCGCACGTCGACGATGCCGCCGTGGCGCGCGCGACCGAGCGCAGCGACGATGACAGGCCGAGGCCGCTGCCGCCCGTCGGCTGCCGTCAGGTCGCGCTCGACGCGATAGAAGCGATCGAAAATGTACGGCAGATGCTCTTCGGCGATGCCGATGCCGCGATCGCTCACGCGACACGATCGCGTTCGCCGTTGTCTCGTCGCTTCGACCGTGACCGGCGTCGCCGTCGCGCGAAAACTTCGCGCGTTCTCGATGCAAGTGCGCGAAGACCGTTCGCGCAACAGATCCGGGTCGCCCGAAACCGTCACGCCGGCGGTTTTGCGCATCGAGCGCTGATGCGCGGAGTACTCGAAACGCTCGAGCGCGCGTATCGATGACCGCGTCGATCGTGTCGAGCGCGCTCGCGCGGCGCTCGGGAAGATGTTCGACGTCGACGCGCGCCGCCAGCAGCAAGTCGTCGACCGCGTCAGTGAGCCGGTCGGCTTGTTCTTTCGATCGTCGCAAAGAAATCGTCGCGTTGCGGTTGCCGGCGTCTCCGGATTCTCGCGCAAGCGTCATGGCGTAACGCCTTGATCGTTGCGATCGGTGTTTTCAGCTCGTGCGAAACCGCTGCGACGATCTCGTTCTTCAGCTGATCGATCTGCGCGAAGCGCCGCTCGGGCCCGAACGACAGCAGCCAGCCGTGCGTCGATGCGAAAGTCACGGACGCGTCGAAGCGTGCGGCGCGATCTCGTCGCGTGTCGAGCGAGCCGAACGTCTCGCGGCACGACCGTCGAACGGTTCGCAGCGACGGCTTCGCACCGTGCGAAGATGTCGTCGAGACGTCGTAGCCGATCGCGCGGAGCGGACCGATGCCGGTGATGCTCGCAGCCGCTATCGCTCCAGACGATCACGCGCGCATCGGAACCGATGAAGGCAAAGCCGTCGTCGAAATGCGAGCGCGCGAGCGCATCGAAATCGACGTCGACGCGCGAAGGCTCGTTACGTCCGCAAATGCCGTCCGACCGAGATCCACGACGCGACGACGCCGATGGCGCCGCCGACAAGCAGAAGCTCGAGAACGAGCGTCGGCATGTCGACCGACGTCGTGTTCAGCTGCACCCAGGGCAGCGCGAGTACGAGCTTCGGCCACAGCGTAACGCGCGCGCGGCCGCCAAGACGACGACGGCGACAAGGGCGCCGATAACGCCGTCGAGCAGGCCTTCGCAGATGAACGGCATGCGGATGTACATGTTCGTGGCGCCGACCAGTTGCATGATCGAGATTTCGCGCCGGCGCGCGAAGACCGTCAGGCGGATCGTGTTCGAAATGATGATGCCTGCGACGAGCAGGAAGACGACGATGACGCCGATGCCGACGCGGCGCAACACGTCGCCAAGCTGCAGCAGCCGCTCGCACGATCGTCTGCGGATAGACCACGTTTGTCGACGCCGTTCATCTTGCGAGCCGCTGCGGCGACGTGCGGTAACGCTCGTCGGGATCGTGCACGCGTCACGCGCAGCTTGTCGGGAAGCGGATTTTCGCGTGAGCAGGGCCGTGTCGATGACGCCCTTGCGTGCGATCGCGCAGCTCCGCCAGGCCCTGCTTCTTCGAAACGAAGTCGACCGACTGCACGCGCGGATCGTCGCACCAGCTGCGCGCGAACCGCATCGATCTGCGCGGGCGTCGCATCGGGCGGTCCAGGTAGACCGAGATTTCGATTTGATCGAGCACGTCGCGTGCCCGATGCCCGCCAGCGCCGCGCGGACGAAGAGAAAGGCACCGAGCAGGACGATGGTGATCGCGACCGTTCCGATCGCGGTCGCTTGCATGCCGGCGTTGCGCGTGAAGTTGCGCAACACCTCACCCAGAAAGAACTTGACCTTGCCCCAGTCCAAGATAGTAGTAGCCCCGTTCTTCGTCGGTAACGATCCGGCCGTCTTCGAGCCGCACGACGCGGCGGCGCATGCGATCGACGACGGCTTGGTTGTGCGTGGCGACGACGACCGTCGTGCCTTTGAGGTTGATGCGCAGCAGCAGCTCCATGATTTCGGTCGTGTTCGACGGATCGAGATTTCCGGTCGGCTCGTCGCAGAGCAGAATCTTCGGATTGTTGACCAGCGCGCGAGCGATCGCCGCTGCGTTGCTGTTCGCCGCCGGAGAGTTCGCCGGGATACATCCGGCTCTTGTGCGAGAGCCCGACGAGGTCGAGCACGCGCGGCACTTGGCGCATGACGTCGTTGGTATGCGCGCCGGTGACTTGCATGGCGAACGCGACGTTTTCCCACACCGTCTTGTCGGTGAGCAGTTTGAAATCTTGGAAGACGACGCCGAGATGCCGGCGCAGCGCCGGAACGCGCCCGCGCTTCAAACGGTCGACGCGAATGCCGTCGACGGTGATTTCGCCCGCGGTCGGACGTCGCTTCGCGGTAGAGCAGGCGCAGAAGACTGGATTTCCCGGTCCCCGAGTGTCCGACGAGAAAGACGAAATCGCCTTTTGCGATTTCGAGGCTCACGTTATCGAGGGCGCGCACGCCGTTCGGGATAGACGAGTGAGACGCCGCGCAGGGAGATCATCGCTGCAAAAGGAGTTTTCCTGAGGCGCGCGAGCTATACCTCCGGGCTATGAATTTCGATTTGACCGACGAGCAGAAGGCGATTCAAAGCCTCGCGCGCGAGTTCGCGCAAAACGAGGTGAAGCCGCGCGCCGAGGAGATGGACCGCGAGGAGGCGTTTCCCCTACGAGCTCGTCGCAAAAATGGCCGAGCTCGGGTTCATGGGCTTGCCGTTCCCCGAAGAGTACGGCGGTGCCGGCGGCGACACCGTCAGCTATGCGCTTGCGGTCATGGAAATCGCGCGCGCCGATGCGTCGACCGCGATCACGATGGCCGCGCACGTGTCGCTGGGCGCCACGCCGTTCTATCTTTTCGGCACGCGAAGAGCAAAAGCAAAAGTACCTCGTGCCGCTGGCGCAAGGCAAGAAGCTCTGGGGCTTCGGCCTGACCGAGCCCAATGCGGGCAGCGACGCCGGCAACGTGTCAGACCAAGGCGCAGCTCAAAGACGGCACAGTGGGTCATCAACGGCACGAAGGCCTTCATCACCAACTCAGGCACCGACATCAGCGGCGGAACGACGATCACCGCCGTGACCGGAACGCGGCCCGACGGCAAGCCGGAGATTTCGAACCTCATCGTGCCGCAAGACACGCCCGGGATTCTCGCGCAGCAAGAAGTATAAGAAGATGGGCTGGCGCGCCTCGGATACGCGCGAGCTCACGTTCGCCGACGCGCGCGTGCCCGAAGAGAACTTGCTCGGCCCCCGAGGCGAGGGCTATCGGCAGTTTCTCACGATTTTGGACGGCGGCCGCATTTCGGTCGCGGCGCTCTCGGTCGGCCTTGCGATGGGCGCGTACGACGAAGCGCTTGCAGTATTCCAAGGATCGCGTACGCGTTCGGCACGCCCGATCAGCAAATTCCAGGCGATCTCAGTTCAAGCTCGTCGACATGCTCTGCGAGATCGAGCATGCCAAGCTCATGATCCTGCGCGCCGCGTGGGAGAAAGACCACGGCCGCGACTACGTGCAGACCGCCTCGCTTGCGAAACTCTATTGCCGGCGAGGTTTCGCGCCGCGTCGTCAACGAGGCGCTGCAAATCCACGGCGGGTACGGTTTCATGGACGAATATCCGGTTTCTCGCATGTACCGCGATCAAAAGATCAACGAGATCGGCGAGGGCACGAACGAAGTGCAGCGTTTGGTCATCGCCCGCCTGATGGGTTTGTAAGCCTAGCGCCACTGTTCGCGGGGTAGGACCACGTACGACGCTTCGCCTCTTCCGAAGGACCAGCCGTCGCGTTCATTCTCGATTAAGCAAATGGTGACGTCTTCGCGGCGGACGTCCGCGTTCTGCACGAGCAGTTCCGCGATACGCGCATAGAGCCGTTGTTTTTGTTCGACGGTGCGACCGGCTGCGAGGACGATACGGATGATCACAATGTCGTCGGTACGCCGAATATCGAGATATCCGGGATCGTAGATCAACTGATGGCGCTGTCGTTCGTTGATCAGTTGGAAGCGGTCGCGTTGCGGAATGCCGATCGTTTCACACATGGCTGTGTGAACGGCATCGGCGATCGCGCGCGTGCGCTCGGCGGGGCGGCCGGCGATCACATCGATCTCAACCAAAGGCATTGTTAGACCACCTCGCTGTCAGCGGGAAGCAGCGTACGATAGATTTGCCACTCGGGATCGGACTTGGCTTGAAATGCCACACCCCCGTCATAAGCGCCAAGCGCTCGCCGCGTTTTCGTTTCATCGTCCCCGTATGCAACGATCGTACGGGTTCGGTCCATCGTAATCGCTCCGACGAGCAGTGCGTCGGAACGTTCCAAATCGGCGCGTAATGACGCCTCGAATTCATCTTCGGTCAATTCGATCGGACGGTCGAGATTGCGCACGATGAGAAAGAGCATTGGCCGGCGCGGTAACTCCGTCGCAACGTCGATCCCGTAATTTACGGACACCGTTGCAGTGACGCCCTCCTGATCGCGTTTGAACGTAAACCAACTCGCCATGATTTTCAGTTCTCTATGGTATAGTAAAAACGCTTGCTCCCGAGGAGGACTCATGATTCGCCGATTCGTCATTGCGTTGACGCTCGTTGCATATGCCGCTGCTCCTGCATTCGCGGCGTTGAGCGACGGTACCAAGGCTCCGGACTTTTCGCTTCAGGCTTCACAAGGCGGCAAGGTCTTCACCTTCGCGCTCGCTGATGCGCTGAAGAACGGCCCCGTCGTACTCTATTTCTATCCTGCCGCATTCACGAAAGGCTGCACGATCGAAGCGCACGAGTTTGCCGACGCCATGGATCAGTACAAAGCGCTCGGCGCAACGGTCATCGGTGTTTCCCACGATCCGATCGATAAACTTCAGAAATTCTCCGTGAGCGAATGCCGCAGCAAGTTTCCCGTTGCCGCCGATACCGATCAAGCCGTCGAGAAATCGTACGATGCCGTGTTGACGCAAGCCCCAAAGTACGCGAACCGCACATCGTACGTCATTGCGCCGGACGGGACGATTCTTTACAGCTATACGAATCTCGAGCCCGACAAGCACGTTGAAAACACGCTCGCCGCGCTTAAGGCTTGGAAGGACAAACAACAGCCCTAGCGCGGGCCGAACCGATAGATCGCGCCGAGCATATATGAGGCATGACCAAGATCATGCTTCTCGCTCCGCTGCTGCTGAGCAGTCTCGCATCGGCGCCCCCCGCGACGCCGGCGGTGACGGTTCACATCAAGGACTACGCGTTCAAGGCGCCTGACGTCACGGTGCATCCGGGCGACACCGTTCTCTTCGTGAACGATGACGACGATGCGCACACCGTAACGGCGAACGACAACTCGTTCGATTCGAAAGGATTGGACACGAGCCAGCACTGGCAATTCACGTTTACGAAGCCGGGAACGTATCCCTATTTCTGCCAGATTCACCCGTACATGAAAGGCAAGATCGTCGTAAAGGCGGCCTCGCAATGAAGCGCGGCGGGTTTTTGGAACACGTCGCATGGACCGGCGCCGGCATAGCGTATGCCGCGTCCGCATCAGGACTGTTCATCGCGCGCGCGGTCGGCGCTGAAATGAATGCAACGACCGAGTTCGTCCAGATCAGCGACAGTCACATCGGTTTTCATCAGGCGGCCAATACCGACGTCGCCGGCACGCTGCAGATGGCGGTCGATCGCATCAACGCGTTGGCAGTGCAGCCAAAATTCGTTGCGCACACCGGTGATATTACGCATCTCTCGACGGCGAAGCAGTTCGATGACGCGCACCAGATTCTGTCGCAGCTGAAGGCGCCGCTGATTGCGCTTCCGGGTGAACATGACGTCGTCAGCAACGACTTCAAGGGCTACTTCAGCAACTTCAAGATTCCCCAATCGACCGACGGCGGATGGGCGTCGTGGGACGCCGGCGGCATTCACTATATTGCGCTGCTCAACGTGTTCAACTTCGAAAAACTGGGCTTAATCGGAAACGAACAACTCGACTGGCTCCGCAAAGACGTCGATGCCGTCACTTCCACCACGCCCGTCGTGGTGTTCACCCACGTTCCGCTCTATGCGCTCTATCCTCAATGGGGGTGGACGACGGAAGACGGAACCAAAGCGCTGGCGTTGTTGCAGAAATTCGACCACGTTACGGTGCTCAATGGGCATATTCACCAAATCGTCACCCACAGCGAAGGACATATTCGCTTTGCCAGTGCCGCAGCGACGGCATACCCGCAGCCAAAACCCGGCATGGCGCCGAAACCCGGTCCCGTGACACTTCCACACGACGATCTGTTGCGCGCGATCGGCTACCGCACCGTAAACATTGATGACGGCGACGCACGGATCGAGGATAGTAAGCTCGGCTAACGTGCGCGATACCGCGCTCGAGCAGGCTTTCTCCCGACGCGAGGCGCCGGCGTACGATGCCGCGTACCGGCGCTTCGGCGCGCGCCTCTATGCGACCGCGCTGCGAATCCTTCGGGAGCAGCCGGCGGCGCAGGATTGCGTGCAAGATGTGCTGTTGCGATTATGGCAGCGCGGCGGTGCATATACGCCCGATCGCGGATCGCTTGAGGCGTTTCTCGTGGTCTGCGTGCGCAACGAAGCGTTGACCCGTTTGCGTGATGCGGCGCGGCGAGCAGGCGCAGAGCGAAAAATCATACCTGTGGACGACTATGAAATGGAGAACGATCCGATCGAACGGCAACGCATTGCTCACGCCGTGCAAGCCCTCACACCGCTGCAACGGCAGACCATCGAATACGCGTACTTTCGCGCGATGACGCTTTCCGAGACCGCGACGGCGCTGGAGAAACCGCTCGGAACCGTGAAGAGTCATTTGTCCGCGGCGTTGCGCGCTTTACGGGTTGCTCTCATTGACGAGCGTGCCGGCCATGCATGATATCCACGTCGTCGAATCGGCAGAACTCTATGCTCTCGGGCTCCTCGAACCGTCGGAACGTGCCGAAATCGATGCCCACGTAGCGACGTGCAGCGAGTGCCGTCGCGCGCTCGGGGCCGCCGAAGAGACCGTTCTCGCGCTGGAGCGCGAGGTGCGCGACGTCGAGCCACCATACGAATTGGATCGCGCTATGCACTTCACTCGACCGGCGCGCCGGCTGACGTTGCCCGCGTGGCTCGCGGTCGCGGCCGCGTTCATTGTGGGTCTCCTGCCGTCGATTCCGCTACTCGTGCAGCAGA
This sequence comes from Vulcanimicrobiia bacterium, assembly GCA_963808755.1. Classification (GTDB taxonomy): domain Bacteria; phylum Vulcanimicrobiota; class Vulcanimicrobiia; order Vulcanimicrobiales; family Vulcanimicrobiaceae; genus JALYTY01. The sequence goes on from CAWEGP010000004.1 coordinate 120,309, forward strand.
CGCAGATGCATCGGATTCATGACGTCGCGGCGGTCGCGATGATCAACAGTCACTTCAATCACGCTGAGTTTACCAGCGCCGCGACGGCCGCTCCGCATGCGAAAGTGATCTATGCCAGAGACGGTGCATGGCTCTACGTGATCGTCGAGGGTACGCATCGCTTTGAAGTCGACGCTGCACACGGCGGGACGATCTCCGTGCTCGGCGTCACGCAGCCCGCGGGAACGACCAGCGAACTGTTCATCAAACCGCCGCAGCGCGCCGACTCGCTGCAGTTGCGTCAGGGAAAAGCGATCGTGGAAACGGCGAAGTTGCGCTAGCCGGCCTCGTCGTTCTGAAAGAGGGTCGGCGTCGCGGGAGCGCGCTGCGCGCGTTTGTCGCGTGTTTGTGTTTCGAGCGATGTGATCGCACGCGGGTTCAGATCGATGACGGCGATCTCTTGGAGTTCGTCGCCGGGAAGCGCCGCTTCGTCTTTGAGTTTTCGTCCCTGTGGAAGCAGGCGTGATTCGTACGACCCGATCGCTTCGTTGTACGCGCCCACCGAGCGCTCCAGACTCTGGCCGATGCGCGAAAGCTTTTCCGCGAATTTGGTGGTGCGCTCGTAGAGTTCGCGCCCGATCGCCGCAATGCGTTTGGCGTTCTCTTCCTGTTTGATCGCTTGCCAGCCCATCGCGAACGATCGCAAGAGGCTGATGAGCGAGAGTGGTCCGGTCACGAGAACCCCTTTGTCGAGCGCGTACTCGATGAGCGTCGGGTTCTCGTTGCATGCGGCACTCAAAAAGGCTTCGCCGGGAACGAACATGATCACGAAATCGGCCGAACCTTCGGAGCCGTGATAGTTGCGCTTAGCCAGTGCGTCGACGTGTTCTTGGAGCGCTTTTGCGTGACGGCGCACCAGCTCGCGACGTGCGTCATCGTCGACCGCCTCGAACGCGGCTTGCAGCGCATCCGTCGGCGCTTTCGCATCGACGAACACTTTGCGATCTCCGGGAAGGTTGATCGTCATGTCGGGACGCGCGCGGCCGCTCTCGACCGCGATCGTTTGCTGCTCGGCAAAATCACAGTGCTGCAGCATGCCCGCTTTCTCGACGACGTTACGCAACTGGATCTCGCCCCATTTCCCTCGTGTCGCCGGACTCTTCAACGCGGTCACAAGCGTGGAGGTTTGATTTGAGAGCGCAACGGCCGCGGTCTCGATCTTATCGGCGCGCGTCAACAGGTTCGCAATCTGAGCTTTCAGATTTCCCGTATCCTCGTTGCGCTTCGTTTCTATCTCGCGAACGAGACGGTCGAACTCACTGAGCTTTTGCGCAATGGGCGCGACGATCTCACCGACGCGTTCGGTCGCGCGCGAGGCGGTCGACTCACGCAGATCATTTTTCACGCGCTCTAAAAGAGCTTCCACGGCGTTGTGCTGGCTTTGCTGGGCTTCGTCACCACGCAGACGTTCGGCTTTGAGTCGCTCCTCCAGACGCGCAATGCGAGCCCGTTGCGCGAAAAAGACGACCAGACCGCCGGCGATAATACCAGCGGCAAGAACGAGGAGATTGAGCTGAGCGATCACGTTGGTAACCCGAGTGTTTCCTTGAAGAAGGCCAGCGTGCGTTTCCAGGCGTCCTCCGCCGCCGCGGCGACGTACGAACTGCGAGTGTCGTCAAAAAACGCATGACCGGCTGAATTGTAGATACGGATGTCATTCGACACGCGGAGTTGATTTCTCCACGTGCGGACGTCCTCGGCTGGAATGCTCGTGTCGCGCTCGCCGTAGCTGCCGCAAACCGGAATGTGGATCTCAGCCGGATCGACGTCCTTCACGGCTCCGTAAAAGGGTGCAACGGCGTCAAAGACGTCGGCATTGTCAATTGCCTGAAGCAGCGCCAGGTGTCCACCCATGCAAAAGCCGATCACGCCGTGTTTTCCTTGAGGTGCCTTCGCGAGCAATTGCAGCGCCGCGGCGCGAATGTCGCCGGCGTACTGCTTTCGGTCGAGTTGCTTTGCGAAGGGCCGGAATTCGTCGATGTCGGTTACACCGTCACCGCTCGGCGGCTTCCAACGCGAGTAGAGGTCGGGCGCGATCGTACAATATCCGGCTTTTGCAAAGCGCCGTACGACGTCGCGTATTTGCGCGTCGACGCCCCAAATGTGTATCGTCACCGCAATGCCGGGAGTATTTGCACGAATCGTTTTCGGCCATGCGGCATAGGCATCGATGGAACCGTCCGGGCGGCGCAGTTGCATGTGTTCGACCGAGATGGAAGGATCGTCTTCGCCGACGAACGGCGGATGAGGGTGACCGAGTAAACCGGAAAGGCCTGCGGCGGTCGCGCCCAATGAGAGGCCGGTAAAAGCCCGCCGGTTCATCTCTAGGCTCGTCGCTGAACCGGGATCGATCGGATCGCCCATATCGTTCCTCCCGACGTAATAGTTTGACTTATGATCGCGTGCGGCCTACGGTCAGAGATGATGAAACGTCTTGCCGTCATCGCGGCGCTCATGCTGAGTGCACTCGGAGTAACGCCGTCTGCGTCGCCGGCACCGCCGCCGTCACCGCCGATGCCCGTTACGTTTACGATTCGTGGTGTCGACGATGCGATGGACCTTCACGGCGACCCGGACAACGCCGACTTGACGATCTTCGCTGCCGGCAATCAATGGATGGTCTTGCCGGACCTCATCGCCGCATTTCAGAAGGCGCATCCTGAAGTCCGAAGCGTTTTTTACGAAACGCTGCCCCCGGGGATCTTGGCCGAACAGATGGCGCCGGGCGGAAAGCTGCGCGTCGGCGAATTGATGATTGACGTTGCACCGGACGTCTATCTCGCGGGAAAACGGCGCATGCAGCACGAGCACGACGATGGGCTCGTCGGCGATGCGGTGCCCTATGCGAGCAACGACCTTGCGATCATGGTGCGCGCAGCCAATCCGAAGCACATCGAATCGTTGCGTGACCTCGGAAGGCCCGATGTGCGCATTGCGATGCCTAACCCGCAGACCGAAGGAATTGCGCGGCAGATCGAGATTGCGTACCGCAACGCCGGCGGCGCTGCCCTTGACCACGCGATCATGAACACGAAGCTGCGCGACGGGACGACCATGCTGACCCGCATCCATCATCGTGAAACGCCCATTTGGATACAAGACGGCAAGGCGGACGCAGGACCTGTGTGGCTCTCAGAGGCGTTATACCAAGAACGAATACACAGCGGTCTCGAAGCGGTGCGCATACCGGCGCGCGTGAATGTGACCGCGACCTACGAGGCAGCAATCGTGTCACGAGCGCCGCATGCTGCAACGGCCGCGGCATTCGTTCAATTCTTAAACAGCGACACGGCTCAGGCGATCTATCGATCGTATGGCTTTACCGAACCAATGCCAACGAAGGAGTAAGAATGAATCGCACCCGTTTTCTTGCCGCATCGGCTACTTTGGTTGCGGCCGGCGTCACACCGGCCGCGGCGCAATCGGTTCCGGGTGGAACGAATTTCGTCGAGCGCAGCACGCAGTTCGACATGGAATCCTTCGACAAACTCCTCGGGCGGCCGGCCAAGATACGTCAGGTCTTCGAGCAAGTCGCATTCAAACCGGGCCTGCTCAATAACGTCAAAAATTCGCTCAACGGACTTCAGTTCGGTTATGGCCACAAACCCGATGAAATAGCCGTTGCGATTGCGGGACACGGGCCGTCGGCGGCATACGGCTACAGCGATTACGTTTGGGACAAATACAAGATCGGTGAGTTCTTCGCCATCAAGGACACGCAAGGGGCCACGATCACGAGCAACATTTGGCTGAAAGCAAAGGCCGGCTACGATGCGGGTGCCGATCCCGACGACGACAGCGGAATGTACCAAGATACGTCGATCGAAATGCTCCAAAAGCGCGGCGTGGTCTTTCTTGCATGCCATACCGCCGTTGAAGAACAAGCAAAAGCGCTCGTGAAAGCGGGTAATGCGCCGGGAATGACGGCGAAGGACGTGGCGAACGACATCCTACGGCATTTGATTCCCGGAGCCGTCGTGAATCCGTCGATGGTTGCAACCGTCGCGGTGCTGCAAAAAGCCTACGGCTACACGTATGTGGCGCTTACTTTTTAGCGTTCTCGCGCTTGTGGGCATGGCGTTGATGGCGGCGTGTTCTACCGGCACCGTCCATGAAACGGAGGCGCCCTCGGGCGCGGCTCTGTATGATCCGCAAGCTCTTCCGAGCGGACCCGTGGGCGATTCCATTCGTCTGGGCCACGACATCATCGTCGACACGCAACGCGCGATGCCCAAAAACGTCACTGCCGGCATGTCGTGCGCAGCGTGTCACGTCGCGGCGGGAACGGTTAAGCGCGGCGGCAGTTTCGTGGGACTCTATGGGCGCTTTCCCCAATGGAACAAACGCTCGCGGCGAGTCATCGCGTTGCAAGATCGTTTGGCGGAGTGTTTTCTCTACAGCATGAACGGGACGCCGCCGGCATATTCCAGCAAAGAGATGGTTGCGCTCGTCGCATATATTTCGTATCTTTCGCGAAACGTCCCAAATGGACAGCCGCAAGCGCAAAACGATCGCTTTATCGTTCCCGCTCCGTCCGTTCCGCCGGATACGAAGCACGGCGCAAAGGTGTACGAACAAAAGTGTCAATCGTGCCATGGAGCGAACGGCGCCGGCGTTGCGGGTGCGTTCCCGCCGCTCTGGGGAGCCAAATCGTTCAATAGCGGAGCAGGCATGGCCCACATCGATCGCATCGCCGGCTTTGTGAAATACAACATGCCGCAAAATGCTGCGGGTTCGCTTTCCATGCAGGACGCGTACGCTGTAGCGGCGTTTGTTCTGACGCACGAGCGGCCGAAATTCCGCAAAGATCGTGCGATCCAATTTCCGCCCGAACCGGCCTCGGCATTTTGATCTAAGAAACGTTGGATATGATCGGCTTTTTCGTATGCGTCGCCGTTGCGGTCGTGGCGACCGTTCTTGGCCGTTTTGCGCCGGTCGTCGGGGCACCGGTTTTTAGTATTTTGATCGGCGTCGCTGTCGCAGTCGTCGTTTCACCGGGAGCGAAGCTGCAGCCCGGGATCAAGTTTGCGAGCAAAAATCTGCTGCAATGGTCGATCGTATTGCTTGGGGCGCATCTGAGCATTGCGCAGATCGAACACGGCGGCGCGGCATCGTTGCCGGTCATGCTCGGAACGTTAGTGATTACGCTTGTACTCGCGTTCTTGGTAGGACGCGCGCTTGGACTCGATCGCGATCTGCGGCGATTGCTCGGGGTCGGGACCGCGATCTGCGGCGGTTCGGCCATTGCCGCAGTTTCGAGCGTCGTTGAAGCGGATCAAGCCGATATCGCATACGCGCTCGGCACCGTATTTTTATTCAACGTCGTCGCCGTGTTGATCTTTCCGGCGCTGGGCCATGCGATGCATCTCTCGCAGGCGGCTTTCGGCCTCTGGGCCGGCACGGCAATCAACGACACCTCATCGGTTGTGGCTGCGGCGTTCGCATACGGTCACAGCGCCGGCACGACCGCAGTGATCGTCAAACTGACGCGCACGTTGTTGATCGTGCCGATCGTGATCTTTTATGCATGGCGCCGGATGGGTATTTTGCGCGCCGAAGGCCGCCGTGTACCGTGGCGCACGGTCATGCCGTGGTTCGTGTTGTGGTTTCTGATTGCCGCATGTATCAACTCACTCGGTGTCATCCCAGCGAGCGTCCAAGCACCGCTGCAAGCAATCGCGCTTTTCTCGATCGTCGTCGCATTGGCGGGGGTCGGGCTCGGCACCGACGTGCAAAGGATACGATCGGCGGGAGTGCGGCCGCTCATGTTGGGTGCGATCCTATGGGTCGCGATCGCCGTTTCCAGTCTCAGTATCGCCGCAGCGCTTCGTCTGTAGCGCTTGCTCACGCATACGCGTCGATGATGCTGCCGGGGTCCGGCGTAGCCAGGGGTTTAGGCGCCGGAGAAGCGGGGATCGCGGGAGCGAGCACAGTCTCATAGACCATCAAGGCCTGTGTTGGTACGTGGGGCTGGCTAGCGTCGGTTACACGGATGCTCATTGCGATTGAAGTCGTCCCTGGTCGTAGCATATCGCTCGAGGGCGGGGTTAGAATATCGAGTTGTAAAAAAGAGTTCACCCGGGCAACGCTTGGGTTCAATTTTCCCTGTAGGACGGAGTACAAATCAACGTGGCGGACGCGATGGTCAAAGTGACGCTGCCCGAGATGGGTGAGTCGGTCACCGAGGGCTCCATCGTCGAGTGGCGCAAGAAAGTCGGCGATTTTGTCGACGAGGGCGACACCCTCGTCGACGTGACGACCGACAAGGTCGATGTCGAGGTGCCCGCTACGGCGTCCGGCGTGATCACCAAGACGTTCGGCGGCGAAGGTGATGCGGTTGCCGTTGGAACCGTGCTTGCCGAGATCGACACGAGCAAAGCTGCGGCCAAAACCAACGGCCACGCGACCACCACGCCTGCTTCGCCAAAAGCGCCGGCCGGGCCACCGAAGATCGTCGATGTGACACTGCCGGAGATGGGTGAGTCGGTTACCGAGGGCTCGATCGTCGAATTTCACGTCAAGCCGGGTGATGCCGTCGCCGAAGGCGACACGATCGTCGAGGTCACGACCGACAAAGTCGACGTCGAGGTGCCCGCCCCGGCCTCCGGCGTCGTCGTTCAACTGACGGTGAAAGCGGGCGACACCGTCGCCATTGGTGCCAAGCTGGCCGAGATCGACGTCAATGGCGTGTCTGCGGCGGGCAGGTCGCCTGCGAAACCCGCCTCGCCGCAGGTTGCCGCCGCAGCGCCGGTGACGCCGGCTCCCGCGACTGCGCGCACGGGCAACGTCGTTGCATCGGCCCAGGCGCGTCGCATGGCGCGCAAACTCGACCTCGACCTCGGGCTCATCAACGGCTCGGGACCCAGCGGAATGATCTTGCGCAGCGACGTCACTTCTCAAGCGGCGAATGCGAAAAAGAAACCGTCGGGAGCGACTGCTGCGGCAAATCTGCCGCCGTTGCCGCCGCTCGGTGCGCGTGCGAACGTCACCCCGCTCAAAGGCCCTGCGGCAGCCCTGACTGGCTACATGGAACAGTCATTGACGATTCCCGTCGCGACGAGCTTCCGTACGCTGCCGGTCGACGTGCTCGATGCGCGCCGTAAAGAATTGAACAACGCCATCAAGGCCGCGAAGCGCAGCGAGAAAGTGTCGTTCACGCACATCGTGGCGTTTGCGATGGTTCGCGCTGCACATGAACTGCCGTTCATTACCTACAGTTTCCGGCGCGACGAAAAAGGCGCACCCGTCCGCGTCGAGCCGGGCATTCATCTTGGGCTCGCCGTCGATGCCGAACGCAAAGACGGCTCCCGCTTCTTGGTCGTGCCGGTCATCAAAGATGCCGACGCTCACGACTTCGCCGGTTTTTACGGCAAATATCAAGAGCTTGTCGCCAAAGCGCGCGACAATAAACTCGGCGCCGACGATCTGCAAGGCGCATCGTTTACGCTCACCAATCCCGGTGGCATCGGAACCGTCGCTTCAGTCCCGCGTTTGATGGCCGGACAAGGCGCGATCCTTGCGACCGGCGCGATCGGCTATCCGCCGGGTTTCCAAAGTGCGAGCGAAGATGCGCTGCGTTCACTCGGCGTTTCAAAAGTGATGCAGATGACGAGCACGTACGATCATCGCGTCATCCAAGGTGCGCAGTCCGGTGAATATCTCCGGCGCGTCGATCAGTTGCTGCAAGGCGCGGACGGCTTTTACGAAGCCGTGTTTACATCGTTGAATCTTACCGCTGCGCCCGCACCGCAAGCGGCGGTCTTTACGGCTACGGCGGCGCCGGCCGGCCAAGCCGCTGCGCAGCCGGACGAAATGTTGCGCGCGGTTGCGGCCGCAATGGCGCTCGTTTCGGGATACCGCACGCACGGACATCTCGCCGCGCAGCTCGATCCGCTTGGTGCTGCGCCTCCGGGAGATCCGAAACTCGATCCCGCGTCGTTCGGTTTGACGCCGGCGCTGCAGGCTGCAATACCGGCCTCCGTTCTCGACGTAAAGATACCGGGCAATACGCTCGCTGATATTCTTCCGAAGCTGCGTGAGACATATGCTTCGACGATCGCCTACGAAGTCGAACATATCTCCAATACCGAACAGCGGCGCTGGCTGCGCGAGTACATCGAAAGCGGCAAGCACAAGATTGCGCTTTCCAAGGAACGCCAAATCGCGTTTCTCAACCGGCTGACGAAAGTCGAAACGTTCGAGCGCTATTTACGTAAGACGTTCCTCGGGCAGAAGACGTTCTCGGGTGAAGGCCTCGACGTCATGATTCCCATGCTCGAAGAGATGCTCGACATGCTTGCCGATGACGGTACGCCTAACGCCGTTCTCGGCATGGCGCATCGCGGCCGCCTGAACGTGATCGCGCACGTCGTCAACATGCCGTACGAAGAATTGCTCGGCGAGTTCGAAGCGGCGCATCAACGCGGTGAAGTCGGCGACGACGACGTGACCGGTGACGTGAAATACCATCACGGCGCAACCGGCGTGTATGAAACCTCGAACGGCAAGCAGATCACGGTTACGCTCGCGCACAATCCGAGCCACCTGGAAGCGGTCGATCCGGTCGTCGAAGGACGCGCTCGCGCGATGCAGACGGATCACTCACACAGCGTTCCGCAGCAAGACGTGAAGAAGGCCGCGCCGATTCAAATCCATGGCGACGCAGCCTTCATCGGTCAGGGCATCATTGCCGAAGTCTTCGAATCTGCAGTCGTTGCCCGGATACGCGACGGGCGGTACGTTCCATATCATCGCAAACAATCAGATCGGGTTTACGACGGATTCGCGCGACTCACGTTCGACGCGATACGCATCGGATCTCGCAAAAGGTTTCGACATGCCCATCGTGCACGTAAACGCCGATGACGTCGATGCCTGCATCGCGGCCGTGCACCTGGCCGTGGAGTTCCGCAAGCGTTTCGATCGCGACGTGCTGATAGACGTGATCGGCTACCGCCGTCTCGGCCACAACGAGCAAGATGAGCCGGCGTATACGCAGCCGTTGATGTACGACAAGATCAAGTCCCATCCGACCGCTCGCGAACTCTTCGCGAATAAACTCATTGCCCAAGGCACGGTCACGGCGGAGGCCGCCAACCAAATGATCGCCGACGCTACGGCGCGTTTGCAAGAAGCCTATCGCAACGTGAAGGAACAGCACCGTAACGGGATGCTCGAGAAGATCACGCAGGCCGCGATTCCGGAAGCGTTAACGGTCGCGCCTGTCGATCGCGCTACGCTTTTGGATTGGTCGAACCGGCTCGTTACCGTGCCGGACGGCTTCACCCTCAGCAAAAAGCTGCAGACGCAGTTCGATCGCCGCAAAGCGTTGATCGCCGAAAAGGGCCTCGTCGATTGGGGAATGTCCGAAGCGCTCGCCTTTGCGTCGTTGCTCAGTGCGGGCGTTCCGATCCGCATCACCGGTCAAGATACGGAGCGCGGAACGTTCAGCCATCGTCATGCCGTGTTGCACGATCCAAGCACGAACACCGAATACGTTCCGCTGCAGCATCTCGAGAGCGCAAAGGCGAGCTTTGAGATTCACAACAGCCCGCTTTCAGAGTATGCGTGCGTCGGATTCGAGTACGGTTACGCGGCGGCGGTTCCGAAATCGCTCGTGTTGTGGGAAGCACAGTTCGGCGACTTCGTAAACGGCGCGCAGATCATCATCGATCAGTTCATTGCCGCAGGACAAGCGAAGTGGGGACAGACCTCGCGCCTGACGCTCCTGTTGCCGCACGGATATGAAGGCCAGGGACCCGAGCACTCGAGCGCGCGTCTCGAACGGTTCTTGCAACTGGCTGCCGAGGGGAACATCCGCATCGCCTATCCCTCGAACGCGGGTAACTACTACCACTTGCTGCGGATGCAGGCGACGTCGGTGAATCCGCTGCCGCTGGTCGTCATGACGCCGAAATCGCTCCTGCGCGCAGAAGCCGCATCCGGTTTGCTGGACGAGATGGCGACGGGTTCGTTCAAGCCGGTGATCGACGATCCGACCATCACCGACAAGAAGAGCGATCGAGCGTATTCTTCTCTGCACAGGGAAGGTCTACTACGATTTGCTCGCGTCGGAACTCTACTCCGGAATGAAGAGAACGGCGATCGTACGCATCGAGCTGCTTTCCCCGATGCCGAGCGACGAAATCAACGCGCTGCTCGGGACGTACCCAAATCTCAAACAACTCGTGTGGGTTCAAGAAGAGCCGAAGAACATGGGCGCGCGCGCCTACGTTCGCCGTCGTCTGCTGGAGAAGCTCAAACAGCCGCTCGACATCGGCTATGCAGGACGCGGTTATCGCGCCTCACCGTCCGAGGGTTATCCGGGCGCCCACGCCGTCGAACAAGAACGCGTCATCACGATGGCGCTAACCGAATAGGTCCAGAACGCCAGTCGATGTTTCGACCGGATAGATTCGAACGCGGCGAGGAGTTGCTGCGCAAGGTTGACGGCGACAAAGTCGCTGACAATTTGTTGAAGGCATACGATGAGGTGGCGCCCGATTTCACGCGCTACCTCGTGGAATTTGCGTTCGGCGAAATCTATGCGCGTGAGGGGGATCTGCGGCAGCGCGAGATCGTGGCCATCAGTTCATTGGCGACCATGGGCGGGTGCGACGCACAGCTCGAGACGCACGTACACGGCGCGTTCAACGTTGGACTCAGCGAGGCCGAGATCGTCGAGGCGGTCATGACGCTGATTCCCTACATCGGCTTTCCAAAAGCGCTCAATGCAATGGTCGTGGTGAAGCGCGTCGTGGAGAAGCGCACGAGGAGTTAATTTCCCGCCAAGGTAGTTTCCTTAGAGAAGCTCTCTTTGGTGGAGGATGCATTGAAGCGTTTCGTCGCGTACCTTTTGCTGTTTGCGCTCTTAGGAGCGTCGGACTCCCGGCTGCCGTACCCCGCGCCGCCCAAAGACGGCACTGTCGACACGTACTTTGGAACGGCAGTTCCCGATCCGTATCGTCCACTCGAGAATATCGATGCAGCCGACGTTACGGCGTGGGTGCGCGCGGAGCAGCAGCTCACGCGATCCTATCTGGACGCGATCCCGCAGCGCGATGCGATCGCGGCGCACATGAAGAGCATCGCGAACTACGAGAAGATCTCGGCTCCTTATCATATGCGCGGCCAGTACTTCTTTACGCGCAACAGTGGATTGCAGAATCAGGCGGTGCTCTACACGATGGAAGGCGCTCATGGAACGCCGCGCGTGTTGATCGATCCCAACGCTCTTTCCAGCGACGGCACCGTCGCGCTGGCAAATGTAAGCCCGAGTTGGGATGCACGGTACCTCGCGTATGCAACGCAAACCTCGGGCTCCGATTGGAATACGTGGCATGTCCGTGACATCCGAACTGGAAAGGATCTCGGCGACCAGCTGAACTGGAGTAAATTCAGCGGCGCATCCTGGATGCCGGACAGTAAAAGCTTCTTGTATGCGCGGTACGCTGAACCGAAAGCCGGCGACGAACGCAAAGGTGCGCTGTACAACCAAAAAATCTATCTGCACCGCCTCGGTACCTTGCAGTCGGCGGATACGCTCTTTTATGCGCGTCCGGATCATCCCGATTGGTTTATCGGAACCGGCGTAACACTCGACGGCCGATACGCTTTCGTTTCGACCAACACCGGCACGTCGCCGAACAATCGTGTTTCGTATATCGATCTTCGCGACCCAAAACGTACCGTTCATCCAATCTTTGCGGATGCTGACGCCAGCTACGGCTACGTCGACAACGTCGGCACGACATGGTACTTCCAAACAACCAAAGATGCGCCCAACGGAAAGGTGATTGTACTCGATATACGCCATCCGTCCGTACAGCGCACCATTTTACCCGAGTCGAAATCCGCGCTCGAATATGTGAACACGGCGGGACATCATCTCTTTGCCGGCTATTTGGTGGATGCGCACTCCGCTGTGCGCGAGTACGACTACCAGGGTGAGCTGATTCGGGAGATTGCTTTGCCCGGCATCGGGGAAGCCGCCGGGTTCGGCGGTTTTCCGAATGATTCAACGGTCTACTACACCTTCGCGGGGTATACCTCACCGAGCGTTATCTATAGCTACGATATCGCAGCCGGAAGATCGGCGGTCTACCGCCGGCCCAAAGTCGATTTTGACACCACGGCCTACGAAACCAAGGAAGTCTTTTACACGAGCAAAGACGGAACGCGCGTTCCGATGATGATCTCGTACAAGAAAGGCATCAAGCTCGACGGAAACAATCCCACGCTGCTCTACGCGTACGGTGGTTTCGATATCTCCATAACGCCGAGCTTCTCGACGATTCGGGCGACGTGGTTGCAGATGGGCGGCGTCTATGCCGTCGCAAATCTGCGTGGTGGAGAAGAATACGGCGAAGCATGGCATCAAGGCGGGATGCTGTTGAAAAAGCAAAACGTGTTCGACGACTTCATCGCTGCGGCGCACTACCTGATCGACAACCACTACACGTCCACGCCGAAGCTCGCAATAAATGGCGGGTCCAACGGCGGTCTCTTGATCGGAGCGGTGGAAACGCAGGTCCCGTCGCTCTTTGGCGCAGCCATTCCCCAAGTCGGCGTCCTTGATATGTTGCGCTTCGATAAGTTTACCGTCGGTAACGCGTGGATTCCCGAATATGGCTGTGCAACGTGCTCGAAGGAGCAATTCCAAAACTTGCTCGCCTATTCGCCGTATCAAAACGTAAAAACAGATACGCGCTATCCGCCGACTCTCATTCTTACGTCGGATCACGACGATCGCGTGTTCCCCGCGCATAGCTTCAAATTCGCTGCAGCGATGCAGGCGGCGCAAGCGGGCGATGCACCCGTACTTCTGCGCATCGAGTCGAAAGCGGGACATGGGGCCGGCATTCCATTGATGAAGAGTATCAACGAATACGCCGACATTTATGCGTTTCTCGTGAAGAATCTCGATATGGCGCTGCCGGTAGACTTTCGGTAGCGTTCAGTGCATCTGCGCGAGAAGCGCTGATATGGAAGGCGCGATCACGAACAGTGCCCGCGCCTTCGCGTTTAAGAACCCTTCGCCGGCCATGTGATCGTAGAGCGCGAGAAGCTCATCGTAAAACCCGTTGACGTTCAACAACCCGATCGGCTTGTCGTGAATGTGCAACTGACGCCACGTGACGATTTCGTGAAATTCATCCATGGTGCCGAATCCACCGGGAAGCGCGATGAAGCCATCGCTCAGATCAGCCATCAGCGCTTTGCGCTCGTGCATCGTTTGAACGACATGCAAGCTGGTGATTCCGTGGTGAGCGACTTCTTGCATCGCAAGGGGCTCCGGAATGACGCCCACGACCTCACCGCCCACGCTGAGCGCCGCATCGGCAACCGCGCCCATTAAGCCGACGCGTCCCCCGCCGTAAACGATACCAAATCCGGCGCGCACGATCGCACGCGCGGCTTCGGCCGCTGCGTCAGCGTAGTACGCGCCGGTGCCTCCATGGGCACCACAGAACACGCAGATTCGCGCCATCGTGTTTCCTTGACGATTCTCGCGTTAAAACAAAAACGGCACGAAGCGCTTCGTGCGCCTCATATAGCGCCGGTAGGGATCGCCGATCGTGGTTGCAAGCGCGCGTTCCTCCACGCTGACGCGATATCCGTACACGATCGCGAGCGCGGTCAGTAAAATGGCCAAACTGATCCAGTTTGCTAGAGCGAGACCGATTCCAACGTACATGATTGCGGCGGCGGTATATGAGGGATGGCGAACATACCGGTATGCTCCGCGCTCGACGACCGCCTGATCCGGCGTAACGATGACGGCTCCCGTGAAACTGGACCCGAGCATCCGCCAACAGTGCCGTCGCAGCAAACTGCCGGCGAGGATCGCTGCAATTCCAATCCAAAGCAGCCACGTGCGATGCGGTAGTGCGCCCGATGGTACTCCCGCGACGGCGAATGCGGCAACCGTCGCGAGAGCGCCTACGATCATGATGAGCCGCTTGGAATGCGCGTCTTGCGGCGTGGAAGATGACTCTTTCCGGCGCGACACGATGCGGAATTCGGGAGCGAACGCCCATAAGAACACTGCCCAAAAGAACACAGCATACGGCCACGTGAAGATCAGGAGTCGCAGCATAAGCTGCAACTACGCCGCGGCGTAAAGGTCGCCCCCCGCTTGCCTATGAGTTGGAGTCCGTGTGTCGAAGATCAGGGGTGTGCGCGACGATCGTGAGCTGGTGTACTCGAGCGAAACGGGTTGGCAAACTCCGGCGAAATCCGAACGGACAAAGCAACAGAGCGGCAAGAGCGCGATGCCCAACGACGGCGTCGTCCGCCTTGCACGTGAGCGCCGGCGCGCAAGTATGGTTACGATGATTCACGGGCTGTCGCCGAGCGAGATCAACGAGGTCGCGAAGGCACTAAAGCGGCTCTGCGGGACTGGAGGGACGGCCAAAAATGGAATCGTCGAAATCCAGGGAGACCACCGGGACAAGATCGCGCGATGGTTCGGTGAACAAGGCCGAAAGGCCAAGCTCGCAGGCGGCTAGACGGATCCCCGGGCCGGGTCGTTGGGAAACGCTCAAGCGTTTGTATCCGGTACCCCTTCGAGCGCTTCCGCGATTCCTGGAAGACCTTTCTCAGCGCTATGGTCCGATCGCGTCGTTTGCTATTCCGACGCGTCGATTCGTTTTGGTAAATGAACCGGACCTGATCAAAGAGATTCTGGTAACGCAACAACACCACTTCACCAAATCCGAAGGCGGCCGTACGTTGCGAATGCTTCTCGGCAACGGTCTGCTGACGAGTGAAGAGCCGCTGCACCGTCAGATGCGCCGTATCGTTCAACCGGCCTTCCATCATGAACACATCGCGCGCTACGCAACAACGATGCAATCATTCGCCCGTGACTTTACTGAAAAGTGTGAAGATGGGGACGTGTTCGACATGCACGCGGCGATGAACGAGCTGACGTTGCGGATTGCGGGTGCAACGCTCTTCGGCACCGATGCTGAAGCCGATGCCAAGCGCGTTCGCGGCGCGTTGCACGGCGCAATGGAAACCTATCCTCTGGCAATCGGGCCGATCGGAAAGATGCGCCGGCGGTTGCCGTGGTTAGGCTCTACAAGACGTTTCAACGCTGCGCGGGCGATGCTCGATCGCGTCGTCTTTGCGCTGATCGCGCAACGGCGTGCGTCCGGGCAGCAACGCACCGATGCCCTCTCCCTGTTGCTGGCCGCCGAAGACTCCCGTACCGGAATGCGTTTGAGTGACGAGCAACTACGCGACGAAGCAATGACGCTCTTTCTCGCCGGTCACGAAACGACGTCGAACGCGCTGCTGTGGACGTGGTATCTCCTGGCGCAAAACCCCGACGTCGAACGCCGCTTGCATGAGGAGGTCGACGCAATTCCGTTCGACGCCGCTGATCCTTTTGAAGTGCTGCGAGGTCTTCAGTATACGGCGCGCGTCGTGCGTGAATCGATGCGTCTCTTTCCACCGGCATGGATTATCGGGCGCGAATCGCAGTGCGCCGTGCTCTTGCCGGGCGGTTATAGAATACCGGCGAAGACGACGGTGTTTATCTGTCCCCTCGTCTTACACCGCAGGTCCGAATTGTACGACGATCCCGAACGTTTTGATCCGGATCGGTGGTTGATCGCCGATCGGCCGGCATTCGCATACGTTCCGTTCGGCGGCGGCGCGCGCCGGTGCATCGGCGAGGAATTCGCATGGACGGAAACGGTGCTCGTACTGAGTATGATCGCGAAAGCGTTTCGCTTCGAGCTCGAAAGCGACGCGCCGGTCGAAACGGAGGCAATCGTGACGCTCCGCCCGCGCCGTCCCGTCCTGATGCGCGCGATGTCACGGTCCAAGGTAGCTCATCCGCTCGGCTCCGTTGGGCGTACTCGGTAGCATGAAACGATTTTTAGTCCTTTTATTCGCATTTCTCTATCCAGCCGCGACGCAAGCCGGGCCGGTGGCGCGCTCCGGCTTTTTTATCCCGAGCGTCCTTTCCGTGGACACGGTGGCGCACACCGCGACGTTTCCGCTTCACAAGGGAACCGTCGACGGAAAAACGGTGTGGTTTATCATTACCGATGCCTCCGACGTGCGGGTTGCAAAGCAATTCCGTGTCGACTACGCTCCGGACCTCAAGGATATCAGCGCGGAAGCGACTCAGCGCGCGAGCAAGGACTTTTCATTCGATGGAGCGCCGGATTTCTCGCCGCCGCGCACATACGTTGCCGGCGCCAGCGGCTTTCCGCCGAAGAGTGCCGCGCCCGGCAGCATTGCTGACGGTAAGTACTCACCATTTGTGAAGGTCGAAAATGTCGCGGGCGTGATCAACGCACCGATCATTGCCACGGGCGACGGTCCCTTTGACGTGGCAACACATACCAACACCGAAGACCGCGTTGTTGCTATCGATACGGTCAAAAAGACGGCAACGCTCGTGCTGGCGCGCGGATTCTTCAACGACAAACCCGTGTATTACCTTAGCACCGAGGCGTCCGATCCAGTGGCCGCTAGCGTCGAACGCGCAACATACGTACCGAAGCTGGCGAAAGCGGGCGCGGGAACCTCGATTCCGATCGGCGTTGTTCTAAACGGACCGCAAGATGGAAGAAATCCTCAGGGTCTAGCATACCTTGCACTGCGCACGCCGTTGGACAAAGATGCTACTGAGAGTAACGTGCAGACGATCGCATCACCGTTCAACGTCTTGTCGCTCGTACCCAATCTCGCACATGCGTATGCTGAGAACGGTTATTCGCCATTGTGGAACGTGATGGTCGTCGGCTCTCCGCAACGAGCGCGACTAACGAACTACGGCGAGATCGCCGCGCAAACAAAATCTGCCGGTTTCTTCGTTAACTGCCCTGCGGTGGCGTTTGGCGACGACTCCGCGAGCGGTACGCACTAGAAGGCTCGAAAATGACGGTCAGACGCTTTCGTACTGCATGTCCATGAGGTTCAGCGCAGCTCGAATCTCCCGCGCCAACGTCAACGAGTTCCCCGTTTTGAATGTATGGCTGAAAAAAAGTTGGGGCGATTCGTCGGTCTCTTGATTGTAGAGACAGCCGATATCCCAGGCATGCGAGCGTTGTAACGCTATCACACGCTGTACTTCCGACGAGATCATGCCGAAATCCGGAACCGCCGCAGCATTTTGGCCTCCGCCGTATGGTTCAAAAGCGATAGACGTTGCGACGTTGAGATGTGGGTTTATCGGCGTACCGCCAAGGATGATTTGGTCGTCGCGGGCGACGTCGAAATTTACAACGCCGTTCGCACCGATAGTCGGTTTGGAGCCGAGGATATCGCCGAGTTCCTCCGCAGGCAGCGGCGTCGTGGGATGTGCAGGCGGCGCTTGAGGGAACGGCGTGGATGTTACGTTCAGTGCAGCCTTGACGCCGTGTGCAATCGTCAAAGCATCACCGCGTGCGCGAAAATGGATGAACCAGACGAGTGGATCGAAGTCGTAGAAGTGCTGGTGAAAGGCTTGGAACACGATATTGTTCCGCAGAAGCTCGTCGAGGAAGCGCTGCGTTTCGCTTGCCTTTAAGGCAAGGTCCGCGTTCATGATGACGTCGTCTCCGCCCAGGCACTGAAAGTACAACGTGCCGTTGATTTCGAACGATGGAAGAATAGGCACGCCATGAATCGTGACGTTCGGTATGTCGTCGCGGTCGATTTCGATCGACAACACGCCGTTCTGCACCATCCCTTGCGCCTGAATGATCTCCTCGATGCTATGAACGGTGCTTGTGGAGAGGAGAACTTTGGGACCGCCGGCTGATGCTTTTGCAAGAGCGTCCGGCGCTGAGAGCGCGCCCGACGGGACACCGTTCCCGTTGCCGGTGCCGGGTGCTGCACAGCCGGCGATCAATGCGCCCGCGAAGCCTCCTGCGGCGGTTATACCGATCGACGTCAGTACTCCGCGACGCGAAAGAAAACGGTCATCGTTTGGTACGGTCATCGCGAAATCCGAACTGGTCCAAGCCGGAAGAGTGAGGTGATCACCCTAGCACAGGTGGTCCACTCTCGGGTGATTTATGTTGACAGTCGATGTTCGTGTGACGAAGCTGACAATACGGCCGGTACGGGCGAAAGACGACTACGAATCAATGCGCGCTGTGCTAGTGCAATCCGAAGTCGTGTGCGGATAATTCCCTGTAGCTCTCCCGGGCGTTGCATGAAGCAGCCAGCAATGATCGTTCAAGGAGCAATAGCACAAGTCCATGGTGACGACGTGGCGTCTAAGGACGGCGGGCGGAAGCTTGTGTGCGAGCGTGACCGTGATCATGGTCTCTGTTGCTCCTGGCCGTAGCGTTGTGGATGCATCCAGCGAGCTCATGGTCGATGTCCTGACTTTACCCAACGGCATTTGCCGGTCGAGCGCGACGTCCGCGAAAAGCTGATGCCAAGACCCGATCGGTTGGCCATTTTCGTAGAGCTGCGCCGACCGAACGAGTGCGGGTCCCAGTCCGTCGTTTGTTATCGCCAGCGTTACGCCGTTTGTGGACTCTGTGCTATCGATGCTCAGATATGGCCAAATCGCGGCGTCATACTGTTCCTGAATCGCTCGTGTTTGATAGACCGATGCACCGGCCGCCACGGAACTGATTAACAATGCCGCCACCGCGATCAAGAGATCAAAACGAAAAGCCCGCTCATTCATGAGCGGGCCTTTCTGGCTGCGCAGAGTGCGGCCCTACGAGACCTCACAGCGGCGGCAATCGCAATGAGGGATCGGCGAAGAGCGTCATGATCCCCAAATAAATTCGTGGCGAACCGAGCACATCCGTCACCGTCTTGTTGTCGTTCCAATATTGCTGCTGAGCTTTCAACCAGATGTCGCCAAGCGTATGCACCGGGAGCATTCCTCCGAGAGCAGCGACAAACTCCTTAGCGAAATCTCTTCCGAAATTGTCCTCCGCCACGACGACTTCGCCGATGTACGCAATTCCGCCGCCGCTGCCGTTGAAAAGCCACGCGCTCGCCACCGTACGATTCGTCGCCGAAGGAAGATCGTATACGCTCGGCGTCGGTACTTGCAGAGGTTTCACGACGTATCGAATCACGTTACCGTTCTGATCTTGCTCCGCAATCTGCTGTGCCGGTGCCGAATCCGTATAATAGTAAAACCAGCGAAACCCGAGTTGATCTTCATACTGGCCAAACGGAGGGTTCGGTAAAAACTCTCCGGTCGAGCACGCTGCAGCGAACACGATTGGAAAGTTTGATGAGTTGTTCAGCGTTTGAACCGATCCGAAGTCCGCGCTCGAAAAGTCCCATCCCCCGCTCGAACCATGGCCTACGTAACCAACAAACCAACACGTATTAAGGAGATTGAGAAGGGCACCGCTGCTTGCAATTTCCCAGCCGGGCAGCAAAGTGTCGCCTTGTTTGGCGTTAAAAAGCTCGCGCTTGATTGACGAGGCGTAGCCGGATGGAATTGACGCGGCGATGTCGTCGCACATTTGGTCACCGGTTGGATAACCGTTGTCCGCTGCAAATCCGAACGTTTTTGCTCCAGGCGAAACCACGCTTTTATTCTCATACGCAATAACTTTTTTCAAGTACGTTCTCAGTTCGACGGCCGTATGGGCAGGAATGCGACCAACCGCGATATCGGGATAGCCGTCGACGTTATCCGGGTTGTACGAAAGCGCCGCTTCGGGAACCCACTCCTGCTCGTTGTACTTGTTGTTTGCATTTGCGTCCCAGGTGTCGAGAATGGGATGCGGTCCGCTGTGATTGTAGAGATTGGCGTAGTAAAGATCGCTCGGATTGTATGTTCCGTCATGCCAGCCCCACCACTTGCCGGTCGGGCCTTCCTGCGTGTAGCGGTAACGCGCGGGCAGCACGCTGGCGTCCCCTGCCAGCATAACGTACTTTGCGTGGTATACGCGAAATGCGTACTCTATCGCGCGCTTCACGCGCTCAGCATCGTCCGCTCCGGTAAAGTCATTGACGATTCCGCCGTGGCCTTTGGCGTTTCCGGTTAGAGTCGCTACATGGGATACGATGGCGTGATTGCCTTTTGCAGTCTGGAATTCTGCGAATTCGCCGGCGAAGCTCAGCGGAGAGACAATGAAAAGATCAAAGCTTTTCGGCGCGTCCTGGAACGTGTGAGGCAGTGGAGGAGCCGCTTCGAAGTCGGACAACCGCATAATGTACCATTGCCGGTTCAAGGGCGACCAATCAGTTCCATAGAGCTGCACGGTCGTAGCATCTCGATTGAGCGAACCGGTGTCAGCATCGAGAAGACGACCGCTCTGGGCATTCCGGATGTACACTCTGCCGTTGGAGACGTCTTCTATATCCCATTGCCTATTTGCCGGCGCAGGAATCGCTGTCCCATACAACTGCATCTTCGTTCCGTCTTGTCCGATCGTCTGCGTATCGGCGTCTAAGAAACGTTTGCTCCGCTCACAAACGATGTAGTATTTCGTGCCGCCTGCGCTCACGAGGCGCCATTGGCGCTGCAATTGATTCGTCGCGCCGCGTCCGTAAAGCTGAACTTTCGTACCGTCGGCATTGATCGTTCCTGTGTCGGCGTCCAGCAAGCGTCCGCTGATGACGTTCACTATGACGACCGGTTCGTTCAGTGGCAGAATTGGCATGGCGTACCCCCGGAAGCGCCGCGGCCAACGAGCCACGGCCGTTCAAGTCGAACTTGCGCCATGCTAACACCTCGCCGTCCCAGACCCGTCCCGCGGCGGCTGCGCAGAGTGCGGCCCTACGCCAGCACGAGTTGCTCGTCGCCGATACCGGCCTTTCGAATCGCCTCGTGTATCATTTGATCTTGAATCTCTTTGACGGCCCACCGCGCTTGCGCATCAGCCGACAGTTTGTCGATGGGATCGAAGTACACGAAGGCTTTGCCGGCTTTGACGCTGGGTGCCGCATACACCGCGATGCCGTTCTCACGATCGTAGTGTTCGAACGAATGAATATCGCGTTTACCGCCGCCGCCCGGAGCGTCGCAGATGAACAGCGGCGTATTGTAGCCCGCGGTGCTTCCACGAACGAATTTCTCGATGTCACATGACGTCTGCACCGTCGTGCGCAACTCTTCGACGCCTTTAACCATGTCGTGCATGTACACGTAGTACGGGTGCACGTTGACGTATTCGAGGCGCTTGACGAGGCGGTGCATGCGTTCCTTGGTATCGTTCACACCGCGAATAAGCACCGATTGGTTGCGCGTAAAGATGCCGCGCTCGAAGAGCAGGTTCATCGCCCGCTCGGTGATCCATGTAATCTCTTCGGGTGAATTGAAGTGCGTATGCAGCACGACGTCCTTACCCATTTTGCGCCCGCGGTCCACGATCGATGTGAGCGCGTCGAGCCACGGTTTGTCGGTGAGGATCTTCATCGGCATGATCGCCGGACCTTTAGTAGCGAAACGCATGCGCCGCACGTGCGGAATGTCAAGCAACGCGTTGCCGATTAATTCGATGTTCTTCGCGGGCAACTGATACGTGTCACCGCCCGAGATCACGATGTCCTCGAGCTCGGGACGCTCGGCGATGTACTTGAACGCTTCCTCCCACTGCTTGGGTGTCTTTGCGAGCGAGACTTTGTCGACGTTCTCCGTATCTGGGCCGATCGCGTAACTCCGCGTGCAAAACCGGCAATACACCGGGCATGTGTTCAGCGGAAGGAAGAGCGCTTTGTCGACGTACCGGTGCACGAGTCCGGGAACGGGCGAGTCGTCCTGTTCGTGCAGCGAGTCGAGTGTAAGACGCGGGTGATCGGGTAGCAACGCAGAGGCGAGCGGAATGAATTGGCGGCGGATGGGGTCGTTGACCGGATCGCTCCAATCGATCAGCGACATTGCGTACGGCGAAACGCGCACGGCCATCGGTGCCCTTGCGAATCCATCTTGTACGTCGGCGAAAAACTCCGGCGAGCAGATGTCTTTGATCGTGTCGAGCAGCTCTTGCGGTGTTTTTACCGCGTTCTTCTGCTGCCAAAGATGATCGAGAAAGGTCGTTTCGTCGATCTCTTTGTACGCCGGAATATGGCGCCAAAATTCGCCTTGCTTGAGGTTCTTGTATTCGAACTGCTCGGCGCCGGCCGGAGGTTTGAGGTGTTTGATCTCGATCATGTGGTCCTCGCCTTTTACTCTTTGCTCGCGTACTTCGACATGAAGTACTCGTGAATGTGCGGATTGTCGCGTAGCGTCTGCAGCGCGGTGCCGGCGTGCCCCTTGGCATATCCGTTGCCGACGATCATCGTGATGTCTTTTCCAACGCCTTCGGCGCCCAATGCTGCGGCGGTAAACGACGTGGACATCGAGAAGAAATAGACGATTCCATCGTCTTTGGTGCACAGGATCGAACCGAGTTCGGTGTTTGGCACGTTGACACAGTTGATGACGATATCGGCGAGCTCGGGAGCAACGGCCTGCACCTTCTCGCTGATCTCAAGTGCGTTCCGCGCATCGGCCACGATGAACCGGTCAACGAGGTGCGCATCTTGCAACAGCCGCGCAGAAGGCGTATCGTCCCACGGCGCTACGCCGATGACGCAGCCCGTTTCGCCAACCTTTGCTTTTGCTTGGGCGCAGGAGAGCATACCGCTCTTTCCGTCGGCGCCGATAACGACAACGGTTTGGCCCGGCTTGCACAGGCGCTGCACTTGAGCCGGCGCACCGGCGACGTCGAGCACCGCGAGCGCAACGTTCTCGTCGATGTCGTCGGGTAATTTTGCCCACAGTCCGGATTCGAACAGAATCGCCTTACCGCGAATCCACACGCGCCCCGTCGCGACATCGACGCGCGTGACGGCTTCGATGGTGAGTGGCGTCAGCGTCAGCGATACGAGCGAAGCGATGCGGTCGCCAGGCTGCAAATCGATCTTTTCGCGAAGCTTTTCGCCGACCTTCAACACGTATCCGATGAACATGCCGCCGCTGCCGGTAACCGGATTGTGTTGCTTGCCGCGTTCGCGAACAACGTCGATCACGTGCGCTTCAATCTTCTTTGCATCCCCGCCGCATGCGTCGGAGATCTGCTTGAAGGAAGCAGAATCGATATTCAGCACTTCGACGTCGCAAAGGATCTCGTTCTCCAGAGCAACGGGTGTATTGTCCAGCTTCCACGCGCTTTGCGGCGTGGCGCCGGCCGGCTCTATTACGCGGTGCGTGCCGAGCGGATGAACGTTTCTTTCGAATGCAATGCTCATGAAGAGATCGAGATGCCCCCGCGGTCAAACGGCGTCGTAAGGACGATAGTGGTCTTTGTACGCGCCATACCCGTCGTCGATTTCAAGCGCGCGAGGAGATCGTCGAGATGTTGCGTTGAACGCGTGACGACTTTGCACATGAACGTCTCCTCACCGGCGACGGAATGGACTTCACACACTTCCGGCATTTCGCTGAGCGTTCTCGTGAAGTCGTCGTAACGGCAGTCCGGCGTCGTGTAGCAACTGACGAACGCGACAAGTTCTAAACCGAGGCGTTTGCCGTCGAGCTGGGCGGAATATCCACGGATGTGACCACGCTGCTCCAGACGCTTGACGCGGTCATGGACGGCGGGTGCCTTTAACCCGACAAGCGCGCCGAGCTCGGCAAACGTAGAGCGTGCGTTGCGCTGAAGGGCTTCGAGCAGTTGGACGTCGAGCTCATCGAGTTCATCCGTCAGCAGTACCATATTCGACAGGTTCGGCCTTTTCCCCGAAAGATATTCGGCGACCTGACTATATCACCCAACATTTGTTCGGGCAAGCGGTTCTATATGAAAATCCGTTCGGGGGAGCCTCGCGGCCCCGTGCTGCGGGCGAGCGGACCTGCCGGAGCGAACCGCCGTTCGCAATGAATCTGCGACTGGTGAGCCTGGTAGTGCTTGCTTTCTTGGGTGCGTGTGGACCACGCTTGGGTTCGAATGCGAGCCCGCAAAAGCTCCGTTTCAACCTGGCAACCGACCCTACGACGCTCAATCCGCTCTTTGGACATCCCGACGCCGCTTCGGTCGAGCAGCAAGTAGCCCGGCTGAGCTTTGAGCCGTTCATCGACTTGGACGAACACGGACGTCCGGTGCCCGCGTTGCTGCAAGAGATTCCGACTCTGTCCAACGGCGGCATCTCGAGCGACGGGCACACGATAACCTACCGGCTGCGGCCGCAGGTGCGCTGGAGCGATGGCCGGCCGGTGACGAGCGCGGATGTGCTGTTCACGCTGCACGCCATCCTCGATCCGAATAATCCGGTGCGCTCGCACGAGGGATACGATGATATCGCGAGCGCGGTCGCGCCGGATTCACACACGGTTATATTTCATTTGAAGCGGGCATGGGCCCCGGCGGCGCTCACGTATTTTTCGTACGGGACCTCAGCGCAGTTCGTTTTGCCCGCACACGTTCTGCAGAGCCAAGCGCCGCTTGCGCAAGCGCCGTTCAATGCCGCTCCCACGGTTGGCGACGGGCCGTACACGTTCGTGGCATGGCATCGCGGTGATTCGCTTCAGTACGTCGCGAATCGACGATATTGGAAGGGAACACCCGCAATTCCAGGTCTCGACGTGCGTATCGCTCCGGATCCGTCGACGAATCTCATCACGTTGCAATCCGGCTCCGTCGACTGGAACTTGATAGCCCCGTCGCAACGGCAGATCGTCGCACGAAACCCGCATGTGCGATTCGTCAGTGTGCCGACCGCGGTCGTCGCAGCGCTCGTATTCAACACCGCGCGGGCTCCGCTTGACGACGTGCGTGTTCGCCGGGCGATTGCGATGTCGATCGATCGTCCGGCAATAAGCGCGAAGATCACGCTTGGCCAGTATCCCGTAACCGATATGCTGCAGCCGCAGTTTTCGTGGGCGTTCGATCCCGCGATCCGGCAACCGGCGTACGATCCCCGGAGCGCCGATGCGTTGCTCGATCGTGCGGGTTGGCCTCGCGGCGCCGGCGGCCTGCGCCGTCGAGGCGCGGAAGTGCTGCGCTTGGTCTACGTGCAATTTCCCGAATCGATGACCGGTGTTCGGGTTGCAACCAACGTGCAAGCGGCGTTGCGCGATCGCGGAATCGACGTGACGGTGAAGAGTGTCAGCAACGCGCAACTGTTTTTGCCGAAAACCGGAACGCTTGCAACCGGAACATTCGACATGGCATACGTGCCCTTCACGATGGGCGCCGATCCCGATGACTCCTTCGTCCTCGCATGTGACGGGGCATCGAACTACATGCACTGGTGCGACGCGCGGGTTCAGTCGTTCGAAGGCGCTGCGCTCAGCGCAACATCGCAAGGGCGGCGAAAGGCCCTGTACGCCCGTATCGCTCGCATCGTTGCCGCCGACGTACCGCTCCTGTATCTTTTCAACGCCGACTACGTCTATGCGTACAATGACCGGCTACGCGGCTTCTCGCCCAATGCGTTCTTGCCGACATGGAATGCCGCATCGTGGAGGATGTGACGGGAGAGCGCGTCGCGCTTGTCGTGATTCACGGCGTTGCACCGCACCCACGTTACGAATTCCAGGACGAGTGTGCGGGGGACCTGGCGCGCCGTCTCAGTGAAGTGGACGGTCCCGGGTCCTGGGTGATCGACGTCGTCAATCCAGGGAACGTCCTCAAACCGGGCGACGACGAACCGATGCCGACGATTAGCCGGGTTCATCGTGTGAACGACGATCCAACAAATCCGCGCAGCACGTTTTACGACGTGATGGAAGCGTACTGGAGCGCCATAGACAAAGGGCGCACGACGTGGTGGGGCGTGGTCGCGTGGATGTTACGCGTGGTGTTCGTACCGTTGAACACGACGGCGCGTTACCACGCTACTTGGCAAAAGCAGTTCTTCGATTATGGGTTCATTGGCGGGGCGCTCGCTCTGTCGTTCGGGTTGTTTTTTGTGTCGCTCACTGCGCTATGGCAATCGTTTCTACGAATTCTGGATGTCACAGGCATTCTGCGGCAAACCGCAGCCGGCGACGTACTCACGACGTTGAATCAAAACGCCAATGCGCCGGGCGGCGTGCCGATCAAGATTGGGATCTGGCTTTTCGTCGGACTGATCGGTGCCTTTCTGGTTTCGCAAGCGCTCAATGCGGCCTGGAAGATCGTTCAGCAGCGCAGCGAACTGAAAAATAACTCCAACGCACTGTGGCATCGGACGATCGCGATCGCGGTGTTGGTCATTGGAGGCATATCGTTTATCTATGCGATGGCCGTAGCGCAGTTTCCACACGGACGCCTTGGCTTTTGGGGTCTCGCGCTGATCGTGTTGATCTTCATTTCGTTCTCGCTCGGCCGGGCGATTTTGATCGACTTTATCGTGGGACTCTTTGGAGATGTGCAAATCTACACGACGCGCGATGAGAACGATTCGCGGTTTTACCATTTGCGCGATCGCATATTACAAGTCTCCGTTGACGCAATCATCCGAGCAATCTCTCCGCGAATCAATGGGGGACACGTCTACGATCGCGTTATCGTGCTCGCGCACAGCCTCGGTGCGTCCATCGCCATGGATGCACTCGTGCGCGTATATCAACTTGCCCAGCAGGGAGCGATCACCGACGAAGAATTCGCGCGTATTCGCGCGGTCTTGACGCTCGGATCGTCGCTTGAAAAGACGCGCTATTTCTTCGACGTCAGTGGCACCTCCCCGTCGCGCTCGTTCGAGCAGTGGCGCAACGACGCATACGGTACGATCTTCACCTGCGATCCTGCAGCTTTGCGCGAGAAGAACGCGCGTGGCATATTCTGGGTGAACTACTGGTACTTTCAAGATCCGATCTGCAATGAAATCCGTTCTTTCAAATCGTACTTGCAGCCGGGTGAGCCAATGGAAACGGCTCGCACCCTGCGACTGCAACGGCAAGGACAGCCCGAGTGGGAAGACGGCACGGGTGGACGTCCGATCTGCAGAAACGAGCGTGGCAGTAAGCAACTGCGTCTGACGCACCCATTCTTACATTCCGATTATCTCGACGATGATTGGTTTTGGCACTCGACGCATGGCCCGGGAGAGACAATGATCCATCTTGGTGCCTTGGAAATCATCGCGAATCGACCGCTCACCGAAGGAGC
Organism: Vulcanimicrobiia bacterium; assembly: GCA_963808755.1. Taxonomy (GTDB): domain Bacteria; phylum Vulcanimicrobiota; class Vulcanimicrobiia; order Vulcanimicrobiales; family Vulcanimicrobiaceae; genus JALYTY01. The sequence goes on from CAWEGP010000004.1 coordinate 147,353, forward strand.
GATTTAAAAGCCGCGAATCCGGCGGCGTAACATCGCGCGATGTTGGGACGATACCCGCTCCCAGAGCTCAGGCGACACCTCGACGTTGAGCGCGAACGTTTCGCGCAGTATCGTCTGTAGCGCGCTTGCCGTAGGCGCCGTCTCTTCTCGGATTTCACTGGCGCCGATTTGCTTGAAAAGTGCATTTGTCAAAAGAGCGGCCCCGTCGTCGGTGAGCCGGGCGCAAATAAGATTGGTTGCAAACAGCGATTGCGGGCCACTCGAAAGCTCGCGCGCCTTCTCCGTGAAATCGTCGAGCGATCGCGGCGTCAGCTCAAAATCATATGTGGACCCGTCGTGCCGGTGGTTGTGGAACCGCCACCAGTCTCCCTCGCGCGTAAGCCGGAAGTCGAACCGGCCGTCATTATGCGTTCCCTCGCGAAGCGGTAACGGCGTAAGAAAACCGTTGCCAAAACCGACGTCTGCGAGAAACGGTCCGTCGAGCGAGACGAGAAGCGTGAGATGGTTCATCTCGGCAGTCGTCCCGTGTTTGTCGCGTGCCACCGCACCGGCGAGATACGTAACTGTGAAGCCAAGTTCGCGAAGCACCCACGCGAAGAGCGCATTCATTTCGTAGCACCATCCACCGCGGCGCTCGGTGACGATTTTTTCAAAGAGCGATTCGAGGTCGAGCGACGGCACCGCTCCGCCCTGCACGCTGAGATTTTCGAATGGTATGGCGAGAAGGTGTGCACGGTGCAGCGCGTAGAGCGTCTGCCGGCTAACCGAGAGTGGTCCCCCGTAGTCGATTCGCCGCAAATAGGTGTGAAGGCGCGAAGGAGCCGTAATTACAGTGATTTCACTGCGGCAGTGAGACCGTCGACGGATGCCTTTGCGTCGCCGAAGAGCATCGCCGTGTTCGGCATCTCGTAGAGCGGATTATCGATTCCGGCGAATCCCGAACGCATCGATCGTTTCAGTACGATAACGTTCGACGCTTTGTCAACGTCGAGAATCGGCATGCCGTAAATCGGCGAGCTTTGAACGTTTCGGGCTGCTGGGTTCGTGACGTCGTTCGCTCCGATGACGAGTGCGACGTCGGTTGTCGGAAACTCCGGATTGGCATCTTCCATATCGAGAAGCTGTTCGTACGGCACGTTTGATTCTGCCAGCAACACGTTCATATGTCCCGGCATCCGCCCCGCAACCGGATGGATCGCGTACAACACTTTTACGCCGCGCTTTTCCAACTGGTCTGCGAGCGCTTTGACACTGTGCTGCGCTTGCGCGACGGCCATACCGTAGCCCGGGAACGAACATCACTTTGCTTGCGTATGCGAGCATAACCGCGACGTCGTCGGCATTGACGCTGCGCACGTTTTGGGGACCGCCGCTCCCAGCCGCGGGTTCGCTGCCGCCCGCGGCGCCAAACGCGCCGAACAAGACGTTGGTCAGCGGCCGGTTCATCGCTTTTCCCATGTCGACGGTCAGGATCGTTCCGCTTGCGCCGACGAGTGCACCGCAGATAATGAGCAGCGTCGAGTCGATTTCGAATCCGGTAATCGCGACGGCGACGCCCGTGAATGAGTTCAAGAGCGAAATCACGACCGGCATATCGGCGCCGCCGATCGGAAGAACGAACAGCACGCCAAGAATCAATGCTGCAAGCAGTAACAGTGGAAACGCCCACGCCGGCACGCCGCCCGCGGTGGCGATGAACCACGCGCCGATCGCAACGATCGCAAGCGCAACGATGCCATTGACGATCTGTTGTCCGGCGTACGTAATCGGCCGCCCGGTCATGACCTCTTGCAGTTTCAAAAACGCGATGATCGATCCGGCGAAGCTGAGGCAACCGATAATCGCCGACAGCACGAGCGACGTGGAAATCACCGGATCGAACGCCGATCCGTTGGAAAGGTAGACGTAGTATTCGACGGTCGAGATCAGGGCGGCCGCACCGCCGCCGGCACCGTTGTACAGCGCGACCATCTGCGGCATGGCCGTCATTTTCACGCGAAGGGCGGCAACGATTCCCACCGTCGCTCCGATCACGACGCCGATCGCGATCGCCCACCAACCGATCCCGAGCGTCTGCACCAGAATGCCGATGAGCGCAATCAACATGCCGATCGCGGCGAGGCGGTTACCCAGTCGCGCGGTCGGCGGGGCGTTCAGGAAATGCAACCCAAGAATAAAGAGTCCGATCGCCACGAGGTCCGCGAGCGCAATCGCGACGTTCATTTGCGGCCCTCTTTACGCCGGAACATCTGCAGCATGCGTTCCGTCACGGCAAAACCACCGAAGACGTTGATCGCCCCTAGCGTGACGGCTGCAATCGCGAGCACCGTCAGCGCTGCGTTATTTCCCGAGACGCCGAAGAGCGCGGCGACGACCACCATTGCGCCGGCGAGAACGATGCCGTGGATGGCATTGGTCGCCGACATCAGCGGCGTGTGCAAGGTCGTCGGCACCTTCGAAATCACTTCGAAGCCGACGAAGACCGCCAGTACGAGGACGGTCAACAAACTCAACAAGTGGCTGACCTCGGTCAAGACGCACCTCCTACGAGCGCTTTACCATCACGTGCAACGCACGCGCCTTTGACGATTTCATCCTCGCGATCGAGGACGAGAACGCCCTCCTTCACAAAGGGTGAGAGCAGTGCGAAGACGTTGCGCGAAAACAACTGGCTCGCGTTGTGCGGCATCGACGACGGCAAATTCGTCGCACCGATGATCGAAACGCCGTTCGCCGACGTGACCGTCTCGTTCGCGCGCGTCAATTCGCAATTGCCTCCTGCCTCGGCGGCGAGATCGACGATGACCGAACCGGGTTTCATTGCTGCAACGGCGGCTGTGCTCACAAGTATCGGCGCGCGGCGCCCGGGCACGAGCGCCGTCGTGATCACAACGTCGTTTGCGCCGATCTGTTCTACCATCCATGCGCGCTGGCGCTCTTGTTGTTCGGGAGTGAGCTCCTTCGCATATCCCCCGGCCGCCTCGGCATCCGCGCCCAGATCGAACTCCAAGAATGTTGCGCCCAGTGACTGCACTTGTTCGCGCACGGCGGCGCGAACATCGTATCCGCTCACGACGGCACCCAAGCGACGCGCGGTTGCAATCGCTTGCAGACCCGCAACACCCGCACCGAGAACGAGCGCCTTTGCCGGCGGTATCGTTCCGGCCGCTGTGGTCAGCATCGGAAAGAACTTCGGCAGCGCGGCCGCTGCAAGCAGCACGGCTTTGTATCCTGCTATATTGCTTTGCGAGGAGAGTGCGTCCATCGACTGCGCCCGGGTAATTCGTGGAATCATCTCCATTGCAAGGGCGGTTGCTCCGCTCTTCGCGAGACGCTCAACGAACGCGGGATCGCCCAACGGGTTGAAGAAACCGATCACGGTCGTGCCGCCGCCCAAGGCAGTCAACAATTCATCACTCGGGCGCCCGACGTTGACCAGCACGTCGGCGCCGGAAACAAGTGAGGCCGGATCGTCGGCGAACGACGCTCCGGCCTGCGCATAGAGTTCATCGGGAAACGCGGCCGCGACCCCCGCACCGCGTTGCACACGGACAGTTATGCCCGTCTTTGTAAGCCGTGTCACCGTTTCTGGAACCAGCGCAACGCGCCGCTCCGGAGCGGTCTCACGAGGAACCGCAACGATCATGGCGCGATCTTCCCTGCGCCGCAAACGAACCCCCGCTAACGGTGAAGCAGCAAGACGATGAGGACAGCAAATCCGATTGCGCTACCGATGTGCGCGCCATGCTCGCTGTGCATACGGCGTCCGGAAGCGATGAATGCGATGCAAAAATCTGCTACGGCCAAAATGGCGCCGCCGGTGCAGAGCACGATCAAGGCCGGCATGTTGTGCGAAAACGCGTTTGCCGCCAAGGCCAGACCAAGAATGAGATCGCGGACGCCGGTTGCGCGCACGTACGCCACCGCGCTCGCCTCGCGCACCGGAATGCCGTAACTGCGCGCGAGCCGAGCTGGTGAAAGTAACGCGAGAACGCCGACCGATATCCAGCCGATCGATGCGAGGATGCAGAGCGTTAGCGCAAGGCTGGGCACCTAGGCGATCGTAACCGTGTTGCGCAAAATGCCGATTTTCGAAATCTCGACTTCCATCACGTCGCCGTTGCGCAAAAATTCGGGCGGCGTGCGCGCGAATCCGACGCCTTCGGGAGTGCCCGTTGCTATGACATCCCCCGGAAGAAGCGTCATGCCTTTCGAAAGTTCGGCGATGATGCGAGGGATGTCGAAGATCATGCTTGCGGTGGTTGCACGTTGTTTTTCCGTGCCGTTCAAGCGAAACGCGATATCGAGATTCTGCGCGTCGCTGATTTCGTCGGCGGAGACGATCCATGGGCCTATCGGCGCGGTGTCGTCGAGGCTTTTTCCTTTGAACCACTGCACGTGCGCGCGCTGGAGATCGCGAGCCGTTACGTCGTTGAAGCACGTGTACCCGAAGATGACGGAATGAGCGTCGGCCGGCGCGACGTCTTTGCAGCGTGCGCCGATAACGACTGCAAGCTCCGCCTCGAAATCATATTGCTGGGAGAGCGATGCGCTCAGATTCAATGAAGCGTCCGGCCCGCAAATAGCGGTAGGCGCTTTGGTAAAGAACGTCGGTACATCCGGAAGCTTCAACTCGCGTCCCGCCACGCGCGCGCCTTCCTTGGCGTGTTCTAAGTAATTGCGGCCGACGCAGAAGACGTTGCGCGAAGGGCGGACCGGCGCATCGAGCGCTGCACCGTGCAACGGGGCGAGGTCATCGCCGGAATGATAGGCGATACGCTCGTGCGGGGCAAGGGCGATATAGTCAAAAAGCGTGGGCGTCTGTATCCGCCGGATCAGGTCGCCCTCGAGGACGCCGGGGTGCACGCGACCATCCGCCGCAACAAAGCTTACGAAGCGCATCAGCGTTACTATATCATTGCTTGCGCCGGGTAAGGTGCCACATCGCACAATGCCGGCATTGATAGACGGACAGTACGTCTGCCATGCCGTTCATCAACATCACCGAGCGCGCATGTGCTTCGGATGGATAGGCATCTTTTCCAAAGCAGCTACGCGCCGGTCCCCCGTCGTCGAGGAGAAACGGCGGCAGGGGTGCCTTAGGGATGCGGCGACGGCGAGCCAACGATTTTATCGAGCGGCGGAAGTTTCTCTCCGTGCGCTTCTTTGTTGGCGATGTCCATCATTTGCAACGCTGCGCCTTGCTCGTTGCCCCAGTCACCGCCGGATTTCATCAGCGCTACCTCACGATGCACTTTTTTCGTCGACGGATTGTAGTCGTAGGTTACCTTATAGAGGCCCACTTCTGCGGAGCCGTCGGGATGGCGAATCCACATTTGCAGCACGTTACCATACGTCTGCGCGTCGAACGAAGGCACGTCGCTGCGCTTGCCCGATTTCACCTTCACTACTTGTCCTTTGCCGTTCACCTCGACGACGAATTCCGTGTGAAGCTTTCGCGTCGGCAGCCGCGGTGTCGGAACGACGACGGGATGCGCGGTTCTTGCGGGGGCAGGTGTCGCGGCGAACGCAGGGAGCGTCATTGCGAGCAGAAATGTTGCGAGCGCAATGGCCCGTGCTGCGGTTGTCATGTGGTGTCGATCCAATCCTAGGTCAAGCGGGCGCCGGGCACCCCGTTTCTCTTTAAGAAACGGAAAAAACGGCAAAATCGTCGTTACCCGGCGGCGGGGTGCTGCCCTGCTCTGGGTCGAAGGGCGCGTAGCCGATGTTCCTGATCCGTTCCGTACTAGCGACGGTGCTCGTCCTTGTGATTTTCGTCGCACCCGCTACAGCTGCACGTCCTATCGTCGACTTGCACAAACTCGACGCCTACTTTGCCCTCTTCGCAAGCGATTCAAACGTCCCGTGGAAACCGCCCACGGTTCGTTTAGACACCTATTCAAGCGCGCCGGTCGACTTTTCGGTGTACGCCGTTGATCCGGGCGACGTCCTTACTGCCGGATCGAACGCGCGCCCGCGCGCAATCGATACACGCGGACGGCGAGCCGTCGCGTCGTTTCACTATACGCCTCCGGGCGGATATCAATTTCAATCGAACGTCGTCTCGATGCCGCTCGGCGATCGCGAAGGGTTTTTCGTCGTCGAGGCACGCCGGGGAAACGTCGGCGAACAGGTGTGGATCAATCGCACGCGCGTCGGACTCATCACAAAAGAAACGCCCGGCGAATTGCTGATCTACGGCGCTGATCTCGGCACGGGGCGCGCCTTGTCGCGAATGCGCGTCTCACTTCTTTCCGGTTCCTCGTTTGTCGATCGAGAGACCGACATGCATGGAATCGTGCGGTGGACGCGCATGCCGCGACCGATTTTTGCCCTTGCGCAATGGGGAAGCAGTTGGGCATTTACATCGCTTCTTCCACAAGCGCCGCTTCCCAATACGATCGTCGGAGTGCGCACCGATACTGCGGTCGCGCATGCGGGCGAAACGATGCATGTGATCGGATTTGCGCGCACGCGCAAGGATGGGACGCTTCACGCCGCCGGCGGCATTGCGACGGTGTCGATGCGACTCGGCGGAACGCTTTCCGCTCAGGCCCAAGCGCCGTTGGATGGCGCAGGCGCCTTCAACGCAACACTCACCGTTCCGCAAAACGCGGCCGCCGGTGACTATGCGGTGCTTGCGCAAGTCGATGGAGGAGTCGGCGGTGCGACGGTCCATGTCGATGCCAACGGCAACGGATTGATTCTCGATGCGTCGGCCGCGTGTGATTCATCCTGCGATCCGGATGCCAATGTGCCGGTGCAGATAACGGCTTCGCGCCCCAATGTTCCACTGCAGATTCGCGTCGTGCGCTCACCGCACGTCTTCGTCGGATACTCGCCATCGAGCACCCCGTGGGGTACGGCGAAGTGGCTTGATTCCACGGTTCAAGCCGATAGCAATGGTCACGCCACCGTAATGATTGCGCATCCGACTGACGGGCTTGCCTCGACGTACGGCGTTGAAGTGACGTCGGGCGGCGCGACGGCCGACACGCGCATCGTCGTGCCGACCGCGCATGTCGCGGTGCGTCTGCAGCTCGATCACGAAGAACAGACGATCGGAACGCCGGTCAACTTCGACGTCTACGTGAACGAAGTCGGCAGCGGAAAACCATTGGCCGGTGGTACCGTCTTGGCCGAGATGTCCCATGGTCCATCGACGCAGCAGCAGACATTGCACCTCGACAGCAACGGTCACGCGCACGGTACGTTCAATGCGCCCGAGCTCGGAACGAATTTGGTGATGACAAGCGTCGTGGACGATGGGCAGACGGCGCAAGATGCGGGGCAAGTCGATGTCGTGTCGCAAGCGACGCAGGATTCCTCGAACGCTGGAAGCGCGAACGCTCACGTCTCACTGGACCGTAACGTGTATCATGCGGGCGACGATCTGCGAGCCGATGCGTCACTTCCCGGTGCGCAGGGCGACGCTTTCGTTACGCTGGAAAGCGCGGCGGGAACGGTCGCCGACGTTCTTTCGATGCAAGGTGGTGCGGCAAGCGCGCATTTCAAAGTGAACGATGCGCCGGGCGATCTGCGAGTCGGCGCGGCGTTCGTACACGACGGCGCCATTGAATGGACGAGCGTTCCTCTGAGCCTCGATGCTCCGGGCCGGCCCCAATTCGTACCACTTGCGCTCGACCACACCGATTTTTCTCCGGGCGCGTCGACGACGATCGCGTTGCGCGATAGCCGCCCGGGACCGGGTACCGTCGTCGTGCGCGTGAGCCGCGGCGCTCCGTCCGGTAGCGCGCTGTTCGATACCGCGCCGTCGCTGCTCGCCGTTGGACTGGCGGCAACCGAAGTAAGCGCGCCCGCCGGACAGACGTGGCATCCGTGGGTCGATTCACGCGGCGAACACGCGCAGGTCATCGGATTCGAACGGCGCGGAACCGCGCCGCAAGATCTCACGCTGGCGCAGGCGCAGACCCAAGCGGTTTCCTGGGATGTCATGCGTGACGAGGGCGCACCGATTTCGGTGCAACTTCCGCTCGCGCGTGGACGGTATACGTTGTCGGTGCTGAAAATTTCGGACGACGGCCGGGTTACTGCGGCGTCGTCGACGGTCGTGGTGCAGTAGATGCCCGCGCGCCTCATGCTCCTCGACACCTATGGGCTCGTCTATCGAGCCTTCTTCGCGCTGCCTCCGCTCACGACGACGCGAGGCATGCCGATCAATGCGGCTTACGGTTTCACGATGATGCTGAACAAGCTGATTGCCGACGAGAAGCCGACGCATGTCATCGCCGCCTTCGATAAGGGCAAACCCACCGCACGCGTTGCGTTGTACGATCAATACAAGGCGCAACGTGACGCGATGCCCGACGATCTACGCAGTCAATTTACACTTGTGCGTCAGGTGCTCGGCGTTCACAAAATTCCGATCGTCGAGATCGAGGGACAAGAAGCCGACGACGTAATCGCGACGCTCGCGCGCCAAGCCGAGGAGGCTGGAGAGCAGACGCTGGTCGTCACGGGTGACCTCGATCTCCTGCAGATCGTCGACGAAAAGACGACCGTTCTTACGACACGCCGCGGTATTACCGATCTCGGCCGTTACGATCCGGCGGCTGTCGTCGAGCGTTTCGAACTGCAGCCCCGGCAATTGCCCGACTACCGCGGCCTCAAAGGTGATCCATCGGATAATTTGCCCGGCATTCCCGGCGTCGGCGAAAAGACGGCGATCAAGCTCGTCAAAGCGGCCGGTTCGCTGGATGCGCTGATTGCGAATCCGGCGCTCGCGGGTTCGGCGAAGTTGCAGAAGCTCATCGAAGAACACGGTGCGGCCGCACAAACCTTTCGTGACGTTTCGACCATTCGACGCGATCTCGAGTTGACGCTCGACTGGAAAGAGTGCGCCTACGCCACCCCGCCCGACGGTGAACTTTATCGGCTCTATGCAGAGCTCGAATTCAAGACGCTGCTTGCAAAAATTCAGCCGCCCGTCGACGATCTGCCGCTCTTCGATGCCGAGACCAAGCTGCAAGGCCGTTACCGGTCGTACATTGCATCGGTTGATCCGCCCGAATTCAAAAAGCTCGGCGCGGAACTGCGTGAGCTGGCCAAGGGCGAAGAGCTTGCGATCGTTGTGCGCGGTGACGAGATCGGTGTGGCCGGCGCTTCCGGAACGGGCATATCGTTTTTACGTTCGGCCCTGACACATACCGAAGTGCGCGAAGGCCTCGCTGCGGCGTTGCGTGACGTTGCACGTGTGTGCGCATACGATGCAAAGCGCGCAACGCATGTGTTGCGCGCAGCCGGCATCGCGCACGAGCGATTCGAGAGCGACGCGATGATTGCGGCGCATTTGTTGAATCCATCGCGGACGTTCGCCGACATCGGCGACGCGGCAGCGGAAATTCTGCACGCCGGCGTGCCGGACGATGCCGCCGCGCATGCGGATGCAACGCTGCAGATTGCACAAAAGGCGATCGTCGAATTGGAAGCACGCGATCAACGGGCATTGTTTGAAGACGTCGAAGTGCCGCTCGCACCGATCCTTGCGAAACTCGAGGCCGCCGGCGTTGCGATCGACCCGCGCGAACTCCGCGTGATCGGCGATGAAATCGACGCAGCCGTGACCCGGCTTCAGAAGCATATCTTCGATTTCGCCGGTGAAGAGTTCAACATCGGGTCACCCATGCAATTGGGAAACGTCCTCTTCGGGAAGTTGCAGATTCCCGGCGGCAAGAAAAATAAGACCGGGTGGGCGACCGGAGTGGAAGTCCTGCAGGGCCTCGCGCGCGACTATCCGATCTGCGCGCTCGTGCTCGAGTGGCGCGAAGTGACCAAACTTAAGAACACGTATGTCGACGTGATCCCACAACTCGTCGACCCGCGTGACAAGCGTCTTCATACGGTGTTCAACCAGACTGCAACGGCGACGGGCCGCCTTTCGTCGACGAACCCGAACCTGCAGAATATTCCCGTGCGCGGCGATCTCGGACGGCGCATACGCCGCGCATTCGTCGCAAAGAACGACGAGTACGTCTTGCTTGCTGCCGACTATAGCCAAATCGAACTGCGGCTGATGGCGCATCTTTCCGGCGATGAAGCCATGCGCACGGCTTTTGAAGAAGGTCAAGACATTCACGATTTCACCGCACGCCAAATCTTCAACGTGGGCGCCGGCGAATCGGTCGACGGCAATCAACGCCGCATGGCCAAGAGCGTGAACTTCGGGTTGTTGTACGGGATGTCGGACTTTGGCTTGGCGCAGCGCTTGGAGATCGGAAGAGCGGAAGCGCGAGAAATCACGACCGCGTACTTCGCGCGGTTTCCATCAGTTCGCGACTATATTGAGCGTACGTTGGAAGAAGGGCGGCGCAACGGATATGTCTCGACGATCTTGGGGCGGCGCAGATACATGCCCGCACTGACGTCCAGCAACTACATGTTGCGCTCGGCCGCGGAACGCGAAGCGACGAACGCGCCGTTACAAGGCAGTGCCGCCGATCTCATGAAGCTCGCGATGGTCAAGATCGATCGTGCATTGCACGATTCGAGCCGTGACGCCACGATGCTGCTTCAGATTCACGACGAACTGATCTTCGAAGTGCATCGCGACCACCTTCACGATGCTGCCCATCTGGTGCGCACGGAAATGGAAGGCGCGATTGCACTCTCGGTACCGCTGGAAGTGACGGTAAAAACGGGAAGCAACTGGTACGACGTGGAGGCGATGCACGATGTTTGATTTGGTCTTGGCGAGCCTGATTGCGCTCGCAACTCCATCGCCTCAGGTGCTCCCGGTTATCGCCGTGCACGCGCCGAGGGCGACGCTGCGATTGCAGGTTGCCGACACGGAAGACGAACGCGAGCGCGGCCTGATGAGCGTAAGCAGCTTGCCACCACATACCGGTATGGTTTTCGTCTTCCCCACCGATCAAGCTGTTGAGTTTTGGATGAAAGACACCCTGGTGCCGCTCGATATGGTGTTTGCGGATGCCGACGGCAAAGTACGCAGCGTTGCTGCGAGCGTTCCAGTCGTGCCGCTCGATACTGCCGATGATAAGATTCCGCGCAGGCAAGGCGTTGCGAAATACGTCATCGAGCTCCCCGCAGGCGAAGCGAAGGCCGACGGTATTGTCCCAGGCGTAACGCTCGCGCATCTCTAGAGAACGACGATGCGGGGACGCGGAGGTTCGTTCATGCTCGCGCTTGCATTGTTCGTGTCCGTCGCACCGTCTGCAGGCGCACGTACCGTACATCGCGATGGTCCCTTCACGTGCGCGATCCCGATTCTCAATCCGGATATGGATCGATCTTCAACGAAAACCTACGCCCAGAAGACTGCCTTGAACGGTCAATCGGACTTGGACGTCGGCGGTACGCTGCGACGTGATTTTTCATTGGCCGCCACGTTCACGCTACCGCGAGCGACGGCAAACCGCGGATTGTTTTACTCCAACTGGCTGTTGTTGATTCCGGTCAGGAGCAGCGCCTTCGTTCAACTCGAGCTGATGCGCTGGAAAAAATATCGCTATCGCGACGAAATCGCGCTGACTTGGACCTTACCTCACGGACAACTCGTCTATCGTGATACCGGTATCTTTCTCAACGACGGTCCACATCAATTATCGATCGGTGTTCGCCGATCGACGATTGCATTTGGGGTAGACGGCAGGACGATCTGCAGCGCGCCGGAACGCGCCTTTTTCAGTGCGGCCGATCATTTGTACTATCAAATTGGGACTGAAGTCGCACAGATCGGTGATCGGCCTGTCGGTACAGTGTCGAACATACGCCTGAAACAGGACGGAGCGTCCGAGCCTGCGCAGGTCGCGATTCAATGTATCTATCGTGGATATGGAACCAGTTGGGAGCGCGGCGGCAGCGGCGTTTTTACTGCGGCGGGGGTCTTTGACACGACACAACCATACCTAAAATTTACAGGACTGAAGTGGAACGAGCCGTGCGTTTTCTAATTGCGTCACGATTTGCGTACGCAGGGCGTTATGCGCATATGAAACGTTTGTCTATGGTCGCAATCGTGCTCGGTGTACTGATTGCGGCACCCACATATGCGTTGGCTACGGAAAATGTGGCCAATCCGCAAAACGGCGGGGCGGTCTGCGGACGCGTCAACGCCGATCCCGCTTTGATCGTAGCGATGTTGCTCGACCCGACGCAGCGGCAAGCTGCAACGGTAGTTGCATCGTCGCCAAGTGAAGAAATTCAAACAACAGTTAACATCGACGGTACCTATTGCTTTGCGTCGCTGCATACCGATTTGCATGTGATCACCGGCTTCGGCGGTTCTCAGAATTTCCGCGGCTCGGTTACGCCGGTCGCCGGAAAGACGGTTGTACTTGACCTGATGCAGCAGAGCTAATATGCTGCGCTCGTGCCCGAGCTTCCCGAAGTAGAGACGATATCGCGTGGACTAGCAAACGCGGTCGTCGGGAAAACGATCGAGTCGGTGGAGATTCGCCTCCCTAAAATGGCCGTTGCGCCGCCCGGTATTGACTTCGCGCAGACACTGCGAGGAGAGCAAATCGTGGGTGCCGGGCGCCGGGGAAAGTACGTTCTGCTCGCGTTGAAATCCGGGCGAACGCTCGTAACAAGCTTACGAATGACCGGTCGCCTTGTGGCCGGTCCGGCCGACGGCCCCGAATCCAAAGGCACCCATATCGTGTTGTATTATACGGATGAAACGCGGCTGAGCTTCGCGGATTTGCGGACTTTCGGCCGTATGCGTCTCGTGGAACCAGGCGAGCAATGGGACAAAAGTCTCGGTATTGAGCCACTTTCTTCAGGCTTTACACCGGAAGGCTTTATCGGTATGCTTGCGGGGCGGACGACGCCGGTCAAGGCTTTACTCCTTGATCAACGGCGCATCGCAGGCATCGGCAACATCTATGCATGCGAGGCGTTATGGGCGGCCGGGATTCGACCCGGCAAGCCGTCCAAAGCGTTGACCAAACCAGCGATTCGCCGGTTGTATCACGCCATCGTCGATGTTCTCAAACGCGCCGTCGATCTGCGCGGATCGAGCGTTGACGACTACGTGGATGCAGACGGACTCCAAGGGGGCTTTCAAAACGTCCTCGCGGTGTACGGAAAATCCGGTGAGCCCTGCCCTCGTTGTGGGAAATCTATCGTGAGAACGGTAATCGCGCAACGCGGAACGTGGTGGTGCCGAAGCTGTCAGCGTTAGTCCGCAAATTAAAAAATAGGTAAGGTAGGAACTTCAACATCTCTACGACTGAAATCGCCCCCGCTAACATTGAGGAAGATCAACTCGCGCTCGAACAGCGTCTCTACGAAGAGTCGCTCAAAGTTTTGGACGAGGGACAAGTTCTCAACGGTATGATCGTCCAAAAAGACAAGGACGAACTTCTTGTCGACGTCGGCGGGAAATCCGAAGGCGTTCTTCCGTTCCGTGAGCTTTCGCTGGCGGTCGACCCCAAAGCCCTCAAAGTCGGTGACACCCTCGAGGTGATGATTCACCGCATCGACGACATGGACGGAACGCTCTTCCTGTCGGAGCGTCGCGCCCGCGCGCTCAAGACATGGGAAAAGGTTATCGAAGCGCACGATCGCGACGAAGTAATCGAAGCGACCGTCACCCAAGTCGTCAAGGGCGGCGTTCTCGTCGACCTTGGGATGCGCGGCTTCGTGCCCGCATCGCAGATTCGCCGCCAGCCGGTGGGCAATCTCGACGAACTCGTCGGACAAAAACTCCGTCTCAAAGTGATCGACCTCGATCACAAGCGTCATCGCGTCGTGCTCTCGCAACGTCTGGTTCTAGAAGAAGAACTCCAGGCCAAGAAGCAAGAGTTACTCGACACGCTGGAAGTCGGGCAAATCCGCGAAGGCGTCGTCGTGCGTCTGGCGGACTTCGGTGCATTCGTCGATCTCGGCGGCATCGATGGCTTGATTCACAACAGCGAACTCAGCTATGCCCGTATCAAGCACCCTTCGGAAGTGGTGAAGATCGGCGACATCGTCCAGGTCGAAATCATGAAATTCGATGCGGACGCGAAGAAAGTCAGCCTGTCACTGAAGCACGCGTTGCCGGATCCGTGGGATGAGCATGCCGACAAGCTGTATGAAACCAACAAACTGACGGCGCAAGTCGTCAAAGTGACGCCGAATTACTTGCTCGTCGAAATCGTTCCCGGCATTCTGGCTATGGTGCCGAAGGGTGAGTTCGATCCGAACGCACAGTTCAGCCCTGGTCAAGACGTCGAAGTGACGCTGTTGACGATCAACAACGCGACGCGTCGCATCACAGCATCGATCCAACACGTGGCCGACGTGCCTCCTGAAGAGATCGAAGCGCTCGCGCTCGACGAAGAAGTGGGACTCGGAACGATCGGCGACGCCGTCGGCGTTCAATAGTCCGTTCACCTCTGAGCCGGTGCCAGGACGGTTCCGGTCATCCACGAACGAAAACGAGGCGTAGCATTGCTGCGCCTCGTTTTGTTTTGCGAGGTGTGTAGAGATGATCGTTGTGGCGCTCGCCGCCGTTCTTTCGACCGGAGTACCGGCCACCGCCCCGTCTCCGCTTCCACTGATCATTACGACGAAATCCACGCCGCTCTGCACGGCGCTGCGCGAACAGATTGCGCCGGCCGTCTTCGGATTGATGGCAACCGATCATTTGATCGGCACGAGCGGGCGAGTGATGGACGATATGGATTTCGCTCGGGCCGCGCGTTCGAGCGCGTTGCTCGATATGGATCAATTCCGATTGAGCCAGCTCGAAGGAAAGGTCGCGCAGACATGGGTGCGGGTAAACCAAGACCTCAATGAACTCTCGAAGGTCAGCCTCAAGGATCCGCAAGAGCGAATCGAATTAGAATCGGCTCGTGCGCATCTGCAAGCCGTTGCCGATCGACAGGCGGTCTCGCTGAACGTTATTTCGGGGATCAGCGAAACCGTCGCGATGAATGAGTTGCTCGGTCGCGGCGACGGCATGCACGGTGCCTTGGGTGAGGCATCTTCCGGCAACAGCGGAGACGCGGCTTTGGACGATGGCGATTCGGCCGGTAAATCGGCGCCCTCACCTGGAACGGCGGCACCGAATCAACGTCTGTCCCAACCTATGCCGGCGCCGCCCGTTGAGGGAAGTCTTTCGCAAACGGAGTCTGCGACGCAGCGCGTGGAATCGGGCGTTACACCCGTGTTGCTGCCACTGGTGAAACGCTGCTCATCGTAGACGTACGGGCGTCCGAACGCGTCGCGGAGAAGACCGGGCGATGCGGGTCGGATTAACCGGTGGAATTGGTTCGGGAAAGAGCGAGGTCGCGCGCATTTTCGAGGAGCTTGGCGCGTTCATCGTTGATACCGACGTGCTGGCCCGGGATGCGGTGGCACCGCATAGCGATGGGCTGATGGCCATCGCCCGGGTCTGGCCGCAGGTCGTGCGTAACGGAAATCTCGACCGCGTCGCGCTCGCAGAGATCGTTTTTCACGATCCGCTGGCGCGCGAGCGGTTGAATTCGATCGTCCATCCCTTTGTTCGCCGGCTCGCGCAAGAACGCGAGAAACATGCCAGGCCGAACCAACTCGTCGTTCACGTGGTACCGTTGCTCTTTGAAACCGGCTATGGTGAGCTGGTCGACAAATCGATTCTCGTCGTCGCGCCGGAGGATGATCGCATCAAACGCGTCGCGCAGCGCGACCGGATCGACGAGATGCACATTCGTGCGCGCATGGCTGCGCAGATCGATCCCGGGCAAGCTCGTCTGCTTGCCGACTACGTGATCGAGAACGACGGCAACCTCGGACACTTGCGCGATCGCACGAGCAGCATCTACGCGATGCTTGCGCCGGCTTAGCCGCTCGAGAGCGCCCGCTTTACATCGGTAAAGAACTGATCGGCGACGCGATAGAACGACATCATTGCGTCGTTTCCGAATTTCGCCGCGACGTCGCCGGCAATCTGCGCGCTGACCTTCGGCGTGAACAGTTGGTCGAACAAGTGGCCGCTGTTGAATTTCCCGTTGCTCGTGCCAAGATCGACCAGCGCGTTTGCAAGCGTCGCTCCAGTGAGTGACGTATCGCTTGGAATCGAAACGTTGTTTTCACCGGCGCGTTTCCAACCGTCACTTACGGCAAAGTCGAACACCGCGACGAACTGGTCTGCGTTCTGCGATCCGAATTTGGCCGCGAGCGTATGTTGTTCGCTCTGATCCGCCGTTGCGCCGATCATGCTGTCGAACGCGCGAACGATGGAGAAACTGCCGGCTCCGCCGCCGGCTGCGATGAAGTCACCGGTAACCGGTGGGGCGGTGACCGTTGCAGCTACGGCGTGCGACGGGGACAAATTCGTAACCATCAACAGCGCAAAGGCGGCGAGCGTCAACCGTGTATTCATACTCTCAGTATTCCACGCTCCGCATGCACCTATTCAAGAGGCTTCCGTCGCCGGGCTGATTTTAGGCTCTTACGGGACGAATGCGGTGCCTTCCGAGCTCGAGAGTGTTGCAAAGTCGGCGTCGTACAACGGCGTTGTGCTATTCGTACGATATGCAATGAACCCGCCGGTTGTTTTTGTGAATATGAGGTTGCCGAAAGGATCGACCGCTATGTTTTGCAGCGCGCCGGGAATCGCTGGTATCGTTCCCACCGCATTCCACGTTCCGTTGCTTTTGGCATAGCCCGTAGCGGTTTCGGCCGGATAATTGAGGGTCCACACGTCATCGTTGAGATCGATCGCAATCCCGAGCGGACTGTTCGTTTGAAAGCTGTCGGCAACCACGCGCGCGCGTTGAATGGGATCGTATGCGGTTGCACTCGACGGCGTATTCGGTGCATTTGAGACCCAGAGAACGTCTCGAATCGGGTCGTACGTCAAGGCCTGCCCGATCGCCAGGGTCGGACTGTCCGTGATGCTGAAATTCGGCGTACTATTTCCCGGTGTATACTGCGAGATCGTTTGTGTCGCTTGATCGAGGATGTAGAGCGCTCCTCGCTTGTCGAACGCGATGCCCGGAGCATAGTCGGTGTGGAGATCGATCGTATCGCCCGCGATCGGTGTGGAGGCTCCGGGCGCGATGGCATAGACTTTGCCGTCGTTGAGATCGTCGACCCAAATATTCCCTTGCGTATCAGCAGCCATGGATAGGATGTTACCAGCGCCTGTTGGCAGCGTGATGTCGTCTTGCGGCACCGCGATCGGCGCACTGTTAGCAAGGTCGGCAAACGCGTTCACGGCGTGATCGGTAGCATCGCTGCCGACGAAGAGTTCGGGAAGCGTTTGCGTCATTTGCGTCAACGCTATGGCGTTTGAACCACTGGATCCCGATGGCTTCGCGGAAAACG
This sequence comes from Vulcanimicrobiia bacterium, assembly GCA_963808755.1. GTDB lineage: Bacteria > Vulcanimicrobiota > Vulcanimicrobiia > Vulcanimicrobiales > Vulcanimicrobiaceae > JALYTY01. The sequence continues at coordinate 164,630 of CAWEGP010000004.1, forward strand.
TCAACGCGACGGGTGAGCTGTTGAACTGCAAGACGCGTACACCGACTGTATTCGGGGACGAAGCATTCGGCTGAGTTACGGCAATCGCAGAAGGATCGGAACTTGTAGCGGAAACCGCCGGAGAGCCGGGGCCCACGATGATATCTCCGTCGGCGTCCAGTGCAAAGGCGGTCAACGTCTGCGGACGGATTCCGACGATGCCTAAATCGGCGCTGCCCGCGGGCGAAAGAACGTGTTGTTGACTTGCGAGGGTGGCCGCGACACGAAGCGTCGAGGGAATGCCGCCCAACGCCACGCTGACTTGATTCGAATTGTTCGCTGTTACGGTGAACGGAAAACCGTTTGTCTGCGAAAGCGTCTTGCCGCCGCCGTTGGTTCCACCTGGTTTATCGTACGTGACGAAATTTGCGGTATATGAGCCGGCTGAAAGCGACAGCGGCACCGTGCACGTGAGGTACGATATTGCCTGAGGTACCGTGCAGTTTGGGTTGCTCGCCGACAGATCGGCCTCGATCGTCTTGTGATCGGGCCCCGGATTGACGGTGATCTGGATTGACTGCGTCGCAGGCGAAACGTATTGCGGGTTCAAACGGCGATTTTGCGTCTGCTTTCTATCGAACGGAACCTTGATTCGGAAGCCTACCGCCGGTATGCGTGGAACAGCCGCTTGCGATACAAGCGGAATCGCCGGTTCAGCGGACCTTCCGGAAGAACACGCACTGACGGCAACGGTAAGCGCAAGAATAACGAGGGCTTTCATCGGCATCACAGTCTCGAATACGCCGCGTAGCGACGTCCGGTTCACGTGAAAAGCCTATGGCACCCGCGGTTATTCGAGAGACTCCAATTCTTCGAGCGCCTTTTCCCATGACGCGAGCAGTTCCGTATTTCGAACCGCGATGGATTCGAGTTCCGCTTGCAGTGCTGCGACCCGGGGCCGGTCTTCGTAAAGCTGGGAGTCGCCGAAGAGCGCTTCGATCTCGGCCTTTCGTGCATCGAGCTTTTCGATATCGCGTTCTGCGCGCGAAATGCGTGCGGCGAGTTGCGAGCGAACTTTCAGGGGCGTCATGCGTGAGGTTTGTGTTTTTGCCGGCGCGTCGTCGCGACTAAGAGCAGCCGCTTCGCGTTCGCGCTGGACCGCTTCATACGCGTCGTAACCGCCCTCGGCCACGCCCCATGCACCGTTTTCGATCCAAAGGACGCGCTCGGTAAGGCGATTGAGCAAATAGCGATCGTGCGAAACGACAACAATGGCGCCGGGATAGTCGCTCAGCACCTCTTCCAGTGCCTCGCGGCTCTCCATGTCCAAGTCGTTGGTCGGCTCATCCAAGAGCAAAACATCGGAGGCGCGCGCCATGAGACGTGCGAGCATGATGCGCCGCCGTTCTCCTCCTGAGAACGATCGTACCGGTTTATCGGCCGCGTCACCCGAGATGCGCATACGGCCGAGAAGAGAACGCGCCTGTTCGGGTGTGATTGGTGCCGCATGGAGCAGTTCTTCGACGGCCGTGCGGTCAACGTCCAGTTGATCCCGCGCGTTCTGTGCAAAGTACGCGTGTGTTACCGCCGGATTATAGCGCACGGTACCGTGGTCGGCGTGCAGCTCTCCGGCGAGAATCTTCAGTAAAGTAGACTTGCCGGATCCGTTCGGTCCCACGATCGCCAAGCGCGCATGTTGTTCGAGTTCGATGCCGACGTCATCGAAAAGTCTCGATGCATACGACTTCGTCAATCCCTTCGCCTCGAATGCGAATCCGGATGTTGCACGCCTGGTGGCATCGAGCCGCACGGATATAGCTTTACGTGCCGTGGCAGGTTCCGCTGCGCGCTGCTGCGACTCGAGGCGGGCCAGCTGCTTTTCACGGCTGCGCACTTGACTGTAGTCGCTCGAGGTATGCGTTGCGCGGAGACCGGCAACGATTGCGCGCGCTTTGTCGCGTTCTTGAATGAACGTGGCGTATGCCTCACGCGCCTCGGCGGCACGAATGTCGCGCTGGCGCACGTATCCGCTATAGGCCGGCCGCTCCGGCGCATATGGCGATAGGCGCGCGCGATCGAGTTCCCATATTTGCGTCGCAACGCGGTCGATGAAGTAGCGATCGTGTGAGACGATGATGTACGGGCGGCGATCCGACGCGATGAACGATTCGAGCCATCGGACGGTTGAAATATCTAGATGGTTCGTCGGCTCGTCGAGGATCAAATAGTCGGGCTCGTCGATGAGCAGGTGCGCAAGTGCTGCTTTGGCGCGCTGTCCGCCGGAAAACTCACGCAGCGGGCGCTCGTAGTCGGCCGTCGAGAAACCGAACGCGTCGAGCATCGTACGTAAACGTTTCTTTTTCAGTCCCCATTCTTCGTCCGGCACACGCGCGAGTGCAGCATCGATCAGTTGTTGCAGCGTGGCTTCGGTTTCGTCAGCGACGCCTTGCGCGAGATAGCCGAGGCGTGCGTCTCGTGCGCGAACGATCGTGCCGCCAAAGGGTGTTTCCACACCGGCGAGCAGACGCAACAGCGATGACTTTCCGGCGCCGTTGGGGCCGACGAGTGCAATTTTTTCGCCGTCCTGCAGAACGCCGGAAGCGCCGCTGAAAATCTCCCGGGCACCGTAGTGGCATTCGAGATCGGAAAACCGTAAGAACTCCATTTTACGCGCTCAGCGGCGCCCACCGTTGCACGTAGAAGACCATCGTGCCGTCGGGCAGCGTCGTCGTGTATCCACGAACTGCGATCGTTGCGTCGGGCGCACCCAGAAGCTTCTTCGAGAGGCGGATGCTTCCGGTAGAATCGGTAAGTTGCTGTTTCGCCGAATCCAGCTGACCGGCAATGGTCACTTCGTCGCCGGCGTGTAATGCACTCAGGCCGTGCACCGGCGTCGGATCCGTGAACCGCACGCGTAGCGATGCTTGTGGTGCGATGGTTTCGCCGAGCAGGCGCGCGCGAATCGTATATTGGCCGGGAGCAAGGCTCCGATTGTCTTTGGTCGTTTCGTTCCAGATGTAGATCGCGAGCACGGTGGGTCCCGGTACAAAGTCTTTCACGTGCGACGGCATAGTCTCTCGGTGCGGCGGTGCCGGCAGCATGGAACTCCAGATGACGTCATCGCCGCGCACGACGTCGATTTCGTATTCCGTGGGCGCCGGAAACCGGACGGTCGCGGGCGTCTTTGCCGTGTTGTGCACGGCGACTTCGATATTTAAACCATCGAGCAAATCGAAACTCGTTCGCTGCAACTGTAAACTCAGCGTAATCGCACCAAATAGCATCATCGTCCTCCGCGCAAAAACCGGCCTGGCAGGATGTTCGCCACGCTACCGTCCGATACGACGGCCTCGCCGTTGACGAATACGGCTTTCAACCCCACGGGCAACGATACCGCACGGTCGTACGTCGCAGTGTCGACGAACGCCGATTCATCGAAGACGCACAGATCCGCGTAGTTGCCGACGGCGATTTCACCGCGTCTATCAAGGTCAAAAGCGCGCGCTGCCGCGTCCGTCATGCGGTGAATCGCTACCTCGAGCGGGATCGTGCGACGTTGCCGGACGAAGCGCCCGATGACGCGAGGAAACGTTCCAAATGCGCGAGGATGCGGGTTGCCGAACGTGTGATTGTGCAACGAGCATGCCGCTGAATCGCTGCCGACCAGCGTAAAGCCAGCGCTCAAGAGAAGCGCAACGTCATCTTCATCGAGTGAAAAATAAAACGCGCGCGCCCGATCGCCTTCTTGCCGAATGAGTTCGACCACGGTTCGAGCAGGAGAGAGGCGCCACGCGTTTGCGATGTCATCGATACGCATGCCGCACCACGCCATGAGACGTTCGCTGCCGACTTCGGCGAGCTCGATGTCGTGCCATGCGTCACCAAGACGTGCTTGTAGCTCCATCGCAACAACTGCCGCGGCTGCGGGATCGTTGAGTAGCGCGGAACGATCGTTGCGCGATCCGTTCGACGGAAGCAGAAGCTCGGAAAGCGGGAGCGACGTTGACACGTATGGGTAGAGATCGCACGTGACCTCGTCACCCTGGGTGCGTGCGCGATCGATCCGCTCGAGCGTGCGTTCCATGAGCCCCGAGTTCTTCTTATGCTGCACGCGATGATGCGAAATGTGCAGCGCGACGCCGGCGCGTCGTGCGCAATCGATCGCTTCATCAACGGCGTTCACCACATCGCGACCGTCGTCACGGATATGGACCGACGCTCGCGGCGCTCCGGCAGCGCGCGCCGTTCCCATTGCCGCGATCGCGTCGGCAAGCGGCGTCGAACCGAGATCGAAACTAACGCCGATCGCGCCCGCTTCGCACGCTTCGCGCACGAGGCCTAGGGCATTTTCCGTAGTCAATGCGTCGTTGTACCCAGCGAAAACACTGCCGTTTGGGCCAAGGCCGCTCGCACGCAGAGCGTCAAAGCATGCGGTAGCATTCCCCCATTCCGGCACGTCGCGCAGCAAGGAGTTCCCGCAATGTCCAGTCACTTCGGTCGTTACACCTTGAAGAATCTTTGATGGAGATTGCGGAAGCGTGAGCCAACCGGCGTCGGTATGGGAACAAGCATCGATGAACCCCGGAGCAATCACGTCTCCCCGGCAATCGATTCGCCGACGCGCATCGCGATCGCGTAAATCACCGATTAACGCGATGCGATCGCCATTGATTGCAATGTCGGTCGTAAACCGCGGCCGTCCCGTCCCGTCGATGATCGAGCCACCCCGTAAAATCGTCTCGATCATGCTCGAAAAATCCGGGGTTTACCGAGCGGTCGGATGGGTAACAGTACGGTTGTATCCTTTTCGTTCGAGGTGAAGTGAGCTAACTATGGCGATGCAAGAGGACCCGCAGGGCGGGATGAGCGTTCGCGAAGCCGGCCGGCGTGGTGGCGAACGCGTGAAAGCCAAGTATGGCACCGAATTTTATGAAGAGATAGGACGTAAGGGTGGTGAAGCCACCAAGACCAAGTACGGACCGTCGTTCTATGAAGTCATCGGCCAAAAAGGCGGACAGAAACCCAAGCGGAAGACGGGGTCGTCGTCATAGCAGTTACTAAGGCGCTCATCGCTATATAGCGACTTTCGGGAGTTATGGCTGATAAGAAACACAGCGACGCGGACGAACGAAAGGAGATGTCCGTTCGTGAAGCTGGTAAGAAAGGTGGCGACACCGTACGCGACCGTTACGGTTCTACTTTCTATGAAGAAATAGGACGTAAGGGTGGCAAAGCAACTCGAGACCGTCACGGCGTCGAGTTCTACGAGTCGATCGGCCAAAAAGGCGGGAAAGTCGTTAAGGATAAGTACGGACCCGACTTTTACGAAGAAATCGGGCACAAAGGCGGTCAGAAGGTCAAGAAATTGATCGCTGAAGCCAAGAAAAAGCTCGAAGACGAAGGTCCCTCGGAGTAGGAACTATTTGCAAGCGCCGGCGGCGATGAGCCGTCGCGCTTCATTTTCTACGACCTTGGGGTCGACGCTGCCGTCAGGTTGCAGCGTCATGGCGAGCCGGCCGCGCGTCGTCCAAGCGACGCCGTCGGTTTTATAATGTGCAATCGCGCACGGCGTAAGCGTGATGTCTTGATTGTGCAAAAAGAGCAACGTGAAGTTCTGCTTCGGCCACTCCGACAGGAGCATTGGCTGGTGCATCGCCACGTATTCGATACCGACGCCTCGATGCGCGGGCGTATCGACATCCCCCAGAGGCGGGATGACCGCGAACTTCAAAATCTGCCCCTGAGGCAGCCACGGGCGGTAGGCGATCTTCGTCACGGCCTGTTCGAGCGGCATGGTGATCCCGCGATCGTCGATCATCAGGGGCGGTAGGGATGCCGCAGCAACCGGCCTGGAGACATGGCCACACCCGGCCACAATGGCCAGGAGCCCGCAGCTAAACAGAACGCGGAATAGCGACATGTTCTCTGTATCGGCGGACCGAGCAGGCACTTCAAGTGAAGAGGATGCGCCTGCCTCAGTGAGCGTTACTTTTCGATGATCGCGGAGCCGTTGATTCTTCCAAATTGGATTTGGTCGGTATCGAAATTGATCGTGACGTTCTCCAGCTTCAGCGTTTGATCGCCACTGTGGAGATAGCTTGGATGATCCATGTGAAGTAATTTCGCATTGTTGGTCCAGATGACGAGATCGGTGTCGAATGACCGGCTTTGCGGATCATTGATGCGCTCGACGTGAACCTTTCCGATCGCGGTGAAGTCGAGCGTTTGCGTATTCACACTGATGTGTTCAGCAGAAATACGCAGATAGGGTTTGCCTTTGCGAAAGACGATGCCGTGGCGTACGCCATCGACCGTTCCGACGGTGCCATCCGGTGAGAGTTGCGCGTGCGTGTAATCGAAGCTCCATGATTTGCTCGTGATGCGATTGCCTTGGACATGTCCACCACGCAAATCGATCGTTTGCGAGCTAGGTGGAATCGGCGGCGTGCCACGGCCCGCGAGTATCACTTCGATCGTGACATAGACAACCAGTGCGATACCCGCGATCCAGGCGATCGCCGTCCATTTGATCTTACGCCGCACGCCGACTCCACGGGATTGCAACGAGCGCAACGTAGATGAACGTCATCGCGAAAAAGATATCGTTCGGTCCGATGTGTGAAAAGATCGAGCCCGCCGGCGGCCCGATCATACCCGCAGCGATGGTTTGTTCTTCGAGCGGCGCATACGCAGTCCAGGTCCCGTCCGGAGCAATGATTCCGCTTATGCCGGTTGCCGCGGCGCGCACGACATATTCACCAGCTTCAATTGCGCGCATCTGTGCGATTTGCGCGTGTTGGTATGGTCCAGACGTTGTCCCGAACCATGCGTCGTCGGTCGTGATCAGCAACACCTGCGCACCGTTACGAATCTGCCGGTATGCAAGATCACCGAATGCGGATTCCCAGCAGATGAGGGGCGCTACGCGCAAACCTGCCGTCGTCGGGTACACGCCATCCGCGGAGCCCTCTGAAAATTTCCCGTTCAATTCGCCGATGTAGGGGAGCCACCACAAGAAGTTCTTTCCCGGAAAGTCTTCCGCGAACGGCACGAGCTGGCGCTTATCGTACGTCGCTTGAAGTCCCTCCGGTGTAAAAAAGAACAGCGCATTGTACGCGTTACCGCGGCTCACTTCAACACTTCCGACCACGAGCGTCGTTCCGGTCCTCTTTGCAAGCTGTGTGAAATCGTTGAGTAACTGCCGGTTTTCGTTGAGTCCGAAGAGCGGAATGACCGTTTCCGGCCAGACGATCAATCTCGGATGCGGCGTAAACTGCGCTGCACCGCGCGTCATGGCGGAATACCGCGCGATCGCTTCTTCAGCCATGCCCGGCTGCCACTTGAGTGATTGCGTAATGTTGCCCTGTATTGCCGCGACGGGAATCTGCGGAGGCCGCAACTGCCGTGCCGGCCACGCAATCCACGCGACGACGGTTGCGACGACGACGCACCCGATAACGATTGCAAAACGACGCCACGCATTTCGCACGATCGAATCCATCAAATAGAAACCGAGAACGCAAACGACGAGCGTGATACCGCTCGTGCCGATATAGGCGGCGAGCACTTTGAGCGGTGTCCCGGATTGCGTCGTCCCCAGTTGGGCAAACGGCACCCCGAGCGGACCGATGGAGCGCAGCCACTCGACCGCCGCAAACGCGCACGAAGCGGCCAGCGGAACGAAGGCTTCAGGGGCCCTGCGCCGCGCGAGAACGGCCAGGATACCGACCGCGCCGATCGCCAAGCGCTTCGATCGCTGCGGCGGCGATGACCGCCACATATGCTAGGGCGCCGACGTCGTCTTTGATCGTGTTGCTCCACCACCAGAAGCTGATCGTAAAAAAGATCCAGCCGGCGAACCATCCGAAGCCGAAGGCTCGTTTCCAGGATGGCGTTTCCCACGCCCAGAACAGCCCGGCTGCCCCAAGGGGCGCGCACCATGCCGCCCCGGTTCTTGGGAATGACAACGCGAGAAGTACCGCGGCAGCGCCAACGATACCAAGGCCACGCAGGCGCATCGAGGAGAGCATGATTCGTAGATTCGGTTTTGTGATTCTAGTACTGGCGCTCATCGTTTCCGCGTGCGGCCGGCAAGTGACGCCGGATCGTCCCGGCACGAACGGGTCGGGCTTGCCCTCTGGTTACATGAGCGTGAAGTTCCGCGTCATGCAGCCGTTCAACTTCCAAAACTACTCCTATATGATCGTGTTCAACACGTCGGGCGACGGAACGACGCCCCGCGCGAACGGAACGCAAACCAACTACGCCGGCTACAATTTCGCAATCCTGGTCAGCGGCGCGACCGGCAATCCGACCGCCCAGGTTTACCAGTACTATCGTCCGCCGGGATTTACGGCGCCGCAGTTGATCGCGCTGCAAGCGACACAGCAACAGTTGCAGTTCTACCCGAACACCAACGGTCAAAATACTGAATTCACGGTCATCTTTCAGCGCAATCTCTTTTTCGGCATCAACAACACCCCGTCGCCGAGCCCGAGTTCGAGCGCTTCCGCATCGCCGTCGGCTTCCCCGTCGCCCTCCGGCAGTCCCAGCGCCTCGCCAAGTTCGAGTCCGACCACGCCGCCTTCCGGCGCGCCCGCCGAGTTCTGGAATTTCAACTTCTTCGTTGCGCAAGGTCCGTTGTCCAACTTACTTCCTGTCGATTCGCTCGGCGCAAATCCGAGCGGCGCAGCCGATACGACCTACACCTCTCCGTCACTCGATACGTTCGCAGCATTCACTCAGCCCATCACGCTCTCGATCGGGACGCATCCCAGCGATCAAGGTGCGGATTCGATTGCGACATCTGCGGGCGAGATCGCCAACTCACCATGAGTGTTTACTCCGTAACATTTAGTTGACAGTCAGCGCGTGTTTTTGAGCGGACGTTGAGGCGGGTTTGATAGCCACGCATCAGCGTGTGCCGTACAATCAGCCCATGGTACGCTACGCTGCCTTTACACTCGCGCTGGTTTTATCGTCGGGCTTGGCCGGTGCCGCGCCGCAGGTTGCTCCGTCTCAGGAGTACGTCGTGCGTCAAAGCGCTACGTTGCTGTTGAACACGTTCTATCGCAAGCTTGCTCCGGCAACGATGCTGCAATCGGAGCGAGCGGCGCTTACGGCATATCTCCATGCGCACGGCGACATGCATGCCGAATTGCCTTCGGTCTCCGGCAGCGTGGATGCAAAAGACGCGGCAGAGGCTGCGTCGCGCGAAGTCGATGCTGCCGTAGCCACCGGAAAAATTGCACCCGACGCGGCGGTCGCGATCGGCGTCAAAGCGATGACTGCGGCAGCCCGCGATCGCTACACGACGTACTTCACGAGCAAAGAATATCGCGCGTTCGACGAGATCCTCGACCCGACGAAATTATCGGGCATCGGTATTCTGATGGACAGCGATCCCGCTACGAAGTATCTGCGCGCGTTCTTCGTCGTCCCCGACACGCCCGCCGATCGCGCCGGCATGAAGAGCGGCGACGATATTAAAACGATCGACGGACATTCGACGCTCGGATTTACGGTTCCGCAGGGGCGCAAATACCTTTTGGGCACGAGTGGAACCGCCGTACGTGTCGTGATCGTTCACCCGCATTCCGAACCACAAGACGTGACGCTGACGCGCGCGCAAGTCCAGCCGCCGACCGTCTACTTCTCGATGCTGCCCAACAGCGTGGCGTACATATACATCGCGGCATTTGGTGACGCAACGCCAAAAGAATTTCGCACCGCAATCAGCCGCAGCGAAACGGCCGGTGCGCGCGCCTACGTCCTCGATTTGCGCAACGACGGCGGTGGCCGAGTCGGCACGGCGCTTGCGGTATCGTCGCAGTTCATCGAGAGCGGCCCCATCGTTTCCATCGAGTCGAATGGCGGCGAAGTCGATACGTTTGAAGCCGACAATACCGCGATTCCACCGAAGCCGGTTGCGGTGCTGGTGAACGGATACAGCGCATCGGCGTCGGAAATTACCGCTGCAGCCTTACAAGAATCGGGTACTGCCGTATTGATCGGTACGAAGACGTTCGGCAAGGGCGTGGTGCAAAGCGTAACCGGTTTCGCCGACGGTTCTGCGATAAAAATCACGACCGGCCGTTACTATACGCCGCTGCACCACGATATCAATGGGCATGGTATTCAACCAAACGTCATCGTCAGCGAAAACGATCATGCGGTCTTTGGGACACCCGGCAAAGACTCGCAATTGACGCGAGCGCTCGACGTTGTCAACTCGGCGCTCGCGCAGCGCGGAGAGGATACGACCAAGCCGGACTTGTGAGCGGCGCCTCCTGGGTATAGTGCCCCTATGATCAGCGACGTTACCGATACTCAAGAACTCACCGCTTGCGCGCACGATATTTGCCGCTGCACGCTCATGGGTCCAACGACGGGCTCAGCATACTGCAGCGACTCGTGCCGAAACGCCGACGAGGACGGAATCGAAGGCGAAGCCTGCGCCTGTGCACACCCGGCCTGCGATACGCCCCAATAATTTAGAAATTGAACGTGGTCGGGATGAGTGGGCCGCTCTGACCGACGTTGAAGGTAGCGGTCTTTGATGGGAACGCAAGCAGATTGATGGAGACCGTTATCAGCTTTTGCGCTTCGTTGTAGAGGGCTTGTACCTGGTAGCAGTCGCCGATCGTCTTCGTGTAGTAAAGTACTTTGTTCTCGAGACGGGCGTGATTCTTCCAGTCGATGTCGGTCACCATCTGTAATTGCGCGTCGTGACCGAACGGCATCGCGAACTGCGCGTTGGTGGTGGCAAAGCCTTGTCCGATTCCCGGAGCAAACGATCCGCCGAGCAATAAGATCGAGCGTTGGGACGGGCGCGCGGTCAGCTGATAGCTCACCGGCTGCGCCTGTCCATCGAAATTCGTCGAGAAGCCGAACGACGCAGTGTAGGTGTCACCGTTGTAGACGCGGACCAGATCTTGCGCATTCTTCAGATTTTGGTTCGGTTGATTGTCCAGATACTGGAACGGCACGAATGGCGGTCCATTGTAGTTGTTCTCGTTGTACGAAATCGTGTTGACCCAATGGTTCCCGATCGGGGTCGTCAAGTTCAGCACTTGCTGAATCGACGCTTTCAAATCGCCCGTGCCGTAGGCGTATTGATTGACGTTGACCGTGCCTTGGAAGTCGCTCCCGAAGATCTTTGCGATCTCCGGCCCCAACACGAACGCCATGTTGGCTCGCTGCGTCGAGAACGCGTTTGATGGCTCGCTATACTCACCGGCGGTAAGCTGTGCCGAGACCGGCATGACGAAATGCGGAAAGAAGTTGTACGGCCGAACTTGAAATTCGGGCAGTTTATTTACGCCGTATGGTTGCTGCGCGAACGTCTTGTCGATCGTCATCTGATAGTCGGCGGCCCGGGTCGTAAGATGGGTCAGCGAATCGAAGGTCGCCGACGAGTTCGACGAGCTGTTTCCGCCGTAGTTCGATTGGCTGCTCGAAAGATTGAAATTGACGGCCTGACTCAGTTCCGTGGTTAGCTGCCGGTTGTCGGTGAACGAGAACGTGTTGCTGCTCGATTGGTTACCGACGGCGCTTCGGCTGAACCCGTAGTTCTGCGACGCGTGCAGCGACTGATGCGCTATCGAACTCGTGAAGCTGGTGTTCGGCGGCAGATTCGTGAACGGGCCATAGTTCGATTGATAGTTGTAGCCGAAATTGCCTCGCAGTGATTGGGAAAAGTTCTCGATCTCCTGAAGCGACAAGGTGTACGTCGACGCTTGCTGGCGCCGATCGTGAATACCATAAATATCCGCGCTCGCACTGCGCCGGCCGTTCTTCTTCTGATAGAAGCCGACGTAACCTAAGCCAAGCCCGACCTTCGTGAAGAAATTTACGCGGTAGTAGCCGTAGTAGTACTGGTCCTTGCCGAATGTGAGACGCGTCTTGATCCAGTAGCCTTCGTATTGATCGTATCCGACGTCGGGAAAGTACGTCGGGCGCTGCGCTTCGTTGTCGACCGTGCGCAACGGAATCACGACTTTCGGCAAGAAGAAAATCGCCGCCGCTCCGAGCCACAGAATCGCTTTGTAAATGACGATCTTGTCGCCGGGATAGACGTCCATGTTCTTGCCGGTCATATGGTAGCCGCTGCGCGCGTTTTCGCACGTGGTTACATACGGCGCTTTACCGTGACCGATGCCGTCGGCGTCGGTGTGCAAATCGTTGGCGTTGAAGTGAACGAGGCCGTGTTCCAAGCCTTGTGCGCTGGTCCCGTGCCCGTTCGACAGCTGCGCTGTTTGATCGATCGTATCGAAAACGATCGTGTCGCCCTGCAGCACGGAATTACGCGCGTGATCGTAGATGAACGGATGCCCCGTCACCGTTACGGTACGTAGACCGTCGTAGTGCGCGTGGTCGCCGACGATTTCGTCTTGCTGGAAGAGGATGTGAACGTTTCCCTCGGCATCACCGGGCTGGCCCGGATTCGTGTTTCCGGAAACGGTGTCCGCCAAAATTGCGATGTGGTTGGGCGGCAATGTCGGCACGCCGCTCGGTGCGGGTGAGGGCGAGGGCGGTTCTTCGCCGGCAGGCGTAATCGGCGGCGGTGTTGCGCCGCCGCGCTCGACAAAGACGGGTGCGTTTTCGTCGTACGTGGCGGGTGTTGCGGTCGGAATGGGAGGAGGAGTCGGTGAAGCGCTGCCTTGCGGTCGTGGCGTCGCATAGAGGGTCGTCGTGCAATTCGGCAGTGCGCCGAAGGTGGGCGTAGCCAGCGGTGTTGGGCTCGTTCCGGGCGATGGCGAGGTCGTCGGCGGCGCGAACATTGGCGGCGGTGCGTTTTGCGCAACCATGGTGTCATACGCGCGAGCCTCACGCTGGGCACAGGTTTGTCCATTCAGCAGCGCGAGCGCGCGTGCATCATCGCTCTGCAGCGACGCGGCAGAAGCCGGTAGCATATCCGCAGACGAACGCAACAAGGCAGGCGATCGCGGCACAGCCGCGATGATCGAGTGGTCCCAGTTTCACGCGTTAGTGTTCTTCCAGCCAGAGTAAGGCGAGACCGATGCCGCCAATGATGATGTTTGGAAGCCATGCCGCAAGAAATGGATTGATCGTCCCATTGCGACCGAATGCGGCAGCCGCTGAAGTCATCAGATAGTAAACGAAAAACAAGAGAATGGCCATTGCGATGCCGAGCGTGCGACCGCGTTTTCCGAAACGGAGCGCCAGCGGAAACGCCAGCAGCACACTAATAAAGCACGCAAACGGCCATGCGAGTTTGTTGGCGAGGCTGATCTCCAGTCCGCCGAGGGCGCTCCCGCCGATGCCTTGCGCCTGATCGGCTTTCACCGCAGTCGAGAGCGACTTGCTCGACATCGTCCAAGGGTCGGAATTGACACTGCTCATAAATTGCGCCGCCGTTTCTGCAAGAGGCAACCCGATCGTCATGTCTTTCACGTGCTGTTGGCTCGTCATGTATCCGTCGGCATTGTACCGGGTGTCGATGACATCATGCAAAACGAGCGCGCTTTCTGCGACGTTGGCGCTCTTGGCTTGCAACGTCTCCGTCCACGGACCGAATCGCGCCGGCTTGAAGATTTGCACGCCCTGCATGGTCTTGTTGTCGGGTGCTACTTGAGTAACGTAAAAGACGTTTCCCGGTGTCCGGGTCTTTCCGGAAAAATTGCGGTTCCACCGGCAGTGCGTCGGTGTGATAGATGATTTGGTAAAACGTACGCGTTGAAAGATCGACCGAGCTTGGAGCGACGTACTCGTTCATGGCGTAAGCAACCAAGAACATCGCGAAGCCGAAGAGCAGCGGCGTAATCGCAATCCGCCAAACGGTGATCCCCGAGGTCCTCATGGCCGTAACCTCGTTGTCGCCCATCACCCGGCCCATGGACAGAAGCGCGGCAAAGAGGCATGCGAACGGAAACGCCATCGGAATGGCTTGCGGAATGCGAAATATGACGAAGCGAAGCGCGAGAAAGAACGGGGCGTGCTGGTTGATGATGTAATCCGCGGCCAAGAAAAAGATATTCAGGCCCCAGAACAACAGAAACGCCAGGAAAGCAAATAGAAACGGCCCGATCATTTCGCGCACGAGATAGGTGTCGAGGATCGGGAGGCGCCAGGCCGAGACCGACACGCGCGGAACCGGCTGACGTTCGCTGAGCGTCGCCATCTGGCCGCGCGCTACGCTAATAGCTCCGGTATGCCGAGATAACGCGTGTCACGTAAGCACGCGTTTCGGGATATGGCGGCACACCATGGTACTTGTCCACAGCGCCGGGACCGGCATTGTACGCCGCAACCGCGAGCGTCACGTTGCCATGATACCGGTCCAGCAATTGCTTGAGATACGCGCTGCCGCAATCGACGTTTTCGTTCGGATCGAACGGATTGACGACACCACAGCGCGAGGACGTGCCGGGCATCAGTTGCATGAGGCCCTGCGCTCCGACGAGGCTGATTGCAGAGGGATCGCCCGCGGACTCCGCCATAATGACCGCGCGCACCAGCCCCGCCGGCACGCCGTGCGAACTCGACGCGTCAACCGAAAGCGTTTGCAACTGCTGCGGATCGAGCGCGTGCGGCGCGTATGGCAAATAGCCCCCGCCGCTACATCCGTAGAGCAGGCTCAGGAGACAAAAAATCCCGAGCAGACCTCTCATGGTACCTCGAAGGAGAGAACGCGTTTTTCTAGGCCCCGGGTTCCTCACCCGGGATGGCCGTTCCCTCAGTACCCTTCGCCGGCTCGGTGACCGCGGTGGCGGCCGTGGCCTCGCCTGCTGTGCCCAGCGGTCCTCCGGGAGGCGCCGAGCGCGGGTCGCCGGACGAGCGCGGTTCGACCCGGGCGTTGTTCGAGTGGTTCTCGATCAGGGGACGTTCCCGCAGCCGCTCAAGGCGCGTCTGTTCTTCATCGAGTTGAGCGTCGACGTTGCGTTCGTCGTCGTCTTTGTCCATGGCTTGCGTATGCCCGGCGGACGGGAGTCGAAACGGCCTTCAATAAAGCTTTCTGAATGCTAAGAGCGATCGCCGTTTTGCTCGCCGGACTTCTGGCGATGCCCGTTCCGACCGAGACGCCGCAGCCGGAGAATTCGGGGCGCCTCGCCGATCGTCAATTTACGGTAACGACGCCGGCCGGGACCGGTGTCGCGCGATACTTCGGCAATGATTCGTTGGATGGGAGCCGGACCGCTACGCGCGCGTTGATCATCGTGCACGGCGTGCTTCGCGATGCGGACTACTATTTCGATACAGGGATGCACGCCGTCGCGCACGCCGGCGCGGCCAATACGATCGTGCTCTCGCCACAGTTCGTCGAAGCAAGCGATATCGCGGGCCAGGACGTTGCGGCCGCGACGCTGCGGTGGGATGGGAAGTGGCCCGGAGGCTCACCGGCAACTGCCCCGGCTCCGATCAGTTCCTACGACGTCTTCGATGCGATGATCGCGCGGCTGTCCGATCGATCGCGATTTCCCGCGATGAAAGAGATCGTGCTTGCGGGGCATTCCGCCGGCGGCCAAATCGTTCAGCGCTATGCGGTTGTCGGAAAAGCGCGCGGCCTGGACCCTGGCGCCGCCGTGCCGGTTCATTTGATTGTTGCGAACCCGTCATCGTATTTTTATTTTGATGACACGCGTCCCGTGCCGCAAAAGAACTGCGCCGATTTCGATCAATGGCGCTACGGTTTGGCCGGCGCACCCCCGTACGTAACCGGAACCGCGAGCGCGCTCGAACGGCGCTACGTGAGTCGCCATGTGACGTATTTGCTGGGAACCGCTGATACGAATCCGCAGGAGAGCGATCTCGATCGAACGTGCGGCGGTGAGGCTCAGGGACCGTATCGTTTCGCGCGCGGCAAGAACTACATCGCGTACATCCGCGCAAGGCATCCTTCCGGAACGCAGCAAGACTTCGCATTCGTTCCGGGCGTACCGCACGATAACCGCCGCATGTTCAACTCACCGTGCGGCCTTGCCGTTCTTTTTGACACCGCCGAAACCGGTTGCGGTGAGCACGGAAAAATCTAGCGGCTAATAATCGCTGTCCGCCGGTTCTTCCTCGGTGTGGTCCTCAAAGTATGCTGCTTGGCGTAGCGTAGGGATCACTTGAAATTTCGACGGCGCCTGCGTGAAGTCAAAACAATCGCGTAACGCATCGGATCGTTCGTCGGTCGTGTGCAGGGACGGAAGGCCGAATGTCACTTCCGAGAATTTCACTAAGCTTCCGAACTCGTGTTGCACGTGCGAAACGTAGTGATGCTTTGCATACGGCGAGATCAGAATAAACGGAACGCGAAAGCCGAGGCCCATTCGATCGAGTTGCGGTGGGACGACGTGATCGTACCAGCCGCCCCAATCGTCCCACACGATGAAAATTGCGGTGCTGCTCCACAGCGGTCCGGATCCAATCGCGTTAACGATCGACGCCACCCATTCGGGACCGTAGATGCTGTGGACCGAGATATCACTCTCGATTTTTTTCGGCGGAAATGCATGGTCGGAGTTCTGTGCGCTCGGCACGACCCACGTGATGTCCGCCATATTCCCCGATTTGGCATCCTCTAGGACTTTCGTTTCGGGCGAGATGACATTGCCCCACTCCGGCGAGAAGCGAATGTGGCGAATTGCATCAAAGGCGGACCAGATGTTTCCCAAACTCTCGAGACCGGGAGCGTAATAGCGCCACGTGATTCCTTGAGAAAGCGCGGTGTCGGCGAGCGTCGGAAAATTCAAGCACGGCCACGGCCCAGGTTCTTCCTCGCCCTCGGCGTTGATGATGCTGACGCGCGCATCGACCGGCGAGTCGCAACCCCACGCGAACTCCGTCGTCTCGAGATGGTTCGGATTGTTCGCCGTGAAGTCGGACTGGCCCGAAATAAGATAGAGATGCGCCGGAAACGTCGGTCCGGTATTCGATTGAAAAAAACGGTCGGCAAACGTGTATTGCTGCGCCATCTCCCAATATTGCGGCACCTGATCGCGTGGAACGTATGCGTAGGGAAAATCGGGATCTTGGCGCGGCAATGTATCAACCCGATCCCATCCGTCCATTTTGCCGTCGTCGTATTCGCGTACCCAGGCTTTGTGCTGATGATCGACGTCTGCGGGATATCCTAAATCGACGGGATGCAACGTGACCGGGCCGTCATGGCTCATGCCTTCCGTAACGGTGTCGGCACCGGGAAAACCATTGAACAAATTGTCGACGCTGCGATTCTCTTGAATGATGATGACGACGTGTTTGACGTAATGACGCAGATCGACGGCGTATTGGCGACCGGCCTCGGCGGTCACGTTGATCGGACGCGCGCTCGCCGGCAAAAACAACGCCGCAAAAGCGGCAGTAGCGGACAATCCAAAAGCCAGCAAGCGTCTTATCGCCATATCGTTCGTCTCTTTCCCTCCGTCTGCTCATATACCCGGCAACGCTTCGGACGATTTCTCGCGTGAACGGTGATCCGGTTCGGGGCATAAATGTGCATCCACCCCGAAGGAGTTGTCCTATATGCGCGCAGTTGTCTGGAAAAGCCCGCGAAAAGTGGCTGTCGAGACGGTCGACGATCCGAAGATCCAAGATGCCAATGACGCAATCATCCGGTTGACAACCGCAGCGATTTGCGGAAGCGATCTTCACATGTACGAAGGTCGAACTAAAGCCGAACCCGGAACGATTTTCGGACATGAGAATCTCGGTGTCGTTGAAGACGTCGGACCCTCGGTGAAGCAAATCAAAAAAGGTGACCGCGTCGTATTGCCGTTTAACGTTGCCTGCGGTTTCTGTTTCAATTGCACTCGCGAATATCCGAACGCGTGCCTAACGACGAATCCACAATCGCATGGAGGCGGTTTTGGATACTCCGGCTTGGGACCATATCCCGGCGGCCAAGCCGAGCTGCTACGTGTACCGTATGCCGACTACAATTGTTTGAAGTTGCCCGGTACACCCGGTGACGAATTGGAAGATGATTTCGTATTGCTGGCCGATATTTTTCCAACCGGGTTTCACGCAACCGAGATGGCACATGTGCGGCAAGGCGACAGCGTCGCGATTTTCGGCGCCGGTCCGGTTGGGCTCTTAGCCGGATTGAGCGCGCGCATCAAGGGCGCTTCGGAGATTTACATCGTCGATTGTGTCCAAGCGCGGTTGGATCTCGTCAAAAAAATTCCGGGCGCCGTGCCCGTCGATTTTTCGAAGGGTGATCCCGTCGAACAGATCGTTGCGCTGCGAAAACCGCATCGCGAGACAGTGCAGAACCTTCGGCCGGGTGCCGGCGACAAGATGGCAGGCGTGATGTGCAGCATCGACGCCGTCGGCTACGAGTCGTACGCGAACGACGCTCCCGGACAAACGCAGAATCCGCAGCAAGTATTGGAAAACTGCGTTAATATAACGAACCCGACGGGGCACGTCGGCATCATCGGCGTGTACTTCCCGGAAGATCCCCGAGGCGTCGACGAAAACGAAAAGCACGGCATGTTTACGCTTTCGCTCGGTAAGGCGTGGAACAAGGGCTTGAGTTTCGAAATGGGGCAGGCACCCGTGAAACGCTACAACGTCTACCTTCGCGATCTCATCATCGCCGGGCTTGCGAAGCCCAGCATGATCATCAGCCACCGCATTCCCATTGAAGATGCGCCCAACGCCTACGAGAAATTCGATCTGCGCGAGGACGGATACACGAAAGTCGTCATCAAGCCGGGATTACGTCCTGGACAGCACGCAGAGCGCGGAGAGGTGCAGGCGCGGCCGAAGACGGCAACGGCGACGTAACTCCACGAAAGGTGTGATACCGCCCGCGGCGTACCCTCGAAGCGGATGTTATCACGGAAGTTCATTGGCGCAGCGCTGTTCGTACTTACGACAGCGCTTTGCGCGTGTTCAGGCGGTGGCCAGCAGACGATTCCTCCGCCGGCGCCATCGATTCCCGGAATCGGCGTCTTTGACGGAAGCGTTCACGGCTGCAACGTCTCCTACGACGGATTGGTCTTTTACGCCGTTCCCGCAGGCGACTTTTCTCCGCTCGACGTTCGGCAAGTTGATTGCGGTGCGACGCTGGCGCGCAATCCAAATCCGCCGCTACCGCAATGGGCGCATCCCAGCGCACCGACGAAAACGATCTTCGTGGCAACGTCGCTGCAAGAGGCCTATTCGCTCGAGGGAATGCAATCGATCGAAAGCGCTGCCGCTCCAAATCACGTGCCGGTGACGTGGATGGTCGGCAATTCGCAATACGTTTTAGACGCGCCGCAATATAGCGCGTTCCATACGGCCAACGGCGACGACGTTCAAGCCGAAGACGATCCGTCGTTGATCGCGGCGTTGCAAAATGCTTTGCCGTGGTACCGGCCGACGGTGAGCGCAGAAGGCGGTGGTCACGAGCGCAACATCGCGCAGTTGACGCGATTGGGTGAAACAGCGTTCTGGGGAATTACTTGGGATACGCGCGGGATCGACGGTGATTGGGATCTGGGCGCGCCATGGGGCGCGTACTGTGCCGACCCGAACTCCTACAAACGTCCCGCACCGGATGGTTCATGTGCGCTGGTCGGGTTCGAATGGACTGCGCGCGATTTGACGCGAGCCTATTTGAGTGGCCATTCAGAGTATTTTTCGACCGATCCCGATGATTTGCTTGAACGCGCCGGTTTCTCGCCACAGGGTGCCGCGTCGTACATCCAAGCGATTACCGATGCGTATGCCGCGGCCGGTCAGACGCAGCCACTCGTAATGATGTCCCAGCAAGAGAGCGCGGAGAACTTAAATCCGGGCGACTCGACGATCATGAGCGCGTTGTATGCGCGTGCGGTCGCCGACGGCATGCATGCGGAGACGCTGTCGCAGGCAGCGCAAGACGCCCGCAGCTTCGCTGCCGCTCCTCGCGCCGTGGCGTTTCCATTTATACCCGGCGGAATCAACCTCGCGTCCGACGTCCTCAACGGTGGGACGCTGTATCCCTCGACCATCGACTACCACGATACGACTGCCGGGATGACGTTCATCGCGGGGCATACGACACCGGTGCGTGTCTTCGAGTATGCGCAATACCCGCAGTCGGCATACAATGTGCCGCTACCGCAACTGTCGCTCTCGCAGACGCCGTCGTTGCAAAACGTCGCGGTGACCGGTGGGACGATCACTTTTCACTTCACGGCGCCTTCAGCGGTACACTACGGTGTTGCGCTATGGAGTGATCCGGCGGTTCTTGCGATTTCGGGCCGTGGCGTTACGCCGGCGGGGCGCGCCGGCGTCGTGCTGACGTTCGATTTACAGAGTGGGCCGAACGACGTCACCTTCGCCTGCGCCGGTTGCAAGTCCACGACGCTGCCGTACGCAAATTAGCATGAGCAAGGAACATCACGTGAAGGTTTTTCGCGCCATTTTCGCCGCATGTGTCGCTGCAACCACGCTTCAACTGTCCACGCTTCCGGGCGCAGCGGCGGCCATTTCGAATTGCGCAATAAACACCGGCCTCGATCCAAGCTGCCCGCTTACGTCATCCGGGATATCGACGTCGGATACTGCGCTCTCAGATAAAGCGACCGAACACGCGGTGACGGTGTTCTCACAAACGGAGTGGCGTGGACGAAACCAACTTCGTCTAAGCCTCCCGATTCATCAACGGTTTCAGATCGAAAATACTGGATCGGCAAATGGGACCGGCGATCTTGCGCTGCAGTTTGATCATGTGCTCACCGCGCGCACGGAACCGTTCATGCAGGTGATCGGCGCAACGCTTACCGTACCCAGCGGAAGCGCGGCATTCTCTGCTGGTCGCGTGCAAGTAACGCCGTCGTATACGCTTTCGTACGCGGCGCGACGCGGCGTTCAACTGATGGTGACCGGTGACTACACGGTCGACGCCGGTGGCGCGCGTTACGCGTATGCGCCAAGCACACAGACGCTTCGCGTCTCACCGACGGCGCTTCTGGAACATCGTGGAGGATTGTACGCGGCCTTCAACGCCGAGGCATACCATGTCACGGGAGACTATCGCTACAGCGCTTACGACGGATCGGCACGCATCGGAAAGATCTTCGACGGTCGCTATAACGTATATGCCGGCTATGAATTGCCGTTCGGGCCGTTTACGCGTGACCATGTGCTGCATCACGCGCTGATATTCGGATTCTCGCTGCAGCGCTGAATCGTCGCAGCTACACCGCCTGAGGCGTGTGCAGTTCTTGCGGCGCGTTTATCTTTATCACACGCGCAGGACAGCCGACCGCGAGCGCGTACGGCGGAATGTCCTCGACCACCACGGCTCCGCCGCCGATCATCGCATGATGGCCTATCCGAACCCCTGGAACGATTTGCGTCCCCGAACAGACAAGCACGTGGTCTTCGATCACCACCGGCGCAAAGTCGAATTCGAGTTCACCTTCCACTTCCGAACGCGACGGCGAAACCTGCCGTGCTTCGTGCGCCGTGATGCTTACATGTGCGCCGATGTGGACGTTGCTTCCGATCGTGATGCCCCCCGCACCCCACAAAACTGCGTACGGCCCGATCTCGACGTTGTCGCCGATGTGAATGAAGCCGCCCCGGTCGTTCAGCGTCCCCGTGTTAAGGTACGCACGCCGGTCGAGAAAGAGATGATGGCCCGCGGAAATACGATCGACGCCGAACAGCAAGACACCGTCGCTGACAACAGCGTCGGGATGGCGGCGGCGGAACTGCAGTTCAGCGTTCAGTTGACCACGGGCTCGCTTGAATCGCTGATAGAGCACGGTTACCAAATGGAGCATCGTTTATCTACACGCTACACCTGGTTCAGTTGAGTAGTGGAGGGTCGAGAGCCCTAGAAGCATAGGACCTTCGAGCGATTCGTTCATGGCGCGTTCCGGTGGCGCAACCGGCGAGCGCAAGAATTCTGTTGATGAATTCGAATTCGGCGCAGAACGGTCGACGTCGCACGATCATCACGAAAGGCTTAAGTGCAGTTCTTCATCGGTATTGGTCACGCGCTAATGATTGCGGCGGGCATGGCATGGCAAGTTGCCTGGAGCTTGGTCCTGGGCTTTCTTCTCTCTGGCATCGTGCAAGCGGTCGTTTCCAAAGAAGGTATGCGCCGCTCGCTCGGTCGCGATAGCTTTCGCGAAATCGCGCTTGCGTCGTTCTATGGGGCTGTAAGTTCCAGCTGTTCGTATGCAGCCGCAGCGATGAGCAAAACGCTCTTCAAGAAAGGCGCAGCGCTGGTTCCATCGCTCGCGTTTCTCTTTGCGTCGACGAACCTCGTCATCGAGCTGGGACTGATTCTCTACTTTTTGATGGGTTGGCAGTTTACGCTTGGCGAGTGGGCCGGCGGAATCGTTCTCATCGTGATCATGTCGGTTCTCGTGAAGCTTTTCTATCCGCGGCAGCTCGTCGAAGAAGCGCGTGTGCACGTCGATGAGGCGACCGGGCACGATCACGGCGACAACGTCGTCGAGGGAGCGACGCTTTGGCAAAAATTGCGTAATCCGCAGACGGCGGTGATCGTTGCACAAAACGTCGCGATGGATGCGTCGATGTTGTGGAAGGATCTCCTTGCCGGTTTTGTGATTGCCGGCGCGCTGGCAGCATTCGTTCCCGATCGCGTGTGGGCAACGTTGTTCTTTCAACATGGCTCACCGTCCGCGCAACTCGTTGCGGGGGCGCTCATCGGCCCGCTCGTTGCGGTGATCACCTTTGTCTGTTCGATCGGCAACGTCCCGATGGCAGCCGTCCTATGGGCGGGCGGCGCAGGTTTTGGCGGTGTGCTCGCGTTTTTGTACGCCGATTTGATCGTGCTGCCGTTGCTGGACGTTTATCGGAAGTACTACGGGTGGAAGATGGCTGCGTACATCGCGGGTATCTTCTACGTGACGATGGCCGCTTCGGCGATCGTCATGAACCTGCTCTTCAACGCGTTGCATCTCGTGCCGCCGCACGCCGGCTCGATGCTCAATGCGCAGTCGATATTTCGCTTCAACTATACGTTTTGGCTGAACATCGTCTTCGGAGGCATCGCCCTGTGGATGTGGTGGGTGAACTACCGCAACCCCATGGAACATTCGTGCCATTCTCACGGTGCAGCAGCTTCGCAATCCTGACAGCGGTTGTCAGGTACGCGGTGTTACGCTCGCACAAACAGCAACGAGAGTAAGGAGAAAATCGATGAGCTCGACCGCATCCGAGACCGCGACTCTGATCAAGGGTATCCATCTATCGGCCTGCCTTGTGAGCGATCCGCAGCGCTCAATCGCTTTTTATCGCGATGTGTTAGGGATGACGCCGACCGAGATCGACGATCAAGGTCGTGGTGCGGAATTCACTCTCGCCGACGGTTCAACGTTCGGCGTGTGGAATAACGGGGACGGCCCGCCATCGGGAGCGGCATTCATGTTTGCCGTTGACGACGCAAAGGCGGCGGTCGACGAGCTTCGTTCGCGCGGCGTCGGCCTGAGCGATGTTATGGAATCCCCCGTCTGCTTCATGGCCTTCGGACAAGACCCCGACGGAAACGGATTCATCATTCACCAGCGCAAGGGCGATCACTAACCCTGCATAGCAGGCGTTGCGTCGGCGGAACGTTTCGAAGGCACGTTAAACGTTCCGTCGACGAGTCGCACAAAATTGCGCTCTTCCCGCAAAATGATGCGTTTCGATCGAGCGAATTCGAAGTTCTTTTGCGCTTCCGTATCGCTCTTTAGGCACGTCTTGTACCGTTCATACGAGGCGAGACTATCGAACGAGATCAAGGCCCATCCGATGTCGTTCGTCCCTTCGTGCGGCAAAAAATATCCGATTAGATGGCCGCCGCATCGCGGAATGATCGACCCCCAATTCTCGGCGTAGACGCGAAAGTCGTCCACATGTGCGGGGTCAAGCTGATAGCGGATGACGCACGTGATCGTCACGGCATTCCTTTCTTTCGGGAGCGCGGCTCGCGAACGGCCCCCACATAGCGCAGCGGCCGCAACGATACGGGCGATCGCATCACCGCGATTCATCACGATAACGTCGGCTCCATAAGACGGCCACGTTTCTTTTGTACCACGCCGTCATTTCGACGGTCGCCAAACTATTGGGAGCGTGTAGGGGTCCGTCTTTCTGCGAGGCGAACGTTTTCATAGTGGATACGGTCACCGTAATCTTGTTGTTTACCGATATCCAAGGCAGCACGGCGCGGTGGGAGCGCAACCGTGACGCAATGGCCGATGCGCTTCGGCGGCACGATGAACTCATGCGCGCCGCCATTGCGGCCTTGCGCGGCCGCGTCTTCAAGACGATGGGCGATCAATTCTGTGCCTCGTTCACAACTGTGAGCGATGCGATTGGGGCCGCGATCCACGCTCAGCGCGTGCTGGCAGCCGAAGATTGGAGCGCGATCGAGGGGCTCGACGTACGCATGGCGATTCATGCCGGCTCGGTTGAGGAGCGCGACGGAGACTATTTTGGCCGTCCCCTGAATCGCGTTGCTCGGCTGCTCGCGATCGGCCACGGCGGGCAGGTACTTCTTTCGGGAGCGGCGGCCGATTTGACGCGCGGCGAACTGCCGGCGGAAGTGCAGCTAACCTATCTCGGCAAGCACCGCTTGAAGGATCTCGAGGACGTCGAGACCGTGTATCAGCTGGTTGCGCCACAATTGCGCGATGAATTCCCACCGTTGCGCTCGCTTGAGGAATTTCCGAACAATCTTCCGATTCAACTGACGAGCTTTGTCGGGCGACAGGACGATCTCGAGCATCTTCGTGTGGCTTTGGAAACGACGCGACTGCTTGCAGTGGTCGGCACGGGCGGCGTCGGAAAGACGCGCCTAACGCTCCAGCTCGCCGCAGAGTCGCTCAATCAGTTTCCCGATGGCGTGTGGCTGATCGATTTGTCGCTTGCGACGTCGGCCGAAGCGGTCGGCGCTGAAGCCGCCGCCGTGTTGTCTACGCGCCCGACGGCAAATCAAAGTCCCATCGACGCCGTAGCCGGTGCAATACTCGACAAGCGAATGCTCTTGATTTTTGATGGTTGCGAACGCGTGCTGCCGGTGCTTTCCGGCTTCATCGATACCATTTTGCACGCGTGTCCCAACGTTCGCATCATCATTACGTCGCGGCAGTCGCTTGACGTCGGCGGCGAACTCGTCTATAACGTCGGCACGCTCACGATCCCACCGGAAACGACCAAAGATGCGCAAGCGGCGCTGGCGTTTAGCGGCGTCTCGTTGTTCGTCGATCGCGCGAATGCGGCGTCGAGCCGCTTCACGCTTTCCGATGAAAATGCCACGATCGTTTCGCATATCGTTCGACGGTTGGATGGGATTCCGCTCGCGCTCGAATTGGCTGCAGCCAAGACCGCGGTCCTCGGGCTGCGTCAACTTTCGGAGCGGCTCGACGAGCGCTTCCGGTTGTTGTCCCAAACGAGCAGCAATCGTTTGCCGCGTCAGCAGACGCTGCGCGCATTGATCGATTGGAGCTTCGACACACTGAGCGAACCCGAACGCGCCGTTTTCCGGCGTTTGTCGATCTTCGCCGGCGGATGGACACTGCAAGCCGCGGGTGCCGTCTGCATAGACGCCGACATCGACGATTGGCAAGTCTTTGAACTGCTTTCCTCACTCGTGGCGAAATCATTGGTCGTCGTAGACACGTGCGAAGACGATCAACGCTACCGGATGCTGAATTCGATCCGGGATTATAGTCGAGAGCGTTTGTCCGCGAGCGACGAAGGCGATCGTATTGCCGGCGGACACGCAGCATATTATACTCGCTTCATTTGTGAACTTAACCCGCTCGTGCAGTCGTTGAACGACGTGCAGTGGCAGTGCACACTCGCACCGGAGCTCGATAACATTCGCGCAGCGCTCGATTGGACGGTGTTTCGCGGATGCGATCCCAGTGCGGGCGTGAAACTGCTGGCGCAATTCGAATGGCCTGAACTCGTGACAACGCCCCAGGAAGCCATTCATTGGTTCGAGGAGGCGGCAAAGGCTGCGGCACACACCAATGGGGAGCTACCACCGCGTTTCTTGCGCCACCTCGTGCGCTTGGAGTGGCTTGTCGGCCGCGCAATCGGGCAACGTGAAGAGACAGCCGTTCGGGCGCTTTCCGTAGCACGTGCGTCGTCGGATGCCGACGAGATCGCCGGAGCGCTCGCAAATTTGGCTTCCTGCTATCGCGATTTGGGGCGCTTTGACGAGGCGGAGGAACTCTTCGAAGAAGCCTATCGAGCCACGCAACAACTTTCGCCCATCATCGTCAATGCGGTGCTGCGAAATTGGGCGATTGCGGATTTGCAGCGCGGGAACGTCGAACGCGCCCGTAGGCGCTTTACCGAGGTTGCGCTCTTGGAGCGGCCGGGCAGCGAGGCTCACGCAAGTGCGCTGCTCAACCTCGGTGAACTCGAATTTGCCGTCGGCAACATCGAAGCGGCGCGCGCGGCTGCGAGTAAGGCACGCGAAACGTTTTTGAAACTTCATGCGGCGCCGCTCGGGTTGGTCGTATGCAATCTAGCGGCGTACGCTATGGCACTCGACGATTACGATGCGGCACGCGAATTACTACGAGAAGCACTGGCCTTGTTGAAGCAATCAGGTGCTCGGTGGATGATGACCGCACTCGAACACCACGCCGTCTTTGCCGCACTCACCGGCGATTGCGAAAAAGCTGTCGCGCTGCTTGGTTTCACGGAGAACCATTTCGCCCAGAACAACACGCGCCAGCGTACCGAACAGCATGGCTATGATAGGCTCATGCAGCTTCTTGTGAAAGTGTACGACCATGACGAACTGGCGGAGCGGATGAACGCCGGAGCACGGCTTACCGATCTGCAAGCGCTTGTACTCGCTGCAGCGATAAGTGACCACATCCCGCACATGCCGGCAGCAGCCGCTGCTGAATAGGGAGTCAGACCAAATGACCAGTGACCTAAAAGACCAAACCATCCGTAGCCTCGATGACAATGAACGGTCGATCGACGAACTCCATCGTCAACTCGCGCAAACGCCGGGCGTCGATCAAGACAAACTCCAAAAAGCCGTCGATAAACTTAAAACGGCGCATCGGCAATTTCGCGACGATGCGCTCGGATGCATGAACTGAACCGGTTAGGGCGAGGAGCCTCGTAACGCGTTTTCGATCTCCACGCCAATCGGTACACCGAGGCCCGTACACGGATTCCAACCGGCGGCGGCGTTAAAGCGACCGTTGTTTCCTTCGAGGACGTCGCCGAAGACAGCGTCGCCGGATCGCTGATAGAGAAGCGGTGCAAAGAAACCGATCGGAACGCCGAGCCGCTGCGCGATACGCGCGGTAAGCGCGGACCACATCGGCGCGATTGCGCTTGTGCCACCCATTGCTAACTCGGTGCCGTCCATCACTACGTAGTAGCCCGGTAGTTGCTGCGCGGAAACGTCGGGCACACCGCGTCCCGGCTTCACGCCGTAGTGCGCGGCTGGCGATTGCGCAACGTTCTGCCACGCCGGAACGTCAAAGTGTTCGCTGAAGCCGCCCCCGGTTTTCTCCCACGCTAGCTCGCGGCCGCCGTTTTCTGCGGGCAGCACTGTCGCGCCGCACGCGTGTGCGAACGGACTCGATGCTGGCGCAAGCACATGCGGCTGTCCGGCATCATCGATTTCGGCACCGTTGTCGCCCGATGAGCAAAAAACGCTCACGCCGATCAGCGCCGCGGCGATCAACAACTCATTGAGAATGTCGAGCGCAACGGGCGTCCAGAGCTGCTCGGGCCATCCGTAGCTAATCGAAAGCACCGACGGCGCATATTCTTCATCGAAAATCGCCTCGCGAATCGCATCCAGAAAACCGCGTTCATCATCGGGAGCTTCGTAAACAACGATGCGAGCTCCGGGCGCAAGAGCGCCGAGTATCTGCACATCGAGCGCCGCTTCGAGATCTTTGGTCGTGGCGAGCTCATGTACGACGGCTGCTTCATCGACGCGCTTTATTACGGGAAGCGCCGGCGCAACATTTTGTGCGCGCATACTCTGATTGAAATCGGTTGCAGAGAACGTGCCGCGCAACTGCATGACACCGATCGTTTGTCCGCTGCCGTCACCCTCAGGAAATCGATAACGCGCGGCAACGTCGCTTGCAACAAGTGGCGTCGCGTGCCGCTGCAGCGGTCCGATCTTTCGCGAGCGCGGCCATTGATGCAAACCGAAAATACCCTGAACGATTTCGCGGATCGGTGCGGGGACGTACAGTGCCTCGGACCGGTGTCGAAAGCGCTGCTCGATTTCGTCTTCGTATACGGCGACGGTTGCGCCGAAGGCTCGTACCAACGAGTCGATAGAGCCGCGTATCGTAGCGGATCTCCACTGCGAATCCTCGATGGTTATACCAAAGGGCTTGCAGTAGTCGCGTAAGCGATCAAGGTCGCGCGGATCCGCACCCGTCTGCCGCGCGAGCGTCTTCCTGTTCGCATACGTCCGGTGCAGTGGAGGCGTCGCGCCGAGCGCATGGGCTGCCGCGGCATCGAGCTCCCCGCCACCGATCGGCCGCAGCCAGGCCGTGAGCAACACGTCGTCATCCGAAGTCAGAGATTCGACTTGACGGCTTCCAGGCCACGTTGTGCGCGCCGTTCCCGGAATCGCAACCAGCTCTTCCCGGATCATTCAGCATCGCTTCGCCTAGCGGAAAACGAGCCCTTGGGCGCGCCTACAACTATTTCGGGACGCGGTCCAGGAGCAGTTGACTTATCGACAATACTGCACCACTCGGATCGGTGAGGACCGCCCGCCGAAACGTTTCCTGGTTGAACGGCGGAACGATCACGGCGCCGCCTGCAGCGATTGCTTTGGTCGCGCCTGCATCGGCGTCGTCGATCCAGAAATCGACACCCCACGCGTCGGGCGTCCCGGGTCGCGCTTCGGTCATGCACGCCACCATGTCGCGCGGAACCGGTTGTTCTTCCTTGCCGCCGACGTAGCCGGGTAGACGAAACATCGTTATCGTTGCACCGCCGAATTCAAAAGGTTCGCTCTTCCAGCCGAAGACGGTTTCGTAAAAACCTGTTGCGCCGCCGACATTGTGCGTCTGCAGCACGCTCATCGCCCACGCGCTCGGCGCATTGACCAACTGCGCTCCTTCGCGCTCGTGCGCTTCCCACAATCCAAAGATGGCGCCGCCTGAATCGGCAGCGATCGCACTGCGGCCGGCAGGCAATGCGTCAAACGGAGGTGCGATGATGCGACCGCCCGCAGCTTCGATGCGTGCCGCAGTTTCGTCAACGTTCGCGACGCGCACGTATGTCGTCCATGCCGGCGGAACGCCCGCGCTTGCCGGTAGCGTACCAATGCCCGCAACATCTTTATCGCCGACGCGCGCGACGTAATAGGCACCGCCGTCGGGCATAGGACCGGGCCCATGAAACGTCCAGCCGAAGAGGGCTGCGTAAAAGCGTCGCGCAGCATCGATATCGGGCTGAATCGTGTCTACCCAGCACGGCACACCCGACGGGTAGCGTTCAAACGTCGTCATGTACATCTGCTCCTGTATCGTCAGTAACGCGTCTTACTCTTCGTATGCGCGACGAATCGCCGCCAGATCGAGTTTTTGCATGTTGAGCATCGCCTTCATCGCGCGTGACGCGCGCTCCGGATCGGGACCGCTCAGATACTCCATCATTCCGCTGGGGACGATGTTCCAGGTCACGCCAAACTTATCGGTCACCCAACCGCACGGCAATGCGCGTCCACCTTCGCAGAGCGCGTCCCAGAGGCGGTCGACCTTTTCTTGCGTTTCGCAACTCACGAAGAGCGCGATCGAACCCTGTTGGAGCGATTCGGCCGGCGCTATCGTTTCAGTGCCGTTGAAGCCTCCGTTGAGCGCCATGACGTCTTGACCGTCGATGTGGAACTCGACGACCATCGCTTGTCCCGGCTCACCGGGCCCGTCGTCGGCGTAGCGACTGACACGATCGATGCGACCGTCGGGAAAGATCGAAACGTAAAACTGTGCCGCCGCTTCGGCTTGGCCTTCGAACCAAATGAACGGGGTCACGTTGGAAGTAACGGTCGTGTTCATTGCGAGTCTCCTTTTCGAGGAAGTTGCGTTTCGAGGTAGCGTCGCAGGTGTGCGAGCGCATCGCGCGCGACGGTTGGATCGTATTGCGCTTTGGCCATAATGAACGCGCCTTGTATCACCACTTGCATGTAGAGCGCAAGATCGCCGGGGTTCCACGAAGCGGACGGCGCATACGAGACCTTTTGCTTCCGATATGTCGCGCGCAACGGTACTTGCGTGATGCCGAATCGCGTTATCACACGCGATGCGGATTGCCGGGTGACTGTCGTACGTTTCCTGTACCATCGTGCCGAGCAAACAGGTGTAATCGGCAAGTTCGCCGTCCAAGCGCGAGGCGCGCATGTCGACGTACCCCAGCACCCGTTCGCGCGCATCGTCAAGTGCTTGGAAGGCGGCCTGCGCGAAGAGTGCATCGGTGACGTCGGAAAAGTGCTGCACGGCCGCGACCGCCAGGGCCTCTTTGTTCTCAAAGTAGTGGAAAAACGCGCCCTTGCTGACCCCCGCCTCAGCACACAATTCGTCGACCGTCGTCGCCGAATAGCCCTTCATGCGGATCACGTGAAGAGCCGCGTCGAGGAGCTTTGTCCGGGCGGACGGCTTCGCTTCGACTTTTTGTGTGCATACCAACTAGTCGGTATAATATGAAATACCGCTGGGCTCGTCAAGACTGTCGCGCGCGGAATTCACACGCCGTATTGGCGATTGCGAACTGGCCAGCGGGAGAATCGCTACAATTCGATCGCTGCCGCGATCAAGCGCATCGGCACCCTCCGCATGTGATTCAACGTCCTCGGACGCGGTCTCACGATCGCGGTCTCGCCAGCTTGTCCGAAATTCCAGTCAGCTTCTGCGAGTTCCATTTTGTGATGGAGCCTATGCACTGCTGAAATTTCCCAAAGAGAATGCCACTGCAAAGCCGCTAGCCAACCATTTTTACCAGGAAGCTGCCACTGCTCACCCGTAGAAGCTGCCGCTAGATTGCAAATTCTCCTAGAACGTGCCGTCAGCTTTGACCCTCGCTCGGCACCCTTCCTGGCGAGGCGATCGCCAAGAGAGCGGCAGGACGCTGGGATCGTGCGACCGCGCGGCGCGCTCGAGAGCGCCGGAACTTCAACGCTTATTCGAACGGGAGCCCACGGATTCGCTTGGCCGCTTCGAGTGCATGTCGTGCTGGCGTTCCAAATCATTGGTATCGTCGACGTTTAGCTCAGGCAGCAGCGGGACGAGATTCAAGATTGCATGCCCGATGTGTTCGTTCGTATCCGCAACCTCTCGGCCTACGTCGCGTTCAGTCGGTGCTGTGATTTGCGGGCGCGCTGCCTCGTCGCGTTCAACATTTAGCCAGTCTTGGTCGTCGCTCAAGGCATCCACGAAGGGCTGATAGTGTTCTCCCAGCGCCCGGACGCCATCGTCCCTTTCCACAAGGGCTTTGAGTCGGTCGTGCGCATGCTGCCACTCGTCGTTCGAGTATTCGCCCGTAAATAAACGGTAGCGCAGCGAATTGACGTGCACCGCCAAAACCGCGGCAATTCGTCGGCGCACCGGTTCGTCCTCACGCTCATAGGCGCGAAGTTCAGCTTCGCGCTGCAATTGCGCGGCACGCTGCTGTCGCCGCGTATCCAGGAAATCCGGCGCGAGCACGTCTTTGATAGCCCAAGCGCCGGCACCGATAACGAGGCCGATGGCGAACGTCATCCACTCGTTCATGGTTGCGTCGGCACGCGCGCGCGCCATAGTTCGACGCCGGCCGCACCCCAATTACGTTGCGCCGCCGACAGCGGCACGACGCTGGGATCGCGCGGCCGCGTTGCGCGCTCGAGGAGCGCCGGAACGTCAACTCTCATTCGGGGCATCCCGGTAGATTCGATGCGCAATCTCCACGTGCATCATTGCCGACTCCTCATACGCCTGTGCGTCCTCGATTCCGAGCGCGCGCATGAGCGGAACCAACCGCAAGAGGGCCGTCGCGATATTCTCTTCGGCGTGCGCCTTACGCACTTTAGGCAAGACGGGCGTGACGTCGGACCGATCGTCGGCGGGCCGATGCAGCCGCCGCAGTTCGTCAAGGCCGATAGAGAAGGCATCGTAGCGCAGTGCATCGACAAAATTTTGATACTCGGCGCCCAACGCGCGCGCACCCGCGTCGCACTCGACACGCTGTTCAAGCGCGCTATGGACGTGCTGCCACATCACGACCGAAAAATTGCCGGTGAGCAGCATTTGCCGCAGTGTCTTTACCAAATCGAGCAGTGCCGCCGCGATCTGCCGACGCACGGGTTGATCCTCGCGTGCGTGAGAGCGCATTTCGGCCTCGCGCTGTAATTGCGCGGTGCGTTGCTGTCGCCGCGTATCCAGGAAATCGGGCGCGAGCACGTCTTTGATGGCCCACGCGCCGGCACCAATAGCGAGGCCGATCGCGAAAGTCGCCCACTCGTTCATGGCTGAATGCGCACGATGTCGTGTGGCGCAGGGCTCATCGGTTGCGAATCACGCGTTTCCACAGTTGAACTCTGCCGGCGCCCCAATCCCGCCGCGCCTTGGCCGGCATGTTTCAGCACAATGGGGCCGCGTACACCGCAGGCGGTAGCCCTTAGCATCGCCCGGCAGCGCCAGCGGGTGTACCGTATCGCCATGCCCACCCGTGGAAGTTGCCCTAGATTGCAGATTCTCCTAGAACCTGCCTCAGCTTCGGCTGACGCTCGAGCGCCCTGCGCGGCGAGCCGATGGCCACGTCGTGTCGTGAAAGTGCCTTGAATGTGGCCCGGACGGTGAGATAGACCCGCGTAGGGGAGCCAGGATGCAGTACGGTCTACGAGCTTATGCGTTGTCTGCCTCTTAAGTATTCAATGGGGACGTCGCGCCAATGATCAGCCGTGGGAAATCACCTCGACGAACGGATGAAGGCGCGGCGGAAGACCCCCATAGTTGCTACCGCGCAGACCCTCCCAAGCGCCTAAGTTCTGACTAGAAGAAGCTGACTGTAAGAATGGAGACATGGTGAATCGGTTTAAAGATGGTATCGAGGAACAAATGCGCGACTCGTTACGGGCCGAGTTAGAACGTCGCGGTGTCGCACATCACCACACCCAAAACAGAGATCTGGTGTTAATGCTACCTTCTGGCGCGCACGCTGTCGTCGAAATGAAAAAGAACCGTCTTTACGACTCCGGCTGTCATGCCATCTATGAAGCGCTCGGACAGCTATACTACCATACACGCGCGACAGACAGTAACGCGATTTTGGTAATCGTTGGGCCAGCAGTACGAACAGGTGATGACGGCGGCGCCCGCGCATGTTTTGGCGAGTCAACCGAGGCCGTGTTCCGAGAACGTTTGCACGCTCTCGGCGTTCATCTGCTCCTCGCGACGGCGAGCGATGATAAATACGTCTGGACCGGCCTGGATGAGATTCTCGCGCTAGAGCCTGCCCAGAACGGAAACGGGGCGGTACTAGGGTGACCGCGCATCGGGGGCGGCCACGCGTAAAGAAAGCGTCCGAGACGCCACTCGGAATTAGCGCGATCGCCAAAAAGGTTCGATATCTAGCGTACGATTTTGCACGAGCGAACGATCTAAAAGAAGGCTTCGTTGGCGCAGTTTTTTACGGATATCTTGGCGGCGCGTTTGGTCCGCATCGCGTTTACCGCGAAGAAAGCGTCGCAACCGTTCCCGCTAATGGTCGGCGCACACGGGGCCGCCCGGAACAAATCGATTTCGTCATTGGCCGCCAAAGACACGGACTTCGCGAATGGACGGCCACGACGGCGATTGAGTTGGCCGTTCGCCGTAAGGGTCACAGCGCGGGCCTTAACTCCATTTGCAACGTCACAGAGGTAAGCAAACTATGTCGTGCGCGCGCTACGCATCGCGTGCTTTTGCTTATCGATGTCACTAATGATCATGATTTCACTAAGTTGAAGCAACAGTATATCAACCATAAGCGTACGAGAGGCAAGCCGCGTAAGGGAAAAATTTGGGTTATTTACGCGGGAGCAGAAGGCGTGCACCGCTTCTCGATACCGCTACAGCGCTTACAGCCGAAGCGACGAAGACCGAGAACATAATGTGTCGGCCGCGCGCTCTGATTACACGGCCAGCGCGCCTAACGAATCCGCATGACGTCGGCACCGCGCGGCGAGCCGCGCTCAATGCACGCGGTCGGCGATCAATGACGGGCGGGTGGCGGTTGTCGATCATCACGCGCGAGTACCGAGCACGCTTCTCGCCTCATTGTCGCAAAACGCAACGTAATAATTCGCCCGCTTCGCGGATCTTTACCGAGTCCTCGTCCACCGCGCCAACAAGGTCACTCATCCGTGATACCATAGGACTGAGCGAGTGCAGTAAAACGCTGGTTAATGTCTTCGAAAAGCGGCCGGACATCGATGCCAATCTTCAGCATCGAAACCATGATAGACAGCGAAACCTGCGTCGCACGCGCGAGCATAAATAGCGCTTTCCCATCATCCATTATCGTGCGCTGGAGAGGTGCCGCCGGCGTATTGTTCAAGCGATTGGCCACCTCGCCGAGCGCAACGATATCTGCGTGTGACCATTTGCTCCATCCGTGCCATTCATGCTTTCGAATGGTAACGGTATCTTGCGCGTCCGCGTTTATCAGCCTGTCGGTCAATTTGCGGTCTGTCGACGCTTCGACCGCTTGTGCCATCACTTGCTCAAGCGCCACGGCAATTGCATCGTCGTCAATAAAGCGCGCGACGTCGCGTTGGGAAGCCACGAGCGAACGGTAAACGCGCAGCGCTAACTGCTTATCGGCCCGATAAGCCCGTAGGCGCAGGTCACACTCACCCAGACTGCGCAGATGGATCCGCGCCGTACTCGGCAATCCCATCGTCGCCAGCGTAAGCAGTGCCTCGCCCTCGGCGGACGCGATTGCGACGGTCGAGACGTCAATGCCGTAATGCATGCTCCTCGGGTGAATCGGCCTCTGCCGGGAGGCTTCGCGCGTAGCGTAATGCCGACAACAGCGCGTTAATCGTCTCGGCGGCGATGCACCCAAGGTCCTGATATGGGAACGTGGCGTTTTCAAGAAACTGAGTGCGCTCAGGCTCGCGCGGCTCCGGTTGGCCAGTTAGCGTGAATGGCTGATTCGGATCGAAAGTCATCGATTCTGCACAAACCTCTAGCTCTCCGAGACAGTCGATGGCAAAACGGAAAACACACGGAGGTTATGGTTCGCCGGCAACCGCGCTGCGTGAACGATGCGAACGGAAACGCTCGAGCTGAGGTTCGCGCGTCCTCTGAGCGTGGCCGATTGCTCCGCAAGCAAGGCCGCATTAATTAGTGATTCAGCGCCCGAAATTGCCCCGTAGAATCCCATCTTCGTGCGCAGCGCAGAACGCTCGAAATATCCATGCATCTCGTCGTCCGTAACGTAGACCACGTACCTCGATCGGTACTGCTCTGGAAGTATCGCAATACGGACAAAATCATGCACCAATGCCCCAGCCTTCATGGGCATCGGGGAGTTTAACTTTCCACGTCGGTCGTACTTGAATTCCATTGCTAGCAGCGAGCCGTCAGACCCCGTAGGCGCAACAAGATCGATACGTGCGCCCGGGATGGCGGGGTGCGGCGATTCCACCACAATGTCTTTCAGGTCGAGCGTTTCGGCGAGTGCGTAAAACAGCGTGTACCGGATGCTGTCTTCCGTCGTAAAGCTGCCCGCTTCGAGCCGATTCCGCAGGTATTCGGCGAATCGTTCGAAGACGTAGCTCATATCGATACGCTAACCTCCGTTCACCGAAACGTTTGGACAACTCGGTCGTCGTCTAATGCGGCGTCTGAAGCGAGCACGTCGAAATGGCCACCCTGTCCGTTGAATAACGCCGAATAATCCGCGAATTGTGTTAACGCTTGTTTCGCGCATGCCAGGGGCTGCGATAACGTTTTGCAACAACGCATCCATCGCGCCTATCGGAAGTGTCTGTAGCTGTACAGCACCGGTAACGCGATCGGGAAAGATTTGGACAGAGCGAATTTCACGTTCGTAAGAAAACTCGGGACGCTTATGAAAGAACATCTCCGGAATGGAGTTAATATTCGGTGGAAGTGGCGTGTAGTCCACGCCACCAATGACGACGTTACCGGCGCCTCCGAAACAAGCCCGCAATGCACCGACAGTAGTTGAAACCGCGACGGCGAATGAATCGTTGCCGTAAACGCGCCACATAGCGTAAGACTCATGTTCATCATGCTCGTACCAACAAGTTACGGCAGCATGTAGACGTGCCTCCTGAATAACATCTTCTTTCTTGACGGCATGTATCTCAATAGCTGGCGCGCCGGGCGGTGGGTTGCGGCGGTAGACGTGAACTGTTCGATCGCGTGGAGGATCGAGGTAAGTTATTAAGTCTTCGGAAAGCGCGGAGGCGCGATAACCGAATGCACCCTCGAGCGCGTCTTCAAAATAGTCAGCCCGCGTTTGAAACAGGGCGGAGTGCATCAGCATCTCCAAAAATGCCGGCAACCTGAAGTACCGCCAAATCGTTACGTGGTCGTCTACGTTTCGCACCTACAGTCCTATGCTTCGGTCGGTCGTCCCCATACTTGTTTTGGCTTTGTAGTGTTCAACCAGCGGATGCGCCTGCTTCGTCTGCCGCATGATCGATCGACGTCTTCAGATTTTCGAACGCGTGCCAAGGCCTGCCGGCTCATTAGAGGTCCAAGGCGTTTACAGACTGACCGCGCATTTGCGATTGGACGGCGGGTCTATGCGACGCCGATGCGAGTAGTAAATCGTCGAGGCGGCCTTTCCGCTAAGACCGCAAGCAAAAAGAAACCAGCGAATGTAGCGGTAGTTGCCTTTAGCGGTCCGCATGGAGAAGTCGCTTGTCTGGAAGTAAACATTTTACTACGCCGTATGACCCGTCTGACCTCGAAGAATACGATTTTGACAGCGTCCAATGGCGGAAGAAGTGTCTCTAATGGACGCTGAGTGGCTCGGGGAGTTTCTCGTAGGATTGCTGCGACATCGACCCCTCGTTATATTCGATCGGATAC
Source organism: Vulcanimicrobiia bacterium (assembly GCA_963808755.1). GTDB lineage: Bacteria > Vulcanimicrobiota > Vulcanimicrobiia > Vulcanimicrobiales > Vulcanimicrobiaceae > JALYTY01. Next base: position 201,595 of record CAWEGP010000004.1, read on the forward strand.
CACACACCCGCTATTATTCGGCACGGGAGCCGCGACGCGCTAGGGATTTCGATGGTTCGACTAGGTGCCGGTTTCACGAGATAAGAGTAATTTTACCGCGGGATCAATTCGTTGGTGCAATGGGATGACTCACCTACGATATCAAGCCGCATGTCTTCGTAAAAGATGGCTGGCTAAGTGATCTTCATCTACGTCATCACTGTGTCTTTGCGCTCTTCGACGCTATCGGAGTCAAGGCGGAAATGGGCAAAGGAGCACTAGCAGAAAAAAGATTGATAGCGCTTCGATCCGCCCTGGACGAAGGCAAGCCGATAAAAGCGGCGCTATAGCGTTAGTTTCTTTCGCCGATAGCTTGCTTTTAAAAACGACGTTCCAGCTGGGGCAGTATGATAGCGATGTTTGATACTCTTACATCCCGGAAGTTATCATTGCGCTTTTCCCGGAGATCCGCAGCATTTTTACTGAAAGTCTTGGGTTAGACATCTATGCGTGTGTCACACAAGGGTTAAACCTGTTTGGCGACGATTCACTCCTGCACGTATCTCCGGATCGCAAACACGTATCGCTAAATAGCTTGGGTTTGCCTTTCGCGCAATTGATGGCGATCGATAAAGCTGCGCGCGCAGCGATTCGTTCCAATATTCATCCACCTAGTGATATATACATGGATAGAAGTTTCTACCACTCGCTCGATTTTGACTATAGGTTCGACAAAAATGCCAGACCGCAGTACAGATATGAGGATCCTGGGGGAACAGCAGTCGGTTATTATTTCGCCGAGAACGTCGACACCATCAGCGGGGCACTTCGGGCAGAACAATCGCTGATAGGATCGAAGCGCCGGAGGAAGAGCGCACCTGAAGAGAAATGCCGATTGCATGATGCTGTGCGTGCGCTGCGAGGAAGCTATTGGCTCTCGTCGCTATGCGCCGAACTTGTCTCAACACATGGGTGGGAATCCTGTTTACCGATCAGACATTATACCGGTGTGACCAACACCGGCATCAAACGTGGTCATCCTATGTCCAATCCACTAATTTCATGGAGCGCCTTTGATGCAATCAAGGCGCCGGCTGGCGTCAGTGTACTGGCCGCTATCATCGGTAAGCCATCGAGCCGCGAGCGCGGATCAGCTGTCCAATGAATGCGACGGAGGGTCTCAGCGATTCGTTGATCTTGCTGGAGGCCGGAGAATAAGAGCACGGTTGAGTTGAGGACGAAAGGTGTGAAGCCGTTCTCATTCGCCGTGTGCTCCCACATCGTGAAATGGAGCAGGCCCAAGCTACGCAGGTGTTCGAAATCATCGTAGGTGTACGGCAAGGTCGTGAGCGGCGTCACATGCGTCAACAGCCATGTAATGAACTGCTCCCGCTGCAACGTAAGTACTGCGATATCGTACTGGCTGTCCTCTCGATAGAGTCCACTCATCGGGTCGAAATGCAGAACTTCGACATACGCGAGCAGCTTTGTCTGCAATGTCGTCACGTCACGCATTCGTTCGAGGGCGAGGCGCGTCGCAGGCGCAACGACGGAATTGTCGTCCGCGCACAGACGCGTAACGACGAGATCGGCGAGCGTTGCGAATTCAACTCGTCGTCGGTGTCGATCGCCGAGTCACATACAGCGTACACGGCGGCCGAAATTTCAGGTCGTGCGAACGCTGTATCAAGCCGCTAGTCCGTAATGCCAGCCGCTGCGACTTCCGTTCCGATGCGGCGTAGAAACCCACCGAGCCGTTCGCCGGCGACCGGCACATCGGGCGCGGAGATGGCGCCGAAACGCGCGATTCCGACCCGCATCGCGATTGGGCGGGCGAGCTGAGTAAAAATATTTGCCCGTCTCGACCAGCGCCGCGGCTTCGAGTGCGATCAAGAGATCATTGGCGGTTGGCATCTTCCTTCAGCGCCCTAACGGGTCTTTGAATCAGACAGATCCGAGCTTGATTGTTTGCACGCCAATAGGCTAGACGTATCAACTGGTCGGTTCATCGATCGGTATGAGCTTCGATGCGATAGACTTCACGTCGGAAGCCGAGCATTTCATCCGAACGATACGTACGTCGGATTCGCGTTGGAGTTCATTAATTGCCTGCCCTCGTCTTGGCTACGAACGCGACCAATGAGGACGGCCAGCTTTGGGTGACGCACGAAATGGCCGAGCGCGGCCGCGACCGGCTTCGGTGTTCGCGGGATTCGCGAAAACGTCGCGATAGCGACGAAGTTGCTGAATAGCAGCTAGACCTTAGACGTGATGCGGGGATCTATGCCGGTGAGGCTTGTGACTCTTATGTCAGGCCGTTTGAGTTCCAAGAGCTGCCAACCATCATCTCGCTCGGACGCGGTAGCGGTCCGAAGCACGAAGTCGGGGGTGCATGTGACGTCAGTGCCCTTTTCCTTACGTTACCGCCCTCGTGTAAACGGCCCGCTGTTTGCCGAAATTTTTTCGACAGCGTCGCGAAAGACTGAAATCCGCGCAGTTGCGTTACCACCGTTTCTGTAGGTCGCATTTAATCGTGCAAAGCCTTATCTGCCTCGGAATCCCACCTCTGGGGACATCTTCTTGTGGAAAATACAGTCACTTCGCGGTCGAGGGTAATCGACTTGGGAATTCAGATCTCTGCGGAGCTTACGCACTGCTTGCCTTTCGTTGTTCTTGGGGGGTATAGTGGTGCAAAGTGGTGTGGGGTGGTGCCGCAGGGAGGGGACGGATTGTGCACGCGGAGCTGCCGCGGTTTACGGGGTCGGTGGAGCATGCCTTGGATGATAAAGGCCGGCTTATCGTTCCTGCGCGCTTCCGCGAGCGGCTCGGGGCCGGCTTCGTCATCACGATTGCTCAGCCTGACCCATGCCTGGCCCTCTATCCCAGCGTCACCTGGGCCGAGTTTTGCGCCCGTTTAGAGGAAGCGCCGCGTAAGGACGAGCGCTTTCGCCGCCTGGTTCGTCACCTGTTTGCCCATACCGAAGAAGTCGCGTGCGATGCGCAGGGGCGGCTCTTGATCCCGGGCGCGCTGCGTTCGTATGCCGGGATCGACCGGGAAGTCACGTCGATCGGAGCGCTGACGCGGGTCGAAATCTGGGCGAAGGAACGCTATGCCGAACATGCTGCGCCGGAGGGCGAGGTGGCCGAATTTATGGCCGACCTCGGTCTGTACTGATGGTATGCGTGCATGATTCACGTTTCCGTGCTGCTCGAGCCGGCGCTGGACTCACTTGCGATCCGGCCGGATGGGACCTACGTCGATGCGACGTTCGGTGCCGGGGGTCATTCCCGCGCGATCTTGGAGCGGTTGGAGACGGGCCGCCTCATTGCTATCGATGCCGATCCGCAAGCGTTGCCGCGGGCGGCGCAGATCGACAATCCGCTCTTTACGTTTGTACAAGCGAACTTCTCGGAACTTCGTCGCGTGTTGGACGACTGTGGCGTCGAGCTAGTCGACGGAGTGCTCTTCGATTTGGGGGTATCGTCGATGCAGCTCGATGACGCGCAACGCGGCTTTTCGTTTCGGGAAGCGGCTCCGCTCGACATGCGCATGAATCCGTACGCGGGACAGAGCGCCTTTGACATCTTGAGCACCGCAAGCGAAACGGAGCTCGCGGACATCTTCTTTCACTACGGCGAAGAACGCGCTGCCCGCCGCATCGCGCGCGCAATCGTCGAACGCCGTAAGAGCGGACGGCTGCCGACGACGACCACGGAGTTCGCGCAAATGGTCGCCGGCATTGTGCATCGGCCCGGCAAGCGCGAGCGCATTCATCCCGCTACTCGCGTGTTTCAAGCGTTGCGTATCGCCGTCAACGACGAACTTGGCGTTCTGCGGGAAGGATTGACGTCGGCCATCGACCGGCTGCGGGAGTCCGGTCGCGTCGTCGTGATCAGCTTCCATTCACTCGAAGATCGCATCGTCAAGCAGACGTTCCGCGGCGACGATCGTTTGAACGTCCTTACCAAGAAACCGCTTTTGCCGAGCGACGAAGAGATGAATACCAATCCGCGCGCGCGCAGTGCGAAGATGCGAGCAGCGCAACGGAAGGCTAGTTAGGACTCACGGATGATTCAGCCGCAATACATCGATGCGCAACCACGCATCCGCAACCCGCGTAGCGCACGAACGGCGACAAGCACGCGTATCGTGCGCAATTCACGCGCCAGGTACAATGCGATCTTTCGGATCTGCTCGGTGCTTGGGATCGTGCTGGTTTCTTTGCTTGGGTATGTGATGCTCACGTCGAACGTTACGAGCCTTACCTATGCGATCGCAAAATCTCATCATCAGCGGGAGGCCTTGCAAGAGCAAACCGCGCGCCTCGACGATCAAATCGCGACGTTGCATTCTGACGAGCGGCTTGCCGGCGTTGCTGCAAAGCTCGGCATGCGCGAGCCGCAACAATTCGCGCTGGTTCAACTTGGCGCTCCAACATCGGAGCATCACGGTACGCTCGCGTGGTCCACAATCGCCTCCTGGTTTGCAAGTGGACCGGCAACGAGTGCGCGGTAAGGGAGTACGGCAACGGGTCGCACGGTAATGCATAACCGTACCTTCGCGCGCGTCGCCCCGATGCGCGCGAAAGTCTTTTTCTACCTCTGCGCAGCAATTGGGCTCTTTCTTACTTGGCGCTTATGCGACGTGCAAGTCCTCAATGGACCGGCGCTTGCCCGCGAGGCGCTTGCGCAGCGTTCCGATACCGTCGAAGTCTTCGCCCGGCGCGGAAACATCACCGATCGGGACGGCACGGTGCTCGTACGTTCGCTGCCGTCGGAGAGCGTCTACGTCGTTCCGCATGACGTGATTGATGCGGATGTGGCGATCGCCAAGCTTCAACGCATTTTCGGTAAGCTCGATCCGAACGTTGCAGCTGCAATTCACGATCGCACGCGCTGGTTCGTGTGGATCGCTCGTAAGGTTCCAAGCGACGTTGCCGATCGCGTGCGTGCCCTGGATCTCTCGGGCGTGCAATTGAAAGAAGAAGATACGGGCCGGCGCACCGACATGATTGGTCAAACGGCCTCAACCGTGTTGGGCTTTGTCGGAACCGATGAAAACGGGCTCGATGGGCTCGAGTACGAGTTCGATAGCGTGCTGAAGGGCACGTCCGGGCGCGTGACGCTCGAAACGGATGAATTCGGTAGACCGCTGCCCTTTGGACACGAGAGCATCGTGAAGCCGGCGCAACCGGGTTTGAACCTGCAGCTCACGCTCGATTCGTATCTGCAGTACGTCACCGAAGACGCGCTCGCGCAGCAAGTGAAGCAATACCATGCTCTCGACGGAACCGCGATTGTCATGGACCCGTGGACCGGCGAAATTCTCGCGCTTGCGAACATGCCCAAGTTCGATCCCAATCGGTTCTGGAAATTTTCCGACGCCGCACGTCGCGATCGCGCCGTGATGGATGCCTACGAACCGGGCTCGACGTTCAAGCTCGTAACCGCCGCCGCGGCGTTGGAATCGGGAAAAGTCTCGACGACGATGGCGTTCCCGGCTCGCGAGGCCCTGGAAGTCGGCGGCCGCACAATCCACAACGCCGAGGACGGTCTTCCGGACACCGGCTCGACGGAAACGCTCGGACAAATCATCGAGTATTCGCACAACGTCGGCGCTGCCGAAGTTGGTTTGTACATTGGCCCGCAGACGTTTTACGACATGGAACGCAAAGCCGGGTTCGGCGTGCCGACCGACGTCGGACTTCCGGGCGAGAATCCGGGCATCGTTCCGGCACCGTCGGACTGGAGCGATTCGTCGCTTGCGACGATGTCGTTCGGGCAAGGCGTTTCCGTCACGCCGATCGCGATGGCACGCTTCTACTGCGCGATTGCCAACGGCGGCATCTTGCTGCGGCCGCGCATCCTTCACGCCGTCGACGACACGCAAGGACGCCCGATTTACGAATATCCACGTGAGGTGGAGCGGCGTGTGTTCTCCGAAAAGACGGCCGCAATATTGCGCAAATATCTACGAGACGTCGTCGTAGCCGGTACGGGCAACCCGGCTGCACAGATTCCCGGCTATCCCACGGCGGGAAAAACCGGAACCGCACAGATGGTCGTAAATTCGGTGTATGCACCGGGACAATATGCCGCGTCATTTATCGGCATGATTCCCGCAGAACATCCGCGGTACGTCATCTATGTAAAAGTCGAACGTCCGATCGGCGCATATTATGGCGGCGTCGTTGCCGCTCCGGCATTCACCCGGATTGCGCGCGCCGCCATGTTGCACAGTGGTGTGCTGCCGTCGCCGAGTCCGCCGCCGAAAACCGTTGCGAAACATCATGCGTAACAGCGTCGCTATCTCTTCGCTGCGGCCGCGTCTCGCGGCGAATACGCAGATTACCGGCGATCCGGCGCGCACGGTTACGAGTATCACGATCGATTCGCGAACCGCTCGCCCCGGCGCACTGTTTGTCGCACTCCGCGGAGAGCATCACAACGGTCACGCCTTCGTCGCTCAAGCGATTGCCGGCGGCGCATCGGCGGTAATGGTGCAAGAAGCCCTTGCACTCGAGGCGCCGTCCACGACGGTTATTCATGTTCCGGACACGCGCCGCGCGCTTTCCGCAGTCTCGGCAGCGTTCTACGGTGATCCATCGCGCGCCCTCGCTGTCGCCGGCGTTACGGGAACCAACGGTAAGACCACAACGACGCGAATGATCGCCGCGATCTGCGCTGCGGCGGGCCGGCCGTGCGGTGTGATCGGTACGGTCGGTGCAGAGTTCGCTGAGCGTTCGTGGCCGCTTGACAACACGACGCCGCTGCCGCCCGAACTTCATGCACTGCTCGCGGAGATGCGGGATGCCGGAGCGCACGCGGTCGCGATGGAAGTCAGTTCACACGCGCTTGCATTGGAGCGCGTCGAAGACGTTCGATTTTCGGTTGCCGCGTTGACAAATGTCACGCGAGATCACTTGGACTTTCACGAAACGCCCGAAGCCTATGCTGCGGCAAAACGCCGGCTCTTTTCGATGGCCGAAGCGGCCGTCTTGAATCGCGACGATGCACACGGCATGCAATGGGCGCGCGAGATCGCCGGGCGCATTCCCGTGACGACGTACGCCGTGGAAGAGAACGCGGACGTCGTTGGACGTGATATCGAAGCAACTGCCAGCGGTACACGTTTCAAAGTCGCGGGCACGACATTCTCGCTCGCGATGCCGGGCCGGTTCAACGTGAGCAACGCCCTCGCCGCGATCGGGGTCGCCCGAACGATGGGCATCGAAGACGCGACGAGCGCGCACGGACTGGCTTCGCTCAAGCGTGTGCCGGGGCGAATGGAACACGTCGGACATGCCGACGTCGACGTCGTCGTCGACTACGCGCATACGCCCGATGCCCTCGAGCACGCGCTTCAGGCGCTGCGTGAAACGACGCCGCATCATCTTGCCGTGGTTTTCGGATGCGGCGGAGATCGCGATCGCGGAAAGCGCCCTGAGATGGGACGCGTGGCGGCGGCGATTGCGGATCGCATCTATCTCACGAGCGACAATCCGCGCACGGAAGATCCACGCGCAATCATCCACGATATCGAGGCGGGTATCGGCGGCCATGTCTACGCCGTGGAACCCGACCGGCGTTCGGCAATCGATCGCGCGATAACCGATGCGCATCCCGGCGACGTCGTGCTCATTGCCGGCAAGGGACATGAAACGTATCAGATCCTCGGCGATACGGCATTACCGTTCGACGACGTTTCGGTTGCGCGCGCAGCGTTGATGCGTCGGGAGACGCACGCATGAATCTGCCGTTTGAAGCAATCCTAGCGGCAACGAATGCGACGGTACTGGGCGAGCCCGTGCGACAAGCGCTGCGCATTGTCACCGACACTCGAGCATTGCGGCGTGGAGATGCGTTCTTGGCGCTGCGCGGTGAGCGGTTCGACGGCCACGACTTTTTGCGTGAAGCCGTTGCGCGGGGTGCCGCCGCGTTGATCGTGGACCGGCCCCAGGATGTGACCGGGCCGGCGGTTCTCGTAGTCAAGAACACGCTACAAGCGTATCTCCAGCTTGCCTCTGCAGCGCGCGAGCGGTTCAACGGACGCGTTCTGGCAATCACGGGGAGCGCCGGGAAGACGACGACCAAGGTCTTCACCGATCAACTCCTGCGCACGCGCTACGGCGACCGGGTTCTCACATCGCCCGCGAATGAAAACAATGAGATCGGCGTCAGCAAACTTCTGCTGCAAGTCGAAAATGCGTTGCACGATGTGATGGTCGTCGAGATGGGCGCGCGGCACTTTGGCGACATCGCCACGCTAACGGTCGCCGCAAAACCGGATGTCGCGGTGCTCACGAACATTGGCGACGCGCACTTGGAGATCATGGGCTCGCGTGAGCGCCTCGAAGAAACCAAGTTCGCCATCTTCGGCGGCGGGGCGCGTCCCATTCTGAACGCTCACGACGACGCCTCAGTGCGACGCGCGCAAGACGTATCGCACGCGCCCTATTGGTTCTTTGCCGGCTCAAGCGATGACGCGTTGCCCGATGTAGCGACATACACCGCACTGCTCGGCCGTCGGATGTTTATGCACCAGCATGAAGGTGCAGTACGCGAGCACATGGTGAATGTGCGCGTGCCGGGCGATCATAATCGCGCGAACTTGGCGGCCGCAGCCGCGGCAGCCCTCGAACTCGGCGCCGATTTCAACGTGATTGCAAATGCGTTGGAAGACGTCGTCTTGCCGGCCGGCCGCTACGAAACGATCGACATCGCGGGCATTCGCGTGATTTACGATGCGTACAACGCAAATGCGAGCGGGACGATTGCGGCGCTCGACACCTTTGCCGATGAGCCGGCAAAGCGCCGTATTGCTTTGCTCTCCAGCATGGCCGAGCTTGGAGACGAGGCACCGCAACTTCATCGGCGCGTTGCCGCCCACGCAGCGACGAGTAATGTCGACATCTTGCTGGTCGGTGGAGACTTTGCCGACGACTTGGCGCTCGGTGCGCAGCGCGCAGGGCTTTCCTCGGAGCGCATTGTGCACTTTGCCTCGAACGCACAAGCAGCGGCGTGGTTGCGCGCGAACGCGTGCGAAGGCGACGCCGTACTGTTGAAGGGCTCTCGAAAATACAAGTTGGAAGAAATCGTCATGGAGTTGCGCGCATGATGGGAACGCTGGCGGTGACGCGTCCGGAAGTTCCGTCCGGCCTTGTCGCGATTCCGGTGCGAACGCGATTGGTTGCGATTAACGACGATTTGATGTCGATTGTCGAGCACGCAGTGCATGGCATTGCGCGACCCGGTGACGTCATCGCCATTTCCGAAACAGCCGTTGCAATCGCGCAAGGCGAATTCGTGCCGGCGGAATACGTGCGCCCATCAAAACTGGCCTATGCGCTTTCGCGTCGCGCCGGCGCACTCGCTACGGTCAATCAGCCCGAGTCGTTACAACTCGTCATCGATCAAGTTGGACCGTGGAAAGTAGCGTTCGCAGCAGTCGCGCACGTGCTTGGACGGCTGCGCGGCCGCCGCGGTGTCTTCTACGAGGTGATGGGTGAGGCGATCACGGCGATCGACGGATACACCGGAACGCTTCCGCCGTACGAACGGGCGATCGTGTTCGCTCCGCGCGAACCGGACGCATGTGCGCAATCGATCTTCGAGCGCACCGGCGTTGCCTGTGTCATCGTGGACGCAAATGATTTAGAGAAAGCAAAAGTCCTCGGAGCATCCGGCGGCGTATGCCGGGAGAACGTCGAGCGTGCGCTCTTAGACAATCCTCATGGCAACGGCGACGAGCAAACGCCGATCGTCGTTTTGAAATGGCGTAGCGAAGGCACAAACCCGCTCTTCGACGGAGCCGAATTCGCATTGACGTACGCGTGGATGTTCGCTCCGCTTGCCGTCGGTTTCTTGATCGCCTTTTTAGGCGGCGCCGGTTTGTTGCCGGCGCTGCGCCATTTGCAATTTCGTCAACACGCATATGAAGACGCGCCCGAGTCGCATCGCGGCAAGACGGGCACGCCGACGATGGGTGGCATTCTCTTCGGCGTTGCATTGCTGCCCCTGATTGCGGCATGGCGAACGCCGTTTGCTCTGCCGCTCGGTCTCATGGTCCTCGCGTGCGGCGCCGTCGGATTCGTGGACGACCTTCTGGCCATCCGGCGTGGACGCAATCTCGGTTTGCGCGCTCGCACGAAATATCTCGCGACCGCACTCATTTCGATCGTCTTCCTGCGCGCACTCTCCGACTCGTACAATTTCTTCCCGCGTGACGTCCTGTTTCATGCGGGAAAATTTTCGCTCGTTGCGCCGCATTGGTTGTGGCTGCTGTTGGGAATTCTCGCGGTGACCGGAACGATTCATGCCGTGAATCTTACGGATGGCCTCGACGGTCTTGCGACGGGAACGATGCTGCCGCCGCTTGCGGTGCTTGCTGCGATCGCATTCGAACTCTCGCTGCCCGCGGCAATGATCGCCTCATTGCTTGGCATCGGCGCGTGTCTCGGCTTTTTGGTGTACAACCGCTATCCGGCCAAGATGTTTATGGGCGACACCGGCTCGCTGGCGCTCGGGGCGCTGCTTTCCGGTGTGGCGATTCTCGAGGGCGAGATGCTGTTGTTGATCCTGGTCGGTGCGGTCTTTGTTGCAGAAGCGCTTTCGGTGATTCTGCAAGTTGGTTATTTTAAGGCGACGCGCGGCAAGCGGATATTTCGGATGTCTCCGCTGCACCATCACTTTGAACTCGGCGGCTGGCCCGAAACGAAGGTCACCGCCCGCTTTTGGTTTGCCTCGCTTCTCTGTTCACTCCTTGGGTGGGTACTCGTTCGATGAATATTGGCACCTTCGACGCTGCACAGACAATGTTAATCATCGGCCTCGGCAAGAGCGGTCTCGCGAGCGCTGCGGTGCTGCGCGGACGCGGCGTAACCGTGTTTGCGACCGACGAAAAGCCGCGCGCCGAATTGACTGATGCAATTGCAAAGATCGAAGGATACGGCGCGACGTTCATCGCGCCGGACGCATTAGCGCCTCTCTTGCCCACGTTCACATCGGCCGTTCTTTCGCCAGGTGTGCCTTTGACGTCACCGGTCGTTCGTGCCGTTCAAGATCGCAATATTCCGGTTTTCGGCGAGATCGAAGTCGCCTATCGGCTCTGTAAGGCACCGATCATTGCCGTGACCGGCACGAAAGGCAAATCGACGACCACGGCGCTGATCGGCCACCTCTTGCGCGAATGCGGTCGAGTCGTGCACGTCGGCGGAAATATCGGTAATCCGCTCATCAACGAAGTGCTGGATGCCGCGCCGGAGGACTGGGTCGTCGCAGAAGTCTCGTCATTTCAACTCGAGACGATTCGCTCGTTCAAGCCGCGCGTCGCCGTGCTGTTGAATATCGCGCCGGATCACCTGGACCGCTATCATTCAATGGATGAGTACGCCGAAGCGAAGTACCGGATCGTTGCGAATCAGTCGCAGACGGATTTCTTCATCGGCAATCTGGACGATGCGCGCGTTGCCTGCCTCGACGTCAGTCTGGGCGAGCCACGCATGCACTCGCGCCAACTCTGGTTTACACTTCAAGACCGGTACGATAATGCGACGATGTATCTGCACGGCGATGCAGTCACCTATGCGCCGATCGCGGGAGATCCACGTCCCACGGTGCTCGTGCGTCGCAGCGAGATTCCGCTTGCAGGCGAGCATAACGTACAGAACGTGATGGCCGCATTTTTGGCGGCGATCGCCGTCGGTTGCGATCCCACGCGCTTACGCGATGCGCTCGCATCGTTCCGGCCGATGCCGCACCGCCTGGAACCGGTCGCCGAAATCGACCGCGTTCTCTATGTCGACGATTCGAAATCGACTAATCCCAGTTCTGTGATTGCTGCGTTGCATGCGTACGATCGACCGGTCGTGCTTATCGCCGGGGGGCGTTCGAAGGGTACGGACTTCGTCGAATTGGGTGTCGCCATCAAGCAGCGTGCAAAGGCGTTGATCGTTATTGGTGAAGCGGCCGACGAGATTGCCGCTGCTGCGCAAGCTGTCGTTACAACGCGGGCTGCAACGATGGACGAGGCCGTTCGGCGTGCGCGCGAGATCGCGGCGCCGGGTGACGTCGTCGTGCTGTCGCCTGGATGCGCGTCGTTCGACATGTTTCGATCGGCCGAAGATCGTGGCGAAAAATTCGTCGCCGCCGTAACGGCGTTACGTGAGCCCGCCGGTGCGTAACGCTGCGTCGTTCGAGCGCCCGCGCTCGCGGCCGAAGAGCGGCGGCGACGCCGCTCCGCTGCGCTCGTACCTCTCCGCTGCCCCCGACTCGCTGCTCTTTGCCGCGGTCGCGGCGTTGGTCGGCATCGGTCTCGTGATGATTTATTCTGCCTCGAGCGCCACAGCGTATGCCGAACATCACGACACCGCGTTTTATGCAAAACGCCAATTCGTCTGGTTGATCGTCGGACTGGTGTGCGCGTATGCGGCGTACCGCGTGGACTATCACAAGCTGAGGAAAGCGGCGCCCTTTCTGCTCGTCGCTTCAATCCTTACGCTGGTCGCCGTGTTGCTGCCGCATGTGGGCATCATCGTGAACGGCGCACGACGTTGGATCGGCGCATCGTCGGTAACGTTCCAACCGTCCGAATTCGCAAAGCTCGCGATGATCGTCTATCTTGCGGCAGTGCTTTCACAGCGCGGAGAACGCATCACGTCGCTCTGGAATGGACTGTTTCCCTTATGCGTTCCGGTCGTGATCATGGCGGTGCTGGTCTTGAAAGAGCCGGACATGGGGACGGCGAGCCTGCTCGTCATGACGGCGTTCACGATGTTCTTTGCGGCGGGCGCTCGCATTCCGCATCTTTTTGCAATCTTTTGCGCAACCGTGCCGCCAGTCGTCCTTACGATTCTTGCGAGCCCGTACAAGCGCGCGCGCATCTTTGCCTTCGTCGACCCGTGGAAGGACCCGCAGAACACCGGCTTCCACATCGTGCAGTCATTGCTCGCACTCGGCAGCGGCGGACTCTTCGGTGTCGGTTTGGGTGCGTCGCGCGCGAAATTCTTCTACTTGCCCGAGCAGTACACCGATTTCATCTTTTCGGTATTGGGTGAAGAACTCGGTCTCGTCGGTGCGCTCGTCGTGCTCGTTCTCTTCGTCGTCTTTGCTTATCGTGCGATCAAAATTGCGATCGCCGCACCCGACCGGTTTGGATTTTTCCTCGCGATGGGATGCACCGCGCTCATCGTGGTTCAGGCGTTCATCAATATCGGCGTCGTGACGTCGTCGTGGCCGGTTACAGGTGTTCCGCTGCCGTTCATTTCATTCGGCGGAAGCTCGCTCATCGTCAACCTGGTCGCCGTTGCCCTTATCGTCAACATCGGTCGCCATCGCCGCGTCGGCGCGAAGTGAGTGAAGAGGAAGCCGCACAATGGCTGCGCATCCAGGCGCATGCGTGCCGCGTCATGGAATCACCGCTCTACGCAACTCTCCTTGAACGCCTTGCCGCCGACTGCATAGCCGGCGGACCAGTGAGCGCCGTATTTGCCGAATAGTGCATGGGAAGTTCCAGGATCCGTCGGCGTGCGGTTGATGGGTGCTCTGCATTACCTCGCGCTCGACGGGACGTCGCCATCTCTCGCGGCGTGTTTACCGTCCTGCGGGGGCGATGCGTCGCCCGACGCGGTATTCACTGCGATTCAAGAAGTATTGTCGGCGCATCCGGCCCGCATCGTCGAATTGATGCGAACGACGCCCCAAACGAATGAAGTCGCCCGTTCGCTCTTGTTGCTTGCGGGTGTTCTGACGGTCGCCGCGCGGACCGGACTTCCCGTACGGCTCTTCGACGTCGGCGCAAGCGCGGCGCTGAACTTACGGTTGGATCACTATCGCTTTGAAGGCGACCACTGGTCGCGCGGTCCGGTCAATTCGCCGGTCGTTTTGCGCAACACGATTCGCGCGGGAGTGCCGCCGCATCTAGATGCGCGCCTTTCGATCGTCGAGCGGCGTGCATGCGATCTACACCCCGTCGACGTAAACGACGAAGCTTCGTGCATACGATTGCTTTCATACGTCTGGGCGGACCGCCCCGACCGAGTGGCGCGACTACGCAGCGCACTGCGCGTTGCGCGCGCCGTCCCGGTTTCCGTCGATACCGCCGATATGTTGGAGTGGGTCCCTGCCATCTTTACTCCGCAGGAAGGCGTTGCGACGATCGTGATGCACTCGATCGTTGCGGAGCATCTGCCGCCCGCTGTTCGAACGACATTCGAGCAATGCGTGAGGAAATCGCTCGCCGCAGCGCGTCGGGGCGCTCCGATGGCGTGGCTGCGTATGGAAGGCGAGAAAGGACAGTACGAGACGCGCGTCACGCTCGCGCCATCGTCTGAAGAAATTTTCATCGCGCGAAGTGACGGGCATGCGCAAGCGATCGAATGGGCGGCGTGAACATCACGTTCACCGGCGGAGGAACGGGCGGCCACCTCTACCCCGCAATCGCGATTGCAGATGCCTTGCGGGATCAAGCCGGCATGCGGATTGCGTTCATCGGAACCGCGGATCGGCTCGAAGCAACGATCGTGCCGAAATCGGGTTACGCGCTTTCCACGGTCGCCAGTGCGCCGCTCTCACGGAAACTCTCGCCGCAGCTCGTTCGAACGGCATGGACGAATGCACGCGGCATCGTGCAAAGCTTGCGCGTGCTCAGCCGAATGAAGCCCGATGCGGTGATCGCTACCGGAGGCTACGTGTGCTTTCCCGTCGTTGTTGCCGCGCGTCTGTTACGCGCGATGCGACGGATCGATGCGCCGATCATTCTGCTCGAACCGAACGCGCATCCCGGACTCACCAATCGACTTCTCTCACCGCTTGTCGATGAAGTGTGGGGTGCTTTTGCGGGCGGCGACTCGCGGTTTCGTGGAAAGTACGTGCACACCGGAATTCCCGTGCGACGCACGCTGCGCGCATTGCCCGATCGCGGCGAGGCGTTAGCGCGACTCGGACTGTCGCCGGACTGCAAGACGATCCTCGCGATGGGCGGTAGCCAGGGCGCTCGTTCGATCAACGACGCGCTCGCGAGCCTTGTAAAAAGCGATGGCCTCCCCGACGGATGGCAATTGATTCACGTAACGGGCGAGCACGAATACGATCGCGTTCGTTCCGCGATCGGCGCGGAGCGATCGCCGTCGGCCCTGCGGCCGTACCTGCACGATCTCTCCGATGCGTACGCCGCCGCCGATTTGATTGTGGCACGGGCCGGCGCATCGACGATCGGCGAATTGAGTGCGATCGGTAAGCCGGCGATCCTCGTACCGTATCCCCATGCAGCGGACGATCATCAGCGCCACAACGCGCAGGTCCTGGAACGCTCGGGAGCCGCGATCGTTGTGGAGGATCGTGCGATCATCGCGGGCGAGTTGCGCAACATCCTTCGGCATGTAACGGAGAGCGACCGCTTGGCTTCGCTCCAGCGCGCGGCACAAAAGTTACGCGCAATCGATCCCATTGCGACAATCCTCGCCCGGATTGCCGAGCTGACGAAGCGAAAGACCGGCGCGTAATGGTAAGCGGAAGCGCGTTCGTGCGCGAGGCGAAAAGCTGGCACTTCGTTGGTATCGGCGGCATCGGCATGAGCGCGATCGCTCGAATTTTGCTTGCTCGCGGCGACGCTGTCTCCGGTTCCGACGTGAAACCGACACCGCTTATCGAACGCTTGCGCAATGAAGGCGCGCGCGTTGCAATCGGTCACGACGCATCGAACGTTCACGATGGAGCGACCGTTGTGGTGAGTTCTGCGATCGATCGCCGCAATCCCGAATACGTCGCCGCTCAGCGGCTCGGTGTGCCACTGCTCCATCGTGGAGAGTTGCTCGCGATCTTGGTTCGTGAACGGCACGGCATCGCGATTTGCGGAACGCATGGAAAGACGACGACTACCGCGATGGTGCACAGCGTTCTTCGTGCCGGGAGCATCGATGCAAGTTTGGTCTTAGGCGGCATTGACGGTGCGCTGGGGACGAATGCGCACGATGGAACTTCGCCGTGGTTCGTTACCGAAGCCGATGAATCGGACGGTTCATTCGCGTTGCTCGACCCGTCGCTCGCCATCGTGACCAATATTGAAAACGACCATTTGCAGAGTGATGACGAGTTGCCGCAACTCGTCAACGCCTTTGAAGAGTTCCTTGCAAAACTGCCGGAGACGGGAGCGGCGATCATCGGCGTCGACGATGCGCTCGCCTCGTCGTTGATCGAACGCCGCCGCAGCGCCCCGACGATCACGTTTGGTTTCGGTCCGCGTGCCGACGTTCGTGCCGGTTCGATGCGCTTCGAAGGGCTCGGCATGCGCTTCGATGCCATCATCGGCGGCGTTTGTCTCGGTTCGGTCGAGTTGAACGTTCCGGGCTCAATCAACGTTCAAAACGCGCTGGCTGCGATAGCCGTCGCTCGTCAATTGGAAGTACCGTTCGTTCATATCGCGGAGGGATTACGCGCGTTTCGTGGTGTCCGCCGGCGCTTCGACATTCTTACGCGTAACGATCGCTTGATCGTCGTCGACGACTACGCGCACCATCCTACGGCCGTACGCGCGACGATCGCGGCAGCGCGACAGTATCACCAAGGCCCGGTGATCGTTGCGTTTCAGCCCCATCGTTATTCGCGCACCGCCTATCTCGCACGGGATTTTGCAGATGCGTTACGTGGTGGAGATCGGGTGTATCTTGCACCGGTCTACGCTGCATCCGAGACACCGATTCCCGGTGTGAGTGAACGTTCGATCGGCGAACCGCTGGCCGCAGCCGGCACGCGCGTTTCGTATGTTCCGCGAATCGACGATCTCGAGGAACGCATCTATGACGAAGCACCACGAGGGTCGCTCGTGCTGATGCTCGGCGCCGGCAACATTACCGAGATCGCTGCCCGCCTCGCACGCCGTGTGGAAGAGGCGGACTTCCCCGCGTGAGCTTGACGACGGCACAAGCGTGTGCGTCACTGCTGACCGCCGACGATCGTGCGGCGTTCGCGGACATCTTCGGCACGCGCGTGCAGTTCGATGCGCCGATCGCTCCATATACCTCGTGGAAAATCGGCGGTCCGGCTGATGTGCTTGCCGTCGCGGAGAGCGAAGATGAGGTGGCCGCGGCAATGCGTCTGTGCTTCAAGCGCCGTTTGCCATGGTTTGTACTCGGAAGCGGCAGCAACGTGCTCGTTGGTGACGGCGGCATGCGCGGTTTGGTGTTGCGTTTGGGTGGCGCGTTTGCCGACATTCACGCGCGTGTTCACGACGAAAGCGTGATCGTTGAAGCGGGCGCGTCCGCCGGCATGGCCGCGCTTACGGCAAAAGCCGCGACCTTAGGGGCCGCCGGCATTGGTTCTCTTGCCGGAATACCCGGCACCGTCGGTGGTTCGCTGCGCATGAATGCCGGAACCGATCGCGAGATCGGAGATTTCGTGCGCAACGTATGGGTTCAGTCGCCGAGCAAACCGGAAGCACACGCGATTACCGTCCACTACTACTACCGCCATACGACGCTTGCGCGCGACGCCATCGTGTCGCGTGTGACGTTCGCGTTTCCTCACGGCGATCCAAAGGCGGTCCGTGCCGAGATGCAGGCACGTCTGGTGCGGCGCAAGAGCACGCAGCCGATCGCGCTACCCAACGCCGGGTCGTGTTTTCGCAATCCCGAGGGCGACAAGGCGGCTCGCCTCATCGAAGCGGCCGGCGCTAAGGGATGGCGGGTCGGGGGTGCGGAAGTCTCCCCCTTGCACGCCAACTTCATCAACAATGTCGGCGGCGCAACCGCCCGCGACGTGTCGTCCCTTTTGGCACGCGTCCGCCGTGCCGTTGCAGACCACTTTGGAGTTGAATTACAGTTGGAAGTACATTTGATCGGTGTCTTTATCGATGAAGCGCAAGCGTGATGGTGAATAGAAAAGCAAAAATAGCCGTCGTAATGGGCGGCTCCAGCGCCGAACGCGACGTATCGATCCAGACGGGATCGGGCGTTATGCGGGCGTTACAATCGCTCGGCTACGACGCGCAGTCGCTCGACTACGACCGCCGCTTCTTAGATGCGATTCGCGATATCGCTCCCGACGTCGTCTTTATTGGGCTGCACGGTCCCGGCGGCGAAGATGGTCAGATTCAAGCGATTCTTGATTTCTTAGGAATCCCGTATACGGGCAGCAGCGTTGAAGCCTCGGCGCTGGCGATGGATAAGCACATCACCAAGAAGCTACTCGCCGCCGAAGGTCTGCCGACCGCCGCGTGGGATCTGTTCGATCTTTCGGGCGGAACGTTGCCGCTGCTTCCCGGTTCGCTCGATCTTCCGCTCGTCATCAAACCGCGCTTCGAAGGTTCGTCGCAAGGTGTGACGATCGTCAAGACGCACGAGCAGTGGACGACCGCGATGATCAACGCAGCGAAGACGTTTTCGCAAATCATGGCCGAGGAATTCATCGAAGGTCGTGAACTGACGTGCGGCGTGCTGGGCGAAGAAGCGCTGCCGATCATCGAAATTCTGCCGAATGAAGACGAGTTCTACAGCTACGAAGCCAAATACGCGACCGGAGGAAGCACGCACATCGTACCGGCGAAGATCGACGAAGATCTTGCGGCGCGTCTCCAAATGCTGGCGCTTTCGACGCATCGTCTCCTCGGGTTGCGTGACTACTCGCGGACCGATTTCATCGTTACGAAAGAGGGACGTCCGCAGATCTTGGAAGTGAACACGCTTCCCGGTCTCACGCCGACGAGCCTGATGCCCGATGCCTGCGCGGCACTCGGCATCTCCTACGAAGCCCTGGTCGAGCGCCTCATCGGCTATGCGCTCTCGCGCGGAGAAGTGCCGAACGTCGCGTGAACGGTACTCGGTACCGCGAAGATTAATTCTAGTCATTATTCTTGGAAGCTTGGATTGCAACTGTGAGCTTCTCCAGTTGCTAAAGAGTAGCAGCGGCGCTACCAGTCGAAAAGCAGCGCCGTGGAGGTTCCTAACTAGATGCACGATCGTTTCGATCCGCTGGATTGCCGTTGTCCGCACGGCGGATTTTCATCTCGAATTTTTTCGCAGGCGCGTGATTCTCTAAACCGGCGCGCGTTCTTGAGCGGAGCTGCCGCCCTGGGCGTCGCGATGATGTTGCCGTGGCGTGCCAGATCGGCGGCCCAAGCCGTAACGGTCCTGAAGTCCGCGCGACTCTTCGACGGTCTCGCAATGCATACGCCGGGTGTGCTTGTGCTGCGCGGCGACCGCATCATCTCGATGAACGCCGGCGACGCCGGAAGCGATGCAACGGTGATCGATCTCGGCGATGCGACGTTAATGCCGGGTTTGATCGACTGCCATACGCACGTTGCACCGTTTCTCGTTCCGTCACACTACATGGCGATGCCCGGACGAACGACCGACAGCGTTGGTGAGGCCGCGATCTATGGCGCAAAGAATGCGCAAACGATGTTGCAGAACGGCTTTACGACGTTGCGCGACGTCGGTGGCGGCTGGGGTGTCGATCTCGCCGTGCGCGACGCGATCAATGAGGGGACGATCGTCGGACCGCATATCTTTGCAGCTGGTCCTGCGCTTTCGATAACCGGTGGTCACGGCGATTCCAACGATCTTCCCGATTTCGTGCACGAAGACGAGACGATCGAGAGCGGCGTGTCGTTCGGTCCCTATGGGTTCCGCGAAAAGGTTCGCGAGCACGTCAAGCGCCACACCGACTTGATCAAGATCCTTGCAACCGGCGGTGTATTGAGCTACGGCGATACGTGGGACATTCCACAATTCAACCTCGATGAAGTGCAAGCGGTCGTCGATGAAGCGACGAAGTTCGAGCGCAAAGTCGCAGCGCACTGTCATGGCGATAAGGGCATCAACGTCGCGGTTGAGGGCGGCGTGCATTCCATCGAACATTGCACCGGCGTCAGCGAAGCGACGTTGAAGAAGATGCAGCAGCGAGGCACGCACTTAGTGCCGACGATTTGGGCGCTCGACTCAATCTTGGTTCCGGGAAATCCCAATCACATCAGCGCGCAATCCGTACAGAAGGCCGAATATGCCGCGACCGTTCGCAATGAAGGCATGCAACGGGCCGTCGCATCGAGCGTGACGATCACGTACGGCACGGACGCGGGCGTGTTTCCTCACAAGGAAAACAACAAAGACTTCGCGTTGCTCGCGAAGATGGGCATGCGTCCGATCGATCTTCTCAAATCGGCGACGCACAATGCCGCGGCGCTAATCGGCGTCACCGATCGCGGCGCACTTGCGCCCGGCAAACTCGCCGATGTCGTTGCCTTCAACGGTGACCCGACACGCGACATCAGCTTAATGGAGCGGACACCCGCGCTCATCATGCTAGCGGGCAAACGCGTCGACAAGCAAGCCTAACGACACTTCGGAGCGGCAGCAACAATCGTTGCTGCCGCTCACGACGGTCCGCCGCAATTGTAACGGAACAACGAGCATAAACGCTTCAGAGCGCTCGAATTGCGAGGTCGAGCGGTCCGAACGCGTTACGATTTCGACCGGCACGGGGCGCGCCTGTGATGCGTTAAAAGTCGCATAGAGGCGCCCTCCGTATAGCCCTCAAACTCTCTTAGTTCCGCCCTTTGCCGGGCCGGTTTTCGTTGGAGGATCACTTGTCTACCACTGGTACGGTTGTCGATCGCGGACTCGAAGGCGTCGTCGTCGGGTCTACGGTTCTTAGTAATGTCGAAGGCCAGATCGGTCGCCTAACCTATCGCGGCTACGACATCGACGATCTCGCCGAAAATGCATGTTTCGAAGAGATCGTCCACTTGTTGCTCTACGGGCATCTTCCGGCAGCCGACGAGCTCGAATCGCTCAAGCGTGAACTCGCGGCCCGCGCCGCATTGCCGCAGCCGCTGGTCGCAGCGATGCAAAGCGTCCCGAAAACGGCGTGGCCCATGGACGTGATGCGGACGATCGTGAGCGGTCTGTCGTTGTTCTCGCCCGTCAACGAAAAAGGCGAGCACGTCTCCGACGTGCACAGCGCAATCGAGTTGATCGCGAAGATGACAACCGTTCTTGCGGCGTGGGATCGCATTCGGCGCGGTCTCGATCCGATTGAACCGCGTGCCGATTTATCGCATGCGGCGAATTTTCTCTACATGCGCACGGGTAAAATCCCCGCCGCAATCGAGGAAGACGCGATCGATACGTATCTGGTGCTGCTTGCGGATCATTCGTACAACGCTTCCACGTTTTCAGCACGTGTAACGGCCTCGACGCGTGCCGATCTGTATGCAGCGGTTACCGCGGCGATTGCCACGCTGACCGGCGATCTGCACGGCGGTGCTGCGAGCGCATCGTACACAAACCTCGTGGCGATCAAGAAACCGGAGAACGCGGAGAAATTCGTGCGGGACGAGTTGTCGAAAGGCCATCGCATCATGGGAATGGGCCATCGCGAATATCGCGTTCGCGACCCGCGTGCGAAGCATCTCGAAGCGATCGCCAAACAAATTTCGGAATATCATGGCAATTCGAACTGGTACGCAATTGCGCGCGAACTCGAAAACGCGAGCAATAAAGTGCTGCAAGAAGCAAAGCCCGATCGCAAGATCTACGCCAACGTCGATTTCTATACGGCGCCGGTACTGGCCGATCTCGGCATACCGGGCGATGAATTTACGTGTCTGTTTGCATGCGGGCGCATAGCGGGTTGGAGTGCTCACGTGCTCGAGCAATTGCACGACAATCGTTTGATTCGTCCACAGGCCACCTATGTTGGACCGGCGCCCGGACCGTTCGTGCCGATCGAGCGCCGGCCGGGCGTCGCCGTAGCGGGACGTACCTAAGGAACGAGCGGTGTCCGTTCCGGCCGTGGACGCGGCGGTAAGCGGATTGGTCGCGGTGCCGGCGATGCGTGGACGGCCGGCGGATGCGCCGTTGCGACGGGCTGCGTAACTGCGCGCGGCGCCGGCGGAGCCGGAGTTTCAGGAAGACGCGTCACGACGGGTCCCGGCCGGACACGCACCGGCGTTGGTGCCGGCGCGGGCGTAGGCGATGCCTGCCAGGTGGGTTGCGGCCAGACCGGCTGCAGCGTTACATAGACGGGATACGGCGCGTACAGCACTTGGCCCGAGGGCGTAATATACATTGCGCTTATCGGACACTGCAAAGCCTGCGCGCCCCACGACGGTGCTTGGAGCGTAACCGAATAGAATGACGACGACGGCGAAGCGAACATGGGATATTGCCACGGCGAGTTACAGATATACGCGTAGGCGACGCCGCCCGGCGGCGCGATCAACTGGACCGGCATGTATTGGTTTGGTCCGAAAACGTTTCCAGCGACGCTCAACTGCAGCGGTCCATACATGCCGTATGACGGTCCAGCGATTCCCGTACTCGGTAACGCGGCTGCCGTCGTTACGAACGACCACTGTTCGTTGATCGGGGTACCGTCGGTTTGCAATCCCGTTATGACGACGGTGTGCGAGCCCACCGGCAGCCCGTGCCGTGGAATGTATGTTAGTGAATTGCCGCTGTACGATGCATCACGCGTCACGTCGGTGCCATCGAGGCGTAATTGCACGGTCGCAATCGTCGCGCCGCGCCTGCTTTCGATCGTTGCGGCGATGGTTGGAAACGCGGAAGCGATTTGCGCGTTCGGAGAAGGTTCGCGTGTAACGACCGGTTGCGGTGAGGCGACAACCGCCGCAACCACGGGCGCGCTTCGAACGGTCACCAACTGCGTTCCGGGATCGTAGTCGACGGCCGCGCCGAGCGACGTTGCTACGAACCGCAACGGCACGTACGTTGTATTTCCGACGATGCGCGTCCCTTGCGTTCCCGGTGCAAAGGCCACGCGGCGATCGTCCTTCGAGGCGACGACCCGCTTGAGCGCGCCATCGTAGTCAACGCGAGCGCCCAGTGCTTCGAAAAGCGAACGCATTGGAACCAACACGTGATCGTGCAATTCGAGGGCAACGACGTCGAGAGGACGGTCGTTCACCGCAATCGTGATGGCTGCCAGCAAAGCGAGCATACTATGATTGTAACGCTTTACGCATCGAGAAAGTCTCTCGTCAATGTTGAGGGCATCGCGGTGACGATCTCGTAGTTGATCGTTTCGGCCCAGGTGCCCCAGTCGTCGGCGGTGATCTCGGCTTCGCCGTCCCGGCCGATCAACGTAACGGTTGAACCGACCTGCGCGCTGGGGGCGTGAGAGAGATCCACGGTGCACATGTTCATCGCGACGCGGCCGATGATCGGGCAGCGAACGGCGTCGATCAACACCGAACCTCGATTGGAAAGCAGGCGCGAAATGCCGTCGGAATATCCGAGCGGCAATACCCCGATGCGCATCTCTCGCGGCGCATGGAACGTCGTGCCATAGCCGATCGGAGTCCCTGCGGCAACGGTGCGCACAACCGCGAGCGACGTTTCATAACGCATCACGGGCTGCAAGGGGAGCTTGTCGCCGTTCATCGCTTCACGCGTCTGCGGCGACGGCCAGAGTCCGTAGAGCGCAATCCCGAAGCGCGACATGTCAAGACGCGTTTGCGGCCACAGCATCGCAGCCGCCGATGCAGCAATGTGGCGGATCGGGGTCACACCATGCGACGCGAGAATCGGTTCGGCGTGCGTATACGCGCGGGAGAAACGCTCGAGTTGTTGCGTGGTGTACGGCGAATCGATCTCTTCTGCGGATGCGAGATGCGAAAAGATGCCTTCGATTTCGATTCCGGACATGCGCAGAAAGTCTTCAACGCAATCGGCGAGTGCTTCGGCTTCCAACCCGAGCCGATTCAAGCCGGTGTTCAATTTGATATGTGCCTTGATGCGTGTGTGGCGCTTGTGCGCCGCCGCAGCGACGCAGCGGGCAAATTCACCGGTATTCCATAACGCAATCTCGGTCTTATACTCTACTGCGGCGTCCAGGCCGGCATATGGAACGGGCCCGAGAACCAGAATCGGCGCGGTAACGCCTCCGTCGCGCAGTGCGACGGCTTCTTCCAAGGCATACACGCACAGCTTTGCTGCTAATGGTTCAACGGCGAGCGCGCATTCCACTAACCCATGTCCGTACGCATTGGCTTTTAAGACGAACGCTGCATGTTTCGGGCCGACGAGCGTCCGCAACGCTTGCGCGTTGTGACGTAACGCCGCCAGGGAGATCGTAAGGCGTCCGATCACGTGCGGTTCATGCGTGCGACGACACCCGCAACGGGAAGGCCGAAAAAGACGGAGTGCATCACGAGTGCGTTGATGAAGTCATTGGGCGTCGCGGGCGGTTTCAAATTGCCGTCACCTAACAAAATCAATTGCATAAAAAGATAGACCACGAGGCCGTAAACGAGTCCGGAGATAATCCACCGGTCGTTCATAAATTGACGTTCGGACGCGAGATATGCATAGCCGCCTGCCCACGCGATACTGACAATGAAATGCACGAGGAGTCCGAACCACGCAAATGCCGTCGAGGTAAACGCGACTTTGCCGATGACGGTCGAGGCGATCCACTGCCACAGCGATACGATGCTGCCGTGCTGCGGCAAGATGATCGTCAACCAGCCGTACATGTCGATAAGAATTCCGCCGGCGATGCCGGCTGCTACGGCTCGCACGATGACGCCGCGCCACTCGATCCCTTTTGCGATAGTCATTCCGTGCGGATGTTCGCCGAGGTAGCAGCCGAGCCCACTTCGATTAACATGGTTTGCAAAGCCGACGATAACCAAAAAGAGCACCGGGCCGCAATCATAGAGCTCGGTTCCTAGGCCACCATGGCGAATAAACGAATCCCTAACTTTTTGCTAAGCAAACCTTCAGCCGCTTGCGGTACCATCGAACCATGATGGGTTCACGTCCCGCGCAAGAGCCGGCGGAAATTATCATCTGGGCAGCAACCGGGCTCCTCGCCGCTCTTCTTGGCGCAGGGGTTGCCTTTATGGTTTGGAGCGTGCTCCATCACACCTCGGAGCGCGGCTTCCTGACCGGCGCCGTCTGCGCACTGGGGATCGGCCTCACGCTCGTCGGATGGGCCGTGCAGAGCGCAACCGCCCGCATCTTCTTGATGGTCTTCGGTCTGGCGCTCGTCGTCGCGTTCTTTTTGGGCGGACCCGCCTTCGCGACCCTCAGTCCCTAACACGGCTCTTCTTCCCAATAGCGTCCGACCCGCCGCCGCCCTGAGACCCGTGCGAAGCACGCCTCGAAGGGCGCTTGCACTCACCTGCGGAGTCTGCTAAGATTTCACGGCTGGCACTCTACTGCTGTGAGTGCCAATGTCCAGATTCATATTGCGTTTTGGAGGTTTTCAGTGAATCTCAAGCCTTTGGGCGATCGCGTGGTCGTCGAGCACGTTGAGCAGAACGATAAGACCACTAGTGGTATCTTCTTGCCCGACACCGCTAAGGAAAAGCCGCAAGAGGGCGTTGTTCGTGCAGTTGGCACCGGCCGCGTGACCGACGATGGCAAGACGCTCCCGATGACCGTTAAGGTCGGCGATCGCGTCATCTATTCGAAGTATTCCGGATCGGAGATCAAGATCGACGGTCAAGAGTATCTCATCGTCTCCGAAAAAGACGTGCTTGCCGTTGTCGACAAAGTTCCGGCCGGCGTTTAAGGAGTTTAGAAAGCAAACATGGCTGCAAAGCAACTAGTATTTGACGAAAACGCCCGTCGTGCGCTCGAGCGTGGTGCGAACATGCTCGCGGACGCGGTCAAAGTGACGCTCGGACCGAAAGGCCGCAACGTCGTTCTCGACAAGAAATTCGGTTCGCCGACGATCACCAATGACGGCGTAACGATCGCCAAAGAGATCGAACTGCCCGACGTGTTCGAAAACATGGGCGCGCAACTCGTTAAGGAAGTCGCTTCCAAGACGAACGACATCGCCGGCGACGGCACGACGACTGCAACGGTGCTCGCGCAAGCGATTATCCGCGAAGGCCTCCGCAACGTGACGGCCGGCAGCAATCCGCTGCTCATCAAGCGCGGCATCGAAAAGGCCGTTGAAGTCGCAGTCGCCGAGATGGAAAAGCTCGCCGTCAAAGTCGATACGAAAGAGAAGATCGCTCAGGTCGCCTCGATTTCGGCGAACGACACGGAAATCGGCGCGCTGATCTCCGAAGCGATGGAAAAGGTCGGCAAAGACGGCGTGATCACGGTTGAAGAATCGCGCACGCTCAAGACCGAAGTCGAGACCAAAGACGGCATGCAGTTCGACAAGGGCTACATCTCGCCGTACATGTCGACCGACAGCGAGCGCATGGAATCGGTTCTCGACGATCCGTTCATCCTCGTGACGGAGCGCAAGATCTCGGCGATTGCCGACATCCTTCCGCTGCTCGAGAAGGTCGTTCAGGTTCAAAAGCCGCTGCTCATCATCGCCGAAGACGTCGAAGGTGAAGCGCTTGCAACGCTCGTCGTGAACAAGCTGCGTGGCACGTTCACGTCGGTTGCCGTCAAGGCGCCCGGCTTCGGCGATCGCCGCAAAGAAATGCTCAAGGACATCGCTGCACTCACCGGTGCAACGGTGATCTCCGAAGAGCTGGGTCTGAAGCTCGACAAAGTGACGCCGGATCAACTCGGCCGCGCGAAGCGCGTTACGGTCACCAAAGAAGAGACGACGATCGTTGACGGTGCCGGCAAGCACGAAGACATCAAGGGCCGCATCGAGATGATCAAGCGCCAAGTCGAAGAGACCGATTCGGACTTCGACCGCGAGAAGCTGCAAGAACGCCTTGCGAAGCTCTCCGGCGGCGTTGCGGTTATCCAAGTCGGTGCCGCAACCGAAACCGAACTCAAAGAGAAGAAGCATCGCATCGAAGACGCACTCTCGGCGACGCGTGCTGCGGTTCAAGAAGGCATGATCCCCGGTGGTGGCTCGTCGCTCGTGCATGCGATCAAGTCGATCGAGAAGTACATCGAGAGCGCGCCGAAGACCAACGGTCACGCGGCGACGTGGGCCGACGAGAAGATCGGTCTCGACATCATCCGTAAGGCGCTCGAAGAGCCCCTTCGTCAGATCGCATACAACGCGGGCTACGAAGGTTCGGTCGAAGTGAACAACGTCAAGTCCAAGACCGCTCCGCTCGGTTTCGACGCGATGACGGGCGACGTCGTCGACATGTTCAAAGCTGGTATCGTTGAACCGTTCAAGGTAACGCGTTCGGCGCTGCAAAACGCGGCATCGATCGGCGCCCTGGTCCTCACGACCGAAACACTGATCGCCGACAAGCCCGAACCTAAGAAGGAAATGGCCGGCGGCGGCGGCATGCCCGGCGGAATGGGCGGCTACGACATGATGTAATTCCCTCACGGGAATGCATTGAGAAAAGGCGCTGCGAAAGCAGCGCCTTTTTTTTGTTGCGCAGGCGCGCGTGATCGATGCGTACTATTCACGTGCAATGCGTGCTCTTACCCTGGACGATATCGACGCGTGCCTCGATGTAGCAGCAGACCGGGAATGGCAAACGACGGCCGAACAATGGAGGCTTCTGCTGCGTTTTGGGATCGGCTATGGCATCGATGACGGGGGTGAACTTGCCGGTACCGTGACGCTCTTTCCCTACGATGGTGTTTCATTCGTCGGAATGTTGTTGATCAAACGGCGCATCGAAGGCAAAGGCTGGGGACGCCGCCTATTGGAGTACGCGCTCGATCGGAGCGCAAGCACGGGTGCTGCGCTCTTTGCCACGCCCTTCGGCCAACCGTTATACGAGAAGATGGGCTTCGTGGCGGGTGAAATGCTATCCACGCATCGCGGCGCGTTCGCGAGTTCAGGGCCTACGGGTTTGCCGGTCCGCAGCATCGGTGAGGTTTCGCAACATGAACTTGCGAGCATCATTGAAGCCGACGCCCGCGCATTCGGAACCGCACGATCGCCCTTGATTCGCGGGCTGGCCAGCATCGATGCGCATGTTGCTGTCGTGCACGACGGTGACACGCTCTCCTATGCGATGAGCCGTCGAAACGCGGGAGCAACACATATCGGTCCGATTGTCGCGTCGAGCGACGAGACGGCGTACGCGCTCGTTTCGTCCCTTGCAGCGCATGCGCCGCGGGAGTCCGTCGTGCACGTGTTTGCCGGGAAGAGCGCGCTGCGCGAACGACTGCTGCGGGCGGGCCTCGGACTCGTTAAAGAATTGCCGTATATGACGCGCGGCTCTGTTCCGGCGTCCGGCGCTGGCCTCTACGCAGTCGCAATGAAGGCAACCGGATAGGACCACAGTTGTCGGCTCGCGCGAGTCGCAACTCTTTGATGTCACGGCGCGTTCTTGAGCGCTGTATCCATGCAAAACTCGCGCTATTTCGGACTCGCGGCGGCTTCCACGACCGCCGTTGCGTGGGGTGCCATGTTCGGCATCCTCGCGCAACTGCTGACACACATCGACTTGTTCTGGCTCACGTCGCTGCGATATGGAATCGCAACGCCCGTGTTGATCGTTCTACTGCTCATCTTCGAAGGCCGTTCGGCGTTTCGATTGGATCGGCGTTGGATGCTACTGGCGGTGATCGGTACGCTTACGATCGTCGGATTCAATGTCGGAGTATTGACGGGAATGAAGCTGAGCGGCCCGGAGCATGGTGCGCTCATGGTTGCGCTCGGCCCAGCGATGGTTGCACTGATCCAGTGGATCCGCACGCGTGTCGCGCCAAAAACGGCGGCGCTCGCTGCAATCGCCGCCGCCTTTACCGGTGTCGCGATTGTTGCCACGAATGGCAACATCGGAGCGATTCTACACGGCGGCTCCCTTACGGGTGACTGTGAAATTGCCGCCGGCGTCTTTTGTTTTGCGATCTATAGCGCCTACTCGTCGTCGTTCGCCGATTGGTCATGGCTTCGTTTCACAACACTCAGCCTCGGTCTTGGAACGCTGTCGTCCTTCGTGGCGACGGCTGCCGCAACCGCAACGGGCTTCATCGCGGTTCCGCATGTCACGCTCGACGCCGCCTTCGTCTGGGGCATCTTGTACATGTCATTCATTGCGGTCGTCGTGGCTTTTGCTGCGTGGAATTATGCGATCCGTTCTCTTGGCCCGCAAAACACGATTCTTTTCCTCAATGCGGTGCCGGTCGTTTCATTCGCCGTGGCAGTGCTCACCGGCCGTCGACTCTCGGCGTTCGAGTATATCGGAGCCGCATTGACGGTCGGAGCGCTGGTCATGTTCAATCTAGCGTCGCGCGCGGCGCCGCGCAAAGCGTCCACTTCGGGCGAGCTGGCAGCTTAGACGCGTTCGATGACGGCGCGCGTACAGTACTGGTCGGCAACCGAATAATACAGGTGAATCGCGCCGTCGACTTCGATCGCCGACGCGGCGAAAGCAATGTCGGTGTCATCGTGCCGTCGTTTGATATGCGGTAGCACGATCGGATGTTCGCAGCGCGCTAGTACCTTTGTGTAAGAGGCATCGAAGACAACCCACCCGATGCGCCAGTGAGCGTCGCGGGTCGCGCCGTTGTAGAACATCACCGGATGGTGCGGATCGGAATTGAGAATCGGCCCCGTACTCAAATGCCACGAATCGAAATTTATCGCGCGCGCGTCGAACAGCGGCGGGAGAATCTCCCACGGGCCGCAGGCATTCTCCGATCGTGCTATCCCGATCTTCGACTTTTCTTCATGTGCGTATTCGAAAAATAACCGCCATGTGCCGTCCGGCGCTTGAACGATTTCGGCCTCTTTAGGGTTGCGAGCACGCTCTGAAGAAGCAAGTGCGATACCTGCTTTACGCAAATGCTGCATATCCGGGCCGCTTGCCATCAACAGCTCGCCGCGTTTGAGATGTTCGTTCCAACCGCTATAGTATATGTAGTACATGTCATCGACATGCGCGACGGTTGGATCCTCGCAACCGCCGCTGTCGTAAGAATCGCGAACGTCTTCGCCCGGCGGGATTGCCGGCGTTTCATCGAGCGTGAAGTGCAACCCATCGTCCGAGGCGCCGTAGTGAATGCGTGCGACTTTTTCCGACGGATCCTCTGAGTAGTTCACGACGCGGAGCAGCAGTTCGAAACGCCCCGTATCGTTCCAGACAAATGGGCTCAGTTTGTACATCGCCGTCAACTCGGGCGAACATGCGAATCGCACTTCATCCAAGCGCACCAGTCGAAAGTCGTGGGTTTGTTCCGGATTCGGGGAGCCGTGCATCGTGAGCCTCCGTTACGGCTATACAACGCTGATCAGTCACCTGTGGATGAGCTCTGCGCTGCCCTTATTTCTTTCGAACTTTCTTTGGCGAAGTTGCGCTCAGTATAGAATCGAGCAGGCCCGGGAAACGGTCGTTCAAGCAATCATAGCGCAATGAAACAAGGCGTTCGACGCCGTCCATTTCGGTCCACGTAACGCCCGCCTCTCGAAGCACTTTCAGATGATGCGATCGCGTCGACTTCGGCATCCCCGGCAAGAATGTGCCGCACGCCGCTCTGCCACGTGCGTGAATATCCGCAAGCAACTCTAGGCGCTGAGGATCGCTTAGCGCCGCAAGGACTTCGGCGAGCTGGATGTCTTTTCGGGCAGGCTGATGTGGATCGGTCATAGTTCGATTTTTATCGAACAATACGACTATTGTCATAGGTTCGAATCTTTTCGAACTATACCATTGGCCATAGTTCGAAGTCAATCGAACAAGTCTCAATCAAACGGATAGGATCTTACGTGCAATCCCAACGTATCGGCATCGCCTCGGCGCTGGTTGCGGGCGTCGCATGGGGTGCGATGTTTCCCATTCTAGGCAATCTCTTGAAGCAGCTGGACCCATTCTGGCTTACGTCGATTCGCTACGCCGGAGCGACGGCCGTCCTGCTGTTCATCCTACTCGCGGTCGAGGGCGCGCAGGCATTCAGACTCGAGGGGCGCGGATGGATGCTCGCCGGACTCGGGACGGCCGGCATTGCTGTTTTCAACATCCTGGTGCTCGAGGGCATACGATCTGCCGGCCCGGAACACGGTGGGTTAATCGTAGCGCTTGGTCCCATGTCTGCAGCTGTAATGTTGTGGTTGCGCAACGGCACGAAACCTTCGCGCATCACCGTCGTCATGATCGTGCTCGCGTTCGTCGGCGTGAGCCTCGTCGTTACCAAGGGCAACCCAGCTTCACTGCCCGGAGGCTCCGGCATGGGCGACGTGTTGATTCTGCTCGGCGTGCTGGGCGTCACCTACTATTCTATCGGCTCAGGAGAATTTCGCGCCTGGTCCTGGCTGCGATTCACGGCAATCAGCATCGCCTTCGGCACGCTTTCCACGCTTGCGGTTACTGCGATTGCCACCCTTACGGGGCTCTCCCACGTTCCGAAGGTGCATGTCGACGCGCAACTCGTCACAGGGATGGCGTATATGATTTTCATTGCTGCCGTGGTGGCCTTCATCGCGTGGAATTTCGCCATCTCGAAAATCGGCCCACAAAACGCTGTCCTGTTCATGAACGCCGTGCCGATCGTGACGTTTGGAATCGAATTTTTACTGGGCCACCGTTTCTTGCCGGTCGAGTACGCCGGTGCCGCTATTACGATCACCGCGCTCGTTTTCAACAATCTCGCGAACCGGCCGCGTACCACCGCCTTGACCCCGTCGGTTGCGGTTGTTTTATCAGAGCAATAAAAAGGGAATCGTCCTTGCAAGTAATCGGAATGATCCGTAAGGAGAATGCAATGGCGGCTCGCAAATCGTCACGAAAGACGGCCGGCCGAAAAAAATCGACGGCGAAGAAGACCAGCGCGAAGAAGAGCAGCGCGAAGAAGACCAGCGCAAGGGGGACCAGCGCTAGGAAAAGCAGCGTGAAGAAAAGCACCGCAAAAAAGAGTAGTGGCCGCAAGAAGGCCACCCGTAAAGGCGGTGCCGTAAAACGAGCGGCGTCGGCTGTGAGCCGGACGGCGAAAGGCGCCGCAGACGTGGCCGGAGGAGCGGTGAAGAAGACCCGCGGTGCGGCGAAAAAAGCCGTTCCGGCCGTGAAGAAAACCACCAGTCGCGCCCGTTCGGTCGGTGCGGCGCTGGAAATCGTCGGCGCCGCGATTGAAACCGGAGCCGGCATCGTGGACAGCATGGTCAAGGGCAATGGCCGCCGGAAGACTGCGCGCAAGGGCGGCTCCCGGTCATCCCGGTAAAAGAAATGAAGCCGCTCCAAGC
Source organism: Vulcanimicrobiia bacterium (assembly GCA_963808755.1). Lineage (GTDB taxonomy): Bacteria > Vulcanimicrobiota > Vulcanimicrobiia > Vulcanimicrobiales > Vulcanimicrobiaceae > JALYTY01. Next base: position 233,614 of record CAWEGP010000004.1, read on the forward strand.
GGCTTCATTTCTTATGATTCCGGGACGCCTCTAGCTGTTTGCGTCGTTCAAAAACTTCACTTGCACGATCGTGCCGGGTTTCACGTCGATGTCGCTCTTCATCTCTTGCGATAGCGCGTAGCCGCCGGCTGCACCAAGCAGCCCGCCGTGCTTCTTACCCGCGGCGTGCGCGGCCATGTGACCGGCGACTGCGCCCCCGACCACCAACCCGATCGTCCGCATGTGATGCGATTTCGCGTTGAACTCGTTCATCGAGAGCAGTTGAACCGAAACCGGAGCTTTGGTACCGTCGGGCATCCGAATGTCGTCGAACACGATGGTCATTGCGGGTTTATGGCCGATTGCGGCTGCGGTGACGTTATCGAGATGACCGTCGATAATTGCGCCGTGGAGCGCCGGATTCTTGTGAAAGAGCGAGTCCTGCTCGGTGAGCTGGAACGTATCTCCGTTGTGGCTGGTCTTGGAGCTGATCTCTTGCTGCAGCTTCCCATCGAAAACCGTCCCCGCTTTCACGAGCGTCGCCCCGTTGCCCGTCCCGGCGGACGTTGATGAAGAGCCGGCGCTCTGGGTGGAGACGTTGGAGCTCTTACCGCATGCTGAAATCGAGAGGGCTACTGCGGCTGCCAATGCGGCGGCGGCGAGCGTTTTAGTCACGGCGATTCCCTTTCCTTATGGCTTGCATGGAGGTTAGGACGAGCGCGGGCGAAACGCCTTCGTCATGCGATGGCGATCTTTCGCGGTTCTCAGCATCACGTTCTTTATGCTGTTGCTCGATTTTTCGATTGTCAACGTCGCGCTTCCGGCGATGCAAAGCGGCTTGCGCATGCCGCAATCGCAAGCGCAATGGATCATCAGCACGTACGCCATAGCGCTCGCCGGATTCTTGATGCTTGCGGGACGGTGTGCCGATCTCTACAACCGTCGAGCGTTCTTTATGCTCGGCCTCGCGATCTTCACGGCCGCCTCGCTCGCCGGCGGTCTATCGTCGAGTCCCCTTATGCTGATCACCATGCGAGCCGTGCAAGGTCTGGGCGCGGCCATCGTGACGCCCGCAGCGATGGCGATGTTGCTGGCGATCTATTCGGCCGACGAAGAACGGCAGCGGGTTCTTGGACTCTGGAACACGATCGGCAGTGCCGGCCTTGCAGCAGGCGTGCTCGTCGGCGGCGTGCTGACGCAATTCCTCGGTTGGCGCTCGGTGTTTTTCGTCAACGTGCCTGTCGGAATCGCGGTTCTCGCAATAACGCCGTTCATTCTTCCAAAGGAGACACGCCCTCGTTCGCAACAGCCGCTCGATATTTCGGGCGCGCTGCTGCTCACCGCAGGGCTCGTCCTCTTCGTCTTTGCGATCGAATCGATCGCCGATCGCAGCATCGACTGGGATACATGGGTGGAACTCGGCGCGGCGATCGTACTGCTCGCCGTCTTTACCATCGTCGAACGACGCGCGCGCGCACCGCTGATACCCGCTCGTGTGCTGCGATACGAGAACATGATTTCGGGAAACATCGATGTCGCGCTGCAGGCAGGAGCCTATGTATGTGCGTTTATTTTTGCGTCGATTTATCTGCAGAGCGTCAACGGCTGGTCACCGCTCGCGACCGGCCTGGCATTCTTGCCGTCGTCCCTCGTCATCACGCTCATCGCGGGACCGCTGGCCGCGCCGCTGATCAAACGCATTGGACTACGTCCGCTCGGCGTCATCGGCGCATTCAGCATGCTCGCGGGTGCCGCCATCCTTGTGTTCATGCAGCCGCATCAGCCCTACTGGATGACGTTGCTTCCCGCGACGGTGCTGATCGGGCTCGGCGGAATGTTCACGTATCAGGTTGGATTTATCGGGGCGTTGGGAAGTGTGGCAGCGGGCGATCAGGGCGTGGGATCGGGCCTCGTCAACACCGACCTGCAAATCGGCATCAGTGCCGGCGTTGCGGTCGGAGCTGCGCTTTCAACCGCGTTCGGGTTGAGCTGGGCTTTCGATGCGTCATTCGCGTTTGCGGCGCTGACGCTGCTGACGTGCGCAATCGGGATTCGTTCGACCGGCGTCGCGCCGAAACGCCACGTCATCCCGATGGGAAAAGCAGCGCTCCCCAATCACCATGCAGCGTAGCACGTGGCCTGCCTGGCTCGCCGGCAGAGCCAAGTATGCAGATAGGAACGACAGTGGCGCTCTATAAGCCTGTCTGTATAAGGAAATTCTAGATGCAGCAACGTTCGGTCAACGATTTTACGATCCGGGTAGCCACGGTGAACGGATCGGGAAGCCAATCCTCCAATCTCGTTCTTACGAACGCGATCTTTCGTCTCGGCATCCCGGTCGCTCCGAAAAACGTCTTTCCTTCGAATATCGAAGGGCTCCCGACATGGTTCGACGTTCGCGTGAGTGCTAAAGGGTACCAATGCCGAACGCGGGACGTCGACCTTCTCGTCGCGCTGAACCCGGCAACATGGCGAACCGACGTGGCGAGCGTTCGTCGCGGCGGCGTGGTGATTCATGAAGCGACGTATCCCGTATCGGGCGAGGCTCAGCGTGACGACGTCGTGTTCTACTCGGTGCCGTTCAATGCGATTGCGAAAGAGTCGTTCAAAGACGGAACGCTACGCAAATATCTTTTGAACATGATCTACGTCGGGGTCGTGGCGGAGCTGCTTCACATCGACGAAGCAACGGTCGAAGCGGCAATCGGCGGGCAGTTCAAAAAGAAACCGTCGGCGGTGACGACCAACATGGAAGCCGTGCGTTTGGGCATCGCGTACGTTCGCGAGCAGATGCAGAAACGTGATTCCTTCGTACTCGAACCGATGACCGGCGTTACGGACGGGCTGATGTTCATGGACGGCAATCGCGCTGCCGCGTTTGGATGCATCATGGGCGGTTGCACCGTTGCAGCGTGGTATCCGATCACGCCGTCATCGTCGCTCTGCGAATCGTTCATTCAACTCGCCGACAAGTACCGCGTTGATCCCAAAACCGGCGAACGTAACGTTGCGATCGTGCAAGCCGAAGACGAGCTTGCCGCCATCGGCATGGTTCTCGGCGCGGGGTGGGCCGGCGCCCGTGCAATGACCAGTACTTCCGGTCCGGGCCTTTCGTTGATGGCGGAGTGGGCCGGATATGGTTATTATGCCGAAGTTCCGGGCGTCATTTTCGACGTTCAGCGCGCCGGCCCGTCGACCGGTTTACCGACGCGGACCATGCAAGGCGACGTCGCATTCGCGTATCATCTCTCGCACGGCGATACGAAACAGATCGTGCTGCTTCCGGGAACGGTGGCGGAAGCGTATGAATTTTCGATGGAAGCATTCGATCTCGCGGATCGCTTTCAGACCCCCGTGTTCGTGCTTTCGGATCTCGATCTCGGAATGAACTCGTGGATGACGCCACCGCTGCACTATCCCGAGAAACCGTTCGATCGAGGCAAAGTGCTGACCGCCAACGATCTGAACAAAATTGATTCATGGGGCCGTTATCGCGACATCGATCACGACGGGATTCCGTATCGTACGATACCGGGCACCGAGCACAGTAATGCCGGCTTTTTTACCCGCGGCACGGGACACGATGAAGAAGCGCGATATTCCGAACAACCCGAAGTATGGCAGCGCAATCTCGATCGTCTCGTGCGAAAGCACGACACCGCGCGTACCGTCGTGCCGGCGCCGCTGGTCGACGAGAATGGAAGCGCGATTGCCATTCTCGCATATGGAACGACGCATCATGCGGTGGTCGAAGCGCGCGACGTGTTATCCGAGAGTGGCATCGACGTCGACTACTTGCGAGTTCGTGCGCTCCCGTTCTCGCCGGAAGTTGCGGCGTTCATCGCCCGGCACGATCGTGTTTACGTCGTCGAGCAAAATCGTGATGGTCAGCTCTACGCGCTGCTTCGCGCCGAACTGCCGACGCATCTTATCGGCCGCTTGCACTCGCTTCGGCATTACAACGGCGTTCCTATCGACGCCCACACGATCATCGATCCCCTGTTGGACGCCGAGCGTACGCCGGCCGTCGTTGCGGAGTAAATCATGACTGCGAATGTCAACCTCATCGGCCTTGGAAGAGACGTTTACAAAGGGCTGCCGACCACGCTTTGCGCAGGCTGCGGTCACAACTCCATAACGAACCACTTGATCAAAGCGCTGTACGAATACGGCGTTGCGCCGCATAAACTCGCGAAGATGAGCGGCATCGGCTGCTCCTCGAAGACGCCCGCCTATTTCGTCGAGCAGGCGCACGGGTTCAACGGTGTGCACGGGCGAATGCCGTCTGCGGCGACCGGCGCGAAGCTCGCGAATCGCGAACTGCTGGTGCTGGGCATCAGCGGCGACGGGGACACGGCGAGCATTGGGCTCGGGCAGTACGCGCACATGATTCGCCGGAACCTCGACTGCTTGTACCTCATCGAGAATAACGGCGTCTACGGTTTGACCAAGGGGCAGTTTTCGGCGACGGCCGACGTGGGTTCGACCCTCAAGAGCGGCACGCCCAACGAGTACAGTACGATCGACGTCTGCGGCCTAGCAATTGAGCTTGGCGCGTCGTTCGTCGCTCGATCGTTTTCCGGTGACGGAAAACAACTCGTACCGTTACTGCAGGCCGCGATCTCGCACCGCGGCACGGCGATTCTCGACATTATCAGTCCGTGCGTAACCTTCAACGACCATGCCGGTTCGACGAAGAGTTATACCTACGTGAAGGAACACGATTTCATCCTGAACTCGCCCGACTTTATTCGCGGAAGCCAAGAGATCGTCGTTGACTACGAACCCGGCACTGCGCAAGACATCGAGCTTGACGATGGCTCGCACGTATTGTTGCGAAAGCTCGAACGCGACTATGACGCAACCAATCGTATCGGCGCGTTGGAAACGATTCACGCCTCGCGCCGCAACGACGAGTTCGTTACCGGCTTGTTGTTCATCGATCCGGCGGCAAGCGATCTGTGCGCACGGGAAAAGATGACCCAGACGCCGCTGAAGGATCTGAGAGAAGATGACCTGCGAATTAGCCGTGAGGATTGGCACACATTATTCGATGAGCGATAGGGCGGACGTTTGCCCTGCTTCGATTCTGGGAACTTCCTGAGTTGCGCGTTCGTTTGGCGCATATATAGCCAGAGGAGGCAGTTTTCATCATGCAATTTCTTCGTCTAAGCACGCTCGCGCTCGCCGCCGCATCGCTTGCGATCCCGGCCCTCGCGACCCCAAATGCCATGCACAACATGCATAACGCCATGTCGAAAAGCTCGTTGAACATCAACATGGGGCAGCAAAATAAATCCAAGCAAGACGGCACGGCAATGCTCAAGGCCGTTCCCGGCGGCGTCTGGATCAAAGTGTCGGTTCTCAACGAGCCCAAGGGTGCAAGCGAGCCGTCGCATATTCACGAAGGTACGTGCGCGAAATTGAATCCGGCGCCGTGGAAGGCGCTGAGTAACGTGATCAACGGCACGTCCGTCACTACGGTCAAGGGCATTACGATTGCCCAGCTCAAGGCGAGCCACTACGCGATCAACGTGCATCAGAGCGCAGCGAACCTAGCGCACTATGTTTCCTGCGGAGACATCTAGGAGTCATCACGCGCGAGTGAAGCAAAAACGCCTCCGCGTTGCGGGGGCGTTTTGCGTTGCGTCCTTTACGCGCTGCGGCGCGTAGAAGGCAAGCGTTCTTGCATGCGTTCGAGCGCGGCCACAACGACCGGATCGAATGCGGAGCCGCTGCGAGCGTTGATCTCGGATAGCGCGCGTGAACCCTCCATCTCGATGCGATACGGGCGTTCCGAGGTCATTGCGGTGAACGTGTCCGCAACCGCCATGATCCGCGCCGGAAGCGGGATACCTTCACCGTGCAAACCTTTCGGATAACCGGAGCCGTCGAAGCGTTCATGATGAAACCGCGCGATCGTTTCCGCCGTGTGCATCAACGCGCTCGCTCCGCCCGCGAGGATTGCGGCACCCGCGTTCACATGGTCGCGCACGACCGCGGACCAATGTGCACTCAGTTCCGAGGGCGCCGCGAGAACTTTGTCGGGAACGGCGATCATTCCGATGTCGTAGACCAGTGCTGCAATCTGCAGCGCTTCGACGTTGGCTTGATCGACCAGCAGTTCGTTGGCAATTGCGACCGTGAGATCGCGTGCACGCCGTATTCGTTCTGCAAGCGCCGCGTCGCGCGCCTGGATCGCACGATGCAGCCGGACGATCGTCTCCCGATCCCCTCCGCCCAGGTCCGCGATATCTTGATCACCGGAGGCAGAACCTGTGAACCGCCGCAAATGTGCGGTGAATTCCTTGAGCGGCAGCGGCTTCTCCAGAAACACCGTTGCACCCGCGGCCATTGCACGGCTTTGAATGACACGATCGTTGAAGCCGGTGAGCATTGCAATCGGGGTCGAAGCATGGCCGTCGAGAGCACGGACCGCTTGAATAAACGATATTCCGTCCATCCCCGGCATCTGGTAGTCGACGATAATCAGAGCGGGTCGCTCGTGCTTAAGAGCGTGTAAAGCTTCGGCCGGATCCTCGTAAGCGAGCGCCTCCTGACCGACGACGCGCTTCACGATGGACGCGTAGAGCTTGAGGTTCGGCTCGTAGTCGTCAACGATGAGAACACGCTGCATGCTCTCACTATGCAGCGCATTTGCACGGTGTCGCCTTAGGCCTTGGTAAAAGATGGGTATGTTTGGCACCGGAGGAGCAAAAACGTGAACAACGTTGATCAAATCAAAGAAAAGGCGCGCGGCATCATCATGGAGCAGGTCGATCGCCGAACGACCACCCTCGGCAACACGGTCAGCGAACACGTGACCAACTTACGAACGATGAGCGACTCATTGCGCGATCAGGGACAAAATGCGACCGCGGGGCTCGTGGACACTGCCGCCGATCGCTTGAGCGGGATCTCGACATATCTCACGCAGACCGACGGCGATCGCATCGTTCACGATCTCGAAACGTTTGCGCGAAGTCAGGCGCTCGTAACGGCCACCGTTGGACTCGTCGGCGGTCTTCTCGCAGCACGGCTTCTAAAGGCCAGCGCTGCCGAGCGTTACCAAACCTACGGTGACAGCTATGATACCTCCGTACGGTGAGGGCAACGACCTGCGCGATGCGCCGATCGGCGAGCTTTTTAAGAAGCTGAGTTCCGATATGACGCTGTTGATGCGTCAAGAGCTGGAGCTCTTTCGCACCGAGATGAGCGCCAAGCTCGAGCGCACGGGCAAGCGCGTCGGCGAAGGTGCCGGTATGCTAAGCGGCGCGGCCGTTACGGGACTGCTTGCACTCGGAACACTGACGGCCACCGTCATTCTGCTGCTTGCGCTCGTGATGCCGGCTTGGACCGCTGCGCTCATTGTCACGGTCGTCTATGGAATCGTCGCCGCAGTAATGGCGGTTAGCGGAAAGCGCAAGATGCAAGAAGTTACCATGCCGGTCCCATCGCAAACGATCGAGACCGTAAAGGAGGATGTGGAATGGGCAAAGACCCAGACGAAATCCGTCAGGAGATAGAAGAAACACGCGGACGGATGGGAGAAACGGTGGACGCGATCGCGTATAAAGCCGACGTTCCCAATCGCGTGCAGGATGCCGTGAACGATCGCGTGCAAACGATGAAGTCGACGATCACCGGCACGATCGGCAGCGTCCGAAACCGCGTCTCGAGCGTCATTCCGGAAGGGATGGATGTGCGCGACGCAACGATGAGTGGAATGAACGCAGTGCGCGAAAATCCACTCGGATTGTTCTTCGGCTGTGCCGCCGTGGGGTTCCTCATCGGCTCACTGTTACCGTCGACCGATATCGAGAACGAGCGCTTGGGAGAGATGAGCGACCGCTTGAAACAAACGGCGCAAACCACCGGTGGACAGGTTCTCGAGCAAGGCAAAGCCGTGATGAAAGAAACGATCGATGCGGCTCAACAGTCTGCGATGCAACATGGCTCCGAGATCGCGCATTCCGCGATGGACGGCATGCAATAGGAGAACGGGCCGGTGCGCCGTGTTAGATCGGCGCGCCGGCGCGATGCCGGGAGGCGAAAAACCAATACACCGGGACGCCGGAGATCAAGATCCCGATGCCGACGAGTGCGTCGAGCGGTGAGCGCATGAACACGTCCACGACGATCGACCACGCGATGATGAGAAACAGAACCGTCGTCCACGGGTGACCCGGGAGCCTGAATTGCGGAGCTTCTTTGCGGTTTGCGCGGTCCCGCGTCCGGAAAATGATCAGCGCTAAAGCGGAAAGGCCGAAGAATACCCAATCGACGCTCGTCACGTAGTTTTGAATCGCGTCGTATTTCCCTGAGAAGGCGATCACCATTGCGACGGCACCCTGCAATGCGATGGCGAGCGTCGGGACGTGCGTGCGGGAATTGATGCGTGCAAGGGCACTGAAAAACGTTCCGTCGGCCGCCATTTGATAGTAGACGCGCGGTGACGTAAGGATTTGGTTACTGATGAAGCCGAGCGTCGAAAGCGCGACGATCGCTGCCATGATTTGTCCTCCGACGGGTCCGAAGGCGATCTGAACGATCGCCGACGCCGGAGTCGACGTTGCGGCCAAGGCCGTTTCGCCGAGCGCGCGCACGGAGAGCGCGTTTACAGCTAAATAGAGAATCACGACACCGGCGGTTCCAAAGAGCATACCGCGTGCGAGCGTGCGTCCCGGGTCGCGCAGCTCGCCGCTCATGAAACTGGACGTCTGCCATCCGCTGTACGCGAACAGAACCGGTACGAGTGCCAAACCGAGTGAACCAAGGATGTTCGGCGGTGGTGCCGCCGCTGCGGCCATGGACGGATGCGTCACCGTAAGGCCCACTAAGATCAATCCAAGAATCGCGGCAATTTTTGCGAGCATGAAGACGTTTTGGGTGTTGGCGCCGCTCCGCACGCCGTAGCAATTGATAAGCGTGAAGATCGCGATGATCAGCGCTGCAAGGAAGCTCGCATTTACGTGGAGATGAGTCAACGTGCTGAAGTACGCCGCGAAGGTTACGGCGGAGGCTGCAGCGCCGCCGCTCTGTGATACCAGCAGAAGCGTCCAGCCGTAGCAGAAGGCGACGACCGGATGATACGCGTCCCGCATGTAGGCGTACAGGCCACCGTTTTCGGGGCGGCGCCCGGCGAGTTCCGCAAAGAGCGCCGCGCCCAGCATCGCAATCGCGCCACCGGTGATCCACGCGATCAGAATCAAGGGTCCGGTGTGAACTTGTTTGGCGACGACGGAGGGGTTCATGAAGATCCCCGATCCGATGATCCCGCCCATGACGATGAGCGCCGCGTCGCGCACTCCCAATCGTCGAACGAGGCGTCCTTGTAACGGCGTCGGGCTCGTCATCGTCCCGTAGTTCCGAAAGCGTGAGCCGCACGCCTGCGCGGCTCGCGTACTCAGGGGAAGACGCGTGCGGCGAACGTTCGAATGATGGCAACGAATTCGGCGAGGCGCCGGATCGGCGCCGTGTGGTCGACGTGCGGTAGTATGCGAAGCCGCGCTTGCGGAATACGATGGAGAAAGCGGCGCTCGTCCATGCGGAAGATGAAATCGAATTCGCCGTTAACGAACAACACCGGCTCCCGGTATTTTGCCAGTTTACCGCTGAAGCGCGAGCTATCGCGAGCGATATTCGACGTCATTCCCAAGACCGCGCGATCGAACGGAATCTTTTGTACGACGTCCGCCCACTCACGCGGAAGCGTCGCATGGAGCGATAGCCACATGAGCCGCTCGAAGAGCGGCGCAGGAAGCATTTGCGTAAAACGTGCGCTGAGTTCATACGGCCAATACTTCCAGCTTTCGAAGTCGAGCGTGCAACCGGCAAGCAGCAAAGCTTTCGATCGCATGGGATAGTGCTCCGCGTATTCCATCGTCGCGTACCCGCCGAGTGAATACCCAACGATCAACGGCGGCGTGCCGCAGACACGCGTGTAGACTTCGTCGAAAATCGCGCCGATGTTTTCGGCGTTGAACGCCATCCCGGTTAACGCGCCATGACCCGGCAAATCTAACGTAACGACATGAAATCGATCCGCGAGCGCGCGCGCATGAGGCTCCCATATCGCGCGCCCCAAGCGGATACCGTGAACCAGTACGATCGGGGGATTCGCGGGGTTTCCGAAGATGCTGTAGGCGCGCGCAAAGTGCATCCGAGCGTTAAGCGACGTTCAAGAGTACTTTAATTGCACGGCGCTCGTCCATTGCGGCATACCCTTCGGCGACTTTTGCTAACGGAAGCTGCAAGTCGAAAACGCGCGAAGGATCGATTGAGCGGTCGACCACGTGCGACATCAGGCGTTCGATGTAGGCGCGCGCCGGAGTGAGCGCTCCGTGAAGCGACACGTTCTTCAAGAACAGTGGTCGCAGCGGCAGGTCTTTGACGTTGTGCGGGACACCCACGAAGCTCACCGTGCCACCCGGGCGCGCCACCTCGACGCAGAGGTCCATGCTGGCCTGATTTCCTACGGCCTCCACCACGGCGAGCGATCCGCCTTGCGTCAATTCGATAATTTCATCCGCGACGCCGTCGTTATGGGAATTGAACGTTTCGGTCGCTCCGAATTCTCGCGCCATCTGCAACCGTGCGTCATTGTGACCGACCGCGATCACACGCTCGGCAGCGATCACCTTGGCTGCCGAAAGCACCGCGCACAGGCCGACAGCGCCGTCGCCGACGACGACGACCGTTCCGCCGCGTTGCGCCCCGGCCGTTACGATGCCGTGATGGCCGGTACTCATAACGTCGGTCAGCGTAGCGGCCGACGCAATCATTCGCGCGTCCTCCGCGATCCCGGGAGCCATCTTGACGAGCGTGCCGTCTGCGTATGGCACGCGGACCGCTTCGGCCTGACCGCCATTTGCATCGTCGCCGAAATTGCTCATATGGATGCAGGACGTCTGCAGATTGCGTTTGCAGTATTCGCACGTGCCGTCGCTCGAAACGAACGGCGCGATCACGTAGTCTCCCGTGCGTACGGTGTTGACCGCGCTTCCGGTTTCTTCGACGATGCCTATGAACTCGTGGCCCGTACGATCGCCGGGTTCCCACTGCGTGACCCCGCGATAAAACCACAGATCGGATCCGCAGATTGCAGCGCGCGTCACCCGCACGATCGCGTCGGTCGGTGTTTTGATCTGCGGATCCGGAACGGTTTCCAAGCGCACATCGTGTGTGCCGTGATAGACGGTGGCTTTCATGCGGTGCGCTTCTAGCCGGCAGCGCGGAAATGCTCGTGCACGATACGTGATATTTCGGCGATACCGCTGCGAACGGCCTGTGCAACCGACGGATCGAACGCCGAACCGGACTGCGCCTCGACGATTTCCATCGCTTTGGCCAATGAATGTGCGGGTCGGTGCGGTCGTGTTTGCAGCAGTGCAGCGAGCGTATCGGCTACCGCAACGATTCGACCGAAAATCGGTATCTGCGATCCACGCATTTTGCGCGGATATCCACTGCCGTCGTAGCGCTCGTGATGGGTCTGGGCGATGATCGTTGCGGCGCGCATGACGGGCGTCTGACGCACCGTCAAAATTTTCGCGCCGGCGTGGGCGTGCGCTTCGATGCTTACGCGATCCGCGGATCCGGCGGGGGAGCGCGATTCCAGGATGCGTTGAGGTATCACGACCTTCCCAATGTCGTAGATTCGCGCCGCTTGGGCGAGCGTTTCGATCTCTTCGGAACTGAGTTTGATCTCGCGAGCGAGCGCGACGCTGAGTTCGGCGGCGAGGTTCAAATGGGTCACGATCGAGGGATCGTGCAGCGCAGCGACGTCCTGCATCGCCTCGATCGCGCAGGCGTCCGCGTCGAATGGAACGGAAGGCGCATCCACCACCGGCGTGGTGCGTTTGCTCGTAGCATCGAGACGCGCGCGCAGCTCCCCGCGCTCGTGGTGAATGTCCACGATATGCATCGCGTGCACGAGGAATTCCGAAGGGTTGATGGGCTTCTCGAGATAGGCAAAGATGTCTAAATCGAAGGCCGCCCGCCGCAGCTCCCGGTCGCTCTTACTGGCAGTCGTAAAGATGACCGGCGTTGCTTGCCGGCCGGGAATAAGCCGCAACCGCCGGATCAAGTCCAGACCCGCCATCTCCGCGAGCGTCTGATTCACCACGATGAAGACCGGATCGACGCCCGCGAGCCAGTGCAGCGCTTCGGCGCCTTTTTTAAAACAGACGGGTTGCATGTCGGCGACGCGGCGGAGGATTTGCGTGAAGCCCGCTAGCGACGAATCCTGGTCGTCAACGACGGCTACGTTCATCTCTTCCCCCAGCTCGCACGGAATGGAGAAGCGAAGGTGCGAAGACGCGCATCATGTTCGTATTTGCTCCACTCCTTTCTGCGATCGTTGGCACCACGAACGTGGTTGCGCAACTGCCTCCTGCCTCAACTCCGCCGGTTTCGTCCTCCGTGCCGATGGCCGCCGACACGTTGAACAACGGCGCCTGCATGGATTCGCCCCGTGCAGTACCGTTGGTGCTGCAGCCGCCCGCGGTCCGGTCGATGCAGATCGTCCGCATCGATAAGATCGTATCGACCTCCTCAATGCTTTCAAATGAAGTCATCGGCTATTTGTACACACTTCAAGATGGGTCCACGTGGATCGGCCAGAGGAGTGCCGACTACATGTCGCCCGCCGGCGCCCGAGCAATCAACCAAATCCTCGCTTCCACCCATATGCCCGGCGAAAACGTCACCGCGTTTCCGCCGCAAACCAAGCTCGGCGTCGCGACGAAGTTCCAGCAGTATTTCAAAGTGAGCGTCCCTCCAGCGGCCCCGGAAGGATTGCAGATTCAGGTCGTCCCGTGCGTCGCATGGCCGGCCGGGCGCGCTTTGCCGGACCCAAAGATGTAGGGTAAAGGGGAACGGGAGAGCGGCCACGCCTCGAGAATTAGCAGTGGCCGCATCCGAGTGCTAAGACTGCGGGTTAGAGGCTAGGAATGGATTTCGTCTTACGATCCCGGCTGGGATTCGAGCCGAACGCCGACGTATTCGTCGACGACGAGCGTGGTCAAGTCGTCGTGGTGGTGGAGGTCGCCGGTGCCGATCCGGAGAGCCTGCGCGTCAGCGTCGACGACCGGTATCTCTCGATCAGTGGACGGCGAGCTGAGGTCGTGAACTTCCGGCGCGGCTCGTTTATTCAAAAAGAAATTGCCTATGGCGCGTTCGCCAAGCGCGTCGCGTTGCCGGTCGCCGTCGATTTCGGTGACGTTGTCGCTCGTTACGCCGAGGGCGTACTTATCATTGCGCTCCCCGTTTCGGCCACCGCATATCTTCCGACCGCGCGTACCGAGATTCGAATGATCGTGAAAAGGACCTTATCGTAGATGCCCGCTGCAAAAAAAGAGATCTCGCCTGCGCCCGAAAATGTGATCGGCATTCTTCCGCTGCAAGAGGCGGTGTTGTTTCCCAACACCGTGATTCCACTTGCGGTCGTGAAGAAGCCGGGAATTCAACTTGTTGAAGAGGCGCTTCGCGAAGGCAAGCCGATCGGCTTGACGGTCCTGAAGGACCGCGAAATCGAAAATCCGGGCCCCGACGACGTGCAACGCGTCGGAACGATCGGCATCATTCAGAAGATGTTGAAAGTTCCCGACGGAACGATTCGCTGTATCGTTGCGGGACAGCAAGCGTTTAAGATCGACCGGTTCACGCAGACCGAACCGTATATGGTCGCGCAGTACAGCGAACTTCCGGACGTGACGGTCGAAAACGAAGAACTGCTCGCGATGCAGCGCAACCTTGCGACGCTCTTCCAAAAACTGCTCTCCTACTTGCCGCAGGCTCCGCGCGAGATGGAGATGGAAGTCCAAAACATCACCGATCCGAGCGTGCTGACGTATTTCGTCGCGTCGACGATGCGTTTGGAGGCACCCGATCGACAAGCGTTGCTCGAGGAGCGCAACACCGCCAAGCGGATGCGCAAACTCACGATGTTGCTGACCAAGGAATTGGAAGTCGTCGAGCTGGGCCACAAGATTCAAAGTGACATCCAGCGCGAGATGGAAAAGAACCAGCGCGAGTTCTATCTACGCCAGCAATTGCGCGCCATCCAAGAAGAGCTCGGCGAAGTCGATCCGCAGCAAGCCGAGAACAACGAGCTGCGCGCGAAGATCGACGAAGCAAAGATGCCGGAGGAAGTGAAGAAGGCCGCCGAGCGTGAGCTGGACCGCCTTTCGAAAGTTCCGCAGGCGAGCCCCGAATACAGCGTTATCCGCACATATCTCGATTGGCTCGTGCAACTGCCGTGGGAGAACGAAACGGCAGACCACATCGATATCAAGCGCGCACGAGAGATTCTCGACGAAGATCACTACGATCTCGAGAAGATCAAGGATCGCATCATTGAGTATCTCGCCGTCGGCAAACTGAAAAAGAAGCTGACCGGACCGATCTTGTGCTTTGTTGGCCCGCCGGGCGTTGGAAAAACATCGCTCGGTCAATCGATTGCACGATCGATGGGGCGCAAGTTCGTGCGCCTTTCGGTCGGCGGCGTTCGTGACGAGGCCGAAATCCGGGGACACCGGCGCACGTACATCGGCGCGATGCCGGGCACGATCATTCGTGCCATGCGCGATGCGGGAACGAAAAACCCCGTTATGATGATCGACGAGATCGACAAAGTCGGAGCCGATTTCCGCGGAGATCCGCAATCGGCGCTCCTCGAAGTGTTGGACCCCGAGCAAAACTCGGGATTCCGCGACCATTACCTCGATCTTCCGTTCGATCTGAGCCAAGTGCTGTTCATTTGTACGGCGAATTCGCTTGATACGATCTCTCCGCCGTTGCGAGATCGTATGGAGATCATTCAGCTTTCCGGATACACCGAGCTCGAGAAGCTTCAGATCGCCAAGCGCTATCTGTTGAAGAAACAGCGTAACGCCAACGGCTTGAAAGAGACGCAAGCGCAGATCAACGATCACGCGCTTCGCGCCGTCATTACCGACTACACGCGCGAAGCCGGCGTGCGCAGTCTCGAACGGGAGATCGGCACGATCTTCCGCAAAGTGGCGCGCAGAATTGCCGAGAATCCGCGGTTCAAGGCTCGTGTGAAGCCTGACAATTTGGCAGAGTTTCTGAGCAAGCCGCGATTCTTCAACGAAGTTAAAAAACGCGTCGCGTCGATCGGCGTAGCAACCGGGATGGTGTGGACGTCCGTTGGTGGTGATATCGTCTTCATCGAAACCCAAGCGATGCCGGGTACGGGGAAACTCGTTCTTACCGGTCAGCTCGGCGACGTTATGAAGGAAAGCGCGCAAGCTGCGGTTTCGTTTCTACGTTCTCGAACGAGCGAACTTGGAATCGCCGATGACTATTTCAGCAAGCATGACCTGCACATCCACGTTCCGGCAGGTGCCACGCCGAAGGACGGGCCGTCCGCCGGCATCACGATGGCGACGTCGATCGCATCGATGCTTACCGGCTACAAGGTCGACCCGAACCTGGCAATGACGGGTGAGATAACGCTGACCGGACAAGTGCTTCCAATCGGCGGATTAAAAGAGAAGGTACTCGGCGCGAAACGCGCGGGTATCAGTAAGATCCTCTTTCCGAAGCGGAACGAAATGGATCTCGACGACATTCCCAAAGAGATTCGAGACACGATGGAGTTCGTGCCGGTCGAAGAGATATCGGAAGTTCTCTACCATGCGCTCGGAAAACGGGTCATTTCGCCGGTGCCGCTCGGTCTCGATGGTGAAAAAGGCGGGGACAACGTCGTTCCGATGCGTCGCCGCAACGGCGTCGCGAAACGGCCGCGC
This sequence comes from Vulcanimicrobiia bacterium, assembly GCA_963808755.1. Lineage (GTDB taxonomy): Bacteria > Vulcanimicrobiota > Vulcanimicrobiia > Vulcanimicrobiales > Vulcanimicrobiaceae > JALYTY01. The sequence goes on from CAWEGP010000004.1 coordinate 249,366, forward strand.
ACCACGGAGCGGCGGCGCCGCGCGGTAACCCGCAAGCGTTAATTCACACGGAAAACAGATGAAAAGGACGTGGCCTTTGGCGCCCGTCCTTTTTTATATGCTTTGATCATGATCGAAGCGTTGGCCGGGTAAGATCGTACGCGTGCGCATGATCGAACGCTTAGCAATCGCCGTTGCCGCCATGTCGTTTTTCGTTTCGACGCTCGATACCGGCATCGTGAACATCGCCTTGCCCAATATCGCCGACGGTCTCCATGTAAACGCGGCCATGGCTGCAACGACGGTCAGTTCGTATGCGATCGCGTTGAGCGTCACGATTTTGGTCTTCGGCTGGTTGGCGGACCGGGTGGGAACGGCAACGGTCAACACCGTCGGCTTCGTGCTCTTTGCTGCGTTCTCGCTGGGCTGTACGCTCTCCACGAACATCCATGTGCTGATCGTATTTCGCGCGCTTACGGGCGTAGCAGCCGCAATGCTTCAGGCAACTGCGGCATCATTCGTTACGCGCTACGTATCCGAACGGTTTCGAACAGCCGCCTTCGGCTGGGTGAGCGCGATTCTTTCGCTGGGTCCGGTTCTCGGCCCGTCGCTGGGCGGTATCGTGGTGTCCTTCGTTTCGTGGCGCTGGATCTTTCCGCTCGTCGTTCCGATCTGCATTCTTGGCGCCGTCGTTGCCTTTTCGTTGAGGAATGCGGCGCCGATACCCGCTACAACGAATCAGCATGGTAAAGAACAGCTCTCGGGGAGCGAGCGCGCAATCCCGTTCGTTTGCGCGGTTGCGCTCGGCGCAACGTTCATCACGGTATTCGTTGCGGCGCCGTTCGAACTTCGGGCTCAAGCACATTTGGCGCCGTGGGCCGTCGGCCTCGTACTCCTCTGCACACCGCTCGCCGCCAGCATTTCGGCTCGTCTCGCTTCGCGGTGGCTCGCCCGGTTTGCGCTACGCGAAATGATCGGTGGGCTCGCGTTGTGCGGCCTTGCCGCAGCGGCACTATTGGTATTGCCCGGAAACAACGTAGCGCTCTTCATCGTCGGTTTGAGTGCGTTCGGAGCGGGTAGCGGAACGCTGCAGACCCCGACGATCGCCCTGTCACTGGCGGCTTTCCCGAGCGACGCTCAAGCGTTTGCAGGCGCATTGCAGCGCTTGGTGCAGAACGTCGCGATTGCGATCGGTGCAGAACTCGCCGGCGCGGGCATCGATCGCTTCGGTACGTGGAGTGTTTGGGTGTTGACAACACTCTTTGCGGTTTGCGGTGTCGCAGCCGTAGTCGTGTTAAAAAATGTTAGCACCGTTCGAAAGCGTTCGTCGCCGGTCTCGATCGTGCGCTGATGCTTCGTGTCACCAATTGCGCAGTGCGTGCGTTTGATAGGTAATTAGCATCGTACATTTGGGCGTACGGCCGCTTTTTGAACGCAAGCTCTGGGAACGGCTTGCTCAACATGCAGCGATGGTGAAACCTTTGATCGAGTTTGGAAATTTTTCTCTCAGCCTAGCAGCGCGCGTCTTACGCTACTACGGCGTGGAAGTTCGGCTCAAGCCAAAGGAAGCCGAACTGCTCGCACTTCTTGCCGAACATTTCCCGAAGATAGCGACCACGCGCGCGATTATGGCGTCGCTCTGGCCCGAAAGCGCGACGAGCGACGCGGCGTTATCGCAAACCGTCTATCGCTTGCGCCGTGCGTTGGCGGCGAAGGATCCTTCGTTTCGTTTTGTGCGTACGGTTCCGGGCGTCGGCTATCGCCTGGCCGTGCCGTCGGAGATCGTGCATCACGCAATCCCGGAATTTGGACATGAGGCCTTCGCCTTGCACCGGCGCGCTGTCTTTTCACTCAGTGACCGTTCCGAAGACACGCTGCTGGTAAGCATTGAGCTGTTTCACGAAGCGCTGCGATTGGAACCGGCGTATGTCCCGTCGATGATCGGTCTCGCGCGTGGATATGCCAATGCCGGAATTCGACTCATCGTCGATCCGTTTGTCGCATACCAGCGAGCGCGCAGTCTGTTGGAGCGAGCGGCGGAAATATCCCCGAACGAGCCGGAGATTTTTGCCTTGTTGAGCATTTTGGAATTGTTCTTTATCGGGCAAAGCGAGCAGACACACGAGCTTGCCGAAAAGGCACTGGTGCTCGATAAGCGTTCTGATTCTGCGTTTGCGGCGCTCGCGTGGGACGCAATTGCTCGACGTCGATTTGGAGATGCATTTGCGTACATCGACCGCGCGCTCAGCAAAAAACCGTCCTCATTGGATTACAACGCGATTCTCGGCTATGCCATGTATGCAGCGGGCCGTTACCAAGGTGCGCGTCAACAGCTCGAACAGACACTCGAGTTGCGGCGATCCTATGCGCCGGGGCTGTTCTATCTCGCGTCGCTTCTAACGGTATGCGGCGACTTCGGCGCCGCGCATGCCGCTCTGGATGCCATCGGCGGAAATGATATGACGGCTCGAGTGTTGGCAATTCGCGGGATCATCTGTGCAAAGACCGACAACGACGTCGGCTTGCGTCGAGCGATCGATCAGCTCGAGAAATTGGCGCTTCCTACGCAACTGTCGCAGGCAGCAATATATCTGGCCATGGGGCGAACTGACACGGCAGCGCGGTTGCTCGAAGCTGCCGTTGCAAATCGCGAGCCCGGGTTATTTTTTGCGTTGGTCGACCCGCTGTATGCGGCGTTTGATGCCCGCGCATATCCGGTGACGGCGAAACGTCTTGGCGTTGCGCTGAGCGCCGCACGGCCGAAACGTTCCGTATGTGAAGTATTGTGAGAACTCACGCCGTTCGAGCGCCGTGGTGTTAAGGATTGTTGAGACAAGCGTTCGCAGTTTTGGCAAGATTGAGATCGGCACTCGCTGCCGCGTAGTATCCCGCTAAGCGAGCGCCATCACTACACACTACAAGGACAGATACGCATGAACACATCGACGGTTCGGCGTCTGTTCGTCGCGATCGCGATGTTCGCATTGTTGTTCGGCCAGGTAACATGGGCACTGGCCGGAACGACGGGCGGATTGAGCGGCCTCGTAACGGACGACGCGGGCGCACCGGTCTCGGGCGCTACCGTAAAAATGATCTCCGCATCGGAAACCGCATCAGGGACAACGGACGCGCACGGGCGCTTCGGGTTCCTAGCGCTGGCTCCCGATACATATACGATCTCTATTGAAAAGGACAATTACAGCCCCATTTCCTATGCGGGCGTTTCGATCTTTGCCGACCAACAGCAATCGCTGTCGTTTCACATGCAAAAAGCACTCAAGACGATCGCCAAAGTGACGTCGGTGAGCGCCGGTAACGTGGTGAAGTCCGGTGTCGGCCAAGACATCTACAACGTCAACGCCACGGGCATCCAAAAGTCTGCGGTTCTTGGCGGAGGCGGTAATCTCGACAACGCGTATTCCGCTATCGCATCAGTACCGGGCGTGAACGTTCCGATCGGCGGCATGGGTTGGAATCAGCCGACGTACGTACGCGGATCGCAGAGTTTCTTTACCGGATTCGAGTACGACGGCATCCCGGTCAATCGCGCATTTGACAACTACAACTCTTCAACCGAATCGAATCTCGGCCTACAAGAGCTGCAGGTGTACACCGGTGGCGGACCGGCCGCTAATTCATCATCCGGCACGTCCGGTTTCATCAATCAGGTCATTAAAACCGGAACGTATCCGGGGTACGCGTCGTTGACCGGTGGTCTCGGGACGGATGCGTTTTACCATAAGCTCGCGGTGGAAGCCGGTGGCGCATCACCCGACCGGCGCTTCAGCTATTACGTCGGTCTCAACGGCACGAATCAAGCCGGGCGACTTGTCGACAACAGCAATGGTGCGAGCTACACGGGCCCCGGCGGAATCTTTGAGAACTACTTCAGCTCCTCCGGCTTCACCGGCGCAGGAGCAAACCAGAACTTCACGGGCGCGCAGGCGTTCTGCACTCCCGGAACCTTTAATCCGCCGGCTGCCACAGCCGGATCACAGAGCGCGCCGGCACCAACGTGCCTCGTGCCCTATAGCGGGCTCTTCGCCGCGACATCGTTCATAACGGATCGCGAAAACATCCTGAACTTCCACTTCGCGATTCCGCGAAAGAATGGGCTGCGCGACGACATTCAATTGCTGCAGAGCTCCTCGTCGCTGCACACGTACGTCTACAGCAGTGCGAACGATCTCGGGACGAATATCGATCCTGCGACCGGCTTTACGAGCGGCGAAGACCTGGCATCGCTCTTTAGCAGCGGCGGCTTTGGAAATCCGGGCTTCTCGTACACGAATGCCAACGTCTATAACCTGCCGTTCGGGAGCAGCGTGGTGGGAGTTACGCCGCAACTGTACCAGCAACCGTCCGCGGTTGAACAAGGCAGCGGGTTCATCAATCCGGCTCAAGAAGACGGATTCTACAATCAAACGGGCATCATCAAGCTTCAGTACACCCATCAGCTCTCCGACAGAGCGTACGTCCGCGCTTTCGGATACACGTTCTTCTCGGACTGGATGCAAGCCGGTGCCATCAACGGATCTGTCGGCGAGAATCCCAACACGGGGATTCCACCGAATTATGATTTGATTACCCACACGATGGGCAGCGAAGTGCAACTGGCCGATCAAGTAAACGAAAAGAACCTCGTACAATTTACCGGCAACTACACGAGCGCAACCGTTGTGCGTTTCAACAATACCGGATTCCTCGGCGGGACGTCTCCCGTTGGCGATATTTCACTCGGAGCAAATGGCCAATTCAGCTGCTATTCTCCGGGCGGCTATCGCTTCGGCGGGAATACCGACCCGAGCGGTGCTCCGTACTACGACCTTGCTAATCCAACTGCGGGAACGCCGATACCATGTTACTCAACCGCGTCGTACGGCACGAACTCGAATCATCCGTTTGGATGCGCCGGATCGCCGTCGGATACAACGACGGGCTGTAATCCGTACTCAGCGCCTCAGAGCGGAAACGGCACCTATGCCACGTTGTGGAACGGTGACGCGAGCGGTTCGTACAATACCGTGAAGCCGAAGTTCAGCTTCCTGTCGTTGACCGATGAGTTTAGGCCCAATGACAGGCTTCTTATCGACGGAGGCCTCAGGTACGAGAACTTCACCTACGGCCTCGAAAATGCCAATACGCCGGCAAATAACTTTTACGCGCAGATCGTGAGCAATTACACGTGCTACGCAAACGGTTATGGTGTCGCCACCTCTCCGCTGGCTCCCGGTGCACCGCCGCCGGCGCCGGTGCAGTATATCAACGGTGACTGTAACGCCGGACTGACGAAGCTCGGATTCCAAATCCCGAACGGCGTTACGTACGTTCACCCCAACGGCGTAGCCCAAGACGGCGTTTCAAACGTTCCGAACTTTACGGCAACCTCTCCGACATCGTATCCGGAATCGTTCTACTCGTTGCGGTTGTCGGGAACATACACACAGTCTCCCGATACGGTATGGCGCGTCTCGGGCGGCCGCTTCACCGAACCGCCGATCTCGGCGTCGGTTCAATACCTCAATCGTTCCGGAGCGAATAGCACGCTTTGGGCAAATTTCGAAAACTTGGGCTTCTTTACGCCGTTCCATAATATTCCGGCGCAATCGGCCTCGCAGTTCGACTTTTCTCTGGAACGTCACATCCGTGGAACGGATATGAGCTTCAAGATCACACCGTTCTACAACTACACGAACGGGTATCAGGCTCAGGCCTTCATCGGCCAGGGTTTTGTTACGCAAGTGCCGGTCGGTGTGTTCAGAAGCACCGGCGTTGAGCTTGGTCTGACGAAGGGAGACTTCAGCCGAAACGGTCTCTCCGGACAACTCTCGCTTTCGTATACGAAGGCGCAGATGCAGTACAAGAGCGCGTTTGGAGGCGACTTGCCGAACGGCGTCGCCGGCATCAACAACGCCATCAATGCCTACAACGCGCTGACGAAGAGCGGCGGCGGTGCCCCGTGCTATCGTCCGTCGTCGTCGGCAGGCGGTACGGTGACGCCCGGTACACCGGACGCATCGTGCGCCGCGAGCAGCGTACTCAATCCGTACTACAACTCGCCGGCACAGGGCCTTCTCGATCCCAACGGTTGGTATCCGGCGGCCACGTTCGCCTTCCAACCCGGCGTCAATACTGCACCAGGTTACTATGACTCGCCATGGGTCGGCGCGTTAATTCTCAACTACCGTAAGAATAAGCTTGCGATAACGCCGAGCCTTCAATACGCCGCGGGCACCTCATACGGCACACCGTACGACGTGCTCGGCTACGATCCGCGTCTCTGCGGAAAGAACTCGGCAGCTTCGGGAATCACGACGACCGGAACCAATCCGCAACAATGTGACTACCTGTCGTTGACGGGGGTCACGACGTCGCCGGTTGGCTTCCTGTACGTGCCGAATCCGCAAACTGGATCGTTTGCATCGCTCGGCGCATTCCGTGAACCGGGCGTCATTACGGGCAACATGCAATTGTCCTATGACGTTTCGCCACGTGTCAGCGTTCAAGTGACGCTTGCGAACGTCTTCCATTCGTGCTTCGGTGGTACGAAGGAAGCATGGACGTCTGCATACCAGGCAGGTAAGGCAATCTGCGGATACACGACCAATCCAAACTACGTCGGTAACTACCAGAACGGTGCGGGACAATTGAATCCGGCGAACACCGCAGCGTATCAGGCAAGTGCGAATGGCGGAGTGGCGCTTTACCCGTGGCAACTTCAGAGCTATCGTCCGCTTTCGGGTAATCCCGCAGCGAACGGCGCGGCTGGTGCAAACCTCCCGCTTCCGTTCAACGCGTACATCCAAATGAGCGTCAAGCTCTAACGAATCGTTGAGGGACAAAGAAGAGCGGGTGCTCCGGCACTCGCTCTTCTTTTTTACGTCAGCGAAGCGCTTTGAATCGTCTCCTGTGGTGTTAAGGAATTGTTGAGGTGCGCCGGAGATCCATTCGCAGCGAGAGTCTCGTATAACAATGTGTCGTTATCAAGCGATAGTACCTACATGAACGAACGCGAGTTGGATCTGCCGATCGATCGCACTGCGCAACGTAGTGTAGTGCAATCGAGCGTAGGACGAAATTGGCGGGGCTTTGAGGCGACTCTCTACGCAGCCACAGAAGGCTATTCCGAGAACTACAGCGTCCACCATACGATGAGCATGCATCTCAGTGGACCGGTGCTTGTCACCGGTCGCTGCGATGGCCACCTCGTACATCGCATTCGGCGCCGCGGCGATATAAAGATCATTCCGGCGCACTATCCAGAAAACTGGCAAACGGCTGCGCCGACTCGAGAGCTCGTAATCAGTATGACAAGCGCTTTCGTATCGAAGATTGCCGAAAGCTTGGGTGTCGATACGGAAACGACGTCTATAACGCCACATCTCTACGTCTCCGACGCGCGAATAGAACATATCTGTTGGGCACTCGGCGCAGAGCTCGAGGGCGATGCGCCCGCCGGGCGGCTATACGCCGAAGGTTTATGCACTGCCCTCATCACGCAGCTATTGCGTTTTTATTCATCCAGCGCTGGCCGGATACATCAGCGGTGCTCCGAGAATGCGGTTGCAGCGTGTCATGGACTATGTCCAGAATAATATCGGCGTGGACCTTTCGCTAAGCGAGTTGAGCGCAATTGCTGAAATCAGCGGATCCTACTTGAAGGTCTTGTTCAAAAGATCGACGGGTGTTCCGGTGCATCAATACGTTATGCGTACGCGGGTAGAGCAGGCGCTCGTATTGGTGATGAGGACGAACGTTCCGCTCCGCGACATTGCTGCACAGTGCGGTTTTGCCGACCAAAGCCATCTTACCCGGTCGTTTCGGCGTCAATACGGCATTACGCCGGCGCAATTGCGGCGCTAGTTTGCCTAACGCAAAAGAAAGAGCCCGCACCCGTAGGGGTGAGGGCTTCTTTCTTTGCGCTGTTGTGGTTTACAGCTTTATGCGTGCCTCCAAGAAGAAGTTGAACGGCTGCAGCGTTTGATTGAGACTGCCACCGGGCGTGTTTGTGTTCGCAGCGCCGTAGTATGCCGAATACGGATACTGTAGGAGTCGCTGGAAATCTGCTACGGTGGCCGGCGGATTGTAGAGGTTCCCAACGGGAACCACGCCGCCGGCTGCGTTCAGCAGACCATACGAACAGATGCTATGGTTGTTCAGCGTCCAGGCTTCTTTCGTGCCGCCCCAGCACGTATTCAGCAGATTTGCAAACGTGCCGACAAGCGAGACCTTCGGGGACACTTGGTAGCTGATCTGCAAGTTCGCTGCGAGTTGATTGGGCTGCACGAAGCCTCCGATGCCGTCGAACGCAGCGGTGTAAGGATTCGGAACCGGGATCGATCCGCATTTGGTCGCGTCGTACGCGTTGCCGCCGGCTGAGCCGTACGGATAGCGCGGATCGTTCGTGGTAGTGGTGCCGAGCGGCGCGCCGCACGTGGCGGGATTCACGCCGAGCGTCGTCTCGGGTTGTCCGTAGCGAGCACCGCCTTGGAACTGTAGGGATGGAGTGACCGACAAACGGTTCGCCTTATAGTTAAGAACGAGTGTCGCCACGTACGGAGCACCGAAGGCAATAGCTGACGACTGCACAGGTCCAGGGAAGATCGTTAGGGTCGGGAAGTCGGCGTTCGGATCGATCAATGCCTGAGACGGTGCGTTGTAGTACGGATTTGCCACTGCGCCGGGAGCGCTACAAGCGGCAGCGGCGCCGCTGACGTAACACGGCGAACCGCCGCCGGCTTTCGTAAACGCGTTGTATTGCTGGATGTCGCTGTTGATACCCGTGACGACGGTCGAACCGTTGTCGAGCGCACCGTAGCGAATTCGCGAATACGTATACGCGAACGAAAGCAAACCAGAGAAACCGTTTCGACTGAAGTCGCCCTTGTTGAACTGAAATTCAAAGCCCTTGCTCGTTTGCCGGCCCACATTGATCCCGGAAACGAACGCCGTCTTTTGATCGAGAAAGAACTGTTGAATTTGATCCTTCGTCTGTCGAAGGAACGGCGTCACTTTGAACGACGCGTCGGTGCCTCGAATATGATGTTCGAGCGAGATGTCGAAGTTTTCCGACGTCGGCGGTCGTATCGTGTGCTGTCCGGGCGACGTGAATCCGAACGAGTAGAACGCGGACGATCCGCCAAGCGTGAACGGCGTATCTTCTTGAAGCGTATTATATTGCTCGAACGCGGCATTCGGTGGTTCCGCATATCGGCCGGCGGAGAGCCGGACGACCGTATCCGGACTGACCGTATACGTGGCCCCGAATCGCGGTTGGACGATACGATACGTCGTTACACCGAAGACATTTTGCATGTTTCCATCGGTATATCCGGCGGGACATGGGTCGCTCGGTAAGAGGCTGAGGGCCGCCTTATCCGTCGGCACGCCGAGCGCGTTGACGCAGTTGTCGAGATTCCACGCACGGTACCAAAAAGACCGTGCCGGGTCATTGGGAAGCGTGTTTTGGCCAACGAATTGAAATTGATCGTAGCGTAGGCCGAGATTCAATAGGATTTTGTCACTCGGACGAAGCTCGTCCGTGATGGCAGCCGCGGTGAATTTTGGCGTAACGGCATTGTACGTTGCCCACTGCGAATTCTCCGCGATGAGCCACGTACACGGGCCGGCTTGACCGCCGGGAATGTTGCAAGATGCCGCAAGCGCGGGTACCGTGCCGGCTGCGATGCCGCCCCACGTAGCGAAGTTTGCACGATTGCCGTTTGCATCACCGCTTGGATTGCACGAGACCTCCGTGCCGGCTGCTGTGAAGCAATACCCGCTGAGCGGATCGTTTGCATTCACCATGACGAGGCCGCGCGAGCGCGAGCCGCCGGCGTTCAACATTTGCGTGTTGTTGTCGCGAATAGACGATGAGGTCGTATACGACGTTTGCAATGTGACGAGGTTGTGCTCGTTGAGTTGTTTACTGAAGGCTGCGCTTACGCCACGCGTATGAGACACTACCGCATAGTCGGCCGGATTCGAGGCTATGTAGTTTTGATCGAGGCTGTTAGCGCCGTTTTGACCCCAGTCGCTGTAGTAGGTGTATCCATAGACTCTGAGATAGGCATCGCTTCCAAAATTTTTCTGATATTGCAGCTTTAGAATCTCTTGGCTGTTTTGAAGGCGATCCTCGAGATTGAGTGGTATCGCCGCACCAAATTGATGTGCGGGCACGCCGGGAAAGAAGTAGGGACTAACGCATGCCGCGCTCGGGCTGGTCGTCGTCGTTCCAACACCACCGCACGTCCACTGATATCCATCCGCAAACGTCGGCGCGGCGCCACCGAATGCGGCAACGCCGCCGGCGTCGTTTGTCGACGTGTAGGTTGGATTGTTCAAATAGCCGCTGTCCCACAGCAGTTGCACGTCATCCCGTCCGCCGTCATGGTGGTGAGGGATCCCGAAGTGCAGGTTCATTACGACGTCGCGATCCATCAGACGGCTTTGAAACGAGTATTGATATGGCAGCATCGAGTAGCAACCCGTCGGCGCCAGCGTAGCTGGGCAATTGCCGGTACCTGCGGGGATCGCTGCCAGCGGTCCGCCGAGGTCCGTTGCGGTTGCGCCGTTCTGCTGGTCGATATACCGCATTCCCTGATCGTAGCCGCCTATTCCGACGTAATACGAAAAGAGCCGATCCGGCGATGCGCCTCCGGCTTCTACAGACGCCTTGTGGTAGAAAACCGGTGTGCCGACTCCAAGTGCGCCCGATCCAAAGCCTGGATTTGTACCGCTCTTGATGACCTGATTGATGAAGCCCGCCAAACCTTGGCCCTCCGAAGTTGCGGGCGATGCGCCGGTGTAGACTTGCAGCTCTTGTTGTCCGAGCGAGGAGGCTGCTCCCGATGGGTAATTATCGAATGAGCGGTTCACCGGAACGCCATCGAGTTCATAACCGACTTGATCGTAATCACCGCCGCGGATGTGTACCGTTTGAAAATAGCCGCTCTGGTTCAACGGCACGAACGCGCCCGGCACGGTCGCAATCGCCGAGTACGCGCTGTTCAAGCCGCCGCCACCTCCAACGCCAGAGACCTTGTCTTGAAGCGCTGCGTTCACGGAATAGACGTCGGCGGTTGTTCCGCTCTTAACAAGGCTTCCCGCCGCCGTCGAGGTAACTGCGGCGATGGTCTTCAAGGCTGTCGTCATGCGAATGCTGACCGCTTGCGTTGCGTCAGCGAAGACGGTCACGCCAGTTTCGCTAACTGGTTGAAAACCGTCTTTTTCCACGGATACGGTGTATGTATCCGGAGACAACGAAATGAACGCAAAGTGTCCGGCCGCATCCGTTTGCGTTGTGGCCGCTTGTGACGGACTTACTGCCGTCACTTTGGCGTCAGCGATGGGAGCGCCCGAATCTGATTGTACGACCGTGCCGCCAACGCGACCGGTAGTGCCCGCCAGTGCCCATGTTACCTGGCCGAGCATACTTACCGAAAGCAGAAGCGCCGCGATCGCAAGCTTGATGCGATATCGAGGCATGAGTAGGTATTCCTCCGTTTTATAGTAGCGCGATGCGCGCTATGCAAAACGTAGCAAATCCACTCTAATGACGTCGCGTACTGTTGGACTCTCTTTTGTATAAAGCGACTGTCGTAACGCGATACTGTTCTACTGATCTATTCGACGCAAATAACATAAAATAACAGCGCACCGCAACGGTTGCGGCGTCTGTAACATTTTCGGCCGCTACGTACTGCGAGGCGTCTAGAGTTTGAGCCGCTTGCGCGCGATGTTCGCGTCCTTTTGTGCTTCCGCGACTGCAGGCGCAAAGAAAGAGCGGACCTTACGGTCGATGTGCAGGCCGGCTTTAGCCTCGCTTCCGGCGCTGAACGGCGGCTGCGGATCGTACTCGTATGCCAACTGAAGCATTCGCGCGTATTCATCACCGCGAAGTTTCGCAGCCATGGTTAGTCCGAAGTCGAAACCGGCAGTCACCCCCGCGCCGGTGATGCGGTTCCGGTCCATGACCACGCGTTCGTCGACTGGTGTTGCGCCGAGCGTTGCGAGTACGTCGTGCACGACCCAGTGCGTTGTCGCGCGGTAGCCACGTAACAAGCCGGCGGCGCCGAGTATCAGTGCGCCTGTGCAAACGCTGGTGACATAGTCGGCCGTTGAGCCGACACGTTCAAGGAAGCTGACGACGTCCGGATCGTTCATCATCGGGTACGCGAGCGTGCCGCCTGGGACGAAGAGGACGGTTGGTCCCGCAACTACGTCATCAAACGTTTGCGTCGGAGCAATCGATACTCCCGTATCACTGACAACGGCCGTACGATTCTTCCACACGAGCTGCACGTCCACGTTTCCCAGCGTCGCAAAAATCAGTTGCGGTGCGATCATATCAAGCGCCGTCATGCCAGGGTACACGACCATCACAATGCGTTGGGTACCGGTTGACGCAGACGCGAGCGCAGCCAGCGATTTTGTCGCCAGCATTGCCGTGACGCCGCCCGCTAGCGCGCTAAACGCCGACCGGCTCATATCGTTATTCGGCACAATTATTCACCTATGTGCTTGGCAAGATCGAAAGAACGCCCACAATCAGTTCCTCAAGGTTGGCGTAGCGAAACCCGTCCGCGGTTAACGCTGCCGATCGGCGACGTACGTGTTTAACGTTAGAAAGAGCCTCCGCAACACTTCCATGCTCAAGCATAAAGCGATCTCGTCCGCGCTGGACAACGGCTGTCTATTGACCGTCGATGTATCAAAATGTTCGACTGGTTCATGATAGATCAATCGAAACCCAAACTTTGGAATAGTTTCGATATATGAACGGCCGAAGTCACACTCCGCGAGTTTGCAACGCAGCCGGTAGACCGTCTGTGAAAGTGCGGCATCGGACGGTGCGCCCTCTGCCCATAACGCACGAGTAATGGAGTCCTTCGATAAAGGCGTCGGTGCCGAGCACGCCAGCATAGCCAGCAGCTCGATCTCTTTCGGGTTTAAGTGAACTCTCTCCGCACCGTAGTACAACTGACGCTCCGCTGCATCGAGAATGAAACGGCCGAAATACATGCGTGAAACCGGCTTTTCCGCATAGACCATAACCTTGTTACGAATGATGCCGCCGCAGCGTGACAGGGCCTATTTCATGTGGACACGCTCCTATAACAAATAGTTAACAACGGAAAAACTATCTTCACCTCGTGCGGGCAATGCTTTTTTAATGCGCAAGCAGATGCGTTGTGCGTGTTAGCTTTTGTGAACGCGGCTGGCATACCGTTCAAAATGCCCAGCCGTTGGAGCACACTTGTACGACGGCATAAAAAACGGAGAGGGGCGCATTGGAAAACGCCCCACTCCTATCACTACACCAGCTCTAGGACCGAACTGTTGTGGGCTTAGTATATGCGGCGTTGTGCTGCATGTCTTCACAAAGTTCAAACACGATAGAACGAAAATGATGACGCGCCCGTTTCGAATGCGCCGAACGGCAGTTGTGAAATTTCTGTGAAGTAATGCTCTCAGCATTATGACAGAATTAAAAGCGGCTCGGTGCGCGCTCGCGCGCTGCTTCCGAGCCGGCATACGTCACTAACACACGTCAACAAAAGGACTAGAAGCATGAGTAAAACGCTTCGTACTCCGATTGTCGCGATGCTGCTAATGGTCGCACTTCTCTGCCAGGGAACATGGGCACTGGCGGGCACGACGGGCGGACTCAGCGGTATCGTTACCGACAGTTCGGGTGCTCCTGTTGCTGGAGCCGCGGTCAGCGCCGCGTCACCATCGCAGCAGGCAACGGCGCAATCGGATGCCGCGGGCCACTATATCTTTTTGGCTCTCGCTCCGGATACGTACACCGTCTCCGTGGAGAAGACCGGTTACCAGCCGGTTTCAATTGCCGGCACCACGGTCTTCGCCGACAACACCAGGGGCTTGGATATCAAGCTCACCAAACAACTCAAGGAAATCGCTCGTATAACTTCACGCGCCGGCGGCGCCCTCGTTCATTCGGGCGTAACGGCCGACACGTATTCCGTTAACTCCACCGCGATCAGCAAATCGGCTGCACTCGGCGGCGGCGGCAATCTCGACAACGCGTATTCGGCCATTGCGTCCGTTCCTGGCGTAACCGTCGCAACAGGTAGCATGGGCTGGAATCAACCAGTATTCATTCGCGGCTCGCAAAGTTTCTTTTCGGGTTTCGAGTACGACGGTATTCCGGTTAACCGCGCTTTCGACAACTACAACTCCTCGACGGAATCGAATCTCGGTCTGCAGGAACTGCAGGTGTATACCGGGGGCGGTCCGTCGTCCAATTCCTCGTCAGGTACGGCCGGATTCATCAACCAGGTCATCAAGACCGGAACGTATCCCGGTACTGGATCGCTGAGCCTTGGTGTCTCTGGGCCCAGCTTCTATCACCAGTCGAAGTTCGAAGCCGGCGGTGCCACACCTGACCGCAGATTCAGCTACTACGTCGGTCTGAGCGGCTACAACCAACAAGCTCGATATTTCGATCAAAACAACGGCGCCGAGCTTAATGACGCCGAACGGTCAATTGGGTTACCTGGGAGCGTTTACAACGAACGTCAACGCCTCACACACCAACGGCCACGGCGTGTTTCCGCTGTGCAACAGCGACGGATCCGCTCCGTCAGTAAATGCTTGGGTCGATGCAGAATCCCACGGATCGTGTCTCGTCGATGATCCGGCGGCCGGCCTTTTCGGCAACGCTTCCGGCATCACGGACCGCGAGAATATCGTGAACCTGCACTTCAAGATCCCGCGCAAGAATGGCGCGAACGACGATCTTCAACTGTTGGGCAGCGCTTCCAGCTTGATGACGACGTTGTATTCGAGTACGAACGACGGCGGCGGCCTAGGTCCGTTCACGGTCGCGGTCACCGGATCGCCGTATTGCAGCCCCAACGGGCTCGATGCTAATGGCGCGCCCTGCAGCACGCCGAACTTCCCGCAATACCAAGATGCGGTCGTGTACAATCTACCGTTCGGTACGCCGATCGCGGGACATTCAACGATCAACTACTTCCAGCCCTCAAGCAATCCCAACCGCGCCTTCGGAGCACCGCTCCCGAATGATTTGCGCGACGAATTTCTAAACGACACGGGCGTGCTCAAACTGCAATACACACATCCGCTCTCCGACCGAGCGTACATCCGGGCATTCGGGTACACATTCTTCTCGGATTGGACGCAAGCCGGACCGCAAGACGCGTACAACCAGTATCACTGGGGTATCGGCGGCCCGTTCGACACCGCCGTCGCGGCGAACTACGACTTGATCACCCACACGGCGGGTGGCGAGTTGCAATTCGCGGACCAACTCACCGACAAGCATCTCATTCAATTGACGGCGAACTATACGCAAGCTTCGGTGGTGCGTTTCAACAACTCCGGATTCACCGGCGGTACATCACCAATCGGCTATATTTCGCAATCCGGCAACAATTTCACATGCTATGACCCGTCAGCCTCTGGCTCTGCTCATACCGTGCCTACCGGGCGGCGCATATCAGAGCGACGCTATAACGGGTCCAACAGGCACCGCGCCCGCTGGTACGGCTGCGGCGTCAAGGCGGGAGCGCAGTGGGTAACGCTGTGGAACGGTTCAGCGAAAGGATCGCTCAATCACGTGAAGCCCCAATTCGGCTTCGCGTCGCTGACCGACGATTTTCGCGCTAGCGACAAGTTGCTCATTGATGCCGGCTTGCGGTTTGAAAACTACAAGTACGTCTTAGAGAACTCGGACACGCCGCAGACCGCGTTCTACGGCTCCCTGATCGACCAGTTCGTTTGCCAAAATAGTGCGGGTACGGTCGACACGCTTCCGCTCGCGCCCGGCGCGCCGCCGCCTGCGAAGATCAACTATGAGTCGACATGTCCGGCGGGTTACGCACACCCGAACTTCTCGATCTCGTCGCCGCCGTCATACACGCTCAGCGATCTCGCTCCGCGTCTCTCGTTTACGTACACGCAGAATCCGGACACCGTATGGCGCGGTTCGATCGGCCGGTATACGGAACCCCCGATCTCGGCGTCGGTGCAGTACCTCAACTCCTCCGGCAACAACCTCTCCATTTGGGGAGCAACCTTGCCGATCGGGTTCACAGTCACCGTTCCATCCGATTCCCGCGATGAGTGCTACGCAAGCGGATCTTTCGCTCGAACGACACATCAAGGGGACGGACATGAGCTACAAGCTCTCACCGTTCTTCAACTACACCAATGGTTACCAAGTCCAATCGGTGATCGGGCCGAACTTCGTCACCCAGGCACCAACCGGTGCATTCCGCAGCCGCGGTCTCGAAATGGCGTTTACGAAAGGTGACTTCAGCCGTGATGGTCTCTCAGGGAGTGCAACGCTGACATACACCAATGCACGCGTTCAATATCAAAGCCGCTACTTCGGCGTTAACCCGATCGGCACGGCGAACACCGCTATTGCGGCGTTCAATAAGCTGACATCGGCTGGCGGCGGTGCAGCCTGCTACTCGCCTTCGACAGAAGGTAGCCGGTACGGTGACGCCCGGTACGCCGGACGCATGCAGCCGACCCGAATGCCATTCGTAATCCGTACTACACCCTGGCATCACAGCCGTTGCTCAATACGAGCGATTGGTATGTACCTGGGGCCGGCGGTTTGGATCCGCGCAAAACCCGACGACGAACTACTTTGATTCGCCGTGGGTTGCCTCGATGATCCTCAATTACCGGCACGATCGCCTCGCGATCACACCCAGCATGCAACTTCTGCAGTCACCCTCGTACGGTGGTCCGTATGACGTTGCCGGCGTCGACCCGCGCACGTGCGGAAACAACATCTCGAACACAAAGGGTGGTAACATCGCGGCCGGCGACCCCGGTGCCGATCCGCTACAGTGCGACTACCTAAGCCTGCTGGCGAATCAAGCCGGCGGCGCTACGCCGCAGCTCTTCATCCCGAATCCGCAAAACGGCAACACGTTTGCCAAACCCGGGCAGTTCGGTGGACCCTGGCAAGCTATTGCAAACCTTGCAGTGAGCTATGACCTGAGCCCGAGAGTAACGGCAACCGTAACGCTGGCGAACCTGTACCACACGTGTTTCGGTGGCGACAGCAAACCGTGGACATCGGCGTCGCCTCCTGGCAAGAATGTCTGCTCGTACGCACCTGCAAGTCAGATCAGCGGACCGGGCTACATCAGCAACTACTACAACGGCACCTCGGCGTTGGATACCAAAGCCAACGGCGTAACGCCGTATCCGTGGCAGTTACAGTCATATATTCCGGAGCAGGCTAACGAAGGTGTTAGCGTCCCGTATCCGTTCAATGCCTACTTCTCGGTGACGGTTAAGATCTAACAACCACACCGAACGTAGACCATGGGGGTCTCTGCCTCGGCGGAGACCCCCTCTTTTCCAGCTTACGTACACAATGGAGGTTGTGGTTTGTTGATGACATTTTCAACGCGTCAAGCACTGGCATTAGCCGTTGCTGCGGTGGTCTTGCCGCTTTGCGCGCGCGCCGCCAGTTCGGAATTCGCAACAATGGCTCCCGTATCCGAGTACCTTATGAGCGATCGCCAAGCGGAAATTGCGCTCGCGCGGACGGGCGCTCCGGCGTCGATTTCAGCGGATGCCACCGTGCTCGTGCTCGGCACGCACGGCTATGAGACCGCGGTTCAAGGAAAAAACGGATGGGTCTGTTTCGTCGAGCGCTCTTGGGCATCGCCGTTCGATGATGCCGAGTTCTGGAACGCCAAAGAGCGCTCTCCCAATTGCTTCAACGCAATCGCGGTGCGCACGGAGCTTCCGCAATTACTCCAGCAAACGCAGTGGGCGCTCAGCGGTTCCACGCTGCAGCAAATTATCGAAAAGACAAAGGCTGCGGTAGCCGATCACACCTTCAAGCCGCCGGAACCCGGCGCATTTTCCCTTATGATGTCGAAGAAAGGCTACCTCGGTAACGTTCACGGGCCGTGGCATCCTCATGTGATGTTTTTCGTCCCACGGGATGAGGCCGATAGTTGGGCACCCAACGTACCGGGATCGCCCGCGATGTCGTCAGATCGCGGCGAATTTGAATCGACATTGATCTACATCAAGGTGCGCATCTGGTCCGATGGAACGCCTGATGTAGGGATGTAGCGTCGCACACGTCACATCACTAGCGTGCTAGGCGATATTGAAAAGATTCGCGAGCGCGCGCTCGCCTTCGTCAGAGATGTCGATCGCGCGATGTCGTTGTCCGCGCCGGATGTATCCGTTATTAAGCAAAAAGTGGAAAAGTGCCGAACCGAGTGGGCCCGAAATGTGCGGGCGTCGTTCGGTCCAGTCGATGCACGCGCGTGTAAAGGAGGGCGCATCGATCCCGAGCGTCTGAAAAAACTGCTTCCCTTGCTCGGTCAGTTCGAATCCACTGTCGTACGGGCGACAATCGCCGCGAGTAACCAACGAATCGGCGATGCGGACCGCAAGCGTGCCGGCGAGATGATCGTAGCAGGAACGTGCCGCCGACAATGCTCGCGCGTGGATCGACTGATTGAGGGAACGCACGGGCGGCGGCGGCAGAATCGAACTGAGCGTTTCGATAGCGATCGCGATATCGGCGCTCGCGATCGCGTAGTAGCGATGGCGGCCTTGCCGCCGCACGAGCAGCAGGCCACCGTCGACGAGTTTTGCCAAATGCGAACTCGCCGTAGCCGCCGTCACGCCCGCGATTCGCGCGAGATCGCCGGCCGGCAGAGCCCTGCCATCGAGTAATGCGGCGACCATCGCAGCGCGGCCGGGATCGGCCAGCAGTGCTGCCACAGGAGAAATTGCTGCTTCGTACGACATCCGACTGTTATTGTAGCGTGCTCACAATTCGATGCGAATCAAAATATGCGTTCAACGGTCATTTGAGCTAGAACACGATGAGTAGAACATACACATTTTACCTCTCGGCTCTTGTCGGAGCGGTATGCATTTTCTTCTTCGTCCGTGCGTTCTTTTTTGGGCAGCTGTTTGCCCATTCAAGACCGCTGCGCCTCGACGTGATTCAAGGCTTCCTCATCGGCGCCGGGCTTGCATTCGTCACGGCGCAAGCCTACGCGAGGATCAAGGCCACGAAAGTCAACGGCTGGATCACGATGTTTGGATTGGGCGTTCCGGGCAACGGCATGCTTCTGCGAGCAGCGCACGCCCAGTATTTTCCAGGTGCGGTGGCCGTACCCGAAGAGGCGATGTATTGGTGGGCTAACCTTGATAGTACAGGCCATACACTGAATGGGGAGCACGACTACATCATGCACTTCGCGCCCGGCGGGCTCCCGCCGAACAACGCTTTCTGGTCACTTACAATGGCGGATGCGAAAAATCAGTTTGTACCGAACGCGATCAACCGCTACAGCGTCGGTGATCGCTCGGGCCTCGTCACGAATGCCGATGGCTCGGTTACCATTTACATTCGAAAGACCGCTGCGCCCGGACACGAGCCAAACTGGCTGCCGGCGCCTTCAGGCAATTTCATCCTCTGGCTGCGTGTCTATGAGCCCACCGAAGCGATTCTGGACGGCACGTACAAGGTACCGCCGGTCGTTAAAGCAGAGTGATATGACGATGCAACATGTGCTTGTATTCGGCGTGGTTTGTATCACGACATGGGTCCTTGTCATCTACTTTTGGCCGCGCATGATGCTCTACGCATACAAGAGAGGACTCTTGGTGAAAGGGTTCGGTGACGGCCCCGTGCCGATCAATACGCTCTACACGCAGTCGCAAGCACTCTTTGCAGATCCCCTCCACGCATCGCTTCCGGCGGGGAGCTCGAAGTTGATGAGTTATGGTACGAACCGCGATACGCTTTACGTCTGCGGCTGGCTCGACTTACGCAAAGGACCCTTGGTTCTGCACGTTCCGGACATGGCTGGCCGATACTACAGTGTGCAGTTCACCGATCCGTCGAAAAACGTCAACTTCGCCTACGTCGGCAAACGCGCTACCGGCACGAAAGCGGGCGACTACCTCATCAGGGGGCCGGGTTGGAAAGGAGTGGTGCAGCTGGGAATGGCGGAGATTTCTTCGCCGAACAATTCGGTGTTTGTCGTAGGGCGCGTGTTTGTGGCGAATGAGGGCGATCTCCCGATCGCGTATGCGCTTGCAAAACAGATTCAACTCGTCCCACTCGCCGTTCCGCAATCCTCTCTATGACACCACACAGGCTCTCGGCCTATCCGCGGCATAGCCCGGGGCCACAGCTCATGTGCAAAAAGGCGCGTACGCGGTCGGCGCGCACCGTTGAAAACGCCGTGACGTTGACGTACCGGTCACCGTGTGCGGCTGGTGCAGTAATCTCCAATTTGCGCGTCACGATTCCGCGCAACGCACCGTGCATGTCGTATGCACCGGCGCCTGAGTCGCCTCGATCGCAGCGCGGACAGTAGAGAAGCGTCAGATGGAGGTGGTGCTCGGCGATTCCGGGCGTCGCGGCCCACGATCGATCGCCCGGGTGGCCCACCACCACAAAACGGTCTCCGGTTGCGAAATCGTTTGCAGCGATAGTGGCGCGACTGTAGTTGCCGGGCGCAACCGCAACGAAGAGCAGAGCCAAGTCATCTTTCGCATCTACAATCACGCGGCGTACGATCGCTGCGCGCTGCGAATGAAATCGTACCGATCGCTGTCCGCGATGCTCGACCACGTGACGCGCGGTAAGAATTATGAGCTCGTTGCCGTGCACGCCGACGATAACGCCGGTTCCCTCGATCGCGCGTCGCGCAGAAATCCGGGTCAAAACCAATACGGTCTCGTCGCGGAGACGCTGCGCAAGCGGCTCTCGCACGTGAACCCGTTCGGAGGCCAGCGCCAATTCCTCATCGACGTACAAATCCTTTTGCGCTCGCTCAAAGAGAATGAGCCCGTGTGTTGCATCTGACCAACTGCGCGTGAACTGATTCATCGCCAGTGCGAAGAACACGAGCATCACGATTGCAAAGACGGGCGTAAAATCAAGTCGCCGCGCGGATGAGACTATTCGCGAATCCATGAAATACCAGCCACTACCAGCATAACCGCCGCGACAACGGCAAAGCTAGTGGTCGCCGGCACGAACGTCTTTCCAAGCGAGCCGAGTTGCTGGATGCGAGCAAAATAGATCGCTCCGCCCGCTGCGACGCCAAGCAGTTGGCCCGTGGTCCGCGCCGTGGCAAGCGTTCCCGCGGCGATGCCGCGCTGTTGCGGCGGCGCAGCGCCCATGATGGCGCTATTGTTCGGCTGGCTGAAGACCGCCGTTCCAAATCCGGTAATCGCGAGCGCTCCAATGATGTGCGACGTGGACGGATGCGCAGATAGTCGCGAGAGCACGAGCGCGCCGAGTCCAACCACGGCAGCACCGAACGTTGAAATGTAGCGAACGGGAACGCGGTCGGATAGCGTTCCGGCAAGGGGTGCCAAAATGATGTTCATCACCGTGATCGGCAACAAAAGAAAGCCGGCCTGAAGGGCCGACGCTCCGAGCGTCGTCTGGGCAGCAAGCGGAATGAGGAAGATGATGCCGGAGATCGCAACAAAAAAGACAAACGCCGCCAGGACGGAAAACGCGAATAGGCGATTCCGGAAAAGCTTCAAATCGAGCATTGGAGATCGCACGCGCCTTTCGACGGCGATGAACGCGCAAAGTGCAATCGCCGCGACGGTAAGCAGCGCGAGGGCATAGGGCGAGTTCCAACCCCAAACGTGCGATCGCGAAAGAACGAGCGAGAGTGAAAAGAGTCCGACGATGCAGAGCGCTGCACCAAGCGGGTCGAATCCTTGGCGTTCGCGGTGCGTCGGCTTCAAAATAACGGCTGCGGCAGTGAGCGCCACGATCGATATCGGGATGTTGATCAAAAAAATCCATTGCCAGTGTGCATACGTGACGATCGCCCCGCCGACGATGGGCCCAGAAGACAATCCGATTGCGACTGCGGCGCCGTTGAGGCCGATTGCCTGTCCGCGCATCTTTGGTGGAAACGTGTCGACGATAAGCGCCTGATTCGACGAAACGAGCATTGCCGCGCCGATCGCTTGTACCGCTCGTGCTGCGATCAGGAAGCCGAGCGACGGTGAAAGGGAACACGCGAGCGATCCCAAACCGAAAATCGCGAAGCCGCCGAGATATATCCGCTTCTGACCGAACATGTCGCCGAGTCTGCCGAACAGCACCAGCGTCGATGCGGTCACGAGCATGAACGACAGCAACACCCATTCCGTGTCGTCGACTGAGTGATGGTACGCATGCGCGATCGTCGGAAGAGCGACGTTCGCGATCGACGCATCGAGCGTTCCCATCGTGCTTCCGAGCATGATGACGGCGATCGCATACCACTGGTAGCGCTCACTCGAGCGAATCGACGATCTCACTCGCAGTTGCAGGGCGAGACGAGCGCGTTCGCCAGCGCGACCGCCATGAGCGGCGTGCCGGCATAGCCGTCTGCCCCGACCAGTCGCCACAACGAGGGATGCAGCGAGAACGCGCGGCCGCCCACGATTACTAGCGGCGCTACGGGGCGGGTTTCCAACTCCGCAATGAGCGCGCGAATCGGTGCAATATCACGCGCAAGCGTCGCTGACAGCGCGAGGACGTCGACAGAGACCCGGTCGACGTAATCAAGCAGGTCACGCACGGGGACGTTTCCGCCGAGATATGCCGAATGCCAACCAGCGAAAGAAAAGGCGTCGGCGACCATGCGTGCGCCGACCTTGTGCGCAGCGGTCTCCGCCGCGACCGTTGCAACCGAATAGTCGCACGTCGTCGCATGCGAAGCTCCTTGGGATAACTGCGACATCATGCGCTCAACGGCGCCCGTCACCACGTGTTCTTCGGAAACGTTGATCTCATTGCGCTGCCATAAGCGGCCGGCTTCATGCAGCGCCGGCGTGAGGATCTGCTCGTAGATTTCGATGACGCGCGCGCCGTTTGCGGTCGCCGTCAAAATTTCGCGTGACGCACGGCCCTCCTCACCGCTCAAAATCGCGCGCAGAAACCGGCGTGACACGGCCCCATACGGCGTCGCGTCGTCGATTGCGGGAATCTCCGCAAGCTGAGCGATTTCAAGGTGTTCGCGCGCCTGTTTCAACATTGTGCGCGCTGCCGCTATTTCCGACGTGCGAACGTGCGAACCGAGTTGCGTCTCGATCGCTTCAAGGGCTGCCGCCAATGGGGATATGGGCGCCTGCCGAAAGATCAATGCAGATTGAGCCCACATCGCAACGTCGAGAAAGAGAACCGGCATGTTGAGATCGCACGCATCGCGCAATGCTTCGATGAGTTCTTTGCCGATATCGAGCGGAAGCGCGGCTACCGGGTCATTCATCCGCCGGCGTGCTTCGAAGTGGCTTTTCATGCGACCGACACGCCGCTGCCTTCTTGAACTTCGCCAATCACGGCGTCGAGGACGCCACCCGCGCGCAGAGCCGTCTGCAACGTAGAAACATGACTTCGCGCGACGCTGATCAACAATCCACCCGACGTTTGCGCATCCGAAAGCACGATTTTCGTAACATCATCGACCGATGGGCCGAACGTCGTGAAGGTTGCGTGTGCAATCGCGTTGCTTCGGCTTCCAGCCGGAACGATGGATTCGCCGGCCAATTCTCGTGCAAGGGTCATGATCGGGACGGTGGCTGCTTCAAGAGCGATATGGACGCCGGAAGCTCGTGCGATTTCATTCGCATGACCGAGCAATCCGAAACCAGTAATGTCCGTTGCGGCATGCGCGTTCGCAGAGAGCATCGCGGCTGCCGCGGTGTCATTGAGTGTGGTCATCCAGGTGACTGCTTCTTGCATCTGCATGTCGCTGATTCGCCCGTGCTTGAGGGCTGTCGAGAGTATTCCGGTGCCGAGCGGCTTGGTCAGCACCAAAGCGTCGCCGGGACGCGCGCCGGCGTTTGTAACGATGCGTCGAGGATCGATCGTTCCGGTGACCGCCATTCCGAACTTCGGCTCTTGATCTTTGATCGTGTGACCTCCGACTATGGCAACGCCGGCTTGCCGCGCAATGGTTGCACCGCCCGCAAGAATCTGCTCGAGTATTTCAAGATCGAGATCTTCTGGAAACGCGACGATGTTGAGCGCCGAGGCAGGCGTGCCACCCATTGCATACACATCGGAGAGCGCATTCGTTGCCGCAATACGGCCAAAATCGAACGGATCATCGACGATCGGCGTGAAGAAGTCGACGGTTTGCACGAGTGCGAGATCGTCGCGCAACAAAAAGACACCAGCATCGTCCGACGTATCGAAGCCGACGAGAACACGGTCGTTCGCGGTTGACGGCAAGCGGCGCAGGACCTGCGCCAGCTCGGCAGAGCCGAGTTTACTCGCTCAACCAGCGCAGGACGAACGTGCGGTCAACCGCACGCGCGCATTCGGTTCCATGGCAACGCTATACAACACGAGGCGCGCGGGTCATGCCGCAAGAAGAGGTGCGTATGAAAAAGACCTTGCTGCTGCTTCCTGGTCCGGTACCTGTTGCGCAACCCGTGCTCGAAGCAATGGCCTGGCCGATGATCAATCATCGTGGCCCCGAATTCGCCGAGCTGCTGGGACGGCTGGAAACCGCGATGCGGCCGATCTTCGGCACGGCGAGTGACGTGCTGTTTCTCGGATCCTCGGGAACCGGCGGTCTCGAAACGGCCGTTGCAAACCTGTTCTCACCCGGCGACGTCGTCCTCTCTTGCCCAATCGGTGTATTCGGAAAGCGTCTTGGAGATATCGCCCGCCGTTACGGATGCATCGTCGAAACTCTCGACACGCCGCTTGGCGCCGGGCTCGATGCGAAGGCGCTCGAATCACGCTTGAAACGCGAAGATTCAGGAAAGGTTCGCGGCGTGTTGCTTACCCACAACGAGACGTCGACCGGTGCGCAAAATGATATGGCAGCCATTGCGCGCGTTGTGCGCGATCATGGAGCGTTGACGATCGTCGATTCCGTTAGCGGCCTTGGGGCCGCGCCGTTCGATATGGACGATTGGGGATACGATATCGTCGTTACCGCGTCGCAAAAAGCGCTTGCCGTTCCACCGGGCGTCGCGATGGTCGCCGTAAGCGAACGTGCGTGGCAGGCCATCGAACGTAGCAAAACTCCGCGGTTCTACTTTGACTTGCTCAAAGCACGAGAGTTCGCGCGCAAAGGCCAAACGGCGTGGACTCCGCCCATCTCGATTTTCTATGCGCTCGCCGTCGGTCTGGAGCGGTATCACTCCATCGGTCTCGACGCGCAGTTCGAACGTCATGCCCATTATGCAACTGCAGTGCGCGCAGCGTTCGAAGCGCTCGGGTTCTCGATATTTTCTCGCGAGGATGCACATTCTGTAACGGTCGTCGCTGCGACGCCGCGACACGGGATCGATGCAACCGCGTTACTGAAGAATCTGCGCGAAGAGTATGGCGTCGTGCTCTCGGGTGGTCAAGGCGAACTAGCCGGCAAAATCGTGCGCTTCGGTACGATGGGCGACATCAGCGAATATGATATTCTCGGTGCGATCGGCGCACTCGAGCTTTCGCTTGTCAATTGCGGCGCTGATATCGAGGCCGGTTGCGGTGTCGCTGCCGCAGCGACCGTTCTTAGTAAACACGTTCCGGCCGCCGTTTCGTAGCGAGAAGTCCACCGCTCAAAGATGATGACGGTGAAAATACGGGTTCAAAAACGGCCGCGCAAACCACGGGATCGTCGAGAGGATCGCGTGGTCAATATTTTCGTCCGGGGCAACGAGCGTCGCGGCAAAGTGTGAATTGTGCAGGTCCGATCGAATATCGGGCGAGAGCGGGAAATAGAGTGCAACGAAAAGCACGAGCCACAACAAGACTGCGCCCTTGCAAAAACCGACGATCGCGCCGCCCAGTGAGTTACCAATGTTGATCAAGGGAAGCTTCGCGAAGCGATTGAGCACCCATGAAGCGGCCAAAACGATTGCGTACGTTATGAACCCGGTTAAGAACATGCCGATGACATGGGCGGATCCGGGACCGACGTGGATTGTATTCTGGAGCCACTGATCGAAGACACCGTTGTAGTACCACGGCGTGATCAACGCCGCAACGACGGCCACTGCGCCGGCGAGTTCCGAAACGAAGCCGCGCCGAAACCCCTTGATCGTCGCGATCAGCAGAATCACAACGATGAGAATGTCCGGCCATCCGACGCCGTTCATTCGCGAATCGTCGCGCCGAGCCGGTCGCGTAGAGCGGAGAGTGCGCGTGCAACGGCCTTGTCGGCTTCTTCGTCGGTAATCGTTGCATCGTATCGCTGAATATACGCGCGCAGCGCCAGGCTCTTGTGCCCCTCACCGACTTGGGGACCGCGGTACTCGTCGAAGACGCGAACGTCACGGCACAGATCGCCAATCGCACGCTTCGTCACCTCGCTAATGCGTTCAGCCGTAACATCGAGGCCGACGACAAGTGCCAGGTCGCGGTATGTGGACGGAAATTTGGACGGCGGTCGATAGACGGGAACGTGATATTCCGGAAGGCGGTCCAGGTAGATGTTGCACATGTATGCGGGGAACCGGATATCGAACGACTTAGCGACGCGGGGATGAATCTTGCCAAGGTTCGCAAGCTCCCGTCCTTCGTACATCAACACCGCGGTTTTCCCCGGATGAAGTCCATTGCGCTCGTCGCGTGTAGACGTTACCGCAACGCCGCACACGGCGCGAATCAGCTGTTCGCAGTCGCCTTTTAGTCGCAAAAAGTTCGTATCACGATACGATGGTTCATCGAGCGGTTCAGCTGTGAAACCGAGCGTCAACACCGGCGTCTCTGCAATCGTGTTCTCCATCACGTGCGAAGATGTGACCGATTTCGAAGACGCGCGCCGGTTGATCGATACGCGCAAAATATTCCAGCAAGCTTGGCCCGAGCGCGTAACGCAAATACCGCTGGTCTTCCGAGAGCGGATTGCGCACTTCGACGGACGTGTGGCTCGGCGTAATCCCTGCGCGCCGCAGTTTCTCGAAGAGCTGGACGCCATGCAACGAATACGTCAGCACTTCCGCATAATCGAGCGCCGCTAGCGTTTCGGCGATGCGATTTTCCAAGTGGTACTGCCCGCTCGAAATGTTTTGCGCAGGCACGTGCGGCTCGACCGGCGCGATGTTTTCATAGCCTTCCATGCGGGCAACTTCCTCGACAAGGTCGGCGGCAATGCAGAGATCGCGCCGCCACGCCGGAGGCGTCACGGAAAGCATCGCATCGCTCCGTTCGACTGTACAGCCGAGGCGTTCCAAGTGCGTTGCAATACGTTCGCAAGACAATCGGAGGCCCAACAACCGCGTGACGTCGCGTTCACGCAGAGCAATCGGCGCGGCGGCGACGAGGTCTGCACCGAAGATATGTGGGCGAAATGCGTGTGCGCCGAGCTGAACTAGGAGTTGTGCAGCACGCGCTGCGCCCATGTCGGCAAGATGCGGCGCAAGCTGTTTTTCGTGCCGCGAGGAGGCCTCGGTACGCAATCCGAGCTGCACGCTCATGCGCCTGACGCGCGCCCCTTCAAAATTGGCGGCCTCGAGAACGATCGCGCTCGTCTGCTTCTGTACTTCACTGCTCGCGCCGCCCATCAAGCCGGCGAGACCAAGCACATGCGCCGAATCGGCAATGACCAGCGCATTGGGTTGCAAGGTGCGTTCTTGTTCATCCAACGTCGTGAGCGTTTCACCCGCGCGTGCGTCCCGTACGATGAAATGAACGTCGTCGATTTTCGAAGCATCATAGAAATGCAGCGGTTGAGCGAGTTCGAACATCACGTAGTTCGAGACGTCGACCAAATTGTTGATCGGTCGCTGTCCCGCGAGTGCGAGGCGAATGCGCATCCATGCCGGTGCGACGTCGACATGGATTTCATCGAAGCGCTGCGCGATAAAACGCGTGCAATCCGGCGTACCGATCGTGACGGCCGGGGCTTCGCCCGGTTTTTCGCCGCTGACGCCGGGATTCTCGAATGACGGCAAGTGCAGCACGGCGCCGTAGGAAGCGGCGAGTTCTCGCGCAAGGCCGATAACCGACATGGCGTCGACGCGATTGCTCGTTACCTCGACGTCCAACACGTCGTCAGCCAAACCGAAGAGTTCGACGACGTCTTTGCCGAGCGGCGTCCGGTTGTCGAGTTGCATGATGCCGTCTTCGAACCAATCCGGC
Organism: Vulcanimicrobiia bacterium; assembly: GCA_963808755.1. Classification (GTDB taxonomy): domain Bacteria; phylum Vulcanimicrobiota; class Vulcanimicrobiia; order Vulcanimicrobiales; family Vulcanimicrobiaceae; genus JALYTY01. Next base: position 277,456 of record CAWEGP010000004.1, read on the forward strand.
GGTAACGCCAGTTCTTCGGCGGAGCACATCATGCCCTCGGACTCGAGCCCACGCATCTTACGCCGCTCGATTTTGATCTGCGGTAGTTGTGCGCCGATCACCGCAACCGGAATGATCTGTCCAACGGCAACGTTCGTTGCCGCGGTCGCAATAGTCAATCGTTCGGACGAGCCGACGTCGATCGTTCCTACCTGTAACCGATCGGCGTTCGGATGCCGCTCGAGTGCCACGATTTTCCCGGTGACCACGCCGGTAATATGCGGACGGCGAATGATTTCTTCAACGGGAAAGCCGAGCGACGCCAAACGGTCGGCAATTGCTTGAGAATCTGCGGGCAAATCGACGTATTCACGCAGCCAACTTATCGGAACGCGCATAAAACTTTGAGCTCGGATCGCTTTCGTTAGGCGAGTTGTTTGAGAAAATCGGGATCGCTGTCAACGAACCGTCGAATGTCGTCGACGTCGTAGCGCGTTAAGCCGAGCCGTTCGATGCCAAAACCGAAGGCCCACCCCGTTACGACTTCGGTGTCGTAACCAACTTCGGCGAGGACGTTGGGATGGACCATTCCGGAGCCACCGAGCTCAATCCATCCCGAGCCGCCGCACATGTTACAGTGTTGCGATTGCCCTTTGCACTTGGGACACGTCGTGTCGACTTCAGCGCTCGGCTCGGTGAAGGGGAAGAACGATGGACGAAATCGCACGCGCTGGTCGCTGCCGAACAACTCGCGGCACAAGCCGGTCAGCATCCCCTTCAGGTGACCAAAGTGGATGCCTTCGGCAACGAGCAGACCTTCGATCTGATGAAATTGGAAGAGATGTCGCGCATCGACCGCATCACGACGGTAGCATTTTCCCGGCGCGACGACCGCAATCGGCGGTTTGTGTCCTTGCATCATGCGAACTTGCATTGGTGAGGTGTGCGGGCGCAGCAACAACGAGTCGGTGATCCAAAAAGAGTCGAACCCTTCACGTGCCGGATGGCTCGCCGGTATGTTCAGTGCGTCGAAGGCGTAGTAATCCGGTTCCATCTCCGGTCCCAACACCACGGCGAAACCACGCCGTTCAAAATAGGCGCAGGCATCGCGAAGGACGCGTCTCACCGGGTGAATGGTCCCGAGAGCCGGCTGCAGGGAGGGGAACGTCACGTCGATCTCTTCGGTCAGCTCCGCGTCGAAGACGCTGGCTTCGAGGTCGCTTTGCGCATCAGCCAGCAGCGACTCCATGCGCTCCACGGCTTCATTGATGACCTTCCCCGCGTCCGGCCGCTCCGCCGGCGGCAGTTGGCCGATGCCTCTGCGTAGCGTCGTAACCTCGCCGTTTCGGCCCAAATAGCTGACGCGCACGTTCTCGAGCGCGCGCTCGTCCCGGGCTTCCTTGAGTTCGGCCGTAAAGCGGCCGCGGAGATCGTCGAGTTTGGTGCTGAGTTCGCTCACTCCTGATAGTCTTTCTGCGCGTTCGAGACAAAGCAAAACGCCCGGCCTTCTTTTAAGTATACCGGGCGCTTCGCGAATGAGGCTTGGACTTCTTCGAGAGGGTCAGGTCGGACTTGCTGTTGGGTGAGCCGTGCGATACGCAAGATAGGCACTGATCGAGCCCGTTTGGGCGAAGAGTTTCCAGAACAGTTCGGAGGTTGCCATTGCTTGCTAAGGTCTCCTTCTAGCCGTCGATTTCCGGCCCGCGCCGTTGGACTGACGCAATTCTACCATGTGACTTTTAGCACGGGTAGTCTTGACTTTTTCGCGCTGGAAGACTCTCTTGACATCCACCAAAAGGAGGGTTTTGCGCTGACTTTACGTGCCCTTAGCCGCTTACCGAACGAAGCCGATGGCGGGAAGCGCTAGCTTGGTATGATGCCATAACACAGGCTATGGTCGCAGGTTCGTCGGATGCAATTGCCGTTTCGTTTAAAAGCGGTGCGATGAATGCTGCTCCGTTTATTTCCGCAAGCGCACGACGATGTTCGACGGTTGTGCTCTAATGTGCTAGGCGCCAGCCGGTCATGTTATCGTTTCGCGGAAGTCTTTGGCTTTAGCGTTTTGACGAAGCGATAGCTCACCTCGAGATAAGGGGCGAGCTCCGCTGTTTTTTCCAAAAGACGATGCGGTACGACGACCCAATCTTTTCGCACGGCGCCGTGCGCTTCGAAGAGCGTCGTTTTGTACTTCTTGAGAAATGACTCGACCTCGGCATGAGGCAAGAGCATCGAGAGCGTCCCCGGCGGAGCCAAATGCGTAAACATATGGCCGTTGTGCGATGTGTACGGATTCGTTTTTCCCTTACGCTCGATCTTCGGGATTGTCGCGAGAAGCTTTTCGTAAAGCGCTAACGTCGGCGTAGGAATATCGCTCACGATGCAATCGTATCGGCTAGCGCTTGGCCCAGTAGCTCTATTGCGTTGCTCCAACCGGCGTTGATCATCGATCGATCTTCGTCGGTCGGCTGCCAACGATGCTCAAGTCGTAACAGCGTGCCGTTTCCTCGCGGTTCGAACGTGACATCGACCGTCTCATCCGCCTCCCAGCGATAACGCAAATGTCGTGGCGGATCGACGATGAGGAATTCACCGCGGATTTCATATGGCGTACCGTCGAAATCGAGGCTTACATGAAGCAGTCCGCCTTCGCGCACGTCCCACGCATGAACGTTCCACAATTGGTCGTTGCCACATCCAAACCAGCGTCGTACCATCGTTACGTCGATCCAAGCGTTGAAGAGTTCCTCGGGTCGAGCCGTGAATTCACGCTCGAGAATAAATCGGTCAGTCATCGCTCCTCCGATAAGAGTGCATCGAGACGATCGAGACTAGCGTGCCAACCGCGGCGAATCTCGACGAGCCATCGTGAAACGCGGTCGAGCGGCGCCGGAATGAGCGTGAGGTAATGCACTCGTCCTTGGATCGTGCGCTCAATCAATCCGGCGTCTTCGAGAACCGCGATGTGACGGCTTAGCGCCTGTTTTGTGAAACCGAATTGCGCCGCCACTTCAGGCGTGCTTGCCGAACCGCGAGCTAAGCGGACGAGAATTGCTCGGCGCTGCTCGTTTGCCAATGCGTCGAAAACTGCGGGCAGCGCATCCGTTTCACGCCAAAGGCTCGACACATTCATATCGTAACGTGTGTGATCTCCGAAAGTCAACAAAATCGTTGACCATTTCAAGCCTTACCGCGTTGCTTCGTATAAGGCCACTGATCCCGCGACGGCGGCATTGAGGCTTTCTACCGGCCCTCGCATTGGAATGGCGAGGCGCTTCGAGCAGAGCCGTTCCCAACTTCCGAGTCCGTGGCGCTCGTGACCGACGACGAGTGCCGCGGGGGGTACGAATGCATCTCGCCGCAGCGGCTCGCCGTCGGCGGCCAAACCGAGGATCGTCGTTCGCGCCCTAACCGCGGCGGGTTCAGCATCATCCGGCGTGGCGACGGCCACCGGTAACCGGAACAGCGCGCCCATCGAACCGCGCACGACCTTCGGGTGATACGGATCGACGCCGAAGCGCCCAAAAATGACGCCGGATGCGCCGAAAGCCTCCGCCGAGCGCAGTAACGTACCCGCGTTCCCGGGATCGTTGATGTCGGCAAGAATCAAACTCAGATCGCCGGAGAGGATCGCGCCGAGCGGCGCGTAGTGCATCGGCGTAATCGCAATCAGACCGGTCGGCGTCTCCAAATCCGAAAGCTTTCGCGCAGTGCGGTCGTCCACCAGAACGATCTGCACACTACGGCTTTCCAGTTCCGCAAGCGTCGCACTGCTTTCAAATACCGTTTCGGTGGCGTAGATCTCTTCGATGACGACGTTACTTTTGAGCGCTTCTTCCAAAAGCGTCGTTCCTTCGAATGCATAACGTCCTTGTTCGCGGCGGCTTTTTGCCGAAAGCAGCTCACGCGCGCGCTGTACGCGATCGGCGTGAGCACCGGCTCGAATGATCATCTATCTGCGGCGCTGCGTGTACTTGGCGCGAGTAAGGATCATCGCAAGACCCGCGATAACGGCGGCCAACACGTCTGCAACGCGATCGTTAAAGTGATGCGGTACGACAAAAACGTTAAAGAGGTAGACCAAAGCGACGAAGATTGCGAGAAAATAGACCAGCCAGCCAAACTCAGCCAGCAACGATGACCGTTGTTGCACGCCGGTAGAGTACGAGGCCCGAAGGGTCTATTCCGTCAAAATATCCCGGCATGAATCAGATTCCCGTTGTCGCTGCATCGCAGGAAGTATTCAAAGGCCGCGTGTTTAGCGTGCGCACCGACGAACTGCGTTATGCGGACGGCAAAACACATCGCGTCGACGTCGTACGGCATCGCGGATCGTACGCAATCATTGCGACACCGTCCGAGAACGCCCTGATCCTCGTGCAACAATACCGTCACCCGGCCAAACGCGCACTATGGGAAATTCCCGCCGGCGTTTCCGAAGAACATGAAGAGTTCGCGTCCGGAGCGTTGCGCGAGTTGCGTGAGGAAACCGGTTACCACGCCGCTTCCATGCGCGCGCTTGGTTCGTTCTTTGTGACGCCCGGTTTTTGCGACGAGGTTTTACATTTTTATAACGCAACGCAACTTTCGGCCGGCCCGCAAGACCTTGATGAAGACGAGCAAATTACGGTTGCTTCCTTCACACTGGAAGAGGCAGAACGCCTTGTGCACACGGGTGAAATTGCCGACGCAAAGACGCTGATCGCGCTCTTGTGGATGCGCGGTCCAAGAAGTGAAATTGTGCCGTAAAACAGCCGATAGAAGTATCACGGGTGAACGGACGTGGCGCGCTTTTTGCACCACGACGATTGGCCATGGAGGAAACGGTGGAAGTACCTCGCGACATCGACGCGGTGTTAAAGCGACTGCTGGAAGCGCCGGTAGACACTCTCGAGCATACGATGCTCGCGCCTGAGGATGAGGCGTATCTCACGTCATTGATCGCCGCGGTCCGGGCAGGGCGTCGCGCCGTGCTGATCGTGGAAGATGCAGACGAGCGCTTGCGTTACATGTTCAGCAATGCAACGCGTGCGGAAGCGGTAACAATGCTCGGTAAGGTCATCGAAGCAACCGGGCGACGGATTACTGACGGCGACGACTAAATCGTCGCCGTTACGGCACCAATACGAGGCCGTCGATCTTTCCGTCCTTCGATAGGCTAAACCGGTAGTGGTATTGGTCGTGCGGGAAGTGGACGAGAAACTCGTAAACCGTGTCCCCGTTCGCACCGGCGGTGCTCGAAACGGGAATCAACGATTGCGCTTTACCAAGCGAGGCAAAGTCCGCTTTTGAAACGAGCGCATCGGTCAAGTAAGCACTGAAGGTCTCGGTAAGCTGTGTCCGATCGATCCTGTGTGTCGCCAAACGATCCAACCAATCCCGCGCTCGTTCGAGCACTGAATTTTCGACATGCGTCGACCCCGGCGGCAACACGATATCCAAAACCTGCGCCGCCACCGTCTCCGGGATGACGACTGCCCGGCTTTGGAAACTGTCGGTATTCGCAAGGACGATCACGGCAATATGGTCATCAGGCAAGATTGCGTTCATGGCATGATAGCCTGGGATCTCGCCGTTTTGCCACACGTACAGCTTGCCTTCTCGCTGGTCGATGACCCAGCCCAAACCATGGCGTTCGTCGCCCGACGCGTCCGCCGGCGTGAACATATCGCGCACCGCTTCCACGCGTAGTAGCAAGGGAAGCCCGATGTCCCATTTTGCCAAGTCGTAAACGTTCGTTACGATGCCGCTGCCGCCCGCGAGCCAGGCCGGATCCCACGGATGCGCCATGACGAAATGCCGGACATGCCCTGTATATCCATACGCGTACGCGGGTGAAATACCGACGTCACCTGCGTAGAACGTCTGATTCATCACCAGCGGCATGAAAATATGCTGTTGCAAATAGTCCGAAAGCGGAACGCCGGAAGCGCGCTCGACGACGAGACCCGCTACCAAATCGTTGCACACGTTGCGTTGAAAAACAGCGCCCGGCGTAGCTTGCGGTTTGAGCTTCGCCATTGCAGCGATCAGGTCGTCGATTTTCATCGTGTGCGTTTGATCCGGGAAGCCGGCCATATGCGTGCAATCCGGCAGACCGGAGGTTTGCGAGAGCAACTGCGATACGGTAACTGCCGGCGCATTCGTCAGCTCGGGAATGTATTTCGTCACATGGTCGTCGAGTTTGATCTTTCCGTCTTGTTGCAGCAGCAGAAGCGCGGCGGCGGTAAACGATTCGGAAACGCCGCCGACATAGGTTTCGGTTTCCGGATTGAACCGGACGTGTTTTCCGATTTGCGCCGCACCGAAGCCGCGGGCGTACACGATTCGCCCGTCCTCGACGACCGCGATAGCCAAACCGGGGCTACGGCCTTCGGAGACAATGCGATCGCCGACTCCGTCGACCGCGTGCCCCATCGCTGCCGAGAACGTATGCGGCGGCGGAGCTATCGGCTGCGGCGAGCTGGCGGCTACGGCTGCTAACACAAGAGGCGCCCACATGCTTGGTGACCTTCGTCATAAAGACGGCGAAGTACCCTCCGGCGAGGGCTCGGCCGCTTAGAATACGAGTTGCGCTTCTCCCATCACTTGGGCGCCCTGTATGAGCGCAAGGTGGTCCATCCGATGGCTCTTGGGCAGGTACAGCATCGCGACGTCGCCGTGCGGCATGGCGGTTCCGAGCATCGTCATTCGGCCGTCGTGTTTCCAGGCCACTTGCACCGGCGCATGGGCACCTCTTACTACGACGCAATACCAGGAACCATCGGGACCATACATCACGCGCGCGTCGGTTGCTGCAAAGGCAACCGTCTTATGCGGACTGGTCGCGACACGAGCCATCGCGTCGGACTCTGCCAGCATCGCTTGATGCATCGCTTGATTCTCTTGCCACAGATACGCGCTCGGCAGCACGCCGAAGACCAACGCAGCGGCGAGGGCCGCTACGCCGGCTGCATACCACCGGCGAGCAGGGCGTCTCGCGTCAAGTGAAACGGCTGCGCCGCGCTCCAACGTCGCGGCGAGCCGTTGTTGCAGCGCCCGTGGTGGTTCGAATTGCGGCTGTGCGAGCGCCATCGCCGTGACGTCTTCGCTCGCTTGTGCGAGCTCGGCGGCGCACGCTGTGCATACAGCCACATGGGCATCGACCGCTTCTTGTTCCGCTCTATCCAACGCGCCCAACGCATAGAGTGCGGCAACGTCACCGAGATGGTCGTTCATCGATGCGCTCCGAGGGCCGTACCCAGTTTGCGAAGTCCAAGCGTAATACGGCTCTTTATCGTGCCGAGCGGTTCCTTCAATTCCTGCGCTATTTCGACGTGCGTTTTTTGTTCGTAATACGCCAGTTCGATCGGTGCTCTTTGCTCGGGCGGCAATGTTACGATCGCGCGGCGTAGCCGGTCGGTTTCGATGACGTCCACCACGCGCAACTCATCGTGTTCTTGCGGCTGCGCTGCCAGGCGTTCGGTGAGACGAACGCGGCGTGTCCGAGAACGTTGTCGCGTAATCGCTTCGTTCCGTACGCAGACGACCAGGAAGCTACGCACCGCACCGCGCGCACGCGAATACGCCTCCGGCGAGCGCCAGACGCGCGCAAGCGCGTCGTGCACGCAATCTTGAGCGTCTTCCGCGTTCCCGAGAACGCGAAGCGCGCTCGAATACAGGAGCGCTCCGAACCGCCGGTAGGCCTCTTCGAATGCCCAAGGTTCCTTGGCAGCAAACCCAGCCGCAAGAGCCTCGTCGTCGACGGGTGCGTGCATGACCGCCTGCGTTCGACGCGATGGGAGTAAGGTGCCTGGAAGCACGGCGACGGGCGAAAGGGCGGCCATTAAGATAAGAACGCCCCGGTGGGGCGTTCTGGATCACGGGGCTAGTGGCTGAGTTTTTGGGCTGCCGAACTGGCTTGTTCCAGCATCGCGACTTCCTTTTTCGCAAATGCTTTTAGCGCCGGATCGGTCCCGCTCTGGGCTTCGTCCTGAAAATCGGAAAGCTCCATTTGCGCGTCGATGTTGAGGTCGCTCGCATATTTGCTGTCGAACGCTTTCCCGGAGAGCGTTGCGATGTCGCCGTATTGCGCGTCGGCGCGAATCGTCGGCTTATTGTCGACCGCTACGCTATGCGTCGTCGCATAGGATTTCAGAAAGTCGTTGGCTTGGCCCGCGTTCGATGCGATCGTTGCCGCAACGGTTTTGAGTTGCGGATCCTGCGCTTTCTTTTTAGCAACCGCAGCAAGCGCGTATTGTCCCAACAGATCGGATTGTGCGGTTTGGACAAATGTCGCGTCGGTTGAGGAGATAGACGCCGCTTGTGCGCCTCCCGTTAGGGCAGCCGCTAGGGCCATTGCTGCAAAACTCGTTATCCACTTCATATACGGCTTTTTCCCCAGGATTGCTGGGGATTTCATGAGCCGCACCCGCCATTACCAGGGATTTGCGCCCGGCTCAATCCACGACGTCCCGTCACTGAACAGAACACGCCGCACCGCATACGCGACTGACGAAGCGCCCGAAAATGGATCAGCGGTATCTGCTAGCGCCCCTTCGCCGTCGATCACGCAATTGGCGCGCTCATGTGCGACGTTTTGCACGTCGGACGGTCCGCCCACGCGTTGGTTCGGCGCGAAGCTTCCTGCGCGCCGCAGCGCCACGGCGCGAATCAGCATACCCGCGTTATTCAGCGGTTGAACATCCACGTCGAGTTCGTTGATCGTCTTCGGTGACGTGTTGGTGAAAGAAATACAGGCGATGCCTTCGGTTCCGTCGTTACGCACCGATGCGAAACCGCCGTCGATGCGTACCGGCGCATCCGGTGCGTTCAATATCGACGTTCCGAACGGCACGTCGCGCCACGGCGGCGGCGTAGCGGGACTGGCGTTCTTCGTTGCTGCGTTGACGAGTGAACCGACCAGACCCCACACGTTCACACCCACACCGACGGTCGTTGAAGAACTGCTGCTCGTCGTGTCTTGTGAATAGCCGTTTGCCGTTGGGGTCGTTGTCGTTTGAGATGACGAAGAAGACGTTGTGGAGGATGCGATCGGAATACTCAAGGCCGGCAGAACTGCGCCGAACAGCCCCCGGCGATCGTTGCGCACGGGCGGATCCGGTGACGGTACTGCACCGGCTGGAACGTTGATGGCGTAGTCGAGCGGATAATACGGGACGCCGATTTGCTGATCGCTCATCCCGAGCGCGTGGAGCGCCGAACGTCCGCGGCCATTCAGCCAGAGGAGAATCGCATTTTTCGACTGGTCATCGAGGTTGAGAATTTGCAATTGAACTGCGCTGGTGGAGTCTGGTGTGCTCGCCGGCGGTGACGGGTTCGCCGCCCACGAAATCAATTGCTGTACGTTCGATGAACGGATCGCTTGCAAAACGCCTGAAAGCGGCGCGGCACCGAGAAGCGCGACGAAGACCAATAACAAAGCGCGTTTCATAGCGACCTCCTCTCAACTCGAGCATAGCCCTTTATCTGCAGCGCGTATAGTGCGTCTTCCGGCGTAACAAAAGAGCCCGCGAAATCGCGGGCTCTTTGTTCGTAACGCTGCGTGAGCGGATTACTTCGTGACGGCTTGTTTTGCCATCTTGAGCAACGACCCGAACGCTTGGGAATCGGAGATCGCAAGCTCCGAAAGCGCTTTGCGGTTCAGTGTTACGCCCGACTTTTTCAAACCGTTCATGAACACCGAGTACGTCATGCCCTCACGGCGAACAGCGGCGTTGATGCGGCTGATCCACAGCGAGCGAAAATCGCGCTTGCGAACGCGGCGATCGCGAAACGCATACGCCAGTGACTTCAGAAGCGCTTCGTTCGCGACGCGATAGTTGCGGCGGCGAGCCGCACGGAAGCCTTTGACGAGCTTCATCACCTTGCGGCGATGCTTGAGCCCGTGAACACCACGTTTGATACGTGCCATTGTGCTTCAGCCTCCTTAAACCAAGTACGGAATCGTCGGCGCTAAGCGCTTCAGATCGCCCTTGAAGGTCGGCTGGTCCTTACGGAACTTCCGTTTGCGCTTGCGCGACTTCTTGCTCAGAATGTGTCCGCAGCCGTCAAATTGATGACGATGCATCACTTTGCCGGTCGCCGTCACTTTGACGCGCTTCGCGGTTCCACGGTGGGTTCGAATTTTAGGCACTGTGTAGGCTCCTTAATTTCTTCGTTCACATCTTCAGCCACGCTTTCTTCGGCGTGGGCCTCCGCGTCCTTACGATCTTTGTGATGCTCTTTCTCGTGGACCGAGGAGAACTTCGGCGGACCGGTCGGCGTCGTACGCGGCGCCAGGATCATGAACATGTTCTTTCCTTCGAGCCGCGGTTCGCGTTCGACCGTGGCTAACGGCGCCATATCTTCGGCCATGCGATCCAACAATCGCCGTCCGAATGCCGTGTAGGTGATCTCCCGTCCGCGAAACATGATCGTCACTTTGATCTTGCTTCCGTCCAACAAGAGCCGCTCGGCCATACGAGCTTTCGTCTCATAGTCGTGCGTCTCGATTTTGGGACGCAGCTTGACTTCTTTTAATTCGAAGTTGCGCTGCTTCTTACGGGCGTCTTTGTCTTTTTTTGACTGCTCGTATTTCAGCCGCCCGAAGTCACCGATCTTTACGACCGGAGGCTGGGCATTAGGTGAGATCTCGATCAAATCCAGTCCGGCGGTTCGAGCGCGCATAAGCGCTTCCTCGGTCGGCAGAATGCCGAGCTGTTCGCCGTTTTCGTCGATCACGCGGACCGAGCGAATGCGGATCTGTTCGTTGACTCTGAGCGGTCGAGCTATGGCAAGTACTCCCGGGCGTCTAGGCCCTGAAAAACGAAAAATGGCGCTGCCGAAGCAACCCCACGCGCGGAACCTGCCGACGGCCCCGGGTATGGACCGGATCGCCCGCAGGCATCCGGTGAGCGGTCCAGAGGAACTAGAACGCTACTTCGGCTTCGGCAGAATAGCATGCGGCCCGGAAGGGTGTCAACTGAAAGGGGCCCCTTACCGCTGGAGGAGCGACTCCCGTAACTCGCTGACGGTCCAGTGCTCGACCACGCGGCCGTCGCGCCAGCGCGCCATCCGCATCTCACGCCAGCGAACGTGGCGCAGCGTTGCGGGAATCTCGAAGTAGTCGCGTTCGTGCGTGCCTTCACAGGTGACGTTTGCAACGGAGATTTGGCGGCGGGAGTCGATCGCTAGTTCATGCACGGTGTACTGAAGATCGGGAAAAGCGACGCGCGTCGCCGTCAAAGCGTTGAGGAGGCTCGCGGATCCGCTTTCACCGGTCTCGGAATCATGGTCGATGGCGTTCGAGGCGATCGCTTGGGTAACACGATCCCGATCGCCCCGATTCCAGGCATCATAGAATTCGGCGACGTGCGCCTCGATATTCGCCTCGTGCATGGTCGCCTTCTTCCCAAAAGCCGCTCAGCTCAACGACACGATCGCTTCGCGGTATTGCGCGAGAAGAAAATCAATCGCTTCATCGTCGATCACGAGCGGTGGCGCAATGCGCAGCACGAATTCGTGCGTGTCCTTCGCCGCAACGCCGCGCTCGAGCAGCGCATAGGCAAGACGGCGCGCCGGGACGCTCATTTCGATGCCGATCATCAGGCCGCGGCCACGAATCTCTTTGAGCAACGGCGTCTGCACCGAACGCAGTCCCTGCATGATCTTCGCGCCGGCGTAGCGCGCGCGTGACGCGAGCTTTTCGTCGATAAGAACGTCCAATGCGACCTCCGCAACAGCGGAGCCGAGCGGATTACCACCAAAGGTACTGCCGTGATCGCCGGGTTTGAACAGTGACATGATGGCATTGTTGCATAGCGCGGCCGACACCGGATAAAACCCGCCTGCGAGCGCTTTGCCAACGACCATAATGTCCGGCGTTATACCGTCGTAATCACATGCGAAGCGATCGCCGGTACGTCCGAATCCTGTTTGGATCTCGTCGGCGATGAACAGAACGCGATGCTCGTTGCAAAGCGCCCACGCCCGCTTCAAATAACCGTCGGGCGGAACGATAACGCCGCCTTCGCCTTGAATCGGTTCGATCAAAATTGCGCAGGTGTTTGGCGTAATCGCGCGCTCGAGGGCTTCACCGTCACCATACGGCACGAACACGAAGCCCGGTGTAAAGGGTCCGAAGTTCTTTCTATAGCTCTCTTCCGAGCTTGCACTGATGATGGCGGTCGTGCGACCGTGAAAGTTGTTCGAGAAGACGATGATCTCGGCCTGATTTGCGGGAATGCCTTTGACTTCATACCCCCACCGGCGAGCGAGCTTTATCGCTGTTTCGACTGCTTCCGCACCGGTGTTCATCGGCAGCGCTTTGTCGAAGCCGGAAAATTCCGTCAGCTTCTTGAGGAACGGCCCCATGCGATCGTTTCGCATGGCGCGCGACGTGAGGGTGACCTTCGACGCCTGCTCGACGAGTGCGGCAGCTATACGCGGATGACAGTGCCCTTGGTTTACCGCGGAATAGGCGCTGATACAGTCCAGGTAGCGATTTCCGTCGACGTCCCAAAGCCACACGCCTTGCGCTCGTTCGACGACCAGATCGAGCGGATCGTAATTTTGTGCGCCGTAGTGCTCATCGAGCTCGATAAAGGCGCGAGCGTTTTCAGACCTTACATGCATGATTCCTTAATGACGCGCCACTCGTGTTTATCCGTATCAAGCGTCGTTGCGGGCAAATCGGGGGACCTACGAAGTTGGGGGCGCGCAGCAGTGAAGCTGCGAAGTGCCGTTCAACTGATAGGAGACCGCCAATCCGTCGCGGACGGTTGGGGAGAGCGTGGGGACGCGGTCGCCCACGTTCAAGGAACACTTGCTTACTTGACTTACGGACGTCCAGGGGACGTCCCTTCCACCACATGATGCCGAAGCTACAGCCAGAAACGTACACCGCGCTCGAGCGCCTGCTCGAGCGCGATCACGACCGAATCGGCGACGAAGGACGCACGAAGCTGCTCCTTCACGGCGAAGTGCGTCCGAAGGCGATCGTGCTCTTTCACGGTCTGTCGGCGAGCCCGACGCAGTTCGTCCGTTTCGCTAGTGATCTGCACGAACGCGGGCACAACGTGCTGGTGCCGCGGCTGCCGCGCCATGGACATCGCAATCGTCTTTCCGATGCATTGGCGTATTTGACGGCTGAAGATCTGCAACACGTCGCCATCGAGAGTATCGACTTGGCGCGCAGTCTCGGCGAAGACGTCGTTGTCGCCGGCTTCTCTCTCGGTGGCCTTCTGACGACGTGGATTGCGCAGCACGAGACGGTGCATCGGGCGGTGGCGATTGCGCCGTTTTTCGGTATGTCATGGATGCCGAATCGCTTTACCGAGGCATTTGCTGAAATGATGCTGCGGTTACCGAACATGTTTCATTGGTGGAATCCGCTTGTGCGGGAACGTCAGGTGCCTGAACACGGGTATCCCCGTTACGCTACACATGCGATTGCCCACGCTTTGCGCATGGCGCGTGACGTCGCAGCGGCTGCCGACGAACCAGTGAAGGCGGGGCAATTGGTATTTGTTACCAACTCGCGAGAGGCGGCCGTAAACAATCGCGCGGTGCGACGCCTCGCCCGGCGTATGCGCATCGCGTCCGGCGATCGAATCGAAGAGATGCGTCTCACCGGTGTTCCGTTCTTACACGATATCATCGAACCACTTCGGCATCCCGAGATAGCCGATCGCGTCTATCCGCAACTTCTCGAGATCATCGAACGCTGACATGTGCAGCGTGACGCGATGCTCTTGGGCGACGACGCCGCTGTCGATCGCTTACCATGACGCGGAGTGGGGCGTGCCGGTTCACGACGATCGCGTATTCTTCGAGTTCCTTACACTCGAAGGCGCGCAGGCCGGCCTGAGTTGGGAAACGATTCTCCGCAAACGCGACCGGTATCGAATCGTCTTCCATCGTTTTGATCCCGCGCGCGTCGCCCGCATGACACCGTCCGCTATAGGAAAGGCATTGCTGGATCCCGGCATCGTACGCAATCGGGCAAAGGTGGAGTCGACGGTCAAAAATGCGCGTGCATTTCTTGAAATTCAGAAAGAATACGGATCGTTCGATCAGTACGTCTGGCGTTTTGTCGGCGGCAAACCACTCGTGAAACGGCGGCGCAGCATGGCCGATGTTCCGGCCGTAACCCCGGAAGCGGAGCTATTGAGCAGCGATCTGCGCAAGCGCGGCTTCACCTTTGTTGGGCCGACGATCATCTACGCATTCATGCAGGCTACCGGTATGGTGAACGATCATCTCGTCGAATGCACGGTGCATGCTCGAAACGCCGGTTAGCCGGCCCGCGGAATCTTATTCGCAAGCGCTCGTGCGCGCTCGCGCCCTGATGGCACTCGACGGCAACGACGTCCTCGAGAGCGCTCGCACCGTCTTGTTCGATCATGGAGAACGTACGCCTTGGGCCGTCGTGCTGTTGCACGGGCTCACAAACAATCCAGGGCAATACCGAGCTTTTGCGCCGTTGGTCTTCGAAAGCGGCGCGAACGTCTTCGTTCCACGAATGCCCGCTCACGGCTACGCCGATCGCATGACGACCGCTCTTGCGTCGTTGACGGCCGAAGAGCTGATACAGACGACCAACGATGCGCTCGACATTGCGCGCGGCCTCGGCGAACGCGTCGCCGTATTTGGTATTTCCGCCGGCGGATTACTCGCCGCATATGTTGCGCAGTTCCGGTCCGACGTTTCGACCGCCGTGCCCGTCGCGCCGGATTTTGCGATTCTCCAACTGTCGTACGGCCTTACCCGCGCGCTGGCCGGCGTCATTCGCGTGTTGCCGAACCTGTTCTTGTGGTGGGATCCGCGAATTCGAGAAGCGCAGCGCCCGAAGACAGCGTATCCCCGCTTCGCGACGCACGCGCTTGCGCAGACGCTACGCATCGGGGATGCGGTATACAGCAGCGCGCGAACGCGGGCGCCGCTCGCCGCAAGGATTGCCACGGTCGTGAACCGTTTCGATCCGGCGGTGAACAACGATGCGACCAAGCACGTCGTCACGCAATGGCTCATTCAGCGGCCGGTGGGAATTGAGATCCTTGAACTCCGCGATTTGCCGGAGAATCATGACATCATCGATCCGGACAATCCACTGGCGCGGACGGATATTGCCTACCCGCACTTGCTGAATGCGCTGGCCTTAACGTAGGGATAATCTCCGCGGGGTATAAGCCGCCCGCTTGGCATTCTTTGTAGGAGAAGACATGAAGAACACGGTTGCCGCATTGATGGTATGCGCCGGTCTCGCAGTAGCGCTATCAGGGTGTAACAGCAGCTCGAAGAGCTCCTCGAACAGCTCGTCGTCGAACGGTTCGGTCACCGCGGCGGGTTCGACCGCACTGCTTCCACTCGTGAAGCAAGGTGCACAAGATTACCAGGCGCAGCATCCCGATGCAAAGATCAGCGTGTCCGGAGGCGGTTCGCGTGTCGGTATCACGCAAGCAGCGCAAAACGGCGTCGACATCGGCGACTCCGACATTCCTGCGCCTGAGGAACCGAAGCTCGTCGATCATCAAGTCGCCGTCGTGCAATTCGATGTCGTGGTCAATCCCGCAGCGGGCGTGAAGAATCTCACGACGGCGCAGATTCAGTCGATCTTTTCCGGCAAGGCGACCAACTTCAAACAGCTTGGCGGGAGCGATCAGGCGATCACTATCATCAATCGTCCGCGCAGCTCCGGAACGCGCGCGGTGTTCGTGCAAAAGTTCCTGAACGGAAATCAACCGATCGAAGGCGGAGCGACGCAAGATTCGTCGGGCACCGTCGCATCGATCGTCGCTCAGACCCCGGGTGCGATTTCATATCTCGGCAGCAGCTACGTCAAGGGCGGAAACATCGTCGGCGTCGGCGTCAACGGCGTGGCTGCGACGGCCGACAACGTGAAGAGCGGCAAGTATCCGTTTTGGTCGTATGAACACATGTTCACGAACGGTGCAGCCAAGCCGAACGTCGAGAATTTCATCAACTTCATCAAGAGCGACAACGCCGCCCTTACTTCTTTGGGCTTCATCCCTGTGGGATCGATGAAGACGAAGTAGCCGCTATTCGTAACTCTTGACCGCTGGCCACACTTTGGCCAGCGGTTCTCTTATGCCGCGGCAAACCATGATCGGCATGTTGTTTTCGTAACCAATCGCCCATCGGTTCGTAAAAACCGTAGCGCGTGTTGCACTGGTGAAGAGATGCTCGCGTGCTCCGCAGTCTCCGTCGATGTCGATAATGACATTGCCGGTGTAACCGTGCGTTCCCCAAAGCCAATATTGATTGTGGCCGCTGATTACCGGGACGCCGGGGGTAAAAAACGCAATCGCACTTGCTTCGCCGTAGTTTTGTCCGACGACGACGGCTTGCGTGCGCTCCGCCGGCGGAAGCGCATCGTACACCCGCTGAACGGTGGCCGCCAATTCGGGCCAGCCATGCATGTCGGCCCAGTCTCCCGGCAGCGCCGACGCCTCGCGGTTGTGTTCGGTCGCGGTTGCGCTTCGTGAAATATGCAAGGTCGTTGAAAGTGAATCGGAATAGCGGACGAACGCCTCTTCCGAAAGGACGGGTAGCGCCGTCGGTAAGAAGGCGACACCGACGACCACGACGGCAACGAGCAATGCGGCTCGTGCGAGCACGACTCGGTTCGTCCACAATTCCATCTGAACCGCACCGGCGGCGATCAAGATCGGATAGACGTTTGCGGGGTAGTAGTGCTTTCCGTGAAGCACGATCATCGCGGCGATCAGCAGGACGTATGCGTAGGCGAGAAACCGTAAGGGTGCGATTCTCCAGAGCCAAAGCAACCCAACGATCCAGATGATCGCTAAGAACAGTCCCGTGATGATGAGTTCTTGTCCGAGATATGCAAGTGGCCCGACGATCAGGTTCTTTCCGTTCTGTCCCGCACGTAACAGTTCGATCATTGGGAACCCGTAGTGCCATTGCCAGAGAAGGTTTGGAAGCGCTATGGCGGCGGCGAGCGCAGTGCCGATTGCAACCCATCGCGTGTTGAAAATCCGCCGCTCGGGCGTCAGTGCGACTCCGGCAAGAAGCGCCGCCAGAAAGAAGAGCGCGCTATACTTGCTCTCGATACTGATGCCCGCGACCGCGCCCATCGCGAGCCAAAGGCGCAGGTCAGCCCCTTTTGTCATGCGCACGGCGAGCAATGCCATCAGCGGCCAGGTGAAGAGTCCCACCTCGTCAGTGCCCACTTTCATTCCGAAGCTCATGAGAACACCGGTAAAAAAAAATGTGAGCGACGCAAGCAGTTGCGCAAATATGCCGCCGCCGAATTCGGTAACCAAAAGGCATGTCGTGTAGACACCCGCCGCGGCGAAAAGCGCCGGCACGGCCCGCAAGAGAAATAACGAATGGCCGAAGAGCTGCGTCATCGCCGCGAGTAGCGGAACCACCGGCGGTTGATCGACGTAGCCGAATTGCGGATGAAAACCGCAAATGATGAAATACAGCTCGTCGCGGAAAAAGCCATATCCGGGATTTGCGACCAGATGTATCACAAAGACCCCGAGGGCGGCATAGAGCGGCACACGTTTCATACTGTGGTTGTACGCGAAGGGAAGGTTAGTGGTCCACCGTTGTGTGACGAGCGGGACTACTTCAAGAGATCCGGCCGTTTGGCGGCATACCGGCGGCTCCACGCAATCTCGGCTCCATCGCGCATAACGATTTTGTAGTCGCCGTGGAACCACGGATGGATCTCGCCAATCTCGTCGATGTTGACCACGTGCGAACGGTGAACGCGGGCGAAAGCCTCGGGATCAAGCCGGCCTTCCAGCGAATCGAGGGTGGCGCGCAGCACGTTCGTCCCGCGGCGTGAGTGAACGTGCACGCTGTTGCCGTCGGCCTCAAACCGCACGATCTCACGTGTCGAAAGAAAGAACGAGCGGCCCTCGGCCGGCATCAAAAGACGGCGCACGTAGCGATCTTCGTTGCGAATGGCCGCCAGTGTCTCGGCGAGCTTCTCCGAATCGGGCGCCACTCGCAGTGCCCGGCGTGCACGCTCCAGCGAACGCTCAAAACGTTCGCGATCGTAGGGCTTGAGCAAGTAGTCCAGAGCGCTTACTTCAAATGCTTTGAGCGCATATTCGTTGAACGCGGTGACGAAGACGATCGCCGGGGGATGTTCCGAGCGAACTAACGTTTCCGCAACGCCCAGTCCGTCGAGATCCGGCATGTTGATGTCCAAAAACACGACATGCGGTTTGGTCATACCGATCAAATCGAGCGCATCGATGCCGTTCGACGCCTCCGCTACGATTGCCACGTCCTCGTGCTCGCTCAGAAACCGCGCGAGTTTACGGCGGGCAGGTGCTTCGTCGTCCGCGATCATCACGTCTAATGCCATTATTCGGTTCCTTTGACATAGGGAAACCGCAGAGTCGCAACGGTGCCGCCTTGCGCTTGCGGCTCGATGGTGAAGGACGCTTGCGCTCCATACATATGTTCCAGACGAGACGAAACATTCGTCAAGCCGATGCCTCTGTCGGAGCCGGGCATGTATCCGACGCCGTCGTCGGTGACCCGAATGATCGTCGAGCCGTTGGCGCGCTGGACGTCGATCGCAAGGTCGATGGCAGTACGCTCGCTCGACATCCCGTGCCGAATACTATTTTCTAGCAACGGCTGCAAAAGCATGAATGGCACCCTTGCACTGCGGGCAGCATCGTCGACGGTGACGTTGAGGGCCAGGTTTCGTTCCAGACGCGTCATCATGATTCCGACGTACATTTGCTCGACGGCAAGCTCTTCTTCAAGTGGAACTTCGTGCACGCCGCTCGACGCGAGAACGACGCGAAGAAAATCGCTGAGCTTCGCGAGCATTTCGTCCGCTTTGTGGACGTCTTCGTACATAACCGACGAAATCGCGTTGAGTGTGTTGAACAAGAAATGGGGATGAAGCTGAAGACGCAGGTTCTCGACCTTCGCCTCGGCCAGGCGCGCTTGAAGCTCCACTGCGGCCAGTTCGGCGCGACGCGCCGCCGCCATACGATCGAGAAAATAGACGATCGCCGAGATCAAGAGGACGAAGATCAGATCGTTCGACGCCTCCATGGGGTAGCGAATCAGCATGATGCCGTAGTCGTAATGGCCGAGGTGCAAAAGGCGGAAAAGCCCCGTTCGACTGAGGACCATCAACGACGTGTGCATGAGCGAAAAGACGACGCCGCCGCAGAGCCAGGCGAGAATTGTGCGCGGCCACCCGTAGACGTTTGGCGGAAAACGGCGGACGACCCAAATCATGAACGGAAAGAGCAAAAGCGCTGAATAGGCGCCCGTGAATTCCTCAATCAACCGTCTGGGGAGCGTACCGTAGTATTGGTTCGCTAAATCATCGAGATAGTGATAGCTGAAGAGCAGGGTGCCTAACGCCGTAAAGCCGGCGAAGAGCCCGATAGCCCAGTAGACGTGCTGACGAGAGGGACGCTTCATGTCCCTCTCGTCATATCGCGGCTGCTACGCCCGCGTCAATCGCCCTGTGATAAGCGGGATTGAGCAGCGATGTGCGGCTAGGGCAACTGTTCGATCAATGAAAACCGGTATGTGGCCGGCCCCAGCACGTTTGCGGTGGTCGCTGCGGTTTGACCGTTAGCGAGCGGAATCGCGACGCCGCCTCCAAAGACCGGAATGAGCCCGCGGTACGCGTTGAAGATGTTGTCGCCGGAGATTTGGAACGCCAGATTCGGCGCAACGGGATATCGCAGCGACGCGTATGCGAGGCCGAACGGAGGTTCGTTCAGCGAGTTGTTCTTTCCGTAAAGGGTGTCGCCGAACAGGACGTACGCCCCGTTTCGAAACGTATATGAGGCCTGAGCGTTGCCTTGAAAGTACGGAAGACGCGTGTTGAGGGAGCCGATCGTGCTGCTGAATCCGACGCCTTCACCGTTGAGGTTTTCGTTGGCTACGATATTGAGATTTTGATTGTAGTTTGCCGGGATGCAGGGCGTGGCCACGGTATTGGGCGCGCTGCAATAGAAGTTCGGCGGCAGATTGTAGACGTATCCTCGCTGCAGCGAACCCTCGACCACGAAGCCCCATCCGAACTGTGGCTGGCGGCGAACCGAGAGTTCGAAACCTTCGAAACGCGAATTGCTGATGTTGATCGGTGTCTGGGTGTAAATTGGTGTTCCGGGCGGCGCCAGGCCGCCGCAATCAAGGGGCGCTCCGCAAGAAAGTCCGGTCGGGATCGTTTGACCGAAGAAGTGATTGAACAGATTCGTTTCATAGACGTCGGTCGAAAGGCTCGTGACGCCATCCTTGAAACGATAGTCCGCGCCCAGATCGTACCCGAACGCGGTCTCGGGCTTTATCGATGAATTCGGCGTCTGCACGGTCACGATGTTATTGCTGGAATCGAACGAGATCGCTCCACCCGGTACGTTACTCAACAGGCCGAGGTACGGCGGCGCGATGGCGCTGCCGGCAGAAAACCGGATCGCGATGTTCGACTTCGGCTGATACACCAAACCGATTCTCGGGTCGTCGTGGGTCGTGTTCGTCGTGCCGAACGTCACGTTGCTGCCGTCGAACGCACAATTGTAGTTCCCGAACGAATCCAGCGGACAGCTCTGCGCGAACGTATTCCGGTATGTGTTGAGGTAGTTTGCCAGCGTAACGTTCAGCTTCGGGCCAAGGTAGAAGTGGCTCCGCAGCAGATACGTTGTAAAGACCTGTGACGATCCACCGGGGATGCTGACGTGATTTGCCGCGGTCGTGGTTGGCCCGAGGTTGAAGGAGGACGGTGATTGCGTGTATGTCTCCGATTGTGAATTCGTGGAGTCAACGGAAAACGAAACGTCGTTGTCGTTGCCGAACGGATGCGTGTATTCAAACGTATATCCTGTCAGTTTGTCGTACTCGTTCTCGCGAAAGAAGTCTTGGAAGCCGACCGGCGTCGAAAGGCCGTTGAACGTTGGTGTGCCCGACGATGTGCCGAAGAGCGTGACGTTATTGTAATCTAGTCCGCCCGGCGAACTGCCTTGCGCTTGTAGGCGGGTGATGGACGCATGATAATAGCGGCCGAGCACCGTGTCGTTACCCAATGTCGAGCTTACTTCGCCTTGAAAGATCGGTTCATTGTTGATTTCACGGGTCGGCTGTCCGGCAAAAAGAAAGTCCACTGCCACCGGACTATTTGCTTTGAGCGATCCATTGTACGCCGGGTCGCCCGGAGCGAAGGTCGCGAGCGTAAGATTTCCGGTATTGCCGACCTGGTCTGTGAACGACTGACTTCCAAGATAACTTACCGTGGCCGTCGTTGCGGACGAAAATTTGTAGCGCGCTTTCAACAGCTCGCCGGTCGTCTCCAAGTCGCCGAGTACGGAGAAACAGCACGCTAGAAGCGAGTACGACGTGGTGTTTGTGCTCGCGGTGTTACCGAGCGTTCCGGTTGTATTATTTCCCGCTATGGAATTACCGTTGACATACCCAAACGATGGATCGAAGAGCACCTGCGTTCCGTTGAGCGCCGATGGAGAGTCTTGCGTGGCAATCTGTGCGACAAACCCAAGGCGATTGTTGGCGATCGTGTCCGACACGCCGAAGTTGCTGAACGTGCCGCCATGATTGTCCACGCCGACAAGGACGGTCGGCGTCGGTGTCAACGTCGGATCCTTGGTGCGGAAGTTCAGTGTTCCGCCAATCGCGTTGTTCACTTCCGGAGCGTCGGCGCCGGGGCCCTTGATCGTCTCGACACTGCCGAGCAGATAGCTTTGCAAGAACGTCGTTACGTAGTCCCCGAACGAACCCGTCGCGAGCGGATGGCCGTCGATCAGACTGGCAGTTTCATACGACGAAGCGCCACGTATCGTCGGTACGACGATCGATCCAGCCGCCGCGCCATTCGCGCTGTTGCCCGGAAACGAAATTTGTACGCCCGGAATTTGGCTCACGACGCGCGTGACCTGGGGTTGAGATTGATCGATGAACGTCTGCGCCGTAACGACGTTTACCGAAGCCGGTGTCGTATTGAAGCTGCCGCGCGTATTCGCCGTTACGGTTGCAATCGTGCGGAGTGTCGTTAACGTTGCCGCGTGCATCCGCACGCTCGCCGTTTGCGTTTGTCCGGCGAGTACGACGAATTCGCTCTGGGTTGCAGTATCGTAGCCCGCCTTCCGTGCGGAAAACACGTACAGTCCTGCTGGTACATTTGCGAACGAGAACGCGCCTGAGGCATCGGTGGTTGTTTGCAGGCGGGTTGCACCGGTTAAGGTGACCGTCGCGTCTGAGATGGGAGCGCCGGTATCATCGGCCACGGTTCCGCTGACGGCCGTGGCCGTTTGAGCAAAGAGCGGGCCCGGGATGAAGAACGCCAAAAGGAACGTCGCCAAGAGAGTGCGGCTGATCACGTTTACACGGCCTCCAAAGCAAAAGCAAGCGCAGAGCGGAAGCTCTCTGCGCTTACCTTATCACTTGTAACGTAACGTTATGTTAAGCCGAGCGTAACGGTCCGCTCAGGCGCCCTATGCGGGGTCGAATTGTCCGGTCAAAATCATCCGTTCGGAGATGTCGCGTGCGCGCGTGAAACGCGACCGTTCTTCTACCCCGCGATCGGGTGGCAGCTCGCTAAGAATCCGTTCCAGTTCCTCATCGAAGACGGTATCGAGTGCTTCGGGAGTATACGGTCCGGGATAGCGCAGCCGCTGCGCAATCATGAGTCTGTAGATCCGATCTGTTGCGAGGTCTTCCATGTAACCGTCGAGCAAACTCGCTCCGCGACCGGCGAGTACGCCTTCGCGATAACGGATCACGGTGCGCACCGCGTCGCGCGTTCCCTGAAGCGTCGTCGAACCGACGCCTTTCGGCGAGGGCCGTAATTCCGGATGCGTGCTGGCAAGGTCCGGTCTGCGCTGAAGCTGGTTGGGATACGGAAATTGCGCAACAGCGACGGCGTTTTGATCGGGATGCCCGGTCCATGCACCGTCCATGAGACACGACGCTTCGTTCTTCTTGTCGCGTTCGAGGACGTCGAGCGCTCGCGCGTTGAGTTCGGCATCGTCGCGGCTCGGGTACAGCGCCGTCATTCCACCGATCGCGAGCGCGCCGTGCTTGTGCGCAATCTCCGGTAAGAGCGTGCGGAGGTTTTGAAAGAACGGAATATCCAATGGAATCGTGTTGCGATCCGGCAGAAGCCAATCGGGATCATGTAAGTTGAAGTGGATCAAGCTTGCCATGTAGTCCCAACGTCCGAGGTTCAAACCGACGATATAGTCGCGCAGGTTGAAGAGAAACTCTTCCATCTGAAACGCGATTGGGTGCGACTCGACGAGCGCCATCGCTTTAATACTGCCGGCGTTCCAACCCTTTGCCGCTATGATTGCACCGAAGAGGTCACTCCACCACACCGCTTCATCGGCTGATTCGGACTTCGGAATGTATAGGCATAATGGATGTTTGAGCCGGTTATAATCGAGCCGAAATGCCAGGAGCGTGACGTCGAAGAGTGAGGCGCTCGTCAATGTTTCGCCGAGTACGCCGGCTTGACCGAGATGCAAACCGCGTACGCGGTTCCATATTACGGTCTTACTCGGCGAAATCGCGACCGTACCGCCGCGCTTGGGATCTTCATAGCTAAGCTCGCCGTACATCGCGCGTACGATGTTGTCGTGCCCGAGCATAAGATGCTGCCACGTATTGGCCATCGAGTCTTCGAGGTCGAGCATCACACCGGGTGCACCGGAATTGAGCATCTTTACAACCAGCTCTGCATCGTCCGCAGGGCCGGTCATCTGATTGCGTTGATCGCAGAGGAACGCTGGAAGTTCGATCGACCACTCCGTGGCCGTCGCCGCCGAAGGTGGAAGATACCCCGGCAACTCGCCCGCGTGCGCGCGCACGAGCTGCTCTGCCCGCGCGCCTGCAACGGGCGCGTTGCCGCGGCGTAAAACGCTCGTGCAGCGGCAGATAGAATTCGGCGAAGCCGTCCGGCAGATCGCGGTGCAACGTGAATCCGGCAGGGGCAACGTTCATCTACGCTACGACCACCTCTTTGGCATGGCCGTTTCCATAGAACTGTTCGGCTTCGGTAGAGCCGTGCAACGCCGTCGTCGACGATTGGCCTTCGCTGATCGTTTGCGCCACTTCGTCAAAATAGCCCGTTCCGACTTCGCGCTGGTGGCGCGTCGCGGTATATCCGTATTGCTCACTGGCAAATTCGTCTTGCTGGAATTCCGCGTATGCGGACATGCCGCGCATTTTGAAATCGCGCGCCAGTTCGAAGAAGCTATAGTTGAGTGCGTGGAATCCGGCCAGGGTAATGAACTGGAATTTGTACCGTAGCGCGTTGAGTTGCTCGCGGAAGGTCGCAATCGCCTGATCGTCCAGCTTCTTTTTCCAATTGAACGACGGCGAGCAGTTGTACGCGAGGGGTTTTCCGGGGAACCGTGCGTGGATGGCTTCGGCAAACGCGCGTGCCTCTTCGATGTTCGGTTCCGACGTTTCCACCCAAAGCAGATCGGCAAATGGAGCGTAGGCAAGACCGCGGGCGATGCACGCATCGATGCCGGATCTCGTATGGAAAAAACCTTCCGCGGTGCGTTCACCGGTGATGAATGCACGGTCGATCGGATCCACGTCGCTCGTGATGAGCGTCGCTGCATTGGCATCGGTACGAGCAATGATGATCGTCGGCACGTTCATCACGTCGGCAGCCAACCGCGCAGAAACGAGATGACGGACCGCCTGTTGCGTCGGGATCAACACCTTTCCGCCGAGATGGCCGCATTTTTTTTCGGAGCTCAGTTGATCCTCAAGGTGTACGCCGGCAGCGCCCGCTTCGATCATCGCTTTTGTCAGTTCGAACACGTTGAGCGGCCCGCCGAAGCCGGCTTCAGCATCGGCGACGATCGGTAAGAAGTTGTGCGGACCTCCGCGTCCTTCAAGCGATTCGATCTGATCGTACCGCTGCAGGGCACTGTTGATCCGTTTGACCAACTGTGGAACGCTGTTGACCGGATACAGACTCTGATCGGGATAGACGTTTCCCGACGTGTTCGCGTCGGCCGCAACTTGCCAGCCGCTGCAATAAATCGCTTTCAATCCAGCCTTAGCCGCTTGGACCGCTTGCCCGCCCGTCATTGTGCCGAGCGCGGAGGTCGCGTCTGGCCCCTGCAGCAGGTCCCATAACCGCTCGGCGCCGATGCGCGCGAGCGTCTGCTCGACGAGGACGCTTCCTTGAAGTTTGATGACGTCGCCGGCCGAGTATCGGCGGCTGATGCCTTGCCACCGTGAATCGGCCGTCCACGTGCGTGAAAGCGAGTCTGCGCGATCGCTGGTGTCCACGTCGTTCTCCTTTGTAAAAGCTCGCGTCGCGATTTGGATGACCCAGCCATGTATATTGGATCGACTCAATTGGATGGCTTACATCAAATCGTTGGACTGCTATACCCTTATACAAAAGTCGGGAAACATAAGTCAATACGTTTATTGATAGAATTATCAGTGCAACCGTTGCGATGCGCTGGTCAAGGAACGGCGTATTAGCGCAAACATGAAGCGCTTTGGACTCCTCGCCGCTGTGTGTGCGGTCTTCTCTCTCGTCACCGCGGCGGCGTCGGAAGGGCCGTCGATGCGTGAGGTATTCAACGCCTCGCTCGCCGTTCATGACCTCGACGACGTGCATATCTCGAGCGATGGTACTGGGCTTGTGTGGCAAGAGAGTTACAACAACATGCAGGGCGTGAATGAAACGCGACACCGCACGGCATTGTACGTACAGCGTCTGCATGAAACGCAGCAGAAACGTTTGACCGCGGGCAGCGCCGCCCGGTACTTCGATGAAGAGAATCCAGTATGGTCGCCCGATGGAACGCGCATTGCCTTTCTCTCCGACGCGGCGTCGCCGGGCAGCTTCAACTCTTTCTCTGCGATGCAAACGGCGCTAATGTTCATCAGGTCGGCCGTTTTATAGGGAATCTCCAACGGCTCCAGTGGCTTCCCGATGGCAAAGCGCTCTCTGTTTTGTATATCAAAAACGCGCGCCGCAGCGCAGGGGCACTCGCGCCGGGAGCGCGTGACGTCGGCGTGGTGGGCGCGACCGTCGAAGAACAGCGCTTGGAGACCATCGACGTCGCGACGGGAAAGTCGGATGCGATTACGCCCGCAGACGACTACGTCTACGAATACGATTGGTCACCCGACGCCTCCACCGCAGCGGTCACGTACGCGAAAGGAAACGGCGACAACAACTGGTGGGTCGCAAAGCTCGCGACCGTGAGTCGGGATGGCGGCGCAATGCACGACGTCGTTGCACCGAAGTACCAAATCAACGATCCGCAATGGTCGCCCGACGGTAAGCAACTCGCGTTCATCGGCGGAATAATGAGCGATTTCGGATCGGTCGGCGGCGACGTCTACACGGTCACGCCATCGATGCGAAAGGCCAGAGACGTTGCTCCGGGCATGCACATGTCGGCGTCGGCATTGCGATGGATTGACGGTTCGCACATGTACATGACGGCGCACGCCGATGGTGCACTCCATCTCGTCGATCTCGACATCCGCACCGGTGCGATGAAGACGATTATCGGCGGTGAGGAAACACTGCGCAGCGTATCGGTTTCGCGGGGCGCGCGCTCGATCGCGTTCGTGCGCACGTCCTTCGACCGCCCGCCCGAAATTTGGGCGGGCGCGCCGCAAGCGTTGCGCCAGATCACGCACGACAATGCGGACGCACAGCGGCTCTATGGGAAAGCGCGCTCACTTCACTGGAACAGCGGTCCGTTTACCGTTCAAGGCTGGCTGATCTATCCGCGGTCGTACGACCCGTCGCGTAGGTATCCGATGGTGACGATCGTGCATGGCGGCCCTTCCTCCGAATCGCTGCCTTCGTTTGCAAACCGCACCATTGCCGCGCTCTCCAGCCGAGGATACTTTGTCTTCGAACCTAATCCGCGCGGCAGTTACGGTCAGGGCGAGGCGTTCACCGCGGCCAACGTCAAAGATTTCGGCTACGGCGATTGGCGCGACGATCTTGCCGGAATCGACGCGGCCATTAAAGCGGCTCCCGTCAATCCGCATCGGCTCGGCCTGTGGGGTTGGAGTTACGGCGGCTACATGGGGATGTGGGCCGAGACGCAAACGACGCGACTAAAGGCGATCGTCGCGGGTGCCGGCATCGTCAATTGGCAGTCGTACTACGGACAGAACAAAATCGATCAGTGGATGATCCCGTTTTTCGGCGCCTCCGTATACGACGATCCGCAGGTCTATGCGAAGAGCTCGCCGATCACGTTTATCAAAAACTCCAGGACGCCGGTATTGATACTTCAGGGCGAGCGCGACGAAGAAGTTCCAGCTCCGCAAGCTTTCGAATTTTGGCACGCGATGAGGACGTTGGACGTGCCGACGAAGTTGGTCGTCTATGCCGACGAGGGACACGGTCCCCGCCGGCCTGCAAATCAAATCGACGTTCTGCAGCAAAGCGTCGATTGGTTCGCGAAGTATTTGTAATGAGCGAGTATTCGGCGACCGTGCGTTGGCTGCGCAACGATCAAACATTTACGGACAACCGGTATTCACGCGTCCACTCTTGGCGCTTCGACGGCGGCGTCGAAGTGCTCGCGTCGCCTTCGACGCATATCGTGCGTGAGCCCTATTCCGACCCGCACGCCGTAGATCCCGAAGAAGCCTACGTCGTGTCACTCTCCAGCTGCCACATGTTGATGTTTCTTTCCATTGCGGCCAAACGTGGGTTTGTCGTCGATGAATACGTCGATGAAGCGATCGGCGTCCTCGAAAAACGTGAGGACGGACGGATGTGGATGTCGCGCGTAACATTGCGTCCTAGGATTACCGTCTCGGCCGAAAAGCAGCCGTCAGAATCGGAGATGACGGCGATGCACGACGAAGCACACCACGAATGCTTCATCGCAAACTCCGTAAAGACGACCGTGGAGTGCGTGCCCTCGATCCTGTCGCTACGCTAGCGTCGGCAACGGTAAAGACGGACGCGTATTGAGGTCGGGTAAGACCTCTTGCACGGTTTCTAGGGCGCGATCCATCAATCTCAACGCGAAATCGACCTGTGGATCTCGTCCGTCGCGATAGTCCTGCGGCGCAATGTCGACGTCGTAGTCGGGATCGGCACCATAGTTCTCGATCTTCCACCCGACGTCGAAAAACCAGAACGAGTATTCGGGCTGCGTCGTCAGCGTGCCGTCGACCAGTTCGTGGTACGGATCGATACCGATTACTCCGCCCCACGTCCGTTTTCCGACCAGCGGACCGAGCTTGTACAGTTTGAAGCAATGGCTAAAGATGTCGCCGTCCGATCCGGCAAACTGGTTCGTCATGGCAACCATCGGGCCGGCCACCGACTCCGGCGGATACGGAATCGCCGTTCCGTAGCGCGGCGTGTCATAGCCCACGCGCTTGCGCGCCAACTTCTCCAACAACAACGGTGAAACGTGACCGCCGCGGTTGTACCGCACGTCGACGAGCAACCCTTTGCGATTGAACTCCGTCAAATATCCACGATGAAACTCGGCAAATCCCGACGGCCCCATGTCGGGAATGTGCACGTATCCCACGCGGCCGTTCGTTTTTTCGTGAACGTACCGGCGATTGGCATCGACCCACGCACGATAGCGCAGTGCTGATTCACTCGCAAGTGCTTTCACGAGCACCGTCCGCTCATCGTCCTTGCGGGTCCGTAACGTCACCGAGATGTCTTTGTTCGACGCGTTGACCAGCAACCGATCGGGTGAAACGGTCTGGGAAAGGCGCTTGCCGCCAATCGCGACAACGACGTCGCCTTCGTGAATATCGAGTCCCGGTTCCGCGAGCGGCGAATCGGTCTCGCGATTCCACGAGTCACCGCGATAGATGCGCGCGATGCGGTAACCATTACGCTGTGCATCCCATACGAGCTCCGCTCCGAGGAAGCCACGCTGATATTGCGGCGGCACGCGATGATCGCCGCCGTACTCGTATGCATGCGACGTTCCGAGTTCGCCTTGCATCTCCCAAATTAAATCGGAAAGCTCGGTACGCGTACGAACTCGGGGAAGCAACGACTTGTAGCGATCGTAGACGCGGTCCCAATCGATGTCGCTCATATCTTCGACCCAAAACTGCTCGGTCTGAAGACGCCACGCTTCGCGGTACATCTGTGCCCATTCAAGTCGCGGAACGATTTCGACGTGCGCGCGATCGAGGTCGAGCCAACCGGTTTTTCTTCCGGCTTCAGGCGAAGGCTTTTCCGGTTCTTCTTCGGGTATGTCATTCAGTGCGTCGATCACGCGTAGACGATCGCCGGAGCGATAGACGAGCGTGTGGCCATCGCTTCCGATTCGAATCTCGCCGGCTTCATTTGCGATCGTCGCTTGGCGCAGTTGTTCAAAATCGTATGCGAGCAGCGTTCCCGTCGTGTCATCGTCGTCGTCTTCTCGTCCGGCCGGCTTGATGCCGTGCACGGGAAAGCGCGAATAGAAAACGCGATTCTTCACCGCGACGATTTGCTGGTACTCGCCTTCCTCGACCGGAAATCCTAATATCCGTCCTTGAATCCCGTCGAAATCGATGTCGATTCGCAACTCCTCGGGTTTGTCGCCCTTTCGTTCGTCATGATCGTGGTCGTGATCGTGTTCGCGGTGGATCGGCTTGTGCAGAGGCACGAACGGGGAAGGGACGTCATTGCGCAACGTGACGAGAAACGGTCGCTGTGCTTGCGGAAAACTCAAGTCAAACTGTAGCGCATCGTAGACGGGGTTGAAATCGCGCGTCGAAATAAAATAGAGGTATTTGCCTTCCGGGTCCCACGCCGGCGAGTGATCGACGCGAAGCGGTGCGGTAATGTCGTGCACTTTGCCGGATTTCACTTTGACGACGCGGATGATGGACGTTCCCTGAGCGGGCCACCACACGTAGGCCACAAAACGGCCATCGGGCGAAAAAACCAAGTCGCTGACGCGCCGTGCCGGACTGGTATCCAACACGCGCACCGTCCCGTCGTCCGGATCAACGACGCACAACTCATGGCGATGGTTCGCGAACGCAATCGTGTCTCCGGTCGGCGACACGGACAATTCCGTGACCCGGCCGATATCGCCGGTGGTAACGACCTTCGGAGCGTCCGACATTTCCGAGCGGCAGATGGCGATTTGCTCGTAGCCGTCTCGATCGGTGACGCACGCGAAGCGTTTCCCGTCTTTTAGCCATTCCGTCAGACGAATGCGCGAACGGCTTCCCTCCCCGTAGTGAATGACGGCACCTTCAAAGAGCGGCATCGTGAAGGCCTGTCCGCGGGACACGAAGGCGATGAGCGTGCCGTCGGGATGCGGAGCAAAATGCTCGAGCGCTTCTGAAGCCTCTTCGAAGCGGCGTACCGTTTGCGGTTCTGCCGACGGTGCTTCGATCGCGATTTCGCGCACCTCTCCGCTCGAGATATCGAACACCGATATTGCAGCGCCGGCAGAGTAGACGATGCGTTTTCCATCGGTGGACGGGAAGCGGACGTAGTATTCGGCCTCGTGCGTGCAACGCGTGACGTCGCTTCCATCGAGCGCGCATGAATAGATATTGCCGATGCCTTCATGATCGGCAAGAAAATAGATGCGGTCACCGATCCACATCGGCCACGTCGGGTTGCCGTCCGGCACCGGGAGCCGTTCGAATTCGCCGTTCGCGAGCGCGTCGATCCACAGCTCACCCGACGTTCCGCCGCGATAGCGCTTCCAGCGAGCCGGATCGGTTGCGTTACGTCCGAGCACCATGCCGCCGCTCGGGCCGTGCGAAAATGACCGTGCGTGTCCGAGGTGAAAGTCGCGCGGTTCTCCGCCGTCGCGAGCGATCGAGAAAGGGCGCGTTTCGCCATCGTACCAAGAGCGCGGGTTCGCAACGAAGAGCACGTCCGTACCGTCGGCGCTCCAACCAACGACCTGGGCCACCGTCGAACCGAGGAACGTGAGCCGCTTGGGCTGGCCTCCTCCGGCCGGCATAACGTAGATTTCGGGATTGCCTTCATCGCTCGAGACAAACGCGATCCATTGAGCGTCCGGCGAAAGGCGCGGCGTTAGGCACGTTCCGAAGCTCACGGTGAGCCGCTTCGCAACGCCGCCTCCCGCGGCGACGCTCCACAGATCGTCTTCACAGACAAAGACCAGCGTGTCTGAAGCAATCGTGGGAAAGCGATAGTATCCGTGCGTCATGTCGCGTGGATGGTTACCTGCGCAGACGTATTGTGCCTCCGGCTATTACCGGCGTGGCTTGCCTCCTGATTTACTTTGTGGTACAAAGTAAATCATGGTCCAGGCCCCCGTAATTTCGACGCTTCCGGAGCACGTTGCCATCATCATGGACGGCAACCGGCGGTGGGCACGCGAGCGCGGACTTTCTATTGGGGAAGGCTACCGGCGAGGCGTCGACGCGCTTCGTGCTACGGTTCGAGCCGCGGCCGATGCGGGCGTTCGGCGCGTCACCGTCTACGGATTTTCCACCGAGAACTGGAGCCGTGGCGCCGGCGAGATACGCTTGCTGATGCAGCTGTACGCTGCATGCGCGCGATCCGAGAAGTCATCGTTGCTCAGGTCCGGTGTCCGGGTCGAAATCATCGGCGAGGTCGACTCGTTTTCGTTTCCGGCTCGCGCCGCGCTGCGCGACCTCGTGCAATGCACGCGCGGCAATAGCCGCGTCACGCTCGCGCTTGCGCTGAACTATAGTGGGCGGCAGGAAATCGTGCGCGCAATACGCGCGATCGCGCACGACGTAGCAGCGGGACGTCTTGAACCCGATCGTGTGGACGAAGAAGCATTGCGCTCGCGCATGTATGCTCCGCACGCGCCGGATCCGGACCTCTTGATTCGTACTGGATCGGAGCAGCGCGTCTCAAACTTTTTACTGTATCAGCTCGCGTACACGGAACTGCTGACGCTGCCGATCATGTGGCCCGAATTCTCGGAAGCCCATTTTCTCGACGCAGTTCGAATATTTGGTGAGCGGCGCCGCCGTTACGGCGCCTGATTGATCGCCGCGGCCCGTCCGGCGTACAACAATCTTCCAAGCGTGCGCATCAGTTCTGCGGCGTTGTCGATCTGATCGATCGGCGGAACGAGCCGCGGCGTCGGCGTCCTGGGCTCTCCGGCCATCAACGTAGTGCCGTCATTTGCGAAGCCCGCCGAACCAAGGCCGGCGACGCTGCGGAAAAGGAGTTCGGCGTACAATGCGTTCGCCCACCCGAACTCTTGCCGCGTAAAACGCCAGTAACCGCCAGGATAGAAGCTCTCGTGAATCATCCCGCTTTCACTGTCCGTCTCGGCCAGCGTTGTAATGCTTTCCAAGATTTCCTTTGACGACGTCGACGTCAACGCGCGCCCGATGATGCCCAACGGCCAGATAAAGCCGTACGGAGTATGCGGGCTTCCCAATCCCTCTCCGTAGCGGCCGGTAAAATACCACGGATTGTTCTTGCTGAGTGCAAATGCGCGCGTGTTGAGGTAGATGGGATCGTACGCCGAGCACCAGTCCAAATAGGGAAGCGTCGTGAGATTCGGGACGTTTGCATCGTCCATAAGGTTATAGCGACCGTATCCGTCGGTCTCAAAGGCATACATCCATACATTTTTCCGCGCATCATAGTACCGTCCATACGCCGCGATGCTGCCCATGATACGCGATTGCAGCGCGCGAGCGTCGGCTGCAAGACGCGTATCCTGATACCCATCTTCGGCAAGCACGGCGACGTCGTTCAATGCGATTGCGGCGATGATGTTCTGCGGGATATTGAAACGATACTGAACCGGGTCGTCAGAGGGGCGAAAGGCTCCCCAGATCAATCCAGTGCTTTCGTTGTAGCGGTTGTCGCTATAGACGCGATACGGGTAGGTGTAGCGATTGCACCTCCTGTGATGTGTCTCGCACATGTACGTCACAACGATTTGCCGCAGCGCCACGTGGAGTGTCGGCGAATAGATGGAACGGTCGTGCGTTTCGACGATGTAGACCTTCGCAAGAAGCACCGGCCACGCGAGTGAATCCACTTCCCATTTTCGCTCCCATGCGTGATAGTCGGCCTGAAATGCGTTCGCGTACGCGTCGAGCGTGATGGCCCTCGCGTTCCGTTCGATGACGCCGGCGAACCGGCGGCGTAAAATCGGGTATGCCCGCTCGAACCGGACGTACGGAATTGTCTGCGCCGATGAATCTCGCAACCACATCGCCGGTATGTCGCCGGTTTGAACGTATGTCGTGTTGTCGTCTTCGAGATAGAAATCGCGAAAGAGTGTATGAAAAAGTGACTGCGTCTGGATGTAGCGGTGACGATTTCCGGAAAGTGGGACGATCAGCGTTTGCGCCCGAGCAGGCGCGCAGCCGAGTGCGACGACGATGGCGATCGCCGTTGCGATGATGCGTTGAAACACCGTCAGTCGTCGTCCGGCAGGAGACTCAATGCGTCGATCTGTCCGTTGCGCGCGAACCCAAGATTCATCCAGTAGCGGCCTGATTCGCACGTAAGGCGATATCGCTCATAGCGCAGACCGCGCGTGTTAGTGCGCTCGATGAATTCCGCCATTTGCAGCGTTCCGGACGCGATGAGCATTGACGCGTTCCTGCGCAGCGCACGTGCATCCAACGATGCCGAGAGGCGAGGACTCATCTTCGAGCGATCCACGACTCCGCGTTGTAATTGTGCGAACAGTGCGCGTACGGTAGCCGTGACCGCCGGGTCTTCGTTCTCTGGAGGTCGCGGCCGGTCGGCATACATATTGGGATCTTTCGGCTGCTCGACAATCGTAAGGATGCTCTTGGTAAGTGGAACGATGTCGGCGCGGTCGGCGTTGGTGAGTAGTGCGATTTCGAGCCCGCTATCGAGGATCATGGCATCGTTGGCGCTGTAGCCGTCGACATTTCCGGGATGTTCAATCACGTGCCAACCGTACCAATTGCTAACGAAGAAACCGAAGCCATAGTACGTGGATTCGTTACCACCCAGATGCGCACCGGTACTCATCGCGCGAAACGAGGCGGCCGAAACGACGTGCTCGCTGCGCAGCGCATTCATCCATTGCAAAAGATCCGGAACATTGCTTGCAAGCCCCGCAGCCGCGTCTAACGGATCCGTGTTCACCGCGGGGTTGGGGACGCGATGGAACTGTCCGTCGACGAATTGATATCCGATCGCGACATTTGTTGCAAACGGCGATACGTCGTCGCCGGTCGATTCGAGGTGCAGTGGCCGAAGGATCGTATTTTCGAGCATCGTTCCATAGGAGATGTGCGTCGTTGCTTCCAGTACGCGTCCCAGCACAGAATAGTTCGTGTTGCTGTATTCCCACGACGTCCCCGGATCGAAATTCAACGGCGCGTTCATTGCGGATGCGAAGCTCGCGCCGGGATCGGTGTCGGAGGGGATACCGCTCGTTTGACGCAGCAGCTCTTCGATTGTGACGCCACGGGCTGCGCCTGCAAGCGCCGGCAGATAGGATCCGGCCGTTGCATTGAGCGTGAGCGCATGGTGCTCGACGAGTCGCATGACCGCCGCAGCGGTAAACTGTTTGGTGACGGAACCGATTCGGTAGATCGTGTACCCGTCGGCGGGTTCTGCGCGCTCGACGTCACGCATGCCATACCCTTTGAGGTAGATCACCGATCCATTGCGGGCGATCCCGAGAGAGCATCCGGCGATATGGTAGTCGCGCATGACGGTGCCGACGATACGGTCTATTCTCGCGGCCTGCGCAGGAAGCATAGATGAACGCGTTCTACCCGCAAGATGAAACTCGTTCTCACTCTCGTCGTATCTGGGGCATGGATATGAAACGATTCACATGCGCAGCGGTGCTCGCGTGCACGCTTGTGGCAACCTCCGCGGTCGCCGATCCGGGACCCGTTTCCGGGACGGTAGGCCCGCATGGAAGCGTGCTGATCGACGCGCGCACACCTGATTACGGATACACGGTGCAATTGAGCGTCATCGCGTGGGATCGGAGCGACGTCTCCGTCGATCAAACGCAGGAGCGCGGCGATACGAGTCAAGTTCGTGCGGTGATCTCGCGGGATGGGACGACGACGAAAATCGTCCCGGCCGGCGGTCCACTGCGCAAAAAGGTTTTCTTCGGTCTGTTGAGTTGGGGATCGTGGGCGAGCGTACGGTGGATAGTGCACGTGCCGCGAAACGCGCCGCTGACGGCGTACGCCGATAACTCCGGCATCAAGGTAGACGGCGTGACGGCGCCGGTGGTCGTTCGTACGAGCAATGGCGCGATCACCGTAGCCGGCGCCGGTCCGCAGGTCGACGCCGCGACGTCGAACGGCGCAATCGGCGTGAAAATCGCGTCGCTCGGCGGCCACGTGCCGGATATTCACATTCAAACAAGCAACGGCGGCGTCACGCTGACCGTGCCGAACGGCTTCACGACGCGTGTGTCTGCGCGCACGTCGAACGGCGGTATCGAAAACCCGTTCGCCGATGCCGGCGGCCCGGGATCGGCTGCGATTGACACCTCGAACGGCGGCATCACGGTCCGCACCCAGCCGTAAAAGGGCAGGGCCATCTGGGCGGCGGCCCCAATCCCACCGGTACTTTGGCGAACCAGGAACAATTCGAGGCCCTCTTACGCGATTTTGAACAGTCGCTACCGCGCGGCTTAGCACGCGCAATCTCGTGGGCGGAGAGCGGCCGGGGGGCGGAACTCGTGAAGCGGCTTTACCCGCGAACGGGCCGCGCAATGACGATCGGTCTTACGGGGCCCCCGGGCGTTGGAAAATCGACGCTCTCTTCGGCGATCGTGCGCAAGGCGCGTTCACTTGGGAAAACGGTCGGCGTGATTTCGGTCGATCCGAGTTCTCCATTTTCTCACGGTGCATTACTCGGTGACCGCATTCGCCTGACCGAACATTTCGTCGATCCGAATGTTTTCATTCGCTCGATGGCAAGCCGCGGACATCTCGGCGGCGTTGCGGGCGCGACGGCCGACGCCGTGCTCTTAATGGATGCATTCGGTCTCGACGTGATCCTCATCGAAACGGTCGGCGTCGGCCAAAGCGAAATCGAAATCGCGGAACTCGCGCAAACGACGCTGGTTGCGTTGCAGCCGGGAAGCGGCGATTCGATTCAAGTCCTAAAGGCCGGCATCATGGAGATTGCCGACATCTTTGTCGTCAACAAGGCCGATCACCCCATGGCGAATCAAATGCGGCGAGAGATTCGCGGCATGATGGAGATGCTGCAATTCACCGGCTGGGTACCGGAGCTGGTCATGACGCAAGCCCTCGCCGGCGAAGGCATCGACGACCTATGGGCAGCCATCGAAGGCCACGTAGCCTACCTTAACGAGACGGGTGAAATTGACGAGAAGCGCCGCGAGGCCTTCGCGCACATGGTGCGGCAGCTTGCCCGGGGACGCTTGGAACGGCGCCTCGAGCATGAACTCCAGGCACACGTGCGCACCGACTTGGACCCGTACGCGGCTGCAGACGTCTTGTTGGGGCAATTCAACGTTCCCGAAGACGAGAGCGAAATCGCAGAGCCTGCCATGCGACCGCGCGCCGTCGTGAAGGGCTTGACGTAAGCGCTTGCGGGGCCGGTCCCGCTTTGGGAGAATACCGGTTCTGACATCTATATTAAAGAGGGATTCCATCTTGGCCAAGATGATCGATCGTCCGAGCGGCTTGGGCCCGTCACCCACACCGGAGTTCGAAGACGAGAAGCGCTTTTGGGAAGCCGCATCAGCGAAGGGCAAGGAACGCAAAGGCGCCGGCTCGGGAGCCGTCGATCGCACGATCTCCGATGTCCCGCTGAAGAAACTCTACGGGCCTGAAGACGTCGCGCATCTCGATCTGGCGCGCGATCTGTCGTATCCCGGCGAATATCCGTACACGCGCGGCATCCATCCCAACGGGTATCGCGACCGGTTGTGGACGATGCGCCAATTCGCGGGCTTCGGGAACGCCAAACAGACGAACGAGCGCTATCATTTTCTTCTTTCGCACGGCCAGCATGGGTCTGTCGGTTGCATTCGATATGCCGACCTTGATGGGGTACGATTCCGACGCTCCGCAGGCGCGAGGAGAAGTCGGCAAATGCGGTGTGGCAATCGATACACTGCAGGACATGGAGGTGTTGTTCGACGGCATCGACATGGGCGACATCACGACGTCGATGACGATCAACGGCCCCGCGGCAATTGCCGTTGCACAGTACATCGCGGCGGCCGAGAAAAAGGGCATTTCGCGCAAACTTCTTGGGGGAACGATTCAAGCGGATATCCTCAAAGAGTACATCGCGCAGAAGGAATGGATCTTTCCGCCCCGCCCGCACATGCGCGTCATCGTCGACATGATCGAATTTTGCACCGCCGAGATGCCGAAGTGGAACACGATCTCGATCTCGGGATATCACATTCGTGAAGCGGGTTCGACGGCTGCGCAAGAACTCGCCTTTACGCTCGCAGACGGCTTCGCTTACGTCGAAGCTGCAATGAAGCGTGGACTCGACGTCGACGCGTTCGCGCCGCGTCTGTCGTATTTCTTCAATTCGCACATCGACTTCTTCGAAGAGATCGCGAAGTTCCGCGCGGCGCGCCGGATATACGCGCGACACATGCGCGAGAAATACGGCGCAAAGAATCCGAAATCGTGGCAGCTGCGTTTCCACACGCAGACCGCGGGTTGCAGTGCGACGGCGCAGCAACCGGAGAACAACATCGTGCGCGTCGCGTACGAAGCGATGGCCGCCGTGCTCGGCGGAACGCAGTCGCTCCACACGAATTCGATGGACGAAGTGCTTGCTCTGCCGACCGAGAAGTCCGTGGAAATCGCGCTGCGCACGCAGCAGGTGCTCGCCTACGAAACGAACGTCACCAACGTCGTCGATCCGCTCGGCGGGTCGTATTTCGTCGAAGCGTTGACCGATGAGATGGAGCGTCAAGCCGAAGCGTATTTTACGCAAATCGAAGAGTACGGCGGCGTCATCGAGGCAATCGAAGCAGGTTTCTTCCAAAAGGAGATCGCCGAGGCGAGCTACCGGTACCAGCGCTCGATCGAAACGAAAGACCGCGTGATCGTCGGCGTCAATGCATTCCAACGTGAAGAGCAGCAAAGTGACATCGAACTGCTTCGAATAACGGAAGAAGTTGCGCAGGGTCAAGCTCGATCGCTGCAGGCGATTCGCGCTTCGCGCGACAACGGCGCCGTTCAATCGACGCTCGAGCGGTTGCAACGAGCATGCCGCGATCCCAAAGATAATCTCATGCCGCACCTGATCGACTGCGTCAACGCCTACTGCACCGAAGGCGAAATCGTCGAAGCGATGGTAGCCGTCTACGGCCGCTATACGGAACAGTCGGTGTTTTAACGTGCGTCTGCGAAGCGAATTGGAGCGTCACCGCGCGCGGCGAACCCTCTCCGAAGTCAAACGCAAGCTGGAAGAAGCGCTGCGCTTGAGTCAGGAACTGCAAAACAAAGGAAACTATGGCCAACCGACCACTTCGTATCATCGTCGCTAAAGCGGGCCTCGATGGGCATGACCGCGGCGCGAAAGTGATCGCACGCGCGTTGCGCGACGCCGGCATGGAAGTCATCTATACGGGTCTCTTCCAAACGCCCGAGCAGATCGTTCAGACGGCAATACAAGAGGACGCCGACGGGATCGGTCTGTCGATTCTTTCCGGTGCACACATGACGCTTTTTCCGTTGGTAATTGAACAACTGAAGGCTCAAGGCGCCGAGGACGTCGTGTTTTTCGGCGGCGGCACGATCCCGCCTGAGGATGTGACCGAACTGCGCAGCAAAGGCGTAAAGGCAGTATTCACCCCGGCGCTCCACTGCAAGAGATCATCGATTTCGTCCAATCGCGAATGCGGCAAACGCAGGCAACTCGTAGGATAAGCGCCCGTTCTCTTGTTCCCCTTGAAGGTCATTGCATTGAGTTCGGACTCGCGTCGCGCCGTCGCCGACGGGCGACCCTCATGTTGGAACGGCTTATGTCGCGCTGATCAACTATTGTTTCGCGAAACATCATGGCGGCGAGTTTATCCTTCGCATCGAGGATACCGATCAAGTTCGGAGCACGCCGGAGAGCGAAGCAGCGATTCTCGACGCGCTGCATTGGTGTCGGACTCTCGTGGGACGAGGGGCCGGACGTCGGCGGACCGCATGGGCCCTACCGTCAGAGCGAACGCTCGGCGATCTATACAAGATACGTCCGGCGAACTGCTCGATGCCGGACATGCCTTCAAGTGTTTTTGCACGCCGGAGCGTTTGGAAGAGATGCGTGTCGCGCAGCGAGCCGCTGGCGCAGCCGCCGCGTTACGACGGATTCTGCCTGACGTACGCGCCCGACGAGGTCGCGCGGCGCGAAGCGGCCGGCGAACCGCACGTCGTTCGCATGCAAGTTCCGGGCGACGGCGTCTGCGTCGTTGACGATCTTCGGCGCGGCAAGATCGAGATCGAGTGGAAGACCGTCGACATGCAAGTATTGATGAAGTCCGACGGCCTGCCGACGTATCATCTTGCGAACGTCGTCGACGATCACCTGATGGAGATCACGCATGTCATTCGCGGCGAAGAGTGGGTCTCGAGCGCTCCCAAACACATTCTGCTTGTATCAGTACTTCGGATGGGAGCCGCCGAAGCTGATGCATCTGCCGCTGTTGCGCAATCCCGACAAATCCAAGCTTTCAAACGGAAGAATCCCACCGGAATTCTCTTCTATCAGGCGATGGGCTATCTGCCCGAGGCACTGATGAACTTCCTCGGGGCTGCTTGCGAACTCCGTCGCACGAGGGCGCAAGACGAGATGATGTCGCTCGCGCAAATGGTGTCGCGATTTCGAGTTCGAGCATGTGCCGCTCGGCGGCCCGGTCTTCGATGTCGCAAAAGCTCGATTGGTTGAACGGGCGCTATATTCGAGAGGAGTTGACGCGAAAGCGCGTTCGTCGAGCGCGTTGCGCGAGTGGGCGTTCGCCGCCCGGCCGCTTGGCACGTATCGCTGCACTTGCGCAGCCGCGAATCGAGAGGTTGAGCGATCTCGGCTTGATGCTCGATTTCTTTTTTGCCGGGCGGCTACGAGATTACGGCCGAACAGTTGCGCGGCGGAAAACTCGACGATCTGTCCATGCGCCAGGCCTTCCAA
Source organism: Vulcanimicrobiia bacterium (assembly GCA_963808755.1). GTDB lineage: Bacteria > Vulcanimicrobiota > Vulcanimicrobiia > Vulcanimicrobiales > Vulcanimicrobiaceae > JALYTY01. The sequence goes on from CAWEGP010000004.1 coordinate 317,501, forward strand.
ATTGCGCTGTGGGAGCTCGATGCGCTGCGTGAATGGCGCATCGCAGGCATCGAGATCGTGCTCAAGCGCGTCGCGGACGCGGTCGGCAAAAAGTTCCGCGACGTTGCGCGGCCGTTCTACATTGCGATGACCGGCAGCCCCACGTCGGTTCCGTTGTACGACTCGATGGAGCTGCTCGGACGCGATATCGTGCGCGAGCGTCTTCGCACGGCGCTCGAGCTCTTGGGCGTTCCGAGCAAGAAAGAACAAGACGAGTGGAAGAAGCTTCTCGTGGTCGCCGAGAAAGTGGCCGCGTCATGATGCGTTCGCGCGATTGTGCTTGCCGCCGGCAAGGGAACGCGCATGAAGAGCGACGTGCCGAAGGTGCTTGCACGAACTCTGCGGCCGCCCGATGCTGTGGTACACGTTGCGCTCGCTGCGCGATGCGGGAATCGACCGAGATTCTCGTCGTGACCAACGACGAACTGGATGCGAGCATCGGCCGAATTCGGCGTGCGCAGTGTCGTCCAAGGCGAGCAACTCGGAACCGGCCACGCTGTTAAAGTGGCGCTCGATGCGATCGCAGCACAAACCGGCGGCCGGATCATCGTAGCCTATGGCGATATGCCGCTGGTTCACGAACGAGATCTTCAACGAAATGATGCGCGCGCTTCAGGGCGACGGCGAAACGCTGCGATGTCGCTCGTAACCGCCAAGATGCCGCTGCCCTCCAACTTCGGCCGCGTCGTCCGTCGACGGCGACGAGCGTCGAACGAATCGTCGAAGCGCGCGATGCGACGCGATGCTGAACTTGCAATCGACGAGATGAACGCCGGCATCTATGCTTTCGATGAAAGCGCGTCTGCGCGAAGCGGTTGCTGCACTTGAAAAACGACAACGCGCAGAAACGAATACTACCTGACGGACACGGTCGAGCATTTCAAGCGCAGCGGCGCGCACGTGCGGCCGGTTCGTTGCGACGATCACATCGATGTTCTCGGCATCAACGATCGTGCCGAACTCGCCCGCGCGCGCAAAGAGCTGAACGCGAGGATCTGCGCGCGGCACATGCGAGACGGCGTGACGATCATCGATCCGGACACGACGTACTTGGAACCCGAACTCCTGATCGGTCGCGACACGGTCATCTATCCGAACACCGCGATAGCGCGCCTCAGCGAGATCGGCGAACGGTAGCGTTCATCGGGCCGAACAGCCGCATATCGGGCTGCGAAGATCGGAGAGCGGACGACGATTCGTGAGAGCGTGATCGTCGAAAGCGAGATCGGCGAGAATGCGACGATCGGTCCGTTCGCCCATCTGCGCGATGGGGCGATCTTGGGCGACAACGTTCACGTCGGGAATTTCGTCGAGATCAAAAAATCCGAGCTCGGGAGAGGCGTGAAGGCCGGTCATTTGAGCTATTTGGGTGACGCCGTCATCGGAGAGCGCTCGAATATCGGCGCCGGCACGATAACCTGCAACTACGATGGATCGCGAAAGAATCCGACGATCGATCGGAAGCGGGGTTTTCATCGGATCGAATTCGTCGCTTGTCGCACCCGTCGTCATCGGCGATGACGCCGTAACCGGCGCCGGAACGGTTGTCATCCGCGACGTTTCTGCGGGTGAACGCGTCGTCGGGAACCCTGCGCGCTCGTTACCTCCAAAGAAATGACGATCGCCGCCGCAACTGCCGGAGACATCCATCTCGCCGGCGAGTTGCGCGCGAGAATGGCGCGTGAGCACGGCCTGCAGTGGGACGATGACAGCCCCGGTTGGCGAGAACGTTTCGTCTCGTATTTTCGCGCGCAGACCGAGCGCGGCAATGCGCGTCTGCTTTTTGCGCGCGAGGACCGCAGCGTTGTTGGAATGGCGATTTTTTCGTTCGTCGAGGACTATCGTGCATTCGCGCTTGGACAGCGACGCGGCTACGTGAACGGTGTCTACGTTCTTCCCGAATATCGCCGGCGCGGTATCGGGCACGCGCTCATGGAAGCCGGGATTGCGTGGCTGCGAGCGGGTGGCGCAACGGCAGTGCGTCTGCGTTCGAGCGTTGAAGGACAACCGTTGTATGCATCGCTCGGCTTCAGGAATACGAGCGAGATGGAGCTCTCGTTACAAGCTGAAGCGCAATCCTAAAAACGCTGCAGTCGCGCCGCTGGCGCCCGTCGTTCGATAACCGCGTAGTTCGAGCGAGGTAAGTGGTGCGATGGTGTGATCGAGGAATGCGGTAAAGGTTCCGCCGGAGTGAGCGCCGCCGAATTGCGCGACGCCGTATCCGGCACCGATCGCGTTACCCGCGGCCGCGAAGCGGCCTTCGAGCGTCAAGGCGTAACCACCGCCGCGAGCGAGCGACGCAAATCCGGTCGCATCGATCGAAACCGGGACGATCGGAACGGATCTCCCCGAACTCAACAGAACCGCCGTACCGGTCGACGATTGGCCATTGCCGCTTTGCGTAAAGAGGCCGCCTGCTGCGGAGACATCGGCCTGCGCCGGCAATGACGTTAGCGCCGTAAGGGCGGCGGCACATGCAAGCGAGGGAAACCAGCGGTGTATCATGACGGCGATGGTACCCATTGTTGATGTGAATATCCTTAGAAGGTGACCGTTTCTGCTGCGATGCGTTTGAGCGCATCGAGCATGAAGGTGAGATCGGTGTCGCGCGTGCGCTGATTGACGATACACACGCGGATCGCACGGCGCCCGGAAACCGTTGTCGAAGACGCGACGGCGTCACCGCTCTCTTGCAGCCGAATAACCAGCTCGTCGTTGAAGTGATCCAGCTCCGGCTCGCTGAGCCGTTCGCGACAATAGCGAAAGCAAACGATGTTGAGTTGAACCGGAGCGAGCAACTCGAGTTGCGCGTCCGCATCGACGAGATCCCCGAGAAGCTGCGCCTGTCGCACATTCTCTTCCATTGCTGCGCCGAGCGCTCGCGCGCCCTGTTCTTTGATCGTAAACCAGACTTTCAACGCGCGAAAACTCCGCGACAGGTCGATCGTGAAGTCGGTAAACCACGGCTGCGCGCTCGCCAGCCCGCGCGGCATGCGCGTCAGATACGACGGTGACGAGGCAAACGTCGAGCGATGCAGTTCACCATTGCGAACGAGAAGGCAACCCGCATCGTACGGAACGTGCAGCCACTTGTGAAAATCGAAGGCGATCGAATCGGCGGATTCAATCCCTCGAAGGCGCGGAGCAAGTTTCGCAGAGAGCATTGCGCTCGCTGCGAACGCGCCATCGACGTGATACCAGAGTGACTCGCGTTTGCACAGATCCGCCAGCTCTCCGAGTGGATCGATCGCACCGACGTCCACGGTTCCCGCATTTCCGATAACCATGAAGGGGCGATGTCCCGCTGCTCGGTCGTCGGCGACGGCACGGGCGAGCGCCGCCGGATCGATGCGATGCAATGAATCTGTCGGCAGCACGCGTAACGACGCGCTGCCGAGGCCCGCGACTTCAAATGCACGGCGCACGCAGCCGTGCGTTGCCGACGAAGCATAGCCGACGAGGCGGCCTTCGGTCAGATCGACCCCTGTTTCCCGCACGTGCGGCCCGAGCGCGCGCGTACGCGCGACCAGCACCGCGATCAAATTGGCTGCCGACGTACCGACCGTCAAAACACCGCTCGCGTCGTACGGAAATCCGAAGACTTCCAAAAACCACCGGATCACCGCGCGCTCGACGTAAACCGCTCCGTGGTTGCGTCCGCCCACATTGGAATTCATCGCCGCTGCCAGCAGGTCGGCGAGTACGCCGGTCGGCGTACCGCTGCCTTGGACCCATCCAAAAAACCGGGGATGAACGTTGCCGCTATGGTATGGAAAAATCGTCTCCGAAAATTCGTCGTAGACCTCGGCGAGCGGCGTTGGTTCCTGCGGCAACGGCTCATTCAAACGTGCGATTGCGTCCGCAGGCATTTCTTGCCACGCAGGCCGTTCGCCGGCGTGTTCGAGATAGTCGACGGCGTCGTCGAGCGCGGTGTGAGCGACGTCACGGAACGCCGCCCAATCTTTGGGGTCGAGCACGATATCCTTCTCACACGGCGTGAATGTCGGATTGCCCGAATTCTGGGCACTCGTCGCAAACAGAGATGCCCGGCGTATTGATTCTTTCCTTTTCGGTCCCCTTTGCGGTCCTGGCGTTTGCGATATGGCGCGCCCAAGGTCAATCGCGTGTGACGCGCACGCGAATGGACGAGTTGCAGCGAAGGGATGAATTCGTCCTGACTGCGATGCGTTCGCTTGTCGATGCATCTCGCATGTCGAGCGACTCCGTGATCAAGAGATTGGATGAAGCGATTCGCCGGCAGGATCCTCGCATCGACGCATTCCTTGCGTTCGCCGTGAACGGTGAAGAGTTGGCGTGCATGTATGCGAGCGGAAATCGGGTGCAACACTACTCGGGGGTGCGACTGAGGCGCGACGCGAGCGAATATCTGCCCGCGCGCGCAGCGTCGGCCGGGCATCGTGCGTCCGGCAGCGAGGGCATCATGGTCCCAACCGATCGCCGCGCGCTCGCCGTTCCGATGCACGACGGCGACAACCTCCGCGCCGTCATCTACGTTTCGTCAGCGGCCGGAGAAGGAATCGCCGCCGAGGATACGATTGTGCGGACGATCGAGCACGCCACATCTGCGTATGCACTCGCGCTCGAGCGCGAAGCAGACCGCGCCGATGCGACCTACGACGGTCTTACCGGCTTGCTCACGCCCCGCGCGTTTCGCGCGCGGCTTTGCGAAGAAATCGATCGCGCACGTCTTCGATCCCACGGCGTATTTACGCTGTGGTTCATCGATACGGATCACTTCAAAAAGGTGAACGACACGCACGGTCACGCCGCCGGTGATCGCGTGTTGCAGGCGATGGCCGATCTGCTGAGAGCGCATACCGTCGCCGACGTAGACCTTGCTGCGCGTAACGGCGGGGACGAGTTTTGCGCGTTGATCTTCGACGCGCAGAAAACCGTCGCGATCGAACGCGCGCAATCGCTTTGCGACGCTGTTCGGCGGGCGTCATTCGAATTTCCGATCGACGTGACGGCGAGCATCGGGGTTGCAACCTATCCGTACGACGCGCGTACGGCTAGCGAATTGCTGGAAGTGGCCGATGCCGCGATGTATCACAGCAAGCGTACGGGCAGAGATCGTGTCTCCTTCGCAGTAAACGGCGCACATTTTTCTATCTATCGCTAATACCGTGGAACGGCCGCTCCAGGGAAGCGATACGCGCTCCGGGCGCGAAAGACGAACGCATGACGGTCTATCGCCGGCTCGCGCTCATCGTGCTGCTGCTGCTCGTTGCCGGCTCAGTGGTGTTGCCGCTCGCTGCGCGTGCCGCAAGCACGGGGCCCAATGGGCTGGATCGTCGCGTCAACGTCATTTCCGCCGCGGATCTCGCGCGTGAGCCTGCCTCGATTCTTGTGGATCGCGACCGGCAAGTTGCAGCAGCCCGTCTCGCGCGATGGATGCTGCCCGGTTGGCTCGCAAGCATCCTCTTTCAAGTCGTGGTATTGGCCTATTTCTGGCAATCCGGCGCGGCCGCGCGCGTGCGCGAGCGGCTACGATCCGCGTTCAACAGCGAGCACGCCGTTTGTTTTGCGTTCGGCGCAACTCTCGTCTTGATCGCACGCGTCGCGGCGTTGATTCCGGCATTTTACCTCTTTCGTGTCGGGCGCGTCATGGGACTTTCGGGGATGCTCTTACGCACGTGGGCTGCGACGTGGATTCTCAACACCGTGATCGCGATGATCATCGCCGGCCTGGTGGTTGCAATCGTTTTGTGGCTTGTCGACCGTACGCACCAATGGTATCTCTACACGATGGCTGCGATAGTTGCGGGGAGTTTCGCGATTACGCTTCTGAGTCCGTACATTTCATCACCGTCGTTCGATCAAACAAAGGCCATCGATCCGGCCATCATGGCATCATTGCAACCGCTCGAAGACCGAGCGCATCTCCATCCGCGCATCATCGTCGACGAGCGTTCGAGTCGCACGCACATCGCGAGCGCGCAAGTGCAAGGTTTGGGCCCAACCGTGGAGATCGTTCTTTCGGACACCTTGATTTCCGATTCCACACTGCCCGAGTTGCGGTTCGCCGTAGCGCACGAACTTGGGGAGATCGCTGCGAATGACCCGGTGCGCGCCGCGCTCACGAATGCGCTCCTCGCGATTCTCGGCGTAGCGCTCGCCGTTTCGATCGCGGACCGCATTCGTTTTCGTCGTGACGACGACCCGGTTTCGCGCCTCGTGCTCGTTGCGGCGCTTTTGGCGTGTGTCTATGTCGTCGTCGCGCCGATCGACAACGCGATTCTTCGAGGGATGTCGTCGAATGCAGACCGGTATGCCGTCGCGTTGACCGATGATCGCACGGCGGCGGTGCGAGCCGTCGTACGTGCAACGGATCAGCGGCTGGATGAAATCTGCCCGAGTATCACGACCCGGCTGTTCTTGGAATCGTGGCCGCCTGCGGGTGAGCGCATCGCGATGCTCAACGGTGCCGCGAGCGGCTGTCCGTGAGCGTATTCCGGCGCCTCTACGCGGCGAAAATCAGTCCGCCGATCACCTGCGTGCCGACGTGTTGCGCCGTGAGCACTTCGATAATCGCCGCATGAGCAACGCGGCCGTCCAAAATTTGAGCGGCCGGGACGCCCGCCCGTACGCCGAGCGCTGCAGCGCGGATCGCAAGCCGTAAATCTTCGGGAATTCGCTGGTCCTGCGCAAACGTCAGCGCTTCCGCCGGTGTCAATTCATCGATCACGGCGTTGGTTTCAGGGTCCGGAACGCCGCCCGCGCGATGAAAGAAGATCGCTCGTGTTGCCTCGCATGCGCTCGCGATAGCGGCAGCGACGTCGTCCGCAACGACCTGCGTATCGTCGTCGGCAAAGACGGTGAACGCGGTCGGCTCAACGACGGGAATATAGCCCGCTGCGGTGAGCGTGTCGAGAATGTGACGCTGCACACGTCCGATGCCGCTCGGCGTATGCGGGATGAGCGCGGCATCCGATCCGCTCAGCGAAATGGCAACGTTGGTGCTGCGATTGATCGATCGCACGATCGCGCGCGCCGCATCCGCGTTGGGAGCAACGACGATCGGCCGCACTTCGCGACCCGCCAACACGTGCAAGTCGTCGATCAAGGTCGTGGTCTCGTCCAGTGCCGTTGCCTCATCCACGCGGACGACGAAGGTTTTCCCGGTAAAGAGCGTCGCGATCACCTCCCTGTTCTAGTATATCGGCTATTCGCCGTTATACCCAAGGTAACCGATCGACGGTACCTTCCGTTACTGGGCCGGCAGCGTCCAATTGTTGATGAACTGCATGGCGCGCTCGAGACCCGCGTCCCGCCAGAGGTCGGTGCCTTCGGCCGCTGCGGCTAAGATCTGCGGCAGCTGCAGCTTTTCTTCACTCGAAAATGGGCTCAACACATGATCGATCGTGTCGAAGGCAGGCCGGCCGACCCCCACCCGGATGCGCGGAAAGCGGTCGCCGATCGTTGCGATGATCGAACGAAGACCGTTGTGCCCGCCGTGTCCGCCGAAAGGCCGCATCCGAAGCGTTCCAAAGGGCAAATCCATCTCGTCGACGATGACCAACACATCTTCGGGCGGCGTGCGATACCACGATGAAATCAACCGTACCGGCGTCCCGCTCAAATTCATGTACGACGTGGGTTTAACCAGGACGACACGGCGTGGCGAGTCGAGTGCTTGTTGTGCGCTGTCCTTCGTTTTCCACGAAGAGATGTGGTATCGTTGCGCGAGTTCGTCAACAACCATGAACCCGGCATTGTGCCGGGTTCGTTCGTATTCTTTTCCGGGATTGCCCAATCCAACGATCAGGCGCGGAGCAGCGGTCGCTATTCCGTTTCCTCCGGCTTGCCGATGAGTTCGGGCTGCGCTTGTTCCGTCGGCGTGGCGGCCTCTTCCAGGAGTCGCGCCGTCTTCGATGCTTCCACCGACACGACGATCGTATCGGGCGCGGTAAGGAGTTTGAACTTTTTGGGAAGCGTGATCTCGCCCGCGGTGATGTGCTGGTGAATGCCGAGGTCGCTGACGTCGACGTCGATGTGATCCGGCAATTCGTCGATTGGCCCGTCCAATTCGAGGTCGTGCACGAGCACGTCCATCACGCCGCCGAAATCGCGAACTCCGCGCGCGGTACCGACCGCGACGATGCCGACTTTGGCATGGACCGATTCATGCGCGGAAACGCGCTGCCAGTCCACGTGCGATACTTTTCTGCTTACGGGGTGCCGCTGGATCTCGCGAATCATCACGGTTTCCCGTTTCTTCCCGTCGAGCAGCGTGACGACTCCATGCGATCCGCCGTGGTGCATCAGGTCGTCGAGGGCCCGCGCCTCCACGGCAATGTGCACGGGCTCGGTCCCGTGTCCATACAGAACGCCCGGAATCTTTCCGGCGGCGCGCAACGCGTGCGCGTTACTCGTACCGGTTCGTTCGCGGTGTTCGATGGAAAGGCTGGTTTCTTTGCTGGCCACGTTGATCTCGACCTCCGGGTGAAAATGTGCTTTATACTGCCGCGACTTCGGGCGCGGCGACGGGTTCGGCCGCTCGCGCAGCGTCTTCGCTGTTGAAGAGTTCGGAAACGGAGCGGTTCGTCGTGATACGGCTGATCGCATCGGCGAACGTCTGCGCAATCGAGAGCTGAACGAACTTTGGATGATTCTCTATTTGCGGTAGCGGAATGGTATTGGTGACGATCACTTTTTCGATCTCGGATTTTTCGAGAACTTCGACGGCGTCGTCGGCGAAAATGCCGTGCGTTGCAACGGTATAGACTTTGGTGGCGCCGCGCCCCTTGATCGCTTCCGCGGCCTTGGCAAGCGTACCGCCGGTCGAAATCATGTCGTCCACGACGACGGCGATCTTGCCGCGAACGTCACCGACGATGTCCGTTACTTCGGAGACGTCAGGCTCAGGGCGGCGTTTGAAGACGATCGCGAGCGAACTGTCGAGCCGTTTCGCAAAGAGTTCGGCGCGATGCACGCCGCCGGCATCGGGCGATACGACGACGACCTGTTCGTCGCTCAGACCTTCCTTCTTTAAATAATTGCACAGCACGGGCAGCGCCATCAGATTGTCGACCGGTTGATCGAAGAATCCCTGAATTTGCGCCGCGTGCAGATCCATCGTCACGATACGCTTCGCGCCGGAGATCTTCAGCATGTTCGCGAGCACCTTTGCGGAGATCGGCTCGCGGCCTTTCGTTTTCTTGTCTTGCTTTGCGTAACCGTAGTACGGCATGACGGCAGTGATGCGTGCCGCGGAAGCACGTCGCAATGCGTCGATCATCAGCAAGAGTTCCATCAGCGCATCGTTGACACCGTTGCCGTTTGGCGCTTTGCAAATCGATTGAATCACAAAGACTTCCGAGCCGCGCACGTTCTCCTGAATCTCGACGCGCGTCTCTTCGTTCTTGAATTTGGAAACGAGCGCTTTGCCGACGTGCAGCTTGAGCCGCTTGGCAATTTCCTCAGCGAGTGCGGGATTCGAATTTCCGCTAAAAACCAGGGGGTTATGGCTCAACGGGCTCTCTCCGTAGCGTGCAGGGCGGAGCAGGTGAGTTCGCGAGCATAACGCTCGCTCTCCTGGAGTAGGATGCTCGAGCAGGATGCTCGAGCTGTTTTCAAGCCAGGATGGCGTCCAGCGGCTCAGCCGCTGGTTAAAATATGCTCCGGCTGTTTTTAAGCCACGATGGCGTCCAGCGGCGCAGCCGCTGGTAAAAATGTGCTGGAGTAGGCCCGCTTGGAAGGACCGACCTGGTGAATCTTCGGCGCCTTGGACGCTAGTTGCCCGCAACCGGTGCGGCGATGCCGGGCGTAAGATTGTCTGAAATTCATAGGTACCTACGCAACCGTCATGTTCCTGGCACACTTGCCAGAGGTCGGTTTGCGACCATCAACAGATAGTGAGGTTTCAACCGTTCTGCTTGTTTTCGGTTGTAAAACGTTGGAGGAGGCTAGGTTCATGCGTTTCCTACGGCGCCTGGTGACGGGCTCATTCTGCCTTGCCCTCGTGGCAAACCTTACACTTCCCGCGGCCGCGCGTGGCCAGACGATTTTGTACCGGCTCGCGCTTCCCGATGGTAACAGCGCGGTCGTGTTTTCCGATGGCATCGCGCAAATCTACAATAAGGACCGCACCAAGGTGGAGACGCAAGTGCTACAACCGCACTCCGGCGACATCGACGCTATGCGAAACGCCCCACCGGACAAGAGCGACGTCCTCACAGCCTTCCTTCACGGTGCTTCACAACCGTACGAACCGGGAGCCGTCATCGTCGTTTTTCGCGACGGAGTCGGCGCGCCGACCGATCTTTTCAACGTCGACAAGGCCACCTTGACGACGTTACGCCGTAACGGCAAGAGCCTTGTGGTCCAGCCGCCGCAATACACGAACGATTTCACGACGAATCGAACGCTTGCCGCAATGGCGACGGATCGCGTCGAGCGCCTCTTTAGACACATCGACCGTTCTGCCTTATCGGTGATGCGCTCGAACGCACAAGCGCGATTGGGCCGTCCCGTGCTCAATATCGGCTCAGCCTATCGTCTGCACGTAACTGGTGACAGCGTATTGAAAGCCGTTGCCACGCTCGCAAAGCTCCCGAGCGTGGTGTACGCATCGCCCGACTGGCGGGTAAGCAGCATGGCGACTCAGCCAATTCCGCTGGCCGCTGCCGACGTCACGCACGCGCGGCTGCAAAGCAACGCACTTCGTTCTGAAGAATTCAGTAAGCACGCAGCTGGACCATCATCGATTCCAACGAATTATGGTATTGCATCGAGCGAAGAGAGCTTCCTCAACTCACCGAGTATGGATGCTGCCGCGGCGTTCGATGAAATCGGGGCGAAATATCATCAATTGCCCGGACAAGGCGAAACGATCACGAACGTCTCCCTTGGAGATCTCGACGACGCGGGCGCCGCGGCGAATCATTCCGATCCTTGTAACTTCTACGCGAGCGCGTATGGACCAACGACGATCATCATGGGCGGACAGCGTTATCTCGACTTGCCGTCGATGCCGCTCATTCCGACGTATACCGCCGACTCTTCCGGCGCCCTCAACGGGCAAGGCGAGGTATGCGGCGTCGATCCCGTGCTTGGTGAAATCGGGCTCGACTTCTCCGTAATGGCGCCGCTTCCAAGTGCGCTGCAACGCGGCGGTGAACAGGGTAGCGGACTCACCGATTTGCTGGGCATTGCACCCGGCGCAAACTACCGGCTCGTGGTTCCGCAATCCGCCTCCCCGTCAAACAGCGACATTCTCGCAGCAATGCTCGGCGCAACGCAACAAATGCCGCGTCCGAACGTGATCAACGCGAGCATCGGGTTTGGATACGATCAATACGGCTTTTCTAGCCGGTATTTGGAAGACGACCCGCTAGCCGAAGCCGTGATAGCATCGGTCGTGCAGAACTACGACGTGGTGGTCACGATTGCGGCCGGCGATGGCGTCCGGACGTATACCACGGTCGCCATCGGCACCAATGGCGGCACGGTACCGACGGAGCTGTTGCATCCGGGCGGTAACCCAACGAACTTGAACGACGTCGGTTTCTCGGGTGTTCCGTCGGAAGATTTCGACAGCGGATCGATCGATGTCGGTGGGTCAACGCTCGACGACCTTTTCGCGCGTCCTCCGCAGTACGACGGCGGCCCGTTCACGGCTCAGCATGCGTATGCTGAAACGCGTTGGACCGGATTCACGAACTTCTCCAGCGGCGACGGTACGCGCGTGAACGTCTCGGCGCCCTCCGACAACATCACGTCATTCGAACATGCGCAGGGCGGTGCGGCTGATTCGGTGAGCCTTGTGCTCAACGGCGGAACCTCCGCTTCGGCTCCCGAGACTGCAGCCGCGGCGGCGATTGCTCTTCAGGTTGCGCGATTGACGGGACACTCGATGACCGCGATGAAAATTCGCGATCTGCTTGCGTCGACCGGCTCGCCGGTGCTCGAAGTGCCGCAAGCGGATCGCGACCTCAACGTCGGTCCGCAAGTGGACGTGCGTCGCGTCGTCGAGACGTTGCTCACCCGCGCCGGCTCCCACGGAAATCCGTCGGTCGGACGCGTGGCAATCGAACAACGGCGGAACTTCGCCAACCTCGATGGTGCGTTCCAGTCCGACACGGACCCGAGCAACATCGCGCTGAACGATCCGTCGAATCAAGATCGCTACCAGACGTCGTGGATTACGATTGCCCCGGACTGGGAGTGGCTGCCGGCCGGCGCGCAGTTCGCGCTGTACGTGACGGGTCATCCGCAGAAGATCATCGCGACCACGCCCTGGGCGCGCGCGCTGCCAAAAACGATTTTGGCCGCCGCCGGCTTACCGGTCGCGTCGACGTCTTCGCGGACGGTGAATTTGACGTACGAAGCGCGTACGGGATCCCACAAACTCGCTGCCGCTACCATCGCGTTGACGTTCGGTCCAACGAGCGCAACGCACTATGGAATGCTCGCGCCAAATGTGCCGCCCGTTGTAGACGGAACTACGATTCCGGTTACGTACGATCTGACCGATATCCGGGGCACGAACGCTCCGGAACTGATCGTATCGGAGCCCGGACGTATGAGTCCGTCAACCGGACAGCTGTTCCATCCTGTATACACGACACCGCTTACGGGCCTGCATGGAACGGTGAACGTTCCGGTATCGGCGTTGCAAGGCGGCGGTATCTACGGCGTCGATGTTTTGTATGACAGCGTGCTTGGGCGCCACAGCGATCCTGCATTCACGCGCGTCGTACCGCCTACGGCCAGCTCACGGCAAGCCTCTGCGCCGTTGCTTTCGAGCAATGGATCGGTTCCGGGCCACTTCCTCGAAATACCGTTCGGCGCATCGATGCAAGTGAGCTATAACGTCGGCAATATCGCCGGCGCTACCGGCGCAATGCTTGAAATCAGTGCCGCGGGCCCGGGCGCGTGGAAGATCTACAATCCGTTCAACAATCCCAGTGGATCGATCTGCGACAACAATGGAGTGGATGCGGGCTCGGTTTACTGTGTGCCGGTTAACGGCACGTCAGGTACGGTGACGGTCAGCGCGAAGCAAGCCGGACTCGTGCCCACACTGAATCAGGTCGTGCGCGTGATTCCGATGAAGTTCGGTGCGCCCGCAGGAGAGGCGGGTGAAGTGAGCACGATCACCATGGATGGCGTCTTCGCCAGCGACGGCGGCGGCGTGCAAAACGGATTCGGCGTAAACCCGAATGGCCTCGATGCATACTTGACGTCCGGTCAGCAAACGGCCTCCGGCGAGGTCATAACATCGCTCGAGACGTTCGATCAGACGAACAATCAAATCATTCAAAACATCGCATCCGCAACCGGCAGTCTGTACTACAGCGTTGCGAATTCCGGAATCTTCGGCGGTGACGTCGGTCTTTTCGGGCTCGAGAACGTCTCGAATTTCAGCTCGACCTATGGACTGATCAATACCGTCGCATCAGGAGCGATCGGTACTCCGTGGACACCGCCGGCGAACATAAACAACTTGACCTTCTCGGAGGCTGCCGAAAATTCGTCGAACGACGTGGCAGCGATCTACGGATACGACCAAAGCGGTGCTCCGAAAGACAACTACCGCCTGTTTACTTCGGATATCCTGCACAACACGTTCAGCTCAATTTACGACATCTCGGCACCGCTTCAGTCCGAAGGTTTGCCCAACGTGTGGGGCCTTGCCGAGAACACCACGACGAACACCGGCGTGCTTCCAGCGGAAGACTTCTTCGCAAACTGCGGCGCTCCGACGCTCGTCACGGTTAATCTCGCAAACGGCGCGGTGGGTTCGTTCCAAGGCAGCGGAGCAGGGTTTCCATACGGAATCGCGATCGACTCCGCGACGAATAAAGCCGCCGTTCCAACACTTTGCGACGGTGGCCTCACCATCTATGATCTTGCGGCGAAGACCGGAAATGAAGTCTTCTTGCCGGGAAACTTCAACGGTTTCTATACCGAAGCCGATTCATCGCACGGCAAATTCCTGGTGGCGCAAACAACCGCGCCCAACTTCGGCACCAACAACAACTCGCTAAGCCGGGTTCTGGTCTACGACGAATCGGGAAACCTGTTGGAGACAAAGGAGCAGTTTGACTTGTTTGGAGCGTTCCTTACGATTCAGGCTCACAACTTGCAAGCGAACCCGGCGCGCAATAACGCGTATCTCATCGGACCGTTAGACCAGCAACTCGAACCCTTTACCTACTGATCCGTTTGCGTCTTCGGAAAAGCGGTGCGGTCCGTTGAAAAACGGTCGCACCGCTTGCTTTCTAAACCGCGGGGCCATGCTATAAGTGTAGTACTCTCTACCAGTGGAGGGCACGCATGGCCGGACCCGATCGCGACGGTGTCAGACACGTTCAGCACTTGCTTCGTCACGTTGACGACCTCCGGGCCTTGTCGCGCAATCCGTTTGTAAAGCGGATACTCGAGGCGAATACCGGCACCATGGGGGCCATCGGCCCGCGTGCCGCGCTTGCGCAGATCCGAACGAAAGTCCTGATGGCTGCGAAGTTGCTCCTCACGGAGCAACGGGAATCCCGACGGTCGCTCAACGCGGCGAAACGGCAGTACGAAATCATTCGACGATGCGATTTGGGGAACGAGCTGCACCGCGTCGTCGCAACGGAGTTGGGACTGTCCCAACGTCAGTTTTATCGGGAGCGGCTACGCGCGTGCACGAGGCTCGCCGAAATCCTGGCTGCCGAACCTGCGCCGCTTGAAGCGAACGCATATTCCGTTCCGTCTGAATTCGAATTGCGCCTCGACTGTGCAGCGGCGCTGCGTAACTACGGTCAACTCGAGGCGGCCCTCGCGATCCTGAACACCGTTGCGGCCGACTGTGTTGAGCCTCTCGGTCGCATTCGCGCATGGTGTGAAGTCGCTTCGGTACTTTGCGACGCGGGCCGTACGACGGCCGCCTGCCAAGCCTTAGACTCTGCGTGGCAAGCGTGGAGTCATCTGGGACACGAGAACCAGGACATTTGCGCAGCAGAAATCCACCACGTTATGTCTGCGGTGGAGTGGGCACGCGGTGGTATGCGCCAAGCGATGGCGGCGAATGACCGCGCGCTCACCGTGCTGCACTCCAACGGTGCACTTGCGTCGCACCGGGGTGTTGAAATCGCCGCGCTCGTTACAATGGGGCTTGCAAGCCAATACCGTGAAATGGGCAATAATGACGGCTCACTTGGATTACTGCAGGAGGCGCGCGAACTCGTCAACCGGTTGCCCGATCCGGCACCCGCATTGTGCGCGTTATTGAACGGAAACATTGCGACGACGCATGCGCTGACGACGGGTGGAGTTTCCCGCGCGTTGCAAGAGCTGGGCCCGCATCTGGATTTCACGCGACGCCATAACTTACAGCGAGAATCCGTTGACGCGCTCTCCACGCTATGCTTGGTTTACGTTCAGCGGCGCGATTTTGCGGACGCCTTGAAGTACGGGCGCTCCGCTCTTGCGCTCGCACGCACGATTTCGAGCGCGGAAGAGTTCGCCTACTGCGCGCTCAACGTCTCGCGCATAGAAGCGCTTTCGGGACGTGGCTCTGCCGCATTGAACCTGATCGAAGAAGTACGATCGCGCGTGGAAGCCGACGGGACCATTTCGATCTTCGCGGACATGAGTGAAGCGGAGGTGCTCTTGCGCACGGGATCGTTCCGGCGCGTGGTGACGTTGGCCGGCGCATGT
Organism: Vulcanimicrobiia bacterium; assembly: GCA_963808755.1. GTDB lineage: Bacteria > Vulcanimicrobiota > Vulcanimicrobiia > Vulcanimicrobiales > Vulcanimicrobiaceae > JALYTY01. Next base: position 333,212 of record CAWEGP010000004.1, read on the forward strand.
GCGGCGACGTTTGAGCGGCTCGGCATGGAACGATACCTCGGATCGTCACTGCGCATTCAAGCCGAGGGTCTGGTCGCGCTCGGACAGACACGGGACGCGGTCTCGACGATCGGCACGGCGATCGAAGTCCTCGAACGCCGTGGGCATGCGTTCTCGCTTGCGCAGGCATACGAGGTCTCGGCGAAAATTACCGGCAGCAGGAAGCACGGCTCGGCGGCGACCGAGCTCTTCTCCATTCTCAGCGCGTGAGGGAGGCTGCGGGGGTTCGCAGCCTTCGGTGGAGCGCAACCGGCTCGCCGCGCCTTGGGTCGAAGTAGCGCACTATGCCGAAGTTCGAATTGGTTTCGCCCTACAGACTGGCCGGGGATCAGCCGGCGGCCACCAATGCCCTAGCGGAGGGTGTGCGGCGCGGCGATCGTGCGCAAACGCTGCTCGGTGTTACCGGCAGTGGAAAAACGATGGCGATGGCGCGCGTGATCGAACTCGTGCAGAAACCGACGCTGGTATTGTGCCACAATAAGACGCTCGCTGCCCAACTCTGCGCCGAGTTTCGAGAGTTCTTTCCTAAAAACGCCGTCGAGTATTTCGTTTCCTACTTCGACTATTACCAGCCGGAAGCGTACGTGCCGTCGACCGATACCTATATCGAGAAAGACAGCTCCGTCAACGACGAGATCGAACGTCTGCGGCACTCCGCCACGCAGTCGCTGTTGACGCGGCCCGACACGCTTATCGTCGCGTCGGTCTCGTGCATCTATGGTCTCGGATCACCTTCGGACTATATGGAAATGTCGGTTCGCGTACGCATAGGTGACGAATTGAATCGCGATGCATTTCTGCGCAAACTGGTCGACATGCAATACCGGCGAAACGACCTCAACCTCGTTCGCGGCACGTTCCGCGTGCGGGGTGACGTGCTCGAGTTCGTCGGCGTCGACGAGGAGTTGGTCCATCGTATCGAGTTCTTTGGCGATCAGATCGACGCGATCAACGTCGTGAATCTGATGACGGGCGAGTACGTTGAAAGCAAAGACGAACTCTTGATCTTTCCGGCAAAGCACTTCATCACACCGGAAGAAAAGTTGCGGCGCGCGATCAATTCCATCGAACAAGAACTCGAAGAGCGGCTGAAGATCTTCAAAGAACACGGCCGGTTGCTCGAAGCTCAGCGCCTGGAAATGCGCACACGCTACGATTTGGACATGCTGCGTGAGGTCGGCTACTGCAACGGCATCGAGAACTACTCGCGCCATCTCACCGGTCGCGAACCCGGTTCGACCCCGTGGTGCCTTCTGGACTTCTTTCCAAAAGATGTGCTCTACTTCGTTGACGAATCGCACGTGACGCTTCCGCAGGTGCACGGTATGTATGCGGGGGACAGGTCACGCAAGATGACCCTGGTCGAGCACGGCTTCCGCTTGCCCAGTGCACTCGATAACCGTCCTCTGACGTACGACGAGTGGGAAGAGCACGTCAATCAAATCGTGTATGTGTCGGCCACCCCCGGAACCTACGAAATGGGACGCAGCTCTCAAACAGTCGAGATGATCATCCGGCCTACCGGACTCGTCGATCCGGAAGTCGACGTGCGTCCGACGCGAAATCAAGTTGACGATCTCATGGAGGAGATCCGTCAGCGCGTTACACGTAAAGAGCGCGTGTTGGTAACCACGCTTACGAAAAAGATGGCCGAAGACCTCACCGATTTCCTCTTGGAGAACGGGTTGAAGGTTCGGTACCTGCACAGCGAAGTCGATACGCTCGAGCGCGTTGCAATTCTGCGCGATCTGCGCATGGGCGTCTTCGACGTGCTCGTCGGCATCAATCTGCTGCGTGAGGGGTTGGATCTTCCGGAAGTGTCGTTGGTTGGAATCCTCGACGCCGACAAAGAGGGCTATTTGCGCAGTGCGACCTCGCTCATTCAAACGATCGGGCGAGCGGCACGAAACGTCGAGGGGAAAGTGATCATGTACGCCGACGTGGTTACCGAGTCGATGGCGCGCGCTTTGGGCGAAACCAAGCGCCGCCGCGAGCGCCAAGTCGCATTCAATACCGAACACGGCATCGAGCCGCGCACGATTCGCAAGGAGATCCACGACATTTTGAGCATGCTCGGCGCTGACGGACAGACGGCGGAGAAGATCAAGCTCGAAAAGATTCCGCGGGACGTTGCAATGAAAATGGCGGCCGATCTCGAGAAGAAGATGCGGCAATTCGCCGCGAATCTGGAGTTTGAAAAGGCGGCGGCGCTTCGAGACGAGCTGGTGGAATTGCGCCGTCAGATCGGCGGCAACGAATCGTTACTTTTCCAAGGAAAGGCGCCGAAGATCTTCGATTCCGCGTTAAAAGAACTCGTCGGAAGTTAAGGAAATGCTACCGGAGCTTCCCTACGATGCGTGGGAGCCCACGAAGTGGACGCTGCATCTGTGGTGCCAGATCGTCGGAAAAATCCGACTGGCATCGACGCCGTTTCGGAACCATTGGTGGAACGTGCCCCTTTACGTCACCGCGCGAGGGCTCTCCACCCACGTGATGTACTGTGGCGACACCGCGTTCGACATCCATTTCGATTTTATCGACGATGTGCTCGTGATCGCCGTGCAGAACGGCGAAAAGGAGCTGATCGCATTGCGCGACGGGTTGACGGTGCAAGCCTTTTATCGTGCCGTTATGAACGCGCTCGCGCGGTTGAACGTGCCGGTGCGCATTCGCGCCATTCCGTACGGCGTACCCGTTTCGACACCGTTTGACGAGGACGTCGAGCATCGCACGTACGACCGCGAAGCCGTTCGAGCGTGGTGGAGGATACTGCTGTGGAGCGCCGGCGTGTTCGAAGATTTTTCCGGCCGCTTCGCCGGGAAGACCAGCCCTGTGCATCTGTTCTGGCATAGCTTCGACCTCGCGGTGACGCGCTTCACCGGCAAAGCGGCGCCCGTGCGTCCCGGCGCAAGCCGCGTCGAACGCGAAGCCTATTCGCAAGAAGTAACGAGCTTCGGCTTTTGGCCCGGAGATCCGAACACGCGATTTCCTGCCTATTACACCTACACTGCACCGGAGCCGCCCGGTCTTACAGGACACCGCCTGGCGAACGACGGCGCGCAATGGACGCTGACTCCTTCCGGAAGTCATCTGGGAGTTACGGCCTATGAAGCAGTGCGTTGCGCGCCAGACGCGAAGAAGGCGCTCATGGAGTTCTTGCAGAGCGGCTTTGACGCTGCTGCTGCTTTGTATCTGAAGGAGTAGAAATGAAGCGCTTTTTGACCGCGTTTGCTGCGGCGCTAACCCTCACCGGCGAAGTCGCGATCGCGTCGCCCGTCGCCGTCGCAACTGCCGCTCCGCCGACGACGGCCGCACCCGCTGCTACCGCTTCACCGAACGCGATGATCCTCGCACGGGCAAAAGAGTGGTTCCATCGTATTCAAGCCGGAACCATCGACCGCAAACAATTGAGCACGACGGTAAACTCCTTGCTGACCGACGCAATGATCAAGCAGATTTCGGCACAAACGGCACCGCTTGGTGACCCGATCAAGTTCGAGCAAGTCACGAGCGGCACGCAAGAGGGCTCGCAATATTACGTGTACGGCTTGTCCTTTGCATCAGGCGATCACTGGAATTTCATTATCGCCTTCGATCCTGCGAGCAACCTCATCACCGGATTGCGAATAGTACCGGCCACGTAAGATGCGCATAGCGCTGCGTGAAGTGCGCCGGTCGGAAGCGCTGGTCTGGTTCGAAGCCTCACTTCCGCCGCGCACGCAGCCTTCCAATCTGGAGTACGACACGCGCGTCGGTGCGCTTGCGACCCTCAACGGAGTGACGATCGGAGCGTTCGACCGGGAACATCGTTCCGTTGCGCTTGCGCCGTCCGCGCAGGAACGGATCTTGGAATTACGCGTGGAGCGTGAAGCCCTGCCGACGAACGGCTTGCCGTCCGGCGGCGGCCTTCGCTGGCGATGGCTGCAGTATCGTTCGCACCCCGAGCCGCAGCGTTTCGTTTTCGTACGCGACCAGAACGCAAAGCCGGATCCTGTAAACGGAGCGCATGGAAACGGTGCTCGCGGCATCGTGTTGTGGGGTCACTCACATCTCGATGTGGCGTGGCTCTGGACCTATGCGCAAACGGAACGCAAGGCAGTACGCACCTTTGCAAACGCGCTCGCGTTGCTCGAGGAAGATTCGGCGTTCATATTCATGCAGAGCCAACCGCAGCTCTATGAATTCGTCGCCCGCGAAGATCCTGAACTCTTCGAAAGAACACGCGCATTCGTTCGGGAGGCGCGGTTCGACGCAGATGTCGCCGCGCTCTGGGTTGAGCCGGACTGCAATATTCCATCTGGTGAATCGTTGCTGCGACAGATGCTCTTTGCGCACCGGTTCTGCATGGAAGAATTCGGTCAACAACCAAGCATCGCGTGGTTGCCGGACTCTTTCGGATTTGCGCGGACCCTTCCAACGTTACTCGCGCATGCCGGAATTGCGTACTTCGCGACGACGAAACTGCAATGGAACGATACGACGCGGTTTCCTTATCCGCAATTTCGCTGGCGCGGTCCCGACCAAAGTGAAATCGTCGGCGCGCTCATTGCGTCTTACGATGGTGGCCCTAGCGCGCAACGCGTTGAAACGGCCGTTGAGCGCGATGAGCCGCTGGTGATCGGGTACGGGGATGGCGGGGGAGGCCCGACGCTGAGCCATCTCTCTGAAGGTGAAAAAATCGGCCGCTGGCAACGGCCGCGCGCCTGGTTCAAGCAACTCGATGCGCGCCGCGACGATCTTCCGGTGCACGACGATGAACTGTATCTCGAATTTCACCGTGGCGTGTACACGACCCATCATGCAGTGAAGGCGAGCAATGCAGAACTCGAACGGGCGCTCGAACACGCTGAAGAGCTTGTCGCATGGTGTATGGCGGTACACGCGCCGGCGGAAACGATTGCGCGATTAAGCATGGGAATGGATGACGCCTGGCGGATCGTACTTCGCAATCAATTTCATGACGTGCTTCCCGGAACGTCCATTCGGCCGGTGTATCGGGATGTAACGCAAGAATATGAACGCGCGCGCGGACTCATCGATGACGTCGTGACCGCGGCCCGTGCAATCTTGCCACGGGCGCCTCGTCATCAACACGCAGAAGCTGCAATCGCACCGATCGAAGCGAACGGCGAATATGTTTTCGACAATGGATTGCTCCAGGCGCGGCTCTCGCCGTCGGGCGCTCTCACGGAATTAAAAGGCGCGAGTGGCCGAAACGTTGTCGCGCAAGCAAACTTGCTCGCGTCGTATCGCGACGTGCCTAAAAAGTGGGAAGCGTGGAATATCGACGCGGGCTACGAGAAGCGCCGGCTGCGCATCGAACCCAAGGGAAGTTCGATCGTTGACGACGCGGTTGAGATCCGGTTCTTGATCGGCACTTCGCCGGCGACGATGCGCGCCCGGCTCGTTACCGGCGAACCCTTTCTCCGCGTCGATCTCGCGGTCGATTGGCACGAGCGCAAAACGCTGTTGCGGCTGGAAAACTGGTTGACGATCGAAACGGACCGGGTGACGTACGGCGCGCCCCACGGCGTCGTCGAACGCTCCGCTCGATCCCAGAGCCCCGCCGATCGAGCGCGCTACGAGGTGCCCGGCCAACGGTTTGCAACGGCGCACGACTCGAGCGCCGGTATTGCACTGTTTGCACTCGACACCTACGGTTGGAACGCGCGCGCGTTACCGAACGGCGGCCTGCATTTGGGACACTCGCTGCTACGCTCGACCACATGGCCCGATCCCGTGGCCGATCGCGGACCGGCCCAACTGTCATGGGCCTTCGCCCCGTTTGCGGATGCACGTTTCAGCGTGCTGGAGCGTGCGTGGCAGTGCTTCGCGAGCGAGCCACGGGTTCGACTCTTCACGAGCGACGATGACGCTATTGCGGTGGTCGCGTGCAAGCCTGCCGCAGACGGCGACGGCGTCATCGTGCGCATTCGGGAATGCGACGGCGAGCACCGTACCGTCGCTGTGCGCAGCGGTGGCCGGATGCGGCACGTTGCTTGCGTCGACGGCCGTGAATGCCCGATAGAGTCAGACGTGCGAATGGAAGGCGAGCGCTTTGTTGCGACAATCCCGGCGTACGGATTGCGGAGTTTTCGGGTACGCTTCTAGCGATGCGGAGAATCGATGCCGTCCTTTTTGATTTGGACGACACCTTACATGACGATACGAGCGCGTACCAGAATGCTGCCGAAGAGGTGGCGCGTGAAGTCGCGGCCGAGCACGGCGTCGATGCGTTGTCGCTCAAAGCCGCCTACATTGCCGAAGCGGAAGGTTTCTGGCAGCGATTGACCGCGGACCAGCTGCAAGAGAGACTCAAAGGCGTACGAGAACAATTATGGGACGCCGCTCTGCGGCGCGTCGGCATCCGCGACAGCATCTTAGCAACGCGAAGCGCGAACAACTATAACGCGTATCGCAAGAAACATTTCGCGCTCTTTCCGGGTGCTCTCGACGTGCTCCGTAAACTGCGAGACGGAGGTCGCCGTCTCGGACTTCTCACCAATGGATTTTCGGAGACGCATCGTGAGAAGATCGCGCTTCTCCAGATCGGCGAGCTGTTCGATGCCATTTTTATCGCCGACGAAGTTGGAATGCTCAAGCCCGATCCGCTTCTTTTCGCGCACGCTTGCACCGAAATGGGTGTCGCTCCAATGTACGGCGCGATGGTCGGGGACCGCTACGATCGTGATATACGCGGCGCGCTCGACGCCGGCTTGTTTACCGTATGGTTGAACGTACGCGATGAAACGTTGGAACCGTCGGTGCCGCCCCCGCATTCGACGTGCCGGTCGATCCTGGAAGTGCCCATCGCATTGGAAACGGCATGACGCAGACCGTCCGGGATTTTGAAAATACGTTTGCACGTGCCTTGGTGTTGCTCGTGCGCAACTGGATCATCGTTCTTCCCGGAATCGTATTGGGCATCGCGGGGGGCATACTGAATTTCGCGATCTCGTTTCTCTTTCTCGGATCGTTCGCGCTAACCGGTGAGGGCGGAGAAAACGTTGCCTTCGTGACCCAAACGATCGTTGCGATCGTGCTGACCACCGTGGCGATGCTTATCGCCATCGTGCAAATGGCGATCGTTACCGGCATGGCCGGCGCAGCATGGCGTCACGGACGGGCGACGATCGCCGACGGATGGAGTGCTTTTGCGCACCACGGCGTGCAGGTAGCACTCGCGGTTGTGCTACTGTTCTTGATCGGTCTGTGCGCAGCGGCGCTCGCGCCGATCACATTCCTGGTGACCCTCTTTGCATACATGGTATTCGTTATTTACACGATGGCGTCGGTGATCATCGGCGGACGTAACGCGGTCGAGGGAATCGCCGAATCATGCCGTCTCGCGTTGCAGAACATCGCGCCGACGCTCGGAGTCATCGCGCTGATCACGTTGATCGCATTCGGCGGCGCTTGGGCCGGTATGCTGGTCGGGCGATTGACGCCGCTCGGCGGGGGCGTCGTGGCGGGAGTCTTGGAGCAGATCATCGTAGCCTACGCCTCCCTCGTCGTCGCCGGGGAGTATCTCAAGCTGGTAAAACAGCCTACCGCTTAGCGGCGCGCGGGCGCATCTCTCGCACCCGAATTGGAGTTATAGAGAGTTCATGGCAACCGGTCTCGATTCCATCGTCATCAAGGGCGCGCGGGAGCACAACCTCAAAAATATCGATCTCACGCTTCCACGCAACAAACTCATCGTCGTGACCGGCCTATCAGGCTCGGGCAAATCGTCGCTTGCCTTCGACACCATCTATGCCGAAGGGCAGCGTCGTTACGTCGAGTCGCTGTCATCGTACGCGCGCCAGTTTCTCGGGCAGATGGAGAAGCCGGACGTCGACTACATCGAAGGCTTGTCACCCGCCATTTCGATCGATCAGAAATCGACGTCGCGAAACCCGCGGTCGACGGTTGGAACCGTTACCGAAGTCTACGACTATTTGCGCCTCTTGTTTGCGCGAATCGGGACGCCCCACTGCTATGAATGCGGGCTTGAGATCAGCTCACAATCGAGCGAGCAGATCGTCGACTCGATCATGGAGTTGCCTGAAGGCACGCGCATTCAGTTGCTTGCGCCGCTCGTTCGGGGACGTAAAGGCGAATACGCGAAACTTTTCGAGGAAATTGCGAAAGAGGGTTTCGCGCGCGTACGCGTCGACGGCGAAACGAAAGAACTACGCGAAAAGATCGTCATCGACAAGAAGCGCAAGCACACGATTGAAGTGATCGTGGATCGCCTCGTGATCAAACCGGACGTGCGCAAGCGTCTGACCGATTCGATCGAAACGACGCTGAAGCTCTCCACCGGCATCGTGACCGTGTTGACCGACCATCGCGAACTGACGTTCAGCGAAGCATTCGCCTGTGTGTACTGCGGCCTCTCATTCGAGGAGCTTGCGCCCCGGCTGTTCTCTTTCAACTCGCCCTACGGCGCGTGCCCCGCGTGCAGCGGGCTCGGCGAAAAGGTCGAGATCGATCCATGGAAGGTGATACCCGACCGCTCGAAAGCGCTTTCGAACGGCGCGATCGTTCCGTGGAGCAAAAGCCTCGGTACGGGCAAATTTCCGTCGATGAATCCGTATTACATGCAACAGCTCGAGCGCGTGTTGCGCAAGTATCGCGTGAAGATGTCGACCCCGATCGACGAGATGAAGGACGAAGTCGTCGATGTGATTCTCTATGGCACCGATCGTGAAGAAGACTTTGCGTACACCTCCAGAGCCGGGAAAACGTGGGAGTACCGTTCTTCGTTCGAAGGCGTCATCAACAATCTCGAACGCCGCTACAACGAGACGTCGAGCGATTACGTCAAGGAAGACATCGAGAAATACATGTCTGCCTCGACGTGCCCTAAGTGCAAAGGGGCGCGGCTAAAACCGGAGGCACTCGCCGTGACGGTCGGCGGCGTGAACCTCGACGCGATCGCGCGAATGTCGATCGAGAACGCCGAAGCTTTTTTTCGTGAATTGAAGCTCACCGAGCGTCAGGACCAGATCGCCCATCAAATCATCAAAGAAGTTCGTGCGCGCATCGGATTCCTCACCAACGTCGGGCTGAACTACCTGACGCTGGGACGGTCAGCGACGACGTTGTCGGGCGGCGAATCACAACGCATCCGTCTTGCGACGCAGATCGGCAGCGCGCTGGTCGGCGTGCTCTACATTTTGGACGAGCCTTCGATCGGATTGCACCAACGCGATAACGATCGTCTGCTCGCGACGCTCAAAACCTTGCGCGACCTGGGCAACACTCTCGTAGTGATCGAGCACGACGAAGACACGATGCGCACGGCCGACGTTATCGTCGACATCGGCCCCGGCGCCGGTGCTGAAGGCGGCGAAATACTCAGCGTCGGAACGATGGACGAGATCCTGAAGAACAACAACTCTGAAACGGGAGCGTATCTCTCCGGCCGGAAATTCATTCCGATTCCGAAACGGCGGCGCGCCGCTCGCGGTTGGCTCGAAGTGAAAAAGGCATCGGCCAACAACTTGCGGGGCATCGACGTGAAGTTTCCGATCGGTGCGTTGGCCGCGGTGACCGGTGTCAGCGGCAGCGGGAAATCGACGCTCGTCAATCAAGTGCTTGTGCGCGCGCTGAACCAGCATTTGCATGGCCAGCCCGCCGGCGGCACGTATGGGACCGTAAAGGGCGCAGATCAGCTCGACAAGATGGTCGTCATCGATCAATCGCCGATCGGACGGACGCCGCGTTCAAATCCAGCGACCTACACCGGTACGTTCGATCTCGTGCGAGAGCTCTTTTCGATGACCCCGGAAGCGAAGATTCGCGGCTACACGCCGGGACGCTTCTCGTTCAACGTCAAGGGCGGGCGTTGTGAGTCGTGCCAGGGCGACGGCATCATCAAGATCGAGATGCACTTCTTGCCCGACGTGTACGTCCCATGTGAAGTCTGCAAGGGTAAGCGCTACAACGCACAAACGTTGGAAGTGCGTTACAAAGGCAAGACGATTTCGGACGTCCTCGAGATGCGCGTCGATGAAGCAAATGAGTTGTTCGCGACGATTCCCCGCATCCATAACAAGCTCAAGACGATCTGCGAAGTTGGTCTCGGGTATATCAAGATGGGGCAGCCCGCGACGACCCTTTCGGGTGGTGAAGCACAACGGGTAAAGCTTGCGACCGAACTCTCGCGGCGTTCGACGGGGCGAACGTTCTATGTACTCGACGAACCAACGACCGGTTTGCACTTCGCGGACATCCACAAACTTCTCGAAGTATTGCAGCGCTTGGTGCAGACCGGAAACACCGTGCTCGTGATCGAGCACAATCTCGATGTTATCAAAACGGCCGATTATTTGATCGATCTCGGACCTGAGGGTGGAGATCGCGGCGGCACGATTGTGGGGACGGGTACACCCGAAGAATTGTCGCGTAATTCGCAATCGTTTACCGGACAATATCTCGGACCGGTGCTTGAAGACCAGCGCGCCGTCGGGCACCATCTTCCAAACGAGCTCGAATTGGAGCGCATGGAGCGCGAAAACCGGCGCGTTTTGGATGATCTTGCGAAGGGTGAAAGAGTCGCCGTCGAAGCATAGCTCTGTACGCTATGGCTAAGTTTTCGATCGCAATGCTCGTATGCTCCGATCTTGCGCGTTCGCGGGATTTCTACCGCAACGTTTTGGGATTGAAGATTCTTGCCGATCAGCTGCCGCAATGGGTCGAATTCGAACTTGCTCCCGGTACGTCGTTCGGCTTGCACGCGCGTAGTGAACTACTCGCAGTGCGCCCGGGATCGCTGCAACTCGGCTTTTCCGTCGGTAACGTCGATAAATTCGTCGCGGACGCAGCCTCGATGGGGGTACCGATCTTCCAGGATCCCTACGACGAATCGTTTGGGCGCGTCGCGGTGATCTCTGACCCGGACGGATACCCTATACAAATAGCAACTCCGAAATCGCGATAATGCGTATGGCGAAGAATATCCAATCTCGCGCGGAAGATCTGCGTGCGCAAATCGAAGATGCTAACCACCGGTACTACGTGCTCGACGATCCGCAAATCACCGATGCGGAATATGACGCGATCCTGCGGGAGTTGATCGAACTCGAGAGCCGGTATCCCGACCTGCGGACGGCCGACTCGCCGACGCAGCGCGTCGGTGCGGCGGCATCCGAACGCTTCGCACCATATCAGCACGCGCGGCCGATGCTCAGCTTGGCAAACGCGGTATCGGCTGATGAGCTGCGCGCATTTGACGAGCGCGTACGTAAGCTGAGCGGCGGGCCGGTAACGTATGTTTGTGAATTGAAGATCGACGGTCTTGCGATCGCATTGGACTATCGCGCTGGAGTGCTCGAACGCGGCGGCACGCGTGGGGACGGGCGCGTCGGTGAAGAGGTGACGCCGAACTTGCGGACCGTCTCAACGATTCCGTTGCGCTTGCGCGGTGGTAAAGGGGCGCCGGAGTTCATTGAAGTGCGCGGCGAGGTCTATTTGCGCAAGAGCGATTTCGAAGCGTTGAACCGGAAGCGCGAGCGGGCGGGAATGCCCGTGTTCGCCAATCCGCGCAACGCCGCATCCGGTGGCGTTCGCCAACTGGACCCAAAGCTCACGGCCGAGCGCCGTTTGTCGTTTTTTGCCTATGCCGTTGCGATCGTGGAACCGCAGCGTGCACAGCTCAAAAAACAATCTCAGGCGCTCGGACTGCTTGGCGATTTGGGATTTCACGTCAACGAACATATCCGCACCGCGCCCGCTATCGACGACGTCATCGCATTCTGCGAGCGCTGGGAACGCGCGCGCGACGAGTTGGACTACGAGATCGACGGCGTCGTTATCAAAGTCGACGATTTGGCGACGCAAGAAAAGCTCGGGGCCGTTGCACGCGATCCGCGTTGGGCCGTTGCGTACAAATTCAAGCCGCGGGAAGCGCGCACCAAGTTGACGGCGATCGCGGTTACGGTTGGAAGAACCGGAACACTGAATCCGAACGCGGTGCTCGAGCCGGTGCAAATCGGCGGCGTCACCGTAAAGAGCGCAACGTTGCACAATGCAGAGTATATTGCAAGCAACGATATTCGCATCGGCGATACCGTGCTGGTCACGCGCGCGGGCGACGTGATCCCGCGCGTTGTGGGCCCAATCACGAGCGAGCGTTCGGGTAAGGAACGCCGGTTCAAAATGCCGGACACGTGTCCGGTGTGCGGCGCGGCGGTCGATCATCCGGAGGGTGAAGCGATGTCGCGATGCACGAACGCGTCATGCCCCGCCCAACTCTACGAGCGCGTTCGCCACTTCGCGTCGCGCGGTGCTATGGATATCGAAGGGTTTGGAGACGTGCTCGCCGAGCAAGTCACGACGATGCGCATCGTGCGCGATATCGCGGACATCTATGCGCTCGATGCGCGAGCGTTGGCCGCCGTTCCAAGGATGGGTGAGAAGACCGTTGCCAATGTGCTCGGGGCGATTGACGCATCCAAGAGCCGCGGTCTAGCGCGGGTGCTTACTGGGCTCGGAATCCGTTTCGTGGGCGAGCAAACGGCGGCGATTCTCGCGGCCGACTTCGGGTCGATCGATGCCATTGAGGCCGCAAGTGAAGAGCAGCTCCGCGAAAGTGAAGGCATCGGGCCTGAGGTCGCCTCGAGTGTCCGGCTGTTCTTTCAGCAGCCGGCCAATCGAGAGATGGTGGCGCGCCTTCGGGAGAGCGGCGTTCTGCTCGAGGCAGCCCGCGGTGGTCGCCGCTCCGACGGACCCCTGGCCGGAAAGACGTTCGTCCTGACCGGGACGTTGGAGTCGCTCACCCGAGACGAGGCGGCGGAGCTCATTCAGAATGCAGGCGGAAAAGTGACCGGATCGGTCAGCAAAAAGACCGACTACGTCGTCGCGGGCGAGGCCGCCGGAAGCAAATTGGCAAAGGCTTTGGCCTTGAACGTGCCGGTGATCGACGAGGCTGGCCTTCGTGCCCTGTTATAGTCGGCCACCGGTAGCTTAATCGCTAAAAGTAGAGTATTCTAAGCGGACGGGGGTGGCCGTTCATGGTATTGTCATCGGCCTTCTTGGCCGAGCGTCACGAACTCTTGCATCTGAGAATTTCAGGATTGCTGCAAGCAAAGCAATCCGATGCGGCATCTATTCATGCGGCGCTCGGCGCGTTCTGCGAAACGATCGAAGCGCATCTTGCGCTCGACGTTCACCTCGGGTACCGCCTCCTGATGCGCGAACGTGAGCCCGGCCGGCGCGTCTCGATCGTCGAAATGCTTGAAGAGCAGGGCCGTTTCTCGATTCACTTCGACACATTCTTACGCCGCTGGCACCGCGCCGACGACCGGGCGCTGCTTTCGTCCGCCTTCGATGACGACGTCGAGTCGATCGTTGCGCTGTTGATGCATCGCATCAGAACGGAACAACGCGTCGTAGCGCTCGTCGCGGATATCGCGTAGGCAGCGCGTCACCGAGGGCGTCGGGGAGATCACCCGACGTTACGCCGGCACGCCGTCGTGCCGCACACAAGCGTCCTGCGCGGCCGTGCCAGTACGCCGCAGTGCGAGCAGCATCGAACGGCGATAGACCCTGCGACAGGAGCGTCCCAATCATTCCCGTTAACACATCGCCGGTGCCGGCCGTAGCGAGCGCGCTCGTTCCGGTCGTGTTGATGTCCATCGTTGTGCCGTCGTAGATCAGCGTCGAACGCCCTTTGAGCAAGGTCGTGACGCCGGTACGGCCAACGAACTCGCGCAGCCGTGCCACGCGCTCGCTCTCGGCGACGCTGCCTTTGCCGGAGAGCCGTGCAAATTCGCCGGCATGCGGCGTCAGCACCGCGGCCTTGTCGCGCAGGACGTCCAGATTCTTCGCGAGGTGAAAGAGCGCGCTTGCGTCGGCGACGACGGGCAGATGCACGCGTTGCAGGAAATGGAGCAACATCGTGCCCGTCCACTCGTCCAAACTCAATCCCGGTCCGACCGCGATCGCGGTATTGTGCTTAGCGACGTCGAGCAGTTCTTCCGCCGCTTCTTGGGGCGACGACTGGGCGATCGTCACCACGACTTGCTCGACGAGATGCGTGCGTAGCGTAGCGGCCGCGTTATGAGGTGCAGCAACGGTGACGTATCCGGCACCCGCTCGTGCGGCGCCGCGAGCACAGAGCACCGCAGCGCCGGGAAACTGTTCGGAACCTGCGATAACAAGAGGAGCGCCCGCGCTCCGTTTGTCCGAAGTTTCTGCACGCGAGGGCAGCAGATCGAGCATCGCCTCGTCATCGAGCGCCGCGAACGTTTTCGCGTGCGCCGAGAGATGCGCATCCGAAATGCCAATGTCGGCAAGCCATACATCACCGCAGAAATCGCGCGCCGGCTGGAGCAGAAGTCCTGGTTTAAGCGCGGCCAGTGTAATGGTGGCATGTGCCCGGACGGTCGCTGGGCTTAGAGCACCGGTTGCTGCATCGATGCCACTTGGAATATCGATGGCGACAACGGGAATGGCATGGTTGTCCAGCGCGTGTATCACCGGACCGTACTGCGCCGGCAACGGCAGCCGCGCGCCCGTTCCAAAGAGTCCGTCAAGGACCACCGAAGCGCCCGATAGAGCGCTTGTACTCTCTTCTTGCGTAGCCGGAAGCGCTCGTATTGCAACGCCGGCGTTTTCGGCCCGCTTTCGGGCATCGCGCCGCGCCTCGCTATCGGAGGCCACTTCGGCCGCGTACACGATTCGCTCATACGACGGCGGCAATTCGGCAAGCGCAGCAAATGCATCGCCACCGTTGTTTCCCGGTCCGGCAAAAGCGACGACCCGCGCGGCTGTATAGTGTTTGCGAATAAATTCCGCGATGCATCCGCCCGCATTGCGCATCAAGGCGCTGGCACTACTCTCCGCACATGCCTGTGCGTCGGCCGCGCGCATTTCGTCGGGCGTCATTACAAAGATCATTGTTCGAGGATCACAACGGCTGCTGCGGTAGTGGCCGAGTGCGTGATCGTCAGTGATACTTGCGCGATCTTTCGCCGAGCGAGCAGGTGCGACGCGTCGCCGTAGAGGCGAATAATGGGTTTGCCGCTGTGCTCGTGCGAAACGCCGACGAGCCGCCATGGAATCCAATGTCCGAACGCCTTACGCGTCGCTTCTTTTGCGGCGAAGAATCCGGCGAGCCGCTCGGGCCAGTGTCGCTTGCGCATTGCGTATCGCATCTCTTCCTCGGTGTAGATCTTGCGCGCGAACCACGCGAGGCTTCGCTCATCGAAGCGATAGCGTTCCACCTCGGCGAGATCGATACCGATGCCGACGATCATGCATACGCTTTTCGCAATGATCGACAAGTTTTCCGTCCCCCGCCGTCGAAGACGGGGCATCGAGATGGAGTCTCGCATCCGAATCGTTCCCATTAACAGCGTCGACGTTGCGTTTTCCGACCGGCTTGCGACGTGTTTGGAGGAACGATTTCTTGCAACAGTGCAGGTGGAACGTTCCCTTGCCGTTCCGCGCAGCGCGTTGAACTCCACTCGAGGCCAACTCTTTTTGCCGACGCTCTTCACGCGCGTGCGCCGCGCTTTTCCCGACGCGAGCGGCATCCTTCTAGCGATAACCGATTTCGATCTCTATAAGACGTCGCATCGTTTCATCTTTGGCGACGCGGACGAGACGCAAGGCCAGGCCGCCGTTTCCCTTCATCGATTGCGCTCGGAGTTTTACGCTGAAGAGCCCGATCCCAATCTCGCGTTTCAGCGCACCCTCAAGGAATGCGTTCACGAGTTGGGTCACGCTTTCGGCCTGAAGCACTGCTACAACGCGCGGTGCGCAATGTACTACTCCAATTCCATCTTCGAGAGCGACAACAAGATGTCGCACTTCTGCGAGACTTGCGACCGGCGCATCGGCCGGGCGCGTAACGAACGCTAAAGAACGCGCCCCTTTTAGCCGTAGACTCTTTTAGAAGAAGGCACGCTTTTGCGCGGTGTCGATGCGTGCATTTCCGCACTGGAACCCGGAGGGGCGCCGTGATCTCCGCTTACCTTGCCGCCTTGCGTGCCCGGCTGACACGTCCGGCGCGACTGGCAATCGTGGCCGCTGCCACGCTTATCGCTGCCATCCTGGCATGGTTCGGCGTGCCCCAACCCGTCGAGGTTCCGATCCTGATCGTGGTCGCCGCGTGTGCCGCCCTCACCGGCCTGCAGGGTGGCGTCGCCATAACCGTCTTCGCCACCGCTGTCGATCTCTACGCCCATTGGACCCATCCGGGCACCGTATCGGCCGCGACGCTGCTCATCATCGGCGGTTGTACGCTGAGCGCGCTGCTCCAAGGCGAAGACGGCGTCACGGTTCTCAGCGATGCGACGGGTAGTGCATTGCGCAGCGGAAGTTTCCATCGCGCGTTGCCCCGTGCAGAAGCTGCGGCCATGCATACCAGCATCGCCGCGCTTGCATCGGGCATTCGCGAAGTTTCACAAGGCGATTTCACAAAGAATATCGCGGTCAGCGATGCGGCGCTTCAAGATCTTGCGATCGCCTTGAACAAGCTCATCTTCGGAATCCGAGAATTTTTGGGGCAACTGCACTCGAGCGCGTCGAGCCTCGGTGAGGCCGGTTCGGATCTCCGATCGACGGCGTCGACGGCGCTCGCGGTTATCGAAGGCGCCGCCGTCGCCCAAGGCCAGCTTGAAGAGGGCGTTCAGGAGCAGGCCACGATCGTCGCGCAAGCGACGAGCAAGGTCCTCGCACTAACCGAAGCGATTTCGACGATCGCTTCGTCGGCGCAGCAGCAGACGCGAAGCTTGGACGAGGCGGCGCTCGCAGTTTCCAACATGGCAAGTTCCATCGAGGAAGTCGCCGCGCAAGTTGGTTCGTTGCAAACGATCTCCGATGAAACGTCGCGCACGGCACAGCGTGGCGGTTCCTCGATCGGAACGATCGTCGACGGTATGCACACGATTCGCACGACGATCAACGATCTCGCGGGCGATATTCGCCAGCTCGGCGTGAATTCCGAGCAGATCGGCGACATCGTTAAAGTGATCGACCGCATCGCGGAGCAAACGAATTTGCTTGCATTGAACGCCGCGATCGAAGCTGCTCGGGCCGGCGAACACGGCCGTGGTTTTGCGGTAGTCGCGAGTGAAATTCGCAAACTGGCCGACGGCAGCGTGCAAGCAACAAAAGAAATCGCGGCGCATATTTCATCGACTCAGTCGGTTATTTCCGAGGTCGTGGGCGCCATGGAACGGTTGACCGATCGCGTGGAGGAGAGCGCCAATAGCACGGGCCTCGCATCGAGCGCGCTGCAAGACATCGTTTCTGCGGTGTTGACGTCAAATCAACAGATCGGCGAAATCGGCTCGGTTACGCGAGCGATGAGCGCAAACTCGTATCAAGTGATCCGCCAGATCGAAGAGATCACGAAATCCGTCGCGCTCAATCTCAAAGCGACGCAATCCATGGCGTCGCAGTCCGACGACGTGAACAAAGCGTTCTCCGATATCTCATCGATATCACAGCAGAATGCGTCGTCGGTCGAGGTTTTGACGTACGTTAATAAGGAAGTCACCGATGCGGCGCAACGCATGCTGACGTCGGTCGATCAAATGAACGATCTCGCCTGCGAGATCGACGGGAATCTTGGGCAATTCAAGCTCAGCGATACCGGCATGGAGGAAGGTTCGGTATGAAGATGAGTCTTCGCGTTCGTCTCTTAGGCACGATCATCGGTGCAATCGTCCTGTTTTTCGTCATCAGTGTCGTTGCAGCGCGTCTGGTGCTCAATGCGGACTTGCACAAACTCGGCCAAGGACAAGTTACCAATGGTGCTGGCGCGTTTGGCGGCTATTTCGACTCGCGCAAGGATCAGATCCGGTTGCTCGTCGCGCAAGGCGCGGTCAGTGAGGCGCTGCGTAAGGCTCTCGCGTCCGGCGATGTCGCATCGCTGCAAGATCAACTCAGCAATACGATGCGAACCTCCAACCTGTCGTTTCTCACCGTCGTCGACGCAAACGGCAGAGTGATTGCACGAGCGAACGGTCCGCAAGCCGGGAATCTGAAATCGGACAAGGTCATTCAACGGGCGCTCTCCGGAGAGACCGTGAGCACCGCGGCGCTTCTCGATCGAACGATGCTCGCTGGTGAGGGACTTGCGCCGCAGGCGCTCTCCCAAATCGCTTCGACCGATGGAAAAACAGCCGTAGAACACTTCGATAGCGGGCTCGCAATCGTTGCAGCAGCTCCGGTTAGCGATCAAAACGAACGAACGATCGGCGCCATATACGGCGGCTTGTTACTGAACCACTACTATGATCTGGTCGATCAAGCGACAACCGCGCTCGGCGGATCCGCGGCGCTTTTGCAAGGCGACGCCATTGTCTCGAGTACGATCGAACGCGCCGACGGCACACGCACGGTAGATCAGCAGGACAGTCCAGCGGCGAACGTCGTGAAAACGGGTCAGCCGTTTACGGGTACGGACATTCAGAGCGGAACCGAGTACATGGCACACATCGAACCGGTTCTCAACGATCAAAACGCGGTTATCGGCGCCCGCTGGTATGGTTTTCCGATGTCGCAGATCAACGGCATCATCAACGACATGACCCGCACGCTGCTGATTTGGGGAATCGTTGCGGCCATTCTGGCCCTTGCGCTTGCGATCCCGATCGTGCAACGTCTTTCAAATACGCTGGCCGATCGAAGCCACCAGGTTCGTTCCGCGGCGAAGGAACTTCGCGTCGCGATCGTTGGAAGCGAAGTCTCCGGCGATCACGTTGCAATGACCCGCGCGGCGGTTGAGCGCAGCAGCGTGCTTATTGCCGAAATGGCGACAAACGGCAGCGCGAACGGAAAGATCGGCGAGCTGAAGTCCGTCAACGACGAACTGTACAGCGATATGATCGTGATAGACACCCTTTCTCAAGAGATGAGCAACCGTATGCAACAAGCCGTACATCGTGTGGACGATTTGAACGGTGTCGCCGAGGGGTTGGAGCGGCTCGTCACCGGCGAATCCGGAAGCTAGGCTCAAAAGAAGATGGCCGACCTCATTTTGTTCTTCGGAAGCAACGCCGACACGATGATCGCAACGAAAGCGCTCAAAGATGCCGGCATAGCGGCGCGGATGATTCCAAGGCCCGCGACGGTCAGTTCCGCTTCGAACCTCTGCCTGACCATCGACGGAGGGGCGGAAACGCAAGCGAAGTCGGCGCTCTCAGGCGCCGGGGTCGCGCTCGGCGGGGTCGTCAAGTAAAAAAAAGAGGGCCGCTGCGATGCGGCCCTCAATCGTTGCGCATGCGAGTTCGTTCTACGCTCTCTTTGGCGCTATGCGCGTTTTCATTGGCATTTTCGGTGGTCGATGCGGCACCGAAGGCCACGCCGGCTCCGCATCATGCCACCCCGAATCCGCAAGAGAAGCGATCGGTAACGCATCATCACATATCGGTTGGTGGACGCACGATCGTCTATACCGCGACCGCCGGAACGCTCGTGTTGAAAAACGACAAGGAGCAGCCTGAGGCGAGCGTCTTCTACGTTGCCTACACCCAAGATGGGGCGGACCGTTCGCGGCGTCCGATCACGTTTCTCTACAACGGCGGCCCGGGAGCTGCATCGCTCTTCCTTCATATGGGCGCGCTGGGACCGCGCAGGATCGCATTTCCCAATGCGGAGAGCGCCGGTGGACCACCGTACCAACTGGTCGACAATCAATATACGTTGCTCGACCAATCCGATTTGGTGTTCATCGATGCACCGGGAACCGGCTACAGCCGCGTGATGCCGGGGATCGACGGAAAGAGCATCTACGGAATCGATCAGGATGCCGCAGCCTTCGGACAGTTCATCGAGCGCTACGTCACGCTGAATGACCGATGGAACTCGCCGAAGTTCTTGCTCGGTGAGAGCTACGGTACGCCGCGCTCTGCTGCGCTGGTCGATTATCTGCAAAACCGTAACATGGCATTCAACGGCGTCGTGCTGTTGTCGTCGGTGCTCGATTTTGCGACGATCGCACCGGGCCCGGGGAACGATCTCGCATACATCACGTATTTGCCGACCGAAGCGGCCGTTCGCTGGTATCACGATTCATCCGCGAACAAAGGCTCTCTGCAAAGCGCGGTCGAGGCAGCACGAACCTTTGCGAACGATAGTTATGCCGATGCGCTGGTGCAAGGCTCGCGCCTTTCGCATACGCAACGCGTGCAGATCGCCGAGCAGCTTTCGAAATTGATCGGACTCAATGCGCATTACATCGAGCAGGCCGACTTACGCGTGCAGCCGCAGCGCTTCGAAAAGGAACTGATGCGCGAATCCGGCAAAACGACGGGCCGTCTCGATGCACGCTATACGGGATACGATTTGGACACGCTCGGCGATTCAGCGGATTACGATCCGTCGGACAGCGCCTCGAGCGGAGCGTATCAATCGATGTTCCTTAGTTACGCGCGAAACGAACTGAATTGGAAGTCGGAAGAAACGTACAAGCAGATCAACGGTGACGTGAATCAAAATTGGGATTTCACGCGCAAGTCGATCTTCGGTTGGCTAGCACCCACGACGAGTCCCGATCTGCAAGAAGCGATGACGACCAATTCGAAACTCCGCGTGTTCGTCGGTGCCGGCTATTATGACATGGCGACGCCGTTCGGCGCAGCAGAGTGGACGTTCTCGCATCTCGGTCTACCCGAGGAATTGCGGTCGCACGTCACGTTCGGTTACTACGAGTCCGGGCACATGGTGTACATGCATCAACCGTCGCTGGCGGCGTTCAAAAGCGATTTGGCGAAGTTCTACGGCGCTGCTGCGCCATAGCGGCGCTCAGCGCAACGCGCGAGCGTCGGCTAACGCGACGGTCTCGCGCGTGCCATCGTCGTGTGCCACGAGCAGTCCGCCGCCGTTGGCAAGTGCAAGTGCCGTAACCTCGATTGGTTTGGTTGCGCCGTCTTTGAGAATGCGATAGCGGGCGCCCGGCAAACCGGCTTGGCGTTCCCAGACGCGTGCGATACGCGGCGGCATGTCGAGTGCATCGTTCCAGATCTCATAGTTGAGCAGCACGTCTCGAAGAAGCGTTGCGCGATCGACGGGTGCGATATCGTCGCAAAAAGCGGGCGGAGGGTCGATTCCCAATGCAGCATCGGGCGTGCGATGCACGTTGATGCCGACACCGGCTGCTACCCATGATCGCTCGCCGGAAATGCGCGAGACGCAAAGAATGCCGGATACCTTCCGATCCGCAACGAGCAAGTCGTTGGGCCAATGCAAGTGTGCGGGTATGCCGCTGAGAACAAGCGCGCGGCGCACGCAGATCGCAACACCGAAGGGGACAATCCACAGATTCGAGGTCGCCATCGAGCGCGGCAAGATGGTCGTAAAGAGCAACGACGTACCGGGTTGCGCGAGCCATGTCCGGCCTTTGCGACCGCTACCGTGCAGTTGCTGTTCTGCGACGATAGTCGTACCGTAATGCGATTCGTCCCCGAGTAAGGGCGCAGCATCATCGTTCGTGCTTCCGGTGGAGCGAACGTACCGAATCGACGAAAAGGCGGTCCCGCGAAGCTCGCGTTCCACCGATGCGTACGGGTGTTCGGAATCGGCCATGCTAGGAAGGCTTGCGCTTACGCCGTATTCGGGGCCTGCTATGGCATTAGAAACGACCCTCATCCTCTGTAAGCCCGACGCGGTGTCGCGATCGCTCGTCGGCGAAGTCATCTCACGCATCGAGCGCCGCGGATACGTCATTACCGCGATGAAGCTCATGCAACTTCCCGGTGACAAAGCTCGCGAACACTACGCCGAACACAAAGACAAACCGTTCTTCAAAGATCTCGTTTCGTTCATTACGAGCGGCGCATTGGTCGCAATGGCGGTCGAAGGCGAAGGGGTGATCGACGGTATGCGTCAGATGATCGGCGCAACGAACCCACTATCGGCGGCACCTGGTTCGATTCGCGGCGACTTCGGCCAAACGATCGGCTACAATATGGTACACGGTAGTGATAGTAAGGGCAGTGCCGAACGCGAGCTGAAGATTTTTTTCGACGCAAACGAATTCGTATCGCGCAAGCACGACCTCCAGCGCTGGCTCGCGGACTAGTCCACGCGAATGTCGATTGAATCGCTGCGCGGCGCCGGCAGACCGCTCATTGAAGCGGTGCATGGACGTGAAATCTTGGATTCACGCGGAAACCCGACGGTTGCGGTAAGTGTCGCGACGAGTTTCGGCGCGCTCGAAGAGGCGATGGTACCCTCGGGTGCGTCGACCGGCGCATACGAAGCGGCCGAAGTACGCGACGCAGACAAGGCGCGCTACAACGGTAAAGGCGTACGCAAAGCCGTCGCCGCCGTGAACGATACGCTCGGTCCGGCGCTCGAAGGGTTGGATGCGACCGCGCAGCGTGAGATCGATGAAAAAATGATCGAGCTCGACGGCACGCCGAACAAGAGCAGTTTGGGAGCGAACGCGATTCTCGGGTGTTCGCTGGGCGTTGCGCGCGCTGCCGCATCGAGCTTGGCGCTACCGTTGTTCCGGTATCTCGGCGGTCCGTCGGCCGCTCTATTACCGGTTCCGATGATGAACGTTATTAACGGTGGAAAGCACGCCGAAGGCGCGTTGCAATTTCAGGAATGTATGGTCATGCCGGTCGGCGCACCGACGCTCGCCGAGGCTGTCCGTTACGGCTCGGAAGTATTTCATGCATTGGGCAGTGTGTTGCACGAGCGCGGCCTGCCGACGCTCGTCGGCGACGAGGGCGGTTACGCGCCACCGCTCGCATCGATTGACGACGCAATGAAACTGCTGTGCGAAGCGATCGAACGCGCGGGGTACAAGCCCGGCGACGACATTGCCATTGCACTCGACCCGGCGTCGACCGAGTTTTTCCAGGATGGAAAGTACTACGCTCACGACAAGCAACGCGGACTCTCAATCGATGAGATGGTTGCGTTGTATCGCGATCTTTGCGAACGCTTTCCGATCGTCTCCATCGAGGATGGTCTTGCTGAAGACGATTGGGACGGTTGGCGAAAGCTGACGGAAGCAATCGGCGATCGGGTGCAACTCGTTGGTGACGATCTGTTTGTAACAAACACCGAGCGGCTCTCGCGCGGCATCAACGAAGGTGTCGCAAACGCGATTCTGATCAAAGTCAATCAGATCGGTACGCTGACCGAAACGCTCGACGCGGTTGAGATGGCGCACAAGGCCGGTTACGCGAGCGTCATCTCTCATCGTTCGGGCGAAACGGAAGATACGACGATCGCCGACATCGCCGTTGCCACCGCTGCGGGACAAATCAAAACCGGATCCCTCGCCCGCAGCGACCGGGTCGCCAAGTACAATCGTCTGATGGCGATCGAAGATCAGCTCGGTCCGGCGGCGCGCTATCCAGGGAAATCGGCGCTACGGGCTTTCCGGCCGCGCTAGTCGAACCCAAGTCCGCGGTCAACGGGCCTGTAGCTCAGCGGTAGAGCGCCCGGCTCATAACTGGTTGTGCGTAGGTTCGAATCCTACCAGGCCCACTAATGCCGTTGACAGGTCGCGGCTCAAGAAGGTAAGAATGAGGGCGGCCTACCGCGGCGCCATCGTCTATCGGTTAGGACATCACCCTTTCACGGTGGAGAGGCGGGTTCGATTCCCGCTGGCGCTACCATAAAACCCTCGTATCTACGGGGGTTTTCTTTTTTCGGCGGCATCGCGTGGCACCGCTTGAAATAATAGTGAACAAACCACATCTCATCCTCGCCGTAAGGCGGTCAGGGTTGAAGCGCGGCGTTGATGGCCGACTCCCAGTGCTCGCGCTCGGCGGGAAAGTGACGGGCGAAGTGGTCCACCATCGGAATGCCATCGCGATCTAGCGCAGTTTTGACGTACGTCACAGTTGCGATCGAACCGGCGCCGCTGGGACGTAAGGCAATCTTGATCTGCGTGAGCGTCGAGGACGCCGCGACGACATAGCTTATCCGGTACATGTTTGGCTCGTAGCGATTCACCAGCCACGTCGTGCGATCGGGCCCGTCCCCCACCAAAAAGACCAGACCTTCTTCGATACGGCTTCCAAGGAACTGCGGTTTCCACTGCGGGTCCCACTTTGTTTCGTTCACGGGGTCGAAAAACGGAAATGCGAGGGCCGGCGCCGCGTGCAGATGCAATTCAAAGCTTGTTTCTTTCGTCATGGTTGAACCCTGCGGAGCTGCCATTGCACGCGAGCCGGCAAGGCTCAGAAGTGCGAGGAGGCAAAGTAGTTGCTTCATGCGAAAGAAGATAGTACGAAATCGTAGTAATGTCAACGAGCACGACGTAGCGCTGCTCGATACCGTCGCAGCGATTCATCGCACCGTTCATGCGCTTGGACTGTACTTCGACGAAATGCTCGACGGAGAAGTGACTCAGGCTGAGGCGGTCGTGCTCTTGCAGCTCGGGCGTGGCGGTGATAGCACGATCAACGATGTACACGCCATGTTTTTGCACAAACGATCTACACTGACCAGCGTCATCGACCGGTTGGAACGAAAGGGCCTTCTGCGCCGTCAAATTGGCGAATCCGATCGGAGAAACTTTGCGCTGGTGCTCTCCGCGGAAGGTCGAAGAACCGCCAATCGCGTCATAGCTGCGCTCGACGACCTAGCGAATAGCGCCGACGTGGGTGGCGCGCAGGTCGGGGCACTCACCGCCGTCTTGAACAAGATTGCCGGTGCATGCAACGTAGTCGGCCACATGTAGCAGCAGAACGTCTCGCATGACGGGCTCCGCCGCGCGCGTACCGTCACGAGCTGCGTCGCAGCTTTTCCACCCATAGCCCGCAGGAAATGCAAAAAGGGCGCTCTGCTCAATCGCCTTTCTTTAAACTCAATGCGCCGGCTCGGTGAACTGCACGGAGCTTGGAATGTACGAGATAAACGTGCCGTCGTGCTTCTGAATCACGATGTATCCCGCAGAACAAGACCACCGAACGCCACCGTTTGCCGCGACCCTAGAGCAATTCTTTGGCAGATGTGATTTGAACCAGAGATCAACGAACTGCACTGAGTCGTTTGTCGTTTGATTGAAGGGAGCGCCCGCTCTCATCGCGTTGGGCGGAATATTCTCCACGGCGTGACCACGCGGATACAGCGGGAGCGCCCCATCAGTCTGTATGTCGGATTCTTGAGCCAGCGCCGGCTGAACAAGAACGGTGAGAGCGAAGGCCGCCGACGCGGCGCGAACAAGATGCTTTATCATGGCGCCAGTGTAGCGCGCCTCCGTACGGCCGGCGTGCCCGCAGGGGAAGGCTGGGCTCTAGCTTCCCGCTCTCGCACGTTGCGCGCACGGCGCCGCGCTACGATGGTCCCGTGTGAAGGAGGTTTCAATGAAACTATCATTGCTGGCACGAGCGGCGGTCGTCGCAACCGCATTAAGCGCGGTCGTCTGCGGCTTTGCATCGCCTGCCGCGGCCGCCACTAAGTCGGTCAATTCGCTGGCCGCGTTCCATCACGTCCCGCCGTATCCTAACCATGTGTTGGGGATCGATATTCAAAATCATCCGAGTGCGACGACTGGCGGTTCATATGTGATTAACACGTCGGATTCCGTGGAAACCGTGGCTGCTTGGTATAAGCAACATTTACCGGATCAGAATGGGGACCACAAGACGCCGGACGGCCACCACGTCTTTTACACGAAGAACGGGTCCACCGTCGATGTGGGCAAAGCGATTCCGTTCGCGGGTAACTACACGATCATCGGCGTCGTAACGTCTAAGTAATCGGAGAATCTATTCCTAGCGGCTTTTATTACTTTGAGTCCGGCGAGCCGTCTGACCATCGGTGCACGGGGATGAAGATTGTCCACGGTTCGTACGGACGCATTGTCGATGTAGGCGGTGCGATGATCGGCGATCCGTCGAAACCGGCTGCCCACGTCGGTAGTTGATCGTACGCGACGAACAGCATGACGTGCGGATGCCACGGCCCTTTGACTTGATCGTTCAAATAGGCGTGCTTTGAAAGCATGAACGAGAACGAACCGGGCGCGGGGTTTGTGAACTGATGGGTAGCGTATGCGGCTTGCGCCTTCTGTGCAATCTGGTCGCGAGTGTCGCCTGAAAAAGCCCATTTCGTTCGTGCAAGGTACTGCGGAAGTACACTGCGCACCGCCGGCGGGTTGAAGCAGTTCGGAGCATATCCTTTCGGATTCCAAAACTCCGGATCGTCGAGACCCGCGGTCCACATGCGCTCGACAAAGCACACCCAGCCATTGCTGCCCTTGGCGGCGACAACATATCCCGTCTTCGTGAGAACGAGAACCTCGGCGTTGGCGGAGACCGATGGCGGTGCCGCGGTGCGTGCCAGCGGAATCTCGGCCGCCGCCGGCATGAGGTACTTCTCGACCGGCGCCATCGATGGGTACGGACTTTTTGCCCGCGTCTGGCCGTACGCGGCAGCGCAAGGAACGAGCGCGATAGCAAGGGCCGCGCAGGCGATGGTTTTCATAGGGCCTCCCAAACGCGTCTTCATCTCGTAGTACTACCGGAGCACCTCGGGCACGTCTTAAAGCATGCCGTGGTCATAACGCTGTCTTGTTGTCAACTGTGATGGGCAACCGAGCCACGGAGCAAAACTCCGGAATATCATAAACCCAAGCGTATTGGGAAAACCACGAGTGTGGAGATTTCCAAGACGCAATACGTCCCGGCAGTCGCATACCGCGTGCTTCCCGATCCGTCGCTCTAACACGGCATCGTTACGTGCAACAAGAACGGTCGGCTGCGGACTACCTGCCCACCTCGCACTCGCTGAAGGCCCTGCGCGATGCCGCTGAACATTGTCGCGGCTGCGATCTCTACAAATACGCAACGCAGACGGTCTTCGGGGAGGGCAGCGCGCGCGCAAAGACGATGTTCGTTGGTGAGCAACCGGGAGACAGTGAAGATCGCGAAGGACATCCGTTTGTCGGGCCGGCTGGAAAATTGTTGCGAAATGCTATGCTCGAAGCCGGGATCGAACCGAAGGGCGTGTACATCACCAACGCGGTAAAACACTTCAAGTTCGTCATGCGAGGAAAGCGGCGTATCCATGCAAAGCCACGTGTTATCGAGATTCGCGCGTGCCGGCCATGGCTTGAAGCAGAGATTCGGCAAGTAAAGCCGTCGCTCGTTGTCGCGCTCGGTGCAACCGCCGCGCAAACCCTCCTCGGCTCCGCCTTTCGATTGACGCAACACCGTGGCGAAATGCTCTCGTCACCGCTCGCACCGCGCATCATCGCAACGGTGCATCCATCGTCGATCCTGCGAGCGACCGATGAAGACCGGCATCGGGAGATGCTGCAATTCATCCAAGACCTGAAGATCGTTGCGGAAGCCATTCAATAAAGAGAGAAGCAAGCAGGCGGGATATCGTCAGCGTTAATACAGACGGACACCAGGCTTGTCGCCTATGCTATCTGTAGCGGAGGCAAAGCGTATGACTATCGCCAGTACAGCCCGTCTCGTGTCGCGTCTGCGCAGCATCGAAGACGACCTCGGCACGTCGGTTCACCGGCCGGCCTCGCAGGCGCTCGACAGCGTCTCGACCGCCTTGAACGAGATACAAGCGTCGCTCGACGAGATGAAGTGCATGACGCTCTTGAGCAGCGAAGACGGCGCTGAACATACGATCGTCTTAGAATTGGAACAGGCTGCGATGTGCGCTCGTCGCACGATTGCGGATGCCGGACCGTCGCGCACGCAGTATATGGTCAGCATGATCGCCCACGTCCATGCCGCGCACGGCGTACTCGAGATTACGCGGTAGTCAACGCAGCGACTGTTCCAGCGCGACGAGAGCGTCGTCGATTCCCCGCCGCCCGAATCCGATGCGAAAGCGATCGTCCGGGACGGGCGCCAACGCCGACCGGTACATCGATGCCGGTACTAGCAAGACGCCGTGGCCTTCGACCGCGTCGCGACAGAACCGTTCGACGCCGTCCGCTCCGATGTAGCGAGGGAACGCGACACATCCACCGTCGGGGTCGTACCACTCGAAGTGCTCACGGTGTGCGGTGAAAAAAGCTTCGAGCTTTGTAACGTTCTCCGAAATCAGTGCGCGATTTCGAGCAAAGATCGGCTCGCGGGCTTTAAGCGCAATGGTTGCGAGGACTTCGCTCGGAGCAGCGTTGCAAATCGAAAGGTAATGCTTTAGCTCAGCCATGGCGTCGAGCGCGCGGCGGTCTCGCGACGCAATCCAGCCGACGCGCAATCCGGGGAGACCGTATGCCTTTGAAACGACGTTGAGCGATAGCGCTTTTTCGTAACGATCGGCCGCTTGCGGAAGACGGCGCGTTGCATCCCGTTCAACGCCGCGGTACACTTCGTCGCTGAAAAGATAGAGTTCGCGCTCTGCACAAAGGGCTATCAGTTCGTCGAACACTGTGTGGGAGATGATTTTCCCCGTCGGGTTGTTGGGAAAATTGATCGCTACCATTCGCGTGTTAGGGCGTAGCGCGCGCCGAACTTCCTCGATGTCGAGGTTCCAGTTTTCATCCGAGCGTAGCGCGACACCGGTCAACGCGCAGATGACCTGCGGGATGCTCTCCATCGACTGGTAGTTCGGCACCAGCACCACGACGTGATCGTCCCGAGTAAGCAACGCGTGCATCGCACAGTAAAGGCCTTCTTCGGCGCCGGCAAAGCACAGGACGTCCTCTGCCGCAATGCGGTCATAGGACGATGCGATTGCCTCCCGTAATTCCGGCGTTCCGCGCGTCTCGATGTAGCCCAGACGCAGCGTTTCCCATCGATGGCGGTCGGCGTCGCCCGCAAATCGCAGGAGTTCTTCGATGCTCATCGTTTCCGCATCGGATGCCGTTAGATGATGGCGCGCCTTGAACTCCCATGTTGCAAAGTACGCTTCTAAACGAAATCGGATTGTGGTGGACACGTTGCTGTGTCGTCCAAGAGACCTATCCTTGTTCCGCACAACGCCACTTTCTCCGATCCACGGGTGTCAACTACGCAACGTATCGACAAATCGAGCGAGCACGCTACGCAAGGATCTTGCTCAGGGAGGGCTTCCCGATCCTGGATGTCACTAGCCGTCTCGGGTATTTTGAGCAGGCACACCTCACGCGATCCCTCAGACGCTTCATCGCAGAAGCTCCCACCACAATTATGAAACGCCAAAGGCAATTGTCATTTTTGTACAAGACCAACTTTCCCCTCATCGTCGATAGTCGTACATAAGGTCAAGATTGATATGAGAAAAGTAGTTGCGTCTATACCCTGAGGACAAAATGAGATCAGCTTGAATGGACCTTAGAGGAGGTGGAAGTGTCCGCATCTGTACTTTACATGTCGATGTCGGTTGACGGCTATATCGCCGGGCCAAACGACTCACCGAGCAATCCCGGCGGTGACGGCTTCAAGCGTTTACACGAATGGCTGGGGGATCCGCAGCGGCCCGACGGTCCAGCTGGGGAGATGCTAGATGAGATGCGCGCATGCGGTGCTGTCCTCGCCGGGCGGCGTACAGTCGAACAGGTTGACCACTATGGTGGCGATCATCACGGCGTCAGAATTTTCGTCCCTAGCCACCGACCTCCAGATCCTTCGGTATTGAATTATCCTCTCGTGACCTATGTGCACGACGGGATCGAGAGCGCGATGGCGCAAGCGAAAGCCGCCGCCGGAGATCGTAACGTGTTAGTCCATGGAGCCTATACTGCGCAACGAGCTCTCGCAGCTGGGGTGTTAGACGAGTTGCAGATACATCAAATCCCGGTGCTGTTTGGCAGCGGCCTACGGTTATTCGAGGCGCTGCCACTGAGCATTGAGCTGGAGATCGTGCGGGTCATCAACGCGGCGGATGCCACACATATCCGATACCGCGTCCGTCGCTGAGCCTCCACGGGAAAGGCGTGGCGTTGGCGGCGGACGATTCCAAAGCGCATCAACAGGAATGAGCCAACTGGCATGGACCGAGCTATCTGCCTGGCCTACGTAAACTTCATGCGTGTCGATCAGCCTTTCGGAGCGACCGATGAGGGGGAGTGGAGTTGACTCGGTTCCGTGGACGGTTGCAAGTTAGACATTACGCCGCATGACTCATCCGGCGTTAGTAATTGTTCGGTGACAGGTAGCCGAGGGCAGAGTGCCAGCGATGCGGGTTGTACCAGCGCTCGATGAAGTCGAAGACCGCCAGCTATGCTTCGCGCTGAGTCTTGAAATTGTATTGCGCGAGCAGATCGTATTCGAGCGTTGCATTGAAGTTACATCATCGCGTCGGGTTACTGCTTCAGTGGGCGAGCGCAGAAAATCGAAGGCCGAAGCGCGATACTGTTCGGAATTCATACGATTGGGCGAGCATGGTACAATCACCGAGATGAAACTGCGCCGCTTCCTTCTCGCGAGCGCCATTGCGCTTGCCGCGACGACGCTCTCCACGTCCGCGGAGACTGCTGTTGATCGTACGTTTGCACTCAAAGGCGCGACTGCGCTCGAGATCGATGTGCAAGGCGGCGATGCCAGCGCAATTGCGGATCCTCTCTTGAAAGTCGTGCAAGTCCATGTTTCAGGCCGCGAGCGTAACGCGCAAACCATAACGCTCGCAGCGAACCGCCAAGGTGCGACGCTGAAGCTTTCCATACACGGCGCCGGAGCGGCATTGCTGCCCTTTACCGGCTCGGGAACAACGACGATGGAGGTTCGGTTTCCGCCGGCGCTTCGGCTGCGCGTGCGTCAGTACGGCGGCAGCGTAACACTGGAGAATTCCTCTGCACCGGCGGAAATTTACAATGCGAGCGGTGGCATTACCATTACGAGCCCGCACGCACTCGTGACCGCTCAGGCAGACAACGGTGATATCGCGTTGTCCGGTGCGCGAGCGTCGATCGAATTGACGGCTGGGACGGGGAACGTCGATGCGCAACTCGATCCGCATTGGGCCGGCCATCTGGTTCGCATGGAAGCGACGTCCGGCAATCTCCGTCTGACGGTTCCACCGGGCTTCCGAGGAAAGTTCGATACTACGACGGGCGGGGGCATCGTTTCAAATGCGCTTGCCTCTGTGCCGCGCGCTCCCTTGGTCTTTATGCTGGCCGAGCGCGGCAACGTAACGGTTTCCGTGCAGAAACCGTAAAGCTGCCCCTTCTGTCGTAGGGAAAGAAGGGGTCGCGCGTGCATGCTAACGCGGTCCTAGTTCTTCGGAGGTTATCGGTGCGTAAGGTTTTCGCAAGTTTTGTGTTTGCGGCATTTGTCGCTGTCCCGGCGTTTGCATTCGCCGCTTCGGTTGATGCGTCGCTCGTTCCGGACGGCACGTATGTCGTAAAGGTCGAAAAGGTTCAAGATTCGCAGCACGTTATGGTGTTGATGGATAACGGCGTTGAAACGACGCTTACCGCTCAGGGTACGGTCGATTTCTCGAAAGTAAAGGCGAACGCAACGATCAAGATCTCCCTGATCAAAGGCAAAGTCCCAGTCTACGCCGTTCAGTAGGTCTCTTGCCCGCTGTGCGGGATACCGCCAATTCTTGGGAAAAGGGTTCATGAGAACCCTTTTTCTTTTTGGAGGACGAGAACTCTATGCGATTACGCATCGTCAGCGGGTCCGTGTTCGCCGTCGTCGCCGCAACGGCGATTGCAGCGCAAGCGGCTCTCACGTCCGGCTCTCTTCTCAACGGAACGCTCACACAAGATATCTCGAGCAATCACGCGAGCGTCGGTCAATCCGTTACGTTGTCCAACGTCACGTCGGCAGACGGCAGCGGCTCAGTTGTCGGTGGAACGTTATACGGCCACGTGAGCGCCGTTCAACCAGCGGGACAGGGCCGTCCCGGAAAGATTTCGTTCGCATTCACCCGGCTCGTAACCGGATCGGGCACGTATTCCGTCGATACGACGGTTACGCAAACGCAGACGAACACCAAGAACAATATCGCCAAAGAAGCCGGCGGCGCGCTCGCGGGCATGCTCGTCGGCAACATGATCGGAAAGACCGTCTTTCATACCGGCGCCGGCGGATTTCTCGGTGCGGCCGGCGGCTTCTTACTAGCAAAGAATAACCACCAAAACATTAATCTCCAGCGCGGAAGCGTGGTACAAGTTCGCGTGAACTCGGTCACGCGGCGCCAATCCCACTAGTCTCCGACGACATCATCGATCGCGCCGCCGCGTTGTTACGCAGCGGCGCTGTCGTTGCGTTTCCGACAGAAACGGTTTACGGATTGGGCGCATCCGCGTTTGACGCGCGAGCCGTCGCACGCATCTTCGAAATCAAAGGTCGTCCGGCGTTCGATCCGCTGATCGTTCACGTTGCCGACGAAGCAATGCTCGCGCAAGTCGCACTGCCGGTTTCAGAGGTCGCTCAGCACTTGATCGAGCGATTTTGGCCGGGTCCGCTCACCCTGGTGCTGCAAAAACAGTCACGTATTCCGGATCTCGTAACGTCGGGACTCCCGACGGTTGCCGTTCGAATGCCGGCCCATCCCGTAGCGCGGGCGCTGCTCCATCGTACCGGCCTGCCCCTGGCAGCACCGAGCGCAAATCCATTCGGATATTTGAGCCCGACACGCGCGGAGCATGTCGCGCGCATGTTAGGCGAGCGCGTCGACATGATCGTCGACGGCGGTCCCACCGAACATGGCATCGAGTCGACGATCGTCCTGTTGCATCCGCAGCCTACACTCTTACGCGCCGGTGCAGTCCCCGTTGAGGATATCGAAAGCGTCACCGGACCGCTCGCGCGTGACCTTTCCGATGACACAAAACCGCTTGCGCCCGGGCGCTTACCGCAACACTACGCGCCGCGCACGCCGATTCGTATCGTCTCGAGTGGCGAAACGCCCCGCGAGCGCGCCGGAGCGGCGCTTCTGGCATACCGCGAAGCAAAAAGTGGATATGATGCGGTGCGCGTTCTCTCGCGCAGCGGAGACTTGCGAGAAGCTGCTGTACATCTGTTTGAATATCTCCATGAGCTGGACGCGCTCGGTGTACGCCAAATCGATGTGGAAACCGTACCGGAGACAGGAATTGGCGTGGCGATCATGGATCGGCTTCGCCGTGCTGCACACCGATAACAACCGGCGTATCGCATTGCTTGCGCTGGCTGCGCTCGCATGCATTTGGGGATACAACTGGGTCGTCATGAAAATCGCCGTCAAGGACGCTGCGCCGTTTGCTTTTGCAGCGTGGCGAACGCTCGGGGGCGGGTGCGCACTCGCAGCCGGCGCGCTAATTACGCGCAAATCGTTGCGACCGCATCACTTGCGCTCGTACGTGTGGATCGGGTTATTTCAAACCGCAGCATTTGTCGGCCTGGTAACGTGGGCCGTCGTTTCTGCCGGCGCGGGAAAGGTCGCAATGCTTTCGTACACGATGCCGTTGTGGGTGAGTTTGTTCGCGTCGCCGTTTCTCGGTGAACGTCTCACGCGCGCGCAAACGTTCGCGATTTGCATTGCGTTTGCGGGTGTCGCGTGCATGATCGGTCCACTGCACGGCAACTGGTTTTCGTCGGTCCTCGCGCTCGTCGCCGGCCTCGCTTGGGCGATCGGCGTCATTTTGACGAAACGCATTCAACGCCAAGGGGCAATCGACGTCTATTCCTTGACGATGTGGCAAATGCTCGCGGGCGGCGCCGTGCTATTGGCGGTCGCTCTCATCGTGCCCGAGCGGCCGACGGTGTGGAGCGCCACCTATGTTGCGGCGATCGCCTACAACATCATCTTGGCTACCGCCGTTGCGTACGTGCTCTGGACATTTGTTTTGAATCGGCTTTCGGCCCGTGACGCCAGCATGGGGACATTGACAAACCCAATCGTCGGAACGATTGCCGCATGGCTGCAGCTTGGCGAGGTGCCGAGCCTTCTCGACGCTGCGGGAATGGCGCTGGTCGTCGTGGGATTGGCAGTCTTGGCGACGACGGACCGAACGTGAGGATCAACTGCACTTCACGTCCAGAAGTGTTCCGTGGAGAGTAGACCGAATTAGCGCCCGCGGGTGGCTCTTGGCAAGTCGCCCGCTTTGTTGTACAAAGAGGTTGCTTCCAGAGCGCGTGAGCGTCGCCGTCGGTGGTCGAACGGTGAAGCGGCGGTAGAGGAAGCGACATTTTTAATGTCCGGCCTTCAACCTTTTCAAGCGAATAGACGATAAAAATAGCAATGATCCGTATGTCGATGTCACGTTTTACACGCGCCGCTTTACCCGTAGCGCTGATCGCTGTATTCGCCGCGCCGGCGGGTGCGGCAGAATTGCCCACCAGCGTCAGCGTGGACGTGAGCGAAAGCTTTCGCTTGCTGCATACGACGTACTATCGCCAGATCGACGATCAAGCAATCGTGGATGGGGCGCGCAACGCCTTGATCGATGCGGCAAAGAAGCGGAATGTCGCGGTCTCGGTTCCAGAGCTGCGCGCGGCATCGAGCGACGATGACACCGCATCGGCAATCGACGATGCAATTGCGACGGTAGCGACCGCCGCGCACGTCCCTCCGACCGAATTCGCCTACGCCGCGATCGAAGGCATGGCCAAGGCTGTCGGCGACCGCTACACGACGTTCTTTACGCCGGACCAGTTCAAGGAATTCAATCAGGCTCTCGATCCGGAGCGCATCTCCGGGATTGGTGTCATGATCGAACCGGACACCGAGAGTAACTCGATTCGGCTCTCGTACGTGATTCCGGGAACACCGGCCGACCATGCCGGTTTGCATCAGGGCGATGTCATTGCGACGATCGACGGTGCCTCGACGAAAGGTCTCGCCACCGATGCAGCGAGCAAACTGTTGCGCGGAAAAGCGGGTACCGCGGTGCGCGTCGGCATTCAACGCAGCGACGATGTTCAGGACGTCTCCGTCACGCGTTCGGAAGTGCAGCCGCCGACGGTTGTTTTCAAAATGCTGCCCGATGGAATCGGATACATCGACGTCATCGCATTCGGGCGTGCGACCCCCACTGAATTCGATACGGCGCTCGGACGTGTAAGAGATGCCGGAGCGCGCGCAATCGTACTCGATCTGCGCAATGACGGCGGCGGTTACGTTGATTCGGCGCTCGACATTGTGTCACGTTTCGTGGCGCGCAAACCGATGCTGACGGTGCAACAGCGGGGCGTACCGGACACGACGTACCGCGCCCAAGATGACGTTATGGTCGCCTTGCCGATGACGATTCTGGTGAACCAGTACACCGCCTCGGCATCCGAAATTACGGCGGGTGCGCTTCAAGATGACGGCATTGGAGCGCTCGTCGGAACACGGACGTTCGGCAAAGGCGTCATGCAGACGCTCACGCCGTTGCCCGACGGCGCGGCAATCAAAATAACGACGGCCCACTACTTGACTCCGCGCAATCGCGACATCAACCTCAAAGGTATCGATCCCGACGTGCGCGTCGATGAAAATCGTGATGCGCGTTTCGGAGACGTAGAAAAGGATGCGCAGCTTCGCACCGCCATCGCGCTTCTCCAAAAGAAGATCGCTGACGCGAAAATTTAGCTGACGTGACGGCGCGTCAGCCGCACGAGTGTCCCGTTTCTGTCGAAGTGAACGCCGTCCATAAGGCGGCGCATGAGAAAGATACCAAATCCGCGGTTGCGTTGTTCGAGGGGCATGTCGTCCGAGGGCATTTGCGTGAAGCCTTCGCCGTTGTCTCGTATCTCGATCGTCAGCTCATCGTTGCGAAACAGGCAGCTCACCGAGAAACCGCTCGAGCGATGCGTTGCCCCATGTTCGACGGCGTTGCTCAGCGCTTCACCCGCCGCCAGCCGTATATCCGAAACTTCGTCGGATGAGAAGCCGCACATACGAGCAAAGCTCGCAATGGCGTTGCGCGCTAATGGGACGTTACGCCTGTTGCCGGTGAACGCGGCACGATAGTTCGGAGCCAAACGTGTGATCCATACCCGGTTTGACTAGCAGTTAACGAGGCCGACGGCTCTTCGCCGAAAATTCGAAGCTACCGAGGACAAAAACGAGGGCCTGCTTCGTTTGGCACCGCTACCGGTCGGCGAATACGAAGACCCAGCCTCCCGCGTTATACTGAAACCAGGTGCTTTGATCGATGCTGGCTGCCGCTTTCTTGGTAGGGCGGCGTGAGGTGCGCAGATGAGTGCGACGCGCTTCCATTCCGACGATCCAGCTCCCGAGCGGATTTCGCGGGAGACCACCCTGCGAATTCATCTGCTGGGGCAACCCCGATTTTACTTTAACGGCGAGCCCTATGCGTTCCGAAGCCGGCCGCGAGCGCTTGTGCTCCTCACGTTTCTGTTGATGCATCGTCGGGCGCACCTTACGCGTGATCTCGTCGCGTTCACGCTGTGGCCCGACGACAGCGAACCAGAAGCGCGTGGAAAACTGCGCCGTCATTTACATCAACTCACGAGCGCGCTGCCGGCATCCGAACAGCCATATGTCGACTCGAAGGACGAAACGATCTGGTGGAATGAGGACGCCGGTGTCTGGGTCGACGTCGATGAGTTCGAGCGATGTATAGCCGGTGAATCCGGCTGGCCACAGGCCATCGATCTGTACGAAGGCGATCTGGCGCTTTCAGTTTACGATGATTGGATATTGCCGATCCGCGATCGGTACCGGCGTCACTATATCGAGACGCTCGAACGTTTGCTGTTTCGCGCTCGCAGCCGCCGGGAATTCGCGCTCGCCACGAACTATGCCGAGCGCATCTTAGCCAACGATCAATGGCGAGAAGATGTGTTGCGGCAGCTTGTGTCGATTCGCTATGAAAGCGGCGACCGTGCCGGTGCTTTGCGCGAGATGGAGCTCTTCGCGCGGCGTCTTGCCGACGAGATGAACGTCGAACTCATGCCCGAAACGCTCGCCTTACGGGCGCTGATGCTGCGTGGCGGCGCGCTACCGGATGCGGCGGCCCATGAGCGTATCGATGCGAGTGCATCCACGAACGTGTTTCCGTTCGTCGGACGTTCGGCGGAGTTGCAACAACTTACCGAAGCGTGGCGATTAGCCGCGAGCGGCCACGGCATGGCGGTACTGATTGCCGGTGAGCCCGGTATCGGGAAGACGCGACTGGCCAACGAACTGGCGTTGCTCGCGAATACGCACGGTGGGCGCGTATTACGCGGCACGACGTCTTCCCCCGAAACGGTGCCATACCAGCCGGTCGTTGAAGCACTGCGCGACGCGCTCGCGTTCTTGACGTTGCTCGAAGTACGACCGATTTGGCTAGCGTCGGTCGCCGCTGTGGTTCCCGAGATCGCGCTGCAGCAGACGGAGCTTCCCGTTTTGCCGGCGATCGATGCAGAGCACGAGCGCTCGCGGCTCTTGGAAGGGTTGACGGCCATCGTACAAGGGCTTTCGCGTCAACGGCCACTGCTGATCGTTTTGGAAGACTTGCAGTGGGCCGGCGAAGCAACGTTGTCGGCGTTGGAGTATCTGGCTCGTCGCGTGGCAGCGTTTCCAGCCTTGATCCTCGCGACGTATCGAAATCAAGATGGCGAAAGCACACCGGGCATTCACCCCTTGCGTCGCAAGCTGCAACTGGAGAATGTCGCACATCACGTATCGCTGGGTGGGCTCTCGGACGCCGATATCCGCGAACTCGCTCGCAGCATTCCAACTCTCGCGCCCGATGCAGAGGCGATCGGCACGCAAGTTCACGCGGTCAGCGGGGGCAATCCGCTTTTCGCCACAGAGATGCTTCGAGAAAACGCCGAAACCGGCATTCGCGAGGCGTCGTCGCAGTTTCTTCGAGCGATGATCGAGGTTCGCACGCGTCGCGCCTCTGAGCATGCACGCAGGATCGGCGAGATCGCCAGCGTCGTGGGCGCCACGTTCGACGCCGATCTCTTGCGCGAAATATCCGGCTTACCGGAAGATCTTGTGCTCGAGAGTGTGAGTGAACTTCTCGGGCGCAGGCTTGGTCCGTGAAGTGGGGCGAGTTCACTTCGCCTTTGCTTTCAGCCATCACTTAGTCGCCGCGACGATCTACGACCAAATTGATACCACCCGGCGTGCGCAGTGGCACCGCCGTGTCGGCGCTGCGATCGAGCGACTATCGAGCGACCGAGACCAAGTCGTCGGAACGTTGGCGCACCACTACGACCGTGGCGGCGAGGCGGAAAAGGCAGCGAAATACTATTTTGCGTCGGCGCAACGCAGTTTTGCGATCTTCGCAAACCAAGAAGCGTTAGCCAGCGCCACTCGCGGGCTCGAACTCACCAGCGACCTCGAACGCCGACGGTTGTTGCTGGGACTGCGCGAACGCATTCTCGCGCGCCTGGGCGATCGCGAGGCGCAGCGCGCCGACATCGAAGCACTCGAACAGCTTGCGCGCGACGATGAAAGCCGCGTCGACGTCGTGTGGCGGCGTGCGCAATGGGCGCGCGCCGTCGGAGAGCTCAGCGACGAAGCGCGGTACTTGGAATATTTGATGCAGCGGGCGCTGGCGAGCAATGATCTCGCGCGACAAGCCGCCGGCCGGCGCGCGTCGGCGCAAAATCTGATGCTCCGAAGCCACTACGCAGAAGCCTTCGCGGCGGGACAAGCAGCTGTTGAGATCGATCGTCAACGCAAGGACACTGCGGGCGAAGTGGATGCGCTCTGCCTGCTTTCGGAGATTGCCGTGAATCGCGGCGACGCATCCGCGGCGGAAAAAGCGCTCGACGAAGCGCGCGATCATGCCGACCGCACCGGTGATCCAGCGTTGATCGCTCGCGTCACGATGACCGCCGCCGGTGTCGCTATTATGCGCCGCGATTTCGCGCGCGCGTTGACGGACGCTCGCGAGTCTCAACGGCGCCATCGAGAAATCGGCGATCGTGAAGGCGAAGCCGAAGCGAGCGCGCGCGTTGCATCCGCGCTCTCATTCCTGTTGCGCTTCGAAGAAGCCGACGCGGAATTCAGCGCCGCTGCGGAACTCTATCGCGCCTTAGGTAACCGTCTGAAGCTCGGCTATCTGCTGTTCAATCAAACCGGCAGTCAAATCCAGCTCGGGCTTCTCGAAGATGCGCGTGCGTCGCTCACGGCGGCGCTCGACATCTTCGAGGCGTTCGACGATATGCGTGGGCGGGCCGCATGCCTCGCGAATCTCAGCATGGTGCGACTGCTGCAGCAGGCGCCGCAAGAAGCAAAAGAGATTGGAGTGCGCGCACTTGCGGCCTCACGCGACATCGCGAACTCCGTCATCGAGGCTGCCGCTCTGGCAAATCTCGGAAACGCGGAGCGCGAACTGGGCGATTTGACGGCGGCACTCGCGCATATGCACGATGCCATTGCGATTCGCATGCGTTTGAACCGGCCGGCCACGTTTGAAGAATTGGGTGACCTGGCGCTCGCACAAATGAAAGCGGGCCACGATGACGCCGTATGCACCGCCGACGATATCGTCGAGCGTGCCGATGTGTCCAGCGAAAACACGGTGTTGCCGCATTATTGTTTTTGGGCTGCTGCGCGGGTCTATCATGCGCGTGGTGACGAGCGCAAGGCGACCGCCGCGCTGCAGCGCGCGCATGATCTCGTGAAACTGCAACTCGATGCGATGTCGGACCCACGTTCGCGACGCGCTTTCAGTGAGCTGGCATCGGTTGCCGGCGTCCATGCCGCACGATCCGGCGCGTGGCCCTAGCAGCGATTACGGCGTAACGCGAACCAGAACGTCGCGAGCCAACGCCTCAGATGTAGAGAGCGCCGGTGAGGCCGTTCCATGAACCAGCAATTGAAACGCCATGTCGGCGCGCAGAACGGTGAGCTTTCCATCTTTCCACGACGCCTTGTCGCCGAGTCCGGAGATAAGCTGCGCGTCATTGAACGCATCGGCGAATTGCCCCGGAACTCCCGGTAGTCCATGCGATCCCAAAACCGACGTCACGGCGCTCAAGCAACTGAATCCATGACATGCCGCCGGTCCAGGGTGCACGGCCTGCGCGACAAGTACGACGTTCTGCGCAGGTGCTCCGGCGTGCGAGGCGACTGCCCAGGCGCATTCATTTGCAGACGGATGTTGCGGCGTGCCGACGGTTGCTGCGCCGACTCCGAGCGCTGAAGCGACGTCGTTTTGGCTCAACATTGCGCACGGGTCGACTTTCAGCCCACTACTATTGCGCGATTGTGCTTGGGTCGTTGCGACCGTCGATTGCGGCACGGGCGCGCTCGCCGGCTGCTGTGTTTGCGCAGTAGGTTGCGTCGCGTTGTCCTGTGATTCGGACGGCTGCGCTACGCTCATCGCTCCTGCTCCGCATGTCAAATTGATCCGGAAATTCGCCGGCATATGGTATTGTGGAACCGGAAAACTAAGCTGCACTTTCTTTTGCGTTGCCGTGTCGAACGTCACGAGTAGACGGACCGGCGTGTCGGTTCGATCGAACGGCGACCATCCGATGAGTTGATCGAACGTGTACGAATCGTTCGGCATGAAGGGAACGTTGCGTTGGCCGACGTGGAAGCCGCCAACGGTATTGGCCGTCGATGCGTTGTTGCCGTTCTTCGTGGCTAGGAATTCGTCGCTCACATTCGTTGGCGCCACGCGATTGCCCGGGTCGGATAATCCTCCCGGGTAGACCTTCCCATGCGTAATATTAACCCACGTCTGCGTGACGAGCCACGCGACTTGATCCTCCGGTTTCGTCCCCGCAGGATAAGGCGAAAGTTTCGTGACGCGCATTCTCCACACGCCGTTCGACATCCACTGATTCATGCAGCCGTTCTGCGCGAGCAGTTGCGTTGAACCGCCTTGTGCTTGTGCCGCCGCGCCGGTTGCGACGCATGTCAAATTGTAATCGAAATTATATTGGTTCGAAGTGAAGTGCGGTTTGTTCGATTGTGAAACGATTTTATTGTCGAACGACACTTCCAGCGCCTTTGGCTTGTCGTTGGGATCGACGGTCGCGTTGTTGCCGATGAAGGTTTGCGTGTACGTAAACTGACCGGATGGCGCCAAAGTGTTAAAGGCGAGCCCCTCTTGACGATGGCCCTCCGCTTGTATTTTCGCACCGCTCGCCAACGCAAGCTGTTCGGCAAGAAGCGAAGAATCGGCGGGCGAAAGCTCGCGTCCCGTTCCGTTCCCCCACGTTTGCGTCACTTGCCATCCCGTTTGCTTGGCACCATCCGTGATCGGTTCCACTTTGGTGATCCGGGCGCGCCAAACGCCGTTGAACAGCCATTGATTCATGCAGCCGTTACGGCTGTTGCTCATCTGCGCAAGCCCTTGAGCGGGTGTAAGTAACTGCGGCATCGCTACCAGCGCCGCTATTAGCAAGGCCTTAATCCTCATCACCAAACTCCTCATGTGAATTGAACGTGGGGCAGTTGCGGGCTAACAGCTCGTACCATTTCCACAGATAAGCGCCATCGCGACCGGCTCTAGGGTTGCTCCGGAGACTGACGAGTTGCTCTTACCGGACGGAAGCATCTCCCAGCGCACGTCGATCAGCTTGTCGCCGCTATAGCCGATGACGTGGCCAGGGGATTCCGCCAACGTTGCCGATCCGTTCTGTTTGACCGTCATGCTCCCGCGCGAATCTTGAAAAATTTGTTCAGCTTTGTCCGTAACGACCAAACTGACGTACAGCATATCGGCCGGACGCCGGAATCTGCAGATCACTCCGCCGGCGCGAAACGTGCCGCCGCCGACCGTCGGTCCCGTCCCCGAACCGGAGTAATGCTCTACGAACAAAGCGGCTCCAAAAATCTTCGTGGCAGCAGCCGTCACGGCGGACAAGCCGCACCCGGTACCTCCGGAATACGTGCCGGTCATCGGAGGGGAGTTTGCCAACGCGAATGTGACGGAGGACAGAGTTACGAGCAAAGCGGTAAACAAAAGACCTCGAAAAGTGCGTATCATGCTGCCGATTCCTTCCTAGCGCCAACGGACGACTGTCCATGGTCAGAGGATAGCAGTGGCGCGTCCCGCCAGTGTCCCGGCGGCCCGGAGCCGGCGCAAAGGCTCAAGCGGCGGCTGAATCGCGGGACACTCACCGTTCGTAGCAGGCATACAAGCGGAGGCCCGCGCGTCATCGCGCAGAGGGCGACAAAATAGTATCGGTGAAAACAAAATACTGTCATGAGACGAGTCGCGCTCTTTCTTGTGCTGACGGCGGCCGTTGCTCAGGCCGCCCCGGCGAGTTTCGGGATTCAACAGCGCTCGCGCGTCGATTCAGTATTTAAAAGCTATGAATCACGACGCAGCCCCGGGTGCGCTCTTGGCGTCTTCCGCAATGGCGTCATTTCCTATGCTCGTGGCTACGGCATGGCCGACCTGGAGCGCGACGTTCCCATTACGTCCGCATCGGTGTTTGAAGTGGGATCGACCTCAAAGCAATTTGCGGCAGCATCCATCGCGCTGCTCGTGCGTGATGGAAAGCTGTCGTTTACCGATGACGTACGAAAGTATATTCCCGAGCTTCCGTCCTACGGAAAGCCTATTACGCTCAATGAACTGTTGTGGCATACGAGTGGCTTGCGGGACTACACGGACTTGCTCGAGCTTGCCGGTTATGGTCTGGAGCAAGTGACGACAGACGACGAGGCTTTGGCTCTCATTACAAGGCAAAAGAGCCTGGAATTCCCGAGCGGTACGCGATATGAGTACTCGAACACAAATTACTTTTTGCTCTCCGCGATCGTTAAGCGAGTCAGCGGTGAAACATTAGCCGAATTTGCCCATCGTCGAATCTTCGCGCCCCTCGGGATGTCGCAAACGCTCTATCG
Organism: Vulcanimicrobiia bacterium; assembly: GCA_963808755.1. Classification (GTDB taxonomy): domain Bacteria; phylum Vulcanimicrobiota; class Vulcanimicrobiia; order Vulcanimicrobiales; family Vulcanimicrobiaceae; genus JALYTY01. The sequence goes on from CAWEGP010000004.1 coordinate 375,803, forward strand.
CACCAATTATGCGATGCTGATTCCAAATCGCGCGCTTGGGTACGGTCCGGGAACCGGCCAGCGTTTCAACAACAGCATGTCGAACTGGGAGCAGACCGGCGACGGCGGCGTCCAGATCTCGGTCGACGACGCTGCGAAATGGGATGAGAATTTTTATCAGCCACGCGTGGGCGGAAAGTGGCTCATTTCTCAATTACAGACACCGGGCCAGTTGCAAAATGGTAAGCGTCTTGGCTACGCGCGCGGATTGTTCGTCGGTAACTATCGCGGGTTACGGCTTGTATCGCACGGCGGAGCCTGGATCGGGTATCGCGCGGCGTTCGATCGGTATCCTGACCTGCACACATCGATCGTCGTGTTCTGCAATTCAGATGGGGCACCGGCAGAGGCGTTGGCCAAGAGCGTCGCGGACATTGTTTTGCAATCACATCTTGCTGTTCTTTCACGCGTTCCAGGCCGCAGCGGAGAAGCGGTAACTTCCACGAGCGGTCTCTCCGGTGATTATATCGACGAGACAGGTGGCGATGTTTTTCACGTAATCACACGTAAAGGCCGTCTCTCTTTGGTACTGGCCGGAAAAGCGTATCCGCTCACCGCGCTTTCCGGCTCGTCTTTTCGCGTCGGCTCGACGCCGGTGCGGTTCCGCATTGGCGAAAACGGTACTGCAACGGCCATTCAGATTGATAGTGGCGAAGATGCAGTGAACGCACGACGGTTTACGCAGGTGAGACCAACCGCCGGACAACTGAGCGGAGCGGCGGGAAATTACTACAGTCCCGAACTGGACGTGACGTGGACGCTCAGCGTGAAAGGGACAACGGTAACCCTGGACCCGACACGAAATCTGCCTCAGGGAGCCGCCGGCAATCTGCATCCGCAATTCAACGATGCGTTCACGTCTGACGGCGGATTTCTGTTACGCTTCTCTCGCAGAAGTAATGGAACGATCGATGGTTTTGTTCTTAGCGCCGGCCGCGGCCTCCGTTCGCTCATATTTATGCGCCAATAGCATCGCCGGAGTAAGATATGGCGCTTGTTCGAAACGCTGATCGCTCGCAAGATCGACTGCATTCCTCGCGGAAGCGTGCCTCATGATTCCACCGCTACAAAATACCGGTCTTCCGCATCAAGCACTACCGAGTGGCGTGTTGATGTCGCAGCCCGACCATTTTGAAGTCGTCGACATAAAAAACCCGTTCATGAAGGCGAACGTAGGCAGTACAGACAGCCACGCAGCGGCAGAGCAGTGGCTCCAGGTTCGAAACGCGTTGTTGGCCGCAGGCTTGGAGGTCCACATCGTGGATGCTCTGCCCGGCTGCGAAGATATGGTCTTTACTGCAAATCCCGCGCTATGCGGGCTAGACGCTAGCAATCAACGCATATGCGTATTGAGTCGAATGCGACATCCTTCACGCCAGCGAGAGGTGGGCGCGCATGCTTCATGGTTCGCAGCGAATGGATATCGGATCGTTGAGCTCGATGGTTCCGTCGAGCGATTCGAAGGGGGTGGCGATGCCATTTGGCATCCGGCCCGAGCGTTGCTCTGGATCGGCGCCGGGCCGCGCACATCGGTGCGCGCCCACAAAGCAGTCGGGGAGGCCTTTGGCGTCCCGGTCATTGGGCTTGAACTTGCGGGTGAACAATTTTATCATCTCGACACCTGCTTCTGTCCAATCAACGAGCACACGGTACTCGTATATCCATCGGCATTCACGCCAGACGCGCTGAAGAAGATTCACGACGGTTTTGCTGATGTTATCACCGTAGGCGACTTTGAAGCCAACAGTCTTTTCGCATGCAACGCTACGGCATGTCTCGGAAAGACCGTCATCATGCAAGCGCGCGCCTACGAGACCGCTGCTGCTCTCGAGAAACGTGGCATCGAGGTAGTGTTCGTGGAAACGGCGGAATTCATCAAGGCAGGCGGAAGCGTTTACTGCATGAAGGCGTATCTTTTTTAGCATAGCGCGCTAACGCGGCGTTAACATGTAGCTACGCCATAGTCCAACGCGCGACCATCTGGCTCATTGCGTCTGGAATGTCGTCCTGCTACGGTGAGCTCATGAAAAACACTATTGCTCACGCAATGCTCCTTGGCTTGGCGACGGTTGCGCTGGTCCTGTCGAGCTCACAGCCAGGTGTCTCCGCGACGCCTACGCCAATCCCCGGTGGCGCAAACCAACTTCAAGGCGTAAATGGAAGTCTTTCGTCTACGCTGTTCAACGGCAAAATTCGCATCCGAAAGATGGCATTACGTGCCGCCACGGCGGCCGAATTCACACCTGCCACCGGCCAACGCGGAATAGTGCTGTCCTGGTTAGTTTCCAACGGCACAACGTCCGAACGCACCGGCTACTTTGCCGCATCGCTCGCCGATGCCGACGGCGTGGTCGTCAACGGTAAGCCGGTGACGGTCTACAGCGCATTCTACACGCTGCAACCGGGCGCTGCAGCGCGGCAAACGATGCAATTCGTATTACCGGCCGATTATTCGCCGACGAAAATTCTTCTTGTGGATCAGGGCGCTCCGGCGGGTCCCGCCTTTCGCATCGACCTGAAGAGTTCGGACATTCCGTCGCCGACGGCACCTTAGCATCGCTTCGGGCGGCGCGGATTGCACCGCCGATACCAGCTCTTTTGACGGCCACTCACTTTCCGTGTGGCGCAGTTTCGTTGCCTCGGCGGCGGTGCGGCGTCGCGATACGGAAAATGGTTTCGTTGACTCCGGTTGCTTCACGGGGCGGGGCGGAGTGCGGTACGATATAACTGACTGACTCGTCAGTCAGTTATTTGGAGGCGATTGATGGCTCCCCCACGGCCGGACGTCAGTGAAGAACGGCGCAATCAGATTCTCGACGTTGCGGAGAACGTGTTCGCGAAACGCGGTTTGAACGATGCACGGATGGACGACGTCGCGGAGCAATCCGGGCTTTCGAAGGGCGCCGTATATTGGTACTTTCGCAAGAAAGACGACCTGATTGCGGGATTGCTCGAACGTGTCTTCCGCCGGAACTTCGCAGCAGTCGAGCAGATTGCGTCTTCGGAAGGCAGTATAGCCGAACGACTGATGCGTGTGACGGAACGCACGGCTTCTGACTATAAAGCATTATCGCGCCTAGCTCCAATCGCCGTGGACTTCTACGCGCTCGCCCTGCGCAATCGCGGCGTGCGCACCTTCATATCGAAAATGTACTCGCGTTATCGCATCGTGCTGGAACAGCTGCTCCGTGAGGGAATTCGCAAGAATGAGTTACGCGCCGATCTCGACGTTTCGCAATCGGTTGCCACGGTGCTCGCCCTCTACGAGGGGATGGGATTGATGTGGGCGGTGGAACGGTCGTCGATCGACTGGAATCGCACGCCGATGGCCGCAGCGCAGCTGCTGCTCGAGGGAATGAAGCGATGATTCGATATGGCCCAAAAATGCGAATACTCATCGTTGGTGGGGGAATCGCGGGGCTTGCGCTTGCGGCGCTGTTGCGGCAGCGAGGCGCCGATGCAGTCGATGTTGTGGAAAAGGCCACGCACTACGGCGGTGTTGGGTATGTACTCGGCCTTTGGCCGGCCGGCGGCAACGTCATGAAATCGCTCAACCTTTTTGAGCAAATGCGCGAACGCTCGATCGTTGTCTCACACTACGTGGCGCAGGATGACCGCGGAAGGACGATTCTCGATGCGGAGCTGACCGCATTGGACAGCCGCATCGATGATGCGCGATTGATCGACCGTGCGCAGCTGCTCGATGCGATCCGCGACGGCGCCGGCATTGACGTGCGATTCGGTACGTCACTCGATGCGTTGCACCAAGGAGTCGATGGAGTCGATGTTTACTTCAGTGACGGAACCAGCGAACGCTACGACTGCGTCGTTGGTGCCGACGGCGTGCATTCAAAGGTTCGCGATCTCGCGTTTGGTCGAATTCCGTTGCACTACAGCGGGATGTCCGGGTGGGCGTTCTGGACGCAACCGGATGGGGGCCCCGCGATGCGCGAGTTCTATGGCGACGGTAAAATGATCACTATCATCGCATCCAAGGACGCGCTGTGTGCCTTCGCGATCGTCGCTGCTCCGCCGGGAACGTCGGCGCGCATCAACACGATCAATGAAGTACGAGCGCTCTACGCATCGTTTCCAAGTGCCGTCCTACAGACGTTCGATCGCTCCGAGCAAACGCAACAGCTGTGGCGCGATGATTTCTCCGATCTTCGACTCAAGCGTTGGTGGAACGGACGCGTCGCGCTCGTCGGCGACGCTGCTGCGGCGATGTTGCCGACGGCCGGCGTCGGTGCATCAATGGCGATCGAGTCGGCAGCCGTGCTCGCCCAAGAACTCTGTTACGCGGACTCGCGGAACGTCACGCAAGCATTTACGCGCTATGAAACCCGACGCCGTAAGCGCGTGGACGGTATTCAGATGCAGTCGCGATATCTAACGTGGCTCGTTCGCGCGCGCGGGCCGTTCACGCGTCTTCGCAACGGCATGTTTCGCGCGATGACCCCGAAGATGCTCGCCAATTCCTTCCGGGGTGTACTCTCCACGTCGGTATAAGCGCCCTGGCAGGCTGCTTGTGGTGTGCGGCTGCATGGGTTGGCGGACGCTAACCCCCCATTCTTGGGAGGCGAAGCATGGCACGGCGGGCAAGCTACAACGTCTACGGGCGATTAGCTCAGCTGGGAGAGCGCCTCCCTTACAAGGAGGATGTCGGCGGTTCGAGCCCGTCATCGCCCATATCTTTTCTTCGACGAGGGAAGTCGTTGCTATGCTGCTAGCGACCACATACGTGCGCGTCGAGCGCGACGGCGTCATCGCGATTCTTACGATGCAGCGCCCGGACAAACGAAACGCGCTATCGCTTGCGATGATGCGGGAGCTAGACGCGCTGCTGCGCGAGATTGCAAACGACAGTACGACGCACGCGGTGATTCTTGCGGCCGACGGCCCTGCGTTTTCCGCCGGTCACGATCTGCGCGAATTGCGTGAGCAGTCAGCGGACGGGTATCGCGAAATCTTCGAGGCCTGTGTCGCGCTGATGACCACGATCCAGCGCATCCCGCAACCCGTTATTGCAGAAGTTCAAGGCATCGCGACCGCCGCGGGTTGCCAGCTTGTTGCGGCATGCGATCTTGCCGTCGCATCGACCACCGCGCGATTCGCAACGCCGGGAGTGCGGATCGGATTGTTCTGCAGCACGCCGATGGTCGCGCTGAGCCGGGCAGTCGGGCGCAAGCGCGCCATGGAGATGTTGTTGACCGGCGATCCGGTCGATGCGCAAACGGCTCTGGCGTGGGGCTTGATCAATCGCGTGACCGAGCCCGACGCTCTTCGCGCGCAAGCGCTGATCCTGGGAAACAAAATCGCCGAGGCGAGCCGCCGTGTCGTCGCCCTGGGGAAAACGGCGTTTTATGCACAGGTTGACCTGCCGCAACGCGAGGCGTACGCCTACACGAAGGAAGTCATGACGATGAACGCCCAAGACCGGGACGCGCATGAGGGCATCGGGGCCTTCATCGACAAGCGTGAGCCGCACTGGGACGCCTGAATTCTGTAAAAAAATGATTGGGAGTCTTTTCTAGCAGGGACCGGTCTGCTACAGTAGAACTCACAACACCACTCGCGACGTATATACGTGGGCAATATGCCGCTTGAGTTACAAAAGACGTCGCCCACACCCGGTATGCGGGAAACCGCATACGCGACGGCAGTCGGGCTCGCTTATAGCGGGCCCGATTGTTTTCTAAGGAGAACACAACTCCCCCGTGATTCGATTTGATGGCAAAACGCGCTATGCCGCGCTCATCTTGCTCGTTGCTCTCCTCGCGTCGCTAGCGGTAGCGGGTTTTCGGTTTCGGACCGAGTCGCAGACGCGTCGCGTGGAAATCGCGATGGACTATGCCGATTTCGTGCAGCTTGCGCGCTCGTACAACTACAATGCACCGGCCTTCCTCGTGGCCCTCCGCCGTGCGGGCTTGACGTCTCTTGCGTTGACCGAGGAACTGGGAGCGAACATCGGCGACAGCGGCAAAGCGTATGCAACGTCGGGCGGGTCGATTCTCAATCAAGCCACCATTTCGCCCGTGTCCAATCCGACGCTCGCGGCGCTGGTCGCGCACAAGCAGATCTCCTCAGATGCCGTCTATCTCATCGTCAACGACAGAGCATCGTATGCGCGGTATCGCGAACAGTTGCCGCTGCACTTCGAAAGCAAGTCGATCCGCATTTTGCACGATCGTATGCCGTGGGTCATCGAAGTGCGCACGCAAATCGACTACTTCAACAACACCGGCCTTGGCATACCGGCCGACCAGATCGCGCTCGCAAAGCGCTTGGGTCTTTTGATCGTTCCGCGCTTTCAGAACGACGAGCGTTTTGCGAAGCCCCAGATCGAGTCGATTGTCAACGACGTTCTGCGCCAAGACCGGCTCGTTTCGACCGTGATCTTTTTCGGACTGCGCAATCAAGTCTTCGGCTATCCGGATCATATCGCCGACGCGGCCGACGTTTTCAAAGAACATGGCGCGAAGTCGCTCCATCCGTTCAATTTCGGCACGATCGAAACGTACGATGACAGTCAGATCCAAAAGGGCAATGACACGCTGGCGAAGGCGATTCCCGGCCAAACCGTTCGCGTTCAGGCGATTGCCAAGACGGAACTCGATAAAATCCGCATGGACGAGGCGATTGCGCGCTTTGAGCTTGGTGTCCGCGAGCGGAACATTCGGGTCGTCTATCTTCATCCGTGGCTGCATCAAGACGGTGATCTTTCCATCGAAAAGACCAACGTCGAATTTGTCAAACAGCTTGCCGACGATCTAAAGTCCCATGGTTTTCGACTCGGACGGGCTACGCCGATCCCGATGTATCGCGGCGACAATCGCGTGCTCGTCGCCGTCGCGAGCCTCGCCGTGCCCTCGATCTTCGTGCTGTTGCTGCAGTTTTTCGGATGGTACCGCCGGTCGTGGGCGATTGCCGCCTACGTGCTTACCGTCGTGCTCTACGCCGGCGGCCTCGCATCGCATCATGACATGCTCGCGCGTTCGATTATTGCGCTCGCCGGCGCACTACTGTTTTCGATTGCAGCGTTTCTTTCACTCGCTCGTGCCTTTGCGGAACGTCCGGCGGAGAAATTCGGCGATCAACTCGTCCGCAGCATCGGATGGACGCTGCTGGCAACGGCCGTTGCGCTCTTGGGAGCACTCGTCGTTATCGGTGTGATGAGTTCTCCGCTCGCGATGGATGAAATCGAGCGCTTCCGCGGCGTGAAGCTGGTCGAAGCGCTGCCGCCGCTTTTCGCACTGTTAGCATACCTTTTCAGTGGGAAATTCAATGCGGGAGTCGAGCGTCCGCGTCAGATATTCAAGGCGCCGATCGAAGTCTATCAGTTGTTCGTCGGAATCATCATCGTCGCCGCCGGCGCGCTGCTGTTGATGCGCACGGGCAATCAAAGCGAAGTGGGGCCGTCGCAGTTCGAACTCGCACTGCGCCATGGATTGACGACGGTGCTGAGCGTTCGGCCTCGACTCAAAGAATTTGCGATCGGCTTTCCGGCGCTCATGTTGTTTCCTGCGCTGACGATCGCGCATCGGCGTGTTGCCGGATGGTTCTTGGCACTGGCGATCGGCGTCGGCATCGGCGATACGATCGATACGTTTTCGCATCTTCACACGCCGATTGGAATTTCGCTTTGGCGCATCTTCAACGGATTCGTCATCGGCGTCATCATCGGAATCATCGTGATCGCCCTCTATCGGACGCTCGTTGCCCGGGCTGTGATGAGCCGCGCGTAAACGCAAATCCATGCGAGTGTTGCTTTCCGGATACTACGGGTTCGGAAACCTGGGAGACGAGGCGCTTTTGGAAGTAATCGTTGCGCAACTGCAGCGGCGGTTTCCCGGCGTTGTCATCGACGTGCTCTCATCGTCGCCGGAAGCGACCGCGCGCCGCTATCGTGTTGAAGCGACGCCGCGCTGGAGCATGCATGCAATCCGCGCGGCCATCGAAAGGGCCGACGTCGTGCTTTCGGGTGGCGGAGGGCTGCTGCAGACAGCCACCAGTGCTCGCAGCGCGCTCTATTATGCATCGATTTTGCGGGAAGCCGTGAGGCAACGGCGTCGAAGCATGATCTTTGCACAGTCCATCGGCCCGCTCGATATGCTGGGACGCTTTATCGTGAAGCGCATGTGCCGCGGTGTCGACCGGGCCACCGTCCGCGACGCGCGTTCGCAAGAATTGCTTGGCTCATTGCTTCCTACTACACCCATTGAACAGACCGCCGATCCCGTGTTTTTGTACGACTTGCCGGCCGAACATCTCGATTTGCGTTCGGAGGGTCTTGGCCCCGATCCGTACGCAGTGATCAGCGTGCGTAAAATCGCCACCCTCAAAGAAGGCTCTGCGACGATAGCACGGGCGGTGGACGCACTCTACGAGAGGCATCGTATCCGTAGTGCATTTTTGCCGCTGGGCGGTGCAAGCGACGCCGAGGTATCGACCAATATCATCCGCGTATGTCATTCCGCCCCGATGCTTTTGCCGGAATGCTCGCTCTCGCGGGCGGCGGCTATCATCAACGGCGCAGCCGTGGTCATCGGGATGCGCCTCCATGCGTTGATCCTCGCTGCGCGCTTCACCGTACCGTTTTTGGCGATTCCGTACGATCCGAAAGTTCGTTCACTCTGCGAGGAGTTACACTATCCCCTCGAACCGCTGTGGACGCCGGGTGGGGGCGCCCCCGATCCGGGGGACGTCGATGCGCTTGTGGACCGGCTTATCGCCGAACGGACGGCACTTTCGGCGATGCTTGCTCGCGAGATCGGGCGCGTTCGTTCTTCCGCTGAACGAAATTTCGAAGCGCTTGGCGAATTGATGAGCGAGCCATGAGCAAAACTGTCGAGCGCGATTACCGCGATACCTTACGCTTGCCGAAAACCGCTTTCCCGATGAAGGCGGAGCTACCCAAACGCGAGCCGGATCGAGTTGCGTGGTGGAAAGAACACGAGACGTTCGCAAAGCGACTTGAGCGCAATCGGAAGAACGATCCATGGATTCTTCATGATGGTCCTCCGTACGCAAACGGCGAACTGCACATGGGTCACTTCCTGAACATGGTCCTGAAAGACATGTTCGTGAAGATTGCGCTGCTCGATGGAAAATGGACACCGTTTACTCCCGGCTGGGACATGCACGGTTTGCCGATCGAGCTCGAAACCTTGAAACATCTCGGCATCAAAGACTTTCACGAGATCGATCCGCTCGAGTTACGGGAGCGCTGCAAGGAACGAGCGCTCTACTGGCTCGACCGTCAGCGCGATACGCGCATGCGAATGGGAACGTTCGGCGACTACGACCATCCGTATAGAACGATCGACCCGGCGTTCGAGGCGACGATCGTAAACGCGATCGCGGACTTGGCTGAAAAGGAGCAGCTCTACAAAGGTTTGCGTTCCACGCTGTGGTGCGTGCACGACGAAACAGCGCTCGCGGAAGCGGAGATCGAGTATGAAACGAAGATTTCACCGTCGATCTACGTTCGTTTTGCTGCAGACGAGCCGCAAAAATCGGCGCTTTTTAATGCGTTCGCGCTCGACGGCTCCGCGTTCCAGGGGCCGCTCTCGGTGCTCATCTGGACGACGACACCGTGGACGCTTCCAGCAAACGTGGCGATTGCACTTCGCGCCGAAGCTACGTACGGATTGTACCAGCTGGGTGACGAGGCGCTGGTGCTCGCGCAAGCTCTTGCGGAACAAACACTCGGCGAACGCTTTTCACAGGCGAAGCTGCTCGCGACTACGACCGGTGAACGCCTTGACGGCCTTGCCGTCCGGCATCCATTTCTCAATCGTGATTCCGCGATCGTGCTCGCCGACTATGTCGATCTCGAAACGGGAACCGGTGCGGTACATACGGCGCCCGGTCACGGTGCCGACGATTTCGATACCGGGATGAAGTACGGTTTGCCGATTCTCAATCCCGTCAACGCTTCGGGACACTTTACGGCAGAGGCAGGCCCCTACGCCGGATTGTTCATCTTCAAAGCCAACAAGGAAATCGTAGAAGATCTCGAGCGCAGCGGTGCGCTTTTTCGCGCACATGAATACGAACATTCATATCCTCATTGCTGGCGGTGCCACAACCCCGTCATCTTTCGAGCGACGGCGCAATGGTTTATCGCGATGGATCAAAATCGCTTGCGCGCGCGAGCGATCGATGCGGCCGACGATGTGGCGTACACTCCGGACTGGGGGCGTACGCGTCTGGTGCAGATGCTCGAGAATCACCCGGAATGGTGCATTTCACGCCAGCGCACCTGGGGTACGCCGATTCCCGCTATCGTGTGCACGCAATGCAACGAATCACTTCTGGATGCGAGCATCGCCCGCGTTGCCGCGCAAAGGTTCGGAGAATCGGGCGCAAGCGTCTGGTGGAGCGATCCGGTCGAAACCTATCTTCCAAAGGGATTCACGTGCCCAAGGTGCGGCGGCAATGCGTTTGAAAAAGAAAAGAATATCGTCGACATCTGGTTTGAATCAGGCGTAACTCATCTTGCAGTGTTGGGACACGGCGGAATTCCGTGGCCGAGCGACGTTGTATTGGAAGGCGGCGATCAGTATCGCGGATGGTTCCGTAGTTCGATCGTTACGGCAACGGCCGTGAAAGGTGTGGCTCCGTACAAGCACGTCGTGAAGAACGGATGGGTCAACGACGAGCAAGGACGCCCGATGTCGAAATCCAAGGGGACCGGCATCGATGCGAAAGACGCGATGAATAAATGGGGCGCCGACGTATTGCGGCTGTGGGCGGCGTCGGTCGAATTTGTCGACGACGTGCGCTTCGGCCCGAACGTCGTTGAGCAGGTCGGTCGCGTGTATCGGAACGTTCGCAATCGTATTCGCTTCATGCTCTCCAACATCAACGACCTCGGTGCAAGCGACGTGGTTTCTCGTGCGAAGATGCAGCCGCTGGACGCGCTCGCATGCAACGTTACCGACGTGTTCATCGCCGAAGTGAAAACTCTCTACGATCGCTTCGAAATTCATGATGCGTATCTACGTATCGTCGAGTTTGAAAGCGCGATGTCGAGTTTCTATTTCGACGCGCTGAAAGACCCGTTATATTCTCGCGCCGAAAACGATCCTCGCCGGAGAAGTGCACAGTCCGCGCTGCTCTATGCGCTGCGTCGATTTCTCACCGCGATCGCACCGGTGCTGTCGTTTACGGCTGAAGAAGCGTGGCAAGAGATCCCCGCGCCCTTGCGCGGCGAAGAACTCAGTGTCTTCGATTCGTCATTCGATGCGGCACACATTAAATCGGAGGCGTTGCGCGAGGAGCTGGTGTTGTGGGACGTACTGCGCGGATTGCGTGCGGAAGTTGCGGGCAACCAAGGTGGACGCGACTTCGAACTCGGGGCCGAGATCTTTGCGACGTCCAAGGTGTTTCATCGCCTGGAAACGCTCCAAGATAACCTGCGCGAGGCATTGGTCGTTTCGCAGTTGCGGCTGAGCAAGGCAGAAACCGAATCATTCGACGGCCGGGCCGATGTGGCAATCGTCCCGCGAACACACGGCGGAGCCGACGTAGTAATGGCCTATGCGAACGATAACGTTTCGGGCGCTGAGCTTGCCGAGCTGAAACTTTTCGGCGCGCACGGCGAAAAGTGTGCCCGCTGCTGGAAATATCGCGACCTCGGAGTAGATCCCGAGCATCCAACGATCTGTGAAGAATGCGCGGACGTCGTACGCAATCTCTAGCGAACGCGCGCCTTTAAAGACTCGACGACCGCCTTAGCGGTACTCCCGCTCGATTGCGGGTTCTGTCCGGTGATCCAGTGACCGTCGATTTCAATGTGATCGCTCCAATCGGCACCCTCGACGACGTTTGCCCCTTGTTCGCGCAGCTTTGATGCCAAGAGAAACGGCATCAAGCCGTCAAGTTTAACGGCGCGTTCTTCACTGTCGGTGAAACAGGTGATGCGACGCCCCGACACGAGCATCTCCGCTTCCGCAGTCCGGATCGCGTCGACAAATGCTGCCGGCCCGTGGCAGACTGCGGCGATCAGCTTCCCTTGTGCATCGAATTCGCTGAGCAGCGTTTTCAGCGGTTGGAAATTCGCGAGATCGAACATCGTGCCGTGGCCACCCGGAATGAACACGGCATCGTAATCCTGTGCGTCCCCCGCTTCGAGGAGCATTTCCGTGTTCTCCAATTCCTTGAAGACTCGGATCATTCGCATCGGCGTTTTCTACGCTGCGCGGGTCAACGGGTGCTTTTCCACCGTGCGGGTGTCGCAGTGACGACTTCAAAGCCTGCGTCGCGAAATATCTTCGCGGGCACGCTATACTCTTCGAGCCACAATCCGGTCGGATGCTCGCTATCGATCTGCGAGTGCCCCGTGACAACCATCAAAATCTTCGGCATGGTAACCGTACATTACCCGGTTTTGAGGCAATGGGATTCAACTAGGCCGAGGACTGAGGCAAGCACACGATTTCGAGAACCGGCGCAAGCGTCGCCAAATATCCCGTTGTACTGGTATCTAACAAGCTGGTGATCGTCAAGACCAACTGATTTTTGTTTTCGGCGACGTCCAATCGCAGAAAAGGGCAACTCTTTTGTTCGGCAGCGACGAGCGCCTCGAGTTCGTCTCGCACAGCGGGCGCGTTGCGAAATTGTACTTGCATGACTGCATCCTGCAACAGCCCATTCGTCTTCGCTTCGATTACCAGATTCTTCCATCGCGCGAGGCGCTCTGGTACTTCGCTCGTACAATCATCGCCCGCTATTGCGGTTGTATCGGGCTTCGACACGAACATTGCGACCGCACCTACTTCGACATCGCTTCGCGAATCGCCATGATCTGCGCAGAAGTGAGCGACCCAGGTGTAGCTGATGAGATCGATGCGAGTGCCGTGAGCGACCCACGAGATCGGAGTAATGGTAATGCGCGTTCCTACGGTGCTTCCGGATCCGCGGACTTGCATGAAGAACGGACCGCCATGCGGTGCACCGCCGCCGGCAGCGGCCCAACCCTCGATACGATCGGTCCAGCGCCACCGGCCGTCTGGGGCCGCGGACCATTTGTCAGACAGGCGCGCACCGGATTGCGCAGGCGGACCATCTGCGACGCTGCGCTCCGCGATCGTCAACGCCGGTTTTCCGCTCGCGTCGGTAAATTGGATGATAAGGTTCGCACCTGCGTGCGACGCCGTCGGGGGCCGCATTTCGTTGATGCTCATCTGGAGTCCGGGCGGAATCGCTGCGGGTGCAACGACAAAGAACGGCATGTCGGCGCGCGCTTGATCGATGTTGACCGACCGTATATCGACGGGCACTGTTCGCCCTTGAACCACCACGAAGGCCTGCAATACACGTTGTACCTGTGCGACGACGCTCGGAATATTTGCAAGAAAGACCAAAACGACGGCCGCCAAGACAACGAGCGCGGCCGGGCGCCACGAACTGATGCCCAACGCCGGCGATTCTGACTGGACGTAAACGCTCCGTCTGCGAACGGCGTACTCCTGAAGGCCCGGAATCTCGATCGCGTTTACGTAATTCGCGACGATGTCCCGGACGGTCTTACGCGATTGTCTGTGGCTCATCAGCATGTGTCCCTCCACCAAGTTCTTGATTTTCCGATGCTGCCTTCGGCGATTCGAGCAGGCCTCGGAGCCGGCGGTGCGCGATCATGATGCGCCATCGAACCGTAACCGCAGAAGTCCCAACGATGCGCGCGATTTCAGCGCTATTGAGGTCATAGTAGTAGCGCAAAACGATTGTCAGTCGCAGTGCCGGCTCGAGTGCGTCGATGGCCCGAAGCACGTCCATCCGGTCTTCCGGACTAGCGTCTTTAGCGACGCTCGTTTCCGCGGCGAGAATAATCTCGCGATTTGCAGCCCTTCCACACCGATTTGCTTCGTTGACGGCGATACGATAGAACCACGCCGCAAAGGACTCAGGGCGCCGCAAGTTGCCGATGCTTACCAACGCTCGTGCGCATGCCTCTTGCGCCGCATCTTCGGCGGCGGTTCGCTCTCCGAGAATCGACCAAGCAATTCTAAAGGCGTCTGGCCAGATCGATTTCAGAAGTTCGGCCGCCGCATCCGCATCGCCGGAGGCCACTGCCGTTAAAATCGCCGGTGTCAGTTGCATGTACGCATTCCGGATAATAGACCCGCGAAGGTCGCTAAGTGTTGGAAGAACGAGAAATTTCTTCCAGCGCCGTCATCGGTGAGTCAGGGTGAGAATGCAAGAAGAACGTTCGTCGGCCGTCCACCGTGAAAGCCGTAATATCCGGAGATCACGTAGAGCATGCCGTCCGCCACGACTGGGCCGGCCGCGCCGTCGATGTTTCCGCCGGTCTGGCGAACCCCATTGACCGTGGTGGTCGTGAGAGCTCCGGTATCGATCTGCCCACGGTTTTACCGCTCCGCGCGGAATACGACGCAGTCGTCCAATCATATCGCCCGCAAAGACGACGTCGCGTACAGCGGTGGGTGGCGCCGAAATACCGTTCAGGACGCGGAACCGCCTTCCAGCCGCACGATGAACGCGGCGACGGAGTAAACCACAGCGTCCGCCCGCTGTGATCAAGTGCCGCAAGCCCGGGGCGTCCAGGTGGTGACGGCATATATGACGTCGGCGTCTCCGACGATAGATTCGTATTCCATCAGTCGCCAAGCCCCATTCGATTCCGCCCAACAATCCGCCGTTTCCGACGTGCGTCTTCCAGTTGAGATGTCCCGTCTTCGGATCAACGAACCGAACGAGTTTTTCCATGGGAATTCGGTTCGTTTAGTTCCACGGTTCGACGCCTAAAATAACGACGGTTCTAGTAGGCGCGAATTGCACCTCCGGACCAGCATATACAAGCGCCATCCTTGGTAATGCCATGGGTATCGGCTCGCAACCGCCGCTGTTCAGGGCCAAAAGAGCCGCGAACGCTGCGTTCAACATGCGTTGAACTCTTAGCCACGATCGATGTTTCGCAACACACTGTCGCGAAATGATGTCCACGCGCCGAGTTCAATCGCTTCTCGGGCTTCGCGCATGAGGTCGTTGAGGACGTAGACGTTGTGGTACGACAGCAAGCGCGGGCCGAGCATCTCGTTTGCGCGGAAGAGGTGCGAGAGATAGGCGCGCGTGTATGTCGTGCAGACGTAGCAATCGCATTGCGGATCGACCGGGGAGAAGTCACGCGTATAGGTCGCGTTGCGAATACTGAATTCGCCGCTGCGCGTCATCGCTCGGCCGTTGCGGCCGCATCGCGTGGGATAGACGCAGTCGAACATGTCGATGCCGCAGTCGACCGCCATGACGATATCGCGCACGGTCCCGACGCCCATCAGATATCGCGGCTTCATTTCGGGCAGCAGCGCGGCGGCGAAACGGGCGGTGTCGTACATCTCTTCGCGCGTTTCTCCAACGGAGAGTCCGCCGATTGCATAGCCGGGAAGATCGAGCCCGACGATCTCTCTCGCGCTGCGCTCACGCATCGCTTTGTCGAGACCGCCTTGCATGATCGCAAAGACGGCCGTTTTTTCGGTCGTCCGCGCCAGTGCGGAACGCTTAGCCCAAAGAGACGTCATCCGCACTGATTCGGCGATTTCTTCGTTGCTCGCGGGCAATTTGACGCAAACATCGAGCACCATTGCGATGTCCACACCGAGGGCTTCTTCGAACGCGATCACGCTTTCCGGTGTGAAGCGATGGCTGCTGCCGTCGATATGAGAACGAAACGTGACACCATCGTCGTCGAGCTTGCGGCGTTCTTGCAAGCTGAAGACTTGAAACCCGCCGGAGTCGGTAAGAATCGGTCCGTGCCACTGCATGAATTGGTGCAGACCACCGGCTTCCGCCAGGAGCTCGCGTCCCGGGCGCAACCACAAATGATAGGTATTTGCCAGAATGATTTGACTGT
Source organism: Vulcanimicrobiia bacterium (assembly GCA_963808755.1). GTDB lineage: Bacteria > Vulcanimicrobiota > Vulcanimicrobiia > Vulcanimicrobiales > Vulcanimicrobiaceae > JALYTY01. Next base: position 391,716 of record CAWEGP010000004.1, read on the forward strand.
GGGCGCTTCGGACTTCCTCGGGAGTTAGTCCCTTGACGGTTGCGGCGGTTCCGACGGGCATGAACGTCGGCGTTTGGACGGCGCCGTGCGTTAGATGCAGCGTCCCACGGCGCGCGTCGCCGTCAGTCTTCTGAAGCTGAAAGAAGGTGCTTGGCATGGACGTATTCTTCCGGCGGATCCGCCTCGAACGTCATCTCTTGATCGGTGCGCGGATGCGTAAAAGCAAGTTTCCAAGCGTGAAGAGCCTGCCCCGGTAAGCCGAAGCGTCGTTCTTCGCGGCCGTACACCGGATCGTTGACGATGGCGTGCCCCATCGCGGAAAGATGCACGCGGATCTGATGCGTGCGTCCGGTTTGTAATCGAAAGACGAGTTCCGCGTGTTTTGCAAACGCCTCGCGAACTTCGTAATGTGTGATCGCCGGCTTACCTTCACGAACGACCGCATATTTCAAGCGGTTGTGCGGATCTCGTCCGATCGGTCCTTCTACTGTCCCGCTGGAATGTTCGGGAACACCGTGCACGAGACCGAGGTACTCACGCTTGATGCGCCGGGCTTTCATTGCGATTCCTAAGGCCGAAAGCGCGTCGTCGGTCTTGGCGACGACCAGCAGGCCGGACGTATCGCGGTCCAAGCGATGGACGAGTCCCGGACGCAGCGGGTCCCCGGGCATCGTTCCGAGATGCGAAAGCAGAGCGTTGACGAGCGTACCACTCGTTGTGCCGTGCGCGGGATGCGTCACCATGCCGGCCGGTTTGTCGACAACGAGCAGGTCGTCGTCTTCGTAGATGATCGGAACGTCGATCGCTTCGGGCGTTGCAACGAGTGGCTCGCGCGATTGCACGTCGTACTCGAGCAAATCGTCGAGTTCGAGCGCGTAGCTTTGCTTTACCGCGGTTCCATTGACGCGAACGTCGCCGCGTTTCACGGCATCGGTTACGAGCGACCGCGGAGCGCCGGATAATCGCGCGACGATCACGTCGGCGCGTTTGCCCGCCTCTTCAGGCGTGACGACGTGATGAGGAGGCAAGGCTCGAAAGCAACAACAGAATGACGCCGATCGTGATGCACGAATCCGCGACGTTGAAAATGTTCGGCCAAATCTTATAGAAGTCGATGAAGTCGACGACGAAACCGAAATGGACGCGATCGATGATATTGCCGATCGCTCCGCCGACGATCATACCGAACGCAATGCACACCAAACGCGACCGTGCAGCGGCGTCTTTGAAACTGAGCCAAAAGATGACCAGAACGACGAGTGCGAGGCCGATCAGTAACGCGCCGTTACTTCCAAAGAGCCCAAATGCGCCATGGAAGTTCCGCTCGTATGTCCAGCGTAGAAGGCGTGGAACGACGAGCCGGCTTTCACCGGGCAAGAATGACGAGATCAAGAGGCGCTTCGACCACTGATCGAGCACGAGCACGATCAGCGCGACGATCGCAATCACTCCGGCGTAGTTAAAGTTTCGGTTGCGGGACAAATTGATAGAACCATCCGGCCACGGTGAGAAAAGCATTGTTCACCAGAACCAGCCCAACGGCGATCAAGAACAGCCCGGCAATGAATTCGATCGCCGGCAAAAACCGCTTGATGCGATTGAGCACCGGCAGCACCGCCCCGATCGCCAGCGCGGTCAGAAAAAACGGTACGGCCAAGCCCAGTGAGTAGCAAAGCAGCAAAATCGCCGCTGCGCCGTTGTGCTGCTGCGACGCGATGGCCAGAATTCCCGCTAAAATGGGGCCGATGCATGGCGACCAGCCGGCCGCAAACGCGATCCCGACGACCCCCGACGTCCAGTACGTTCGCCGTTCGCGCTGCAGGTGGACGCGCGTGTCCATCATCAGGAACGGAATCCGCAGCATTCCCATCATTTGCAGACCCAGAACGATCACGATGCAGCCGCCGATTTGAGCGATGGCGACCCGGTTCTCGTTCAGAACGCCGCCGATGGCGCTCGCGGTCAATCCGAGCGCGACAAAGACCAGCGTAAAGCCGATGATGAAAGCTAGGGCGTGGGCAACGGCATTTGCGCGCGTGGCCGCCGACGCATCATCGCGTAGGTCCTCGAGACTCGAGCCCGTCAGCAGCGAGAGATAGGCGGGAACGAGCGGAAGGACGCACGGCGATACGAAGGAAACGAGGCCCGCGAGAAACGCGATGCCGACGGTGATATGCGTCGTCGAGCTCACGATAGAGTTATACGATACTCGATGCAGCATTGGTTTAGCTACCCGACAAATGTCGACCCCGTGGCGATCCACCTCGGACCGATCAGCGTCCATTGGTACGGCATCGCGTATTTGGCCGGATTCGTCGCGGTGTATCTGTGGATGAGCCGGCCGCAGGGGCGCCTGCGCTTGGGACTGACGCGTGAGCAGATTCAGGATTTTTTATTCTACGCGCTCCTCGGCGTGCTGATCGGCGGCCGGACGTTCTTCGTCTTCAACGACATCATCAGCAAGCACGATCTCGCCCAATATCTCAGCAATCCGATCAATTTCATCGCGGTGTGGCAAGGCGGAATGGCCTTTCACGGCGGTATGGTCGGCGTGTTGATCGCGATATGGCTTTTCGTTCGTAAACATCCGGGTTTGAAATACACCGTCCTCGGCGACGAAGTCGTGGTGTTGCTGCCGATCGGCATCACGTTGACGCGTATCGTAAACTTCATCAACGACGAACTCTGGGGTGACGTCTGCACTCCCGACCGTCCCTGGTGTTTGCAATTTCCGACGGCGCCGGATCCGCTCGCGTTTCGCCATCCGGCGCAAATCTACGAAGCGATTCTCGATCTGTTGACGCTGCCGGTCTTGTTGCTGCTCTATAGGAAAAAACCGGCGGACGGCGTTGTCGGTTGGACCTGGTTTACGATATACGGCATTACGCGCAGCATTGCCGAAATGTGGCGGTATGCCGACTTTCACTTGGGCCCGATCACCGGCGGACAGCTGTACGCGCTGCCAATGATCGTGATCGGTGCCATCGGCATCACCTATTGCGTGCGGCGGGGACGGCGCACCGATGTGACGGAACTGGCGCCGGCAGCGCATCCGGCGTAGATGGAGGACGCGATCGCCGATCGTTTAGCAGCGCTTCGTGCGGAGCTTGACGGCGAGCTGCGCGCCTGTGGGCGTCCAGCGGGAAGCGTCGCGATCCTTGGTGTCAGCAAAAAACAGCCGGCGTCGTCGATTGCCGCGGCGGCTCTCGCTGGTTTGGGCGACATCGGTGAAAATTACGTTCAGGAGGCCGCCGAAAAATTTTCCGCGCCCGGGCTTGCAGCAAGCGGCATCCGCAAACATTTCATCGGGCACATCCAAACGAATAAAGCCAAAGCGCTCGTCCAGCTTTTCGACGTCGTCCAAAGCGTCGATCGCGCCGATGCGGCGGCCGCCCTCGGAAAGGCCGCAGCGTCGGCCGGCGTCGTGCTCCCGGTGCTCCTGCAGATGAATATTTCGCCCTCTGAACGGTTCGGTTGCCCCCCTGAGCAAGCCGAGGCGCTTGCCGAAATGGTGAGAGGCATCCCCGCGCTGCGACTCGACGGTGTGATGGCCATCGGCCCGGACGTCTCGGACCGGGGAGAAATTCGCCGGGCTTTCGAGCTTGCCGCCAAGACGTTTGCGGCAGTAGGTGGAAGTACGCTTTCAATCGGGATGTCGGGGGACTGGCGCGAGGCGGTGCGTGCCGGCTCGACGATGATCCGCATCGGCACCGCGCTCTTTGGTGAGCGTCGCGTGTAAGGGAGGCCGCCCGTCAGATGAGCATGTTTGACAAGATTGGATCGTTCTTTTCGATCCGCGATGATGAAGAAGAAATCTACGACGACGAACCCGCCGCCGGCGGTCGCGTCGTTCCACTTTCGAACGCCGGCCGGCGCACGGGTACTGAAGTCAGCGTCTATTCGCCGCGAGGATTCCAAGACGTCGTCGAAATTGCCGACGCGCTGCGCAACCGGCAAGTCGTGATCGTGAACCTTCAAAACGCCGACCGCACGCTGTTGCAGCGTGTCGTCGACTTCACGTCGGGCGTCGCCTACACGATCGACGGCAAGATTCAGAAGCTTGCGGAAGCAATGTACCTTATCGTTCCAGCGGGTGTTGTTGTCAATGCTGCCGGCCTGCGCGACACGATGATGGCCGACGGTTCGCTCGATTTCATGATCAATAGAGGCTAGAACACCGTGGAAAAGATCTTGCCGATCGATATCCAGCACAAAACGTTCAAGAAAGCCCTCCAAGGCTACGATCGTACGGAAGTCGATCAATTTCTCGATGAAATCATTGAGACGCTCGAGGATGACGCGCATCATCGCGCGGCGCTGGAAGCGGAAATCGCAGATCTGAAGGAACGGATCAGTCACTTCAAAGCCATGGAAGAGTCGCTGCAGAACACGCTCGTGCTCGCACAGCGAACCGCCGACGAAGTAAAGGCGTCCGCGCATAAAGAGGCGGACCTGATTCGAGAACAGGCGCGTTTGGCGGCGGAACGGGAGATCGCCAGCTACAACGACGCAATGTCGGAAGTACGGCGCGAGCATCAACGCACCGTCGAAGCGGCCGAAAAGTCCAAGAGCGAACTACGCAGTCTCCTCACCACGCATCTGGCGTTACTCGATACGTCGCTGTCGGCGACCGCGTTGCCGCATGATGCTGCGCGTCCCAACGGCGAAACTGCGGTCCATCGCGAAGAGCCGCCCGCCGACGACACGACGCGTATCACCGTTTATTAGTCGATGGCGCAGACGATCGCCGTTTTGCCCGGTGATGGCATCGGGCCGGAGGTTACGCGCGCCGCGGTGCGCATTCTCGAGGCCGTTCGACCGGATCTGACGTGTATCGAAGCCACGATCGGTGGAGCTGCCCTCGCACAGGGTCTTTCCGCGTTGCCCGATGAGGCGCGCGTGTTATGCGATCGCAGCGCTGGCATTCTGTTCGGCGCGGTCGGTCTTCCGGAGTACGATGGAAAGCCGTTGACCGAACGTCCGGAGTACGCGCTGTTTCTGCTTCGTCGTGATTATGAGCTGTACGCCAACATCCGCCCCGTGCGCGTCTTCCCCGGACTGGAGGATGCGTCGTCGCTCAAAGCGGACCTCGTACGCGGACTCGATCTCATCGTCGTGCGCGAACTTACGGGCGGCATATACTTTTCAAAACCCAAGGAACAGCGCATAGAAGACGGCGTCGAAAGCGCAATCGATACGATGTACTATCGCGCGCCGGAAATTGAACGCATCGCGCGGGTTGCATTCGAGCTCGCGCGTTCCCGCCGCCGGCTCGTGACATCTGTCGACAAGCAAAACATTCTCGAAACGTCGCGGCTGTGGCGTCGCGTGGTGGAACGCGTAGCTCGTGACTATCCCGACGTGCGGTTGAACCATCTGCTGGTAGATAACGCCGCGATGCAGTTGGTGCGCCGGCCCGGCGATTTCGACGTGATTGTAACGGAGAACATGTTCGGTGATATTCTTTCCGACGAAGCCGCGATTTTGACGGGTTCGATCGGCACGCTGCCCAGTGCAAGTCTCGGGACGCGCGGGGGCCCCGGAACGCAGTTCGGACTGTACGAGCCGATAAGCGGCAGCGCTCCCGATATCGCCGCCAAAGGCATCGCCAATCCGACAGCCGCAATGCTTTCGGCTGCGATGCTTCTGCGTATGAGCTGCAATGATCGGCAGAACGCACTGCGCATCGAAGGCGCGGTGGAGCGCGCATATGCATCCGGCGCGCGCACTGCAGAGTTCGGGAGCGCATCGCCGCTTTCGACGGGCGCGTTTACGGATGTCGTTCTGGAGCAACTACAATGACGACGGAGTCCGTTCGGATAACGGCCCCGGCGCGCATCGCCGGATTCGGCGTGTACGTTCCGCCGCGCGTTTTGAGCAACACCGATCTGGAGCGCCTCGTCGAAACGACGGACGAGTGGATCGTTCAGCGCACCGGCATTCGAAAACGCCACGTCGTCAGCGAAGGTGAATTCGCGAGTACGCTTGCGTTCGGTGCCATGGACGATCTGATCGCACATCATCCCGAGATCGACCTCGCAACGATCGACTACATCATCGTCTCTTCCACAACGTCGGATTACGTGTACCCGAGTCTAGCGGCGATGATTCAGTTGCAATACGGTCTGTCGACGAACGCCGGAGCGGTCGATATTTCGGCGACCTGCGCCGGATTTGCATATGCTGTGAATCTTGCGACGGGACTCATTGCGAGCGGTCAAGCCGTTCGCGTCTTGGCCTTCGCGGCCGAAGCGCTAACGCTCTCGGCCGACTACACCGATCGGGCGACGTGCGTCTTGTTCGGCGACGGCGCCGGCGTCGCGGTTGTCGAGTACAGTGCGGAACCGCAGATTTTCGGCATGACCGCGGGCGTCGACGGCAGCGGTGGACCAGCGCTCTTTCGCACGAATCTGCGCAGCGATATCGGCGGCATAAACGACCCCTCCGGCAAGCTGCGCCAAAAAGGCCAGGACGTCTATCGTTGGGTCATGGAAAATGTTCCCGGAGCCGTATTCCGCACGTTAGAGCGTGCCGGGATGATCATAGACGACATCGATTGGTTCGTACCGCACAGCGCTAACCTCCGAATGATCGAAGCGTTGAACAAGCGGCTGAACATCCCGATGTCCAAGACGCTGATGAGCATCGAAGAGTACGGCAATACTTCGGCCGTGTCGATTCCGCTCGCATTGGTTCCCGCGATTCGCGATGGGCGCGTGCGGCGCGGCGATACATTGCTGACGATCGGCTTCGGCGGCGGTTTGGTGAGCGCCGCGAACGTCATTGTGTATTAGCGGCGAAAACTCAGGACGACGCGTGTATGCTCGCTCGTTGAGGAGATTTCAAGATTCTCGGCACACGCGCGCATAATGGGAACGCCGCGTCCCCGCTCTTCACGAGGCGTAAAGGGCCGCCAGTGCCCTTTATTTTCGATCCCGATCGTCACTCGCTCGCCGATCTCGATGTCGACGTCGAACGTATTACCGGTTTCGTGGTCACCGTGTTCAATCGCGTTTGCGATTGCCTCGCCGGTTGCCGCCAGCATTTCAAAGCGGCGGTCTTCGGTAAAGCCATGCCCTTCAAAGAAATGCCGCAGCGCCTCGCGCGCCAGCGCAGCAGACAACGGAAACGCGCTGTAGCGTAGGCTGAGCGTATCGTTCAGTGCGTCGGCATGCTGCAATGCGAGTGTTGCGCAATCGTCGGTGTTCTGAATCGATCCGTTGAAGATTTCCGTGTGAAGCGCGTCCGCGGTCGGCGTGCCGCGTTTTGCAATGCGTTCCATCGCGCGTAACAGATCGCGTTCGCCCGCGAGCACGTCGCGCCCATACTCCAAAAGCCCATCGGTGTATAAGAAGCATGTTGCGCCCGGCGATATCGATATCGTCCAGTCTTGCGAGGCCGGATTCATGCCAAGTCCCAGCAGCAGCCCGCCGCCGGGCAAATACAACGCGCGTCCGCCCGGCGACAGCAGTACCGGGTGCGGATGACCGGCACACGCATAGCGCAGCGTGCTCTCGTTCAGGTTGTAGAACCCGACGATGGTCGTTGCCATGCCGATTCCCTGAGAGACCAGGACGTTGTCAACGTAATTCAAGAGCTGCGATGGTGAATCATAACTCGGCGCGGCGGCACGAATAGCGCGTCGTATTTCGCTCATGGCGACGGCGGCTTCTAATCCGTGGCCGGTTACGTCGCCCACCGAGATGCCGATGCGGCCGTCGCCGATCTCGAACGCATCGTACCAGTCGCCGCCGACGTCGGCTTCGTCGTTTGCCGGCCGGTAGGCGGCATCGAACGTTACACCGTCGACGATCGCAAGCGCCGCAGGAAGCATCGCTCGCTGCAATCGCTTGGAGACGCGATAGTGATGCTCGAGTTGTTGGGCCTGTTCAACCGCGGTTGAAAGAATTGATGAGAAGATCTCAATGCCGCGTCGGCCTACTTCGCTCACGACGTCGCGATGCGAGATACCGAGAACGACCACGCCGATCGTGCGTTCGTTGATCGTGAGTGGCTGGGTTACGATCGTCGCAATGCCCGCTTCCGCCGTTCGTTCTTCGAAGAGATCGTCGTATGGTTCGTTTGCGAGCAGCTCGTAAAGGCGGGCATCCCGAGCGGCAAACGCTGCCGCTTGAGGACCGCCGGCCCGCAAATATACGGCACAGAACTCCGCGAAGGCGTCCACGCACAGCTGCGAAATCTGCGCCACGATCGTCTGTGAGTACCCGACAGAACCAGAAATAGACGAATTCACAGATGGAAATTCGCCTAACCCTGCAAGGAGTTCGTCGGGCAGATCGCTCAGCAAAAAAAACCTCGCGGTAACGCTATCATGCAGTATGCCCCGCCTGCTTGTGTGTTTAAACGTAACCGCGGAGCCGGTCGCCTGTTTGATATGAGCGGCGTGCCGGGTAAAAGAATACCAGCGGGATCGAACCGAGGCGGGCTAATTGCGTCGCCTCGGCTTCGTCCGTCAACGACGTTCAAAACAGTATGGAGGCACCTGCGCAGGATGTCGACAGTCACGATATCGCCAAACGAGACCCCGGATTCCGAACCCGGCCGGCTTAGAATGCCGGCTCTGCTTGCTGCGCTTCGGGCGTTTCGCGACGGCGATTTCGCCGCGCGTTTTCCGTCCGACCTCACCGGCATCGACGGCGAGATTGCGCAAGCATTCAACGATTGTATCGGACACAGTCAAGATCTGCACGAAGAGCTCGCCCGCATCAGTAAGGTGGTTGGGCGCGACGGGCAGATTGGAAAACGAGCGACCGTTGACGGCGCGAAGGGCGCCTGGCGCGGTTGCATCGACTCTGTAAATCAACTCGTCGACGATCTCGTCTTTCCGATGTCTGAAGCGGGCCGTGTTCTCGGCGCAGTCGCAAATGGTGACTTGAGTCAACGAATGCCGCTCGAAACCGAGAACCATCCGCTCAAGGGCGAGTTCTTGCGTTCCAGCCGCACGATCAACACCATGGTCGATCGCCTCAATGCGTTTGCCTCCGAAGTGACGCGCGTCGCGCGCGAAGTCGGTTCCGAAGGGAAACTCGGCGGCCAGGCCGCGCGTCAAAGGCGTTGCCGGTACGTTCAAAGACCTCACGGATTCGGTCAACACGATGGCCGGTAACTTGACCGCGCAGGTTCGTAACATCGCCGAGGTCACGACCGCCGTTGCCAACGGCGATCTCTCGAAGAAGATCACGGTCGAAGCGCGCGGCGAGATCCGCGAGCTTAAAGGCACCATCAACACGATGGTCGATCAGCTGAACGCCTTTGCCTCCGAAGTAACGCGCGTTGCCCGTGAAGTCGGCTCCGAAGGAATCCTCGGTGGCCAGGCACAGGTGACGGGCGTCGCGGGTACGTGGAAAGATTTGACCGACTCGGTCAATACGATGGCCGGTAACTTGACCGCGCAGGTTCGCAACATCGCCGAAGTGACGACCGCCGTCGCGCGCGGTGATCTTTCGAAGAAGATCACGGTCGACGTGCGCGGTGAAATCGCGGAACTCAAAGACACGATCAACGTCATGGTCGACCAATTGAACGCCTTCGCATCGGAAGTGACGCGCGTCGCGCGCGAAGTCGGTTCCGAAGGAAAGCTGGGCGGACAGGCGGCGGTTGAAGGCGTTGCCGGCACGTGGAAAGATCTCACCGACTCGGTGAACACGATGGCCGGAAATCTGACGTCGCAAGTGCGCAACATCGCTGAAGTGACGACGGCCGTCGCGCGTGGCGACCTCTCGAAGAAGATCACCGTCGACGTTCGCGGCGAGATTCTGGAACTCAAGAACACCGTCAACACGATGGTCGATCAGCTCAACGGTTTTGCTTCAGAAGTGACCCGCGTTGCGCGCGAAGTCGGCTCCGAAGGCAAACTCGGCGGACAAGCCGAGGTCCAGGGCGTCGCCGGCACGTGGAAAGATTTGACGGACTCCGTCAACACGATGGCGTCGAACCTCACGGCGCAGGTTCGTAACATCGCCGACGTCACGACCGCCGTCGCAAACGGCGATCTTTCGAAAAAGATCACCGTCGACGTCAAGGGCGAGATTCTCGACTTGAAGCGCACCATCAATACGATGGTCGATCAACTCAACGCTTTCGCATCGGAAGTAACGCGTGTTGCGCGTGAAGTTGGCTCCGAAGGTATGCTCGGCGGCCAGGCGGACGTGCGCGGCGTTTCGGGCACGTGGAAAGATCTCACAGATTCCGTCAACATCATGGCGTCGAACCTGACGTCGCAAGTGCGCAACATTGCCGAAGTAACCACCGCCGTTGCCAACGGCGACCTCTCGAAGAAGATCACGGTCGACGTGCGCGGTGAGATCGCGGAGTTGAAAGATACGATCAACGTCATGGTCGATCAGCTCAACGGTTTTGCTTCGGAAGTAACGCGCGTTGCGCGCGAAGTCGGTTCCGAAGGTATCCTTGGAGGTCAAGCACAGGTTGCCGGCGTTTCGGGAACGTGGAAAGACTTGACCGATTCCGTGAATTTCATGGCATCGAACTTGACCTCGCAGGTTCGTAACATCGCCGAAGTTACTACTGCCGTCGCCAACGGTGACCTTTCGAAGAAGATTACCGTTCCGGTTCGCGGTGAAATTCTGGAACTGAAGAACACGATCAACGTCATGGTCGATCAGCTCAACGCGTTTGCATCGGAAGTAACGCGCGTCGCCCGTGAAGTCGGTTCCGAAGGTAAGCTCGGCGGTCAGGCCGACGTCAAGGGCGTCAGCGGAACGTGGAAAGACTTAACGGACTCCGTAAACTTCATGGCATCGAACCTCACGTCCCAAGTTCGAAACATTGCCGACGTGACGACCGCCGTTGCCAACGGCGATCTTTCGAAGAAGATCACGGTCGACGTTCGCGGTGAGATTCTCGAACTGAAGAACACGATCAATACGATGGTCGACCAGCTGAACGCCTTTGCGTCGGAAGTGACGCGCGTCGCGCGCGAAGTCGGTTCCGAAGGAAAGCTCGGCGGTCAAGCCGAGGTCCGCGGCGTTTCGGGCACGTGGAAAGACCTGACGGACTCCGTGAACTTCATGGCCTCGAACCTCACGTCACAGGTTCGCAACATTGCGTCGGTGACCACCGCCGTCGCCAATGGTGACCTCTCGAAAAAGATCACCGTCGACGTCCGCGGCGAGATCGCCGAGTTGAAAAATACCGTCAACACGATGGTCGATCAGCTGAACGCGTTCGCTTCTGAAGTGACACGCGTCGCGCGCGAAGTCGGTTCCGAAGGTATTCTGGGCGGTCAAGCGCAGGTTCGCGGTGTCTCAGGTACGTGGAAGGATTTGACCGACTCGGTCAACTTCATGGCGTTGAACTTAACGTCGCAGGTCCGTAACATCGCGAAGGTGACGACGGCCGTCGCGAACGGGGATCTTTCGAAGAAGATCACCGTCGACGTTCGCGGCGAAATCGCCGAACTGAAAGACACGATCAACGTCATGGTCGATCAGTTGAACGCCTTTGCCTCCGAAGTCACCCGCGTCGCGCGCGAAGTCGGTTCCGAAGGCGTTCTGGGTGGACAAGCACACGTGCAAGGCGTCAGCGGCGTGTGGAAAGACCTCACCGATAACGTCAACTCGATGGCTGCCAATCTGACGAACCAGGTCCGCGGTATCGCCGAAGTCGTCACCGGTGTTGCCAACGGCGATCTCAAACGCAAGTTGACGCTGCAGGCGCGCGGTGAAATCGCCCAACTTGCCGAGACGATCAACGGGATGATCGATACGCTTGCGACGTTTGCCGATCAGGTTACGACCGTCGCGCGCGAAGTCGGTTTCGAAGGAAGGCTCGGCGGTCAAGCCGCCGTCCCTGGTGCGGCCGGCTTATGGCGCGACCTTACGGACAACGTCAATCAACTCGCGGCGCAATTGACCAACCAGATTCGCGCGATCTCCGAAGTATCGACGGCGGTCACGAAGGGCGATCTGTCCCGAGCGATCGATATCGAAGCGCGAGGCGAAGTCGGCGAACTGACACGCAACGTCAACGAGATGATTCAGAACCTTCGCGATACGACGCGCAAGAACACCGAGCAGGATTGGTTCAAGACCAACCTTGCGCGCTTCACGTCGATGCTGCAAGGCCAGCGCGATATCACTGCCGTCACGCAATTGATCATGTCGGAATTGGTCCCGCTCGTAAATGCGCAAGCGGGCGGATTTTACATGACCGACATCAGCGAGGGTGAGCCGAGTTTGCGGCTCATCGCAAGCTATGCATTGCCGCGGCACCGCCGTCTCCATCGCGCGATCGCCTTCGGCGAAGGTCTCGTCGGGCAGTCGGCCGTGGAAAAAATACGCATTTCGCTCACCGACGTGCCGACGGACTACCTAAAGATCACGTCCGGCTTGGGACAGATCAATTCGTGCTCCGTCGTCGTTTTGCCGGTGCTCTTCGAAGGCGAGATCAAAGCGGTCATCGAGCTTGCATCGCTCGAGCGGTTCAGTGAAATTCACTTGCTCTTCCTGGATCAGCTGATGCAATCGATCGGCGTCATGTTGAACACGATTTCGGCATCGATGCGCACCGAGGAACTGCTCAAGCAGTCGCAGTCGCTGACCGGAGAACTTCAGAGCCAACAACTGGAGCTCAAGCAGACCAACGACGAGCTCGAGGAAAAGGCGCGCCTGCTGCAAGAACGCAACGCCGAAGTCGAACGCCGCACGCGCGAAATCGAAGAAGCGCGCACGGAACTCGAGAAGAAGGCGGAGCAGCTCTCGCTGACCTCCAAGTACAAATCGCAGTTCCTTGCGAACATGTCGCATGAGTTACGCACCCCGTTGAATTCGCTCCTGATTCTCTCGAAGCAACTCGCGGAAAATCCAGAGCGCAACATGAGTGCAAAGCAAGTGGAGTTCGCGCAAACGATTCGCGCAGCCGGAACCGACTTGCTTACGCTGATCAACGACATCTTGGATCTCTCGAAGATCGAGTCGGGAACGACCGCGATCGATCTACAAGAAGTCTCCGTCGACTCGATCGAGAGCGAAGTCAAACGCACCTTCAGCCAAATCGCGATGGACAAGAGTTTGAAGTTCATCGTCGCTCGCGATGAAGACGTGCCAAAGTCGATCATGACCGATCCGACGCGCCTTCAACAAGTGCTCAAGAATTTGCTTTCCAATGCGTTCAAATTCACGAGTGAAGGCTCCGTGACGCTGCATTTGAGCATGTCGCACGATCGTACGCTGCCGATGCCTGGACCGTCGATTGCCTTTGCGGTCAGCGACACCGGCATCGGTATCCCGCAAGATAAATTCAACGTCATCTTCGAGGCCTTCCAACAAGCCGACATGGGAACGTCCCGAAAGTTTGGTGGGACGGGTCTCGGCCTTGCGATCAGCCGCGAAATTGCGGGTCTTCTGGGCGGAGAAATCGGTGTTGAGAGTGCCGTCGGCGTCGGCAGTACCTTCACGCTCTATCACCCGACCCAGCGCGCGGCATCGTCGGCGCAACGCCAAGAGCCGGCAACGATTCATCTCGGCAAGACGTCGCCGTCCTCACATGTCCACGAAGTGCTCGAACACATCGAACGGCGTTTCAGCCAGCCGGGGCCCGAAGTTGAGAATGACGATCGCGAAAGAATCTCGGTGGACGATCGAACGTTACTCGTGGTAGAGGACGATCCAACCTTCGCCAAGTTACTGCTATCGTTTGCGCGCGATCGCGGCTTTAAGGGGCTCGTCGCGCACAACGGACGCGAGGCACTGGAAATCGCCAATCGTTATGTGCCCGACGCGATAACGCTCGACGTTGGACTACCCGACATGGATGGCTGGCAGCTCCTCGACAATCTGAAGCGCGCGAATGCGACGGCGCATATTCCGGTGCATGTGATTTCGGGTGACGAACATCAGCATCGGGCGATCGCCGCCGGCGCCGTCGCGCATTTGCAGAAGCCCGTCTCCGAAGAAGCGCTCATGGAGACCTTTGATCGGCTCTTGGGCTTTGCCGAAAATCGCGGCAAGAACGTGCTCGTCGTCGAAGACGACCTGACGCAGCTCAACGCGATGGTGAATCTGATCGGCACGGGTGAGATGAGCGTTAAAGCGGTCTCTTCCGCCGACGCCGCGCTGAATGCGATGGCAGCGCAGCAGTTCGATTGCGTGGTCGTCGATTTGGGATTGCCCGACATGGCTGGTGATCGCCTGATCGAAGAGATGCGCATGCGGCCGGGATCGAACAATATTCCGATCATCGTGTACACCGGACGCGATCTCTCACGCGACGATGAAGCGCGTCTACGCCGTCTTTCGTCCGCGATCATCGTTAAAGACGGACAGGCGCCGGAGCGGCTGCTGGATGAACTCAACTTCTTCCTGCATCGCGTCGAAGCGGATCTCGGTCCGGCGAAAAAGGACGCCATCGAACGGCGACTCCGCTGCCGATTCACTCCACGACAAACGCGTGCTCATCGTCGATGACGATTCGCGGAACCTGTTCGCGCTCGAGGCGGCGCTACGGTCGTATGGCATGGAAGTCGTCAGCGTGGAATCGGGATTGCAAGGAATAAGCACGCTGCGCACGCGCGGCGACATCGATATCGTATTGATGGATATCATGATGCCGGAAATGGACGGATACGAAACGATCCGGCGGATACGTGCGGACGAGCGCATCAGTCAAATGCCAATCATTGCGCTCACCGCAAAAGCGATGAAGGGCGACCGCGACGCCTGCATTGCCGCGGGTGCATCGGAATACGTGAGCAAGCCGGTCGATATTGACCAGCTTACGTCGCTGTTGAAAATATGGTTGAACAAATAGAGGTCGTCGACGCCGCCATACCGGCGATGAACCTCCGTCGGGAAGAGTTGGCAGACATCGAGCTGCAGCTCTTCCTTGATGCGCTGTTGCGCTACGGCGGATATGATTTCCGCCACTTCAACCAATCGGCGCTCCGCCGGCGCATCGCCGACTCGATGCGGGCGGAAGATATTGCAACCATTTCGGGGCTACAAGACCGGCTTTTGCACGACGAACGTGCCCTCGCGTCGTTCGTCGTGTCGATGAGCGGCGGAACGTCCGATCTGTTTCACGATCCCGCTTTTTTCAAAGCGTTCGGCGCACACGTCGTTCCGCTGTTACAAACGTATTCGTTCATTCGCATTTGGGTACCGGGGAGCGGGACCGGCGGCGATGCCTACAGCCTGGCAGCTATTTTAGATGAAGCCGGCGTTCTTTCCAAGACGGTGATCTATGCGACATGTATCAACGACGTTACCGCCGCCGTCGCAAAAGCCGGCGTCTTTGAGCACCGCAGCGAGAGCGATCTGGTCGCCATGGCGCGGCAGGCTGGGCTCCTGAAGCCGCTCTCCGCGTACTTCGATGTGCAAGACCGCTACGCGGTGGCCAATGAGCGGCTCCGTGAGAATCTGATGTTTGCCCGTCACAATCCGGTGGAAGACGGCTCGATCAATGAATTCCATTCGATCGTCGCGCGAGGTGTGTTACCGCTCTACAACGGCGCCGTGCAATACCGCATGCACCGGTTGTTTTTCGATAGCTTGATGCATCTGGGCTTTCTCGCGCTGGGGCATCACGAAACGCTCGCAAACACCGTCCACGAGCGAGCGTTCCGTCACGTCGTCCGCGACGAGCCCATCTTCAGGCGCATGCGCTAAAGACTCCAGCCCTGGGCATGCGAGGTGGGTATATGGGACGCATGAATAGAGATTGGCCTGAGGATCGCGAAGAGTATAATCGGCTAGATACGGATTTGGCGCAGAAAGATCCGGCCGACCGCGACAGCAACGACGACAACGATATTGAACGGCGCGACTCGATTACGGGAATCATCGATTCGGTCACGCCATCACGAAAAGTCGAGCGTAACGAAGTTGTCTACGGTGACACCGACATGAATCCGAATGCCGACGACCAGCGCGACGAGCACGAAGCCGACGCGGGCGATATCGTCTAAACGCGTTCGCTCTTTTTAAAGTACGGCGTTCCCCGAAAATCGATGAGGCGCACGGTTACGGTGCCGTGTTGCCCATTGTGCGTTGCATGCCATGCCGATTTCCACCGTTCGACGGCGGCATTCTTCATCGAGGTTTCGGCATCTTCATCGAGCGATAACATTGCATTTGGGTCAATGGAAATGTCGACGGTCGTTCCCTTGAAGTCGTAACCCATGACTACATCGGGGTACTTCGTTTTCAACGGTGCCATCAAATCGCGCTCGCGCTGATCGATCTGTTCTTGCGGCGAAGGGCTCGAACAGGACGCAAGAATCAAGGCGAGAAAAGGGGCCGCAAAAGCTAGGCCGAGTTTTGCCATCGTCCGTGAACGTTCGATTCGCTGAAATCGATACCATGCTCGTCACGATGCGGAAACGACTCGTTCACAAGCGGCCTCTACGATGCGGACATGGATGGTATCGCATGGGCGTCGAGCGCGATGGTCGCGGCGCGGACGCGCTTGGAGATTGCGACTGGGAATTTAGCGAACGTTTCCACCGACGGTTTCAAACGCGCAGTAGCGAAGGGCAGCCTTACGCCGCACGGCGTGACGATCGATCGGGAAATTTCGCCGGAACACGGTTCGCTGCGCCACACCGGTCAGCCGTACGATCTTGCCATTGTCGGCAACGGCTGCTTTCGGCTACGGGCGTCGGACGGTTCAATCGGTGCAACGCGAAACGGCAACTTTTCGCGAAGCCTCGACGGAAGTTTAAGGGACGACCACGGCCGTGCGCTCATGGGATTGCACGGCACCGTGCGCTTTCCTGATGGCGCGTCGATCGATGAGCGCGGACGCATCATGCTCGCGGGACGTCAGATCGATCGCATACCGGTCGATCCCGGTGCTTCTGTTCGCGCGGGCTTCTTGGAATCGGCCGATGTGAATGAGATCGGCGAAATGGTCGACGTCCTCACGGCGCAGCGATCGTTCGAAAGCGCCGAAAAAGTCGTGAGCGCGATTGATCAGGCGCGGCAGAAGGCGGCGAACGACGTCGCGAGGTTGAAATAGTGGACCGCGCGTTATTCGCCGCGGCGAGCGGCATGGCGGCACAGCAACAAAATCTCGATGTGATATCGAACAATCTCGCCAATTCGGAAGTCGCCGGCTACAAAGGATCGGCTGAGACGTTTGCGGCGCTAACTGCACCGGGAGAACGAGGCGCAGGTACGATCGCCACCGGCGAACACATCGTCTTCAAACAGGGCAAGTTGGAGCGGAGCAACGGTCCATTCGACGTGGCAATCGACGGACCGGGATTCTTTGCGTTGGACAATGGCACTGGACAACGCGCGTACACGCGCAACGGAGAATTTTCACGCGCAGCCGACGGTACACTCCGCACAGCGGACGGCTGGCGTTTGAGCAGTCTACGGATTCCGCCGGACGCGCTCTCGGCGAAGCTCTCCGAAGACGGAACACTGAACATCACAACCGCGAAGGGTACGCTTCACGCAGGCCGATTGCGTATCTCGGAGTTCGCCGCGCCTGAAAAATTGCACGCAATCGGCAGCACGCTGTTCGCGGCGACACCAGAGTCCGGGAACGCGCGCCTGGTCAATGCCGGCCGGGATGATGGGCCGAAACTTCGCTTCGGCATGCTGGAACAATCCAACGTTTCGATCATCGAATCGATGATGCAGATCCTTGCGGCACAGCGCGCGTATGAAGCGAATGCTAAAGGCGTCCAGGCAGCCGACGAAATGTTGCGCATCGCCAACAACCTTCAACGTGGATAGCGCCGCGCTCCGCCAGGTCGGGACCGCCTTCGAAGCGATGCTCTTAAAGCAGTGTCTCACGCCGCTCGCAAGCGGACCAGACGCCGTCATTTCGTACGGAATCGAAGCGATGGCCAATACGATTGCGCAGAACGACGCGCACGGTTTTGGTGCGCTCATTGCCTCGCAGCTGAAGCATCATGCAGAGTGACGTTGCCGATCGTGAAGCGCGCATCCGCGCATTGCTGCCCCTCGTTCGAAAGATTGCACGGCGCATACGACGGCTTGTGCCGAGCGTCGATCTCGACGATCTCGTTGGAGATGGAAGCATTGGACTGATTCGAGCGGTCGATAACTATGATCCGCATCGCGGTCCATCGATCGAACAGTACGCGCGCGGCGTGATCGCGGGTGCCATGTTGAACGGCGTGCGTCGCATGGACCCGGTATCGGAACGAGCGCGCAGAGCTGTACGCGAAGGCGAAACGGAACGCTACCGCCTCGCCGCGGACGCCAGCCGCGGCAAGTACGAATCCCTCGGTTGCGAATTGATGGAATAGGCGATAAGAAGACGCGCCCAGCGCGCTGCGCAATGCCGTTTCTCGCCGGCGAGTGTCGGACCGTGCCAGAATCAACGCGGCTACATTGACGCAGGCAATCAGCAACAGGAGCCCTGCACCGCTCAGCAATACTAACAGGATGGGACGAACGTCACCGACGATGAGCTCGCGCAGAGGCACGAGGTTTGCGGTCTGTATATCGCTGTTGTCGTCCGGATATTGCTTCTGCAGTTGACGCACAATCGTCTGCATGTTGGCAGAGGCGGTTTGGATGGAGACGCCATCTTTCAGCCGCGCGACCGTGATCAAATTCCGGCAGCCGCGGCGTTGCTCACACGTATCGGAGACTCGAAGCGTTCCCCAAAATTCCGCGCCCGCATAAGGGGCGAAGTGAAACCCGCGCGGGAGTACGCCGATGATGGTGGTCGCTGCGCCGTTCAGCGCAATGCTTCGTCCCAGCACATCTCGTCTACCGCCGAACCGTTTTTGCCATGCGGTGTAGCTGAGGATCACAGGGTGAGGCGAGGCCGGCGAATCTTCGGAGGAGTGAAAATCGCGCCCCAAGACTGGAACGGTCCCCAAGGTATGGAAGAAACCCGCGCTGACTCGCGTGCCCTGCACCTGTTGCGCGCCTGTGCTTGTAGTCAACGTGAAACTGCCGTTCATCGCACACGCGTCGATGGAGCTAAATACGTGGTTGAGGCGCTTCCAATCGACAAAATCAAGGTACGACACGATCCCTCGGGGCCAGGCCGTCGATGATTCAAAAACGGCTACGAGGCGCGATTGATCGCGATACGGTAACGGCCTAATCAACGCCGCATCGACGAAGCCGAAAATAGTAATCACGGCGCAGATGCCGAGGCTTAGCACGAAGATCGCGGTGCAAGCGAATCCGGGACTCTTTCGCAACTGGCGGATCGCGTATCGCAAGTCTTGGGCTGCATTATCGAGCAAGGTGAGCCCTCGCATATCGCGGCACTCCTCTTTTCGCTGCTCGATGTCTTTGATGGATTGAAGCGCAGCATAACGCGCGTCCTCAGGTGTCATGCCAGCCGCGATGGCTTCGTAGATTTCTCGCTCCAGGTGGTAGCGCAGTTCTTCATCGAGTTCCGCCTCGGCGCGCTTGCGAGAAAACAGCGACCGCAGGCGGAGGCGCAAGATACTGGGCAGGCGCATGGGCTTTACTCGTGTCGAAGCGCAATGAGTGGATCGAGCGTCGCAGCACGTCGCGCCGGAAGATAACTTGCTGCTAATACGACTGCACCGAGCAGGATGGCGACGCCGGCATATGTGAGGGGATCAGTCGGAGTCACTTCGAAGAGCATCGTGGTCATCAAGCGCGTTCCCGCCAACGAGCCCAAAAGCCCAAGCGCCATGCCTGCGGCTGCAAGAACCATGCCGTGCCGGAGAATCAGGCGAAGCACTTGTTGAGGCGTTGCACCCATTGCCATTCGCAGGCCGATTTCGTTTGATCGCTGCCCCACAATATAGGCATTCACTCCGTATACGCCGGCCATTGCGAGACACAGAGACAATCCCGCAAAGACACTTAATAAAAGAGTCCGGAACCGCGGCGCAGCGACTTCTTCGTAAAGGGAGGCCTGGAGCGTCGTGAATTTTACCGGCGCGTCCGGCGACAGTTGGCGGACCTGCTGCCGTAGCACGTTCGCCATCGACTCGGGAGGAGTTACGGTGCGCACGACAACATACGAGTCCGCTACCAGCTCCCGGGTGTTGCTCGTATGGCATGTATATCTCCGCATCGGGCTTCCGCGCCGGACCCCACTGCCGTACGTCGCCTACGATGCCGACGATTTTCATGGGCTTGTCAAACGAATCGAAGCCGGCGAAGATGACGTGGCCAATCGGGTCCTGGCCGGGAAACGCTTTACGCGCCAGAGTTTCGTTGATCACAGCCGTGAACGGAGCGTTAGCCGAGTCGATCTCCTGGAAATCACGGCCCCGCTTCAACGGAATACCAAGGGCGGCGAAAGTACCGGGAGTTACTACTGAAAACACCGCGTCATCCTGGAGACTCATATTTCTTTTCTCGGGCAAATGGTTAATCCAGTAACTTCCCGCCGACTCGACATCACCGGGCGGCCCCATTGTCGCGCCTGCCGCCGAGACGCCTGGCAGCCCGGAAACTTCGGATAGCAAGAGCTTAAAAAAATGCCGCGCGCTCGCGTCTCCTTCCGGTCCGGATACGGGCAAGCTTGTTTTCATCAGCAGGACGCTCTCAGGGCGGAAACCGAGCGCCACGTTGTTGAGAGCCACGAAACTTTTTATCAGCAGGCCGGAACCGGCCAGAAGCATCACGGATAAAGCGATCTCTGCTACGACTAGCGTCGGCCGTAGGCGGCTCGAATGGCCGCCGGTCACGGCACGTGCTCCGCCCTGTTTGAGAGCATCGTTCAAATCGACGCGCGACGCATAAAGTGCGGGCACAAGACCGAAGAGCAGACTGCATATCACCGATACGCCGAAAGTGAACACCAGGACGCGGCCGTCGATCCCGGATTCCGCCAGGCGAGGCACATCCGCAGGAGCGAGCGCGATGAGCGCCTTCGATCCCAGCACGGCTATCATCAACCCAACAACCCCCGCCACAAGCGCCAGCAACAGACTTTCTGTTATCAATTGGCGTATGATGCGGCCGCGTCCAGCACCGATGGCGGCACGAATCGCAATCTCTCGGGTTCGCGCTGTTGCTCTGGTAAGAAGCAGAGTCGCCACGTTCGCACAGGCAATCAGCAGAACCAGGCAGACCGCGCCGAGCAGCAGGTACAGAGTCAGCCGCACATCGCTCACCATGTCGTCGCGCATCCTGGTTACAGCGACGGTCCTCTCTTTATTGCTGTCGGGATACTGATGCTGCAAGCGCAGTGCAATGGAAGTAAGTTGCCCTTGCGCCTGTTGCAAGCTGATGCCCGGTTTCAGACGGGCGATCGCGAAAAAGCTGAGGCTAGTGCGCGGCAGCGTCCTGTCGACCGCGTCAGGCGGACGCCAGATATCGCTCTTATCCGGGAAATGGAACCGCGGCGGGAGGACGCCCACGATCGTCAACGCCTGATCGGAAATGCGGAGCCGCTGTCCTAAAACGGCGGTGCTTCCCCCGAAATGGCTCTGCCAATACGAATAGCTGATCAGCGCTGTTCCAGAATCGGTGGACTTCTGCTCCTCCGCGCTAAACAAACGGCCAATGGCAGGTGCCACGGCAAGAGCAGCAAAGAATTCCGCCGATACTCTCGCAACGTGAACATACTCGGCGGACTCGCCGGCTCTCGTCGCTTCGTCCGAGCTCCGGTAGTAAGCCATCGCGGAAAATGCCGTGCTTTGGTTATGCCAATCCTGGAAATCCGGCAGTGTCACCAGCCTCGACTTCGCACCGCGTTTCCATGCGGTTGCCAGAGTGACAATCCGATCGGGATCGCGATAAGCCAGAGGCTTCAAGAGAACTCCATTCACGACGCTGAAAACGGCTGTATTCGCGCCAATGCCCAGCGCCATCACCAGAACCGCGAGTAGCGCGAACCCGGGATTTCTCCGCAGCCCGCGAATGGCATATCGCATATCCTGCGCCGCGTTGTCGATCACGTTCAATTCCCGCGCATCGCGGCACTCCTGTTTTCGCTGCTCGATGTCTTTGATGGATTGAAGTGCGGCATAACGCGCGTCCTCAGGTGTTAAGCCGGCTACAATGGCTTCGTCAATTTCTCGCTCGAGGTGGTAGCGCAGCTCTTCGTCGAGTTCCGCTTCGGCGCGCTTGCGAAAGAAGAGCGATCGCAAGCGGAGGCGCAAGATCTTTACTAAGCGCATAGCTTACTCGTTGCGGAGAGCGACCATCGGGTCAACGCGCAAGCTGCGACGGGCGGGGATGTAGCTGGCGAGCATTGCAATGAGTGCAAGCACGATTACCACTGCCGCGAACGTGGCTGGATCGACGGCGCTAACAGAAAACAGAAGATTCGACATCAGCCGGGTGAGCCCGAACGACACGACGATGCCGATGATGATGCCGATACCTGCGATTTCGGCTCCCTGTGACAGAATCATGCGCAACAGATTGCCGCGTTGAGCGCCGAGCGCCATGCGGATCCCGATTTCTTGAGTGCGCTGAGCGAGCGAGTAGGAGATCACGCCATAGATTCCGATGGCTGCCAACACCAGTGCGAGCGCACTAAACAATCCAAGGAGGATCAGAGTCATGCGCCGTGTTGAAACGGAATTCATGAAGAGTTGGTTCATCGTCGCAACGGCGAAGACCGGTTGGTCTTTGTCGATCGAAGCGATGATGCGGCGGATTGTGGAAGTCAGTGCGGCGGGATCGCTTCCCGATTTCACCAGAAGGTTCATGTCACCCGTAGGCGATTGCCGGAACGGAACGTACACTTCGAGGCGCGACGGATTCGAAAGGCCGTAGAGTTTCGTATCGCCAACTACGCCGACGATGCTGATCCATTTTGGAGGCTTATCCGCGGAAGGATGGCCGAAGATGAAGCGCTTGCCAATTGGATTCTTGTCGGGAAAAAAGCGCTGGGCCAGCATGTCGTTAATCATCGCGACCGGCGGAGCGTTCTCGTTGTCCGCGTCGGTAAATGCGCGGCCGCGCAGAAGCGCAACGCCAAGCGTGCTCACGTAGGCTGGACTGACGATATGAGTATCAGGATGCGGGAAGCTTCCCGGCTTCGGAAGAGCCATGCCCTCGAGCGTGATGTCTGTGCGCTCATGGTCATTCGTGAGTGGAATGGCATTGCCCAGCGCCGCCGCTTCTACCCCGGGCACCGCCCGAACCCGGTAAAGGACCTGCTGCCAGAAATTCAGGATGGCAGCATCCTTGCCGTACTGCGATGTACGCAAGTTCATTTCCATCGTGAGCACGCGGTCCGGACGAAATCCGGGATCGACTGAAAGCAAGCAATACAGGCTCTTCATCATCAGGCCTGCGCCGATCAGAAGAATGAGTGCAAGTGAGATCTCCGCCACAACGAGACCACCGCGCCAGCGATTCTGCCTTGCGCTCGTGGTTGCGCTTCTGCCACCCTCTTTTAACGCTGCCTGCACGTCGGTCTTGGTCGACTGCAAAGCAGGAGTGAGCCCGAAAAGAATGGCTGACAAAATCACGACGCCAGTGGCGAATAGAAGCACCGTTCCATTCAGGGTCACACTGGCGCCAGCCAGTCCGTCGGCCGGAATCAGCTTCGCAATTCCATGAATTCCCAGCGCGGCGAGCGCCAAGCCTAACATGCCACCGCAAAACGCCAGAAGGAAGCTCTCCGCCAGGACTTGACGGATGATGCGGCCCTGGCTGGCGCCAATCGCGATTCGCAGCGCCATTTCTCTGGCGCGCCGGAAACCGCGCACTACAAACAGATTCGCCACATTCGCGCAGGCGATGAGCAGAACAAAGATAACCGCACTTGAGAGCACCAGAATTGCAGGACGTATGTCGCTCACGAATACTTCGCGAAGCGGGCGAAGGGCGACGCTGAACTGGTCGT
This sequence comes from Vulcanimicrobiia bacterium, assembly GCA_963808755.1. Taxonomy (GTDB): domain Bacteria; phylum Vulcanimicrobiota; class Vulcanimicrobiia; order Vulcanimicrobiales; family Vulcanimicrobiaceae; genus JALYTY01. The sequence continues at coordinate 415,482 of CAWEGP010000004.1, forward strand.
TGGCCCCTGGATACGCAACTGCCAGACGCGCCGCGATTGTTTCCATTTCCGCGCGAGCCTGTTCAAAACGTACGCCGGGTGCTAGCCGTCCGACGACAACCATGTCGCCACGCGCGCCCCTTTCGGCAAAGTCGGAATTGTTCCTGGCCCAGACGCCAACGGGTTCTAGCACGTCCGCCTTCTCGATCCAACGGAAATCCGGCGGTAGCACGCCGACAACGGTAAAGCCGCGACCATCAAGGCTGATAACCCGGCCGATCGCATTGCGATCGCCGCCGAAATGCGATTGCCAGAGCGAATAACTCAGCAGCACCACTGGCGCCGTGCCTGGCTTTTCCTCAGATGGGTAAAAATCGCGTCCGAGGAGAGGATGGATGCCCAGGATCAAGAGGAAATTCGAGGAAACGGCGAGGCCACTGATGTTTTCCGGCTGGCTGATGCCTGCGAGATTGAAGCCGACACCGTTCACCGCAGCCATTTCCGAAAATGCGCGGTTCTGCGCGCGCCAATCCAGAAAGTTGGGATAAGAAACGCTGACCAGGCCGACCTTAGGTGTCGTTTCATTGAGCACGATCAGCCGAGAAGGATTTTTATACGGCAGGGGGCGCAACAAGATGCCATAAGCAAAAGAGAATATCGCTGTGGTTGCTCCGATGCCAAGCGCGAGCGTTAAGAGCGCGGCGGCAGTAAATCCCGGAGATTTGCGCAGGGTCCGCAATCCGTATCGGAAATCCTGGAACAGGGTTTCGATCGCGTGGACTCGTCGTGCATCGCGGCACTCTTCTTTCCGTTGCTCGATGTCTTTAATCGACTGAAGCGCCGCGTAGCGCGCTTCCTGGGGCGACATACCCGCGGCGAGGCCTTCGTCGATCTGGCATTCCAGATGATAGCGGAGCTCTTCGTCGAGTTCACCCTCAACGCTCTTGCGAGAGAAGAGCGATCGAAGCCTGAGGCGTAACATCCTGGTAAAGCGCACCACGATTTCTCCAATTAAGCTGTCCGTACGATCAGCGTAATCGCGGCCGACAGCCGTTCCCACTGCGCGGCTTCCTGTTCGAGCGCCTTCCGCCCGGCTCTGGTCACCTTGTAATATTTGGCCCGGCGATTGTTCTCGCTGATAGCCCATTCGGAACTGATCCAGCCATTCTGCTCGAGCTTGTGAAGCGACGGATAGAGCGCGCCCTGACCGACCTGGAGAACCTCGCCTGACATTTGCCGGATGCGCTGGGCGATGGCCCACCCATGCATTGGTTCAAGGGCAATTGTTTTCAGAATCAGCAGGTCGAGCGTCCCCTGCACGAGGTCAGTTGGCTTACTCAAGCGCACTCCTATCAGTAACTGACAACAGAATACGCCTGTTCTGGACCGGATGCAAGCCCGTCGAAAGCGGCCTAGTCGAACTGTACTAGCACGACAGTTAGGTCGTCTTGTTGCGGCGGAGTTGCAATTGTTTGAAAGAGCTGGTCAACGAATTCGGCGGGTTCGAGAGCTTCTCTGACATGAAGGAAATGCTCGAGTCGCTCACGGCCGAACTCCTGCCCATCGGATGCGACAGCCTCGGTGATGCCATCGGTGTACAGCAGCAATTTATCGCCGCTCTGAAAGGGAACCGAAATGTTCGAATACGTTGCATGAGGGAACGGACCAATAAACAGGCCGTTTTCCGAGAGCTGCACCACATCGCCCGCGTTTCTTCGAAATAAAAGGCTTGGCGGGTGGCCCGCGCCAGCGTACGTGATTACGCGCGCTTCCGCATCAATCGCGGCACACGCGGCCGTAACGTACTGGCCAGCAAGAGAGTCACGAAGCATAAAGTTCAAACTGGCGAGAACTCCGGCCGGATTCTTTGCTTGTTCCCGTTGCGCGGCAAAACACACTTTGAGCATGGAAGCTACAAGAGCTGCGGGGACACCGTGGCCTGAAACATCAGCCACCAGGATCGTAAGGTGATGTTCGCTGGTTTTGAGGAGGTCGTAGAAGTCACCCGCTACAGACGTCATGGGCTGATACCGAGTGGCAAGGCGCAGAAATGGAAAGCCCGGCGCGGTATCAGGAATGATGGAATTTTGAATTCGCCTTGCGGTTGCTAGTTCCTGCTCGACGTCGATCAGTTTTCGCTCGCGCGCTAACGCACGATGGGCCGCTGTCGAGCCTAACCCTGCAAGCAGAATCAAAAAGCCTACCGGCTCGATGTCGAGTCCAGCAGGTCTGAATCCTCTGTTGTTCAAAACCACAAAAACGCCGAACACGATAAGCGGCCACTTAAGCGAATTTATGAACGGATCCGGACCTTTACGTTTTAAAAGAACATGCAACAGGATCAAAAGGGTTCCCCCTATGATCAGAAACCCATTGATGACGTCCGTAATCGATCGTTGATTAGCAAATAGAGCGGCGGGAATAGCAACCACCGCGAAGGCGATCTCAATCCAGAGCCAGATCGCGACCAGCCCTTTCCACCCTCGGCCGAACAGTTCGAGCGCGAACAACGCGAAGGGGATCGGGATGAGGTACGTGAGGCAGAGAGTCCATGGATCGAGTTCGTGGCCGGGAAAGTTCATGGCCGCGCGGACCAGGTCGTTCTCAAAAAACAGGCGAATGGCGTACAGAACCGAAAAGGTTCCTACCCACAGCAGCAAACGGTCCCGAGACCTAAGCCTCGCCAGCAAAAGAGATGAAACGCCAACAACCAGGGCGACACACGCTATGCCGAAGAACGGAAGATTGATACGCAGCGCAGCATCGACCACTTGGCGGGGAATGGAGTCTGGGTTCACGCAACTAAGGCTACCGTAGGGCGATCACTGCAGACCGCTCGGAGTGCTCGTCACCTATGGTGGTCAATTCCTCACCACCCATCGAGTGGCCGACCAAAACCCGCTTGACCAGTTTGAGCGAATTGAGCAGTTCAAGCACGTCGTCGGCTAAAGCGCTGGGGCAAGAACGGGCTGCTGCGGCACTCGGAATCCAAAACTGCAGGCCATCGGCACCGCGACTAACATCTGATACAGTGGGGCAGCGCCCATGGCCTCCACGCTGTCGAAACCTTCGCGCCTCCATTGGTTTGCGCTCCTCCTGCTGACAATTTCCGTCGGGATTAACTATTTGGACCGGGGCAATTTATCGGTGGCGCTGAGCCATATCCAGCGCGACATACATCTCGATCAGGAACGGCTGGGCCGCCTGAGCATGGCGTTTTTCCTGACCTATTCTCTATTCCAAATCGTCGCAGGAAAGCTCATCGATAAGTTCAACGTGAACTGGGTCTTCGCGGCGGGCTATCTGTTGTGGTCGGGCGCCACGTTCATCACCGGCTTTGCGCGCGATGTGCACATCGGGAGCCTGGCGTTCGATAGCTTTGTCGTTCTATTTGTCCTCCGACTGATTCTGGGTGTTGGGGAATCGATCGCGTATCCTTCCTATTCAAAGATCATTACGGGGTGCTTTCCCGAAGGCCTTCGTGGCACGGCGAATGCGGCGATTGATGCAGGCTCTAAAGTCGGCCCTGCTCTCGGCGTGAATGTTGGCGTTGTACTGATACACCGGTTCGAGTGGCGCGGCATGTTTATCGCCATCGGCGCGATCAGCTTGATTTGGCTCATACCGTGGGTCCTTGTCGTTCCTCATCTGAAGCTGCGCCAGGACACTTCTCACGTTCGAGCACCTGAATACGGCGAGATTTTGACCAAGCGCCCGTTTTGGGGAACGGTGATCGGGCTCTTCGGAGCCAATTACACCTGGTACCTGCTACTTACGTGGCTCCCCTACTATTTGGAGAAAGAGCGGCATTATTCGAGCCTCGCTCTGTTTAGCTCGCTGCCGTTCTGGGGTATTGCGGCGTCTTCCATGACGCTCGGCGTAGTGGCCGACATGCTCATCCGGCGCGGCAGGCCAGCGCGGCGGGTCCGTCAAATCACGATCTGCATCGGACTGTTCACGTGCTGCATTTTCATGCTGCCGGGGGTGATGGTGCACAACCAAACCGCTGCGATTGTATCTCTGGTATTGGCGGCGGTTTGTTTGGGCGGCTTCTCATCGAACCACTGGGCACTGGCACAGACGCTTTCGGGTCCGGAAGCGGCTGGGAAATGGACTGCGCTTCAGAATTGCGCCGGCAACTTAGCGGGTGTCGCGGCCGCATGGATCACAGGAACGATTGTGAACTACTTGCATTCGTTTCCTATTGCGTTCGCCGTGTCGTGCGGCATGCTGCTGATGGCGATTTTCGGTTACTGGGTTGTGGTTGGAAACACAAACCGGGTGCACTGGTCGACCGAGCAATCGCAAGAACCGGTGGCCGGGTTCGATGAGCGCCCGGCCGCGCGTTGAGGCGGGTACACGCGCGGCTATATAGTTCGACCGCCGACGGGAACGGCGGACAAGTCGCGACGGTCTCTCACGCCAACGTGTTCGCGACGGCCCGGCCGCCCTACTCGCATCAGTGACATGATGAACCGTCGCGATGGGCCGGCATCTTCGCACTCGCGCTCTCGCGGTCCAGCACGCGTTCTTCTCGAGAAATACGAGCACCGAATCCCTGATGAAAAATACGATTATTCCAGCATTAGTTTCCTTTGCGCTGTCGCTTCCTTGCTTTGCCGGCTCTAGTGTTTGGCAGTTCGATCCAGCACATTCCTCCGCCCAGTTTACTGTCAAGTACATGGGGATCTCACGATTCGCGGTGTCACGAAACCAGTGACGCTGGATGTGGACGGGCCGTCGAAGCCTATAAACGATGGCAGAGGGCACTTGCATATGGGCGTCTCCAGTTCGGCAACGGTCAACAGGGCCGATTTCGGTATGACCGGCTATCAAGGTATGGTCGGAAACGACGTGACATTGACAATCGATGCCGAGCTTGTCCAGCCCGCCAAATAGGGTCTGCCTTAGCCTTAATCGGGCTGCTATTCAGATCGATCAACTTGTTATTACGGCGAAGCGGCTAGTGTAAGTCAAAGTTCCGGAGCCAGATATCGCGCACAGAGATCTTGCATGGCTGACTTTCGATCTCGAAGCCGATGAGTCCCGGTTGGTTATTAACCGAGTCTTTGTTGTCATCGATGAAGACCGCCATCAATTGGCCATTCATGATGTGCATCATCACGCCGCCGCGGGCGATGATCTCGTAGTCGTTCCATTCGTTAACATTCACATAGCCACCTAGGGCCTGCTTGTCGCCGATATTGGCAACGAGGCGGTTGGGCTGGCCGGGCAGCGCCTGGGTTACTTGGCCGCGATAGGCGAGGATGCCCTGCATCGTGTTTTCCGAGTACCACTGGCCTGTGTACGACGCAGCCCGCGCACTGACCGGGAACCAGAAGTCTGCCTGTGGGCCAGTCATCATGAACTTGAGGTCATACGGTGGCTGGCCTGGAGGCGAGGGGCGTGTCCACGGCACGCCCGTGACGCTTCGGTACTGAATGCCGCCGCCACCGCCTTTTTCGATTTTCATTTGGAGCTTCAGATCGAAGTCGCGTGTCTTGTCGCCGCGATAGACAATGTAGTTATTGCCTTTTGGTTTGCCCTCGAAGGTTTCGCCGACCATAATGCCGTTTTCGATGCGCCAAATGCTAGGGTCCGCATCCCATCCGGTAAAGCTCTTACCGTCAAAGATCTGCTTGTAGCCCGTGTGCTCGTCGATATCATACGGCGCTGGATCATGAAACTTCGGCATACCGGGAAGCTTCTCGCCATGTGGACCAACCTGGGGCGGCCGCGCAGGCGGAGACTCCAGAGCTGGAGGCACGGACTGACCAATGACCACGGCCGGGAATGCAAGTAAAAAAATACCCAGCGTGGCTAACCTCAGGAGTTTGGCGCGATCACTTTCCGGTCTGCAGATGCGCATTTGATACCGCCTTCGGATTTAATTCTTTTTCGTTGGCGCATCAGGGTTTCCGGGACCAAAATGTTTCAGCATCACTAGGTTCTCGCCTTCACTCTTGTTTGTGATTGCTACTCCCTGTTTCGCTGCGTCGAGCGTCACAAAGAGTTCGTCCTTTGTCATCTCGCCATAGCGGATCAGCGTGGGCGTTTCGATATCATGCTTCCCGAATGAACCATGACCCTGAACCACAATCGCCCCGTAAGCGGCCGCGTCTCTGATCGTGACGGTTCTCCGCGGATACACCGTCAGCTCTTTCGCGGAATAGTAAGGCGTCGAGTAGACAACCCAGCTTTCTGAATAGCCCGTCGCCTGCATTTCCTCGACCGGCGCGGCGGGGCGCGGATGGAACAGGCGATTGGCGGAGAAGTTCGGATCTACATTGCCTTCCCAATCCATCATGTCGATCAGGTAATCAAGGTCGTGGCGGTTCTCTTCGGGCACATCCTTCACGAGAAGATCCCACGGAACGGCACGTCCTTCAACGAGCGACTGATACATCGCAAAGACGTCTGAATTCACCTGAGGCTCGTATGTCACAAGCGAGCCTGGTGCGTGCAGAATTCCAGGATCGACTTGCCAGCCTGTTCCGGGCTTCAGTTTGTAGGCCTTCGAATGATAGAGGATGCCGTTATCGCCTTCGTTCCAACGCTCGAGACATCGCCGGACATCATCTCTCGAGGTGCCGGGATTTAAACCCATGAACGTATAAGGAAAATTGTTTTCCTTAAAGTTGTACTGGGGCGGAAAATAGTAGGCTTCGGGCTTTCCTTTCTGTCCAACACGCGCGGCGAATTCATCATTCTGATGCAGATGATGCGGAATGGGCCCAAGATTATCGAAGAACTTGCAGAAAAAGTTCCATCCACCATACCGCTGCATTACTTCGGAACCAAGGAACTGGTCTCCGACGCTTTCGATCGCTTCTTTAAGCAGCACCTTTTTGCTATCGAATTCGATATAGCTCAGCCCTTCGTCTTCGCCTGTGAGCGGGCCATTCGCTGCTTTGGTTGTAGATGAGAACCAGCGCTCGTCGATTCCGCCGCGATGAGCTCCCAGGGCGTAGAGATCGCGCGGGTCGAGCTTAAGGCGGCCACCGGGCATGAGAAAGGAGCGCGGTACCCAACAGGGCGCGAGCCGCACTATACCTTCTCCTGCTTTCAGAGCCTCCGTAATCAGGTTCTGTTTGGAGATGACTCCATCTTGAATTGTCAACACACGGTCTCCTCAAATGCTCTAAACGCCTCTAGATTCCAGGCGCATTCCGAAACGGCGCTCATCTATTGGAAAACCAGCCGGTCTTTATGCGCCTCGATTTTTGCGGCATCGATACCTGGAACTTTCTCAAGATCTTCAATTGACTTAAAGGGCCCGTTTTTATCACGGTACGCGATGATCTGCGCAGACTGCGACTTCCTGATCGTCAATAAACTTTCAAAATCGATGGCGCGAGCCGTATTCACGTTCACTTTGGGCAGCGGTTCACCCGGATAATTTTTTGCCAGATAATCGACAATCAGAGAAAAATCTTTATTGGTTCCTTGGGCGCCCAACCCGATCATTTTACTGACGGTAGCCGCCCAGCCATCATGATCTTGGCGAGGCGCGATTGCTCGTTGCAACTCGTGGCATTGCGTGCAGATTCTTTCGACCTGTTCTTTTCCCGGGCCCTCGGGCAATTGCGCCCAGGCACAGCATGTCAAGATCAGAATTCCGAAACACAGTTTGAATGCCGTGGTCATCTCAGTGCTCCATTGGGAAACCGAACGCATACAGAACGCCGTCTTGGGTCGTAACATATACCTGCCCCCCACCTCCGGACACCCCCGCTGCTTCGACCGGTGATGAAATAGATTTGCCGCTGTTCCACAATTCCTTTCCGTTTGCTCCGTCGAGCGCGTAAAGAACCGCCGGAGAGGAGCCGGATGCGGGTGCAGCGTGGCCGGTCGACAGCGCGAATACGACGCCATTGATAACGCTGGGGGGCGCGGGTGAAATCATGTTCCGGGAAATCCAGCCGGGCTCCACAGCCGGGCCGCCGTTCTGGTCAACTATCTTCCATGCCACTACTGCACCATTGGTAACCTTTCCGCCGGCATCAGCAAAACCGTCTACAGGAACCGGCGTCGAGGCAAGCAGCCAAACTGTGAAATCGGCATCTTGCCAGGTTGCGAGCGCGCCGGCGACAAGGCTTTCGCCATTGGAGGAAGCGGACGTCGCGAAGACCGGTGTCTTGTGATCAGCGCCGCCTAAAGATGCAGTACTTAGCAGATGAACCCTGCCATCTTTACTCACTGCCGCGGCGAGCACTTTGTTCCGGTATTGAAAAATCACCGGCGTAGACGTAAATTCTGCCCCGGCAGCGGTGTACCAATCCTTAGGTTTTAGCGTTTTGGGGTCGAGAGCAATGACAGAGGACGAGTATGTGGAATCACCCGCCGCTGTCGCAACGTAAAGCGTCCCGTCCGGCCCGATCGCAGCTCCTTCCGATCCGATAATCTTGGCTGCTTCTCCGGTCCATGAGGTGACCTTTTTTGTGGTCAGATCGAGAGCCCAAACGCCACCCGGCGCGCCACAGCCCGGTTCGGTTACTGCATAAGCGACCTTATCCAGCACGATCAAACCGCGGGCATCGGCGTTTGGAGGGACAAACCTCAAGGGCGGGGCGGGCTCAAAGCCGTTTCCCAACCACATGGTGTGAAACATTCCATCACTCGACAACGCGTGCAGCACGATCGGTTCGCGCGTACGCTGAAAAAAAGCCCGGGCGCCGCGCGGGAAAGGACGGACTACGGGAGTGACTGCCAGAGTTACAGCACCCTGATATGGTTCACCCACCCCGCTCTTGGCCGCACCACCCCGGCCAAAAAAGGAGAAGTTTGAAAGGCCATTGGGAAACTCGGCGGTGGTTGGAAGGGCCACACTGGCGATATTTGCCGATGAGCAACTCGAATTCGCACCCTGCTGGGACGAGATCGGTTTCTTCCATTCAAGCCGGTCCAAATCGGTGTCCACTGCATAGATTGCATCGGCGCCGCCCATCAGAGCAAAGGACCGGAATCCCTGATATCCGATGTAGCGATCCATGATAAGCGGCTGCGTCAAAGCGCTCGATTCTTTCTGATCCAGCTTGATCTTCCAGAGAAGTTGAAAGCCGGATGGGACGCTGGTATCGGTGATTTTGCCATCCGTCCTCACCCAAGCTGAACGCTGCGCGTTTCCGCCAATGGTCATCCAGGTGCCTTCACGCCCAAACTGGGCATTCGCCAAGCCAGCCCACAGGAACGCACAGCCGAATGACGCGACCAAAAATTTAGCAACTCTCTGCATCATTGAAATTTCTCCCGGTCTGAAACCGTCCGTTCGTTTTTTTCGAGCGCGTTGGCAATTGCTTTTTCAGCTAGTGGGGCCATTGTGAGATAGCCGGCATCGTTCGGCACTATGCCGTCGCTGGTCAGCTCCCTTTTCATTTCCAACGCACCGGAGTTCGCCATGGCCGAGTAGTAATCGAGATACACTAAGCCGTTCTTTTTCGCATAGGCCTTAATTTCGTCGTTCAACTCAGAGATTCTTCCTTCCCATCGCTCCCGAGCCATCGATTTGACAAAGCAATCGCAAACAGGTAGCACGGAGGCAAGCACGACGCGGATTCGGTGGGCGCTTGCGAGCTCCGACATCGTCATGAGATTGTCGACGACCATCTCCTCGGTTGTTGGGCCGTGAACTCCGGCAATATCATTTGTCCCAATCAGGATGATCACAACCTTCGCGTGCAAATCGATCACGTCTTGCCGGAAGCGAACCAGTAATTGAGAACTGGTCTGCCCACTGATTCCACGATTCAAGTAAGGCTTTCCGGGAAAGAACGGCGCGCTTCCCTTGCCCCATGATTCTGTGATCTGGTCTCCCAGGAAAACAACTCGATGTTCTCCGGGTGCGGGCGGCGGAAGCTCCGTGTTATCGCTGCCGTATTTGAGAAGACCACCCCAGTCATAAAGCAGTCGTTTCTGCGCTGCCAACTGCCGCTCCAGTACCTGGACCCGGTCTGCCTCTGCCGTCGTTTGTGCATGAATGCCGGTAACCGGCAGAAAGAGAGCAATCGCGGCGAGGTAGTGACACTTTATCCTGGCGAGTTTACTGCGATGAGCCATTAGACGTGCTCGAAGCCGATGCACCCTCTTGCTTAATTCCGAAACAGTACAACTTACTGTCATAGGTGCCGAGATAAACGCGGCCATTGGCGACGGACAGCCCGCTCCAGTGCGCAAAAGATGTAATCTGATCGCCGCTCGACCAAAGCTCTTTGCCAGTCTCTGCATCGAAAGCATATAGCACGGCGTGACGTGGAACCAGGGATGCGCCGCTCGGCGACATCGTCAAGCCCCACATCCGGGTAGGCCTGCTCGGTATCCTCTCCGTTCCCGTATGCGAACACGATTCCGTTGGCGACAACCGGAGGTTCCGCGCGGTTCATGTCGCGCGAGATCCAGACCGGAGTCAATTGCCAATTGCCGTTCTTCTCTTCCACTTTGAAGGCCGCAATCGCTCCGTGTTTGACTTCACCATGCTCAATGGGAGCGTTGAACCCGGAATGCTTCGGGCCCCAAAAAGGAGTGAGCACCCAGCGAGAGCCATCTTTGTCTTGCCAAGTCGCCATCGATCCCCAAATGCCAGCCGAAGCGAAATTGACCATTTCGTTGCACAGTAGGGGCGTGCGGTAGAGAGGCGTACGGTGATCGTCGCCGCCGATGGAGGCAGTATCGAGCAAGAATATGCGGCATTCTTTGCTAGCTGTGGTCATCAGCTCACGGCCTTTGTAGTCGAAGATTGCGGGGGTGACCTGCATGTCCAGATCGCGTTTCCAAAGCCAGGCGGCATTCGTCGGAGCGTAGTAGTCCTCCAACTCCAGAGCTTTGGTTTGCGGGTTCTGCTGGACTCCGACTACACCATTGCCATATGAGCCAATTTCGGGATTGAAATTACCATCGCCCGTGCCGGTGAACATCACGCCTTTTGAATCGATCGCCGGACCGCTGCGGCCCCACATGCCTCCACCGGACGGACCCCAGCTTCCCACTTTGCCGGTCGCGAGGTCGAAGGCATAGATCATGTTCGGATTTCCGCCGCAGCCCTGCGCCGTATGTGTATAGATGACACCCTTCCAAAGATTCAAAGCGTATGGTTTGCCATTCGGCGGCATAAACTTCGCGGGCGGCGCAACGTCTTCGCCATCGGCCGCGTTGAGCTGATGAAGCGAGCCGTCCCAAGAGGCGGCGTAAATCGTGTAACGGCCGGGCGCGCCTGCGGGGGCGACAACCGGCGTGGCGGTGATGCCGCCGGGACAGAGAATGCCGCCACCTCTACCGCCGTTCTCCGGAGGAGTCCACGTACTGTGTGAAGTGCTTCTTCCAGAGCAGCTTTCCCGAATCGACATCGATGGCGTAGATGTTGTCTGATACGCCGGTCTCGATTGCGATCTGTTTAGGGCCAGCCGAGGTGTCGACTCGCCCGATGATCAGCGGCGGGAAGAGCGAATGCATCTCACGCGGCTTATTGTCGAGCTGCAATTTCCAGAGAAGCTTTATGTCTTTTGCGTTGGCAGTCGTGAAGACCTTTTCGTCTTTTTGCCAGTTCGTGCGCTGGGGATTGGCGGCGTCAGTTAGCCAGTCCGCTCCCCAGCACAACGCGGATGCAAGAAGCGGCAGCGCAAGTAATCGTAGTGGCATAATCCTATCTGAAACGTATCAAATCTCGAATGGCGAGTATGTCGGCCTGTACGAGCCGGCCCAAATCTAGAAAGTAAACCGGGCCGAGAGCACCATGTGCCGCGCCTGCACCTGAGCGCCGCCATAGATGACGCCATTTACCGTGGACTGTGTCGGCGCAATCACGCCAAACAGGTTGTTCGTGTTCTTGCCCGTTGCGAAGTTAAGGTTTAACAACGTATTCGGTGCGCCCGGATTAAAGTGGTTGAACGCGTTGAAAGCCTCTGCCTTGATCTCCAGAACCTTTGATTCGGTGATCTTGAAATCTTTATAAACAGTCAAGTCGAATGATGCGACTCCGGGACCGTAAGTCAGGGTTGGCGGTGTGTTGCCGATTCCAAGCGAAGTAGCAGGCGGAAGCACGAAACTGGCGGGATTGAATTTATACCAGAGGCTTGGATCGGCCGTGGAGCCGACCGACGACGGAGTGGCTCCATTGCCGAGCCAGAGCGACCCATTCTGCTGGCACCGGAATGGGATTCCGCCCGTAGGTGTTCCTGTCCAGTAGCCCGCCGGCGCTCCCACCGCTTGACACCCGATCGTCAGCGGTTGGCCGTAGTAGAGCGTGCCGATTCCCGCCACATGCCAGCCGTCCAGCACTTGTTTTGTGAAGGTATTATTCCAAAAACCGCTGCCGTCGGGAATGGCGTACGTCCAGTTTGCATTCACAGCCTGAGGACGATAGCCTCCCGCCACGTTCTTGTTTAATTGATCCGAGGTCCACTGGTAACGCGTATAGACCAGGGTCTTCGACCAAGTGTAGTTCAAGCCGAACTGTAGGCGGCCACTCAGCCGTTTGTTCAACTGAACCTGAAGCGCGTTGTAGTTCGACTCACCGTTTGAACTGTATAGGGCAATACTTCCTAAGCCCTGATAACCACCCGATAACGCTCGAATCAGGTTAGTGGAATACAAGCGCTGCCGTTCCGTGGTTAGCGCTGGTCGGATCGAGATACTTGGGATTTGCCCCTCCGGTGGGCGTCCAGGTCGTATACGGAGCAACTGCGTTGAGATCAAGGTTGATCGGTACAGAAGATCCGCCCGGCTGTAGCTGCTGCGTTCCGGCGAGCACGCTCTGATGATGCGCCACATTGCCGACGTAGGCGACATCCAGAATGTACCCATGGCTGAGATCCTGCTGGACGTTGAACGTCCAGTCGTAGGTTGATGGCGGAACGAATGATCGCGATCCGCCAACTACGTTTTGCGGTGTAAACACAAGCGGAGCAGTGGCGATGTTAGGGATTGTCGTATTGAGGATGATGGGCGCCAAGAAATTTGGCGGAGCGGCTAGTGGCCCGGTACCAACGCCAATTGCACCGAGGTTGTCGACGCTCAGATAGCGACCATGGAAGATCCCAAATCCGGCGCGGACCGCTGTCTTGCCATCCCCAAACACGTCATAAGCAAACCCCACTCGTGGATTATAGGAAACGGAAGGGTAATTAAAGAAATTCGAGTGATACTGGGCAATGCCCGAAAACGGTACACCTCCGGCCGGATAACTCGCCGGGTCAAACGTTCCCTGATCGGCATAGGTGAATGTCTTTCCGGTCTTGGGATTGACCGCACTCTTTGAAGTGCATGTCCCGCTTGCGCTATAGGCTAAGCACTGCGGATAGATGAGCTGTCCTACTGCATTCGCGTTGTACGCAGATTGTTGGAAGATGCCCAGCGTTCCCCCGTCGGAGTACAGCGGGCCCATGATTTGGAATCGCATACCGTAATCGACGGTAAGCCGGCGAAATACTTTCCACGTGTCCTGAGCGAACCACTCAAATTGCTTATAGCGGGCTCGATTGGTTAACTTCTGATTGTCCTGCCCATATCCATACAAGCTCCCCAGAACCGCATTCGAAAACGGATCGCCCGAATCGACAGGATTGCCCAAATCAGAACCGAAATAATATGTTCCGGCAGTGTTGAAGGTCGAGTAGACGCTGACGTTGCGCGCATCATGCTCGTAATAGAAGCCGGCCTTGAACGTGTGCGCGCCTCTGAGGAACGTAATGTTTTCGGTCAGATTCTGAAGCGAATCGGTGCCATCGAATGGCCAACGGCTATCGAATCCGTACAAGGGCAGATTCGGAATCGGAGTAGGCGCCGATTGTGCCGTGAATCCCGCGGGAAGCCCGAAGTTCACATTGGGTTTCAGATTCATCGTATTCACGGCGGCCGGGAAGATGGTAGGCGTCGCAAGCGCGTTGCCGTTAGAGTCTTTTAGCGGTAACAGGCTTTGGTTGTAAATCGCCTGATCCGTGGGTGAGTTACCCTGATGCGCTTTGTTAATGCCCCAAGTCAGTTCATTGACAAGATTGGGAGTAAAAGTGTGAATGTAAGTGGCGGCGATGCCCGCGGAAGGGATGTGATAGCTGTGCGGGAACTGTCCCCACTCGTTCCTGCCTGGCCGCCGGACCCAGTATCGCTCCATAGCCGGACTGATCCTGATAATCCTGCAGCAAGCGAACAAACATCGTGTCCTTCGACGAGATGTTGTAGTCGACGCGCAGAATCTTATCCTCCCGAGGATTCTGGAACACGGGCGTAAACAGGAAGTTGTATTGCCGCTGGCCCGTGGGATCGACAGCGTTCGGTAATGGAAATTGATTCAACATCGCCACACCGATCGGATTCTGCTGGCTGGCCGGAATAATGTTTCCTGCGAATGGTTGCCCGGTAGTGGGGTTTCGAACAATGATCGGTGTTCCGTTTGTGTTGAGGCTCTGAGAGAAGTTGCCCTGCCGCTCCAAGTGCCGTAGGCATGGTGTAGCGGTTCGTCAGGCCGTTGCCGTTGGCTCCCGTAGCGGTATTGTGGACATAATCGTACGAGAAGAAAAAGAACAGCCGGTTACGATTCTTGTTGAACGGGACTCCAGGAATCAGTAGCGGACCACCGATGGTGCCGCCTGGATTCTGGAATCGATACTTTGGCTTGCCAATGCCCTGACGTTATTGAAAAATTCGTTCGCGTTCAGCTCTTCGTGGCGCCAGTAATAATAGGCGCTGCCGTGAAACTCCGCAGTCCCATTCTTTATCGAAACGTTGAGTTGTCCGCCATTTCTCGAGCCATACTCTGCGTCGTAGTTGCCGACCAGCAGTTTTACTTCTCCAATGGCGTCTACGCTCGGCGCCTGATAAGTATTCAACCCTGGGGCTCCGCTGTCCTGGCTCGCGATGCCGTCAAGAGTTAATAAGACCTGTCCCTGCTGGCCCCCGTTCACCGTTGGGGTCTGTGTTCCCCAGCCTCTGTTATCGTGGGTGCCCAAATCCTGCACGCCCGCGAGGTCTTTGATAATCGCTTGGAAATCGCGGCCGCGAATCGGCGTGTCCTGGATCTGCTTCAGGTTGACGTCAATCGCGTGATCGGAAGTGTCCGTTTGAACGTGCACCGCGTCGGCCTGGACCTCCATCGCGGTGTTCACGCTGCCCAGCTCAAGCGTGACGTTGTGGAGATCGACCTTCTCTTGCGCGCCTACGATGATGTTCTCTTGCTGATAGGATTTGAAGCCGGCCTTGGCAACCTTGAGCGTGTACGTTCCAGGAACCAGGGATGTGAATTGAAAAACACCGGCTCCGTTGGTGTTGCCTTCACGCACTTGCCTTGAAACATCGTTGATGAGCTGAACGGGAACATCGACCATGACTGCTCCGGCCGAATCGATCAGGGTGCCGGATACCGATCCGGTGACAGATTGTGCCCGAGCGAGAGTTGTTAATAGCAACGCCACGGAAAAAGAACAAACCGAGACGGCTGAAATTCTCTTCGTTAAACGTAGGGCGAGAACACGGCCCCATAGTGACCCCGACATGGAGACCTCCACGCAACGCAACCTGACGTTCAGCGGCGCACTTTGAGACGTTTCAATATTGCGAGCGCGACTCAACGCCTTGGTGGAATTTTATTCTTGACAGGAAAACAAGTCAAGAATGAAATTACAGTTTTTTGAGCCAAATGTCCCTGACCCAGAACCGGCCGGTTGCTTCAACCTCAATGCCGATTTTGCCGCTCGCATGGTACTTGCTTGGATCGTCGTCAAAAAGGATTGACATGACGTGCCCGTTCAAGATGTGCGTCATCTGGTGGCCGCGAGCGATGATGTGGAGCTGGTTCCAATCGTTACTCTTGTAATAGCCGCCGAGTTCGTTGGTATTGCCCAGCGTGGCCAAGAGGCGCGGTTTCGTTCCTTGCTCCGTTTCGACGACATCACCACGCCACGCAACAATTCCGCGGCCTGTCGCTTGTTCATAAAACTGCCCCGTGTAATGATTGCCAGCGTCGAAATCGTACTGCGGACCAGCCAAGTTCCACTGCGCTTCCGAGGCGGGATCGGGCGGTGTCCCACGGGGTTGGCCGCTGGGGCAAGTGTCGCTGGCGGCTCGGGGTGGGCGCCGATTCGGGTTAGGCGGCACGATCCAACTGCGATACTGGATTCCGCTATTGATGTTGCCGTCGCCCTTCATCTCGAGCTTCAACTCAAAATCGGAAGGCTCGCCACCTTGCCACACGAGATAAATCGTCCCGGTGGGTTTTTCGCAGGTGGATTCGATGAAAATAGCGCCGCTCTCCACTTTCCAATTCGAATCGCCGGACCACCCTTTGAGAGTCTGTCCGTCCCACAGGGATGTCCAGCCTTCATGATTAGCGAAATCGATCGGCTCGGGATGGCTGAAGCCGGGAAAGCGGCGCGGGGGCGTGCTCTGCCCAGAAGGTTGTTGCGACATAGCCAGCGCTCCAAAGAGCAGGCCGACTAGCGCCGTGGGCAGGGCCGCCCTAGAGATCAGTTTCTTGACGGTGCGGCGAGGATTACCCAATCCAAACATTTCTGCATCTCTCCTTGCAACGGCACGGTTCTCTTACTCGATAGCTATCAAGCGTCTAATGAAGCCATGTTTTCGGCGAACGACGGCGGCCTCAAACCTTGATACGATTCAAAATCTTATCACCATGACGGCCGAGTCGGGGCGACCAGAGGACGGCTTGGAAGTTGCACCGCTGCGCATACGCACACCAGGCCCGCATTGGACTCATCAAAAGCCGGAGGTAGTCGAGGCAAGAATGACGGACTACCCTCTGGATGAGGCGGCGAATTGGTCCCAAAAAAGTCTGCTAGATACCGGGTTGCAAATGATCATTTTGCGATGTGCCATACACTGCGTAGCCGATACGAGCTTGCCTTATCTGTTCAATGCCTGAAATCGCGGGATGTGCCCGGTGGCCGACGTTTTCGAAGCCATCGATCGACCCAGCCGAGGTGAGTCTCAAAGCGTCCTGTTTCAGCAGATAGAACGATACAGCGAGGAGAACCACATCCTTCATCAGAAACGCAACGTTCCCGACCATGGCGGGAAATCCGCCTGCTGACGCGGCCCAGCCATCCGGCATGAAGGGGATGATCGTGACCGTACATAAAAACGTGAAAACCGAACCCAGCGCACCGAGCACTCCTAGCTTCTTGTTCCAGAACCCGGCAAACAACAACGCTCCAAACAGCCATTCCGAAACGCCCAAAAGATACGTCGCGCCTTTCATGCCGAAGACGGGGTACATCCAAAAGATGAGAGGGCCATGCGTAAAGAACGGAATGAGGCCTTTCGCTTCGTAATCAAACCACTTCTGATATCCGAAAAAGAAGTAGATGATCACCATCGATGCCCGGATGAAATGATAATCAAGGTCATCCTTGAGGAGGCCCATCCTCGTCAGCGTTTTAATCAGAACACCCATGTTTTTGCTCCTTCATTGAAAGATTTCGTCCTGGACACGATCTGGGTTCTGCGCCGCGGTAGAGGTCGAGAGCGACGGCGCGGACGAGAACAACGGAATAAGCCCCTCGACAAGAGTCGGGTGAGCCCAAATGCCATCGCGGAGTGCAGTGTAGGGCAACCCGGCCATCATGGCCGTCTGGACGGAAGCCATGACCTCCCCACCATCGACTGCAAAGGCAGCGAAGCCAAGGATGCGATCGCTATTCACTTCCACCAGCGCCTTCAAGAATCCTCGTGTTTCAGAGAGCGTTCGCGCGCGCAGCACTGCTTCCATCGGAATCTTGAACAAGCGGTACGCGATTCCCTGAGCTTTGGCTTCCTTCTCACTCAGGCCTATGCGGGCGAACTCCGGATCCGTGAACACGCAGAACGGAATTTGCCTGCCAGTCGTCACACGGTTACCGCCGGTCAGATTGCTATGCACAACGCGGAAATCATCGACACTCACGTGTGTAAACTGCGGGCTACCTGCTACCTCGCCGATGGCCCAAACGCCGGGCGCCGTTGTCTCAAGCCGCTCATTGACCTTGATATACCCGCGATCGGTCAGCTCAACGCCGGCTAATTCCAGTCCGATGTTCTCGGTGTTCGGCCGCCGGCCTGTCGCGACAAGAAGGTGGGTGCCGGCAAGACTCTTTTCTATCCCGCCTTGTTCGACAACAACAGTTACTGAATCGCCTGACTTCCCGGAGATGCGCGTCACATGTGCGTTCAAGACTGTGTCGATGCCCTCGTCCCTGAACAGATTGGCAAGGGCTTCTGTCACGTCATCATCTTCTCTATGAAGCAAGCGATCATTCCGATCGACAACTGTAACCTTACTGCCGAATCGTCGCATTGCCTGCGATAGCTCGAGGCCCACATAACCGCCGCCGATCACAATAAGATGCTCGGGAACCTCATCTAATTCGAGCGCTTCGATGTGAGTGAGTGGCCGCGCGTCGGCCAGGCCAGGAATGGGTTCCAATGCGGCCCGCGTACCAGTGCTGACGATTACATTGGCTCCGCGCAGGCGGCGAGTTGTTCCGTTGTGCTGAAGCAACTTCCAGAGTCTTCGGGCCTACGAAGCGGCCCGTTCCGCAAATGAATTCCGCTCCGGTCTGCTTGAAGTTGGCGAGATAGTCCTCATTCAGACGCGATACCATCGCGCGCTTTCGGGCGCGTACCGCCTGCATATTGACTCGGACGCCGGCTGCGGCTATTCCGAACTCTTCGCCTCTGCGAAAGTACGACGCGACTTTCGCGCTATGAACAACATTCTTACTTGGCAGGCATGCAATATTCGGGCACGATCCGCCTATGTACTTACGCTCGATTACCGCAACGCGCTGTCCTTGACCGGCGAATGTCCATGCCGCGAGTGTCGATCCTGTGCCGTCGCCGAGGATCACCAGATCATAATTCTTCCAAATGAGTCACGCTATACTCCTTTAATCTCGCCGCCATCCATGCGGAGCGAAGCGCCGGTCATCCATTTCGCTGCCGGCGAAACCATGAACGCGAGCAAATCGGCAATCTCCTCCGGTTGCCCATAGCGGCTGATTTGGGCCTGTTCCGGAAATCTGTTCATCGCTTCTTCCACACTCATGTGGTGGGCCGGCGCCCATTTTTCCAGGAACGAACGGCGCCGCCCGGTCATAACCGCGCCCGGGACGATGCTATTCACCTGCACACCGTCTTTGATTCCCTGTTCAGCAAACGCCCTGGCGAGAGCGATGATTGCCGCATTGATAGTCGCCACTGCCGCGAAGGTCGGATTAGGATGAAGGGCTGCGTTGCCGGACATAAACACGACCGATCCCTGCGAGGCCTTCAATGCATCCCAAGCTCGAATGGTCAGCCGCCGAGCACCATGTAATTTAAGTTCCGCGCCCGCTTGCCACTGCTCATCTGTCATCTCGAATAGATCGATTTGCGGCACTGCTCCCGCAATGTTCAGTACGGCGTCGAGTCGCCCGAAGCGATCGAGAACGGCGCGGACAAGCGCGTCTGCAGCATCCGGTTTGCTCAAATCCAGATCACAGACGAAGGGCTCCGCGCCAGCGCGTTTTACTTGCTCTGCGACCTCCGTAAGTGCGGCTCGGTTTCGCGCCGCAAGAACGACGATCGGAGAAATCCCGGGCGAGACGAATGGCCGTGGCGCGGCCGATGCCTTGGCTCGCGCCGGTTACAAGCGCAACAGATTTATTCATAACACTCTCTTTTCGAATGAGCGCAGACGGCGCGTCTGAAAGCGCGGCGGTTTTGCACGCGCCTTTCAAAAGTTCAGGCAGCCTGTGCAGCCTTCAGGATCATTTCCACTACTGTTTCCGGCGCCGTCAGCAGAGGCGTATGATCGACAGGCAGCGCTTGACTCTGTGCGCCCATGCGCTCTGCCATGAAGTGCTGCGTCTTGGGGTTGATCATGCGATCTTCTTCAGCAATCAAAAACCAAGTAGGTTTGCGGGTCCAGGCCGGCTCGGGTGCTGCCTCCTGGATGCATTTCACGGAGATGGGTCGCTGTACCGCCTTCGCCAGGGCAATCTGATCTGCCGTTGCGTTATGCGCAAAGGCGTTAGCGAAGCCTTCGTCCGGCATCCAGATCCATCCGTCCTCATCAGGCGCAAGTTGGGGGGCCATGGGATGGGTCTTATCGCGGTAGAAGACGTCGGCGACCGTTTCTCCTTGAGCCGGAGCGAGCGCCGCAATATACACCAGGCCCCGCACTCGTTCGTCATTCGCCGTGGCAATCACCGCGCCCGCGTAAGCATGTCCGGCCACAATGACGGGACCCTTCGTTCGGGCAAAAGTGCGCCGGAGCGCTGCTGCATCATCGCTTAACGAGCTAAGTGGCAGCGGCGCGGCCACCGCTCGCAGACCCTTCTTTGTGAGTGCGCCGATCACCTCACTCCAACTTGATCCATCTGCCCAGGCCCCATGCGCAACAATTACCGTCACGTTATCGAGAGATGTCATCGGGTTGATTCCTTATGCATGAGCCGGTGCTTGCGACGGCATCTGAGATTTGCCCAGGAACTGCTTCATCCGTTCCGCGATGAAGTCGGACGAATCCTCCAGCGCAAAATGACCCGTATCGATCAAGTGCAATTCGGCATCGGGAATGTCCCTCTGGTAGGCCTTCGCCCCTTCCACAGTGAAAAAGGGATCATTGATTCCCCAAACAATCAGCATTCGCGGCTGCTTGGCGCGGAAATACTCGTGCCATTTCTCATACAGCGCCACATTGGATTGGTAATCGTAAAGGAGGTCAAGTTGAATCGCGTCATTGCCGGGCCTGTCGAGAAAGAACTGATCGACCGTGTACGCATCGGGACTGATCAGGTCCGGTTCTTTTACACCGTGCGTGTATTGAAAGATCGTCGTCTCTTTCGTGAGTAAGCTCGAACCGGCGCCTCTGTCGCGGCTGTTCGTTCCTTCCAGAACGGCTTCATCGGATTGAAAGCTTCGCCGATGCCTTCCGCATAGGCATTGCCGTTTTGTACAACGATTCCTTCAATCGCGTCCGGATGCCGCGATGCAATGCGATATCCGATAGGAGCGCCATAGTCTTGCACGTAGATGCTGAACTTTTTCAAGCCAAGTTCATTGAAAAGGAGCTTCTCAACATGCTCGGCCAAATTGTCGAAGGTATATTTGAACTGCTTCGCCGTCTGGCGCGTCGCTATAGCCGAAACCAATGTAGTCGGGCGCGATCACATGGAACCGTTCGGAGAGTTTTGGGATCAGCTCACGAAACATATGCGATGAGCTAGGGAAACCGTGCAAGAGCACGATGGTCGGTGCGTTCTTACTGCCTGCTTCGCGATAAAAGAGCTTTTGTCCGCTCACAGAGCCGTAATGATAGGTCGTCATGGAAGATCCTTCTCTGTCTCCAAAGAAGGCAACTACCGTGCCGAACAGTAAAGTATTCAGCGCATTGACGATATCCGGGCTGGATCTGACGAACTCGCGACGGGCATCCGACTCTGACGGATCGCTGTCAAATACCCGTCGCAGCAAGTGCCTATGCGCTCAGCGATGAAGGTGCGCCTATGAAGGCCGCTTCGGCGAACCGTCGTGCGTGGCGGGGCCGCGGTTGATGCCGAGCTTTTGCATGCGGTAAAGCAAAGATGTGCGCTTCATTCCTAAACGCTCGGCGGCGCCATTTCGGCCACCGATCACCCAGTTGCTCGCTTCCAGCGCACGGACAATGTGATCTCGTTCCACTTCCGCAAGACCGTTGAGCACGACTTCCTGTTCGCGATGCGCATGGAACGGCTCTAACTCGGCAACAGGCGCACGGAGTACTGAATGAGGCGAGAGAATCACTGCTCGTTCGATGAAATTCTGCAGTTCACGAATGTTTCCAGGCCAGCCGTACCGGACGAGCGCGTCCATCGTCTCGGTCGGGATATGCTCAATTTTCTTATTCATTCGTCGCGAAAACAGCGCGGTAAAGTGCCGCACGAGTTCCGGAATGTCCTCCGTGCGCTGCCGCAATGGCGGAACGTTAATCGGAAAGACTCTCAGCCGGTAATAGAGGTCTTCGCGAAACGTGGACTGTTTGACCATGCTGGACAAATCGCGATGCGTCGCCGCGATCAGCCGGACATCCACTTTGTGGGTCCGATTGCTACCGAGCCTCTCAAATTCCTGCTCTTGTAAAACGCGTAGCAATTTCGCTTGCAGTTCCAGCGGGATGTCGCCGACTTCATCCAGAAACAGCGTTCCTTTGTTCGCCAATTCAAAGCGTCCGATTTTCTGTGCAATCGCTCCCGTGAACGCTCCTTTTTCGTGGCCGAACAGTTCGCTCTCAAGCAGCCCAAGCGGAATCGCCGCGCAGTTCAGTTTGACAAAGGCCCGTTGCCGCCGGCTGCTGAGGTTGTGGATCGCGCGCGCAATCAGCTCCTTTCCGGTTCCGGTCTCACCCTGGATCAGCACGCTCGAATCAGTAGGCGCGACCACCGATACCAGGCTCAACGCGCTCTTCAAAGCCGGGCTATCGCCGATGATGGCGCCAAACTCGCGCACGAATTTCCTCTTCAAGGTAGAGCCTTCGTTCTGTCTCTCTGTTCTTCTCCTCCGTTGCCCTTTCGTAATCCAACGCGTTCTCTACCGCAATCGCTACCTGCCGGGCTACTTGTTCGAGAAAGGCAAAATCATCTTTGGAAAAGGCCCGCTCCGACCGGCTCAGCGCCGATAGCACGCCCACCACGCCACTTCGGCCGATGAGCGGCAGTTCGCAACCGGACTTCAGACCTTCGGCCATGATCTGTTCGAAGAAGCGCTGCCCTTCTTCGCTTCCGAAGCTTTCCGGGTCATGGCGCATCTCGACAAGGCTATCGATGTGTTCGCCTTTGCCAGTCCGAAAGACCTTCCCGCATGCCGATCCTTGAACGGGCACACTGGCGCCATCGCAGATGGAACCGCGGGCCTGAGGGTTGTACAAAACGGTGGTACGCAACTGCTTCCGATCAGCCTGCGGCAAAAGCAAAGCGCAAAAGTCACAACGCGTGACACTCAGCAGGTTTGTCGACAACGCCTCTACCAAACCGCGAAAGTCCAACTTCGAGGTCATGCTGTTCGTGATTTCCAGAAGCAAACGCAGCCGATCGCGTTCGTGACGCAGTTTTTCTTCGTTGAGCTGGCGTTCGATGGCGATCCCGGCAATGTGGCCGGCATTCTCAATCAACTGACGATCGTCGATGGAAGGCGTACGCACTTCACGATAAAGAATGGCGAATGTCCCCAGCACCTTCCCATCGCGCGCAAATAATGGCCGCGACCATACCGCACGAATCCCATATGGCAACACCAGGTCACGATACTCATCCCAGATCGGGTCATTGAGGATATCGGTGACATATACCGGCTCCCCGCGATAGACAGCGGTGCCGCAGGATGCGCCTTTCGGACCAATCCACATCGGTCCCACTTGAGCGCCGAATCCGGGAAGGCTGGGAGCCGCTGCGCAATAGAGTTTTCTGCCGCTCTCGTCTGGAAGCCAGATGGTACAGAGTGTGCCATCGCCCCGAGATTCAACCGATCGCGCAATGATCGTGAGAACTTCAGCTAGTGGAGATCCGGCCAGAATCAATTTCAGTAGATTCAGTACGGACTCGGTGGAAAAGAGGCCCGAGCCATTCTGCGAGCTCTCAATTCCCGATGCAAGTTCGGCGTGGCATTCTGTTGCTTGGTTCATGCAAGGCTTCCGGCCTTAATTTTCTCAATTTTTGACCTATGCCTAGATGACCGCGTTCAATTAGTGCTTAGCGTGGACAACATGAACGCCAGCGTGTCCGGGCGCGAGTCCTTGAACGGCGCGGCCGAACCTGGACGCGATCTCCTGGAAATTGATGTCTTCGATGGCACAAAATCCGTGCGAGCGAAGAATCGCTGCAATGCCAGCCGGTTCGAAACGGCTGACCGAACGTTCATCAATTTTCTTGAGCTGTTCGGTCCGTTCCTTTTCTAATTGCTTTAGCTCTTCTGAGAATGCCTCGGGAGGTTCCATGTAGTCGAACACCACCTCCGAGTTCTGGATTGACGAAATGTAATCCAGAGTGCGGCCGATAGCGTCCTGTGTCAGATATGGCACAACCCCGAGCCAAGTGAAAAATGCGGGCGAGTTCTGTTGAAAGCCTGCGGCGACGAGCTTGTCTCCCACATCGTCCCGCTCGAAATCGACTGGCACGAGAATAAGCCATGGCGGAAGTGCGATTTGAGCTTCAGCCAAGCGCTGGCGTTTCCATGCCTGCGTCGCGGGGTGGTCCACCTCATAGATACGGATCTGTCGTGCGCCATGTGGATTCCGGAGAGCGAACGTGTCGAGTCCGGCGCCAAGGATGACGATCTGCCGAATCCCTGTTTCGACGGCTCTTGACAAAGCATCTTCCGCAATCCGGCTTCGCGCGGCGGTGAACAGACGTCCGATGCTGGCCAAGGGGTGTCCGTTCGCAAATTGAAGCACGTCCTTTTCGTCTTCAGGCAGAATCTTCATGGCAAATGGGTCATAGAGGATTGAGCCATGATCGAGCACCTGATGAGCAGCTCGTTGCCGGGCGATCATCAGGGCGGTGCGGCTGGGTTCATTAGGCTTCATGTTCGAGGTCTCATGCGTTCCGTTCCAGCATCGTGTACGCAGAAAAGCATCGGGCGCAGTTGTCTCACATGTACGACGGTACTTCAATCCCCAAAATGTCGAGTGTCAATACCAACTGATCGCGCAGATACTTCGTCAGCCACAGCAGAAAAATTCGCCGCTCTTCCTGCTCTTCCTGTAGCACCGGATACTCGTGATAGAAATTATTGAACGATTGCGCCAGTTGGAACGCATATTTTGCAACATGCGCCGGCTCGCCGGACGAAATGGCTCGCTCCACCGCACTTACTGCCTTCGATGCCGCCAGCACGATCTGCCAGAAATCCTCCGATTCCATCTGCCGCTTCATCGTTTCGCGCGTCAGCTTCGCTCGGAAATCGGGTAGCGCTCCCACACGCTCTTCCCATTTCTTCAAAATATTTCCTGCCCGCACTGCCGCATACTGCACATACGGTCCGGTCTCGCCTTCGAAGCTGAGCGCCTCATGGAAATCAAACGCGATCAGCGAATTACGCGTGAACTTGAGCATGAAATAGCGCAATGCGCCCACTGCAATCTGCGGTCGCTACACGTTCGCGCTCCGCTTTCGGCGCTTCCGGGTGCCGTTCCTCTACCTCTGCCAGCGCGGTTTCAATCAGCTTGTCAATCAGATCGTCGGCCTTTACACCCAGCCCCTTGCGGCCCGATACCTCCACGTATGGTTTGCGCTTGTCCTCTTCCGATAGCGGAATGCCCATCTCCACGCACGTTCGCGGCGATAAGCGCCACCATCTCGTACGAGAAGTGAATCGACTTCGATGCCTGCTCCTTAAAATCGAGCGCGTTCAATCCCGCCACCACCACATCCTGCAAATACGATTGCCGCGAATCGATCACGTTAAACACCTGATCCGCCCGGCCAAATTCCGGCGATTTCTGCTCTTGCGGCTCATCCGTCGTCACCCATACCTCGTGGCCATCCGCATAACTCGACCACGGTCGATAATAAAAATCCCTACCTAGCAGTCCGAATTTCCAAAGCTGATACGCGATGTCCTTGCCCACATAGGTCACCGTGCCGTTCGAGCGCACAATCACCTTGCTGTCTTCGTCCGCCTCCTCGCCCGGTTTTTCACGCGAGTTCTTAAACGCCGATGCCGGCATCACCCAGCAGCCCGCGTTCTTACCTTCCTCTTCGAAGTAGATTGCTTTGCGCTCTTTCAACAACTCAAACGCGGTGATCCAAAAATGCAAATGCAGGATCTCGCTCTCGCGCGGAAGTACGTCGTATTCAATTCCCAACCGGTACATCGTCGCCAAATGCGCTTTCACAATCGCATCGGCAACCAGGTGTCCCAGGTTCCGCCAGTTCGTTATTGCCAGCTTCAATCGCATGCAATGTCTCCGCGCGCCACTCCCCACCCTCCGGATGATCGGCATAGTACGCCGAGATCCGCGCATAAAGGTCCCAGCACAGGTAATCGAAGCGCGTGGACGAATCTTCAATTAATGCCTTCACTTCCGCCGCCGGCTTCTTCTCGAGGAAATGAAACCCTACTACGACATCGGCTACTTGCACGCCCGTATTGTCTATGTAGTTCTGCACTTCCACCGTGCGGCCCGATGCGCGCAGCATCCGCACAAACGTATCGCCCAGAATCGCGTTCCGCAGATGCCCAATATGCGCCGCCTTGTTCGGGTTAATGTTCGTATGTTCAACTACAATCTTGCCCGCGTGCTTTTTAACGTGCGCCAGTGTCGAAAGTAAAGAAAAAGCGTAATCGCCCCGCTCCAGCCGCACATTGATGTAGCCGTTTCCGGCAATCTCCAGCGCCGCCACTCCCTCAATCGCACCCAGACCCGTTACCAACTCCTCCGCTATCTGTTTCGGTGCCCTCTTCAATTGCCGTGCCAACTGAAATGCAACCGGAATCGCCAGTTCTCCAAACGAACTCTGCTTCGGCTGCTCCAAAGCAGCTCGAATCTCAAGTCCGTGGCGCGTAGCCAAATACGATTCCACAGCGCCGGAAATGCGCTGTTCAAGTTCCTGGAACATTGATTTTTAGTATGAACGATGGACTGAATCGTCCATCTCAGCTTCCCCTCGCCTTCCCCGCCCTGGAATCTCGGACTGGAATGGTCCCATTGAGATAATGGGCGTGTGCCTAAAGTAACTTTCCTGCCCGAGAAGAAAACCGTCGAATTCGAGCCGGGCAAGATGCCGTACGATCACCACGGAAAACGCGAATCCGTTCTTGACGTAGCATTAAACCATCATGTGGACCTGGAGCACGCCTGTGGCGGAAGCTGCGCCTGCACCACATGCCACGTCATCGTGCGTGAAGGACTCGAAAATCTCTCCGAAGCCGACGACGATGAATTGGATCGCCTCGACATGGCCCCCGGACTGACGCTGCGCTCCCGGCTCGGATGTCAGGCCATTGTGAAAGGCGACATTACTGTTGAAATTCCCGAATGGAATCGCAACTATATCAGCGAAGGCGGTAAATCCACCCTGTAGCGCCGCGATTCACTGAAGGCACGAACAATTCCGTCTTCGTTACACTGTCTTGGTTGGCAAAGCAAATCCGTTATCGCGACGCCGGCGTCAATATTGACGAAGCTGATCGCGCCGTCTCACTCATAAAACGACACGCTGCGAAAACTCTGAATTCGCATGTCCTCACCTCCATCGGCAGTTTCGGCGCCGGCTTCGCGCTCAAAGGCTGGAAACGACCCGTCCTTGTAAGCTCGGCTGATGGCGTTGGAACCAAGCTCAAGATCGCATTCGCAACCGGGCGCCACGATACCGTCGGCGAAGACCTGGTAAACCACTGCGTGAACGACATTGCGGTCCAAGGAGCTCGGCCGCTATTCTTCCTCGATTACTTTGCAGTCGGCAAGCTCAATGCCGAGGTATGCGCCAGCGTCGTCTCCGGTTTGGCGCGTGCCTGTAAACAGAATGGCTGCGCGTTGATCGGTGGTGAAACAGCCGAGATGCCCGGCCTCTACGCCGATGGCGAGTACGATCTCGCCGGGTTCATCGTCGGCGCTGTGGAGAAGAAGCGAATGCTTACCGGCGAAGATGTTCGTCCCGGGGACATTCTCCTGGGCCTACCCTCCAATGGTCTGCACACCAATGGCTATTCGCTCGCAAGAAAACTGCTATTCGAAGTGGCCGGCTACCGCCCGGATACTCACGTCGACGAACTCGCAACGTCTGTCGCCGACGAGTTGCTGAAAATTCACAAGTCCTACCTCAAACCGATTCAAGCCCTGCTCGAAGCCAAATTATTGAAAGCTGCCGCGCACATTACCGGCGGTGGGTTGACCGGCAACATCCCTCGTGCCCTGCCCGAAGATTGCGCCGTCGAACTCGATCCAAAATCGTGGCCCGAGCCGCCTGTCTTCCAAATGCTTCATAAAATCGGACAAATTCCTGTCAGACGACTACCGCCGGACATTCAACCTGGGCATCGGCATGGTCGTCATAGTAGCCGAAAAAGACGTGCAGTCCGCCCGATCGATTCTGCAAAAATTACACGAACCTTTCCATGAGATTGGCCGTGTTATCCCATTCAAAAAGAAGAAGCAATCGAAAGTGACCTACCTGTAATCATGTTCCCGAGTTTGGGTTCGTTTGTTCGAGGCGCCGCGTGTCACTCCCCCGCCTAGGCATCCTGCTCTCCGGCCGGGGCTCCAACTTTGAGGCCATCGCTCAAGCCGTTCTCAGCGGTTCGCTCCCTTGCGAAATTGGGTTCGTTTTTTCGAGTCGGCCCCAAGCCCCAGGCCTCCTCCGTGCCCGCGAACTCGGCTTCGACTGCGATTGCCTCGAAACAAAAGGGGTCGATCGAGAGAACTATGATCGCGCCGTTGCCACTATGCTGAATGAGCGCCGGATTGATCTCATTTGTCTTGCTGGCTACATGCGTCTGCTGAGCGGCTATTTTGTGCGCGAGTTCTCAGGCCGGATTCTGAATATTCATCCTTCACTTCTTCCCGCGTTTCCCGGGCTCGACGCCCAGTTTCAGGCTTGGTCGCACGGAGTCAAAGTCACCGGGTGCACGGTTCACTTTGTCGACGAACAGTTGGACAGCGGCCCCATCCTTCTGCAGTCGTCTGTTCCGGTGCTGGACACCGATACGCCCGAAACGCTGTCGGCGCGCATACTCGCCGAGGAACATCGCATCTATCCAGACGCCATTCGATGGGTTTTACAGGGCAATTACCGGGTGGAAGGCCGGCGCGTCATAAAGACTTAAGGTCTTGAGTAATTCATGTTCAAACGATTTCTCGGAGTAGTCGTTCTGGTTGGTTTGGCTGTCATCGCCTTTTTTTGGTTTTCGGGCAAGTCGCTCACGCTGCGAGTGAATCCCGATCCCATTCGCTTCATCGGCATCTCGACGCCCATCTCCGTTCAAGTTGATGGCGCGCACGGAATCAAGCACATGCTCGCCAAAGTCGAGCAGAACGGACAATCGGCGGTTGTGTTTTCAGACGATGCGCGCACCAAAGCGCCCGAAAGAAGCTATCACTTCGACGCCGGCCGGAAATCCGCCGCCTTTTTGAAGGAAGGCAACGCCACCGTCACGATCGAAGCCAGGTCGAATGACTTTCGCGGCGAAGTCGCGCGCCGCAGCTATGACGTACAGGTGATTCTGCGCCGCCCAACCATTACCGCCGACGGCTTGCAGCACTATATCAATCAAGGCGGATCGGAACTGGTTACGTTCGACGTCAGTAGCGGATGGTCGGAAGCCGGCGTGAAAGTTGGCCCTTACACCATCACCAGCTTCGCCATGCCGGGCCAACCCGATTCGAGTAATCACCGCTTTTCACTGTTCCCCTATTCATGGGATCTGCCGGCCGACACCACACCTGTCGCGTACGTGAAAAACGCCGCCGGCGATCAGGACACCGCGTCCTTCTGGGTGAAGGTGTTTCCAAAGAAGTTTCACGAAAGCACCATTCCTCTAACTGACAAACTGATGGAACGTATCGTCAACGATATCGATCCCGACGGCAAAATTCCCGGTAGCACGCTCGATCGATATCTCTATTGCAACCGCGAGCTTCGCAAGCAGAATTCACAACAACTCTATGAACTGCGCTTGAAAACCGCTCACGAAATGCTGTGGAAGGGCGAATTTGTACGTCCTCCGACGAAGACCGAATCCTATTTCGCCGACCGCCGCTCGTACATGTATAACGGCAAAAAAGTGGATGAACAGGTTCATCTGGGATTCGATCTGGCCAGCACCATGCATATGCCCATCCGTGCGGCGAACAGCGGCCGCGTCATCTGGGCTGAGCGCCTCGGCATCTACGGCAACTGCATCGTGGTCGACCATGGTTATGGTCTTCAGACCATCTACGGCCACTTGAGCCGCATCGATGTGAAGCCCGGCGATATGGTGGCAAAAGATCAGCAAATGGGTTTGAGCGGCCAAACCGGTATGGCGGGCGGCGATCATCTGCATTTCTCGATGCAGGTGGATGGCGTGCAAGTCAACCCGACCGAGTGGTGGGACGAGCACTGGATTCACGATCGAATTCTGAGCAAGATCGGCCAGGAAGTTACTAAACGTTAGTAAGATATTCCTATGATCGCGAGCCTGAAGGTGTTGCTGAGTTTCACACTGATTTCTTTGGTTGCTGGAGCCGCGGAGACCGCTAACGTTGAACTGAAGAATGCCAGCGGCGCCAGCTTGGGAAATGTCAGGTTGACGACCGTAAATGCGGACGGAACGGGCGGGGTACGGTTTGAGCTTGATTTGCATGGCTTGCCTCCCGGGGAACACGCCATTCACGTGCATCAGGACCCGAAATGCGTTCCGCCGGATTTCAAATCAGCCGGGCCGCATTTCAACCCCGATCACAAACACCACGGCGCGGGAAATCCTCTAGGGCCTCATGCGGGCGACATGGACAATTTTGTCGCCGCAGATGACGGAACGGCGCAGGTAGAGCTAATCGATCCAAACGTCACGCTGGGAACGGATCCGCATTCAGTCTTTAGCAACGGCGGCACATCGCTTGTCATCCATGCGAAACCGGACGACAAGAAAACGGATCCCTCGGGCAACTCTGGCGACCGCATAGCCTGCGGCGTGATTGTGAAATAGCGCAGGCGCCTTAGTTCGCAAGCGCCGCATGGGCGCGAGTTCGCAAGACGGGCGTCATCACAACGCGCCGGTCGGGGCGAAGCACAAATCCGGCGGTAATCTCAGGCGAACCTTTTCCTGAATAGTGGAGCTGCCATTTGCGCGCGATTGCGGCGAGAACGAGAACGCCCTCCATGCGCGCGAAGGCATCTCCAATGCACATCTTCGCTCCCGCTCCGAAAGGAAAATAGGCTAGCTTGGGCGGTGTTTGATCGAGCCAGCGTTCGGGCCGGAATAGCTCCGGATCGGGGAAATAGCGCGCGTTGCGATGCGTAATGTACGGGCTCAACAGAACCGTGGCGCCCTTCGGCACAGAGTAGCCGCCCAATTCGATCGGTTCCTTCGGCCTTCGTCCGAAGGCCGAGTGCCGGAGGGTAAAGACGTAGCGCTTCTTTGAATACCAGAGACGTATACGCAAGCTTCTCGAGATCGCCCGGCGCAAGCTCTCGATCGCCAGCGACGGAATCGACTTCATTCTCAAGCTTCGCCCGCACGTCAGGATTCTGCGATAGCAGCCACCATGCCCATGTGAGCGCCGTCGCAGTTGTCTCATGCCCGGCCAAGAACGAGCGTGACTACTTCGTTGCGGATGTCAGTGGGCGTGAGCGGCTCGCCGGCTTCATCTCTTGCCTCCAGTAAAAGTGAAACGATGTCGGCCGTCTGCCAGCTTGCGGCGAGCGAGTATGACGGGTTCGATAATCCGATCGAGTTCGCCACGTTCTGAAGCGAAGAACAGGCTTCGCGTATCGGGGCGAAGTACGGCGGTAGAGTGAAACGGCAGGCTCGAAGAAGGCAAAGAACGGAGCAATCCGCGCAGATTTACGCAGCACTCTTTCGAGCACTCCTGCGATTTCGCCCGCGCATTCCCGGAAGTCTGCGCCAAACAGCGCCCTGCCCACAACCGATAGCGTTAGTCGCCGCATCACTCGGCCGGCGTCAATTTCTTCGTTATCCCGCCATTCGTCCGACTCGCGCCCAGCCTCCTGAATCATCGCCTGTGCGTAGGAGGCGATCTGCGCTTTGTGAAAGGCCGGCTGCATCATGCGTCGTCGCTCAACGTGGCGAGGATCTTCGCGAGTGATGAGCCCGTCGCCAACCAGTTCGCGCAACAGCGTTGCGCCCGTATCGCGCACAAACTCGTGTTGCCGCGTGACCAGGATTTCGTGAATCAGCTCAGGATCATCGATCAGGTAGAAATGCTTATTTAAGAGGCGGAAGTACGGAGACAGGTCCGTACCGGCGGGCGGTCTGTTGGAGAAAGGCGAGGGTAGTGGCTGGATTGGCCGAATCCGATAAAGCCGAGCGATTGTAGCCCTCTCGGGCCCGGAGGACGGACCATGAAGCCATTGTCGCCCGTTCATTCATTCAGATGAGCCGCCTGCGATGAAAGCGGCCAGCGTAGAAGAGAGTTCCTGCCAGGCCAAGAATTATCAGAGCGATCGAGGCCGGCTCCGGCACACCGGAAAGTGGCGTGCGGTCGGGGCAAGATCTAAGTCATCGATTCCAAAGCCCGGCAATTCGAAGAAAGCAGTATCGAGTCAAAGGTTTGCCCCGCTGGCGCGTTATAGCTGAGCGAACCAATAGAGTAGAAAGTTGAATGGCGTGTTAGCTGGGCGCAGTAACGGAGCTAACCAGTGTCCCGTTAAGGAACGCGGATAAGCGTCAGCACACCTCCGCTTGCCTCTCGAATCGCAAACGGGAAGGTTGCACTCACAAACGCGCTGTTGAAAGTTCACCAACAGGTTGTAGGTATTCGCTGGATCGTTTGCCGCGGCGTCAGTTTCTATCAGACGCTGACCGCTGACCAATGCCCGCAGGGTTTACCTCGATGTCGAACGCGCCCGGCATGACCGGGTTCGTGCTGCTGAAAGTGGCGGTAACTCCGTTGCTAATTTCGTTAAATGTAGTTGCCGTGCCGAGCGCCAAATCCTCGAAGCTATAGATGCTGTCCGCCCTCAGCGTAAGAACCCGCCAGCATCAACGAGGCTGACGATGCCTATTGAAATCTTCCGCATACAAACGCCCTTCGCAAGTTCCAGATCAACGCGAGTAACCTCCCTGATTATTCTGGAATGTTGAATTTCTGTCAAGGCAACGGGTAAGCCTCGTATTTTTGCCTGCTGGCCGCTTTGCGGGTATCAGGCGATGTGTGCCCCGGTCGCCTCGACAAACAGGCTGTAGATCGATTGACTTGCGGCAATCAACAGCCGGTTGCGCCTTGTTCCTCCGAAGCACAGGTTCGCAGGAACTTCGGGAAGCAAGATCAGGCCGATGCGTACGCCTCCCGGGTTAAAGACATGAATGCCATCGTAACCCGGCCCGACCCACCCGCAGGCGGCCCAAATGTTGCCGTCGGAATCGGCGCGAATGCCATCGGCGAGTCCCGAGCCTTTGCCCGCAAGCTCAGTAGAGAAAAATGTCTTGCCGTTGCGCAGAGAATTGCCCTCTACAACTTCGTACACACGAACATCTTTCGGAGCGTTGGGATAATGCGTGGCTCCGGTATCGCAAATGTAAAGCCTCTTGTAATCGGGCGAGAAGCAGAGACCGTTGGGCTTATAAAGATCATCGGCAACTTTTTGCATTTTTCCGGTCTTTCCGTCGATGCGATAAACGGCTTCTTTGAGCTCCATGGGAAAGCGTCCGCCCTCATACATCACAAGCGCGCCGTAGCCGGGATCGGTGAACCAGATGCTGCCGTCGGGATGTACCACGATGTCGTTCGGTGCATTCAGCGGTTTGCCATCGAACTTATCGGCAAGCACGGTGACAGAGCCAGACTCCTCGTATCGCACAACGCGGCGATTGGTATGTTCGCAAGAAAGCTGCCGGCCTTCGTAATCGAATGTGTTGCCATTGCTGTAGCCCGAAGGTTTGCGAAACACGCTTACGTGCCCATCCTCTTCGAGCCAGCGCATTTGGCGATTGTTTGGAATATCGCTCCAGACAAGGTAATCGCCAACGCCGCTCCAGGCAGGTCCCTCCGCCCAACGCAGACCGGTGTAGACGCGCTCGATGACGGCGCTGGTGATCCGATACTTCAGAAATTGCTTGTCGATAGCAATGACGTCCGGATCGGGATAGCGCAACGGACTCTTACCGGACCAATCTCGGGCCGTTTGTGCGGCAACAGCCGAGGGGATAAAGGCCGGAGCCACAGCTCCCAGTTGGCGAAAGCATGTCCGGCGCGTAGTGGCTGAAGCGATAGAAGCGGCAAATGTCATGAGAAAACTCGGGCAAGTAATCTGGACGGCATTATGCTCGCCGCCCGCAACCGTGATTGATCAGCGCATAGTATACATAAGCGGGTCAACCGACAGGATGCGTGATATACTCCGGCGCGAGGATTGACTGAAAATGCGGGTTTACTTGAGGTCTACGGCTCTTTCTTTTGCAGCAGCTCTAGCGCTTGTTTTTAGCGGTTGTTCAGGCTCACCGCATGCGCCTGATGAACATTATTTTCTGGTAGCAACGAATATTAAGGTTGCTTATTGGCAGACGGCACAGGCTGGATTGAATCAGGCACGCGCAGAGATGCGCGTGAAAGCCGAGCTGATAGGACCGGACACCTACGACCCAAAGGCCGAAGCCAGCGATTTCCGAAGTGCGGTGGCGCAAAATCCCTCGGGTATTTTGGTTTCCGTGAGCGATGCTCAGGTGATGGCGCCGGAGATCGATGCTGCCTCAGAAGGGAGTGCCTGTCCTCACCGTCGATTCCGACGCGCCCGACAGCAAGCGCCTGTTTTTCGTGGGCACGGACAACTACAAGGCGGGCACGGAGGGCGGGAGGCTGGTTGCGAAGCTCCTAAACAACAAAGGGAACGTCGCTGTGCTCACAATGCCCGAGCAGGCGAATTTGAAGGAACGGCTTCACGGGTACAAGGACGCGCTCGATCTGCACCCGGACATCAAGATCACTCAGGTGATCGATATGCAGGGGCGCCCGGAAGTTGCCTTCGACAAGACGAAAGAGATCCTCGATAACAAGAAAGAAAAGGTGGATGCGTTTGTTTGCCTGGAGGCCATTGGCTGCCCAGAAGTAGCGGACGTGATCGATCGCGAGAAGATGAATGGCAAGCTGGTCGTAGTTGCAATGGATACCGACCAGCGCACGCTGGAAGGCATTCAAAAGGGGCTGATATCGGCAACCATCGCACAGAAGCCGTTTACGATGGCATATTACGGCGCGAAACTGCTCGACGATGTCCATCACCATAAGCCCAATCCGCTGGTTGCGAACTGGGCGCAGGACTCGTTCTCGCGCTTCCCCACGTTTGTCGATACCGGCGCTTCGATGATCGACAAGAGCAACGTGGCCACGTTTATTCAACAGCAGCAGTCTTCGACATCACAGTAGCGGGATGAGGCTGGGTGGGCCGGCCGTGATCTGGTATAAACTCGCTTCATGGTGAAACCGCAGCGCTTGACCGCAATCATTGAACGGGAGGAGGGCGGCTTCGTTTCGCTATGTCCGGAGCTCGATATCGCCAGTCAAGGGGCATCGATCGAAGAGGCACGCTCTAATTTGGTCGAGGCCCTGACTCTATTCTTCGAGACGGCGGACCCGTCTGAGGTTGCTCGCCGGTTCCATGGCGAGGTCTTTGTCACTCA
Source organism: Vulcanimicrobiia bacterium (assembly GCA_963808755.1). Taxonomy (GTDB): domain Bacteria; phylum Vulcanimicrobiota; class Vulcanimicrobiia; order Vulcanimicrobiales; family Vulcanimicrobiaceae; genus JALYTY01. Next base: position 450,732 of record CAWEGP010000004.1, read on the forward strand.
GGTTGAGGTCCCGGTTGGGTAGGCTGAAACTCCTTTCGGGATCGCAAGTCTGTAGGATATTTGAGCAAAATGGATTCACCACAGTCCGCCAGAGGGGTAGCCACCGGATTATGCAAAAGAAAGCCGGGGACACGACAACAACGGTTCCGGTCCCTATGCACGATTCCATGCGACACGGCACGCTATCGAGCATCATTAGGCAGTCGGGCCTACCCAGATCTCTCTTTGAGACTAGCGAATAACGCGAATTGGCAGCGGAATCTCGGCCGCCGCTAAGGCACGTACTGGTTTAGATAACGCTTGGCCATGATGAAGCCAACCTTGAAATCGTCGCTGAAATCAGGGCCTGGGTTATTATCGGCGCCGTAGAGCGGGTCCTCCTGCTCGACGCTCATCGCTCCCGCATAGCCTACGTCCTGGAGCACGCTGAAGAATTCGCGCCAGTTGATGGAGCCCATGCCGGGAATTCGATAGCGCCACCAGGAGGCCTTGTTGACCGGGTTGATGCCGCCGGCGCGGAGAACGGGCCAAAGGATCTCGGTGTCTTTTAGGTGGACATCGTAAATTTTGTTCACGAAATCGCGCGCAGTTTGAATTGGGTCCATAAACTGGCGGACGAGGTGAGAGGGATCATACTGTAGGCCCACGTAGGGCAAGTCTCCGAATCCCTTAAACAGCGCCGCAAACCCAACAGGGCTGGTTGCGATATTGGGACCTTCGGGCCAGGGTTCCCACAGAATGCGCACGTGGTTTTGTTCGCAGGCGCGGAAATATTTTTCGTTATAGACGCGGACAATTTCGTCGACCTGATCCTGGAACGACTTTGCCGGATCTTTCCCGGAGGCCGTGCCAATGTACGGAACCCCGAGCTTACCCGCGAGCTCGATTGCCTTCACAAAGTAGGCATTTTCCGCCGTTCGTTTTTCCGGATCGGGAGCAATATGATTTTGAGTAACTTGCAACGCGGAGACGTGCATCCCCGCGCTGTCGATTGTGCTCTTGATGGTTTGAATCTGTGTGTCGGAGAGCGTTGCGGCATCGAGGGTCGAGCGCGAGGAGGAGCCGAGAATCATATTCGTGAACCCCTGCGCCTTGGCGAAGCTTACGTTCGCCGGAGTATAGGGGCCGAGCACGCCCAGCCTAGGGCGCCACTCCATGTGCTGGTGTGTCGGTTTGGCCTGAAGAGCGGCAGCGGCCGCAAGCGATCCTATTAATGTGCGTCTGGTCATACGGAGATAGTGTATGACCAGGGCGATTCAGGATGTCTGCAACGTGATCAATCAGCCCGCTGGAACAGCGGCCCGTACACGAGCCGACTCAAACGTGTCCTTCTCGATCTCAGGCAGAAACGGCAGCATGCCCTTCTCCTGAGGCCCGAAGCTGAAGTGACCGGCAAGTATGTGCTCAAAGCAAATCATGACCTTCGAAGAAGCCACGCACTCGCGGCACAGATAATCCTCATCACTGCCCAGCGCCTTCGGGCCGCCAGCGAGCGTATTATGCATGCCGCCCAGTTCGTCCCAGAATTCGCGTTCCATCAGGATAGCTCCAATACTGAACCGATGAGGAATGGTGGAATAGCAGAATCCGCGCGCAGCAATTTTGGCCGCCGTCGCGTCGAACGGCAGCGTGCGTTCCCAGATCCAGCGGGCGGCAGCAGCGTCGTTCTGGACCTTAACACCATTGGCGGCCGCAGTCAGCTCACCGAACTGCTCGCGGTATTCGGCATCAAGGTTGAGCCGTTCCAGGAACGGAATGTAGGAGTACCCATTGACATTCAATAGTGGCGCACAAAAACCGATCCGGTAACGGCCTTCGCGCTTCACTTGCGCGTACGAATCGAGCATTTGCTCGAAGTAAAGTTCGGGCAGGAAGATGTCTTCATCGAGCTTGTGGATTAAGCTCGCACGAGGATGGAGCTTCACGGCCAGATTTTGGCCCAGGCTGACGCGGTTTGCTTCCGTATGCAAGTACGACCAGCCATTTTCTTCGGCCAACGCAGCAACCTGCTGCTTGAACGACCCGGGCGTGACGAGACAGACATCAAACTGGGTCGCGAATAATGGGTTAGCGGCGAGCGCCCGCTGCAGACGAGGCACGACGGAGTTCCAGAGCTTTGGCTTGAAGCCAATGAGAACCACTACAACGTTCGGAGCGCCAGTTTGGCGATTGATAAACGTGTATTTGCCCCGAACATTCCAATACCTCTGCAAGTCATCGCGCGCCTTTAGCACGCGCGAAATGGCGTCATGCAAACCCATTGATAGCGCGTTTCTCCTTCATCAGTTTGGTTGAGATTGACCGACTGACCGGCACATTCTGTGGTGGGCGGCCGCGCGGAATCGCGAAAAGATGCGTACCCTTTTTAGTGTACGTTATGAAGACTGGAGAATCTTTGTGTCTGGTGCCGATTTGCGTCTGGCTTACCGCCTGGATATGGCGGAGGCCGTCAATGTAGCGGCAATCGCCCGCGTGCTGCAGGGCTTGGATAACGAAGTTGTTGTCGAAGCTCTGGCCGGCGGCATCGCGGTATACGCGGGCGTCGGATCGCCGATGACGCATGCTCTGGCGGTCGGGCTGAACGGACCCGTTGCCGAACAGGAGATGAAGCGCCTGGAGGCATTCTTCCAAACGCGGGGGAGCGCGTGTGTAATTGATCTTTGCCCGCTGGCAGATGTTTCTGTTCTGGCCTTCCTGCAGCACCGGGGATATCGAGTGGCAGAGTTTAATAATTTGATGGTCCGCAGCATTGGGATAGAAGACAGGTTCGAGCACGATCCGCAGGCGTGGGAAATCGGTGAGAGCGAGACGGAGCGGTGGGCAGACGTGGTTTGCCGCGGCTTTTCAGAATACATGCCGGTTAGCGACGAGGCACTTCGCATGATGCGCGCAGGCTGCGCCGCTTCCCGGTGTTGGGCAACTGGATTCAACAGTCAGATGGATGCGGTCGCGGCGATGGGCATTCAGAATGGCGTTGCGCTCCTTTATGGAGACGCCACGCTGCCGGAAGCGCGGAGAAAAGGGCGCCAGCTCGGCTTGATCGGCGCACGTTTGGCAGCGGCGAGAGAAAGCGGCTGCGACATAGCGATGGCCTGTGTTCTGCCAGGAAGCGTCTCACACCGCAACTATGAGCGCAGCGGATTCGGGCTCCTGTATATGCGCGTGAATGTTACCAGTGCGCCACCGGAATAGGCTGAAAGCGCTATCGCATGGGATACTGAAAGCGTGGAGACGGCGACCGACAAATTCGAGATCAGTCAACCGGAAGATCTATTTTCCAGAGTCGACCAGGATGATGCGAACTTTCTTGGCGAAGCGGTAGTCACTACAAATCTGGACAAGGCGCTGAACTGGGCGCGCAAGAACTCCATCTGGCCGATGACATTTGGCCTGGCGTGTTGCGCGATTGAAATGATGTCGGCGACCGACTCCCGTTATGATATGGCGCGGTTCGGAGCCGAAGTGTTTCGGGGATCGCCGCGGCAATCGGATTTGATGATTATCGCCGGGCGCGTTTCCAACAAGATGGCGCCGGTGATCCGCCAGCTCTACCGGCAGATGCCGGAACCGAAATGGGTGATCTCGATGGGCGCATGTGCGACATCGACCGGTGTTTTCAGCAATTACGCGCTCGTGCCTGTGAACCAGGTAATCCCGATCGATGTGTTTGTCCCGGGCTGCCCTCCACGTCCAGAGCAATTAATTTACGCGTTGATGGTTTTGCAGAAGAAGATTGCGAACGAGCGCGGAAGCGTCAAAAGGACGCTGAATTTGGCGTAGAGTTGTCTGCGCCTCTCTAACCTACGAAGCTGTAGCGCGCTTCGGAGTTTTCGAGCTCGAGTTGCCGGGATGCGCATTCCTCGTCAGTAAGGCAAACTTCGGACTGTTTGGCGGCGACTATTTGCCAGGCATCGCGAAGCTCGCGTAGGAGCGATTCCACTTCGAGCAGCATTGGCTCCGACTGCTCGGAATGTGCCTGAAGCAGGCGGCGCTGGCAATAATCGTAAATCCGGGCGTAGTTCTCAGCCAAATCTTTACCGGCATCTCGGTCGAGAGAGTCGGAAAGTTCGACGAGAACCTCGAACGTTTTGTTCACAAACCGTCCGCGTCCTGCAATATCTCCCTTTCTGCAACATTCCCTCGCGCTCTCGAGAGCCGTAACAGCGATATCAAACGTGATCTCGACCAGGCGGACGGGCGCGGCCGTCAGTATTTCCGATTCGAGGTAATTCTTCTTGAGCTGCCAGGACATACCGTGGGGTTATAGATCCTTTGTTCTTATCGGTGATCCAGATTCTCACCTGTTTCTACACTCTCTATCGGAGTGGCCGGGGAAGAACTTTAAGGGAGTTAAGAGGCGACGAGGTTATACCTGCCTTGGGATTCAACGGAGTATTCCGGTGTTCGAGAGGAAATAAACGATGGCCAACTAGAATCGTATAGGCGCATGACACTTCCCCACATCATCTTTAACTATTCGCCGACGCGCGAAGAGGCGTTACACCAGGCTGCGGTGGAGTGGGGCATTGAAAGGGAATTCTGGGATATATTTGGGCGCCATCATGTTGCCACCGCTGATACCGAAGCAAGGATTTTGGCCTCCTTGAAAGTAGATATCTCGACAAAGGAAAGCATCGATGAGGCGCGCCGAAAACGCTTCGAACGGGGGGCGGCTTCCGTTTTAGCCGACACGATCGTCATTGGTGAAGCCGAAAAGGCTGTGGAGATTTCGCTCTTAAGCGGCGATTTACCGGATATACGATTCGATCTCCGGCTGGAGAATGGAACGGCGCTCTCGATTCAGCCGGAGCCGGCGCACCTAAAAGCTGTAAAGGAATACGTACTGGACGGGCAGCGGTGGACCGTGTACCGAATGCCGCTGCCATTCGAGACGCCGCTGGGCTATCACACGCTGCGAATTATCCTAAATGGAGCTTGGAGCAAAGAGGCGCGTGTAATTCTCTGCCCTGAGCGCGCTTATATTCCAGAGCATCTCGCCGCGAATGGAAGGACCGCGGGCTTTGCTGTAACGGTCTGGGGATTACGCTCTGCGCGGAACTGGGGATGCGGGGACTTTACCGATTTGCACGCGCTGGTTGATTGGGTGGTCGATGAAATACATGGCTCGTTCATTGCCCTGAATCCCCTGCATATCATTAGTAATCGGTTCCCGTACAACACGAGCCCGTATCTTCCTCTGTCGATTTTCTACAAGAATTTCATTTACACCGATGTCGAGCGGGTGCCCGAGTTTGCGAAATCGAAATGGGCTCAGCGGGCTCTGTCATCAAGTAAGATCACCCGCGAGATTCAGCAGTTGCGTGATTCCGAGTACGTTGAATATGAGCGTGTGAGCCGCCTGAAGCTGCGTTTTCTGAAGGCTCTTTACGGGACTTTCCGCGAGGAGATGAAGGCGAGGAGCGACCGGGCGCGCAGCTTTGCCGGGTACTGCGAACGCGAAGGGAATTTACTCGAAAAGCTCGGGCTTTTTTGCGCGCTGGACGAGATTTTGCATAAGCAGGATCGAAACCGCTGGACCTGGCGCGATTGGCCGGCCGATTATCAGGAGCCGAACTCGGAAGCCTGCCGCACGTTCGCCTGCGAACACCGGCTGACAATCGATTTCTATAAATACGTTCAGTTCATTGTTGATGAGCAGCTGACTGAAGCGCAGGAGTACACGAAGAAGCGCGGCATGGAGATCGGCTTGTATCACGATCTTGCGCTCGCTACCGACAACTGCGGTTCGGATCTTTGGGCTCACCGCGATTTTTATGTGACGGGCTGCAGAGTCGGATCGCCCCCGGATGCGTTTGCGCCCAACGGTCAGGACTGGGCATTTCCGCCGCCCAATGCGGATGCGCATGCCGAGAACGGATTCGAGTTGTTTCGGGAGAGCATTCGCAAAATCGTTCAGCATGGGGGAGCGCTTCGCATCGATCATGTGATGCGTCTATTCCGCCTTTTTTGGATGCCCGATGGAGTGGAGGCGGCAAACGGAGTCTACGTAAAGGACCGGGTGAACGACTTGTTGCACATACTGTCCCTAGAGAGTGTGCGGAGCCGTAACATCATTGTCGGCGAGGATTTGGGCACCGTAACCGACGATATGCGCAGCGTACTGGCGCGGTTCGGGATACTCAGCTACCGGCTGTTCTATTTCGAAAAGCATCGCGATGACTCGTTCAAGGGAAGCTTCGAATACCCGCACCAGGCGTTGGTGGCATCGACGACACACGATCTGCCAACGATCACGGGATTTTGGCTGGGCCGCGATATAGAGGCGCGCCGGAACGCAGGACTGATAGACGAGTACGGCTATCAGAGGCAGCTTGAAGACAGACAGCGCGAGAAGCAACGCATGCTCGATTGTCTGCATTCGGAGGGATTGCTGATCAGCAGCTACCCGCGCCAAGCAAGCGAGATTCCGGAATTGGATGGAGCGTTGCACAACGCGATAGTGGCGTTTCTGGCACAGACGCCTTCGGCGTTGTTGCTCTTGAATCAGGAGGATCTGACGAAGGAAACAGAGCAGCAGAATCTCCCCGGCAGCACCTCACAGTATCCGAACTGGCGGAGAAAAATGAGGCTGCGGCTGGAAGAACTGAAGACGGGAGCCGCAGGAGCGACCCTAATGTTCCGGCATCAATTGGAGAGAACGCAGCGGACGTAAATTGCGGCGCGGCCGGCGCGACATTGACCGGGAATGACTTGCCGCGCGTGAGAGCGCCAGTTTGCCAGCGGCTCTCGCCGTGGCGGCAACTGAAATCGCGAGTCCCCGAACGGTACGGCTAAGGTTTGTTCTGACGAAGAGCTGGGATTGCCGGCGCCACTGCGAGCCTGGGCAGATCGTCCGGTATCAACCGAAAGACCGGCGGGTATTTATCGGGATTGGTGTTCTCGTCCGGCTCCGTGGAACGCCAAGCATAGAAACATGTATCACAGCCGAACACAGTCCAAACGCCAGGTTTTTGGGAAACGGCTCGAACCTCCGTCGTATTGGACCGGCAGCGTGGACATACCGGAAGACCGGGTTTTTGGGCGGCGTTATCCATTCTGCAACTCCTTCGTGAGCGCTGCCAGCTTCTTTTCCCAGACATCCGTTCCAGGCGGTGGTTGTAAGAGCTCTCCGTAATCGCCTCGGATATCGGGCGCAATCGGCGTGGTGGCGTCAATGATCATCTTCTGAACCATCCCGCTTGGTTGGCACGCGGGATCGAGCAGGTTTTCCGCCAGGTTCGGAAGCATAATCACATCGCCAGCGGGATTCACCTTCACGGAAATAGCCCACATTACCTGGTTCAAGTCGAAGGGGTCAACATCTTCATCCACCACGATAACGACCTTCGCATATCCCAATCCGTGAGGCGTGGTCAGCACTCGCAGCCCTACCGCTTTTGCGAACCCTCCGTAGCGGGTTTTTGTGGAGACGATCAACACCAGGCCATGCGTATATAGCGCGTTGACCGCGATCACCTCGGGGAAGGTGACGTTGACCTGGTCAAAGATGGGGGCGCTAGTGGTCATAGCCTGCAGATAGTCGAGCTCTGTCCACGGTCTTCCGACATAGACTGACTCATAGATGGGATCTTTGCGGTGGTAAACACGATCGATTTCCACTACCGGATATTGATGGCAACCGGAATAGTAGCCGGGGAATTCGCCGAAAGGACCTTCGGGCTGCCGTTTGCGGCTCACAATCCGCCCCTCCAGGACGTATTCCGAACCCCAGGGAATATCCAGTCCCTTTTCCGTCTGCATGACACGGTACGGTTTCCCTTGCATTACCGCGGCCATCTTGTACTCGAGCTGTGTGTATAGCATCGGTGTGGCAGCCATCAGCAGGATGACCGGCTCATTACCCAGCGCAATCGCTACCGGAAGATCTTCGCCGCGTGCTTCGGCGTGGGCCAGTTGCAGCGCAATGTCGTGCTGCGGAACCGTTTGAATTCCGAGATGATTGCGATCCTTAACTTGCAAGCGATAAACGCCTACATTCTCGACGTTCTCGTTGTTCCAGTCATCCGGGTCGCGGCTGATCACGCACGGTTTATCGATAAAGAATCCCCCGTCGCCACGATTGAGCCGAAACAGGGGCAAAAATTCGAAAAGGTTTATATCCTTGTCGACGACGATCTCTTGCCAGGGCGCAGAGTTCACGCGCTCCAGTTCTCCCGGATACATCTTATATCGCCGAACGAATTCAAAGAACTGGGCCTTTAATGGCGTCTCCTTGTCCAGGCCAAGCGCTAAAGCGTGGTTCGCCCACGAACCATGAGCGTTCATGACTATGCGCGCACTCGAATAACCGGCTATGTTATCGAAATACAGCGCGGGGCTGCGATTCCCGAGCTTCGTTGCTGCGCTGGCTGCGGCTGCTACGTCGGGTTCTAATTGGACTGGTTCCGCGACTCGAAGGAGTTGCTTCTCCTGTTCGAGTACGGAAAGGAATTCACGAAAGTCCTGGTATGCGTGCATCAAAGTCTCGTTACGAATTAGAGGAAAATGGCACCTTGAAACGGCTCGCATAAGTGTACACTGCTTACGTGCCGAGGACGATGCAAACGAGCTGCAAAGCAGACGCTCAGCCGCCGCCCGAACAGTTCGTAGCAATCCCTGGCTATAGGAATTGACATATAATTGGCTGCTCTGGCAGAACGATGGCTGACATCAATCACGAGATCAAGATCAATGCCTCGCCTCAGGCTGTTTACGATGCGCTCACCACCGCATCGGGATTAAGAAGCTGGCATACCGCAAGAACCGAGCCCAGCGATGCCAAAGGCCAAACCTTTACGATGCATCCGGAAGATGGGCCTGAGTTTGAATGGAAGGTCGTGAAGGCAGATTCGCGAACTGTCGAGTGGCAATGCGTAAAAGGGCCCGGCCATTCGGTTGGCACGACCGCTCGCTTTAGTTTCTCACCGCTCGAAGATGGCCGGACACATCTCGAATTCAGTCATTCTGGCTGGCCAGATACCAGCGGCAATTTTCGGAAGTGCAACACGCTCTGGGGTGTTCTCCTGTTTCACTTGCGAAAGTATCTAAATACTTACAAAGCTGATGCGGCCTTCCGTTAAGTGAGTTGGATACATACCGGGTAAGTCACAGCTTGCGATGAAAAGGCTCTTCCCGATGAACAGCTTTAGCGCCACTGCTCCAAGTCAGCCGGATGTAGTACTCGTTGGAGCGGGAATTATGAGTGCGACGCTCGCCGTGATGTTGAAAGCGCTAGAGCCCGATCTGAAAATAACGATTGTGGAGAAGTTGGACAGCGCCGCACAGGAAAGCTCGAATGCGTGGAATAACGCCGGAACCGGTCACGCAGCACTATGTGAGCTCAACTATACGCCGGTAAAGCCTAATGGAAGCGTTGACATTTCTAAGGCATTGACGGTCAGTGGCGAATTCGACCTCTCCCGTCAGTTCTGGTCTTTTCTGGTTAAGAAAGGAGCTATTAAAGATCCGCAGTATTTCCTTCATGCCGTGCCGCATTGTAGCTTTGTGCGTGGATCAGACGATGTTGCCTTTCTGAAAAAGCGATTCGATGCGCTCTCGACCCATCACAGTTACCAAACGATGGAGTATTCAGAAGATAAACAACAACTCCGAGAATGGTTCCCCCTCGTGATGCAAGGACGTGACCCCGGCGAGAAATTGGCAGCGACACGCGGAAGCCTTACATATCAACTAATGATTGAGGCATATTACCTCTTCACGGGCGATGATGGGCATTCGCATGTCAAGACCGGAACGATTCTAGACAACAAAACTCTTCCCGCAGAATCGATTCTGTTCGAAGAAACCCCGGCGCACTCCTCTCTCGATTGGCACAATGCGCCGGCAACTCAATATGTCATTACTCTGTCGGCCGTGTTGGAATTCGTGACGCACGGAGGAGAAACTTTCACGATTCATCCGGGCGATATTCTTGTTGCCACGGATACCACCGGCTCTGGCCACAGATGGCGGCTTGTAAACGACGAGCCTTGGAAGAGGCTCTATGTCGCGTTCAAACCGGGCTCGACGATCAACTTCCGCATCGATTAGGTGAAACGAGGGCAGAACGTATGAATCAACCACCAGAGACACGAATTGAGAGCGATTCTCTTGGCACCGTTGCCGTTCCGGCCGACAAGCTCTGGGGGGCGCAGACCCAGCGCTCGCTCGAGCATTTCAGCATTGGCGCGGATCTCATTCCACGAGAGATGATTACCGCCTACGCCGTCTTGAAAAAGGGCGCTGCGAACGCAAATCACGCCGGCAGCCGGCTCGATGACGAACGCCACACATTGATTGTTCGGGTCTGCGACGAGATTCTTGCCGGCCAACATCATGACATGTTTCCCTTGCATGTCTGGATGACCGGGAGTGGCACGCAATTCAACATGAACGTGAACGAAGTGATCTCCAATCGCTGTTCCCAGATTGCCGGTACGCCGCTGGGCAGCAAAACACCCGTTCATCCTAACGATCACGTAAACATGGCGCAATCGTCTAACGATTCGTTTCCGTCGGCCATGAACATAGCTGCGGCAGTGAATGTAAAAAAGAGACTCATTCCCGCGGTTGAGGGTCTGCGCAACGCAATCGCTGCAAAATCCGACGAATGGAAAGACGTTGTCAAGATCGGCCGGACCCATATGCAGGATGCGACACCGCTCACTCTGGGTCAGGAATGGTCAGGGTATGCAGGTATGCTGGGCGACGATCTCGATCGAATCGAGCAGGCACTCCAGGGTGTGTATCGTCTCGCGCTGGGTGGCACTGCCGTTGGTACCGGCATCAACTCGGCTCCGGGTTTTGCCGAAGCAGTTGCTTCTGAAATTGCAGCGCTGACAAATCTGCCATTCGTGACAGCGCCGAATAAATTCACGGTACAGGGCGCGCACGATGCACTGGTACAACTCTCCGGCACTCTACGTACCTTAGCTGTATCGCTCTACAAAATCGCAAACGACATACGGCTTATGTCTTGCGGTCCTCGGGCGGGTTTTGCCGAACTGCTGATTCCGGAAAACGAACCTGGTTCCTCCATCATGCCGGGCAAGGTGAACCCAACCCAGGCGGAAGCTCTCACCATGATTGCTGTTCAAGTTATGGCCAACGACGTTGCGGCCGGGTTCGGAGGCGCGGGCGGCTACTTGGAGATGAACGTTTACAAGCCGCTAATCGTGTTTAACATTACTCACTCGATCACGATCCTCACCGATGGCTGCACAAACTTCCGCAAATTCCTGGTCGAAGATACAAGACCAAACTTGAAGAAGATCAAAGAATATGTCGACCGCTCGCTGATGCTCGTCACCGCACTCTCGCCTGTGATCGGCTATGACAAGGCTTCAAAAATCGCTCACCACGCGATGGACAATGACCTCACACTCAAAGCCGCGGCTTTGCAGCTAGGCTTTGTCACCGAAGAGGAATTCGACAAAGTGGTGGATCCCAAAAAGATGGTCTACCCTCACGTCGCTGCCGCAGCCACAAAATAGTTGTCCTCCTCATCGTAAACGCACGTGACGAACCGAATGAGCTTCGACGAGCGGTCAATGCTCATTCTCAACTTTGCGCGAGTGCTATACGTCAATGGCCAATCAACGGACCAGACACTTGCGGCGGCAGAGCGTCTCGGCGACATTCTCGGAGTCCGTGCCAAAATCCTGCTTCGTTGGGGCGAGCTTCAGATTGAGAGTGACGACGGTAGCGGCAAGTTTTCTATGACCACCGAGGCGGAACCCACGAACGTGCACATGTCTCGTGTGTTTTCCGCGCTGCGAGCGCTCGAACAATTGAGTAACGGCCAGATGGCGGAGACCGACGCCGGTAAAGCAATCGCCGCCATCTCACAGGCAGCACCGGCGCCAACCTTGATATTCGCGCTTGCCGCTGCGGCCGGTGCGGTTGCTTTGGGTGTCATTTTTGGCCTACAGCACCTGGTCGCGGCGGAGCTTATATTCCTCAGCGCCGGAGCCGGCGCCATTCTTCGGCGTGCGCTTTCGCATCTGAGCGGAAATGTATTCCTCCAGCCGTTTTGTGCGGCGCTGCTAGCCGGCATTATCGGAGGATTAGCGGTGCGGTTTCAGTTAAGCTCGTCACTGCGCCTCATCGCGCTGTGTCCGTGCATGGTGTTAGTACCGGGACCGCCGGTTCTTAACGGCGCGCTGGACATAATAAGAGGCCGCATTCATCTCGGTGCTGCGCGGTGGCTGTTCGCCGCGATTGTGATTGCCGCAATCTGCACAGGTCTCCTGTTTGGGTTGGCATTCTTTGGCGTCTCATTACCTGTGGATCCGGCGGCCAGGACCGTGCCTTTGTGGTTCGACACGATCTCCGCGGGCGTCGCCGTCTCCGCGTACAGTATTTTCTTCTCCACTCCGCCAAAGATGCTCGCCTGGCCGATTGCGGTCGGCATGTCAGCGCATGCTCTCAGGTGGTGGGTTATTGGCGCCCTGCACTCGAGCCCGGAAATGGGAGCGTTAGCCGCTTGCTTCGTGGTTGGGCTAATTCTCACGCCGGTCGCACGTCGCTGGCATATGCCGTTCGCGGCGATAGGCTTCGCTTCCGTTGTCTCGATGATTCCAGGTGTCTTTCTATTTCGTATGGCGAGTGGCCTTGTAGAAGTCGCGAATGGATCGCACACCACGTTACAACTTCTCGCCGCGACTATTGCCGATGGTGCGACTGCGGGCGGCATCATTTTGACCATGAGCCTTGGCCTTCTTATCCCGAAGCTCGTAATTGATTACGTGGCGGCAAGTCATTCACAGTCACACGCACACCCCTGAAATTTTGCACTAAACTACTGCCCGCCTTTTTCGCTGAGACGCGCTAATCTTTCGATTTTGCGAGCTCGGAGGCGAGGGCGTTCATGCCCTTGCGGCGGTAGATTTCGACCAGCCGCTGCTGTTCAGGCGAGCTGCCGATAGCATGCTTCAGGGAGGGCTCGATATCGGCATTCGTAATATCGCTCCGGCTCGGTATCCATAAATTGCCATCGGCAAATTCAACGTTGCTGATGAAAGCCGTAACACCATCCACCAGCATGGGGCGGCCCGATGGCTCAGAGAAGCGAAGAATGCCTGATTGCTGGATTCTCGCTTCCTGTACCGGTCCCATGGCAACATTCGTGGGCAGAGAGCCAGCCACGTAGTCGCGGCCGCGTTCGTCACGGAGAATCCAACCGACTTCGACCGTCTGAGTGGTCTTCTGCGAGCGATTGCGGACGTTGATTTCGGGCGTCTGTATCTCGTTGCGGTACACACGGGCGGCGCCATTGAGCATTTGCACAGGCGAATCGGGAAACGGCACGAGAGAGACCGGAACGGGACGGCTGGGACGGCTGTTCAAGCGAATGTCGCTGAGCAGCTCGAATCCCAACTGCGGGCCGCGAAGATCGGGCAAGCCGAAATCCATCTCCTGTTGTAGGCGCGCATACTGGCCATGCTCAATCAGGCCGCGAAAATAGTGGCGATCGCGGCGCGCCTCAAGCTCATAGATCATGAGCGTGCGCCGGGAATGCACTCTATCGGGTCCATAGGCCGTCAGGTCGTCGAACTCGACACAATCGAGAGTCACTTCGACGAGCGCTCCGCCGGAGCGGGCTGCATTGAATGGCCGCAATAGTTCCAGATCGAGACGGACCGGGAAAATTTCGCCGGGCGCGACATCGAGAGTCGGCACCGTAACCGAGGCTCTTCCCGAAGGAGTGAGATCTTGCGCTTCCACCAGCAGCGTGAGTCCGTGGATTCGCTTGCCGCCGTTGTTGCGAAGGGTCAGAGAAGTGTGAAGGGCGAGGGCGAGCGAGATTCCGCGCACCGAGGCGGTGGAGTTTCCGAGGCTGTAGGAAACCACACCGAGCGGGGAATCGCCGGGGAAATCGACTTTGAGCCAGGGCGTATTGCTATTGTCTTCAGCCCGGATCTGGCCAGCGCACACCAACAGAAAGGCGATGGCCAGGAGCTTGCATCTACTCCCCATAGACGTTGGTGATGGTCACCTGTCCGGTTTCGTCATCGACGTAGCGCACAGCGACGGAAGAGCCGCCGGTGAATGAGGCAGTGACGTTGGCCGCTGCTGGATGAAGAACCGTAAGACTCGCGCCTTGCGAGCGAACGGAAACGCCATGCGGCGTGGTCTGGAGAATGATGCCGGCAGCAACTTGAGGGCCTGCCCAAGCACTCCGCAACGCATGAACGATGCGGCTCGAATCTTCAGACGGAATATTGAGGAGCCACCCGGCGACGAAGACCACGGTCAGCACAAAAGCGAGTGCCGTAAACCGTAAACTACGCAATCGATGGCGGCCCACTTTACCGATGGCTCGTCGCGGCAGCCACGCCGACATTGATGTTGCCTGTCATCTCGCGCTCGAGCCGTGACCAATCGCCGATCGCCTCAAATCCGGTCAGCATACCGGCTCCGGCGAGTCTGCGAAGCTCCGTCGCGGCCGCCTGATAATGTTCAAATTCCTGCTCGCAATCGGCGCAATGATGTATGTGGTTCTGTATCTGCCACCGGCGGACGTACGGCAGATCACCGCCTATAAGCAATGCGAGATCTTCGGCAGTCGGATGATCGTTTCCCTGGGACTCGATCACGGTTTCCTCAATTCCAAGTACCGCCTGAACTTGATGCGAGCGTTCGCTATGTGAGAACGGACGGTAGCCATCGAGCAATTCATTTCACGCGCTACTTCATCGGAGGGCACGCCCTCCACGTCTCTCAGCAGCAGCGCCATTCGTTCACGTTCCGTCAATTCCGCCAGACCGCCATCGAGATGCATCCGGCGCTCTCCCCGCAACAGGAGTTGTTCGGGTGTTGCGTCGCGCTCGACCAGCGAACGGTCGGGCAGCTCGGATAGTTCGGTAAAAGTTAGCTTCTTCTTTCGCCTCAGGTAGTCGATCGCGGTGTTGCTCGCGATACGCGACAACCAGTGCTCCGCCTTATCGAGACTCTTGAGCTGCGATTTCCGCTGGAGGGCCTTAATGAACGTTTCCTGCGTAAGATCCTGCGCATCGTCGATATTGCCTACAATTCGGTAGATCAACAAAAAAACACGGCGCAGATTGTCCTGAATAAACTGCGTTTGCGCGTCGCGGGCTCCGGCATCGATTGGTCGCCTGAGAGGCGCCGAGGCTCGCTCATAAGGGCCTTCGCAGTAGAGCATACAACGCCGGCTGGCGCAAAGATTATGCGGTGGTTCGCTCGTTTCGCACGGCATGCTGGCCTAATTGTTTGACGCGAAACTCCGGCAAACGTGCAATACCAAACCATTCCAGGACCCAATCGCCAGCCAAGCAACCCGAAGCAAAGGCGGCGCTATCCTTAAGTTTATATGAGACCGGTGGTGGTTCTGGGAACGGGTAAAACGGCGTTCGGCGCGTTTGCCGACCGCGATCTGCGTTCGCTCGCCGTCGAAGCCATTGAACATGCGATTGCGGACGCCAATCTGAGTCGTGACAACCTGGAAGCGTTCTATCTAGGCAACTTCGCCGGGCCCTCGTTCACCGGACAGAATCACCTGGCCCCCTATGTGGCGTCTGCCGCGGGGTTAAACGGCATACCCTGCACACGGATAGAAGATGCTTGTGCGTCCGGCGGATCGGCGTTCTTCCATGCCTGGCAGGCCGTTAGTGCGGGAGTATACGATTTTGCGCTGGTTGTGGGCGTTGAGAAGATGACTTCGCAACCCACTCCGAAGGTGGCGGAGATTTTGGCCGGCGCGGGCGATATGGCGACAGAGGGAGCAGCGGGCGCCACATTTCCATCGCTATTTGCAATGATCGCCGGGCGTCATATGCACGAGTTTGGAACAACGCGTGCGCAATTGGGGGCGGTGTCAGTTAAGAATCATGCAAACGGAGCGCGAAATCCTCTGGCGCACATGCGGAAGGTAATCACGTTGGAGCAGGCGCTGGCGGGGCGTCCGGTGGCCGAGCCATTAACAGTTTTCGATTGCTCGCTGGTGAGCGATGGAGCAGCGGCAGTAGTAATCGCTTCCGCCGACCGTGCGAAAGAATTATCGAACCGCTTCGCGAAAATACTTACGGTCGCCCAGGCATCGGATCACGTCGCACTGAGTGAAAAAAGCGACATCACGACCTTTCCCGCGGTGACTGCGGCGGCAAAGCGAGCCTATGAGCAGGCTGGGCTGGGCCCCAACAATATCGATTTCGCTGAATTACACGATTGCTTTACCATCGCAGAAATTGTTGCCTCCGAGGATCTGGGCTTCGTACGAAAGGGCGATGGAGGACCGTTCGCAGCGGCAGGCTGCAGCGCGATCTCCGGGAAACTGCCGATTAACAGCACCGGCGGCTTGAAATCAAAAGGGCATCCGGTGGGCGCGACCGGCGTCGGGCAGATTTGCGACGTAGTCGCTCAATTGCGCGGCGAGGCCGGCAATTGTCAGGTTCCGCGTCATCGAATCGGGCTGGCGCAAAACCTGGGCGGATCGGGTGCAACCTGCGTGGTGAGCATCCTGCAGGCAAACGTATGACAGATTCTGAGGCGAAGATGGGAACTGTTTATGCGGAAACCGTTGTTTGGATGGCTCCGGCCGCGTTCACGGAAGAGGCACCGTACCAACTGGCAATGATTGATCTTGACGATGGCGGAAGAGAGGCGGTGCGAATCAGTGGCGAACGGGTTTCGATTGGCGATCGTGTGGAGTTCCGGGAACACCGCGGAGGCGCGCCGGTTTTTAGCAGGAAGTAATCGCTATCCTTGATTGGCGGCACGAAGCCGTGCCTGTGCACTATAAACTTACTAATTCTTATGAACTTTCGCAGTTTACTGTTGCTTCCGTGCGCAGCCCTGCTCGCGCTGATTCCCGCTTTAGCCCAGCATCCGCAGCCCCCGCCATCGAAGAGGGTTCCAAAATTTGACATGGCCGCGGTGGCGCGCGGGCACGCGGATTTTAAATCGAGCTGCGGGTTTTGCCATGGCGACGATGCACGCGGAAACAGGGCTCCGGATTTGATTCGATCGCCACTGGTGAACCACGACGAGAATGGGAATCTCATTGGTCCGGTAATTCGCAATGGGCGCCCTGATAAAGGTATGCCAGCATTTGCATCGCTGAAAGATAGCGATGTCGCCGATATCATCACGTTTCTACATCAATCGGCGCAGGCAGCGTTGCACAGCGGCCACGTGTCGGAGGATTATCCTCTGGAGAAATTGTTGACGGGAAATGCAGAGGCGGGCAAGGCTTACTTCGACGGCAAAGGCGGTTGTTCCGGCTGCCATTCCGTGACAGGAGATCTGGCGGGTATTTCAAAGAAATACTCGCCGATTGATTTGCAGCAACATATGGTGTATCCGGCGCGGGAAGTTCCCGTGACGGCAACGGTGACGACGGCGGACGGCACGAAGTACGAAGGAAAAGTTACTCACGACGATGCCTTCACGATTGCGATCACGGCACAGGACGGCTGGTATCATTCGTGGCCACGCGACAGCGTAAGAGTGGAGATACACGATCCGTTAGCCGCGCATCGGGCGTTGATGGAGAAATACACAGATGCCGATGTCCACAACCTGTTCGCATATCTGGAAACTTTGAAGTAACCGGAGCTAACGAGAACCAATGAAGTTTTTCGCTTTAGTCTGTTTTTTGATGAGCCTGTCGGCGCCTTCTTTTGCTGCTGATGAAGGCCTGGACCCTTCGCTGCTGTTGAAGCCTGCGACTGATAGCTGGCCGACCTTTAACGGAGACTACTCGGGGAGGCGGTTTAGCCCGTTGACGCAAATCAACAAGGACAACGTCAATCAGTTGACGCTCGCGTGGGCCAAGCCCTTCGAATCGGTTTCCATCAAATCGATGGCGCTGCAAGTGAACGGGATTTTGTACTTCACCGTGCCGGATAACGTTTGGGCGGTAGACGCGCGGACCGGCGGTACTATCTGGCATTACATGCGCCCGTCACAAGGCGACCACATCGGCCAGCGCGGCGTGGGGATGTATAAGACATGGCTGTATTTCGAAACTCCCGACTGCCATTTGATTTCGCTCGATGCGAAGGATGGGAAGTGTTCGCTGGGACATTGAACTGGCCGATCCGAAGCTCGGGTATTTTGCGACTATGGCTCCGCTCGTTGTTCGGGATCACGTAATCGTGGGAGTTTCAGGCGACGTGACGGACATACCGGGTTTCTTGGAATCGGTGGATCCGGAGACGGGGAAGACACAATGGCGCTGGGATACGGAACCGAAACCTGGCGAACCTGGTTCAGAAACGTGGCCGCAGGGCACGGACGCGATCGCACATGGCGGCGGGATGACCTGGATGACGGGCACATACGATCCGGGTTTGAATCAAATTTACTGGGGCATTGGAAATCCCAATCCGGTGCTGAACGGCGATATACGGAAAGGCGACGACCTTTACACGTGCTCGATTGTGTCGCTCAATCCAGACACCGGTAAGCTGAACTGGCACTTTCAACCTTCGCCGCACGACACTCACGATTGGGACGCCGTGCAAACCCCGGTTCTGTTTGATGATGAATACAAGGGCGTCCAGCGCAAGCTGCTGGCTCAGGCAAGCCGCAACGGTTATTTCTTCGTGCTGGATCGGAGCACCGGAGAGCACATCCTGACATCGCCGTTCGTGGAAACCAATTGGGCAAAAGGAATCGACGGCCGCGGCGAGCCGATTCCATCGAGCGAGAAGGAACCCAAGCCCGATGGAACACTTGTCTCGCCGGGGTCGGATGGAGCTGCAAATTGGATGGCTCCGAGCTTCGATCCTTCTTTGGGCTACTTCTTTGTAAGTGCCAGGCGGCAGTGGAGCATCTTCTACATGACGGCAGAAGGCAAGCCGGAAGGATGGGCCGGTAGAGACCGTAACTTATGGTCGACTTCGCTGCTTGAGGCGATCGACTATCGCACGGGAAAAATTGCCTGGAGGCGCGACATCGGCACGGGAGAAGGCGTTGCGGGCATTCTGACGACGGCGGGTAACGTTCTATTTACTGCCGATAACAGCGGCAACTTGATGGCGCTTGAACCGGCGACGGGCAAAGCGCTGTGGCATGTTGCATTGGGCGAGCGCATGGCGACTGCGCCATCAACCTACATGCTGGACGGGCGGCAGTATCTATTGACGCCGGTAGGCAATGTCATGTACGCATGGACGTTGCCGGTCAAGACACAATAGCTATTAACGCGCGGTGAAGCGGCACCGATCCGCGGAGTGAGCACAGCTACCCTAACATGGTTCTGGTATGCGCGCTCGTTCTCTTGTAGCGGTCTCGGCCCTGATTCTGATTCTGATTCTCGTCGCAATTTTCATTTACGTCCGCGAAAAGAAACCGGCCGAGTCTCAACCGCAATCGACGACACCGCCGGCGACGCAAAGCTCGACGCGTCCCGTTTCGACAACAGCGCCGGAAACGGATGCGACGAATGTTTTTGCTCACAATTTACGGCTTAGAAAGGGCCCTAAATTTCAGGTGTATGTTCGCTGGCTGCGAGGCCAGATTCAACGTACGCACAAGAACGTTGTGCCATCGTTCGATGACCCGGACTCGTTCGTGCTTTACGTGAAAACCGGCGTTCTGCGCGCCAACATCGGCGATCTGAGTGACTTTATTAGTTCGGGCGGGCCCGCCGATATCCCGCTTAAAAACATCAAGCTCGGTACAGATGGAAACCAGCTTAAGCTCACGGGCACGCTGCATAAAATCGTCCCGCTGCCGATTGAATTAATTGGAGGCGTCTCGGCCGCTCCTGGCGGGCGCATCCACGTGCATGTCACAAAACTTGACGTGCTCAAAATTCCTGTGAAAGGGTTGCTTAGCAATTTCCACGTACAATTGTCGGACCTGTTTCATCCCAGCCCCGGGTCAGGCATGGAGGTTCAGAACAACGATATCTATCTCGACACACAGAAGCTTTTGCCGGCTCCTCACATGCATGGCGAGTTGACGACGGTTCGTGTGGTTCAGCCGGACATCGAGGAGGTTTTCGGGAAGGCCGAAACGGATGTGGAGCGTGTAGAACAGTGGCGCAATTTTCTACGTATGCGTGACGGAACGCTCGACTTTGGGCGATTGACGATGCACCATGTCGATCTCATCATGATCGACGTTTCGAAGGATGCGTGGTTCGATCTGGACCTGGTTCACTATCAAACGCAGCTTGTGAACGGGTATTCGCGCATGACGCCGCAAGCCGGTTTGCAGATTTTCATGCCCGATCTCGATCAGTTGCCGGTCAACAAGGCCAATCAGAACATCAGCATCGAGTGGCTTAAGAACCGGAACCTGCCGCCCCCGCCTGAAGTGATGCCGAAGTAACGCCGGGAGCGCGGCCACTTTCTGAAACAGCCGCGGAACCATCACCAGCAGCCAATTCCTCGATAGCATTCACTACATTAAGGACCTTGCCCGCCTGCGATTGAAGCAACTGACCGGCGGCTGCATTTTCCTCCGCGTTGGCGGCTGTGCGCTGAGTAAGACTCTCCAAGCGGCTCAGTGCAGTCGAGATTTGCATAATGCCTTTGGCCTGTTCCTGGCCACCGCTGTGCGCCTGCTCGACCAGCGACTTCACCTTAGAAGCACCTTCAGTAATAGCGGCAATCGCGGTCGTGATGTCGATGGTGGAAGCTTTGCCGAGGGCCGCTTTTTGAGCCGAGCCGGTGATGAGATCCCCGGTATTTTTGGCTGCTTCGGCACAGCGCTGCGCCAAGTTTCGTACTTCGTCGGCAACGACGGCGAATCCCGCCCCTGCCTCTCCAGCGCGCGCGGCTTCGACTGCGGCATTCAGAGCGAGGATGTTGGTTTGAAACGCAATGTTATCGATCACCCGGATAATTTGCGATATCTCGTTGCTCGATTCGGTGATGGCGGATATGCTGCGGTTTAGCTCCGTGATTACTTCGCCCGCTCGCCCGATTCTTCCGTCGACCTCGCGCATGAGTTCGACGGCAGTGTCAAGATATCTTCGGCCGATTGTCGTGCGATCGCGCTGATCTCGTTGCTTGACGCGGACGTCTCCTCGAGTGTCGCGGCTTGCTCCATGGCATGTTGCGACAATTCCTGGCCGGCGGAGCTGACTTGCGCAGCCGCCGAATTCATTTGCTGGGCCGCGTCTTTCAATTGTTCGGCGGTAATGGCCTGAACTTTGAGCGTGCGTTCCAGGCGGCGTGCAATCCAGCACGCGGGACCCGTTTCGAACACTACAAAAGCAGCGTGCAACAGGACGATGCCCAAACCGGCCTTGTAGTTAAACACGCTTGCGGGCAGCCAGATCCAAAAGACAACATGATGAATTGCGATTGTGGCGGCTGCGGTCAGAATAGGCCAAATGTTCCCAAACACAATCAAGAATGCGATTGCCGCGAAGATGTGGAAGTGCATCTCGATCATCCCGTGGCTGAGATGAATGAGCAAAGCGCTGATTCCCATGCTTGCGGATCCGAGCGCGAGCGAGGTAACTTGTTCGCCTGGCTTCAGGAAAAAGAGAGCTGCCGGACCGGCCAAAAGCAATGCGCTGCCGATCAGGGCAGTGGAAATGCCGGTTCCGAACCAGGCAGCAACACCGGCGAGCACCGGGACGTGAGCCGCCAGAAGCAGCAAGCAGAAGCGGTTAGCCCAACTACGATATTGATTCTCGAAAGCTATATTCATGTACTAAGTTCCCTTCCCGGTCCGCGAGAACAGCTCATATTTCAAACCAAGCGGATCGATTGCCCGTTGGATGCGCTTATCGATAGCGCACCCGTACGCCGGAAGAGGCTCGGCAAGTTGACCAGCCCGCAAAGCGTTCCAGATAGCCAC
The DNA here is from genome assembly GCA_963808755.1 of Vulcanimicrobiia bacterium. GTDB lineage: Bacteria > Vulcanimicrobiota > Vulcanimicrobiia > Vulcanimicrobiales > Vulcanimicrobiaceae > JALYTY01. The sequence continues at coordinate 472,518 of CAWEGP010000004.1, forward strand.
ATCACGATAGCCGCTGCGGGCGTCGCGCTCCGCTGCATATCCGCCGGCATAGCGGATCTGCCCGCTAGGCGCGACAAAGAAAAGCCAGGGTGCGCTGCGGAGATGATAGTGCGCGGCCGCTTCCTCCACCGAGACCGGTTGAACAGGAAACCCGGCCTCCACGAGCTTGGCCTGAAGGCCGCGGTCATCGCCAATGAGCACGACCGATTCGTGCAACTGCAGGAGTGTTCCACGCTGAACGAGGTGATCGGCAACCGCCCGGGAGCAGGCGCAATCGGAAGCTAAAACGTGGACGGCCTGCCAGCTGCCGTGAGCCGGAGCGTAGTCTGAGGCGAGCGATGCAAACACGTCTTCATTCGCTCGAAACGGAATGTGAGACGCGACCGTAAAGGCTCCGGTGAGACCTGATGCGGCGATGGAAAAGCCAAACAGCGCTATCGAGACGCCGCGATGTTGCCAGTTCGTAGTGTGCTCCTAATGGACTGGTCGCCCGGAGCACTGCGGAACTCTCATGGGATTGTCCCTTTGCCAGGGAGCGCAGGATCTCTACTGTTTCAACTCCGGATGCTCCGAGATGCTAAGAATGTTGCCGTCGGGATCCTTGAACCATGCCACCTTTGCGCCTGTTGGCGAGGTCCAGATGCCCTGCGCGTCCTGTTTCAGAAAATCGTAATGTTCGAAACGGATTCCAGCTTGTTCCAACTCCGTTACGGCGGCGCTTGCGTCTGGAACTTGCCAACCTAAGACTGTGCCGTGAGCCGGCGGAAGCTTGTCGGCCATACCCAGGCGCAGCATGATCCCATTGGCGTCGAATACCAATGCAAATGGAGGCTCTTCACTGAGTAAGCGCAGGCCGAGCGTGTCGCGGTAGAATGCTTTCGCGCGATCCACATTTACGATTGTGACGAAACCGATTACATTGTATTTTCCGAGCCCGGAATGCATGCGACTATCATGCGCCGATTTGTCATCTGTCGCAAGACTGTGGTTGCACGGCAGGCCGTATTAAGGATGTTGCATGCCCTGGCTAAATTGGTTGCGGATTTGGAAAGGAAAACATCCCTATTCGAACTGGATCAGCTTCGCGAGCGCATTGAGGCGCTGGACCGATTGGATGTTTACAATATCGAGACGATTCCGGCCGGCGCGGACTTCGCAATGGCGGCTATCTATCAGCGTGCCAGAACAATCCAGGCGAATCTAGAGGCTGCCAACTTCAAAATCTATGAGGCTATCCGCCGCGATGTGAGATTGGGCCGTGGTGCACGCAGTTTCCTCCCTTGGTTGCGATCCTCGAACGGAAGCGGGCAGTCGCCAGCTCTCAAGAAAGCTGAGTCATACGATTATCTGGACGATGTCGTCGCCGGAGTATTCCGATTTGAGGAGTCCGCCACTGTCGTTGTCCAGCCAACGGCGGAAATGGTGCATTATCAGCCGACGCCGGCGCGCCAGATCTTCGATCTGTTCGATCGACTTGCCCTGACCGAGCGTGATGTGCTGATCGACGTTGGATCCGGGTTGGGGCACGTGTCACTGCTCGGGTGCATTTGCACACCGGCACGCAACATCGGTGTTGACATTGAGCCAACCTACGTCAATGGCGCCCGTCAAATCGCGGAGGCGCTGAACCTGAAAAGGATCACGTTCCTCGAGCAGGACGCCCGGATCGCTAACTTGACGAAAGGCACTGTGTTTTACTTGTATACGCCTTTCACAGGCGAGATGCTGCGCGCGGTGCTGAATTCGCTGCGAAGCGAAGGTACGAATCGCCAGATTCGAGTCTGCACGCTAGGCCCGTGCACGAGGGCGGTCGCAAATGAGGATTGGCTGCAAGCTGTGGGGCCGGCAAATGAGAATTGCATCTCGATCTTTCGCTCTTGCAATGGTTACTGAGCTGTTGTCGCGCTAGATTTATAATCACGCCGATGGAGACCTTTTCGCCTTTCTGGACCAATCGGCCAGCGGTCCGCTTGAATCGGGAGGATCTGTATCTCCATTTGCATTTCGTAGTTGTTTTTGTTCGCGATCAAGAACGCAGCCTGCGATTCTACCTGGACCAGCTTGGGTTCCGTCTGGTTGTGGATCACAGTTTTGCATCGGGCGACCGCTGGATAGAGGTTGCGCCTCCGGACGGAACCGCGAACCTCGCGTTGGTAGCTCCGAAACCCGATTCTGGGGATTATGCACTCATTGGGCGGTCCACTCCGATTTTCTTCCTTACCGAAGATATCGTCGCCAAGTTTGACGAATGGTGTAAGCGCGGAGTTCGTTTTCAGTTTCCACCGCAGAAACCGGCCTGGGGTGGGATGTACACCCGATTTGAAGACGTGGATGGAAATTCTTTTGGACTTGCAGGTTTCGACGAGGCGAGACAGGGAGTGGAAAAGCATCGCCGCGAACTGGCTCAGAAAATCGAAGCCGAGCGTCGTGCGGCTCAGGAGCTGGAAATTGCAAAACAAGTGCAGGCGAGGCTCTTTCCGCAAACTCTGCCGTCTTGCCGCACACTTGATTACGCGGGTATTTGCATCCAGGCGCGCCCGGTGGGCGGCGACTACTACGATTTCCTTGATCTGGGTCAAGAGCGGCTCGGCTTGATTATCGGCGACATTTCGGGAAAGGGAATTGCTGCCGCGCTTTTAATGGCCAATCTGCAGGCGAATTTGCGCAGTCAATGTGCGATTGCCCTGGACCAGCCGGAACGGGTGCTGCAGCTGGCAAATCGGCTGTTTTACGACAATACTGTGGACAGTGCGTACGCGACGCTATTCTTTGCCGAGTACGATGCGCGAACACGGCGCCTGCGGTATGCCAATTGCGGGCACCTCTCTCCTCTTCTGCTCCGGAACGATGGGACAGTCGAGCGGCTCGAATCCACTTCCACCGTTCTGGGACTCTTTAAAGATTGGAATTGCTCGATCGAGCAGCGCCAGACCTGCGCCGGAGATTTGCTTGTAATCTACACGGACGGCGTCACGGAATCATTCGACGACCGAGATGAAGAATTCGGCGAGCAACGCTTGGTCGAGGCATTGCGGCGGAACCGCCAGTTACCTTCACAGGAACTGCTGGGATCAATTGTTGATGAAGTCAAGCGGTTCAGCCCCGGTGAACAGCGTGACGACGTCACGGTAATCGTGGCGAAATTTCGAGAAGCTTAGCCGAAAACCTACGCGGCCGTCTCCTCCACATCGAGCATTGTTCGCCAGACGGCAATCCATGCATTGGATTGGTTTTGAAACACCCGCAGATCCTTGACCGAATTGAATGAAGTATCGCCGCTTCCGGGAGCGACGTGCGCACCACGATGGCTTGGTCGGTGAGGGGTGCGGGCATCGTGGAAAGGGGAAACTCGATTTCAGATCTCGCAGGGACATCGAGACCTGATTGACGCACATCCTGCGCCACACCGATAACCGTATAAGCAACGCCGTTCAGCGCCGCAGACTCGTTCAGTTTGAGGGTCCAGCCGACGGGATCGCGATCCCTCCATAGCGTGTGCGCCATGGTCTGATTAATGATGACCGCGTGGCGTGCACCGGAAAGCTCCTCCGGCAAAAAAGTCGCGTCCGCGCACGAGCGGGATGCCCATGGTCCGAAGTAATCACCAGTGATCCAGCGATATTCGGCAAAGAAACTGGCCGAATGCGGGGGTAAGCCGGGGATATCGACATCGCCGTTATATCCCGCCTGCTGCACAGGAAGCATATTAATGGACGCTGCACTTTCGACTCCGGAAAGACGATTGAGGTGCTCGGAGAGCGCAGCGAATAAATGATTACAGCGTGCCGCGTCACGGATAACAGGCTTTCAGGAAGCGCAACGTGGAGGGTGAGCAGGTGCGAAACATCCAGCCCAGGATTCACTTGCATAAGATTTTGAAAGCTTTCGAGCAACTCGAAGCTGCCGCACACTAACGTGAGCGCACAAGCGGTTTGCGAACGCTACCAGAATTTTGCGCAGCCGTGTACCGCGGCGATTGCCAATTGCGCCTGCGCCTTCCCGTAGGGTCGATTCCAGTTGCTGCCGCTCGTTCCTGCCACGCAGTGGTCAGCCCAATCAAGAGGGCAGCGGCTACAGGTAACGGCGAGCGCAAACCATAGAAGGCGGGGATCTGCGCCCAATTTCATTTGCGCGGGGAAGTGAGGATCCGAAAAGATAAATCAGAAACTGGTACGCCTGCCCACGCTACGGCCGCGCTCGAAAAGCAGCCGATAGAAGCGAGGGCCAAGGCTTCGGTGAGACGCTGGCGAATTAGCCGGAAGCGTGATGCACCAAGCGCGGACACGCATCGCGAATTCGCGACGACGGGCCGAGTAGCGTGCAAGCACGAGACTCGAGACATTGGCGCAGGTCATGAGAAAAATAGCGAGAGCAGCATATTGAAGAATCATGAGCCGCTCGCGTGTACCGCCAATGGTCCAATCGCGCAAGGGAGACAAGATGACCGCATGTACGATCTGTATCTTCCTTTGGATACTGACGCGAAAGCCGCAGCATGATTGCATTAGCTCGGAATGCGCCCGGGTAAGCGTGACCGGGTTTCAGCCGGCCAATCATCGGGAAGCCATGCCAGCTGCGATCGGCGCGCTGCAACGGAGTGGGAACCAACGGAATCCACAGAACGGTATTTCTCTGGGGAACGTGAAGGATCGCGGCAGGATGCCGAAAATCGTGCACTTGCGTCCATCGATGTGGACGTTTTGCAGGATTGCCGGGTCCGCGCCGAACTCGGAGCGCCAGAAATCCTCACGTAGCAAAACGACGTTATTGCTGCCCGGTTTCAGCGCTTCAGCTGGGGCGTGAAGAGACGACCGGCGAGCGGTCTGCACGCCGAGCGTCGTAAAGTAATCGGGCGTAACAGGGCTGCCGGAAACGCGAACCGTTTTATTTCCGGCCTGGAGCAGAACGGTGTTGCGGAAATCGAAAGCGGCGAGCGGACGAGAAAACATGGTTCTGTTCGCGGAAAGTCCTGCTGATCGAGCCAGGAGGGCGGACTGGAACCTCCACCCGAGAGTGACGATCAAGCAAGATGACGAGCGACTCCGGATCGGGAAGCGGTAGCGGAGCGACAGCACGATGGAATTGAGCAGCGTGAAAATTGCGATATTCACGCCGATGCCGAACGCAAGAAGGAGCACGGTCGGAATCGCAAAGCTGGGCGATTGTCCTAAGCTGCCGGAATGTATACCGCAGTATCTTGTAGCAAACGTTTCCAGCCACACCGAGGAGATTGCGTGTCGCGGGTCTGTTCACGAAAGACTCGGTATCCCGAACTGCATGCGCGCCGCGCGCCGGGCCTCGTTCTGGGAAAGACCCCGCTTCCATAGCGTCATCCTGCATTTCGGCAAGGTGGGTCTCGATCTCGCGGGCAAATCATATCGAGACGGGAACTCCGAAACGTGTTCCAGAGACGATTCCATAGGGACATTGGAGAGCTCCTACGCGGGTTGTAGGACGCGGCTTACGGCGGCCGTGAGCTGCTGCCACTTTCTTCCTCTTTCTGAAGCTGCTTACGACCGAGCGCAGTGAGTTTATAGATACGCGCCGGACGATTCGATCGCGTGAGACCCCATTCAGCGCTGACCCATTTCTCCTGAGTCATGCGATGAATGGCGGGATAGAGGGATCCGTCCTCGAGGCGGAGAGCGTCACCGGAGCGTTCGCGAATGTGCTTGGCGATCGCGTAGCCATGCAGCGGCCCGGAACGGGCAAGGGTAGTCAAGATGAGGAGATCGAGCGGTTCCCTGGAGCCGGTCATTGGGCGATTTAGGCACTGAACACCCCGCTAGCTGGGTATGAGTGTACCAGAATGCAGTTTAGGCGGGAGTCGGAATTTGGCGCGACTACCCGACTGGATGATAAGTAGCCGGCGCCCGGATTGGATTGTGAGCAAATGGAAACTGATGTTGCCCCGCACAATCAGCAAAGTGCTAACAGGATTGCTAATCACTGCGATCGCCTGCGCCCAAGAACACCATCACCATGACAAAGCCGCGACCGTTACCTCTTTAGGCAGCGTCTCGTTTCCAATCTCTTGTCCGGCTGGCGAGCAAGCAGATTTTAACCGCGGTCTTGCGCTGCTGCACTCTTTCAGCTACAAGAATGCGCGCTTGCAATTCCAGCAGATCAGCCAGCGCGACCCATCTTGCGCTATGGCGTATTGGGGTCAGGCCATGAGTCTTTACAAGCAGCTTTGGGACAGGCCAACCGCCGAAGAACTGGTCGAAGGAGCGAAGCTCATGCAGCAAGCGAAAGCCGCCCCCATCCAAACGACTCGTGAGCGCGCCTTTATCGATGCGGCCGCAGCATTCTACGGCGGCGATCCCGCAACAACCTTTGAGACTCGGCGAAGTGCCTACTCTGATGCAATGAAACGAATGCATGCTTCCTGGCCAAAAGATGACGAAGTCTCGTTATTCTATGCTCTTTCACTTCTGACCTCGCCCGATGCAAAAACAAACAATTTCGAAATCACCCGCCAGGCGATCGTCCTCATCAATGGCGTATTTCAGCGCAACCCGAACCATCCCGGCGCCGCTCACTATCTGATCCATGCTTGCGATAATCCGGCCTTAGCACCCGAGGGCCTAAGTGCCGCCAGACGCTACGCTGAAATCGCGCCCGCATCGGCACATGCAGTTCACATGCCTTCGCATATTTTCGCGCGGTTGGGCATGTGGGATGAGGACATTAAATCTAATCTCGCGTCGGTACAAGTGGCCAAGCAGCAGAAGGCCTTTCCAGACATGCTGCACGCGATGAATTTTCTCGAGTATGCGTATTTGCAGAAGGGCGATTTCGATCAGGCAAAGCAGATTGAGACGCAGGCGCTGAAGGTCCCGAAGGAAGGCTTCAGAGACATGGAGCGCATGTTCAATTACGTCCGCGTCAGTTTTCCGTCGCTATACCTGCTTGAAACTCGCGACTGGGAAGCGGCGCAATCCCTAGTGGTTCCCGTTGATGCCGAACCCGAGTTCCCGGCGGTTGTGTATTGGACACGGGCGGTCGCATCCGGGCATCTGCGGAACGTCGAAGCGACGCAAGCGGCGGTAGCGGACTTTGATGCCAAGCTCGCGGAAGTTCGAAAGACCAGCCACGCCTATCTCGCTGACTCAATGACTGGCGACCGCGATGAAGCTCACGCATGGTTAGCTTTTGCTCAAGGACAAATGGAAAGCGCGGTCAAACTCATCACCGGTGTGGCGGATAAGCAAGATCGCGATGGAAAGGGCGAAGTCGAGTTGCCAGCCCGCGAAATGCTGGCCGACATGCTCTTGGAGGGAGGACGACCTGCCGAGGCACTCACTCAATACCGGCTTTGCCTTCGCACAGATCCCAATCGGTTGAACTCGTCGCTCGGCGTAAAGCGCGCAGAAGCACTGGCCGCACGATAGAACCGCAATTAAGCGCAGGCAACGTGAGCAGAAGGGGCGGCCTGACCTGGCGCCTTTTTCAGATATGTGCTGGTGTACTGTTCGAGCTTGCTCTTGCTGCGGCTCTTCAGCAAACGATACTGCGTATGAGTCAGGTTCATTTCCCGCCGGATCTTTTCCTGGTCTTCTTCCTGAATGTAAAAGCGCACCAGGATTTCGCGCTCTTTGGGCCGAAGCTGCTGGAGGGCGCGCTTCATGACTTCTGTACGGGTGGAACTCTCATAAGCCTTGTCCGGCGTGGGAGCGTGGTCGGCGTGCGTAAGGGCGAGGTAATCGAAATCGACCTCGGCGCGCCACTTGCGGCGCTCCAGATGGATGTCGACGATCATGCGTTCCAAAATCGTGCGGGCATATTTTAAGAGCGCGGCGGGCTCTCGTAGTGCACCTTCACGAATCTTTTTCGCCAGCGCGATGAAGGTATCATGGACACATTCGTCGGCTTGTTCGTACCCAACTTTCCGGATCGCCAGGTATCGCAGGCCGCGCGTAAACGCGGCGTACAGCATCTCTTCGCCTCGGGAGTCGCCAGCTTGAATCAAGCGGACAATGGTTTCCGCATCATTCGTCCAGGTTTGGTTCTGTTGAATTGCGTTCGTCATCTGTGTGTCTCCCTAAATAACTGAGAGGCCGCTGGACAGGGCCCGAACCGTTTTGGCTGCGTTTGGCAGGGGGTTTGATTTCCGATGCTAACGAAGCGTTTTGCTTAGTACTACAGGTTCTAGTACACGATACCCCAAAGCCTCAGGGCTGTAAAGATTTTACACACAATTTTTTCCCTATAAGTAAAAAATACTTAGTTTTGCAACGAATTCTTCCGATTTCTGCTGAGTGATGGTAGGACTTCTACGGAGGTGCTGTAGGATTAATCCGAGAGAGCGTCAGTACCGCCGGAAAGGAAGGTCGGAAAAATCCCCGGCGGGCCGCGAATCCGCTAGCCGATCTGGCTCATAAAGCTTCTGATTTTCTGCTGCTGATCGGTATTTGCGGTCCGCAACGCATTTTCCGCTTCTCGCCGGGCACCGCTCTTGTCGCCCCGTTGCAATAGAGCCATTGCCAGGTGAAAACGAAAAGCGGCATTTTTCGGGTCTTCATCAACCGCTGCCTGCAACTGGCGGATGGCATCGTCGGTCAGATTTTTGCGGAAATAGACATAGCCCAAGGTATCGGAAATGCTGGCATTATTGGGCAGGCGCTTTTTGGCCCGTTCCGCGTAAGTCATAGCCTGATCGAGATTTTGTCCGTTATCAGCATTTAGAAATGCGAGGTTATTAAGGGCCACAATATTATCGTGATCAACGCCCAAAGTCCGGCTGTAGGCTTCTTTGGCCTGATCGCGCTGGCCCATTTCCTCGAGCATCACAGCCTTATTAAGATAACCATCCGCATTTCCGGGATTAGCTTTAATGGCACGATCGAATGAATCGAGCGCGGCGGCGTTTTCGTTGAGGGTGCGCTGAATCGTGCCCAGGCGCAGCAGTGTCTCGGCGGAATTGGGCGTAACCTTCAGAACGCTCTCATAATTGTCTTGCGCGCTGTGCAGCAGAGTGGCGCGCTGCGGCGAGGCGGCCGGCAGCGAAGTCCCGGCATCTGCTTGAAAATTCGCGAGCGTATAGCGAAAGGAGGTATTCGATGGATTTTTATTGGCCAAGTCCTGAACAGCCTGGACAGCTTCCTGCCAATGGCCCTGGCGCAATTTCACCTGCTGGAGGCCCACAAAGCCGCGGAGATCGGGCTGTCCGTTCGAGGCCAGCCCCTGCCACAAGCGTTGAAACTGCTCCTGCGCCCCGGTGTAATTCTTCTGCTGCATATAGAGGATGGCGAGGTTATATGCGGCATCCGGATAATTAGGATTCCGCTTCACCAGGGTTTCCAGTTCGGGCTGCGCTTTATCCAACTCCTTTATGACCGATCAAAGCGCGGCACCGCACCAGGGTTGCTTCCGGGTTGTCAGGCAGCCGGGACAGCACAATACCGGTTTCTCCGAGAGCTTTGCCATGCTGACCGCGGTCCTCATAGACGCGGGCGAGCACCGCGCGCGCGGGCATCATCGACGGTCGTAGACGGGCGGCCTCGGACGCCTCCGCTTGCGCTCTTTCGAGATCGCCCTGATTGAAATAAGCGCGGGCAAGATCGTAATGCAGAACAGGATCGGTATTATTGGCGGCCACGAGGCCCTTTAGCTCGCTTAGCGACTTTTGAACGTCCTGCTTTACGCCGCTGTCGAGAAGCAGCGAGGCATAGACCTGGTTTGCGGCAGCGTCCTTGGGATGATCGGCCGAAATCTTCTTCGCCAGGTTCAGGGCTTCGACCTGTTTCGCGGGATCGGAGACACCTTGCCGGGCTAAAGCTTCGACCAGGTGCAATTGATAGTTTTCGCGGTTCTTAGGATCGGCTGCGGCGCCGGCCTGATATTCGTCCGCCGCCTGGGCAAAGCGGCCCGCTCGCATATAGAAATCGCCCATGAGCAGACGGCCATTTGAGAAACGCTTGCCATCGGCTACTGCACTGGCCATTGCGGCATGCGCTTCATCATAGCGGTTGGTCTGCAGCAGATAGCCGGTGTAGTTGATCAGCGCGGTCTCGCTGCTCGGATCGTTTGCGACGCGCTGTTTGAGAATAGCTTCGGCATCGGCCGGTCTTTTGCGCTGCAGATACTGAACGAAGAGAAAGTCGTAAGCTGGGGCCCAGGTCTTGTCATGGGCAATCATATCTTTCGCCAGTTGCTCGGCCCGGTCCCACTGGCCATCGGCGGCAAGTGCTTGTGCAAGCCAGCCGACGACCTCGCGCGAGTACGGCTGGATCTCGTTTGCCTGCTCGAACGTTGCGAGCGCCTTAGGCAGATTCTTGTCTGTCAGATATACGAAAGCCTGCAATCGGACGCCGCGAAAGTCCCGTGGATCTTTGGCGAGAATCTTTGCCGTCAGTTCCCTCACCTCGGGGAGCAGCGTATGAAATTTTTTCTGATCATACGCGTAAGCGGTCAAGTAGATTTCGCAAAGCTTGGCTTCGGCGTCAGTGTTGTTGGAGCCAGATCCACAGCCCGACGAAAGAAACGCGCGGCCTCGAGAGCGTTCTTTTGATCGAGCAGGTTTAAGCCTTCGCGATAGTAGGCCTCGGCGTACGTCTTGTCCTTCGCGATGGCCTTGCGATAGAGAATGGACGCTTCCTGATACTTATGCCTGTCGTGGTAGCGATTTCCTGCCTCCACTAAATGCTGAGGGCTCTGATTACAGGCGCCCGCGAACAAGAGCACCCAAAGGGATACGGAGACGGCAAAGAACTTCATACGCTTCGATGTCCATGGGGATATCGTCATACTCACTGTACCGCGGCTGAGGGGCTAGGCTGAGGTCGGCCGAAGGAAGTCAAGGGAGCTATTCTGAGAGTCGTGGGCTACGAAGCAAAGAAGACCGAACACTGCGGACCCAAGCGAGGCAGCGGAGCTTACTGGGGCCTTAAGCGGGAAGCCAAGAAAGAAAGCAACCGCGTTCGGCGCGAGAATGCCAAGCCCGAGATTCGCGATGGCGGTATCGGAGAGCCCACATATACGCCGGTACCCGAAATTCATCATTGGACGGAGAATCGCGTTCGGCGTAACCCCTACACGTTCTGCGGAACCACAAAGGGCGCGCGGTACTGGCGCGTGAACATGGCGTTGGCTTCGTCGTCGCCGGTGCATTGGTATGAGTTGGGGTCGAAATGCAGCTCGCGGCCGAGGCGGTACGAAATGTTTGCCAGATGAACCAGCGTCGTCGAAATGGCTCCTTCGCCGATCTCCGCGTTCAACTCGCCGGGTTTGCGGCTGCGCACGGCAGTGATGAAGTTAGCAAAGTGGTCGCCACCCTGCTTGGCTGAGGGGCCCGGCTCCTGCTCTTTGCCAAGCCACGTTTTGTATTGCGTGTAGCCATCGATCGCCATGTAGCCCTTTGAGCCATAGAACAGATTGCCGATGGTATTGGGATCGAACTTGGCTCCAGCTGCGCCAATTCCGGCTTCGTGATTCGAGATCCAGTGGCGCACTTCGAACACCATCATCTTGGTCTTGCCGTTGTCGTCGAATTCGAAAGCGCAGTTCAGCGTGTTCGGCGTCTGTTGATCGTCGTCGAACATGAAATGACCGCCGATGGCCGAAACCTTCTTCGGATAGGTCACGCCCAGGCCCCAGCGGGCAATATCCACTTCGTGAATGCCCTGATTACCGAGATCGCCATTGCCGTAATCCCAAAACCAGTGCCAGTTGTAATGAAAACGGTTGCGGGTAAATGCATGTTCGGGAGCAGGCCCTAGCCACAGATCGTAATGAACGCCGGGCGGTACCGGCTCGACGGGCGCGTGGCCAATGGTGTCGCGCCACTTGTAACACAAGCCTCGCGCCATGTACACGTCGCCGAGCAAGCCTTCGCGCATCTTCTGAACGCCTTCCTGCAGCGCGGCGGAAGAACGACTCTGACTGCCCTGCTGCACGACCCGGTTGTATTTACGCGCAGCAGCAACGATTTGCTTGGCCTCGAACATGTTATGCGAGCAGGGCTTCTCGACATACACATCTTTGCCGGCCTGGCACGCCCAGATGGTCTGCAAGGTGTGACTATGATTCGGCGTTGCAATTGAAATCGCGTCGATATCTTTGTCCTCAAGCAGCTTTCGGATGTCCACGTAGGAGGCGGGCTTCTTCTTGCCCGTTGCCTCGTAATCGGCGAATGTTTTGTTGAGAACGTTCTCATCAATATCGCAAAAGGCAGCAATCTCCACGTTGGGCAAGTGGCCGTAGCCGTGGATATGCGCCTTTCCCCGGCTGCGCAAACCGACGCAAGCCACTCGCACAGTATCGTTGGGGCTGGATCGAAGGCGCGGAGCGGCTGTCAAAGCCGCGGCGGAACTCAGAAGAAAGTGGCGGCGGTTCACGCGGAGTTCTCCTTTGCGATGAAGCGATTCATGAACACGATATACCCTGTTCCAGAGTATGTCAAACGGCTGGTCAAACGCGCATTGACGCCGGTGTTCATGACACGGGGCAATACGGCTGTTGACCTCGTAACGCGTTTCATAGAATCTCAAATGGTGCGACTGCGTTACCTACTCAATACGGCGCGCGATGGGTCGCAATCACGTGGGTTCTCGCGTTTTCGTACTCGGGAACGGCAGCCGAGCCTGAGCGAAAAATCGATCCAACGTTTCTGCGGCGCTTTATTCCGGATGTCACAGCGAAGCCGATCGACGTCAGCACCGCCTCGATAAAGCGGTCTCTTCCTCGAAGTAGCGCGCAACGACATCCTGCACACTCTCATCGAGGTTTCGGCCGCGGATTCGCAAGTGTTGATAACGTCCTCCCTTGACAAGTGACAAGTGTTACTTTACATAGTATCCTCATGATTAGGAGCTTTAAGCATCGCGGGCTGAAACGGCTTTATGAGCGGGACGACCGCAGCGGCATCCGGCCCGATCTGGTGGACACCGTGGAACGCATCTTGACCGTTCTGGATTCCGCGACGACGGCGCAAGCCCTCGATATTCCCGGCTTCCGGCTGCACCCGCTCAAAGGAGATTTGAAAGGCTTCTGGTCTGTGATAGTGCGGGCAAATTGGCGTATCATCTTCCGGTTTCAGGGCGAGGATGCTTTTGACGTGGAATTGATTGACTATCACTAACGGAAACGAGAACAAATACATGCCCATGAAAAACCCGGTGCATCCCGGTCGCATCGTCCGGAAAGATTGCATTGAGCCGTTGGGTCTTACGATCACTAAGGCCGCGGAGGTTCTAGGTATCACCCGGCAGGCGCTAAACAACGTCGTCAACTGCAAATCAGGTATCAGCCCGGAGATGGCGATACGGCTTTCCAAGGCTTTCGGCAGCAACGCGGAAACGTGGTTGCGGATGCAGTTAGCCTACGACCTCGCGCGGGCGCGCAAGGACGAGAGCAAGATCAAGGTCCGCGCCTGCGCGTTCCGCCCGAACTGCATGCGTAGCCTGAAACACAGCTTAAACTGACCCAATTTCATACGGATACCCGGTCCATCGTTGCAATCATTTCCGCCACCGCTGCGATCTGTGTTCCGGCACTCACACATTGGCCCATACGCTTATTTAATCGGACGCGCTCCGTCCAAGAGCATTGCCCACTAGCCCGTAATTTCGTAGTCTGGAACCATGGAAGTTCAATTCACGCCAGAGCAGCAAGCGCAGCTTGCGCAGATAGCCACCAAAGCCGGAACTGTGCCGGAGCGCTTGGTGACGAGTGTTGTCGCTCGTTATCTTGACGAAGAAGCCCGCTTCCTTGCCGCCGTGGAAAAGGGACTAGCGGCAGCCGAACGCGGTGAATTTATCGAAGAAGAAGAGATGGACGCACGGCTTGAAGCAATGTTCAAAGTTTGATGCGCATTCGTTGGACTGTACCAGCCGCCGACGATTTAGGGAGCATCAAAACCTATCTTCAACAGCACTACCCGCAGTTTGCCGAGCCGACCGTGCGAACAATCTATCAGGGTATCCGCTCTCTTAAAACCACACCCCACAGAGGCAGACCCGGCCACCGTAGCGGCACAAGAGAGTTGCCGCTTACGCCCCTTCCCTATGTTGTCGTGTACGCAGTAAAGCCGGAAGCCGTTGAAATCCTGCACATACACCACGGCGCACAAGATTGGCGTTGATCTATGCGCGAGAAGCGAAAGGACGGGATCTCAGGTAGTCCGGCTATTTCGAACTAACGCGGATCTTCGAACGATAGAATTGTTTCCGGCTTCTCTCCTACGCCCGTGGCCGTATTACAACGAAGAAGGCAAATCGTGCGACTGAATTACCTATCAATCGGCACGCGGTCGGTCGCAATTATGTGGGTTCTCGCCTTGTCGTACTCGGGAGCGGCAGCCGAGCTTCAGCGAAAAATCGATCCAACATTTCTGCGGCGCTTTATTCCGGACGTCACGGCGAAACCGATGGACGTCAGCACGGCCTCGTGCCAATACAAGCCTCTCTTCGGCGCAGGCGATACCGATTCGGCCGTCCCGCGGGGTGTCGCGCGATTCGGCGAAATGTCGATTGCGCCTGGCGGCAGCTCAAAGCCGGTCAGCTATCCGGCCGAAGAACAAGCTTTCGTCATCATGGAAGGCAGCGGTCTTTTGCACTATGGCCCGGAAACCGCGCCCGTTCGAAAACACGATTTTATGTACCTGCCCGCGGGGGTGGAGCATTGGCTCGCGAATTCTTCAGGCGAACCCATGCGGTTATTTGTAATGGGATTTAAGATTCCGGCCGGAACACCGCCTCCTCCAAAGCTCATGATCGCCAACTACGACGACGTCAAGAAACAGACTGTCAGCGGTCATCCCGACACCGTCGTTTACAAGTTGCTGATGGGCGATACGAATAGCAAACGGGACCGCATCGCGGCCGGACACGCGATCACCAGCTTATTCGTGATGGAGTTTGAGCCGGGCGGGACCAACTTTCCTCATCATCACGAAGCCGAGGAAGAGATTTACGTTCTTCTCGATGGCACAGGCGAGATGGTTGCCGGCAGCGGCATGAATGGATTGGAAGCCCGTTTTCCGGCCAAGCCTGGGGACGCCTATTTCTTCCGGCTGAATTGCACGGTGGGTTTTTACAACAGCAACTCTGGTCCGGCACACATTCTCGCCGTGCGCTCGCTATTTCCGCGACGCCGATAAATCTATTCGAGGCGGTAGTTGGGAGCTTCTTTGGTGATGATGACGTCGTGAACGTGGCCTTCACGGAGTCCGGCGACGGTAACGCGCAGGAACCTGGCACGCTCCTGCATCTCGGTGATGGTGCGGCATCCACAATAGCCCATGCCTGCTTTCAGGCCGCCGACCAGTTGGTAGACCATATCGGCGAGCGGGCCTTTGTGCGGCACACGGCCTTCGATGCCTTCGGGTACTAGTTTGCCGCTGCTTTCCTGCGAATAGCGCTCTGCGCCGCCTTGCGACATCGCGCCCATAGAACCCATGCCGCGGTAGGTCTTGAACGTGCGGCCCTGATACAGAATCGTTTCGCCGGGACTTTCGTCGGTACCGGCAAAGAGACTTCCGATCATGACGGAATCGGCCCCGGCGGCAATGGCCTTGGTGATATCGCCCGAGTATTTCACGCCGCCATCGGAAATTAACGGCACACCAGCGTCTCGCGCTGCACGGGCACAATCGGCTATGGCCGTGATTTGTGGTACGCCTGCGCCACTGACCACGCGGGTCGTACAAATGGAGCCAGGTCCGATGCCGACTTTGATGCCGTCGGCCCCGAGAGAGATGAGATCGCGGGCGCCCTCATAAGAAGCCACGTTGCCTGCGACAACCTCAACTTCGGGCAGCTTGCTCTTCAGTGTTTTGACAGCATCCATCACGCGTTGCTGGTGGCCGTGGGCGGAATCGACCGCAATCACATCTACCTTCATGCGAACGAGTTCCTGCGCACGCTCCAGATAGTCGCCGGTTGCGCCGACGGCCGCTCCCACGCGCAGACGCCCCTGACGGTCTTTCGCTGCATTGGGATATTTCAGCTTCTTCTGAATATCTTTAACCGTGATGAGGCCCTTCAGGTTGTAATGATCATCGACAACCAGGAGCTTCTCAACCCGATGCTTGTGTAGGATTTTTTGCGCATCTTCGAGCGTCGTGCCAACCGGAACTGTGATGAGATCCTCTTTTGTCATGACTTCCGATATAGGAAGGTCGTACCGTGACTCAAATCGTAGGTCCCGATTGGTCAAAATACCGACCAGGCGGCCATTTTTGGTAACTGGAATGCCTGAGATCCGATAGCGAGCCATCACCTCCAGCGCCTCGTGAATTTTGCGCTCGGGCTCGATGGTTACCGGATCGACAATCATGCCGCTTTCACTGCGTTTGACGCGATCGACCTCCTCAGCCTGCCGGTCTGCGGCCATATTGCGATGGATTATGCCGATGCCGCCCTGTTGCGCGAGGGCAATGGCGAGGTGAGCCTCGGTAACGGTATCCATGGCGGAGCTGACGACAGGAATATGGAGTTCAATATGGCGTGTAAGACGGGTGCGCGTGTCGGCTTCTGCCGGGGTGACCTCACTTCGTGCGGGCCGAAGTAGTACGTCATCGAAAGTTAGGCCTTCAGCAATTTCCGCAGTAATCATGAGGGGAAGCTTCATGATAGCAAGCAGCTCACAATCCCCTTTGTTTATCGGCCTTTGCCGCACTGAGGCGAGGCGCGAACAGGAGTCTGCGACGCGTACTGGTTCCAGCGAATCGACCGGTAGAATTTCGAGTCTGGTTGAAAGCCACCAGCCGGGGCGCCGGAGTACCCGAGAAAACCGATTCCCAAGCGAAGGATACTGGTGAGGGGTGAGGATGAAAGAGCGACCGTGCAGCAGATAGGCCGGTATCAGATTATCGAGCGTTTGGGACGTGGGGCGATGGGCGTAGTGTACAAAGCCCTGGACCCTCGTATCGGGCGCACCGTCGCGGTGAAAAGCATCCGGCTTGCTGAGATCAGCGATGCCTCAGAGCTGAAGCGTTTGCGCGACCGTCTGGAGCGGGAAGCCCGATCGGCAGGAGCTCTGTCGCACCGCAACATCGTCGCCATCTACGACATTCTCGAAGAGGAGAAGCTCGTTCACCTTTTTATGGAGTATGTGAACGGGCCCTCGCTCGATAAGCTGCTGACGGAGGGGAAGCTGCCGGAAAAGGAAATGCTGCTGAACTTCTTCCGGCAAGTTGCAAGCGCGCTCGATTATGCCCACAAGATCGGCATCGTACATCGCGACGTGAAGCCGTCGAATCTGCTGATTCATTTCGAGCACGCGACGGGAGAGCAGCTGGCAAAGGTCACGGATTTCGGAGTTGCGAAATTCATCTCGCAGCAGATGACGCAAGCCGGGTCGATGATGGGGACTCCGAACTACATGGCTCCGGAGCAGATTGAGGGCGGCCAGATCACCGGACAGGCGGACCAGTTCGCGCTGGCGGCAGTGGCCTATGAGGTTCTATGCGGTGAAAAGCCTTTCGTCGCCGATTACATCCCTACGCTGTTTTTCAGGATTGTGCGAGAGGATCCGAAAGCTGCCAATCAGGTGAACCCTCGCTTTCGCAGACGATCAATCGCGTTTTGCAGCGTGGTCTGGCGAAAGCCCCGGGAGATCGCTTCGATAATTGCACCGCATTTATCAACGCGCTGTCGGAGGCCCTCGATGCGACGCCCGAATGGGCTCCGCCGTACCGCATGGTTGCTCTTGAAGCCCCGCCTCCTACCGAAGCCGAGCAGGAGCCTTCATTACTTCCTTCTGCCGCAGCGGCCGCCGCTTTCGGCGGAGTGCGCGAAGGTCAATCGAGAAACAGACAATACCAGCCGCCGGATGAGACGGTATATCAACCCGCGCCGCCGGCCGCCGATCATATCGTTCCGCCACCAGAGCCCGTGACGGAAGATCAACCGAAGGGACCCGTGATTCTCCCCTACGATCTGCCGTACCGGCTTCCGGAACTGCGGAGAGGCAGGAAGGAGGAGGAAGAAGGCGACGAGCTTCCCTTGTGGCGGAGGATCGCAATCGTGATTCTGCTGTTCGCCATGGTTGCGCTCGCATACGCGGTGTATCGCAACTACACAGGTGCCGAGGAGTGTTGCCGGAGGTAACTCTCCTACTTCTGCCTCTCCGTCCTCGTCATCGCCCGAATCCGATCAGAACGTGCAGCCCCCATCGAATGCCGGAAGTGGAGCTAGCGCAGGTAGCACGCCAGGGGCAAACACGCCGGCCGGTTCCAATGCATCGAATATTTTGAAATCGCCTCCGCCTGCGGTGGCTACACCACCGGCGCAACTTTCTCTGCCGGCGAATCCGACGAATGCGAACCCACCTTCACAAGCTGGCAACACGAGAGATGGAGCCCCCTTTGCGCTCCACATCAGAAAGCAAGCTCTGCTTCGCGGGCTCCTGTGTCCAGACCATATATGGATAACGGAACGCCTGCGTCGGTGGAATTCCGCAGCGAACCCTCGGGCGCGCGGATTGTGGTTGACAGCGACGAGGGGAAATCGTGCATAACCCCATGTTCCATTGCGCTTCGGTCAGGGCGACACACATTGACAATCGCAGCAGCGAACTATGGGCTGGCGCGGAGAATCATCGAGGTGCCGGATCAGCGCGAGGTATTCGTACCCCTATCGCAAAACATCGCGATTGTGCAGCTCGATTCGGTGCCTAGTGGATCAACGGTGTTTATCGACGGGAGGCTGCAAGGCCAGACACCAGCAACGCTGAAACTCACGCCGGGCCCGCACCAGGTCCGGCTCGTGAGCGGGAACCGAAGCCTGCAGCAGACCATTCAAGTGAGCGCGGAAAGTCTTCAGAGCTTTTTGTTCCGGTGGCAGTAGAGACGGTTAATAGCTCAGCAGCCGGGTTCCTTCGGCAATGAGATTATCCACCTGCGGCAGAATCTCGTGCTCCAACTGCGGGCTGTACGCAACCCAGGTATCGAGCGCGGCGACACGCCCGACGGGCGCGTCAAGCGAGCCGAATAACTCGTCGGCGATACGCGCGGCAATTTCGGCTCCGTAGCCCCAGGAGAGAGTGTCTTCGTGAGCGATCACGATGCGGCTGGTTTTCTTAACGGAAGCGGCAATCGCGTTCCAATCGTAAGGGGACAAGCTGCGCAGGTCGATCACTTCCACCGATTTGCCGGGGAAGCGCTGCTCCAGTTGCAGAGCGGCTTGCAGCGATTTATGTACCAGGGCTCCGTAGGTGACGATCGAACAAATACGTAACTGAAAAAGTCCAAAAAGGCTACAGAGC
>CAWEGP010000005.1:0-210374 GCA_963808755.1 Vulcanimicrobiia bacterium
ATTGGAGTATTCAAACAGCATCAGCAAAGAAGAGAAACGAAAAGAAACCTGAGTCAGTTGCTCCTGAACGGTGAGGAGACCCCTGGTATATTATTTACTGCATCTCATGGCCTGGAATTGCTGCCAGTGCGCAGCGAATGACTCACCAGGGAGCGTTGATGTGCCAGAACTGGCCCGGCCCCTGGGCCAATTATGCCGCCGAAGATGTCGGGGAAAACATACAACTGGCTGGCCTTATAAGCTTCATGGTTGCCTGCTACAGCGCTGGCACGCCGGAGCACGAGGACTATCCCTTTTTCCAGAAGGACGCTCCGACGATAACACAACAACTTGAGGGCCTGGGCTTTGCCACTCCTGGCTATGATCCCTTTCTGGCGCGTCTTCCTCAAAAGCTTCTGGGTCTCCCTGGCGGAGGAGCGCAGGCCGTAATCGGTCACATCGAGCGTATCTGGAGCTATTCTTTTATGAACAGGCAGCATACAGAAGCTGAGGCTAATGTATTTGAAGCTGCCCTTGACCTGTCTTTCTTTGAAGGATTCCCTATTGGTTACGCAATGGAAGTTTTTAATGAGCGTTACGCAGAGCTATCGGCAGAACTGACTAACAAGCAGGAGGATATTAAAAAAGGGGCCTGCTCGTTTCAGTTGAAAAGCTAGCACACTTATGGACAGCAACTAACGATGCGCGCAACTATATCATTATCGGCGATCCCGCCGTTCGTCTTATCACGATGTCCAATCGAACTCATGTAGGTAATCATCAGGTTTGACTAACCCATTAACAGGTTTCATAAAGGCTCAATCATCTTCTGTAGTATCTTTCATCCTTGCTAACGCTACTATAAGTGCCAGCCACGCTTCTTGATATTCCCCAGTTAAACCATATCCTAGACCTGTCGGATTGCCGTCTGCGTCAAGCAGACCAATAACAGCATCAAAAAATGCTACCAGCCCCTGGTCCTCTGGCGGTGAAAATGGACTCAATGCAAAAAGTTGGTTACGCGCTTGCTCCAGATCATCTCGCCAGCCATCTTTCTCATCTGGAGAGTTAGTAAATACAGCAAGAGTATTAGTTACTGTTGTGCGTAACAGTTTCAAGTTGCCCTCGCCGGATTTTCTGCCTGATATCCATGATATCTCCTTTCGCGTCGAACTTTGTACGAACAAAACCACCGCGCCATCGACTAGTCTTCAGACCGACTAAAGCTCTGAATATGGTCTAGAATAAGCCCTTTTTGTTGCGCGGTAGTAGATTTCAGCCATATCACCATCCTGTTACCTGAAAACCAGCCCAGTAGACAGGACTTGCAAATGGACGTAGCTCTGGAGGACTCTGCATGGCATTATGGCGCGCTGTTTCCAGCGCGTCAGTATACTCTAATCGATTCTTACGTACTGTTATAGGTACTGTATTCCACTGCTGCATTTCTGCTTGTATTTCTCCCCATGTTCCATTACCCAGCCACTGCTGAGCGTTTGTGAGAGCTTCAGCAGGCGATATGTCTTTCATGTTAGGGAGCCACTGCCGGGCAAAGTAGACGATGAGCAAATAGGTAGCGTAATCATCGACCGGCCAGAGCGACGCCAATACGGCCTGTGCCCCGGATTGCAATACGCCTGCGGCCAGGCTGCGCACCTCGTTCACGGCTCCATTCAGATCTAGCACTGCGGTCTGACATGCTGACAAGATCAAAAGGCGCATACCACGTAGATCGACTTCGTGACTGAGTAATTCTCCCAGGTATAAGCGCGAGTGCATAGCCAGCAAGAGCGAGGATCGGCGAAAATCTTCACTATCAAAAGCGCCATGACGCCACGATACATCCACCACCAGCCCAGTTTTCAGCGCCTTGATGAGCTTCTCACGTGTTGCATGCTCCTGTACGCTAAGACCTCCATTTAATTGCAGTAATCGTGCTATTTTGCGTACAGTCTGGGCCTCTGCCTCTCCCCATTTTAGTTCCATACCTTCAGGCACTGGGCGTGGATCACCAAGCGCGTAGACACCATCACGTTTTATATCATCTTTCATTTCCTGTCGCAATGAGCGAGCACTTGGAGCAACGCTGGTTGACATAGTATCGCCCACAGTACGGCCATTCGCCAGCGGCACAGCAGTGAGGGGAAATGCAGCTAGAGCCAACCACAGAGGAATCTAGCGTCAGGCCTGCTACGTCGTGCTCCTGGCAATGCTGCGATCAATGGTGATAACGCGAGAGCACTCAGTGTTTTGAAACAGCGGTAGAGTTCATTATGGAGGAAGATAGACTTGAACTGATTAACCAAATTGCTGATCTCAGGCACCTTCTTAACTGTCGTATCCAGAGGAATATTCACGAATGGAGCAAACTCCGAGATAGTCAAAATTTCCTGAGCGGCTCTATCTAGCGCGCTCTCTTGCTTGTAAAGGGTACATTGCTCATGAAGTAAGCGCGCAGCTTCACGGAATGTCTTGGCTTGCTGGAACCAATTACTGAACAGGCCAAATGCCTGATTTTGCTGAGCATAGGCATAGCCACCGATATGCGCGTTTGTGCCATCACTCAGCCTGGCTACAATGAGATCCGCGACCAGTTGTTCTCGTTAGGTGCGGCAAATGGACGACGATGAAGCGCGAATTTTGCTCTACGCTCTGGTCCGTGCCTGAATGCGGCGAGTGCAAAGCCACCCCAGGGCGTTGCCACTAGATAAACGAGCGCATGTTGTGAGCTGATGCGGTCGGTAATACCGAGAATAGTAGAAGCCTCAACAGTATCTTGCAGAAAATCTTTGGGATCTTGAGCGGCTCGGATTTCGCCAACCACTGCATTGAAATGCTTTTGTGCCTGATGATATGTTTCAGCAGCTTCCAGGTTATAGCGCCTTCGTTCTTCCTCGGCAGCTTCCAGATTATAGTGCTTTCGCTCTTCTTCGACATGAGCCACTTGTTCAGGCAATAAGAGCGTGCTGGATGGCATATTGAGGGTGCCCAAAGTAAATACAAGCTGTTTCTTTGCCTGGTTGTAGCGTTCACGTCTACCTTTATCGGTGATATCCTCGCGCGTACTGGCCGTGGAGCCCGAAGTCATTTTGATGGACGAGCCGGCTTCGGCGCTGGATCCCATCGCGACGAGCAAGATTGAAGATCTGATCGGTGAGCTGAAAAAAGAGTATACCGTCGTCATCGTGACGCACTCGATGCAACAAGCCGCCCGCATCTCCGACAATACCGCATTCTTCCTGATGGGAGAACTCGTCGAGATCGGATCGACGCGCGAAATTTTCTTCAAGCCGCGCGACAAGCGAACTGAAGACTACATCACCGGAAGATACGGCTAAGCTATGATACGCATTTAAGAATACCTTAATCGCTTTCTCGTACAATGGGCGTCATGGAAAAAACACTTTTCCGCGCCTTTCTCATTGGCGCGGCATCGACGCTGCTCGGCAGCGGGATCGCCTCGGCGGAAACAACGGCAACACCGAGCACGATCGCGCAGGCGACTCCGGCCGCCTCACCGGCGCCGAAGGCCACGCCTCAACCGAGCGCGTTTACGTATAGCGGTTTCCTTCGTGCGTACTATTTCACGCGCACGAACTTCCCGCAGATCACGAAAACTCAGAATCAAGCCAGCGAAAATCAAGCAGTCAGTTTGCACGCCGGATACGATTTCGGCGACGGAATCTCGGTCGGCGGTACGTACCTGTACGCCAACCCGTTCAACGGCTGCGAAGATCCCGCGTCCCACATCGACAAAACGAGCAGCTGCTATAAAGGCCGCACCTTTGGCCCATTAGGCGGCACGGTGGAAGACGATACGCTTCCCGCGTACCAAATGAGCACGCTGTACGAAGCGTACCTTCAATACAAGGACCCGAACGCATTCGTGCGTTTGGGCGACCAAGTCATCAACACCCCGTGGGCCAACGCCTCGGATTCGCGTCTGAAGCCGGCCGCATTCCGCGGCGGCGATTTTAGCTACGACATCGACAAAAACTGGACGCTTGAAGCGATGTACATGGATCGCTGGGAAGATCGCGTTCAATCAGACTTCATCGACAGCACGATCCTCACGCAAAACGGCTCGTATCCCGATGCCGGCGGCGTGAGCAACACCGGCATCCCGTCGGGTACGTGGGTTACGAATAACGGTTTCTACTACGCACGCGCGGGTTACACGGGCGGTGGACTCACCGGAAACGTGTACTACTACGGCTTCAATCAGATTGCCAACGCGATCTGGGCGGACGCGAAATACGGCTGGAAAGTCTACGGAAAGCCGTTCATCGCGCTGCAAGGCGGTTCGGAAAGCAACACCGGTACGTCGCTTGCGGGTAAGATCAACAGCCAGATCTTCGGTGTACAAGGCGGTTACTCGCCATGGAACAACGTCGACTTGACGGTTGGTGCCGACTTCATTCCGGTGAAGAGCGACACGATCACATTGCCGTCAGGCGTTGTGTGTTTCTCGAACGACATGCTCGGGACGAGCAAGGCCGGGAAGTGGGGCACAACCGTTGCGACCAGCCTGCCGTATTTCTTGCCCGCCAGCGGAACGCCGAACTGTACGACGTCAACACCAGGCGTCGCCGGTGCGCAGGCAACGGTATACTACGGCGGCTGGGCCAGCCCGTACACCGACTCGTATGCGACGGATCAACTCTTCGATACGAGCATCAGCCAAGGCATGGTCGATCGCCGCAGCCCCGGCTTCGGCGTGAAGGTTGCCGGAACGTTCTACACCGCTCAGAAACAGGTGCGCCTCATCGTCAGCCATGCGTGGTACCAATACGGTAGCAACACGGTCGGCGTGTCGCCCACGCAAGAAACCAACATCGACGCAACCTATTTCTTCAGCAAAGTCGGCAAGGGGCCGTATCACGGATTCTCGCTGCGCCACCGCTACGCGGAACGCACGCAGCAGTTCACCACGCAGTACGGCGGCCTGCCCGACTTCAAGTACAACCGTACGCAAATCGAATACGATTTCTAAAAGCGAGAACAGCGTAACAAAACAAAGAGGCCGGTCCACATGACCGGCCTCTTTTGGTAAGTGCCGGAAGGCCCATCCGACGCCGAAATTCCGAAGGTCGGCTCCGCCGGGTTTGCCCCGCGAACGCTGGAGCACTCACGCCGGCCGAAGGTAAAGCTGAGGAAAACCGGACCATGCTTACGTTCTCTTGACAATGGTATCATTGCTGACACGAATTAGAGGGAGGCATGATGCAACTTCATCGCTTTGCTTTCGGTGTTCCGATTGCTGCGCTTGTTCTGAGCGCATGCTCGCAAGGTGCGGGTCCTTCAACGACGACCCCACCTATAAACACCGCGGTGCAACCGCAGCAAATCCAGAGCAACAGTCAACGTCAAGTGAGCCTTAGCCCGGTCAGCGCATCGTACCGCCACGGTTTGGTTCCGATGCTGAACAGTCGTGCAGCGATCCAGCCGGTATCGTCTACGAATCTCGACTATCAAGGCGGCAACGGCGGAGTCGGCGTAACGACGGGTAGTCCGAAGGTCTACTTGATATTTTGGGGCTCCCAATGGGGCACGCAAGGCACGAACGGCTCAGGCTACATCACCTTCAGTGGCGACACTCAGGGAATGGCGCCGGACTTGCAGGCGTTCTTCAAAGGTCTCGGAACCGGCAGCGAGACGTGGAGCGGCGTAATGACGCAGTACTGCCAAGGTGTCAAGAAGGGCGCGCAGTTCTGCCCGACCACGGCGGCGCACGTCGGTTATCCCACCGGCGGCGCGTTAGCGGGCGTGTGGGAAGACACTTCAGCCGCGTCACCTGCGCAATCGACAGGGCATCAACTCGCTGTCGAAGCAGAAGCGGCCGCCACGCACTTCGGCAACACCACTCAGGCTTCGAACCGCAACGTGCAATACGATATCATCTCGCCCACCGGGACAAACCCGGACAATTACCAAGGCAGCGGTTTTTGCGCGTGGCATGATTACACGGGCGATTCTACCTTGGACGGCGGCGGCGGAGCTTCCGGACCGCTCGTTGCGTTCACGAACATGCCGTACGTGACCGACGTCGGTGCGAGTTGCGGTGCCGGATTTACGGACGGCAAAGAACTCGACGGCGTGACGATCGTCAACGGCCACGAGTGGGCTGAGACGATTACGGATCAGTTCCCGGCCGGCGGTTGGCTCAACCCCAGCGGCGAAGAAACCGGCGATCTCTGCGCTTGGATCAGCAGCGGAACGGGCCGCGCTCGCGACATCACGCTGACGACCGGAACCTTCGCGGTGCAAACGACGTGGTCTAACCTCGCGAACACCAAGACCGGCGGGTGCGTCATCGGACACAAGACCGTAACGTAAACGCGCTTACGCTCAAAAAGAAAGAGGCCGGTCTGCACGACCGGCCTCTTCATTTTTACTTACCGTGCCTGTCGCTGCGCGCCCCACGCTTCCAGAGCAGTTCGCGAGACGAGATTGGTGATGAAGATGAAGAGCATGAGCAGCGCTGCCGCGGCGTATGCGAGCTGGTGCGATTGCGCAAACGGCTGGCTGATGAACGTCCACACGACGTACGTCAAATAGCCGACCGGCGAATGCGTCAGCGCTAGAGACGGCATGTAGTTGGACCAGCCTGCAGTGTAGATGAGCGGCGCCGTTTCGCCGAGCCCGATCCCCGTTGCAAGCAGCAAACCGGTGAGCACGCCGGGTGCCGCCCACGGCAGCGCCACTTTGAAAAACGCCGTTGCTTCGCGGCTGCCGAGCGCGACGGCTGCTTCGCGCAACTCGCGCGGCACGGCGCTGAGTGCGAGATCGGCAGCCCGAACCACATACGGCAGCATGATGATCGCAAGCGCAAACGCCCCCGCGATGAGCGAGAATCCCCAGCCGAGATCCTCGACCAGGGCCACGTAGAGAAAGTAGCCGACGACAATCGACGGCACACCGGCGAGGACGTCGACGCAGAAGCGTACCGCCGTGCGCTGCCGCGGTGAGGCGAATTCCACGGTCCATGCCGCAGTTCCGAATCCGACGACGGCAACGAGCGCCACGCCCAAAACGACGAGCAGCAGCGTTCCGGAGATGGCGTTCGCGAGCCCTCCCGCCACGCCGTTGGTCACCGTCGTGAAAAGCTCCACGCGAAATGCCGGCACGCCTTGAACGACGACGAAAAAGAAGATGAAAAGCAGCACGCCGATGACGGCGAGCAATGAAAGAACGCTCGCGCCCCACCAGGCGCGTGAAGCAGCGCTCGCGAGCTTGATGCGCGTCATCGGGACTCCCGCACGCGGTCCGCTCCGTGGAGAATTGCGCGGGCGATGCTATTGACGATGAGTGTGATGAGGAACAGCACGACGGCGAGTTCCGCTAACGAACGCTGCGCCATCCCGCTCGCGTCGGTGAGCGCCGAATCCAGTTGCGAAACGATTACGGCCGCAATCGTGTTGACCGCTTGAAAAATATTCGACGGAAACTGATTGACGGCCGCGCCGCTCACCATCAGCACGGCCATCGTTTCGCCGAGTGCGCGTCCGAGTGCGACGAGCACCGAAGCCATCATGCCGCTCCGCACGCTGGGAATTACGGCGCGTATGACCGCCTGCCAACTCGTGCTGCCTAGCGCCATACTTGCTTCGAAGATACTCGAAGACTGCGCAAGAATGACGTCGCGCATCGTGGCGACCATGATCGGAATGACCATGATCGCCAGAATGATACCTGAGGCGAGCAAACCGTTTCCGCTGCCGGGTTCGCCGCCGAAAACCGGGAGTTTGCCGACGTGGCCCGTGACGAACGGTCCCAAACGCTGCCCTATCCACGGCACGAGTACGACCAAGCCCCAAAGCCCGTAGACGACGGACGGAACGCCGGCCATGAGCTCCACAGTAGCGTTGGCAAGGGGTTTGATGCGCCGCGGAACGCGATACACCAGTGCCAGCGCGACGAGAATCGAGATAGGCACTCCCAACACCATGGCAAGCGCCGACGTGATAATCGTTCCGAAGATGAAAACCAAGCCGCCGAAACTCGCACCCGGCTGCGCGGACACGCCGTTATGCGTAACCACGCCGCTGCCGTATTGATTGCCGATGTTCCAGGTGATACCCGTCAGGATGTTCCAGCCGTTGAACCTAATCGCCGGGAATGAGAACGCGACCAGAAAAACCAGCATCAGAATCATCAGCAGTGCCGTGATCAGCGCCGCGGCGCCGAAACCGTACCGGAACAAGTATTGCGCCGGCCGGCGCTGCAAGTACGGCAGTCCGGTGGTCATCTATTGGATCTGTCCGATTTGCGTGAGGCTCAGAGATTTCACGCCTGCGGGCAGCGGCAGAAAATGGACTTGGTCGAGGTATTGGCTGCTGTTGCCTTGCGTGATTGTCCACTTCAAAAAGTCGACGAGAGCCGTGTGAACTTGTGCGTTGGACTGCGTGGGATTGACGACGGCGTACTCGTAGTTGATGATCGGATACGAATTCGTGCCCGGTGCGTAGATCAGTGAGATGCGCTCGTCTTTGGGCGTCTTGGACACGAGTGCGTTTGCAGCGGCGGCGATCGTTTGCGGCGTCGGCAGAACGAACTTTCCGTCGCGATTCTGCAATGCGGCGTATCCCAAATGCGCGGCGTTCGTCTGATTGAGGAAGCTCACGCCGATGTACGCAACGCAATATGGCGCGTTTTGACAGCTCTGCACCATGCCGGGGTTGCCGTGCGCGCCGACACCGTTCGAGTTCGCGGGCCAGCTAATCGTCGTGCCGTAGCCGGGTCCGCTCTTCCAAGACGGCGTCGAGAACGAAAGGTACTGTGTGAAGATGAACGTGTCGCCCGAGCCGTCGGAGCGGTGAATCGGCACGATCGCTTTGTGCGGAAGTTTCGATGCGTACTGCTTGTTGATGGCTTTGATTTGCGCATCGTCCCAGTACACGATCTTTCCGCTGTAAATACCGGCGAGCGCCGGACCGGAAAGATTCAGGTGCACGTCGTTGAGACCGGGCAGATTGTAGTTCACCTGCTGAGCGCTGATCGCCAGCGGAATGTTCAGCATTTTCTGCGAGGCCATCTGCGAGTCGCTCATGTACGCGTCGGACCCGCCGATCTGCGCAACACCTGAAATCGCCTGCGAAATCCCGGTTCCGCTGCCGGTCGATTGCGTCGTGATTTGGACGCCCGAATGTGCTTTTTGATAATCCGGGACCCAGAGATTCATCAACGGATAAATGAGGCTCGAACCGGTTTCGAGCAATCGCGCATTCACGTTTCCGGATGCGCTGAACACTTTGGATTTTGCTGCGGTGCTTGCAGGCGCGGGCGCCGCACTCGTTGCGGTACTGCTTTGGGTGCCGCCGCCGCCACCGCAGCCGGTCAGAGCCAGTGCCATTCCGATGGCAAAACCCGAAATCGACGTTTTTCGCATGAAGCCTCCTATGCCGAAAGCCCAGGAGCGCCCTGCCGGGCGTCCCAGGCCTTCATTCTTATACTTGTCCGGGTGCTAGTGGATTTCGTCGAGCTGTGCGACGCTCAGTTTCTTGACGCTTTCCGGAAGCGGCAGAAAATGAACGGCGTCGAGGTAGCGCCCGTTGTTCCCGTCGTTGACCGCCCATTTCAGAAACGCCACAAGCGCCGTACGCGTATCGCCGCTCTGGCTCGGATTGACGATCGCGTATTCGTAGTTGATGATCGGATACGAGTCCGAGCCGGGTGCGAAGATCAGCGAAATGCGTTCGTCGGGCGGAGTCTTCGAAACGAGGGCCCGCGCCGCGGCGCCGATGGTTTGACCGGTCGGCAGAACGAATTTGCCCGACCGGTTCTGCAGTGCGGCGTAGCCAAGGTTCGCGGCATTGGTTTGGTTGAGGAAGCTCACGCCGATGTATGCGATCGAGTACGGCGTGTTTTGGCAGCTCTGCACCATGCCGGGATTGCCGTGCGCGCCGATTGCATCCGGAACTGCCGGCCAGCTGACGGTTGTGCCGAAGCCGGGACCGTTCTTCCACGAGGGTGTCGAAAACGAGAGGTACTGCGTAAAGATGAACGTGTCGCCCGACCCGTCGGAGCGGTGAATCGGAATGATTCCCTGGTGCGGCAGTTTGCCCGCGTACTGCTTGTTGATGCTCTTGATCTGCGCGTCATCCCAGTAACGAATCGTTCCGCTGTAGATGCCCGCGAGCACGGGGCCCGAGAGATTCAGATGGACGTCGTTGAGTCCCGGTACGTTGTAATTGACCTGCTGCGCGCTGATTGCGAGAGGGATGTTCAGCATCTTGCTGCCGGCGAGCCGCGCGTCGCTCATGTACGCGTCGGACGCGCCAATCTGCGCAACTCCCGAAATCGCCTGCGAAATGCCGGTACCGCTGCCGGTCGATTGCGTGGTGATTTGGACGTTGGGATGATCCTTCTGATAGGACGCCACCCAAAGGTTCATCAGCGGATACACCAGGCTCGAGCCCGTTTCGAGAAGACGGGCACTGGCCGCAAACGCCGACGCGCCGCAGAGTATCGCCAATCCCATTGCAACAGCGGGAATGGAAAGTTTACGCATTCTGTCTCCAACTAGCTAGGAAGATATCGCGAGACCTCATGGGAGATTCTCGCTATGCTCAGGGTAGGATAACCACGCTAACTCGCGTTTAAGCCAACCTTATGGACGCCTTAATATACGTCTGCGACAATTGTCCGCGTGACTGCGCTAGACACATCGTCCAACCTCGCGGCTCGCGCGCTCTTTGACGCTTCGTTGGCCGCCGATCTCACGAACTATCGCACTATCGAGGAGCGGGGCGGCACGCTGGAATATGGCCGCCGCACCGTCTACTGTTTCCTTTTCGGCAGCGGGAGCTTGCGGAGGACTCGCGCGTTTCGTTATGTCCGTCGACGTAGAGGCGCCGGCTACCACGTACGACTCGTTCTGCCGCGCGCTGCGGTTGCGCGGCCCGATCCTCAATATGCTCTTCGAACAGGCTCGCGTGTCGCCCGAACGCGAAGGCGATACGATTCTGCGCGATGCGTTTGCGGGCGCGCTCGTAACCGTGCTGCATGACATGCTGCGTGCGTATTGGACGTCGCTCGGCGGCACGAAGAGCGAGTGGAAACACGCCGGTCCGCTAATGAACGGGTGGTCCGTCGCGTACGTGCTTTCCGCGGCGCTCGACAATTTGCGCCATTTCGAAGAGTGGGATGCGCAGCGCCGGGCGGAGTTCGTGCAGCGGCGTCAGGTGAAATTGCTTTGTTCGGCGCTCGGTATCGAATTGAAGAAAACGTCCAAGCAAATGCCGTTTCGCGGCAACGTGTGTTGGGCGGTGCTTGAAGCGCTCAGCGCCGGCGGCGGATATGGACCAATCGAAGCGGCTGTTCGAGAATATGCCGCAGCGCTTCGCGACAACCACGCATCGTTAATCGCGACTTAAGTCTGAATTAACCATGGGTCCGTCATGCTGTGTTGAGCATGACTTTTGATGAATGGTCGTACGACATCACCGCTCGTGTGTTTAACGAAGTGTCGGGCGTTCACGTGAAACGAAGACTGGATGAAGTGTGGCGCTGGATTCGCGACGGAAGAGAATGCCAAGTTCACGCAGTTTCCGATTCCGTCGCGGCTTTTGTCGCGCTTCAGCGCAACGGCATCATGACCGATTGTACGTTCACGTGTAATGTCGCGATGACCGACGACTCAAAAGAAGAAGTTGCTTCTCGCATCGTCGGCTGGCTCAATTCTCCTCCCTAGCCCGGCCGCATGAGCAGGATGGGCCGGTCTCGAATAGACCGGCCCGTCATGCTACCCGAAGCCATGCGCGCGCTGCGCAAAGTCAAGCCCGAGGCGGGCTTCGTCCTGCAAGAGATTCCCGTCCCCAAGCTCGGCCCGTCCGACGTGCTCATCCGCGTGGAAAAGGCCGGCGTGTGCGGCACCGACGCGCACATATACTCGTGGGACAAGTGGGCGCAGAGCCGCTTGCATCCGCCGCTGACCATCGGTCATGAGTTCATGGGAACCGTGGCGGCGGTCGGCGCCGCGGTGCGCATGGTGCGCGTAGGCGATCGGGTATCGGCCGAAGGGCACATTGCCGACGGAACGTGCTTTTTGTGCCGCACGGGTGAAGCGCACATTTGCGAACGGGTCGAGATTATCGGCGTCGATCGCGACGGCTCCTTCGCCGATCACATCGCGATGCCGGAGAGCAACGTCTGGCCGCTCGATCCGTCGATACCCGACGAGTTCGCAGCGATCTTCGATCCGCTCGGCAACGCTGTGCACACGGTGATGGCGGCGGATGTAAGCGTCAAATCCGTGGTGATTACCGGCGTCGGCTCGATTGGATTGATGGCCATTCCGGTGGCGCGCGCCGCGGGTGCATCTGCCGTGTACGCCATCGACGTCAATCCGGCGAAGCTGGAGCTCGCAAAGAAACTGGGTGCGGACGAAACGTTTTCCGCAGTGGATCCGAACCTCGTCGCGGAGATTCACGAACGCACGAACGGCGACGGCGCCGACGTGCTGCTCGAGATGTCGGGCAGCGGCCAAGCAATCGACAATGGCCTGCGTATGGTGCGAAACGGCGGAACAGCCGCGCTGCTGGGCATTCCGAGCGACAACATCAATCTCAACCTCGCCGAACGCATCATCTTCAAAGGCTTGCGCGTGCTGGGTATCAACGGACGGCGCATGTTCGAGACGTGGTATCAGACGCAGGCGCTCGTGCGCAGCGGGCGCGTCGATCTGCGGCCGATCATCACGCACGTGCTGCCGTTCGAACAGTTCGATCGCGCCTTCGAACTGATGCACAGCGGCGAAGCGGCAAAAATCGTTCTCGACCTCAAGGGAGATTTGGCCAAGTGAACTCGACGTTCGAACGCAAATTGAAAGCCGAACTCGACAAACTCAAAGCGGCAGGTACGTACAAAACGCTGCGGCACCTCACGACGCCGATGGCAGCCGAAGTCACGATGGAAGAGGCTGGGCACGTCATCGTGCTCTCCAGCAACAACTATCTCGGCCTTTCCGACGAGCCGGCAGTCATCGAAGCCGGCAAACGCGGTTTGGATCAATACGGCGCGGGAACCGCGTCGGTCCGTTTCATCTGCGGCACGTTCGACATTCATCGCACGTTGGAAGAGCGCATCGCGCAGTTTCTTTCGACGCAGGCATCGCTGACGTACGTGTCGTGCTGGAATGCGAACACGGGATTGTTTCCGTCGATTTGCGAGGACGGCTCCGCGCTGCTTTCCGACGAGTTGAATCACGCGTCGATCATTGACGGATCGCGCCTTGCGAGCAAAGCGCGCCGCGAACGCTACAAGCACAGCGACATGACCGATCTCGAAGAGAAATTGAAAGCGGTACACGGCTGCTCGCCGATCGTCATCGTGACCGACGGTGTCTTTTCCATGGAAGGCAGCCTCGCAAGGTTACCGCAAATCGTCGATCTTGCCAAAAAATATAATGCCGTGACCGTCGTCGACGATTCGCACGGCACGGGCGTGATGGGTAAAACCGGCCGCGGCACCATCGAGCACTTCGGACTGGAAGGGCAAGTCGACATCATCACGGGCACGCTCGGCAAAGCGCTCGGCGGTGCGGCCGGCGGATTCGTCGCCGGCAGCAAAGCACTCATCGATACGCTGATCCAGAAATCGCGCCCGCAGCTCTTCTCGAATGCGCTCCCCGCGACCGTTGCTTGCAGCGCGCTCGCCGCGCTCGACTATTTGGATCAACATCCGGAACTCGCACGGCAACTGCGCGACAACGTCGCATATTTTCGTCGCGAACTGTTGCGCCTGGGATTCAAACCGCTCGAAGGTGAGAGCGCGATCATTCCGATCATCGTTGGTGATACGGCATTTGCGATCGCGATGAGCGATCAACTGCTAAAGAAGGGCGTGTTCGTGACGGGTTTCGGCTTCCCGGTCGTGCCGGAAGGAACTGCGCGCATCCGCGTGCAGATCAGCGCAAAACTGACGAAAGACGAGATGGACCGAGCGCTTCAGGCGTTCGAGGTGGTCGGCAAGGACGTCGGCTTATTGAAGTGAAGGGTACGGCTGGCCCCCTGAAAGGATAGGAAATGGTCATTTCGGGCGTGCTGGCATGGATACTCGCGGCGGTGAGCGCCTTGCCGTTCACACCGCCCGCAGGCTGGGTGCAGCTTCCACAGAGCATGGTGGGTGCGCGAGTTACCAGTGTATGGCAAGGCCCGAAACCGGTGCACGGTTCGCCGCCATCGTTCACCGCGGTGACATTTCCCTTTCCTGGAACGGTGCAGATGCTCGTGGAAGGCGAAACCAAAAGCTCGGCGGTGTCCGGTGTCGTAAAAACGCTCGCCGATAACAAACTTCGGCTGTGCGGCACGCCGGCCTATTTGATGACGAAAAAGGTGAACGCCGGCGCCGCGAGTGCGATATTGCAGCAAGAAATTTCGGTGAAGAGCGGCTATGCGTACATGCTGATGTATACGCGCCCGGCCGCTGCTTCTGCGAACACGCAAATTTCGGCAGTCATGCGTGCGTTCTGCCCCAGTGGAACGGAAACGATACCGGCGATGAAACTGCCTGCCGGGTGGACGAAATCCAGCACTGAATTAGAGGCGGTGGGAGCATGGATGGGCTCGCGGCCCGGACAGATCATCACGCTGATGCGCGGTTCGCAGATGGGTTCGCTCGACCAGTTGCTCTCGACCGCGCGCATGCGCTCCACGAACCGTGGAACGGGAAAAAACGTGTTCAAGATCGCGTCGCAACGCGCCGTTTCGATGTGCGGCTATCCCGGCATGACGGTGGAAATGACTGTCACCGAGACGCAGGTGCCGATGGATATGCACTTCGCGCTCACGCAAGGAAAAGGCGTGTCGTATGTCCTGATGTATATGGAAATGGGGACTGCCGCAACCGATCCCGCGGCGATGGCCTCGTTGCGCACGCTTTGCGTGCCCGGCACGCCACCCGTGCCCACTGCATCACCGCCCCCGACTCCGTCGCCATCACCGACGCCGCCGCCAACGCCGACTCCATTACCGCCGCCGCTTTCGTTACCGCCGCCATTTGCGCCACCGACGTCCACGCCGTCACCGATGCCGACTGCAGCGGTCGTTCCTAGCGCATCGCCCGCACCTAGCGCTTCGCCGACCGCGCTGCCGTAAGTCACAAACGATTTCGGCTGCTCGCTTTGGAAGAGTCCTCGGCTGCGGGCATATAACGAACGAGATGTTGTTGCCGTTCTTTAAAAAGGCGAGATTATTCGGTAGTGCCGCGTGCGCCGCGGCGCTCTGCATGCCTTGCGTGACGGCGCAAGCCGCCGTGCATTGGACGCAATTTCGCGGGCGAGCATCGCACAACGCCGTCGTCGGCGGGAATCTTCACGTACGGTGGCAGGTTAGAACCGACGGGCGTATCTCCGCAAGCCCGTCGTTTCGGCACGGGACGTTCTTTATCGGGACGAACGCCGGTACATTGTACGCGCTTCGCGCAAACGATGGGCACGTTCTCTGGAAGCACCACGTTGCCAACGCGCTCATGAGCGCGCCGCTGCTGTACCGCGGCTTAGTGATTGCCGGCGAGGGAAACGCCGATACGCCGAGCCCGAAAGGCGGCAAACCAGTGCATGTCGGCACGGGCGAAAGCGCGTTGATTGCATTCGACGAGCGCAGCGGCGCGATTCGCTGGCGCACGCCGCTGCGGGGCAGCGGAATGCCGACGCCCGCCATCGTCGGCGGAGTACTCGTGCATCATGACGGATCGGGCCGCATTACAGGCATGGACCCGATGACCGGCCGGATGTTGTACGAGCGGAGTGTTGATTCGGTCGCGTCGATGTCGGCAGCCGTGCCGGTAAGTAATACGTCGTTTGTGACATCCGGTGTGCTGCACAACGCCATTTTGAGAGTTGATAGCCGAACCGGCGCAATCGTTTGGCGCAGCAATCCTTTTCCGAAGGACGCATCCGGCATCGGTGATTGTCCGCTCGCGAGCGACGGCGCGCGTGTATTCGGCGAGTACGTCGTTCCGGATTCAGGCGATAACGCACCTATCGGGCAAAACGTGCGCGAACACGCATTTGCGCTCGATGCGCAAAGTGGTGCCCTTTTGTGGGACGCCGCGCTAGAGAGCGGCCCGTTGCCGATCAATAATCAAGCCGGAATTCCGGTCGTGAAAGACGGCGTTCTGTATGTCGGCGGAGCTGCCGCACCGTGGGCAAACGCACTCGATGCAAAGACCGGCCGGTCGATCTGGAAAACGGAGATTTACGGTCCGGTGAAGGGTGCCTTCGTCGTCAAGAGCGGCGTTGTGTACTTCGGCGACCTGTCCGGCGCGCTTTGGGCATTGAACGCCGGTACCGGCGCAAAGCTGGGCGATGAGTCATTGCCGACCGCTTTCAACGTCGGCTCACCGATCATCGTCGGCAACACCTTGGTGATAGGCAGTTTTACCGGCTCCGTGTACGCGTTGCCTCTAGACTCGATTCGAGGAAAATAGGAGAATGTGCACATGGCAGAAGATGGTGAAAAAACAGCCGGCGTCGTCGCTTTCCCGCCGCTGATTTTCGGCATCCCGCTGTTAGCCGGACTTATCGCCGATCGCGTGATATCGCAGCGCCGCTTACCAGCGGCAGCGCGTCTTCTATCGCCTGGTTTTTTTGCGGCTGGGGCGGCACTTGCCGTTCCTGCCGTTAAGGAATTTGATAGAGCCGGAACAACGTACGACGTATTCGAGGAAACGACGGCGTTAATCGAGACAGGCCCGTTCGCCTATACGCGCAACCCACTTTACGCGGCGCTCACGCTTGCATATTGCGGTGTCGCGCTTGCAACTCGCAGCGCACTTCCCTTTGCCCTACTGCCGGCGGTCCTGTGGGTGATGAATCGCGGCGTTATCGACCGTGAAGAGCGGTATCTCGAACGGAAGTTCGGTGATACCTACCGCGCCTATCTCCAGCGCGTTCCACGCTGGATTTGAGAAAGGGCGGCACCCGGACGTTGCTAACTCCGCCTCCGGCTACGGTCATCTTCCAGCGCGCGCAGGACGCATGGGAAGGTCGATATTTGCCGCCGTACGTCGAATTCGACGTCGCGATTGAACATCATTACGCGTCAGGAAAAGATGTTACCGGCAGCGAGCACGTGCTGCTGCGCACGTTCGATCACTGGTGCCGCACGCATGAAGTCGAGTCCGATACGGGAGTAACGACCAGCAACGGTCCGTCGTGCGTCGGGCCTGCACTTTCGCCGCTAGGATTCAATATTTCGGCGCAGTATCCGACCAGCACGCAAGTCGATCCGTTCGCCGGTCCGCTGCGGACCATCACCGCGGTTCGCGCTCTGCACTACACGGCAACGTTCGACGGCGAGCAAACCATCGATGGGCATCGCTGCTATCACTTGCTGCTGCAACCCATCGGAAATCCCGACTACTATCCGCTGCGGGCAGTGTGGGCTGATGAAGTCTCGTATGATGTGCGCAAGCTCACGTATGCCATGCATCAGAATCGCTGGTCTGCAAGCATCGACTATTCGTTCCGGCAGTTTCCGCCGAATGCGACGTGGTGGATCGAAACGATTGGCGCAAGCTGGACTCCGCCGCCGCGCGATTCGACAGATGCACCGTACACAAGTACGCTCGAACTGGAGAACGTGGCATTTCCGGCAAATGCGGCTGGGTCTAGCGAATAAAGGCGGATTGCGCGATAAGCGAGCGAAGTGTCGCAGTACAAAGGGAGAGGTCCGATGAGTCTTCGCACGGTCGTCCTCATCTGCGCTGCCGCCGGTATACCGTTGGCGCTGCTCGTACTCGTTCTGCCGATTACCTGGGGCTACGGCGGTTACAATTTTGGGCCCGGGATACCGTATCCGCGCGTCTATTTTTCCGATCCGTCCGGCCCGGCATACGCTGCCGGTTTACGCGTGGGGCAGAGTGTCATCTCCAACAAAGGCAACGACTACGTGCAAGAAGACGCGGGACCTGTTGGAACGCGCGTCATCGAGCATATCGTTGAGCCGAACAAACGCGTGCGCGTCATCAGTTTTGCTTTCGTTCCGTTCACCGGAGCACTCGGTGCTCAGCAACTGATCAACAAACTCGTCAATGGCTTAACGGCTCTAGGCGCGTTCATCGTGGCGATCCTCGTGCTGCTGCGTGCTCGCAATCAGCGTGTCGGTACGCGCGCAGCCGCTGTGCTTTTCTTTGCCGGCGCGGCCGCACTCTCGTTAAGCGGCGGTTTCGTGTGCGGCAACGCGTGGTGCGCCGAGATTCTGAACAAGTTTTTGCCGCCTGTGTTTGGTGCCGTCGCGTACTGGTCGGCGCTCTTGCTGCTGGCCATCTATCCGCCGCACCGCACAAAATTGCGCGCGGTGCTCTCCTGGTGTGGGGCCGTCCAATTGGCGCGGGCGCTTCTTGGAGCCTATTCGAACGCAATGTTTGTGGCGACGGGCGTCGGCCATCCGCTCGTGGACGGGATCGCTTTTGGCGCCTTGGGGCAAGCGCTCTCGCTCGTGTTGACACTTGCGATGGTCGCAGCAATTTTCGACGCCTTTGCAAGCGCCGGTAATGAAGACGCGGCACCGGTGCGCTGGCTCGGCGGCATGTGGCTAATCGCCGCAGCATTTAGCGCCGCTCCGGCAGTTGAAGCGCTGGCAGGCGGAACGAGCCTGGAAACGCATTACGGCGATTTCGTGAACGCCGGGCAAGTGCTGTTCTTTGCGTTCGGCGTTGCGTACCCGGTGCTGCGCCATCGATTGGTCGATCTCAACATTCTCGTTTCTCGCGCGACGGTGTTCACGATCGTATCAATGATTATGGTCGGTGTCTTCATTGTGGCCGAGTGGGGAATTGCAAAAATCTTCGAGCAGTCGTTCGGGCTCTCGCACGACAAGAGCGGTTTAGCCGCGCAGCTCCTCACGCTCGTCATAGTGCTGGCTCTCGGCATGTCGGCACGATCGATTCACGGCTTTGTGGAAGAACGCTTGACGAGCGCTTTCTTTCGCAAACGCCTGCATGGGCTCGCCGAAATCGAACGCGTTGCGCGCGAAGCCGATGCAGCAACCGATGCGTCCGATCTCATGCAGCTCGGCGTGCAAACGGTGAAGCATGCTCTCAGCCCGCTCGGCGTTGCGTACTATCTGCATCGCGGCGATCGGTATGAACGCTGTGCGGATGCGGGGGCCGGCAATTTTCCGCAGACCTACCGCTTCAACGACGGAGTGCCGCTGCGCTTACGCCGCTGGCAAGAAGCATTCGAAGTGGATGACGATTCCGACGAGCGCCTACACATGCTGTTTGTGCCGATGACGGTGCGCGGCGATCTCGTCGGCTTCTTGTGCTGCGGCCCTAAACCCGACCGCACCGCGTATCTCGAAGACGAAACGAAAGCCCTTTCACTGTTGGCCCATCACACCGCGATCGCAACGGCGCTTCTGCCGCGCGCCGCGCCGGACTCGACAGCCGGGCTTACCCTGGCCGCAACGTAAAAGCCGCAAGCGAGCGGGCCCTTACACGGACGCTATGAGATGTTAGGCTGCGAGCGAAAAACAGCAGTCCAGAGATGACGAGGAAGAGCCTGATCTTCGCGGTCTGTCTGGCGACGCTCGGAGCGTTCGGTGTTCTATCTTCAAACGGGATCGCGGCTCGCGATCCCGCTTCTATTTCAGAGCTTGCGCCGGCGGACGAATACTTCGGGCATATGCGTTTGAGCCCGTTCGGCATTCGGCATATGATTTTCTCACTCAAAGACGACCTGCATCACGGCCGCCGAAAGCCGGATGCGATCGAACACGATGCGCTTGAAGTTCAGGATGCGCTGCAGGATTGGAGCATGCGCTATCCGCACGATACCTGGATTCCATCGGCCTTGTGGAATCTTGCTATTTTGTACGAAGAGCTGCCGGGCGACGACGCGCGAACGCATGCGGTTGCAGTCCTCGAGAAAGTCCACGACCAGTATAACGGGACGGCTTTTGCGACCGATGCGCAGCGCGATTTGACTCGCGGCATCGGCGTGCGGCCTTGGCCGCATTGGGCAGGATCGCCGCCGGCGTCCTCGTCGCCATTACCTGCGTCGTCATCGCCGATACCATCGTCGTCGCCATTGCACTCGGCCTCGCCATTGCGCTCGGCGTTGCCGCTGCCTTCATCGGCACCCCTGCACTCGTCGTCGCCTTTGCGATCGGCGTCACCCGTGCCGCCGACGCTTCCAACAATCGATGAACCTTCATTGCTGATTGCGATTACGGAAACAAAAAATATGGATACGTCGCAAGCAATGGCCCTGGAATCGAAGTTCTGGTCTCTGTCGCACGATGGAAGCGACGCTTCATACACGCGTTGCGCTTGGCAACTTGCCGTCCTTTTCGAGTCTTTGCCCGGCGCAACTGCGCAAACCCAGGCGGTCCGTCTCCTCGCATTCCTTGTCGACCGTTATCCCAGCGTCGTTTACGGCAGATGGGCAATGCGCGACCTTGAACGCGGCGTCGGCTTGCGAACGTGAGCCCGTCGAGTCACGGGCCGCCTGTGAATGTGACTTGATAGATGTACGTTGATGACACTGCCTTGCAGTGAACGACTTTCGGCGTGTAGGTTGAGGCATTCGCGGCTTTGAGGGCCTCCGTATTCAGGGCGAGTCGCACGGTCGTTTCGTTTAGGGTTGTTTCACCGTACGATCTCACAACGTCAGTACCCTGAACGCGTGCCTTGGCGTCCAATTTTACCGCTACCTGAACAACCCACTCCAACGGGTGTCCGGGGCGACGCAGCAGATCGGGAAATTCGGGATATACGGACTTCACAACCCTTGGGTCCGCATCACAGTCGGATCGAGTTATCCGATACGGCGGCGTCACTTGCGTTGAATGGAAGGCACCAAGGGCCCGTCGATGTGAACAGGCCGGAAAAACTACAGCGTAAAGCGCAAGCAACACGAGCTGCCAACGGATTCGCAAGGGCATCTAGTCCTCTATTGCGCGCGTCAGCACGGCGCCGAACATGAAGAGTGCGCGGAATAGTAAATCCAAATCAGAATGACCATGAACGAGCCGGCGGCGCCGTAACCGTTCTCGGGATGGAATCGCAAAAAATACTGCGACATGGCGGCCTGTCCAAGCAGCAGGATGATACCGGTAATCAGCGCGCCTAGCACTGCGCTCCGCCAGCTGACCTCCTCGCGCGGCAGCGTGCGGTACGCGACCGTGAGAAAGAGGAGCAAAACGATCGTGTTTGCGGCGATGCCGGCGAGGCGTCCCCCAGTTTCCGCGATGAACAGTGCGGCGACGGCAAGGGCCGCCAGCACAAAAATCGCGATCACGACGTGCAGGCGCAGAACGATAATCTCCCACGCGCCCCCGCGGCGCTGCTCCGGAATATCCCAAACGTCGTCCAGCGCTTCTTGTATCTGCATGAAGATCGCAAATACGGCGATCAGCACGAGCAGCGTACCGAAGAACATCGGGGTCGATGCCACGTTATGCTGCGACGCGCGGACCAGTGTATCGACGCTGTGTGCGCCATTCTGGCCGATCAGCAGACCGAGCTGCGAATCGACGTCCGCCAGCGCGTTAACGCGTCCAAACGCGCGCGCCGCGACGACGAAGATAAAAATTACGGGCGCGAGGAGAACACCGCATAGAAGGAGAGGCCCGCCGCAACGCGCGCGACACGATGCTTGCGGTACAGCTGCAGGGCATTGCCGAAGACCTTCATGGGTTGACGAGTCGCCACGCGGGCCTTTTGCGCCTGGCGCCTCTATTATCATGCTTGTGCGTTATGGGTCACGCCGCACCGTCACGTTTTGTCGAGCCTGGCCGATTATAGTAGCATGCGAGCCGTTTGCTTTTTGGTCTTGATTGCGACCGCGTTCGTCAGCAGCGCTAGGGCACGGGATACTGGTGTGGTACAGGGTCGTATATTCGACCGTCACACGGGGCACGCGCTCGCTGGCGCGATCGTGCAAGCCAGCTCGCCCGCCGGTTTGTTTACGACAAAAACGGATCGCAACGGCTTTTCGTCTTTCTGTCGTTGCCGACGGGCACGACAAGAATCAGCGCAACGCACGATGGTTACGTACCAACCTCGTTTGGGGACGTTTGCGTGGACCCAGGTCAGATTCGCTTTGTGGTGATACCGGTTTACGATGAGATTCTCTCAATTCCCAAACCGATGGTATATCCACAGTGGCGATGTTTCTTTGGGGGCGACTAGCGCATCCGAAAGGCATCATGGCTGTCGCAGGCGCGTCGGCTCGGGCGTGTACTCTTGCCTAGATCTTCATGCACGTCCTCGACATCTTTCTTAGTCACGGCATTTTGTGGTCGCGCTCCCCATCCCGGCGTAACTCTTCCACATAGGATTGCCCGGATTTCCTCACGCCGATAAAGGCAGCCGCGCCGGAAAGCATCGCGAGCGCCATGGCGACCGCAAACCATCGCTCTGCTTGGGGTCCTACATGCCATGCAGCCGCCTCGCCACCAGCCACGCTGCATGTCAGTACCAGGACGAAGAACAACTCTCGGAAGACGGGTTTCACGTTACCAATTTGCCGAACCGCTGCGTAAGTCGCGATTAGCGAAAAAGGGATCATCGGCCACCAGAACCTGAACTCAAGATCGAGGTAGGAATACAGTATGGCTACGTCGGTGAAGCAAGTAATGTTCGTAGCGAGCAGATAGCACCCAACGGACAAGAACATGGCGCCGCCTACGCAGTCACCTACTCGTACAGCGAGTGATTGCCCGTAGTACGTATGGAGGCGACGTGCTATTGGGGCATTTGGGTTTCGTAAAGAAACGATACCGCCAACAAGCGCGAAACAACCTATTGGAATCGCCCAGAGCGACCATAGCAGCATGGAGAACGTACAAGGTTCCGGCATTTACAATCGCCATTCCAAGAGCACGCACTGTCGCCTAGGGGCTTTCGATGCTCGGAGCGTCCGTATCCGCGGCTTGCCGGTCGGTCAACTCCATACAGGTTTCACCCGCGGCAGACGGCCGCTTGGGATACGATTCGCAGGTCCCTTTGCTGGCCAACGGACCGACTACCGCTGCGAACGCACGCTTCGAACTGTACACAAAGCCGTGTCCGGTCATTTTGTATCCGGCAGTGACACTTCCGGTGCGTACGTTAGCCAACGTCGCATACCAGTGGTGAGGCTGCGTCGCCAAGCGAACTTGCTGCGCCAGCACCTGCACCACAAATCCGAGCGCAATAATTAAGAACGGCGCGCCGATAAGGTACACCCAAGCCCGGCGAGATAGCATAGGCCTTTTTTCCACAGTGATTCGGGCTGCCCTACAAAGCGCGGTTAGAACGATCCGTCGGATGTTCAGTAGGACTTTGCTTACCCTGGTGAAGTGTCGCCTTATTCCGTGCTATTTACACGACTGCCAGAGTCTTAAGTCAATCTCGTAGCGGAAGCCGGATTCAATTTCGCGATGCGTCCAAACCAGGCATGGGCTGTATCCTAGCGCGCTTGGCAGGAACACATACATTCCGCCGGGCAGTGCAAAAAAAATGTAGTGTCCGTGCGAATCGGTACGCGTCGTCTGTGTCTCGCTTTTTGAACTGGCCGTAACCAAGACGTTGGCAATGGGTCGTCCCTCTGCGCGCACGTAGCCGGACACGGTCGCGCGACTGAGTTCAACTGAACCACCTTGCGCAGTCAGCGCGGGCGCTAACTCATGACCTGCAAACGCAGATGCGGGGCCAACGACCAGTGCAATGGTAGCAGCAAGTACTCTC
Source organism: Vulcanimicrobiia bacterium (assembly GCA_963808755.1). Classification (GTDB taxonomy): domain Bacteria; phylum Vulcanimicrobiota; class Vulcanimicrobiia; order Vulcanimicrobiales; family Vulcanimicrobiaceae; genus JALYTY01. Next base: position 23,656 of record CAWEGP010000005.1, read on the forward strand.
ACACTTGTCTTATCGGACACGATACCTCAGTTGTTACAAGGGATTGACGCTTGCCGCAGCCTGTCGCACGCGAGTAAAATAGATGCAGATGTCTATTCTGGCAAAACTGCAGCAACTACGTGCAGGAGCCGTGCTCTTCAGGCCTCGGTCGATTTTGCGGGGCGGACACGGGAAATGGGCTTTGCCGCCAGACGACGCTGAGGGTTCAGCCGGCGTACCTGCAAAGTTGCCCCCGCGCTTACCAGTGATGTCCGGCGCAAATGCGCGTTCGTTCCCACCTAAAGACGATTAAGTACGCCTCAGCAGCAACCGTTGCCAGCCAAGATAAGGACGGCAACGCCGAACGCAATAAGCACGAACGCTCCGACGGATACTGCAACGAATTGTATTCCCCGCGCCAAACTGAAACGGTTTTCACTGCGCCACACGACGACGGCGACTACCAGAAGCGCGAACCCGAGGAGTGCTGGAATAGTACCAAGCGGCACATGGAGAACGACATACGTCCAATACTTCGCGGCACCCATCATTCGAATTTCGGCTCTCAACTACGGATGATGGACCGGGAAGCCGTCCAAGCCCGCTCCCGCCTGCTCTTGCGGCGTTGCGCGTCCTGGTACGTCTTGGCCAAAATGGGCGCGCGTAGAATCCGCCGCTGCGCGATAGACTGATTGAACCCAATCTCTTTGTGCCGATAGAGAGCCGCGCAGTCTAGCCCCATCGCTCCCGGACGCTCCTGCCGAACGCTGCATCCTTGTGATCGGTTTCGCTCCAATAATCGGCAAGCCACTTGTGGTACCTCTCGAAGTCGTCCCACTTGTGTTGTGCGACAGCGTTGTAACGGGCGTTCCGCACCTGTGCGACCAAGAAAAGTTCACGGTATCGCTCACGAAACGCTGGTATGTCACCGCATAGAAACTCTTTGCAGTACTCGATGAGCAAACCGCAGCAGCGCTCCGCTTCTTTCTTAAAGAGGTGCGAATCGTTTGTTGAGTTGTAGTGGGCGTCTTGCGTTAGGCCGCCCACGAACCGCATCAGATCGTCGAATGGCTCAGGATCCCCGTAGCCCGAGATAGAGACTTCACACCGTTGCTCTCTTGTGTGGGAGTAGAGCACCCGCACGGACCTTTCGGCATTTACATAGGTGACGCTATCGACATAATCGTTGTCCTTGGGGTAACCTGGTTTAAACCCATATTCCGCGAGGGCGGGCGCGAACGTGGATTCAATTGCAAGTAAGAACGGTCGTGCCATTACTGCTCCCTAGCATCTTTCGGCGGACACGTGGTCCGAGGCGAGCGGCTTCGTAAGAAAGTAAGCGTTATCAACCCGTGATCTGCGGCGTCTGACGCGTTTCCATATTGCATCGACGTCACCGAACGCCCGTGGCTACTGCGTGAAGCAGAAGACCTAGCATCACCAGAGCGAAGCCGAATCCGAACCAGGCCATTCCTACAACCGGCCAAGTTGGCTCATCCTGTGCTAAGGGCCACCAAGAATTGCGAAGTGCTTCGCGCGGACGGAGCGCCTGTCGTAGAGACCAGTAGATCGCGAACGCGATCAGCAGGAGAAAACCCGCAAACTTCAGCCAATAAACCGCCTCGTTCATGAATCTAGCGTAAATAATAGCACGATGCCTCTTGCATTCCTAACAATCCTTGGGCCGGTGTCAGATGCGCTGCTACCAAGCTCAGGTTCCGACGGCGGGACTCCGCCGATTTTGCGCTGCGGACTACAAAGTGAGCGGTATGCGACCAGGGTATGCGTCCTTACATAGCCGTAAGTTGTCACGATTTGCAGCATGTTCACCGATAAAATATCAAATGATCGTGCCGCGCGTACTGGTGCTGACGATTGCGACGGTCGCGTCTCTCTACGCGCCGGTTCTCGCATCGTGTGCCATTGCTGACCCGTCTCCCTACAACGATATTTCGTACATTTACTTCGTGAAAGAGGGTTGGACTCCCGATCCGAAAGACGGCGCACCCCCGTCACTTAAGGCTGGAAATGTCATCGTTCACGCGGGCCTCGCAAACGCCCATCTTGGCGGGAATGGTCCATATCTTGCCGAGACCATCTATACGACAAGCGACCCACCTATTGTAGTCCTCAATCGGCTAGTGATGGTACTGCGGCTGCATCACTTCTACGAGATGTCTCCGCCGAGCCAGAGCACTGACCCTATGCATGCTCTTAGTTACGAGATAAGGGTCGAACGTTGCGGCGTTACGAAATCGCTCGGTGCCGTCATCGGACCATCTGACGGGCAATCCACTGCAGACGTTGCGTTTTTTTCATTACTCGATGATTTAATAAGGGCCACATTTGAATCGGATTGGAAGCCACTTTACGGCTTGTGACGCAAGGGCCGGTCCGATCGTGTTACAATGGTGGCGATGAACAGGCGTGTACAGCTCGCCATTGCGGTGTGGGTGGTCTACATCGTCAGCTTACTTTGGCTCGTAGTGGTTTGGGTTGTTGGGAAGCACTTACCACTTCGCGAGATCCTAATTAACGGTGTGGCCTACGGAATTGCCTATGCACTCTTTGCCGTTATTGTGCTGAAGTCGCTCGCGTCACTCTTCGACGCGTGATTCCTGCGGACGCACTGGAGTATTTATCCGTTGATGATAGAGCCGCACTTTACTGCTAAAATTACGCTGCGAACCGCTGAGCAGGGCGGCAGAAAGACTCCAGCTGATCTGTCGAGATACCGACCCGACGCCAAGTTCCCTTTCGGTTCCGTGTACGTTTACGGCGTGCACTTCAATCACGATGCCGGTTGGCTTGAGCCGGGCGAATCTACGGAAGTGGAAATCCAGATTAGAAGCAGCGCTTCGGAGGCGATGTGCCGTATTAGCGTGGGAACCACATTTTTGCTCGTTGAGGGCTCGAAACCCCTTGCCGATTGCGAAGTTACCGGCATCTATCGGACAGACGATTAGGCGGCACCTCAGATGCACGGATGACGGATGAGGAAGTTTCGAACGATGGTCTCGATTAGCGCTGTATGGCTGGGATGCCGTGCGCCCCTCGACAGGCTCGGGGTCCTTCGATACCTCAGGATGACAAAAAGCGATACCTCAGGATGACAAAAGCGATACTTCACGATGACGAAAAAGAAGAAGACCCCTCGCGAGTGCGAGAGGTCCTCTATGTGGTTGCGGGGGCAAGATTTGAACTTGCGACCTTCGGGTTATGAGCCCGACGAGCTACCGGACTGCTCCACCCCGCGTCGTGGCGAACGGTTGTATACGTGATGGTGACGGCCGAACTCCTGCGTAGTATCCCCAAAGTTCAGTTGCATTGCCACCTGGAAGGGACGCTCCGCCCGAGCACGTTCATAGACCTGGCGCGCCGCCGGGGGGTTGCGCTTACTTACCGGCGGGGTCAAGCACGCGAGGTTCTGCCGGCATTTGAAGACCCCGTTGACCCGGAAGGCGTCTACCGATTTGCGGATTTCCAGGAATTCCTCATGACGTTCGCGGCGGTGAGCCGGTCGCTGGCCGAACCTGCGGACTACGGGCGCCTCGCGTCCGAGTACGTTCAGGACGCGCTCAAGCACAACGTCGCGCACGCGGAAGTCTTCATCTCACCATCGGTGTGGCGATTCTTTCATCCCGACATCGACGTGCGCGCCTGCGTGCGGGCGATGCGTGAAGCGTTCGATGCGGAAAGTCAGGCGCTCGAGGTGCAACTGATCGCAGACGTCACGCGCAACTTCGGTGTGGAAAGCGCGATGCGCACGGCGCGCGCCGCATTGGAATTGCAAGACCTCGGCGTCATCGGCATCGGTTTGGGCGGTGACGAAGCGCGCTATCCGGCCGAGCTTTTCGAAGACGTATACGCATTCGCGCGCAAGGAAGGCTTGCACACAGTTGCGCATGCCGGTGAAGCAGCAGGCGCACAGAGTGTGCACGCCGCCATCCACGTACTCGGAGCCGAACGAATCGGGCACGGCATCCGCGCGCTCGAAGATCCGCAGACTGTGCAGCTGCTCGCGCAGCGCCGGATTCCGCTTGAAATTTGCCCCACGTCGAACATGCTTACCGGCGTCGCGCGGCGCGGCGATCCGCATCCGCTGCTGGAACTCGATGCCGCGGGGTGCATGGTGACCATCGACGCGGACGACCCGGCGCTGTTCGGCACCAGTATTACGGAAGAGTACGCGTACGTCGCGCAGATTGCCGGCATGGACGCGCTGCTGCGTTTTGCCGCCAACGCGGTCGACGCGAGCTTTACGGCGCCCGAGCGGAAGGCCGCCCTCCATCAGCGGCTCGAAGTTTACCGCCAGCATGTCGGGCCATAGCCACTTCGCCGAGTCCACCGAGGAATATCTCGAAGCCGTCTACCGCCTCGAGCGCGAAGGCCCGGGCGTCACGACGTCCGGGTTGGCTTCGGAATTGGGCGTCGCGCCCGCGTCGGTGTCGGGGATGCTGAAGAAACTCGCGGCGGAGGGTTATTTGGAACACGTCGCGCGCGGTGAAGTAAAACTCACAAGGCAAGGCCTTGAAGTCGCGGTGCGCGTCGTGCGGCGCCATCGGTTAGCCGAGCGCTTGCTCACCGACGTTCTGCATATGCCGTGGGACCAGGTGCAGCAAGAAGCGTGCATGCTCGAACATGCGATTTCGGAAAACGTGGAGCAGCGATTGGTCGCGATTTTGGGCGATCCGAAAGAGTGTCCGCACGGGTTGCCGATTCCGCCGAAAGATTTGAGCGACCCGGAGCGCAACGGCATGCCGCTCGCGCAATTGGAAATCGGCAGCGATGCCGTGGTGCAAGGCGTGACGCACGAAGTGCCCGAGATGCTGCGTTATCTCGGTGAAGTCGGATTGCGCCCCGGAGCGCGCGTTCGCGTGCATGCGAAAGCGCCGCTCGGCGGACCGATGACGGTCGAAGTGGAGAAGCATCGCCATGCGATTTCCCTCGAACTTGCGCGCATGGTTGTCGTGACTGAGCCGGTTCCCGCTGCAAACGTCTAACGTCGTCACCCGTCTGCTCATCGTGCTGAACGTGCTCGGCTTCCTTTGGGAGCTGCGCGTGGGCGGTACGGGTGTGCTCAGCGGCAACATCGCCCAAGATTCTCCCATTTGGAACGGGACGCTCGCGCCGGTTCAGGTGCTCGTCGGCCATCAGTATTACCGGATATTCACCGCGGCGTTTTTGCACGGCAGCATCATTCACATCGGCGTGAACATGCTCTCACTGTACTGGCTCGGGCGATTCATCGAGATGGCGCTGCGGCCGATGCGCATGCTCGTCGTGTACTTCGTTTCGCTCGTCATATCCGGATTCTGCGTGGTCTACTTTTCCGCACCCCATACTTCGACACTTGGTGCGAGCGGCGCGATTTTCGGTTTATTCGGCGCGCTTTTTGCGATCGGTTTCAAACTCGGCGATCGCGGCAGGGACTTGGTGCGCGCGAACATCGGCATCCTCATTCTCAACTTGGTGTGGTCGTTTTCGTTTCCGGGAATCTCATGGCAGGCGCACATCGGCGGACTCATCGCCGGTTTCATTACGACATATCTCATTTTTTCGCCGCCGCGTCCGTTGATGACGCGCGTGTACGACCCGTCCAGCGGTGCGGAATACGAATCGCACGTCGAGATGCCCAATGATCGCGATTGACGACGTCTTCGCCGCGGGCGGTCCCATCGAGCGTGCACTCGAGGGATTCGAGGCGCGTCCGGGGCAAGTGCAAATGGCGCAACTCATCGAGCGCGGTTTCCTCGAAGGCATGCACACGATCGTGGAAGCCGGCACGGGCGTGGGAAAATCGCTCGCGTATCTGGTTCCGGCGCTGCGCAGCGGGAAGAAGATCGTGCTCTCGACCGGCACGATCGCGCTGCAGGAGCAGCTCTTTCAAAAAGACATTCCGCTGGTCACTAAAGCGCTGGATATTCCCGCGAGAATCACGCTGCTCAAAGGCCGCACCCATTATCTCTGCAAGCAGAAACTGGAGCGTATGCGCTCGGAGCGGCTCCTGGCATCATCGCGCTCGATGCAGCAGATCTGGACGTGGGGCGAGCGCACGCAAACCGGCGACCGCGCGGAACTGCCGTTCTCGCCGCCGGGCGATGAGTGGGAGCAGCTCGACGCCGACGCCGACGATTGCGTCGGCGAGTTCTGCGAGCATTTCCGCGATTGTTTCTTTTTTCGCAAGCGCGACGAGGCGAAATACGCCGACATCGTCGTCGTCAATCACGCGCTGTTCTTTTTGGACCTCGCGATGGGCGGCGGACTTCTGCCGCCGTACGATTTCGCGATTCTCGACGAAGCGCATCAATGTGAGCGCTGGGCGACGGCGGCCCTAACCGCAACGCTTTCGCGGACGACGATTGGGCGTATGCTGCGCAAGCTGCACCGTTCGTACACGATGCCGGGGCATTTCGACGGCGATTTCGAGAGCGGGATGCGCGGCCTCGAGTCGGCGCTCGCGAAGGTCCCCGGCGACCGCTATCCGCTTCACGCGAACGACGACGCCTGGCCGGCGCTGGAAACGCTGCGAGAAACGCTGTTCAAACTCGAGAACTGGCTGTACGCGAACTGGCACGACGGCTTGAAAAAGCGGCCGCAAAACGACGCCGAAGCGGAGCGTCGCCGCGATCTTGCGATGCGCGCGATTCTCGCGCATCAGGCGACAATCGACCGAGCGCAGCAGCCGACGGAAACGGCAATCGCGTGGGTCGAGCGCGGCGAGAGCGACGCGCGCTACCAATTGAACAGCGCGCCGTTCGACGTCGCCGATTTTCTGCAAGCGGCACTTTTCGAGCGCACGACGAGCGTCGTGATGACGAGTGCGACGATTGCCAACGGCTCCGCAGTCGAGCGCGGTGCGTTTGATTTTCTCAAACGGTCGCTCGGCGTTCAGGAAGCGCAGGAACTCATCGCGCCTTCGCCTTTCAACTATCCATCGCAAGCGCGGCTCTACGTCGCGCCGCCGGCGTTGAATCCGAAGGGTGCGGACTTTGGCCGCCGCGCCGCGCCGTTGGTGGAAGAGTGTCTCGACCGCAGCAGGGGACGCGCATTCGTCCTATTCACATCGTACGCACGTTTGCGCGAGGTGTACGCTCTGGTGCGTGAACGCATTTCTTATCCGGTTCGTCTGCAGGGCGAATTGCCCCGAACGCATTTGCTCGAATGGTTCCGCTCCACGCCGAACGCGGTGCTCTTTGCAACAGGCACGTTTTGGGAAGGCATCGACGTGGTGGGCGAGCAGCTCTCGTGCGTCATCATCGACCGGCTGCCGTTTCCGTCTCCCGCCGATCCGCTCGTGCAGGCGCGCATCGAATCGATTGAAGCGCGCGGCCAAAGCGGCTTCGAGCACTACATGATCCCGTCGGCCATCGTCCGGCTCAAACAGGGATTCGGCCGTCTTATCCGCAGTAAAAGCGATCGAGGACTGGTGGCGATTCTCGATGGCCGCGCCGCTTCTTCACGCTTCGGCGCGATTATTTTGAACGCACTGCCTCCGGCAACACGCATCACGCACTTAGACGAACTGACGGAGTTTTTTAGGACGCAATGAGTTATCGCATCGCCCTTCTTGCCGCTGCCATCACGTTCGCGGCCGCTTCGCCCGCGCTCGCGTGGGGAGAGCGGGGTCACACGATAATCAGCACGCTTGGCGCAAAAGCGATTGCCGTGCAAAGCGTTCCACCATTTTTGAGAACGCCGCAAGCGACATTCGAAATCGGCTACCTCGGTCCGGAAGAAGACCGCTTGAAAGGCTCCGGACGCTCGTGGGACGCGGACAACGACCCCGGCCATTATATCGACGTGGGAGATAACGACACGGTTGCCGGCGCGGTGCCGTTCGACGCGCTGCCGGTCTCGCAAGAAGCGTACGATGCGGCGCTGCACGCCGCCGGGACGGATCCCTACCGCGAAGGCTATCTGCCATACGCGATTCTCGACGGCTGGGAACAGCTTCGCTCGGACTTTGCGTACTGGCGTGTCGACAAAGGCAGCGTGAAAGCGCTCGACGAGCAACTGATTCTGCGCGACGTCGGTGTTTGGAGCCATTTCGTGGGCGACGGCTCGCAGCCGCTGCACGTCACCGTGCACTTCAACGGCTGGGGCGACTATCCGAATCCGAACGGTTTTACGCAGTCACACCGGACGCACTCGTTCTTCGAAAGCGACTTCGTCGACAAGTTCGCAAGCGAATCGGAAGTCGCGAAGTTTGTCGCCCCGCATTCCGCGCTGAGCGATCCCGCGACGTTACTCTCGCAAGAAACGGTGATGCACGAAATCGAGCGGTATCTGCTCGCGTCCGCTCACACCGTTTCGCAACTCTATGAAATAGAAAAGAGCGGCGGCTTCGAAACCGGCTCGCCGCAGGCGGTCAGTTTCGTAAATGCACGTTTGGCTGCCGGGGCAACGGAATTGCGAAACCTTACGTTGTGGGCGTGGGATGACAGCCTCAACGCGAGTGTCGGCTATCCCGCGGTGCCCGTCCGTGACATTATCTCAGGCAAAGCCAGTCTAAAAGAATAGTGGAGGAATAATGCTCGCTGCAGTTACGCTTTCGGTTGCGCTGCAAAACGCCGTCCAGGCCAACAAGACTCCTGCCGCCGAGATTGGCGTCGTGCGGTCCGGAAAACTTGTCGTCGACGATGCCTACGGCATGGCGAACATGCGTCGACGGGTGCCGGCAACGCCGCAAACGCAATTCGAAATCGGGTCGGTGACCAAGCAGTTCACCGCAGCGGCGATCTTGCAACTCAAGGAACAGGGTAAGCTCAACCTCACCGACCCGCTCGGCAAGTACGTGCCGGAGTATCAGCGCGGCAAGGACATCACGATCGAGCAATTGCTCTGGCAGGTCAGCGGTGTCCCAAACTACACCGACGTCAACCATTTCGTGCACATTGCCGGGAGCACGCCGGGCGGAGTGGATCCGGCGATTGCACTCATCGCGAAAAAACCGTTGGATTTCAAACCCGGCGCGCGCTTCGAGTACAGCAACACGAATTATATCCTGCTTGGCGCAGTGGTCGCACGCGCCTCGCACATGCCGTGGGAGACGTATATCCGCAAAAATATTTTCGACCCGGTCGGGATGACGCGGAGCGGGTTCATTCAAGATGAGCCGGGGATGCCGGACGCCGCAACCGGCTATACGCGCGGAAAGAAAGGCCAACTGCAAGTTTCGCCGCCTCTGCATGGCCCCTGGGCCGGCGCAGCCGGCGGCATCGTTTCAACCGCGTCGGACATGTCGAAGTGGGACACGGCTTTCTTTGGCGGCAAAGTCGTCAGTTCGCAAGACGTCGCGCTGGCCACGACGGCGCATCAGTTATCATCCGGAAAGTCGACGGGCTACGGCTTTGGATGGTTTATTGAGAAAAAAGCGGGACTCCCAGAAATCGCGCACAGCGGCGGCACGTTCGGATTCGCGTCGGAGAACGAGTACTTTCCGAGCTTGCACCAGTTCGTCATCGTTCTCACCAACGTAGCGGGACTCGATCCGGGGTTTATTGCCGACCAAACATTTGATGCACTGAACCCCGCAATCGCCGCAGCGGAAATGAAGCCGGCGAAAGGTGAAGATCCGGCCATAACCGCGCTGGCGCGCCAATGGGTGCACCGAATGCAAACCGGAGACATCGATAAGTCGCAGCTTTCCGCAGCATTTGCCAAGCACTTGACGCCGCAGGGGGTAGCCGGCATGAAAGAAGGCCTCGCGCCGTTAGGCAACCCCACGTCGTTCGTGTATCGCGGCAAGAGCAAAGCGAACGGCGCGACCGCGTATCAGTATAGTGTCGGCTTCAAGGGCGCCACCCTCGATCTGACCATCGCGGTTGACGACCAAGGCAAAATTTCCGAGCTCGGTATCGGAGGCGAGTAAACCTGCACCTGGCGGTGCTAGGATAAATCCGGTCTCCTTATTCGTGTCGATTCTGGAACCGCTCGTTCGTCGTAGTGATTGAAACGACAAACGGTTTCGGAGAAAACATGGGAGACGCAATTTTTGTGCAGGCGCTCGCGCAGCACCGGTCGCTTATGCTTCGGCGTGCGAAGGCGATCGTAAGAAACGCCAACGACGCGGAAGACGTCGTTCAGGAAGCGCTCGAGCGCGCTTGGCGCTCGCGCGGACGGTTTACGCCCGGTGCTCAGGCGGCGCCTTGGCTGCTCAAGATAACGCAGAACACGGCGCTGACGTTGCTGCGTCGCCGCAGCGGCGAGCAAATCGTCAATCCGGACGACGTCATCGAGCGCGGCGGACCCGATTACGACGTCTTGCGGCAGGAAAGCGCCCAGCGCATTGCCTTCGCTATACGCGAGCTCGCGCCCAAGCATCGGCAGGCGTTCATGCTGCACGACGTGCAGGGCTATTCCAGCCGCGAGATATCGATGCGCTTGCATATGCCGTATCATACGGTGCGCACGCATTTGCACCGCGCGCGTCTTCAGCTTCGCGGCGCCCTAGCGGGGGGCGAATCGTGATTTCCGCGTTTCTTCGGCGGCCGATTTTGGCGGGCGTCGCATCCGCGGTGATTATGATCGCGGGTCTCATCGCGATTCCGGCGCTGCCCATCGCGCAGTATCCCAAAGTGGCACCTCCCGAAGTGACCGTCACGACGAACTACATCGGCGCGAATGCCGAAGCGGTCGAAAGCGCGGTGACGACACCGCTGGAAGAGGCGATCAACGGCGTTCCCGGCCTGCGCTATCTGCGTTCAACCAGCAGCAACGATGGCACATCGGTGATCACGGCAACGTTCAACCTCGGACGCGATCTCGACGCTGCGCAAGCCGATGTGCAAAACGCGGTGCTCAGTGCAACGGGGCGCCTTCCCGACGCCGTGCGTCAAACCGGCGTCTCCGTCAAGAAATCATCGGCGGCGATCATTCTGGGCGTCGGCATCATGTCCGACGGCCGGATGCGCGAAAACGATTTGAGCGAATACGCCGAACACCACGTCGTCGACGCGCTCAAGCGCGTGCCCGGCGTCGAGGACGTCATCGTTTTCGGCCTGCGCCGCTATGCCATGCGCGTGTGGCTCGATCCCGTTCGACTGCAAGCCGAAGGCCTGGCCGTAAGCGACGTCGTCTCGGCGATTCAGAGTCAAAACGTGCAAGTCGCGGCAGGGGCGGTAGGCGAGCCGCCGACCAACGGTCGTCAAGATTATCAGCTGCAACTCAATGTAAACGGCCGGCTTTCAACGCCCGAGCAGTTCGATCGCATCATCCTCAAATCGGAGCCAGGCGGAGCCTACGTGCGCCTTGCCGACGTGGGACGCGCGGAACTCGGAGCGGAAGATTATTCGACCGCTGCGCATTGGAACGGCAAATACACGATCGGATTCGGCGTCATCCAGGCGCAGGACGCGAATGCGCTGGATGTCGCTACCAAAGTTCGAGCCACGCTGACGCAGCTGTCCAAGACGTTTCCGCCGGGCGTCTCGTACGTCATTCCGTTCGATGCGACGCTCTTCGTTCGTGAGTCGATTCGCGAGGTCGTTCTCACGCTCGCGATGGCGATTGCGCTGGTCGTGCTTGTCATTTACTTCTTCTTGCAGAATTGGCGGATGACGCTCGTTCCGGTCATTACGATTCCCGTCTCGTTAATCGGAACGTTTGCGCTGCTCAAGGCGCTCGGCTTCTCAATCAACACGCTCACGCTCTTCGGCATCACGCTTGCGACCGGGCTCGTGGTAGACGACGCCATTGTCGTCATCGAGAATATCGCGCGTTTCGTGCAAGAGAAAAACATGAGCCCCTTTGCCGGTGCGGCAGCAGCGGTGAAAGAGATCACCGGTGCGGTCGTTGCGACGTCACTCGTGCTGCTCGCGGTGTTTGTACCGGTCGGATTCTTTCCCGGCTCGACGGGCGTGCTCTACAAGCAATTCGCGATTACGATTGCCTGCTCGATTTCCATCTCGCTCTTTACCGCATTGACGCTCGCGCCGTCACTTTCCGCAATGCTGCTCGGGAGGCCGCATCGGGAGCCGGGAATCTTCCGCGCGATAAATGCCGCGATCAAAGCCGTCCGCAGCGCGTACCACGGCTTCTTGCCGCATTTGTTCCGGCGACCCGCGATTGTGTTAACCGTGTTCGCCGCTCTTTTGGCGCTCACGGTGATCACCTATGCGCGCACGCCGAGCGCGTTCATTCCGGACGAGGATCAAGGCTATCTCTTGGTGGTTCTTCAGGCGCCCGTCGGCACTTCCGTGGACTACGAGCGTCGCGTTTCGACTCAACTAGCGGCGAAACTTCAGCAAATCGTTCCCGAAGCGGAAGGCGTCTTTTCCGTGGACGGCTTCGGATTCACCGGGAACGCCCCGAATCGCGGCGTGATGTTCCTGCCGCTCAAGCCATGGTCGGAGCGGCGCGGGCCCGGACATGATTTCCGTTCGATTCTCGGCCGCATTTATTTCGCAGTCTCATCCGAAACGGATGCACAAATCTTCCCGGTCAATCCGCCTCCCGTCCAGGGCATCGGAAACTTCGGAGGTTTTCAGTTCCAAGTTTTGGATCAAAACGATCTCGGCTTCGATCGCACGACGCCCGCGACCTACGGTCTACTGCAAGCGGCAAACGCCGATCCGCGCCTTGCTGCGGTCTTCACGGCGTTTCGCAGCGACCTGCCGCAACTCAATTTGACTGTCGACCGCACCAAGGCCGAGGCGTTGAATATTCCGTTTAGCGACGTCGCAGACACGCTCGGTACGCTGATGGGATCGCAGTACGTCAACGATTTCGATCTGAACAACCGCTCCTATCGAGTGTATGTCCAGGCGGAGAACGCGTACCGCGACAATCCGGCAGGCTTGGCGCGCATGTACGTGCGATCGCCGGACGGCGGTCTGGTACCGCTGAGCACGCTCGTGACGCAATCGCAGTCGAAAGTTCCGACGGAAATCTCGCACTTCAATCTGTTTCGCTCCATCGAGGTCGACGGCGTGCCGAAACCCGGCGTGGGTTCGGGCGACGCAATCAATGCGATGGAAACCGCCGCAAACAAGACACTCCCGGCAGGCATGGGTTACGCCTGGTTCGGCCTCTCGCTCGACCAAATCGAAGGCGGGCATCTGGCAACGATTATCTTCGCGCTGGGCTTGCTGTTCGTGTTTCTCGTGCTCGCCGCGCAGTATGAGAACTTCTGGGATCCGTTCATCATTCTGCTATCGGTTCCGATCGCCGTGCTCGGAGCGCTTTGGGCAATCGGCATTCGGCAGTTTCCAAGCGACGTATTCGTGCAGGTCGGGTTAGTGATGCTCATCGGCCTCGCTTCGAAGAATGCGATCCTTATCGTCGAGTTTGCAAATCAACTTCGGCGCCAGGGTTTGAGCGCCATCGACGCCGTCCGTCAAGCGGCGGAGATTCGGTTCCGGCCGATTATGATGACCTCGCTCGCGTTCATCTTCGGTATCATGCCGCTCGTGTTTGCCACGGGCGCGGGAAGCGCAAGCCGAAACTCGCTAGGCACGGCCGTGTTCGGCGGAATGGTCGTTTCGACCGTGCTCAATCTGGTCTTCGTGCCGGTGCTCTACGTCGCGGTAGCGGCGCTTCGCAAACGCACCGGTTTCCAGTCTGGTTTTGCCGTGGTGCACGGGCCTTCCCACAACGGTGCGAAGGTGCACAGCGAAACCGGTGCAGCAGCGAACTATCTCTCCGGAAACGAGGGAGAATGAGACGCGCGGATTGCTACTTCACCGTTACTGCCACGGCGACGTTGCGTGTTGCCGCATCGGTGAACGTCACCGTAGCGGCGCCCCCGGCGATGCCCGTAATGACGAAGTTGTGATCGTCTCCGGAAACGTTACTGCTTGCGACGGTGGCAATACTCGTGTTCGAGGAGACGGCGGTGAACGGACCGCTGTCTCCGGTTTCACCGATGCCGATGAGCTGGGCATTCGCAGCGCCGGTCTTCACGGTGATCGTCGTCGCTGGAAACACGGCCCACGTGGACGCAAGCTGCAGGTTTCCTAGGCACAGCGGCTTGCCGCTGGGTGGCGGACCGAAACACGCGAACCAGATGCTGCTTGCCGATTGCACGGCAACTCCGTCCGGTGACTTGTACGTCGGCTGAACCAGTGTCTTTGTGGGAAGTTCGACGATGGCGCGTGTCGTTACGTTATAGATGCCGATTGCGCTGTTCTGAATATCGTTAAAGGCGATGATGTTCCCGTTCGAAGCGGTCAAATACGGAATGGAACCGCTCGGAAGAGCGATCTTCGAAAAAGAACCGCTCGTGCTGACGCCGCGAAAGACGCCGGGCGACGTCGACTCGGTGAAGAACTGCCGCCCGTTGCTTCCCAGGGCCAGATAAGACGGGGCGGCTGAGGTATTGGCGCCGAGCTTCACTTGCTCGGGCGTTACGTAGCCGGTCATCGCTCCGCTTGTCGTGCTCTTGTAGATGACGCCGTTGAGACGATCGGCCAACCAGATGTTGCCGTCGGAACCGCTTGCAAGGCCCCACGGACGCGCTGATAACTGCGGCGTTCCCACCGGTCCGTTCGGAACGGCATACATGGTCATAGCCGCCGTGTTATACGGACCCGCGGGTGAAAGTTTTCCGATGCGTGCGCCGAGTTGATCCGTAAACCACAGGTTCGTGTCCGGACCGACCGCGACGTCGCGCGGTTCGGGCGTCGTACCCGGCGCGCCCGCCGGAAGCGGAATTTCCGTCAATCCGGCTGATGAAAACGGTGAGAGACGCGCGATGATACCGTTCGCCCCGCCTTTTATCTGCGTATTTTCCGCAACCCAAACGGCACCGTCGGACGTTTGCGTGACGCCGAGCGGTTCGCCGTAGAGCGTAACTTCGCTGAACGCTTTCGTCGCGGGATCCAGCTGACCGGCATTGCCCTGAATCGCGGCGCACTGACCGCTCGGATTGCACGTCGGCTGCGCAAAAACGCTGTAGTAAATCATGCCGTTTGCGCCGACGTAGGCCGCAAAGCCGTTGTAATCGTTTGTTTCCGAGCCGACGTTATAATAGGTAATTTTGCTCGCTGATGCTCCAAGAACCTGGCCGGAGACGTCTTGGCTTTGGTTGCCGGTCGCAACGTAGGGAGTGGAGGCATGTGATGCGCACGCGGCAAAAACGGCGGCGCCGAAAAGCACGAGCCAACCCGATGTACGCATGAGCGCATCCCCAATCAACTCACAAGAGTTGCCGCAAGCATACTCGCGGACGGGCCGGATTTACAGAGAACAAGGTCCCATCGGCCGGCGGTGAGCGCTCCGCCTGGCAGGTCGTGGATGCACCCGAAGGTTCGGTTTACGGAGTCATCCAGCCAGGCCGTGCAGGCGTTCTAAGGACAAAACGCTTTCTTTAGGAGCTGTCCTGTGAACCTGTTTATCATACTTTTGGCGGCGACTATGGCGACGCCGTCGCCGCATCCGCACTCAATGATGCACAGCAGCGCCATGCATAGTTCGATGCACAACCACATGAAGAGCAATAGCATGATGCACTCCAACGCCATGCATTCGAAGATGCACAGCACGAACGCCCACCACATGATGGCGTCACCAACACCCAAACCGTAAATTGTCAGCGTGACACAACGCGCGTTGCGCTAGTCGTCGGTTGTTACTTCGACTTTTGCGCGTTCTTTGATTTCTTCGACCACGGTTGAATCGGCGAGCGTTGTCGTGTCGCCGAGTTGGCGGCCTTCGGCAACGTCGCGCAGTAAGCGCCTCATGATTTTGCCGCTGCGCGTCTTGGGCAGTTCTTGCGTGAACGTGATGTACTTCGGCTTGGTGAATTTGCCGAGTTTCGTTGCAACATGCTCGCGCAACTCCTCGCCGAGTTCTTTGCTGCCGACTCCGCCGCCGCGCAGCGAAACGAACGCGTAGATAGCTTGCCCGGTCATATCGTCCAATTTGCCGCACACGGCGGCTTCGGCGACGCGCGGATGCTCGACCAGCGCGCTTTCCACTTCCGTTGTGGAGATGCGGTGGCCGCTGACGTTCATCACGTCGTCGATGCGTCCCATGAACCAGTAGTTGCCGTCCGTGTCACGCCGGCAGCCGTCGCCTGCAAGATACCTGTGCTCGAACTTCGACCAATACGTTTGCTTGTAACGCTCGTCGTCGCCCCAAATGCCGCGCAGCATACCCGGCCACGGACGCGTGAGCACGACGTAACCGCCTCCGCCGAGCGGAACGGACTCGCCCTTGTCGTTCACGATGTCGGCTTGCATGCCGGGCAGCGGAAATGTTGCGCTTCCCGGCGGCGTCGACGTAATACCGGGCAGCGGCGAAATCATGATGCCGCCTGTTTCGGTTTGCCACCACGTGTCGACCACGGGACAGCGATTGCCGCCGATGTGGTCGCGGTACCACATCCACGCTTCGGGATTGATCGGTTCACCGACGGATCCCAGCAAACGCAGCGACGAAAGATCGTGTTTGCCCGGATACTCGTCGCCCCACTTCATGAACGTACGAATTGCGGTCGGCGCCGTATAAAGGATCGTCACTTTGTACCGCTCGATGATCGACCACAAGCGGTCCTTGTCTGGAAAATCCGGCGTGCCTTCGTACATCACGCTCGTCGCGCCGTTCGCAAGCGGGCCGTACACGATGTACGAGTGGCCAGTCACCCAGCCGATGTCGGCCGCGCACCAGTAGACGTCCTCGTCTTCTTTCAAATCGAAGACGAGTTTGTGCGTCATCGTGCAGTGCGTCAAATAGCCGCCGGTGGTGTGCTTGATGCCCTTGGGTTTCGCCGTCGTGCCGCTGGTATAGAGCAGATACAGCAAATCCTCGGCGTTCATGCGCTCGGGTTCGCAAGTCGTGGGCTGGTCTTCCACGACGTCGTCCCACCAGACGTCGCGGCCTTCGTGCATCAGCACGTAGTCTTCGGTACGTTTAGCAACGATGCAATGCTTGATGGACGCCGTCTGCTCCATCGCGACGTCGCAATTGCGCTTGAGCGCGATCTTGTTGCCGCGGCGCCAACCGTGATCCGCGGTAATCAGGGCCACGCACTGCGCGTCGTTCACGCGATCGATGATCGAATCCGGAGAGAAACCGCCGAATATGACCGAGTGCGGTGCGCCGATGCGCGAGCACGCAAGCATCGCGACGGGCAACTCCGGAATCATCGGCATGTAGATGGCGACGCGATCGCCCTTCTTGATGCCGAGTTTGCGCAGTCCGTTTGCAAATCGGCAAACGTCATCGAGCAATTGCTTGTACGTGATAGTCCACCGATCGCCCGGTTCGCCTTCGTAGTAGTAGGCGATCTTCTCGCCTTTGCCGGCTCGCACGTGACGGTCGAGGCAATTCACGGAGACGTTGAGCTCACCGTCGGCAAACCAGCGCGCGAACGGCTCGTTCCAGTCCAAAATCTGCGTAAAGGGCTTCATCCACTCGAGTTTGCGCGCCCACGACGCCCAAAATTCTAAATAATCGCGCTCCGCTTCCTCATAAATACCGGGTTGCGCGTTGGCGCGGGCGGCGAACTGCGGCGAGGGCGGAAAGCGGCGGCTCTCCTGAGAGAGCGCCTCGATGGATTCGGCGGTCTTCATGTTCGGCCGATTTACCGGGAATGTCATGGCATGCCTGCAGAAAAAGTCGCTCGTGGGTATCCTCGCCGCTTTGGTGCTCGCGCTCATCGCGGGCACGGGTTTGCCGGCAATCCATTACGGAGCGCCGCCGCCGGACTTCGTCGTTCAAACTCCGCAAGGAAGCGAGCGGCTTTCGACGCTGCACGGCAAGCCGGTCGTCATCAACTTTTGGGCGTCATGGTGCCCGCCGTGCACCGCAGAGTTGCCGTACTTCGAGCGTCTCGCTCAGACGTACGGCGACAAGGTCACTATCGTGACCGTCGATTGGGACGAGCAGCCGGGCATTGCCCGCGCTTATCTGCGCAACCACGATATTACGCTGCCCGTTGTAAATGACCAGCAGAGCGATATCTACAAGGCGTACTCGCTCTCCGAGGTTCCGGATACGCTCGTCCTTGATGCCCAAGGCAACGTCACGTACGTGTCAGTGGGCGAATTGTCGTGGCACGAGTTGGACGGGGCCGTGCAGCATGTGCTGACGGCCCCGCCTGTGCCCGCAGCTCCCTAGATGCGGACTTGTACTTGGAAATACGCCTGGAACGGCGTCGGAATCTGGTTCGAGCTCGGCGCGTACGCCTGATCGAATACCAGCGGATATCCCGTCGTTCCGTTTACCGAATCGTGCGGGCTATTTCCGTAGAAGAAACCCGCGCCCGGCTGCACGCCGACGTACGTAGAGTTCGGCACGTACTCACAGATGAACTGATTCGGCGCATACGCCTTGGTCCACGGTTCGGCGCTTCCCGCAAAGCAATGGTTGTAGACGTTTGCAAGCAGAACGGATGCGCGGATGTTCGGCGTGATGTCGTAGCCGATCTGCATGCCGACGTTGAGTTCCCACGGATTGCGGTATTGTCCGATTTTATCGAACTGACCGGTGAGGGGATTCGGAATTGCGATGTTTGTTGCGCAGGTTTGATAATCCGCGTTCAGCGATCCCGGCACGACGCCGATATCGCCTTGGTTCGCAATACACGTTCGCGGATCCAAACCCGGAATGTCGGTGGGCGCTCCGTACGAGAAGCCTTCCCAAAGATTCGCCGTTAGCGCAGCTTGCAGCTTGTTGTGCTTCCAGTTGAGGAAACCGGCGAACACGTTCGGCGGAATCGCCGTTGCGCCATCGCCCAAGAGCAATCCGTACGGAAACAGATTGGCATACGTCGGATAGAACCCGTCGACCGGGAACTCCGAGTTTATCTGAGCCTGCGTGATCGTTTCGTTGTGGTACGGATTCGCAACCAGACCCGGCGTTCCGGGAGTGCAAGTCGTCTGGGGAGCGCCCGCGAGATAACATGGCGAGCCGCCGTTGATCTTCTCGAGGGACAGAAACGGCTGGAGCGATCTCGTCAGCGTCGTGATGATGTTCGCGCCGTCGATGAGGTTGTAGCGCAGGTTCGCATCGGTGTACGTATACGAAAGCTGCCCTGACCAGCCGTTCTCCGCCGGATTTCCCTTGGCAATCGCGAGCTCGACGCCGTGGGTCCGTTGCGTGCCCGAGTTAAACGCACCGGAGAGTCCGCCGGGCAGTGCAACCTGAACCGACTGGTTCGACGTGAGCCGGTAGAATGGAGAGAGTTTGAGGCTCCAATCGGTGTTCGGAATGCGCTGTTCGAACGAGAGGTCGACGTTGTTGGAGAATTGGATCGGATTGTTGTGCACGACCGACGGCAAGCCGATGTTGTAGTACTGCGAATTGAACAGGTTCGTTGCCATCCGGTATCCGTCGGGATACGTCAGCACCTGTTCGAATGCAGTCGGCGTGGGTTGCGTATAGCGGCCGTACGAAAGACGCAGCACCGAGTTTGGCCCCATCGTATAGGTGAAGCCGAAACGCGGTGAGAGCGTCTTGTCGGTGATGGTGCCGGAACCGCCGAGTGTTATCGCCGGAATTCCGTGCGTGCCGGGATGGTAAGCCTGCTGTCCAGTAACGAGGTCGGCCGGACACGGCGCACCGGGTGCGGTCGTGACGAATCCGGCGTAGCTGCTCGTGCCGGGAAAGCGCGGCGTTGGATTGATGTTCACCGACGGCGTCTGGAGTAAGCCGCTTGGTTCTACGCACGCCGTCGCATTGATCTGGTCGAACCAGAATTGCTGCGATGCAGACGCGTAGTCTCCCAGCCCGTAGCCGTAGCTTTCGAAGCGCACGCCGGCGTCGATGTCCCAGCGTGCAGTCGGCCGGAACTCGTCCTGTAGTGCTACGTCGTAGAACTTCGGTTTGACCGTATTGATGTTTGCGAACGGCGCGAGGTTCTGCGTCAACAGCCACGACGTGCCCGCAGGAACACCCGCCGGTATCGGGGCGAGGCATGAAAGCGGAACGCCGCAGCCGTTTTGTCCCGCTTGAACCGCACCGATCGGTGCGCCCGCGAGTGACGACAAGCACGAGACCTGCGTGCCCGCGGTCAACGTCGTCGGATACGCCGGATCGATGATCGTGCGCCCTTGCGCGTTGTTGTACGCGGCATAGCAGGCGCCGTTCGGCGCTTGCAGCGTTGCAATCGGCGTGCTCGCCGGCGAGAACTGGAACTGCGAGTTATTCCAGCGCAGTGGCGTCGACGCCGTGTAGCTGCCGGTCACGCTGAGCAAATGCTGCGGGCTCAGCTGATCGGCAAACTGTGCGAACGCTCCGCGCGTATGCGTGTTCAACTCGTAGTCGCCCGCCGTCGCCCCCCCGATGAAGAACGGCGCCACGCCGAAGTTGGGATCCGTCTGCAGCCAATCGGAGTAGAACGTGTAGCCGTACACGCGCAGATAGGCGTTACTGCCGAAGTTCTTCTGATACTGCACTTTGAAGATGGATCCGTTGTTGTTCGTGTTGGAAACTTGGTATGGCGAGAACCCCGATTGGAATGCGCGGTTCTGGTTGGTTGCAGGGAAGAGGTACGGCGCAACGATATTCGGCGAACCGAGCGCCGATTGCCCGAACCCCGCATTGACGACTTGGAAGCCGTCGAAGTACGGAACGGGTGATGTGGTCGGCGTCGTCGCCGCGCATGGCGGCGATGCGCCGAACAGTGCGAAGAGATTGAAATAGTCGC
Source organism: Vulcanimicrobiia bacterium (assembly GCA_963808755.1). Taxonomy (GTDB): domain Bacteria; phylum Vulcanimicrobiota; class Vulcanimicrobiia; order Vulcanimicrobiales; family Vulcanimicrobiaceae; genus JALYTY01. The sequence continues at coordinate 44,228 of CAWEGP010000005.1, forward strand.
ACAGTCCGGCGTACGCCGGCGAAGCGGCGGGACCGAGGAAATTCGAGCCCGCGGGAGCGCCGAGCGCATTGACGAGGAACGTGTTGTAGTTGCCCGTGCCATCGGGATTGGTTCCCGCCGGAACGAACATCGACTGCAGGAACGGCAAACCGCCGAACGTGGAGATGTTATCCCATCCCGTCGTTTGGTAGTAGAAGTTGTTGAAAAGGATCTGCACGTCGTCGCGTCCCGAATCGTACTTGTGCGGGATGCCGAAATGGAGATTGATCACGGCTTCGCGATCGCTCAGGTCGTTGCCGCGCAGCGCAATCGTGTTCGTGCCCGCGATGGGTCCGTACACGTTGCACGCGTTGAGCATGCCTGAACTGCCGTAAAGACCCGCGAGAATCGGCGAAAGGTACGACCCGCTCGCCGGAGCGGTCGCACCGCTATTTGTGCAGTCGGACCACGGCCCTCGACCGCTCGCGGTGATGCCGAACAGACTGCGCGGGGTCGAGCAGCGTGTTGAAAGCGGCGCCCTGTTGGCCGAATTTGTTATTACCGTCGGCATTCAGGTCGCCACCGTTCTGCTCCGTGAACTGATTGGGGATCATGTTGTCGCCGCGAACCGCTGCGTACCACGAGAAGTTTCGATCCGGGCTCGCGCCGCCGGCTTCGGCGTCGGCTTTATGGAAGAACGCCGGCGCACCGATTCCAAACGTGAGATTGCCGTAGCCGGGATACGTGCCGGTCTTGATGACCTGATTGATGTACCCGCCCAGCGTAGGCGACGTCGCGCTCGCGGGGCCGCCTCCCGTGTAGACTTCCGTCGTCTGGTTTCCGAGATTCGAAAGCGAATTGGCGTTGTAGTTGTCGAAGGCGCGATTCACCGGAACGCCGTCGAATTCGTAACCGATTTGATTGTAGCTGGAGCCGTGAATGTAAAAAACTTGGCCGAAGCCGAAGTTTCCGGGCAATCCCACCACACCGGGCATAGAATAAATTGCCGAGTATGCGCTGTTGAGATTGTTGCCGCCGCCGGACGTCGCAAGCGCTCCGGCGCTCGCAGAACTCACTTGATAAACGTCCGTCGTCGTACCGGCCTTGACCAGATTGCCTTGCGCGGCCGTGTGTACGACCGCGATCGTTCGCAGCGTTTGACTCATCTGCACTTGCAGCGTCTGAGTTTGATCCGCGAATACGGTGACGCCCGGCATGGACGTCGGCGCATAACCGTCCTTTTCTGCGCCTACCGTGTATGTATCAGGGGCTAACGAGAGAAATGAAAAATGTCCGCTTGCGTCTGTACGAGTAGTCGCGCGTTGAGATGGCGACATAACCGTTACTTGTGCGTCGGCAATCGGCGCACCGTTGGCCGTCGTAACTACGCCGCTGAGACTGCCCGTCGTTCCTGCCAGAACCCATGTTCCCTGGAGCAACATCGCGAGCAGCGCAAATGCGGTGCAGACGTGGCGGAGGCACGTTCTTCGCATGAGAAACCTCCATAATGAATGGTGCGATAACTCGCACTATTCAAAAAGCGAATAACGCATGCAACGTGTGATCTCGCAAAATCTCACAAGATCTCACTCTTGAGCCACTCGCATACCGAATCGGCCAGCATGTGCAGAGCGATGTAGATGCCTGGCACGTGAACCGAGTTCGGGCGCTTCTTCGATCTGCTTTTGTCGGCAAAATGTTCGTCGTCGAATTGTCCGGCCGAAACGTTGACGTTGACGACGAGGCCCGGCACCCCGGCACCGACCCTAGGCACCCCAAGCGGTTAGTCTAGTCACTAGACTAAGTTCATGGTATAATAGCATCGTGAAGACGGTTACAATCCACGAAGCGAAGACGCACCTCTCCCGACTGCTCCGCGCCCTAGAAAGCGGCCAGGAGCAGGAGATAATTATCGCGCACGGCAGGGTCCCCGCAGCGCGGTTGGTGCCGTACTTGCCGAAAGGAAAACGCAAACTGGGAATCGACGACGGCCTTTTCGATATTCCCGACGATTTCGATGCCCCATCTCCGGAGATCGAGCGGCTCTTTGGAGTCGATTCGTAGGTGGATCTGCTGCTCGATACCCACGTCTTCCTATGGGCAGTGGCTCGAAGTCGAAAGCTGCGCAAAGCCGCTCGAAACGCGATCGAGGATCCGGCAAACGCATTGTTCCTCTCCTCTGCCGCGGCATGGGAAATTGCAGTCAAATACTGCCTTGGGAAACTGCCGCTGCCGTCACCCCCGGCGGTCTACGTTCCGGCGCGTACGCGCGATTTGGGCTGCAGCGATTTACCGGTGCTGCAGCAACACACTGTAAGCATCTCGGAGCTTCCCAACCACCATGCCGACCCATTCGACCGCATCATGATCGCGCAGGCGCAAATCGAAGGCCTAACGTTCGTGACGGCCGATCCGCTAGTTTTGCAGTACCCGATTCAGACGCTCGATGCGCGATGACAAGCCGCCGAGCAATCGCCCAGCGGCTAAAGCCTTGGCACTCCACTGCCGAGACTGCTAAGATAGGGCTATGAGCAGCGACGGTGGGGGCGGACTGGACAAGCGGAAGGCGTACATCCTGGCGACGGTGGTGTACGAGTACATCGCCACGGCCGAGCCCGTCGCCTCGCAAGCGCTCACGCATAAATACAATCTGGGCGTCAGCAGCGCGACCGTGCGCAACGAAATGGCCGAACTCGAGGCGAGCGGGTATCTGGTGCAGCCGCATACGTCGGCCGGCCGCGTTCCCTCGGACGCGGGCTATCGGATGTACGTCGATCAACTGATGCATCACGAGCGGCTCGCGGCGGACGATCGCAAGCGAATCCGCGACGAGCTGCGCGACGCGAGCCGCGAACTCGACGAAATCATCGAGGGCACGACGCGTTTGCTGGGCCGGCTCTCGAAAAATTTGGCATTCGTCACCAAACCTGCACAAGATACGGCGACGTTCCGGCACATTCAGACTGATTTGGCTGTCGGCTCGCACGGGTGTGGCGATCGTCGTCACGTCGATCGGCGTGTCGGCGCAGTCGCTTTTCGAGCTTGCAAACGACGCGAAACCCGACGATCTGACGAGACTATCTAACGCGCTCAACGCGCGTCTGGGTAATCGCACGCTGCGAGAAATCGGTGAGCGCGACATTGCGGCCGCGACGCAAGAATTCGGACTAGGCGACGACGTGAAGAATGCCGTTCTGACCGCAATGCGCAACGCAGGAGCCTCGGATTCGCCGACGCTGAGCTCGTCGGGCGCGCAGAATCTGCTCGACCAGCCCGAATTTCATGACCTTCGCAAGCTGCGTTCTATCCTGGCCATCGTCGAAGAGCAGAAGACGCTCTACGACCTGGTCGCGGATTCAATGAACGCAGAATCGCCGGAGGTCAAGATTGGCCATGAACTCGGTGTGGAGGAAATGACCGACTTCAGTATCGTAACGGTCCCGTACCGTTTTGGGCAGCACGCAATCGGTATGCTGTCCATTCTGGGGCCGCGCCGCATGCCGTACGGGCGTTTGATGGCGTTGGCTTCGGGTACGGCTGAAACACTTTCCGAACGATTGTCCGACGTCGAGATCAAATAAGCCAATCGCAAGCATGCCAACTAAAGACTTTTATGATGTGCTCGGGGTGCACCGCAGCGCGAGCGCAGACGATATCAAACGTGCCTACCGTGCGCTTGCGCGCAAGCACCATCCCGATGTCGCCGACAATAAAGCGGAAGCCGAGCATCGCTTCAAAGAGATCAACGAAGCATACGAAGTGCTTTCCGACCCGCAAAAGCGCGCGCAGTACGACCGCTATGGCACCGTAAGCAATGGCGCCGCAGGCGGATTCGGCGATTTCGGATTCGGGCAAGGCTTCGGCGGCGCCGGCGGTTTCGGCGACATCTTCGATATTTTCTTCGGCGATCGCATGGGCGCGCAGCAAACGCAAGCGCGCCGGAGCGGCCCGCGCGCGGATCGGATCTGCGCTACGATCTCGAAATCACGCTCGAAGAAGCGTTTGGCGGAACGACGCGTGAAATTCAGTTCAATCATTTGGCGCAATGCGAAACGTGTCGCGGCAGCGGCGCTGCGCCGGGAACGCTTGTCGTTCCATGCGATCGCTGCGGCGGGACCGGCGTGCAGCGGATGGTGCGCCAAACACCCCTCGGACAATTCGTCACGCAATCGACGTGCACCAAATGCGCCGGCGACGGCCAAGTCATTCAGCAGCCGTGTCCGGATTGCGCGGGTCGCGGACGGCGCGAAGTCGAGCGGCGTTTGACGGTGAAAGTGCCGCCGGCGTGGACGACGGCAGCCGCATTCGCATTAGCGGAAGCGGTGAAGCCGGCATTCGCGGCGGACCGCCCGGCGATCTGTACGTCTATCTGAGCATCGCACCGCATGTGCGGTTCAAACGCGATGGGTTGGACACGTACGTCGACGTGCCGATTTCATTTCCGCAAGCGGCGCTCGGCGCGCAGATTCACGGTGCCGTCGCTCGAGGGCGAACTGTCACTGGGCATGCATCCGGGCACGCAATCCGGCACGACGTTCCGCATGCGCGGACACGGCATGCCTGCGGTGCGCGGCAATCATCGCGGCGATCATGTCGTCACCGTTCACGTCGTCGTGCCGACGAAAGTAAACAAACGACAGCGCGAGCTGCTCGAAGAGTATGCGCGTCAAGGCGGCGATCATCTCGACGAGCGATCGTTCTTCGACAAAGTCAAGGACGCGTTCAAACCTGAGTAGGTTCTTCGTCGAAGGCCGGCACGAAAGCGGCGACGTCGTCACATTGGGCGGCAGCGACGCGCACAAAATCGTCAGCGTCCTGCGCATGCACGACGGCGACGCGATCGAAGTGATCGATTCCGCCGCGCAGTGTTTCAACGCAACGGTGTCAATCGACGGACGCAGCGTTCGGGCAAACCTCGGTGAGCGCGACGCAGCCGCAGCGAATGCGCTGCCCGACCTCACGGTTGCGCAAGGCGTGCCCAAAGGCCAGAAGATGGACTTCGTGGTGGAGAAGCTCACGGAACTCGGCGCCGCGCGAGATCGTTCCGCTCGAATCGGAACGGACAATTGTCACCGACGTGAGCGCGAACAAGGTCGAACGCTGGCGGCGTCTTGCGAAAACGGCCGCGCAGCAATGCGGTCGCGACACCGTTCCGCAGGTCACGGAGCCGCAACGCTTCGCCGATCTGTGCGAGACGTTCGCGAACTACGATCTCGTGCTGCTTCCGTGGGAGCTCGCCGGGCGCGAGCCGCTGCGCGAACCCTTCCCGGGATGCTCGCGGCGGCGAACAACGTCCTGATTCTCATCGGCCCCGAAGGCGGCTTCTCGCATACCGAAGCGGAAGCGGCACAGCGCGCGGGCGCACAGCCCATCTCGCTTGGATCGCGCATTTTGCGAACCGAAACGGCTGCGCTTGTAGTCTTGTCGGTCCTGAACTACTTTAACCGGCTGAAGCGTCGGGTGCAAGCGCTAGGTCGGTTTATGAATCGGGCGATCATATCAGACGTTTCCGCCGAATAGAACTGCAACGACATCGGGACGCAGCAGTTGTGAACGCCCAAAATTTCTCGGGCTATCCGTTCCGACCCGGGCGGTGCATTCATCGGCGCTCGGCGACTGGGCGCCTTCGCAACCGATTTGGCCCAGACTTTGAGCGCGGCCCAAAACTTCGGTCAGGAAAACTATTGTGGAGCAGAGGCATAATGCACCGCCCTAACCCTAGCAAGATTTTCCTTCCGAAATAAGCCCGACAGGCTTTCATGAAAGGAAAAACGTGAATGCCGGCTCGGGTTTCGGGATGCATGAACCCTAATCATGTATTCGGTGCAGGTAACCCCTGCGCCGCCCGCCAAGACTGCCGGTATGAACCCACGCGGGTCGTGGACGTTTTTCAGCAACCACGCTCACGTACTCATTGCGCTTGCGAAAGATCCGGAACTGCGTGTGCGCGACCTCGCGGAGCAGGTCGGTATTACGGAACGCGCAGTCGCACAAATTCTTGCCGATCTGCAGGAGGCACGCGTATTGACGAAACGTCGCGTCGGACGCCGCAATGTGTACCTTATCGACGTGAAGGCGCCGTTACGCCATCCGGTTGAATCGCACGGCACCGTTGCCGACATCCTGCGGCTCGCGGAAGTGCCCACGGCGCGCCGCGTCCACCGCGTGGAGCACCGGACCCCGAAGCGGGTATAACGCAGCAATGCCGAGGTTGCTCGAAGAGTTGCAGCGGGGAACGCCCGTGCTTGACAGCAACGGATCGCAAATCGGAGAAATACGCGCCGTGTATGCATCGGGCGATGCGCGCACTGCGGAGTTTCTGCTCGTCTATTGGAATGCGCGCGGCGAAGAAGCGCTGGTGCCCGCCGACGAGGCGATGCAGGTGGACGACCAAGGCGTGAGCCTGCGCCAGTCCGGAGATGCGTATAACGATCGGCCGGCCTTCAATCCGTCCGCGAACCCGCTACTCCACCGCCTTTAGGAACCCTAGCGGCCCGTGTCGTATATGCTCGGATCGACATGGGACTGAAGTTTTCGATCGTCATCCCCACCTATAATGAAGCCGGCGGCATCGAGCGGCTCCTCCGCTCGCTGAACGACGTCTTCACGCAGCATTCGCTGGACGGTGAAGTCATCGTCGTGGACGACAATTCTCCCGACGGGACGGGTGCGATCGTGGACCGGCTCGGCGCCGAATTGCCGGTGCGCTGTCTGCACCGTCCCGGCAAGCTCGGGCTTTCCAGCGGCGTCATCGACGGCTGGAAATTTGCGCGTCCCGATTCGCGAAGCACTGGGCGCGATGGATGCGGACTTCAGCCACGACATCAACATTCTGCCGCAGATGGTGCACGCGCTCGAAGAGCGGTTACGGTCTTGCCGTCGGGAGCCGCTACGTCGAGGGCGGCGGCATCACCAATTGGCCCAAGCGGCGCATCATCACCTCGAAAGTTGCGTGCATGCTCGCGCAGCCGCTCACACGCATCAAGGATATCACGAGCGGTTATTTTCTCGTCAAGCGTGAAGCGCTCGAAGGCGTGCAGCTCGATCCCATCGGCTTCAAGATCGGTCTCGAAGTGATCGCGAAAGCGCACTACGGCAAAGCGATCGAGATTCCGTACGTTTTCACCGATCGCGTCGTCGGCCAATCGAAGATGAATCAAAAAGAGATCTTCAACTATCTCAAGCAGCTGCGCAAGCTCTACGCAGCGCGATTCTTTCCAAAAGCGCCGAACGGGGAAAACAAAGCGAGAGCGGGCTCCTGATGCCGATGCCCGATTGGCTGCGCCACCGCCGCAGCAAAGCGCAAGAAACCGAAGAGGCCGCGCTCTGGTCGAAATGTCCGAAATGCTGCGAGGTGCTGTACCGCCGCGATCTCGCCGCGAATCTGTGGGTGTGTCCGAAATGCAGCCACCATTTCCGCATGTCGGCGTTCGATCGCATCAATACGCTGGTCGACAGCGACTTCACGGAGATCGGCAACGACGTTTTGCCGGGCGACCCGCTTCAATGGACGGATAAGAAAGCTATCCCGCAAAATTGGCGGCCGATCGCGAGAAATCGCAACTCACCGAAGGCGTCGTGTGCGGATTCGGCAAGATCGGCGGACACGACGCGGCGCTCGGCGTCATGGATTTTCATTTCCGCGGCGGCACGATGGGCACGGTCGTCGGCGAGCGCATCACGATGTTGCTCGAAGGCGCGCGCGAGCGCAAGTTTCCGTGCATCATTTTCACCGCGAGCGGCGGCGCCCGCATGGAAGAGGGCATGCTCGCGCTCATGCAGATGGCAAAGACCACGTCCGCCGTCGCGCGTTTAATGGAAGAGGGCAATCTCTTCATCACGGTGCTGACCGATCCGACGACGGGCGGCGTTTCTGCATCGTTTGCGTTTCAAGCCGATATCATCGTTGCCGAGCCGAAAGCGATGATCGGTTTTGCCGGACGGCGCGTCATCGAACAAACGATCCGCCAAAAATTGCCGGAGCAATTCCAAACAGCGGAATTCTTGCTGGAGAAGGGGCACATCGACATGGTGGTCGATCGCCACAACATAAAGCCGACGCTGGTGCGCTGCTCGATTATGCCGCGAACGGAAAGCGATCGGCATAGTCGTGGCGATGAATTTGATCGTCGAGCGCGAAAAGGGATTGCTCGAACTCGAGAGACGCATCGAAGAGCTGCGCGAGGCCAATGCGCAGCAGCCCGTCGACATGTCGTCCGAGATTCGCGCGCTCGAAGAGAAGTACGCGGAGATCCAACGCGAAATCTTCGGCTCGATGACGCCGTGGGAGAAAGTCCACATGGCGCGTCATCCCAATCGGCCGACGGCGGCGGACTATATTTCGCAGTTTGCCACGTTCGACGAACTGCACGGCGATCGCCACTTCCGCGACGATCACGCCATCATCGGCGGTTTGGCGAAACTGAACGAACGCGCCGTGATGGTCATCGGCGAGCAGCGCGGGCGCGACACGAAAGAAAATCTCAAGCGGAATTTCGGTATGCCTTCGCCCGAGGGGTACCGCAAAGTACAGCGCTTGGCAAAACTTGCGGGACGCATGGGCTTACCGGTTGTCACGTTCGTGGATACGAAAGGCGCCGATCCGGGACTCGGGTCCGAAGAACGCGCGCAATCCGAAGCCATCGCCTCCTGTCTGTACGAATTCAGATAGCGCCGGTGCCCATCGTCGCCAGCGTGATCGGCGAAGGCGGCAGCGGCGGCGCGCTTGCGCTGTCCATTGCCGATCGCATCATCATGCTCGAGCACAGCTACTATTCCGTCGCAAGCCCCGAAGGCTGCGCGGCGATTCTTTGGAGCGATGCGGGCAAAGCCGACGAAGCGCCGCGCATTTGAAACTGACCGCGCAGGATTTGAAAGGTTTCGGGATCGTCGACGAGATCGTGCCCGAACCGCTCGGCGGCGCGCATCGCGACGCGGGGGGAACGATCGCGCGCGTGCTGAAAGCTATAGAGCCGGCGTTGGACGGGCTTGATTCTCTGCCTGCCGGCGATCTACGAGAGGCGCGTTATCTGAAGTACCGTCGCATGGGGACACTCGGACAGAAGATGAAACAACGCGCGTCAGATGGGACATTCGGGAATTGGTCTCGTCTCTTCAGCCGCCTCGTCTTCGGAGCCGTCGCCGTCGTCGTCTTCACCCTCGTCTCCATCCAGTTCGCGCGCATCGTGAACGAGAACATTGCGATGGCTCGCTCCCTCTCTTCCATCCAGCAAGATGTTGCGGCTTTGCGGGAACATAAGCGTGAGGAGGAGCACGAGCTGCGCAGGCTGATGGACCCCGAGGGAGCCATCCCGGAGATTCACGATCGCCTGCACTTGGTTCGCCCGAATGAAGCTATCATCTACGTAAAACCGGCTCCCAAGCCGCATGAGTGATACGCTGCGCGGCGTCGTCATCAACGTAAACGTCTACGGCGCGACGGTGCGCCTGGGCGACGGGCGACTTGCAAGCGCTCCCGCGGCCGACGTCGAGAAGCACCGCGCGTATTACGATCGCGGCGTTCTCACGCGCAAATCACTCGAATTCATTCTTCAGAGCGAAAGCCGCCACCCGATGGTGCTGCTTGCACCGCAGACTGCGCGACGAAGACTTCGAAGCGCAGATCACCGGCTATTTGAAGTCGACGCAGGAGTGGGAAGACCCCGAGCTGCCGCCGGCGCACGAGCGCCACTTTCTGCGCAAGAAGCGGCGCGCGGCGCTCTTCGAATCGCGGCACGCAACCGACCATTGATCCGCGGCCTCATTTCCGTCGGCACGAATTCGACGCGAGCCTTGGTTGCCGACCTCGATAGCGAACCGCCGGCAACCTTGCTGCACCGCGCCACCGGTACGCGCATCGGCGAGGGCCTGCGTGAACGCGGCCACTTAGATGAAGCGGCGATGCAGCGCACGCTCGAAGCGATGCGCGAACACCTGATCGCCATGCGCGAGCTGACGCACGACGTGCGCGTCATTGCAACGAGCGCGTTACGTCGCGCGGACAACGAAGCAACGTTCGCGCGCAGCGTGCATAACGTAACCGGCATGCACCTCGAAATCATATCCGGCGAAGAAGAGGCCGCCTGTTCGTTTACGGGCGCGCTCAGCGGCATAGAAGCCGGCAGCTCGGAGGTATTCGGCGTTCTGGACGTCGGCGGCGGAAGTTCCGAATACGCGGTCGGTACAAAGCAGGCACCCGAACAGAACGTTTCGTGCGAAATCGGAGCCGTGCGCTTGACTGAACACTTCGCGGCGCTCGCCGGCTCGAGCGGCCCGGTTCCACAGGAAGCCATACAAGCTCGCCGCCGTGCAGGCCGAAGCTGCACTTGGTCCGGCCCTCGAATTGCAGCGGGTCGACCGCATCGTGCTCGTCGGCGGCACGGCGACGACGGCAGTTTCGCTGATGCGCGCGAAGCGCGAATTTTTCGCTTATGCGGGGCTGACGTTGGACGAAATCGACGCGTGGGTAGCGCGTTTAGCCGTTACGCCGCTGGAGCAGCGCAAAACGCTTCCGGGAATCAATCCGCAACGCGCCGACATTCTGCTCGCAGGGCTCATCATCGTTCAGCGCTTTCTCACACTGCTCGACGAACGAACGCCGCTCGTGTCCACCAGCGACGTCCTGCTCGGCTATTTGCTGCGCCACCCGAGCGGCCTTCCGTAAGCGAGCTCGGTTCAGTTACGTACAGAAACGCATGATATTCTTAGTTGCGGGTATCATGCAATCGCACGATCACGAACGAATCGATAATGGCGAGCATCGACGTTCGCGGTTATGCAGGAAACGCAAACCCTAGTGCGATGCCGTGCCCAATAACCTCCCCGTTGTGTGCGCGGCATCGTGCGTTTGTATCGGGAGGCGCGCGAGTAGTGCGGCTCGCGCCCGTCGAAGATATGCGTATGGAAGATGACGTGTATCGCGCCGTTCTCGACGCGCGCCGGGCTTGGAATGACTACCTGGACGCTACCGACGAGGACGAGGATGAGGTCTACGAGGCGTATCTCGAAGCGGCCTCCGAAGCGGTCCCCTTGGTCGGCGGACTCATCGAACTTTGTGTCGAGGCGAATCTCGTCGCCATCTCCGCTCGCGATCGCGAAGAACGCTACGTCGATCTCGCGGCCACCAACGCACGCGTCCATGCCGATGCGATTATTGAAATCGTCGGCGATATCGTGCTCGGCCACTCCGAAGAGTTGCCCTCGTTCGAACGGCGCGCGCCGCAGGATGACGAGGAGACGCGCTTCAATCGCGCGCGCGAAATGTTTCGAGAAATGAATAAACCCAACGTAAGCCGCGCGGTCGACGAATTGCGGCAGATGCGTGACGAATTGCTGCGCAGCGGCCAGGAGAGCTATGCGACGCGCTTATCGCATATCCTCAACCTGCTGCAAATTTCTCCGCCGCGCTTGAGCGACTAACCGGCCTTTATTCGAGCGGGATGCCCGTACCGGGCTCGCCCGGAATCGGCTGCTCCTGGGTGATCTCTTCGGTCGGCAGACCGGCGTCGCGGTATGCATCGAAGCCGCCCTCGAGGACGGCTGCTTGCGTATAACCTTGTTCGCGCAGGCGCATTGCCACGCGCTCGGCCTCTTCGTCGGAATCCGCGTACACGACGATGCGGCCTTCGTGCGGCAGCGGAAGCGTCAGCCGCTCTTCGGAGATGAGCGCACGCTCGTCGTACCGCACCGCTCCGCGAATCTGCTGTTTTCCAGGATGTCTGCGCGCGTCGAGAATCGGCATCGTGGTGCTGTCGATCTCACTTGCGCGTACGCGCTGCACGGCGTCACTCATCGCGTCCTCCTTCGAGCGGCTGCTACCTGCTGATACCCGCAAGCCGCTCGAAGTAGACGCTAGGAGTTAGAACGTGATCAGTTGGTCGTTGGGCGGCACCGTTAGAGGAACGCTTTCCACTGGCGCTCCGAGTGACGGGTTGCCGTTGGTGTAGATGATCGGCATCACGTCGATGCATCCGGTCGAGCCGCCTGGACCGCTTGCGGGGCCGGACAATCCCATCGCGACGAGCCAGGCTTGTTTGCCCGGAATCACGGCCACGCTGGATACCTGCATGAGCGTTTGACCCACCATGCATGATGCCGGTGTGGCAACGCTTGTGATGTCCGATGCGAAGTGTTGCTTGTTCACGCCCCCGACGATTGCGATGCCGACATCCGTTCCGACGAACGCGGTATAGCCATCCGTCGCCGCGGAGTATCCATGCAATGACGGATCGATTCGTGTGCTTGTTACCCCCATGGGCGACGATGTTCCAAGGCCCGCGAAGAGCCACAGCGTTCCGTTCTGCGGTGACGTGCTGGTGTTGGCGACGAGGGCTTGATAATCGCCACTGCCCGCTTGGAACACGTCCACACCTTCACGGCCGCGCAGGCCTGTGGAAGAGTCGGCCGGGTCCAGAATCGTCACCTGAGACGTTTCGCTGTACACGTCAGGTGCGGTTGCATTGAACACGTTCAAGTGTGCGCCGCGGGATACGAGCACGTGACCGTCCGGCGACATCGCGAGCCCTGACGTGTCCTCAGGTGTGCCCATTGTAAGCGGAATCGTCGTGAACGTCGGCGGTGAAGTCGTAAGGTTTGCCTGGAGCAAGTAGTTCGATCCGAATGCGTTCAGCGCGATGATTGCCGTGTTTTGATCCGGCATTACGACTGCGGAGCCGTCGCACGTAACAGGCGGCGTTTGCGGTACGCATTGTCCGGAGATGTCGATGGGCGAACCGGGTGTGATCGCGGTGCCGCTAACGTTGAATGGAATCAAGTTTTGCGATGCACCGTTACCGGCCAGGCCGGCGTGCGATCCGGGCACATAGGCCACAGAATCAAGTCTGGAAGCCGCCGCTAACCGAAACTGGTGAAGCGACTTTGCTGCCGATATTGACGTACGTGAGTTGCCCGTTTGCCTCGCCGTAGTCGCCGGTTATTGCACTGTTCGGCGGCGCTGTGGGTGACGGCGATGGAGACGGCGACATCGTCGGTGATGGTGACGGCGACGGAGACGGCGAGTGACTCGGTTTCGGAGTCGGCGAGTTGCTCGGCGTCGGCGACGGCGAATGACTGGGTGACGGGGATGGAGAGTGACTGGGCGACGGCGTTGGGGAATGCGTTGCCGTCGGCGTCGGCGATCCACCGGGGTTTGTTGTCGGAGGCGTAACTGTGCCGCCGCCGCCACCACCGCCCCCGCAGGCGGTGAGGGAAATCATGAGTGCGGCAAAAGCGAGCCCCATAGCCGGTCTCGCGTGGCTCCGGTGTAGCATCGGTGGACCATCCCTTTCCTGGACTTCTCACCATCGTAACGCCGGCTTGCCCGTAGGCTTAGATGCTAGGGGCCCAACAGATGACCACTCCCTAAGGCGCACGGACCGGGACGAATATCCCCTAGTCAAGCACGGACTTAGGGTATAGGCCTGGCAGCGGAGGTAGAGTGTGGACGCCCTGAGCATTCTCAAAAAGCAGCATCGTGAAGTGGAAGCCTTATTGGGGAAGGCAACCACGACAGCCGACGCCACGGAACGTTTGAGCGCCTTCAAACAACTCGATCGCGACCTGCGGGTCCATTCGATTATCGAGGAAGAGATTTTCTACGTCGAGCTCAAGCGCCGCGCGGAGAAGAGCGAGGAACGGCTGGAAGTCGCCGAGGCGTATGAAGAGCACGAACTCGTGAAAATCACCATCGAATCGCTGGAAAAACTCGATCCGGCCGACGAGCAGTATCGCGCGAAACTGGGCGTGCTGATGGACCTCGTGCAGCGTCACGTCGATGAAGAAGAAACCGAGCTGTTCAGGATGGCGCATCACCTCTTCGATAAACCCGAGCTCGAAGAAATGGGCAGCCGCCTCGAGGAGGCGGCTGCACAAGCATCAGTTCCGGTTTAGCCCTTTTTGCGGCGCGATCCGCGCCGGTTCGGATTCGCTGGGACTTTTCCGCCGCTTTCGCGCGCCTCGGAGAGCCCGATTGCAATCGCCTGTTTGCGGCTGGTTACCTTTTTACCGCTGCGTCCGGATTTGAGTTCGCCGCGCTTCATCTCGTGCATAGCGCGCTCCACTTTACGCCCGGCCTTCTTGCCGTATTTCTTGCGCCCAGTGCTTTTCTTGCGCCGGCTGGTGCTCTTTTTACGCGCGGTGCTCTTCTTGCGCCGGGTGGTGGTCTTTTTGCGTCCGCTCGTGCTCTTTTTGCGAGTCGCCTTACGCGTTGTTTTCTTACGGCCTTTACGCGGTGCCGCCATAGTGCTGTTGACCTCCGTCCTTTTCATTCGGTACTGGGAGCGCTGTCGGTATCGCCGGAAGATTTGGTGACGAGCGCCGCTTTGAGCGTTTCGCGCAGATTCGCGAGCGCTGGCTCGAGGCCGCCTTCTTGATCGAGACGCTCGAGCGCAAGAAGCAAGCGATTCGCCTCACCGGCATCGATGCGCAGACCGATATCGCCGTGCGCAGATTCGTATTGCTCAACACCGTAAACGCTCATCTGCGCCTCCGAGTAATAGGGCCAGGGGTGGTGTCGCCGCTGCGGCGTCGCTCGGAGAGCAAGACGCCGTACACTTCCTCATCTTTTTCGTTGATGACAGGCGAGTCTTGCGCTTTACCGCGACGCCCGGGCACCACGTTATCAGATTTCCCGGCGCGCTGCGCGCGGATGCGGCTCGACGATTTTATCGTCTTGCGCCCCATATGCTTTTTGCTGCCAGTGTTTGCCATGTATCGGATTTACCCGGCGCGCGCCCTCCCTTAGCGTTTGGCCGAATAAAGCTGTTCCATGGTGCACTGGCGGGGATCTTTGTCGGGACGCCAGCGCACGAGTCGCGCGCCGTGCCGAAAACGTTCGCCGGTAACGCGATCGAATTGCACTTCGACCACCATGCGCGACTCGAGCGGATGCCATTCCGTTTCACGCGAGCCCCAGCGGCTCACGCCGCCTGGTCGCGCACCCGTGAAACCGGGTTCGCCGATGATCGGAACCAGCAGTTCGCGGGCACGTGCGCGCTCGTCGCTGCTCATGCTGCCGACGAAGCCGACGAGATTCAATAGACCCGCGTCGTCGTAAAGACCGAGCAGTAGCGATCCAATCGTCTTGCCGTCCTTTGCGAACCGAAAACCGCCGACGACGCAATCCGCCGTATACACGCGTTTGATTTTGACGACGGCATCGCGTTCGCCGAAACGATACGGCATGTCGAGCCGCTTGGCGATGACGCCGTCGAAGTGCGCCGTGCCGCCCTCGAGCCACTGCTCCGCCGCGGCGAGATCGCGCGTCGCCGGAGAAAGTCCGATCGTTCCACCGATTGAAAATTTTGCCGCCGCAAACGTTTCGAGTGCCGCGCGCCGCTTGCGGAGCGGAAGGTCCGCGTAGTCACTCGCGCCTTCCGAAATCAAGTCAAAGACGGCATACGATGCCGGCGTTTCAATTGAAAGACGGCGGATGCGCGACGCCGCCGGATGAATGCGCTGCAGCAACGCGTCGAAATCCAACGCGCCATCGCTTTCAACGAATATCTCGCCGTCAAGCAAAAAACGCTTCGCCCGCAGTGAGCGCACCGCTGCGACGACCTCCGGAAAGTATCGCTCGAGCGGCTGGCCCGACTTCGACTGCATCGCGATTTCTTCGCCGTCGCGGTACGCGATGCACCGAAAGCCGTCCCACTTCGGTTCGTATAACCAGTCGTCGCCCCGCGGGATCTTCGCGACGGTTTTGGCTTCCATAGGCTCCAGCGGTAGTTTCAGCATCAGCGATGGTTCTTCGGCCTAGGGGTGGCGATTTGATGCCGTAGAACTTTTGACCCGCATGAGACGGCTAACCGTAATGAACCCGGGGTTATTCGCTCTGGCGACATTGTTCGCTTTGGCCGCGACCACGACGCCCGTAAGCAGTTCGGAAAGTGCGTCGGTCGCCGCTATCCGAAAGATCATCGGCGCAACGATTCCGGCGTTGATGGCCAAAGATGCTATTCCCGGTATGGCCGTGGCTGTCGCCGTGGGCGGCAAATCATATATTTTCAATTACGGAGTCGCTTCGAAGAGCCCGCGTGCACCTGTTACCGACGGCACGCTCTTCGAAATAGGATCGTGCAGTAAAACCTTCACGGCTACGCTTGCCTCATGGGCACAAGTTGCGCACCGTCTTTCTCTTTCCGACCCTACGGCAAAATATTTGCCCGACTCAAGGGCGTGCCGTTCGGAAACGTCAGTCTGCTCAGTTTGGGCACGCATACTCCGGGCGGCCTTCCGCTGCAGTTTCCCGACGACGTCACGAATGATAAGCAGCTCAAGCGGTATCTCGAGCAGTGGCGCCCGAAATATCAAATGGGAACATACCGAACCTATGCCAATCCCGGCATAGCCATGCTCGGCCTCATTACGGCGAAAAGTATGCGAGCGGATTTTCGTTCGCTCATGCAGCAGCGGTTGTTTCCGGCGCTCGGCCTCAAACTCAGTTTCATTGCAATTCCGGCAAACGCAGGTTCCCGATTATGCCTGGGGCTACACCAGTCAAGGCAAGCCGATCCGCATGGCGGTTGGGATACTTTCGGACGAAGCGTACGGCGTCAGAACGACCGCGTCCGACATGATCCGCTTCGTTCAAGAGAACATTGATCCGGCGGCTCTTCCGCCGGCGATCCGTCGGGCGATCGTGCAAACGCACACGGGGTACTTCCGGGCAGGCCCGATGACGCAGGATCTGATATGGGAGCAATATCCTTATCCCGTTGCGTTGTCATCGCTGCAAGCCGGAAACTCTTACAAGATGATCTTCGAGCCGAATCCGGTCAAGGCAATCGTTCCGCCGCAGGCGCCGCAAAAGAGGGTCTGGATAAACAAGACGGATCAGTTCGCTGGCGTTAATTCACGCCGTTCAGTAGTTTCTGCAGATCGTATCTGCTGCGTTTTTCCGTCAACGGCTTCCACAGATCGCCGAGTTTGGCAACGCGTTTGGGGACGTTTTGCAGCGTGAAGTCGGCGGTTTCGATCCCCGCTTCGACCTCCTCCCATGTGACGGGCGTCGACACACCAGCAACAGGCGTAGGGCGTACGGAGTAGATCGATGCGAGCGTCGCGCCGAGCCGGTTCTGGTTGTAATCGATGAGCACGTGGTTGCGCGGACGTGTCTGGACTTTATACGCAGCAGTCAAAATATCGCCGTGCGCTTTCGCCAGTTCAAACGCGACGCGCTTTGCGAATGCCCACACCTCATGCTGTTTCGGGCCATGCTTAATCGCGACGTATAAGTGCATGCCTTTACTGCCGGTGGTTTTCGGGTAGACCGTCATGCCGAGCGTCTTGAGCGCGTCATTCACGATAAGCGCCGCTTCGCGGACCATTTCGAACGGCGCATCGAAAGGGTCGAGGTCGAAATGCAGATACTCGGGTTGATCGGGCGTTTCGCACCGTCCGTACCACGGGTTCAGGTCGATGCAGCCCAGGTTGATGAGCCAGAGCAGCGACGAGGTATCCTGCGCGATGGGGAAATTGATGACGTTTCCGGAGCCGTGTTCGATTGCGCATGTTTCAATCCAATCCGGACGCGGCGACGGTGCGCGCTTCATGAAGAAGAATGGTCCCGAAATGCCGTTCGGGTAGCGCTTCATCACCATGGCTTTGCCTTGGATATGCGGCAACAGAACCGGCGCGACGTCTGCGTAGAACTGAAGCAGGTCGCGCTTGGTCAGGCCGAGCTCCGGCCAAAATACTTTGTTCAGATTCGTGAGTGCGATCTTCCGGCCGTCGACCTCGATGGTCGCGGAATCAACGCTGCCCGGAATCTTCACGCGGGCGTGGGACTGAGATAGCGTAGGAACCAATCTACGGCGAGTTCCGCAACCCGCTCGAGCGTTCCCGGCTCTTCGAAGAGGTGCGTGGCACCGGGCACGATCGCGATCTCGTAGTGCGTGCGCAGTTGCGCGGCTGCGCTGCGGTTCATTTCGATCACTTTCGGATCGCGTTCGCCGATGATGAGCAGCGTCGGCGCTTCGACGTCGCCCAGTGCATCGCCGGCGAGATCGGGCCGCCCTCCGCGCGAAACGATGGCGCTGACGTCGTCGCGCGTCGACGCGGCGAGCAGCGCTGCCCCGGCGCCGGTACTTGCGCCGAAATACCCGATGCGAAGGGTTTGGAACTCTTGCTGCATCTTGCACCACTCGGTCGCGAGGTCGACGCGTCGCGCAAGCAGGGCGATGTCGAAGCGCAGCGCGGCCGTCCGGCGGTCCATTTCATCTTCGTCTATTGTAAGCAGATCGAGCAGCAGCGTTGCAAGTCCGCGCGCGTTCAGCGTTTGAGCCACGAAGTATTTCGCGGGCTGTGCCGGCTGCTGCCGCTGCCGTGCGCGAAGATGACGATGCCGTTCGGATTCGGCGGCAGGCTGAGCGTCGCGCCCAGCGGCTTTCCGTCCAATTCGATGACGATATCGCGTTCGGTCGTCATGCCGGCCCAACCGGATATCGTGAATCGCGCAGCAACGCGCGCACTTCCTCGTCGGTGATTTGTGAGAAGTCGTTGTACCAAGCGCCGACGCCGCGGAACGGGTGCGGCATCGCCAAAACGATGAGGTGGTCGACATAGGGTTCCAGCATCAAGCACGTATCCGCGGGCGCAAGCGGCACGGCCACGACGATGTGCTTGGGCACGCGTTTGCGCAGAGCAAGAATTGCGGCGTGCATGCTGGCTCCGGTCGCCAATCCGTCGTCGACGAGGATCACGGTGTGGTCCTTCACGTCGGGTGCGGGTAGACCGCCGCGATAGGCATCTTCGCGACGGTGAAGTTCCAGTAGTTCGCGCTGCGTGATTGCGTCGACGACAGCGGGCTCCACGCCGAGCGCGTCAATCGTTTCGTCGTGCAGCACGCGAAGGCCGCCGGATGCAATCGCGCCGATGGCCAGTTCCTCGCGTCCGGGCGCACCGATTTTGCGCACAACAAAAACATCGAGTGGTGCATGCAATGCTCGCGCCACTTCGTACCCGACAGGAACGCCCCCGCGCGGAAGCGCCAGGACGCGCGCACCACTTGCGGCATATGCCGACAGTCTGGCTGCCAGTTGCCGCCCGGCGTCGCTGCGGTTGTCGAAGATCACGTGTGTACCGTTTCCCCAGCAAGCGGGCCCGGGAAACGGCTGGACCTCGCGAGTGTGGGTACGTAACTCGATGACACCACGTAACTATGAAGGGGTAGACATGGCCGTAAGCTTTGACACGGGGGAGATCGTTCGGCGCTCGAAAGGCTTGATCAATCAAGCCGTCGATCGCGGGACCGGTATGCTGGCAAACCGCGTCGAGCACTACACCACTGTCGCGCGCGAAATCGGCGACATTTTGCGCGAACGCGGCGAGCCGCAAGCAGCCGATCTCGTTCAGTCGATTGCGAATCGAGGCGTCGGCGCAACACGCTATTTGCGCGACACGGATCCGGCCGGCATGTGGAGCGACGCACAAGATCTCGCGCGCGGACGCACGTGGATACTCGCCGGCATGGGATTCATGGGCGGACTTGCACTTGCGAGAA
The DNA here is from genome assembly GCA_963808755.1 of Vulcanimicrobiia bacterium. Classification (GTDB taxonomy): domain Bacteria; phylum Vulcanimicrobiota; class Vulcanimicrobiia; order Vulcanimicrobiales; family Vulcanimicrobiaceae; genus JALYTY01. The sequence continues at coordinate 63,705 of CAWEGP010000005.1, forward strand.
CGGTGCGAACGGCAGCTGCCAGTTTCAAACGCGCGGCAGCAAGTGGGAAAACCAGCCGACATATCGTGACGAATACGCGCAGCCCGGAACGGGATATCAGCCATGAATGAACGCACTGGTTTGGGTGAATCGCTTCACAAGCTCGGCGAAGACCTTGGCGACTTGGTTCGCGCGGAAATCGCGCAATTCAAGCGTGAGGCCACAGCGCAAATGCGCAAGTTCGCCGTTGCGGGGATCTGGATGGCCGGTGCTGCGGTCATCGGGCTTGCCGCACTCGGCGCATTCACCGCGTTCGCCATCATTGTTTTGACGCTGGTCTTCCAGCCGTGGCTGGCAGCCCTCATTATCACCGTCGCATGGGGCTTCGCCGCAATTTCTATGCTCGCCGCCGCAAAGATGAAACTCGATTCAGCGCTGCCGATTGAATTCGAAACGACGCGTAGCGTAAAGGAGGACATAGAATGGATCAAGAGCGGAATCAAGTCCGCGAAATAGACGACGCGCGTCGGCGCGTCGCGGAAGACGTTCGCAACGTCGCAGCAAATGCGAACGTCGTCGAGCGCGCAAAAGAAACCGCACAGGGCAAGATCGACGACATGAAGAGCACCGTCGGCGATCGGATGCAGCAGATGCGCGAAAGCGCGCGCAACATTCGCCAGAGCGTCGGAAAAGTCAACGTTCCGATGAATGCGAACGAGAACCCAATCGGGATGCTCATCGCCGGCGCAGCAGTGGGGTTTCTCATCGGTTTGGCGCTGCCCGTTTCGCGTTTTGAATCCGAGCGCATCGGTCCGATTGCGCACGGCATGAAAAATAGAGCGCGCGACGCTGGTTCAGAGGTCGTGAGGCGCGGCGGCGAGGTGATAAAGGAAACCATCTCCGCAGGAAGGGATGCGGCGAGCAATTCGATACACGAGCGGACTCGCGACACGGGAATGAGCGAATACTGATAAAAGTGAGCGGCGCCGATTAGGCGCCGCTTTCAATTGCGAAGACGCTGTTTGCGGTGTTACGTATAAACCAGTAGCAGCTGCAGACCATTTGCTCCAAGCGCTCGCGCTCGAGGATCCGCAAGCGGCCGTGCTGAGAGCGCACAAGGCCGTCGCGTTGGAACTGCGAGAGTGCGAGCGATATTGACGGACGCCGAATGGCCGCGATTTCGGCTATCTGCTGATGCGTGATCGCGAATTCACTGCGTCCGCATTCGTCGGAAACCCAGAGCAGCCAGCGCGCCAAGCGCTGATCGATATTGTGCTCCGCGTTGCAAGCCAGACGACTCGCGCAGTTGAGCAGCGACGCATTTGCGAATCGCAGCAACATCCGGCGCAGCGGCGAGTTCAACGTCGACTGCGATTGTTCGAATGCTTCAACAGGCAAACGCCATGCGGATCCGGGCGAGATGATCGTCGCGCAAGTCATGCCATGGTCGCTCGCGAGAACGCGGTTCCATTCGATGACGCCTCGCTGGCCGACCGTGAGCACGGAAGTAGGGCGCTGCGTATCCGTGCTTTCAGTCCACGACCAGGCGAAAGCATCAATTGGAAAATGAAGAAAGGCGATGAGCTCACCCGGTCGTACTACGACTTGGTCGCGCTGCAAAAACACGCGTCTCATCGAAGGGGCCAGGCGCTCGGCCTCCTTTGGCGGCAGCGTATCGAGGATGCGGTTGCCGAATTGCAGGCGTTGGGGCTCAGCGGCGTTTCGGCGTTCGCGATCTTGTGGCGTTTGGGGTTCGAGCATGCCCCTTCGGTATACCCCAGCGCAACTGCAAGCAGTAATTCAGCGCTTCCCCGCTAAAACAAAGTCCTCTTGCCACGGGATGATGGTGGAATCGGTAGACACAGCAGACTTTTGATTGGAGCCGCGGGAGGGGAAACTGCCCGCGGGATGCGCTCAAACTCGGTGAACGCTCTGCGCGAAAGCGCGTGCCGACGCCGAGCCAAGCGCCTTGACGTATCAACGGGGATTCGTAACGCAGCGCGCTGCGTGTCACCCTGAGGTATTGAAGGGCGAAGGTGTAGAGACTGGACGGGCGCGGCCTACGTGGTGCAAACCGTATGGTCAAGGCACAGTCCGGACCAACAAACGGCTTTGTCATCCTGAGCCTGTCGAAGGATGCAACGCCGGCAGCGAAAGCTGCAGTGGTGCGAAAATTTGCTGCTCGAAAGAGCGTCCGGGTTCGAGTCCCGGTCATCCCAAGAAATTTGCGCTTATTTTAAGCGCTTTTTCTTTATCGTTTTGGTCGCGGTTGCCATTCGGTTGCGATAAGTTACGATGCGTCGGCTTCGAGCCGCGCCGCGATGGCATCCGCACTTGTTCGGCCGTCATCTTCCACGTCGCCGTAATACCACGCGCCGATGCGTCACGGATGCGCGTTGTCCGATGGTCGGCTGGACGGTTCCCCTTTAATGTTTGTTGGAGGTAGCGCGATACGTCGAAGCCGCAGTCGTTTGCCTGCGTTTGAAGATCTTTAGACTACTCACGAGACCTTCTCGTCTCCCTGAGTTGCTGCGTGTGCCGCTTCTCGAACGTCATTCGTGGTCTTCGTGCACACTCTGTGACCGCATTGACAGGACGTATTGCCGCTTGACGCCATACATGTGTTGCTGCAATACACGCCGTCTTCAGTGCCGACCTGGCATCTACAGCCACCGCCACGGCAGTTATTTGTAGAACGTTCCACCGCTCGAAGGTACCCAGGTGCAGTGGTTCATAACGTTGCAGTTCGCTTGCTACCGCGTGCGATCGGCCCTAACGAGTTGGACGTTCGAGGCGTGCATATTCGGAACGAAACACGCTAGGAGGAGGCGCGACTTCACCCGAGGATCAAGTGCACGAAGGAGAATCGCTTTCGCGCCAGCGTAAGCCCGATGCGGAACACGAAGCGCCCAAAGGATCGACGGCGACCGCAAGCAATAGCCCAACCAGTCTGGCTCGGACGAGATTGTTCGCGTAAGCCGCTGGAACTCGAAGGATGAGCGGACGGCGCCGCATATTTATTTAAACGCGACTATGAGTAACGAACGCTCTCACGGCAACCCTGATCACCTCGTCGTCCTGTATGGAGAAGACGAGCGCCTGCTCGCATACCACGTGTCCCGCTTTATCGGCGACGCCCTAATCGCCGGCGGTGCTAGCGTTATTGTCGCAACGCAATCGCACATGGTGCTCTTTCGCGCGGCGTTGGCAAGCCGCGGAATCGATGCAGATGCGGTCGTAAATGAGGGGCGACTTCTTACGCTGGACGCGCAGCAGACGCTCGATGAAATTTGCGCGGGTGTAAGTCCTCAGTTGTCGCGCTTTGATTCCATCGTTGGCGAAAAAATTGAGGCTCTTGCCAAACGTTACACTGTTCACGCCTATGGCGAGATGGTGGGCATGCTCTGGGAACGCGGCATGGAAGACGACGCGATTACGCTTGAGCAGCACTGGAACGCGCTGCGTGCCCGCCTACCATATTCGCTATTGTGCGCCTATCCGATCGATGTTTTTGGCAAGGACTTCGCGGGCGAGCGGATCCATCGCATCATGTGTTCCCACGGTGAGTTGGTGTCAGCGCACCCAAGACTTAAGGAAAAGCTGGATACGGCTCTTGACCAGGTCCTTAAGCGTAGTGCAAAAGAAGCGCGAATTCTAATGCAGAGTCATCGCGAATCCGTGGAATGGGGAACGCTTCCGGAACCTGAAGCAACCATTCTTTGGCTTCGCAGGCATCTGCCGCATTATGCCGATGATATCGTGAGCCGCGTGCGCGAGTATTTCAGCTCAGGACAAGAGCCAGCCTAGAGGTAAGTTACCCGCATGCGTTAGCATGCAGGTGCGGTTTGCTCAGGAGCGCTCGCCCTTTACGCGGCTACGTTCGACGATGACGAAGTCGTGGCGGTGCAAGATGATTTCTACCATCTCCACCACAACCGTCCAAAACACCTGATCCTCGGCAACCTGCGGAATCAGCGTCTTCACGTAAGGACGCGAATTGGCTTCCTCGCAGAGTTCCGTTGCCAAACCGGCAATTTGCTTGGAGAGCAGCACGTACGCATTATGGCCCTGTGTTCCGTCCCGTAAACTAGGCTCAGTTTGGGTTCGCGGACTCCTGCGATAAGGGCCCGGTGTCCATGATCTCTACATACCAAGACGCGCTTTTCGGAAGGGAAGCACAGGCCAACGGTTCCGCGCCCCGCGAGCGGCTTCCCGGTAGAGCGAGCGTCATTACCAAGGGTCCGCCCGTCGCGTTTTACTCCCTTATGCGTTGGTGAAAATTTGCTGCAAGGAATTGCAGATGATGCGAAATCGCAACGACGACTTGTGGAGCGACTTAAAGGCGTACGCGGCCGAGTATGCGCGGTCCGAACGCCCGCCGCCGATTGACGAAGAGTGTGAGAACTGGCTACGAGAGGCGCTAAGGCGGCACAATCTTACGCTGCCATCGGACGCCTTCGAATTCTACTCCAATGAGTTGTGCGCTTTGATCGAGGACTACCGCCGCGAAGCTCCGCCGAGAGGGCACAACAAGCGCATGACGGATCATAAATCAGCTGGCAAAAGAGAAGAGCTCAGCCTGCCGAATGAAACGCGCTTCCGACGTGATGAAGAAGGGCACTTCACGGCGGATCAAGTCGATAAGGGAGAATCGCTTTCGCGCCACCGTAAACGCGATGCCGAACACGAAGCGCCCAAAGGCCGAGGCGACCGTGGCGACCGCAGGCAATAAACGAAGCCCTTGACTGCGATCGATCTCAGCGCCATGCGAGAAGGTGCCAGAATCCTCCACTTCCAGTGTGCGGACAATGGTATCGAAACTATCGAGGAAATCGAACCGTAGTGTTATGGCTGAGCGGAACGTCCTGATCGGACGTGAAGCCAGAGGCGAAGGCAACTTCATAATTGAGGCCATTGGCAAAGCATTTGGTGATAGGTAGGCTTAGCCAAGACCCCGGGCCTAGGGTTCGAGTCCCCGTCATCCCGGAAAAATAGCCAAATCAAAAAATGGCAGCGGCTCGGCACACTGTGGGAGAACGTTGGAGTATGAATAGCGACGAAGTGACTTTCAAATTCGTGAGCATGGAGCAGGCCCTCATGTTCCGGGCGGCGCTCCAGACATTGGCCGACTTCATACCTCGCGTAGACGAAGCTGTTCGGGAATATGCCCACTTGGACACGGCATACGCCGACAAGGGAGAAATACAAAATTAAATAGTGACAGACTGCGCAACGTCTTGATCCGCTAGCAGGCGCATGTTGGAGCTGGGTGATGCGACCCAAAACTGGTACAGAAAGTTAAGCTGGGAAGCTCTCGAAAGGAGCCCCATGCCTACTTCCAAGCCGCGTCGCCGGACGCGCCGCACGTTTACCAAAGAGTTTAAGCTCCAGGTTCTTCGCGAGCTCGATGCGGGCTCGACGATCGCGGAACTCGCCCGCATTCATGATGTCCATCCTGAAACGATACGGGTTTGGAGCAAGATGGAGCGCAAGTACGGTGCCAAGTCGTTTGCCGGTCGCGGCCGTGCATACACAGACGAAGCGCGGATCGCCCACTTGGAGCGCGCGCTCGGGCAGGCGACGCTCGAAATCTCACTTTTAAAAAAAGTCTTTGGCGTCGTTCAAGGAGATCGATCGGCGGAACGGCGGAAAGCGATGATTGCGATCGCGCACGAGCACCGGCATCTGCTCAGCCTGACGAAGATCGCCAAGTTGTTCAAGATGTCGCGGTCGCATTTTTACGGCGACGATGCGCCGGATCGGGATGTCGCGCTGCGCGATGGGATCTACGCGATCACGATTGACTGGCCGCTTTACGGCTATCGGACCGTCACGCACGAGTTGCGTGGACGCGGCTTTGTCGTGAACGAGAAGCGCGTCCGTCGCATCATGCGGGCTGAAGGCCTGGTGTGCCGTCGTCGCAGCGCACGAGGGCTGCCGTATCGAAAGCACGGCCTGCCGTCGTTTCCGAATCTCACCGCTGGATTGACGCCGACTGGCATCAACCAATTGTGGGTTACGGACTTCACATACGTACGGCTGTTCGGCGCCTTCGTTTTCGTCGCGATCGTACTGGATGCGTACAGCAGGATGCATCGGCTGGTCGTTGGCAACGCATTTCCGAACCTCGCTGACGATCGATGCATTGCAGATGGCGCTCCGGCGCCGAAAGCCAGGCCCTGGACTCATTCATCACTCCGATCGCGGCGGATCGTACAGCGCCGATGACTACCTCACGATCCTGCGCAAGCGCGGAATCAGAATTAGCATGAGTCGCGCCGGAACCCCGTCCGATAACACCGTTTGCGAACGGTTCATGCGGACGTTCAAGGACGAAGAAGTTCGCATTCGTGATTACGCCGACTACGCCGACGCGCGCCGCTCTTTTGCGCACTACCTCGATCTCACGTACAACCATCGGCGCCTCCATTCGAGCCTCGGCTATCGGCCGCCGGCAGAGTTCGAGGCACTCAACCACGAATCAACCCTCACTACTATTTCAGTTTAACTTGTTGTATCGAAAACGGGTCGCATCACCCAGATGCATTGAACGCAAGGGCGTTTGTTCGGGCGCCGCGCGCGGTGGCCGGCGGAGCCGTCGTTGCAGCCGAACATGCGGCGAGCAGGCTTGCTGTCAAAAGCGCGCAGAGGCGGAACCTCGAGATCATAGCGTGCGAGCTTTCTCTACGAGGTTGACGGCGTTACCAGATAATATGAAGAGCCCGAAGTGGCAAATTTCTCAATAACGAAGGATCCGTTGTTGGCAAGTCCCGGTATCAAAAATGTTGAACCGCGCGCGAAACCCGGAAGAAGGTTTGCTAGGTCGTACTCCGTTCCGTTCTCGAACAGAAACGCCGTACCGGGGCCACTACAAGGTGATGCGGCGTCGCAATCGAGGGTTCCAATCATCTCGTCGCTATTATTTAGCGCCGTCACGCGCATGTCGTTGTAACCACCGAGGAGCGGCAGTACCTGACGCGTACCGGATATTTGCAAGAACCCTCTCCAATGTGTTTGAAAGAGCGCATCCCATGCACCTGAACCGATGAAGCCGGCGAAATCGCCACGATCGTTGATCGCGGTTGCGGCAGCAGCGCGCCCGTTGAACTTCCAATCTATCGTTGTGCCGAGCCCGAGGGCGGCCAGCGGCCCATAAGGCGCATCCCCGAAGCACCGATCCACCGTGAATTCACCCCACGGCGTGATGTCTTCTATATTTCCTTGTCCCTGGAATGGGAAAGAACCGGACGGCAGAAGAGCTGTCGGCTTTTGTCCCGGAACGAATTTCACGAGCTGTGGACAACCCAAATCCCCTGGGTAGGACGATTCGCCGTAGATGGCGCCGTTGTCGCTGATCACTGAGGCAGCGCTGGAATTGTACGGATCGCCGTCTGGCAAGCGACCAAGATCTTGAACCGTTCCATGTGAAAACAAAAGCGCGCGTCCTGTCCCCGGCACGCCGTCTATCGGTCCTGCCCCACCCACTGCGTCGCCCCAACGGTTTACGAAGGCGGCGGCGGCAGACTCCGATCCATACGTTCCCAGGTTGCGGATGGAACCTTGATAATAAATCGCCGCATTTTTTCCGAAGGACCCCGGGATGCGACCGCCGCGCATGACGGCCGAGGGCACAAAGCCGGCGGGAAGCTTCGTCACGGTAAAATGCGGCGCACTCGAAAGCAGCGCTTGCGCTTGCATAGGTACGCGCGCTGTTCCTTGCGCTTGCATCGGCATTTCCTGCGCCGGTAGCGAAGCCGAATTGCCGCCGCTGCTACACGACGCAGCGAAAAGCGCTAGTTGAGCGAGAACTGCAAGAGGAAGGAAAAGTCGCATATCATCTCCTAACCGAGCGCTTTTACGGGCCAACGGGCGAGATTACGTATTTTTGTTCCGTAGCGGTAGAGACGACGAATTGCCCTGAATCGGACAAGCCGGGATAGACGTTATTAGCGGTGATCGGTATTGATTGGGTAATGTCAGACATTACGCCGAATCTGTAAAGAAAGATCCCGCAGGTACTGTTATTGGTATTGCACCAGGTACCAACAATAGTGCCGTACTTATTGATTCCGGCGGCCTCCATCCGTGTCGCATTATCCACCTGCGGAAGGACTTTTAGCGGGCCGCCTGCCGGGTATACGTAGGCGCTTTGCGGCGAGAACGGCCAAGTCGTACTAAATGAGCCCACGACCGTTCCGGCATCGTTGATCCACGTCGCTTCGGAGGTTGCATACTGGGGCAACAGCGCCGCAGCGGAGACGTCCTTACCAAACGCCGCCACCGAATCTTCCGGGCGCGCGTATGCTGAGTAGACGAATGTGCCGGAAGAATTTACGTTTTCGAGAAAACCCTCAGCAATGGGGCTCGTTTCGCCGCTCGGTCCGTTGACTCGGTGCGGCGATCCGGGGCTGAATCGTGCAATCTCCGGCGCGTTGTTGGAGTTGCGGTCATTGCAAACTCCGTATACGTCGCCGCGATCGTTTATCGTGTCGGCTATGGCGTACCAGCAGTTCGGAATACGGGCGAAAGCTCGAGAAGGCGCCCGCGGCATACTCCACCGCAAGTGGGGGCGTTGCGTACCTTCGGCCTGACCGTGCGGATCCAACCGCTTCACCTGAAGCATTAACGCTATAGGCGACGGTATTCCAGCCTTCGTACTGACCAAGCGACGTTAATTCACCGCGGTCAAAAATCGCCGCGCCATAGTTGTTGTAGTGGTCGGTTGCTCCACGGAGTTAATGGTCCCAGGAATTTGACCGTCCTTCATAATCGCGCTAGGCGTGAAGTCGGCGGGAAGCTGCCTCGCGGTAAAACGCGGCGCACTAGTCAATGTCATTAGCGCTCGAACCGGTGTCTGTGCTGCGCCTTGCGTTTGCGTCGGGGTTTGCCGCGCAGGAAGGGAAGACGAATTGCCGCCCCCACTACACGACGCAGCAAAAAGCGCTACTTCAGCAAAAACTGCAAGACGGAGGAAGATTCGCACGATACACACCCTTTCCGCCTCGTTATGCTGGGATCAATAATCGGAATCTACGGGTAGGTTCGACTTTGGCTGATGTACGAAGTACGAAGGTGGATACTTCGCCGAAATCGGGGTAAACGGCGGCGGCGTTTGCGTATAGTCGAAGCAGTCGGAAAGATTCTTCGCCCGCACATCGGTCGTACCGATCGACTGCAGGCCGAAACGCGTTTCGGTATAGCGAAGAATGCTGCCGAATTCGTAGTGGATGTGTGAGACGTATCCACGCTTTGCCCATGGCGAAATGACGATCAGCGGAACTCGAAAACCGAGTTCGTCTTGGTCTAATATCTGCGGCGCCACATGGTCGTACCAGCCGCCCCAGTCGTCCCACGTTACGAAAATCGCCGTCGTTTTCCAATATTGGCTCTGGCCGATGGCATTGACCACGGACGCAACCCATGACGGACCGCTCCCGTTCGTGACACTCGAGTGATCGGACGAAAGCGCGGTCGGCATGACCCACGAAACGGCGGGCAGTGTGCCGTTTGAGATGTCGCTGTAAATCGTCGTGTTGGGCGTAACGACGTTGGCCCAGTCGGGACCGAAACGAATATGCTGTATTGCGTCCGGAGCATTCCATAGACCGCCGGGCGTGTACGCGTAATACCGGTACGAAACGCCCGCAGCGTCGAGTTCGTCGAACAGCGTTGGGTGATCGAAACAGACGGGTGACTGCCGCTGACTGCGGTCGCCGGTGGTGATGTTGATCAACCCGACGGAACTGCTTGGGTCGCCGTCGCAATTCAGGTTGTTGCCGTTGGCGTATTCAGGGTTTTCGTCCGCATACATCGAGCTGCCGGCTGAAATCTCGGCCGTTCCGGAAAGCAAATACTGGTGCGCCGGAAAACTCGGACCCTCGTTCGTTTGGAACATGCGGTCGGCGAACGTGTATTGGTCCGCCATCGCGTAGTAGGGCTCGTCGTCCGACTCCGGCACGTATCCATACTGCGGATCGGGCGGCGGAGTCGCCGTAGACCCGGGTTTGGGGCTGGAGTGTTCCTTGTTGAAGCCGTTCATCGCACCGTTGTTATAAGCGGTCGAAAACGCGCCGTGGCCATGGTCGAGGTCGTAGAAATTGCTAAGCGGGATCGGCTGAAGCGGGACCTGGACGCCGGCCGACGTGTAGCCGAAGTTCTGAATGTCCGCGCCCGGAATGCCGTCTTGAGCGAACAAGTTGTCCGGCGTGCGGTTCTCCTGAACGATGATGACGATATGTTGAATTTTGGCTGCGCCCGCGCGTTCGATGCTGTCCGTCTGCTGAATTTGCGATGCAGTGCTTGAACTGGTCATAGCCGGCGTACCAGCGCCGCCGCATTGAACAAGTGCAAGCGGAGCTGCCAGCAGTAGGAGCATAACAAATGCTCCCCTCGTGCAATCGACGGGTCTGGTCATAGCACATATATTCTTGCACCTTTGAGCGCCCGGCGGTGTGGTACGAACGCCCCAATTTTACCCTAGCGCCGCCGCATAAATGATTCTAACGGCTCATCAATAGTCCAATGGAACATTGGACGGGGGGAGATGCTCGAAATACGCAGCGGTATGCTTCGTGACGAACGGCTGAAATCTCGTCGGCGTCTGCGAATAATCGAAGCAGTCCCCGAGGTCGTCCGCGCGGGCATCGGTGTTTCCGAGAGATTGCAAGTCGAACAACTCCTCCGTGTAGCGCAAAATGCTGCCGAATTCGTGCCGGACGTGTGAAACGTATCCGCGTTTAGCATACGGAGAGATCACGATCAGCGGCACGCGAAAGCCCAGTCTCGTAGCCATTGTATCGCTGCGGTGCGACATGGTCGTACCAGCCGCCCCAATCATCCCACAACACGAAAATCACCGTTGAATTCCAGTACTGGCTGTTGCCGACGGCGTTGACGACTGACGATACCCAAGAAGGTCCGCTGCCGTCTGTTGAGCCGGCATGATCCGATGCGGAGGTGGCCGGGATCACCCACGAAACCGCCGATAACCGCCCGGCGGAGATGTCGTTGAAAATCGTCGTGTTCGGAATGACGACATGCGACCAATCGGCGCCGAACCGGATGTGCCTGATCGCATCGGGCGCGTTCCACAATCCGCCGGGCGTGTACGCGTAGTACGTGTACGATACGCCTTTCGCATCGAGCGAATCGAAAAGCGTGGGGTGATCGAAGCACACTAGAGACTGCGCGCCGCCTTCCACGCCGCTGGCGAGGTTGATCAGCTCAACCGTGCTGTTCGGATCGCCGTCGCAGTCGAGCATGTTCGTCGCGTAACTCGGGTTCTCCGCATCGTACATCTCGCTTCCTGGTGAAACGGCATCCGTTCCGCTCAGCAGGTATTGATGCGCCGGTAAACTCGGCCCCTCGTTCGTCTGAAACATGCGATCGGCAAATGTGTATTGCTGCGCCATCTGATAATACGGCGCGTCCTCGGATTGTGGGACGTATCCGTACTGCGGATTCGGCGGAATCGATAGGGTTGGTCCCGGCCGCGGGCTGTAGAGTTCGCGGTCGAAACCGTTCATCGCGCCGTTATTGTACGCGCGAACCCAGGCCCGGTCGTGTGAGTGATCGATGTCGTACGGGGCGGTAAGCGAAATGGGTTGAAGCTGAACCTTCGTGCCGTTCGACGTGTAACCATACGATTGAATATCCGCGCCCGGAATGCCGGCGGCTCCGAACAAGTTGTCCGGCGTGCGGTTTTCCTGAATGATGATGACGACGTGACGGATCTTGGTCGCGTCAGGCGTACTGGACGGGCTCGAGGATGTCGGCGAACTCGGGGGCGTCACAGAGCCTCCGCCGCCGCAGTGAACCAGTGCGAGCGGCGCAGCCAGAAGCAAGAGCAGAGTAAATGCGACTCTCATAGGCACTCCGTGGTGCGGTCATACATCTTACCCGCAATGGCGCTCAGCAGGCGCTCAGCCTCACGCAAGCGCATCGCCTACCGCGGAACCCTTGGTCGCCAAGTATACGTTATTTGTACTGAGTGACCACAATGAAGAACAGTATCAAAAGTGCGGTATTCGCGATTGCAACGGCGCTCGTGGTGGCAGCGCCCTCAGTTTCGCAAGCAGCCGTTACCCAAACTCAAGCACCTGTGCATGCGACTTATGAAACGAGCATGCGGCCCGTTTTGCACGCGTTCGACGGGCCCTGGACGGGGACGCTCCAACTTACTTTTAATCCGAGCGGGATTATTCAAGGCTACTACCGTCCTGCAGACAACATGGCCTACATTCCCGTGACAGGCGGACGCGACGGGGACAACGTTTGGCTAGATATCGGATCGAGCGGACGGCTGCACGTAAACGGCACGCTGCAAAACGGCGCGATCGTCGGTGGCGCTATCGACGAGCGGACGCACGAAGCCTACAATTTCACCGCCCGCAACTCGGGCTAATTTGACCGAAAAGGGATATGGCGGCGCTAATGCGCCGCCATAATTTTTGCGAGCATGTCCGGCGTTCCGGATATGCGCACCAAGTGCGGAAACGAATGCCGCCGTGATAGTTCAGCGTGTACGATCCGACGCCGCCGTTGTTATTCGCGATGAACACGATGCCGGCGCTGGAATGCTGCCCCGTTTTCACCGCATACTCGAGCGCGTCGGGATCCCACTCTTGACCGTCAACTGCGAGAATCGTGACGCCGGGTGAGAGCCCCGCTTGCCACGCAGGCGAACCCTCACGCACGTCGGTGATCTGTCCCTTGCCCGTGATGTTGATCCCGAGTGAATACCAGTATGTCAGACCGTGAAACGCGGAATCGCGAGCTTCGATAAACTTATTCGGTTTGCCGTTGTAGACGAGCTTCCATCCGGCCCGCGCCAGATCATCGCTCGGCGGATGCGGAGAGATGTCATAAACGTACCGTTGGAAGAAGCCGTGCCAGTCGTACGGAACGACCGAGTCGAGCAACTTCTCGACGTCATCACGCGTGTACGTCTTGGTGATCGGACCCGTTACCGCGGGCTCCGTGAACGCGTGCAAAAACGTATCCAGCGATTTGGTATCATGGCTTTGTTCGCGAATAATCGTGTCGGCGTCAAGCCAGATCAATTCGCCTTCCGTATAGAAGTCGCCGGCGGTACGCCGAAGCGACGAATACTGACCGTTCGCCTCATATAAATACGGTGCGGCCGTCGTCGTGTCGATGAGCGGTTCCGTATTGCGTCCCGGTTCGGTATCCATGTCGGCCCAGATGCTGGCGAGGTACTCCGGATAGTCTTTCGGGCTGCGGATGCCGGCGCGGAACGACAGCAAATCGCCCAAATACTGGTTCATGCCCTCGTACACCCAAAGCAGATCGGTGCGCTCCGGAATCTGAAAGTTGAGCGTCGTGAGATCCCACGGACGCCGGTACTTTCCGTTCCATGAATGCGACAGCTCGTGCGTGACCAAATCGCCGCCGGCAGTCTGCTCCATGGGGTTCGTCAGAAAATCGTCCGGCGCGCGGTCGTCACTGCTCTGATGATGCTCGATACCTTGGAAGCCGATTGCATCGCTCAGCGCCAGCAAAGAGTGGTACCACGTCCAGTGACGCGAACCGTAGAGCGCAAACGCCTGTGCGGGCATGTGCTTGTAAGCGCCCAGCACTTCCGGCGAAAAATCCAAATCTTGCGGTTTGTCGGCGAAGATGTCGAGCCACTGCGTCGCATCGCCGCTCTTCCAAAGCAGAATGTGCTTGTAATAGCGGCCCATGTCGAGCGGCGAATCGATGAGCCTATTCAGGGGAGTTACGTCGAAATCGATACGGTCGCCGGTTTGCTTCGCGCCGTAGAGTGCGGTCGCGTAACTCCATCCGCGCGGCAAATGATGCTCGGCTTGACGTAGTAGTCGTGCGAATTCACGCCGCCTTGATAAAACAAATCGCGATTCCAGTTGATTACCGCGACGTTCTTGCTCGACATAACGTCGCCGCGGCCGTTGGTGATAACGGTGAAGTCGACGTCGATTTGCGAAACACCGGCCGGCACGTCGACGTGGAATGCGTACAGGTCCACGACGTCGCGATTCCACGTCAGCGTATGACCGCCGGCGCTCACGCGAATCTCCGAGATGTTTGCCAGCGGCCCGGTCGGCCCGTGTTCGCCCGGGATCCATTTCGGATAAACGAAGGTGAACGGTCCCGGTTTGACCGGAATCGTCATGTGCGAGTACATCAGGCCCCGCGATGCCGTACGCGCATCGAGGACCAGCGTCATCGGTTGCGCTTGCGTTGCGTAAGCCGTCGCTGTCGGCGTTTCCGGCGTGAACGCGTCGGTATCGCTCGTCTGTGCGGGCGCGGCACCGCTGCTCATGAGCGCGGCCGCGAGCACAAGCGGAAGAAATGCGTGCTTCATAAGAAACCTGTTTGTCATCGGGTAAAGCGTTTCCCTGAGCGCTCTTCGGGCGAGCCGCTTTATTGGCACTCGCCGGGCGGGTACAACAGCGTTATGGATAAGCTCGGGCGAGACCGGCGCGGCGAAATCTACCAAGACGAGCTGACGGAAAACCAAAGCATGCCGCGCCCGCCGCGGCGCGTTGACGCGGAATCCGACAAGCGGTACGACGATCTCATCGATTCGCAAGACGCGGATGATGCGATGGCGGAAAATCGCTTCGGCCGCAACGATTCACGCGAAGACGACTAACGGTGGCGCGATTCATTCTCGATCTCGACGGCACGCTGGTCGACAGCGTGTATCAACATGTGCTTGCGTGGCATCTCGCGCTGCAATCGTGTGATTTCGACTTGCCGATGTGGCTGATTCACCGGAAGATCGGCATGAGCGGCGGATTACTCATACGCGCGCTTGGCCGTGAACTCGGACAACGCATCGACGAGCCCACCCGCAAGCGTTTGGAATCGCGCCACTCCGAAGAATTTGCGCGGCTACGGCCGACGGTTCGCGCGTTTCCGGGCGCGCGCGATCTTCTGAGCGCGTTGCAGCGCGCCGGAACCCCGTTTGCGATCGCCACCAGCGGCGATAAGACGGACGTCGAGCCGTCTGCAGCGCTTGGTCGATGCGCAAGACGTGCCGACCGTATTCAAAAGTGACGCGAAGCACGCCGAAGCCGGATCCAGGACTGCTGCTTGCCGGCTGCGGCGAAGCTTCCGGATACTTCCGAAGAGACGTTCGTCGTCGGCGACAGCGTTTGGGACATGCTTGCCGCTCGCCGCGCGCATTTTTTGGGTATCGGCCTGCTGACGGGCGGGTATGGTGAGAGCGAACTGACCGCGGCCGGCGCGTACCGGGTGTACGCCGACCCGGCACATATGCTGGCGCATCTGCATGAAATCGGTGTCTTGACGGAGGCAACATGGAACGGCAACGCCACGGCGACGAAGAATTGATCGAGCGCGAAATCCAAGACGAAACGGATTCGCCGGAACTGGATGAAGAGAGCGAAATCGAGGGCGCCGAAGCGATTTACGGCGAGACCGACATGGATCCGAATCGTGAGGATCAGCGGTCAGCGCATCACGCGGAAGAAGACGAACACTTTGGCAGCCAGAAACGCACGCCGAATCCGAAACCGACGTAATGCTGGCGGCTTACGTCGGTGATCGTGCGTCCGGTTTCTACGTCGACTTCGAGGCTCGGTAAAAGCTGATATTGAATGGCGGCGTCGATGCCGAACAGCGCGCCGCCGTCCGGGCGCGTTCGCGTCTGCGAGAACGCTTCGACGAATGCTTGCGCGCGTGGGTTCCACTGGTCCGTCAGAACGATCGACGGTAACGCCGAAAAGAAGCGGCCGCTCTGCCCGTCGAGCGAAGCGGCATAGCCGCTTTGCACGCCGAGCGTAGAGCCAAAACTGAAAACCGAAGATACCGGCGTCGTGTAATCGACGTTCAGCGTCGCGACCGGGGCACCGGCGGTGAACTGCGCCGCGCCGGTCGGCAACGTATAGAGGAAGTCGGTTGCGAGCGCATGGCTGCCGTTGTGCCACCATTCGTATTTTGCTCCGATGCCGGAATCGTAGTAGCCCCGCGTGAGAGTGCCGCCGGCCCAGTTGAGGGCGTATGCCGGCCCGATGTAATCCAACTCCAAATCCGGCGAGGTACCGAAGCGAATGAATCCCTGCGGAAGCTGCGCCGTGCGCGCGTAGCCGGAGCCGTTTTGGTAGCCGATTTCTGCGATGACGTCGCCCGGTTTTGCTGCGCACGCACTGTAGCCGATGCTTGGACGGTTAAGTGTGGCAAGGAGGTTGCTGCGCGGCGCCCCGCAGACGTCCGGGGCGGGCGTGGGGCTCGGAGAAGGGCTTGGGCTCACGGCAACGACCGCGGCGAAAAGCAGACCCATCCCGAGGTTCGGCACGGGCACGAAGTTATGATTCGCGGCAGGGGTGCACCTGCGGCTCCCCCAAACAACCCGGGTTATTCCCGCGGCCCACAATGCAGTGCGTTGTGGGGCGCGTCATGTATAGGAGCTTTCCCCCACGTGAAGATTGTGGTGACCGTAAAGTTGGTTCCGGACACCAATGCGGCCAAGCGCATCGATCCGGCGACCAAGCGACTCGTGCGCACCGGCCTGGAAACCGTGCTCAACCCGTTCGATGAATACGCCATCGAAGCAGCACTTCAACTCAAAGAGAAACTGGGAGGCGACACCACCGTCACCATTTTCACGATGGCGCCTGAAACCGGTAAAGAAACTGTCCGTAAAGCGCTCGCGATGGGCGCCGACGATGCGGTGATTCTCAGCGATGCGGGTCTTGAAGGCAGCGACGTGTGGGCGACTTCCTATGCAATGGCGCAGGCGCTCAAGAAGACCGGTTTCGATTTGCTCATCGCCGGCGGATTGGCCGACGACGGCAACAGCGGCGGCGTCCCCGGTGCGCTCACGGAATACCTCGGCGTTCCCGCAATCACCAACGTGCGCAAAATCGACGAGACCGGCGACGGCAAGATCAAAACACAGCGCGAAACGGATAGCGGCTATCAAGTCGTCAGCGGTCCGCTTCCGGCGCTCATCACCGTGACGATGGCTGTGGGTGAACCGCGTTACGCGTCGCTTAAGGGCATCATGGGAGCGAAGAAAAAGACGATTGCGACGATGTCGCTCGCCGATCTCGGCCTGGATCGCGCGGTCGGCACTGACGGAGCAAAAACCGAAGTGCTCGAGATCTCCTCGCCAAAAGTGCGCGAGAAAGCGCGCGTCGTCGAAGCGCCGGACGGCGCAACCGGCGCGAAAGCGATCTTCGATTTTCTGCGGGAGAGAAAACTCGTCTGATGCAGCACGTCATCGTTTTCGTCGAACACAAATCGGGACAAACGCGCAAGGTCACGTACGAGCTTGCAACCGAAGCGCGCAAGATTGCCGACGCGCTCGGCGGCAAGGCGCACGCCGTCGTGCTCGGCCCGGGCGCATCGTCGCTCGCGGAGCAGCTCAAAAACTATCCGCTGGACGTGATTCACGTCACCGACGATGCGGACGTCGACAAGTATCTGTACGATCCGGCGATCGATTATCTCGAAGCGGTGGCAAAAAGCGCCGGTCCGGCGCTCATTCTCTTGCCGAACACCATGCTCGGGCGCGACATTGCCGGACGCATTGCGGCGCGCTTGAACGCGGGTCTCAACTCCGACATCACCGCGTTTCAGTCTGGACGGCGGCAAACCGGTCAGCGTCGGCCCGAAACTTCAGGGTTCCACCGTCGTCGCGAGCGGCTTTAAAAATACCGAGTACGGCGTTTCGACCGTGCGCCCGAACGCTTTCGACGCACAAGCGGGCGGCGGTTCCGCGCAAATCGCGACGCTCGAAAAACCCGCAGGCAAATCTTACGCGGTCGTGGTCGAGAACGAAGTGGAGGAAGCCTCAGGCGAAATGGGCCTGGAAGAAGCGCCCGTCGTCGTTAGCGGCGGACGCGGTCTGGGCGGTCCCGACCCCTTCACGACCCTGCTCAAGCCGCTGGCCGACGCGCTCGGCGGCGCCGTGGGCGCCTCGCGCGCGGCGGCCGATGCGGGGTGGGTACCATACAGCTTGCAAATTGGGCAGACGGGCAAGGTGGTCAGCCCGCAGCTCTACATTGCCGTCGGCATCTCAGGGGCGATCCAGCACAAGGTCGGCATGCAAACGTCTGGAACGATCATTGCGATAAACCGCGACGCCACCGTGCCTATCGGCGAGTTCGCCGATCTGCTCGTCGTCGGCGACCTCTTCCAGATCATCCCGGAACTGACCAATATGGTCCAAGGGGCCAAAGCGCACGCTTGAGTGACAATCCGGGGTTCCCGGGCGTTATCATCGTGGCAACTTCAATAAGGACGAAGATCTTGAAACGTATGCTCCTCGCCGCGTCATTCGTCGCGGCATTCTGCGGTGCACTCGCAATCTCTGCGGCACCGGCGCACGCCGGCATGTTCGGGGGAAAAGCCAAGGCTACCGCGACGCCGTCTCCGACGCCGCTCCCCATGCCGACGGCAACGCCCGAGCCGCCAAACATTGCGATTCCGCGCCTCGAGCAAAAGCTCAGAGACAATCCGAACGACCGCCAAGCAATGACGGACCTCGCGACCGAGTTCTTGGGCATCGGACATCCCGAAGTCGCGGTGACGCTCACGCAGAAGCTTCTGCAGCTCGGCACGAAAACGGCGCAGGTCTACTATTTGGACGGATCGGCGCAGCAGTCGCTCGGAAATCTGCAAGTTGCGTTGGTCGACTTCGAACAAGCGTCCGACCTGGAGCCCACCAACCTCGGTGTGCTCAGCGCATTGGCGGATATCTACACGAAAGCGAACCGCATGGCGGACGCGGAACGCGTGGCCACACGTGCGGTGACGTTCAATAAGACCGAGCCGCAGGCGTACGTGACGCTCGGCATCGTCTACGCGTCCGAGCAAAAGTGGGACGATGCGCGCAAGCAGTTTGAAACCGCGTACTCGCTAGACCCGAAGAACGTCGCGCCGCTGATGCAAGAAGCGCAGACGTGGGTGATGCAAAACACGATCCCGAATGCGCTGACGGTCGTCGACCGCGCGATTGCGGCCGATCCGAAGAACGTTCAGGTGCTCGTCTATCGGGCCGATCTGTACGCGAAGCAGCGCGACGTCACGCGTTCCGCGTCTGCATATGACGACGCGGCGGCTGCGGCGGCGACTGATAACGAAAAATCGTCGGTCATGGTGCGCAAAGCGCTCATGTACGCAGCCGCGAACCAGCAACCGCAAGCGCAGGCGACGTTCCAGGCGGCTGTTCAGCAGTTTCCGTCCATTAGTTCGATACACACGGCTTTCGGCGAATACTATTTGCAGCAACGCAACCTTACGCAAGGCGAGCAAGAGTGCAAGCGGCGCTTCGCGTCAACAAAAACGACGTGAACGCCCTCTCAGACCTAGCGCAGCTCAAGGAATCGCAAGGCAAGATCGTCGACGCGATCGGCTATCTCAAACAGCTCACCGACGTCGCGCCCAGCGCGCAATCGTTCGCGATGCTGGGGCAAGCCTACGTGTCTACGCACGATTACTCGCGCGCGAAAGACGCTTGTTCGAAATCTTTCCAGATTTCGCGCACGCCCGACACGCTGGGCTGCATCGCCGGCTCCGACTACAGCCTGAAAAACTACAAAGAAGCCGCGCAAATCTTCGACATCCTCGACGCGCAAATCAGGCAGTTCATGGACAAGAATCCGCAGTTGCTGTACATGGCCGGTGTCTCGTACTCCCACGTCAATCAGAAGACGAAGGCAGTCGATGCGTACAAACGTCTGCTCAAGATGCTCAAGCCGGGCAGCAAAGAGTACAAGACCATCCAATCGCAGATTGGCGATCTCTCGAAGACTGCACCGAAGAAGACGAGCAAGCACAGCTTAGGGCGATTCATGCTCGTCGTTTATGACGACTCGTACGGCGGCCACCTGCGCGGAATTCCGCATCCGGAATCTCCGGAGCGCGTCGAGGTGGTCGCCGCTTTTCTTTCTCAACGGGGTTCGCTACGTGACACCGTCGCCGCGCGCGATGCGAGCGACGAGGAGATCGAACGCGTGCATTCCGCGGGTTACGTCGACACGGTTCGGCGCGAGGTTGCGGCGCTGCGCGGACACGCGGGGTATGTCTCGACCGGCGATACGGTAGTCGACGAACACTCGCTCGACGTCGCGCGGCGCGCGGCGGGCGGTGCGATCGTTGCGGCGCAAACGGCATACGAGCGAGACGCTGCGGTATTTGCAATCGTTCGTCCGCCCGGGCATCATGCCGAATCGGCTCGCGGCATGGGCTTTTGCATATTCAACAACGCGGCCATTGCGGCGCGCGCGGTGCAGGCGCAAACAGGCGCGCGCGTGCTAGTGGTCGATTTCGATTACCATCACGGCAATGGTACGCAGGCGGTCAGCGGCAGCGGCCTTTCATACGTGTCGACGCACGGGTATCCCGCATATCCCGGAACGGGCAGCGCGGACGAAAACTTCACGCTCGACGGCGGTGCCGCGGTCGTCAACGTGCCGCTCCCGCCGCATCGTTTCGGTACCGAGCCGTTTATCGCCGTATGGGAAACCCTGCTGCCGGCAGTGGCGCGACGAATTGAACCGGACATGCTGATCGTGAGCGCGGGCTTCGACTACGTCGCCGGAGATCCGGTGGGCGATCTCGGTGTGGATTCTTCGGCTGCATCGCATCTTGCGGCGGCGATCGAACGCGTTGCGCGAACGCATTGCAACGGTCGCGTCGCGTACGTGCTCGAAGGCGGTTATGACCCGCGCGTCTTGGCTCAGTCGGTTGCGGCGATCGTCGATACCCACGACGCACACGCCGCTGCGCCGTCCGGGGCGGACGCGTCGGCCATTCCCGCGCGTCAACAGGCGATTCTCGAGCGAATCGACAACGTGCTGACCGAGTGAACGTCACCGTCTGCATCGCCGGCGGCGGCCCCGCCGGAATCATGCTGGGCTATTTACTTGCGCGTGCCGGTATCGACGTTGCGGTGCTTGAAAAGCACGCCGATTTCTTTCGCGATTTTCGCGGAGACACGATTCATCCGTCGACGCTCCAAGTGATGGACGAGCTCGGCCTTTTGGACGAGTTGCTCGCCATTCCGCACAGCAAAGTCCGTGAAATCAGCCTGCGGACTCCGAGCGGATCGCTCAAAATGGGGCAGTTCGACCGCGTGCCGGGGCGCTGCAAATTCATCGTCTTCATGCCGCAGTGGGACCTGCTGAACTTTCTCGCGGCCAAGGCGCGCGGGTTCGCGTCATTCCGCTTGATGATGGAAACCGAGGCGATCGATTTGCTGCGTGACGGCGATCGCGTGAGCGGCGTGCGCGTTCGAACGCCGCAAGGTGAGCAAGAGATTCTCGCACAGCTCGTCGTCGCATGCGATGGGCGCCATTCGACGCTTCGCGAGTGCGCGCAGCTGCGCGTCATCGACATCGGCGCACCGATAGATGCGCTCTGGCTGCGGCTCTCCAAACATGCGAGCGATCCACAGCAGACCTTCGGCAACATCGTTCCCGGCGGAATTCTCGTCGCAATCGATCGCCGCGACTATTACCAATGCGCGTTTGTGATTCGCAAGGGCGGCTTTGCCGAACTGCAAGCGCGCGGAATCGAAGCCTTCAGGCAGGACGTTGCAACGGCTGCACCGTTCCTGGGCGATCGCGTCGGTGAAATTGCCACGTGGGGCGACGTGAAACTGCTGACCGTGAAAATCGATCGCTTGCAGCAGTGGTACCTGCCGGGACTCTTGTGCATTGGGGACGCTGCGCACGCAATGTCACCGGTTGGCGGCATCGGGATAAATCTGGCGGTGCAGGATGCGGTGGCGACGGCAAACATCTTGATTCCGCCGCTACGACGCGGCGCCGCTACGACGGCGGACCTGCGAGCGGTTCAGCGCCGGCGCGAGTTTCCGACGAAACTCACGCAGTGGCTGCAGATGGAAGCGCAAAACCGAGTTTTGAATCAAGTACTGCAAACGCGCGAGCCCATTCGCATTCCGGGCATCATACGTTTTCTCTTCGGGTTTGCGGCGATACGCCGAATTCCGGCCCGCATCGTGGGCGTCGGCTTCCGGCCGGAACACGTTCGCACGCCCTAGAATTACCAAGACGTGCGCTGGAAATGGATTTTGCCCACGCTGTGCGCTGTGACGACTGCCGCTCTTGTCGCCACGGTTTTTGCCGTCTTCGGTTTCGGATCGCGTCCCTGGCTCGGGTATTGGGATGCGCAGACGGCCTCAACGGGGCATCCGTTCATCGTTCAACTCACGCAAGTCGTCCCGGGCGGCGCAGCGACCCGCGCCGGATTGCGCAACGGCGATCGTATCGATATTCGAAAACTCGACGTCGATGAACGGGCCGGTGTCCTGTTTCAGCCGGTAGCGACAAGATCGATAACGCTTCCCGTCACGCGTAACGGCAATGCGCGGACGGTAAGGTTTACGCCGAGCACAGTCTACGACCTCAATTCGACGCTGAAGATCCTGAGCGACGCGCTGTGGCTCTTCGCACTGTTTTGGGCGCTCAGTTGCGCCTGGCTGATTGCCGTGCGCCGCTGGCAGATGCCGGAGGCACAATACTTGTGTCTTACGCTCGTCGCGATTGCGGCAGGATGCATAATCCCGGGGCGCCTCGTGTTGCCGAGCGGGATTTCATCCGCGCTGCAATATTTCGCCGTGGGCGTCGTCGGCTGCGCATCCGCGGTTTTTCCGGTAGCGCTTGCAAGACGTTTCGGTTCACCTTCTCTTGCGCGACGGGTCCTCGACGTCGTCATCGGCGTCATCGTCGTCATTACGCTTGCGGGATTCGCAAGCGTTTCAATCGGTATGCTGAGCGTGTCGATCGATCCGCTGCCGTTCGTCTTCGATGCATCGGCGCGCATGCTGCAGTTGGTGATTTACGTGGCGGCGGCCGTCGCGGTGAGCCTTGCCGTTGCCCGCACTCCCGTGAGCGAGCGCGCGCGGGCGGCATGGCTGCTTTTGCCGTTGCCGATCGCCTTACCGCTGTATTACGCATTGATTGAGGGCACCTATTCGGCTCCATCTTGGACGGTCAACGCCGTACTGGTGATTGTCGCCGGCATCGTAATGCTCACGGCTGCAGCTGCAGTAACGTTTGCGCTCTTGGCCCGGCGCGTTCTCGATTTTCAGTTCATCGTCGGCCAAGCGCTGGTCGCGGGCGGCGTTTCCGCAATCGTCGTGGTGGCGTTCGTTCTACTCGAATGGCTGCTCGGAAGCGTTTTCGCGGGTCATGCAACCGGCATAGTTGCCAATGTTGCGCTGGCGCTTTCTTTGGGGCTCTCGATGCGGTTTATTCACAACCGCGTAGACGCATTCGTCGATTTCACGTTCTTTCACGAACGGCGTGAGAACGAGCGCGCGCTGCGAGAATTCGCGAAAGAGGCCGCCTTTGTAACGACTCAGGATGACCTGCTCGACGCGGCAATTCAAAAGATTCGAATACATACGGATGCACGAGCCGGAGCAGTTCTGGTCAACGGTTCGCAGCGTTATGTAGCTCGCCGTTATTTCGGTGACGCCACGCAAGAGGCGAGCGAAAACGACGCCGCGATCTTGGCGCTCAAGGCCACGCACAAACCCGTCGATTTGCACCGGTACGCGACCGCCCTAAAGGGCGATGTCGCCTTGCCGATGCTGGCTCGCGGGAGCGTGGCCGGAGTTATCGTCTGCGGACCGCGAGCCGGCGGCGAAGCCTATGCCCCGGACGAAATCGAAGCGCTGGCGGAGTTTGCCCAAGGCGTCGGGTCGGCGCTCGATTCCATCGGCCGTCCCGGCGCACCAGCCGGAAACGATAACGCGGTTCTGCGGGAATTGTGCAGCGAGGTTCGATCGCTGCGCGAAGCGATCGGGAAGCTTACGCGCTGACCGACGAGGCGATGCGCACGAGTTCATCGCGCGAGAGCTCGCCCACGAGTTCAAAGTGATGCGATCCGCTCGACCACGTCAGCAGCGTGGTCGAGCCATCTTCGACGTATTGCGCCGCACCGCCGCGAACCTTGGTGTCATGAACGGTAAATTGTCGCAGGTCGACCGCTGCTCCGCGCGCATTTTCGAAGAGTGAAACGGTGCGCAGACCGTCCGAATAGAGAATGTGCAGCGTGCGCACACCCTTGATGTCGGTGACGTCACCGGCGACCGGCAAGAACCCGTCGGGCAAATACTTCGGACCGATAGCGGCAAAACCGGCGGTGCGCACGACAGCCGTCAAATCGTTTGACGGAATCGCGTGGCCGGGACCGACCGACGTCGAGTAACCGCTCGTCGGTACGGTGAAGAGCGCGTCGGGAATCGCTGCGGTGAAGCGGATTTGTTCGAAACGCATCTGGTGCGCTACGGACCCGCTCGCCGCATACTTCTCTTTTTGCAGCACCAATTTCGTTTCCGCATCGAGCGAAATGCGCATGACCGTCTCGCCGGTATACCGATTGACGAGCAGCACGCTCAGCGCGCGCCGGCCCGCGATGTTATCGTCAGGTCCCATCACCGCGCGATAGTTGTGCAGCAGCAAACCGAAATTGTCGTCCATCGCCACTTGATCGTCGAGCGCGTCGTCATGCGTAACGATGATCTTGTGCGCGTGCGGGTCGATGTCGTAGCTCGTGTCGCCGCGGCCGATAATCGAATCGCCGAAGAGGGACTCCGGCGCAAGGTACCAGCGCCGCGTCATGTCCGGCGCCTGATGCTCGATGCGAAACAGAACCGCGTTGGCGTTCTTCACGCCGTAATCCGTATTCTCAACTTGACCGATGTACGAATACTTCGAATACGCATTCACCGCGTCGCGCAATAGCGCGGTGGGGTCATTGCCTTGCGCGAATGCGCTAATGCCCGCGGGCAAGCTGAGCACCGCGGCAAGCAGCGCGCCCAGCAGGGCGCGTCTACGGATTTGCATCAGCCGTATACGAAGCCGGCTGGACGTTCACCGCGGTTTGCTGCGTATCGACCGCCGCGGCATTCTCGAGTTCGACGGGGCTCTCCGCGTTGTGATCGCTGAACGGAATCGTGCCGTTCATGTCCGCGTGATCCTGTAAATAATACGAGGCCTCGATGCTCGGCGCACCCGGCGGCCCGATGTAGGTCGTTCCGAAGTACGCGGCAATCGCGATAGCGGCGGCAACCGGAATCGCCACGGTCGGACGCGCCCACGCCGTGATGCGGCTCCATGCGGACGGCTGCGCTTCGCGCACGCGCTTCCAAATCTCGGCCTTCACGGAGGCTGGCAGTTCGAGTTCGTCGTGTGCCGCATTAGTGCGAAGCATTTCGCCGACGGCGATCTCCGCCTCGTATTCCGCTCGACACGATTCACACTGTTCGAGGTGCGCGTACACAAAAGCGTCCTGCGCGGGCGCGAGCTCTCCATGGATGTAGTCGAGCAAAATGTCGTTGGTGGGGTGCTGCATCATGATTGTTGTTGTTTCTGTAATAACCGTCGTAGCAACGCTCGCGCGCGATGGAGTCTTGAACGAACCGTACCGATCGAGCAGCCCATGATCTCCGCGATCTCTTGGTAACTGTACTCCTCGATGTCCGCCAGGATTATCACCTGGCGTTGGTCGGCCGAGAGCAGATCCAGCGATCGCGCGAGCGGCTCACCGAGCTGACCCTCGACGAAATCCTCGATTGGGGTGACGGCCAGAGGCCGGTCGCCCCCGAACGCCTGCGGGGCGTTGTCTTCGGGGATCTCCTCTTGATAACGTCCTTTTTTGCGCCGAAGTTCGTCCCGGTACAGATTCGTTACTATCCGGTAGACCCAGGATAGGAACGACGTCCCGGGCTGAAAACTTCGCCAGGCGCGGTACACACGGATAAACGCTTCCTGGGTGAGGTCACGAGCATCGGCTTCGTTGTGCGTGAGGCGGAACGCGAAGTTGTAGGTTGCCTTGCCGTGTTGTTCGATTGCCGCCTCGAGGAAGGCGGCCTGCTCCGGACTGGGCGGCTCCACAGGCTTTCGCGGTACTCCCATGCGACCACGGATGTTCCCGAGGCGGGGCCGGAATGCCCGCCGCCTATTGCACCGTACGTCCCGGCGGTAGGGCTGGTATGCCGTCGCGGCGGGAAGGCTTCTCTGGCTACCATGGAGGTATGGCCGCCGTCGTTTCTCCAGCCCGCGCGCCCGGCGCTTTATCCGCGCCTAGCGCGAGGCGTACTTTCGGCATTGGCGGCACCTCGCTCTCCCTGGAAATCGCCGACGACGCAGCGCTGCGCCTGGTCGAAGATGCGTATGCGCTTCTGTCACGCGAGGGCGGCACAATGCGCGCGCGCGCTTCAATCCGCCGTTTGTTCGACGGCCGGCTGCATGTGCGCTACGGACGACAAACGCTGCGGACCGCGAGCGCGACTGACCCGGTGCCGCTTCGGGCGGCCTATCATGCGGCGCGCGAAGTCTTCGCGCGCTTTGCTTGCGAACCGCCACAGACGCTTGCCGTGTACGGTGCGCTTTGCGCGGTGGATCACGGCGCCGTGCTGCTGCTGGGACCGACGGCCATCGGCAAGACGTTGCTCGCGATGCACTTGGCTCATGCCGGTGCGCAGTTTTTGGGTGACGACACCGCGATGATCTCGCTCGTGATGCAGGAAGCGTATGCCGTGCCGCGGCGTCCGGCGCTGCGCGAAAGTGCCTTGCCGCTGTTGCCGGCCGACGCCATCGCTCAGAGCGTCGCGGCGTCCACCTGCGAATTTCAGACCGAGCGCGGCCGTTTTTGGTATGCGCTGGATGCAGAGGCGCTGGGCGGCATCGAACCCAGCACGCGCGCGTATCCGCTGCGCGCCGTGTGCATGTTGGGCGGCCGAGCGGCGAGCGCGTCGATGCGCTCGCTTGATTCATCCGACGCGGTGAAGTTCGTCGCGCATCGCGCGTACGCGCGTCCGACGAGTTTGGCGCAGATCGGAGCGCTGCGGCGAGTGCTGCGACACGTTTCGTGTTTCGAGATGACGCTGGGCGCACCGCGTGAATCCGCTGAACTGCTGCTGCGCGGGGTGCGAACATGCGCGTGATCCGTGCCGAGCAACTCACGCGCGCCGGAAATAACACAAACGCCGACCTCGAGCAGCATTGCACGCACACTGCAACGTGCGAGGTTGCGGGCGTGACGATGCAACTGCGCACGGACATTCCGGAGGTCGCGCGACTCTTTGCTCTCCGGTACGCGGATCATCCCGCGCGAAACGAGCCGGATTTCTGTTACTACGTCGCGACCGTTCGCGGCGGCTATGCGTTTTGGTGCGCGCATGCGGCCACGTGGCGCTGGACGCAAGGACCGCTTCCGCCCGAAGCCGTCGCGTTTTTGGCCGATTCGGTCGCGCTGGCGGCAATCATTCGCTATGACCCCGCTCTGGTGAGCATGCTGGCCGCATGCGTGGAACATAACGGCGTCGCGGCTGCGCTCGCCGGACACTCGGTCGCCGGAAAAACCGCGACGCTGCTGGCGTGCGCGCGGCGCGGCATGCATATTTACTCCGACGAACGTACCGTTCTTCGCAACTCGATTGCGTATCCGTACTTGCGGCGAAGCTCGGTGCGCGCCGCTGGTGCACGGCTGCTGCTGGCGGACACCGGCGACCTCCGAGAAGAGGAAGCGTATTCGCGGCCGCAGACTCTCGCCGAAAACGTGTTTCGGAAACGAGGCGATTGCGCAGCCTCGCAAGCTGCGATTGCTTTTCGTCATTACGGGAACCGGCTATTGCGCCGCGCTGGAAGCGATGGACACCGCCGCCGCAATGCCTGCCGTAATGCGCTACTTCGATGCGCACGGAGACATGGTCGATCGCGCGACGCGCGCGATGACGATTCTCAACGGCGTGCAGTGCTATCGCTTGACGCTCGGTACACCCGACGAAACGTCCGCTGCGATGGCGTATGCGATGATGCGCATTCCACCGCTCCCGTAGCCCGGCTTACGCGTTCTTCAGGAAGATGTGGCGTGCGACCCAGTAGAGGGTTGCGAGCGAAATAGTGGCGATGATGAGAAACAGCACCGTTTCGAGCAGCACGACGCCGGCGAATTGACTGCCGCCGCAAAGCGCGACGGCACCGGCTACAAGCGCAAGTTGGATCCGGCCGAACGGGTTTGAAGTCATGCCGGCGAGATGCCGCGCCTGTGCGACGAGCCCATCGGGGGCGAACCCGACGGTTTGCACGATTTGCGCGACTTTGCCGTCCTGCGCGACGACGAACACCTTGTCGTTATGAATGAAGTTCGCGTCGCTCACGCGGAGCGAGGAAATGCCGAAGCGGTTGAGCAGTGACTGAATCTCGTGCGCCTGTCCCGTGACGATGGACCACGCGCTCGGGTTTGCGCCGTACTGTTTTGCGTATTGGTGCAACACCCACGGTGAATCGTACACGGGGTCGAGCGAAATCTCCACCAGATGGAAATGCGCCGGATCCAAATGCTGCTGCATGTAGCCGAATTTCAAACTGACCGTCGGACACTCGTTTTTGTCGGGACAACGCGTGAAAATAAAACTGATCAGTGTGACCTTCTTGCGGAAGTCCGACGCGATGTCGACGAGGCGGCCGTTTTGGTCGACGAGTTTCGTGTGCGGCAATGAAGACCCGATATCGATTGGAAACGACTTGCCCGCGTCGGGCAAACCGGCAACGAACTTTCCGGCGACGGCGGCATCGTACAAGCGCCACGCCGGCCCCGAGGGATCGAGAAACGCATCGACACCCGTGCCGCTCGGCAACGCAAGCTGCGGCGAAATGCGCACTGCGCGAGTCTGCGCGGGCAGCATGCCGGTGACGGCATCGATGCGGACAATGGTCGTGCGATCGGGTCCGGGTCCGAGCGCAACGCCGTGCACCGGAATGGTGAGCAGTGCAAGCAAGGAGGCCACGAGATGGAACATTGCAGTGCTACTCTACGACGGCACGCAGGTCGGCCGCAATGTCTTTGAGCGGCGTCTCCGGCGGCAGCGTCTCGCGCAAGCGCCCTTGCGGGTCGATGAGGAAGATCGCGTCAGTGTGCGCGATGTCGTGTTTCTCCGGCTCTATGGCAACACCGTACGCTCGGTAAACAGGCGCCAGTTTTGCAGCCGAGCCGGTCAGGCCAATCGCTCGGACGCCGACTTTGCGGAAGAACTCGCGCAGTTCGACCGGTGAGTCGCGCCGAGGATCCACGCTGACCATCACAATGCTTGCCTGTGCGGCCTCGAGGTGCGCGGCCGCACGCGCTTTTCCCAGCAGCGCCAGCGTTTGGGGACAGACGTCGGCGCAGTGCGTGAAACCGAAATAGAGCGCGACCGCTTTTCCTCGCGCTTGCGAAAGTGAGAACGGGTTTCCGCTCTGGTCGGTCAGGGTGAAATTCGGAGCCGGTTGCGGCGCATCGATCTGCATGCCGTGCAGCGCAGGCGGTTTTGACGCGCACCCCACAAGGAGCGTCATCGATATCCAGATGCCGAAGACGCCCAGGAAAGGTAACCGTTTGCAATACGTCCCGATGATGCATTCACCTTACCAGACTCTCAGGAAGAGAGACTAGCATAAAAGCATGGGCGCGATGACGCTTATCGTCCGCGTGCTAATCGGCGCGCTCTTCATATTCGCCGGGGTGACGAAAGTCGGGCATTTCAACGACCTCGCCGCCGCGATCGCCGGCTTTCGAATCCTGCCCGAACCGGTCATCGGCCCGCTGGCCGTGCTGCTGCCGTTCTTCGAGATTGGACTCGGCCTCTATTTGGCCGCCGGCCTTTTCACGCGGGTAGCGGCGTCGATCGGGGCCGTTCAGCTCACCGTGTACGCCGCGGCGATCGCCTCGGCGGTGATCCGGCACATCCCAGCGAACTGCGGCTGCTTTGGACCCCAGGATCAGGCGCCGGCCGATTGGCCGCACGTGATTGTGGACCTCGCGCTCGCCGCCGTTTGCGTTTTTGTGGCACGGCGCGCGCCCGGCTTATTCGCAGTGGACAATCGTTTGAGGAGCGCACCGTGAAGAACACCCGCATTCTGCTCTGGATCAGTGTCGTCGTCGTCATCGTCGGCGCGATCATCGCGATTCGCTACGCGAATTCGGGCGGCGTGCAAAAATCCGCGAGCCAAGCTCCGGTGCTCGGAACCGCCAAACTCGGCGCACCCGCGCCGGCGTTCCAAGCCGCTACCAATCACGGCTTTTTCGATCTCGCGAAAACCGGCAAGCCCGTGTTCCTGGAAGTCTTCGCGACCTGGTGCCCGCATTGTCAGCGCGAGACGGCAGTCATCGACCAGCTGTACGCAAAGTATAAAAACCGCGTCGATTTCGTCGCCGTCACCGGCAGCACGGTCGGCATGGACCATCAGTCGCCGTCGAGCGAGGAAGATACGCTTACGTTTGCGCAGACGTTTCACGCGCAATATCCGGTGGCATTCGACGGTTCGATGGATGTCGCAAAGGAGTATTTGCAGGGCGGCTATCCGACGCTCGTCGTCATCAACCGCAAGAAAGTCGTGACGTATTTGACCAGCGGCGAAACGCCGTACGCGGAACTCGCGTCGGCGATTAAATCTGTTTTGTAGGGTTTGGTAGATTTGGCGCGTGCGGGTGTCCGGCTACGTCTGGGTGGTCTGCCCCCTCGACTTCGCTCGGGGTCCTTCGATACCGCAGGATGACAAGCGTGATTTTCGGTACAGGACGTGCCGCTTGATCGGGTGCCCGTCCGGCACGCGCGGATGGTCGAAATCTTCGGCCTCATCGTGCGTCATGCCGAGTTTTTCCATCACGCGGCGCGAGCGGCTATTCTTCACCGTCGTCATCGCGACGATCTCCGGCCATCGCAATTCGTCGAACGCATAATCGAGCAGCGCACTCGCCGCTTCGGTTGCATAGCCGTGCCCCCACGATTCAACCGGTAAGCGCCAACCGATCTCGAGACGCGGTTCGAACGGTACGTCAAAGCGAATGTCGTCGATCACGGCGACGCCGGCAAATCCCGGTGCGTCTTTGCGCTCCATGACGAACCAGCCGTAGCCGTTTTGTTCGATATCTTCGCGCAGTACCGCCGCAAGTTCGCGCGAACGCACCAACGGCGTCGTGGACACGAAGAACTCCATGACGCGCGCGTCGGCGTTCATTCGTGCCCACGGCTCGACGTCATCGTCAGTCCATTGCCGCAAGCGTAGTCGCGCGGTTTCGATTCGCGGCCCCATGCG
This sequence comes from Vulcanimicrobiia bacterium, assembly GCA_963808755.1. GTDB lineage: Bacteria > Vulcanimicrobiota > Vulcanimicrobiia > Vulcanimicrobiales > Vulcanimicrobiaceae > JALYTY01. Next base: position 94,748 of record CAWEGP010000005.1, read on the forward strand.
GGGAGTAGTCACCCGCCGGAAGCGCGTAGTTCGGCGGCGGAACGACCGGCTTGCCGACTTCGAGAACGATCTGCTCGTGCGAACGCAGCGGAATCGCGCGCAGGTCGCCGTCGTACGGCTGGAGATTGACATACGCAGTGACGGTCCGGTGAACGGGCCGATTTGATTCCGGCTTAGCGGCTGGCCCCAAATATCGAAGAACATTCCCAGCGTGTACGGGCCGCCGTTCGGCGCGATTACACTGCCGGCTTCGACATGGATAACGCCTGACGGATCGTGCGTGTGAAGCCAATAGAGACAACCGCCCTGCGCATTCGGCTGACATACCGAGAAACGCGGGCACCTGCTACTTGCGTGCCGTTATAAAAGATCGCCAAATGCGTGTGAACGTGCAGATGCGACGGCTTCGGTCGCCGCGCACGGAATGCCGTCGACGTCTTGTCCGATGCCGCCCTGCGCGGTATCCGCGGGACGTCCGTGCTGCAGGTCCGGCTTCGGGAACCCGGTCGGTTTGCCGATAGGCTGCAGATTCTTGATCTGAATGGGCTTCGGCGTCGGCTGCGGTCCGGGCGTGGGCGTACTGACCTCGAACGCCAGCGCTTGCGCTCGCTGACGGTTCTGCACCCAATTCGAGATGCCGAAGCCCACGAAGATCAGCACGATGACGGCAGCCAAACCCAAATAGATCGGCATCATCGGATCGCGCTTCGGCGGCGGGGCGTCCCGCCGCGGGCGTTGCGGCGGCGTTCGGCGCGGGATTGGCTCATCGGCCGTTACTTCACTCCTGCGAGGTGCGTACGCCGGGTCGAGCCGGCGGTCCGGGATGAGATAATTTCGAACGTAGTCATCAACCGCCTCGGCGAGCGGGCTGACGGGTGCATCATAGCCCGTCGCGCGCAGTGCGATCCATCGTTGCGCAGGTGCAATACTGATATTTTTCGCGCAACTGCTCGGGCATGTCGATGAACTCGATGCGCTCGGTCACGTTCATCGCGCGGAAAATGGGTCGCACCAAGTCGAGCCACGTTTGCGCCGCGCCGGTGCCGACGTTGAAGATACCGATGTCGCCGTGCTCCGCCAGATGCAGCGTCATCGCGACCGCGTCCTTGATGTAGATGAAGTCGCGCTGCTGCTCGCCGTCGCGATATTCCGGTCGATGGCTTTTGAACAGCCGGATCGTTCCCGTTTCCCCGATTTGATAAAACGCCTTGTCGACCAAGCTGCGCATCTCGCCTTTGTGGTGTTCGTTTGGGCCGAACACGTTGAAGTATTTCAGCCCGGCGATGCGCGCGAGCAGACCGTGATCGCGCGCATAGAGATCGAAGCGATGCTTCGAATATGCGTACATGTTCAGGGGGCGCAGCGTGTCGAGATCACCGTCGTCGCGCAGGTCGCGCTCCAGCGCGCCGTAGGTGGCGGCGGAAGAGGCGTACACGAACCGAACGCCGTGATCCACGGCCCAATGCGCAAGGTGCTTCGTGTAATCGTAATTGTTGCGCATCAGAACGCGGCGTCCGTTTCGGTCGTCGACGAGCACGCGCCCAAGTGGAAGATTGTCGAGATGTTCGCAAGCGAGGGGCTGCGCTCGCAGGACGCGGCGCTCGAAGTCATCGGCGTCTACATAGTCACGATAACGCAGCGGCACGAGATTTTTCCATTTTTCGGACGTGTCCAGCCGGTCGACGACGAAGATATCGTCGATTCCGCGCTGGTTTAGCGCCCAAATGAGCGCGCTTCCAATAAAGCCGGCGCCGCCGGTTACGGCGACGTGGCCGCGTGTGAGATCGTGCAATCGGGCCGCTTAGGTTCCGGTGGCGCGGCGGGTTGACATCCTGCCCGCCGCGCTGCCGGTCGCTAGAAGGGCGCCGTGAACCGGAAGCAGGACGTTTCGTCCCTGCGCGTATTTGAGTCGTGTTGAACCCGTTCGCGATCTTGATGATGTAGCGGTCGTTGAACAAATTCTGAACGTCCAGACTATAGCCCAGCGAATGATCCCCGTTGCGGCCCGGATCGCGACCGAATGAGAAGTCCGCCGTCAGGTGGCTCGGGAGCGTTCCGCTAAATGCCACGGGCACTGCCGTTCACGAAGCCCCTGGAAGTTGACCGGATACCCCGTGCCGTACTCGCCCATGATCGTGGTCGAAATACGCCTTGCGCGTCCCGAAGCGGTGCGTGAATGCCGCGTTAGCAGCCACGGCTTGGCTATGATCTTCCGGCGCGAGCTGACCGATGAGGGGCACTGCGTCGGAACGGTCTGCGGAACCCGGCGGAAACAAAAACGTCGAGCCGGAGATGCCTGCGGCTTGCGAGTTCGACCACGTGCCGGAAACGAACCACGAGTCCGCGTTTTGCAGCGTCCCCTGCAGACGCAGCTCGGTGCCGTGCGCGCGGCCGATCGCGTTATTGTACACGGCGAAGAGCGGCGTGTTGAGCAATTGCGTCGTGTCCAGAACGTTTGCGACGTTGCGGTTCCATTCATTGACGTATCCGGTCAGATGCGGCGAGAACGTGTGCGCAATGCCGATTTCGGCATACGCATCGGTTTCGGGTTTGAGGTCGTACGACGGCGTTCGTGGCGCAGCCTTGAAGCACGACGCAGGCATTGCCGCACGTCTTCGAGTTGCGGTGCGGAATAAAAGCGTCCATAATATGCGTGAAGAACGTCTTTGGCAGTCCGGCGCGTAGTTTACGCCGATGCGGGGGCTCATCTGATTGCCGCTGACGTACCCGGTCGAATGATCGTAGCGTAGCCCGTAGCTAAACGAGAGTCTTGCGCTGGCGTCCACTTGTCTTCCGCGTAGATGCCGACTTGCGTACCCGCTTGATCTTGATTGGTGGTATTGAGCGTGAGCGACGTGGGAGGCGTCAGCGGATACGTGCCGAGACGATCGTGTTACACGTCGGATCGTAGCATGCGAACGTTTGCGACGCGGTCAGAATATCTCGCGGTTTGCATCGACGCCGATTTTGACCGCATGGTGCTTGGTCGCGATGAATCGGAAGTGCGCAACCCCACATACTTGGCGGCGCGATCTTGACGGAGGCCGATTTGGATTGATAGGCCGGTGCGTTCGGATTCGTGCAAAACGACGGAACGGGACTCAAGTTTCCGCACGGACCGAGATTGGTCAGCCCGAGCACGTCGTTTGCAAATCTCCGTCGTACGCGATGCGCGTATAGCGCACCCACGGGATAAACTGAAAGATGCCGTTGCCGTCCTTCGAGATGTGCGTGAAGTTCAAACTCGCGTAGCGATCGTATTCCCGCTGCACGTCGTCCGTTGCCGGGACCGTCGAACATGCGGGTTGGTGACATCGTTCGGATTCGTGTTGATCGGGATTTGGAATTGGCCAGTTGATTCGAAAAGTCGAACGCCAGTGAATGATGATCGTTGAACGTCGTGATCGTACGCAGGAACTGGTCCGTTTGCGAGGAGTTGTCGTGAAACTGGACGATCGTCGGCGAGTCGAGCCGCGTCCGACACTTTGCGTGTTTGCATTGAAAAACACTTCGGTGTTGCCGGTTTTAACCGCATTGTCGAAACTGCGTCAATGCCTGCCCGTAGTTGCCGCTGCCGACGGTGAAATATCCCTGGTACGGAAGCGTGAGATCGCTGGGACGATTGTGATGATGTTCACTACCGCGCCTTCACGGCTTCCGCCGTATTCCGCCGGCATCGCGCCGGTGAAAATCTCAAGCGAGTCGATGTCCTTGGGATCGATGATTCCGCGAAATTCGAACTGGTCGCATGCGGCAGCGGCGCGCCGTCGATTTCGTACGAAATGCCGTGAAAACCGTGCGCGACGGGCTCGTTGTACGAGAATTTGACGATGCCGGGGACGGTTTCCATAAGCGAGTTCAGGCTGTTATTCGCCGGCAAGGCGGCAATCTGCGCGCGCGTGACGTTGTTGACGGAAACCGGCGTACCGCTGACGCCCACACGCGAGGTGACATGTGCACTGGCGATCGTCTTGAGCTCGCCGAGCGCGAAGTTAATCGTCAGGATTTGGTCCGACGCGACGGTGACTTGGCATCAACTTCTCGGCGACGCCTGGATACGACGCCGAAACGTAGTCGAACCGAACGGCACCTGCGGCAGAGCGTAATGACCGGCGTTATCGGTGGTCGCGCGCAGCAGCGATCCCTCGCCTTCGAGGGTAACGTGCACACCGGCGACGGTTTGTCGTTGACCAGAATCGTGCCGCGAACCAAACCGGTGGTTGCGGCCGATGCGGCAGTGCCGCGAAGTGAAGGATGGCGGCAAGCGCTGCCGCGAAAATGCGAGACATTTGAGGGCCTTCCTAAAGCGTGAAGTGATAAGAACGCGTTTAGGAAAGCGCGAAGGAAATCGGTGGAGGCCGTGAGAAGAGCGCGAATTCGCCGATTGCGTCATCGGAGCATATTGCGCGATACGCGCCGCGAACAAAAAGCGCGGCGCGCGTGGCGCGTCCGCGTTGAAAATCGCGAACAATTGCGGCGATGCGTGCGTGCACGCGCGATGCAGCCGCAGCGACGATCGCCGTTGCTGCGGCGAGCGGCGACGTGGGCAAAGAAGACGGGGATGCCGTGAGGCGCTTCGGCAGATTCAAGGGCCGCAAGCCAGCCCGTCGCCGCGAGCGCCATAGCGAGCGAAGTGCGGAGAATCCGCGCGTGCAGTGACGTAAAGCGCGATGCCTGCGAGAGCGGCCGCCAGCAGTGCGAATGCGGCGCCGACGCCTAATGCCGAACCATGGAAGGAACCGGCCGCAGCGTGCGCGTGGCCGAAGAGGAGCGTGTGCGCGAGCAGCGCCGCCGGCAACCCCAGCAGTGCCGAAACGCCGGCTCGTCGCGACGCGCGTACCGAAATCATGATCGGTAAACGACCTCGGTCATCATCCCGTCCATCATATGTATCTCGTTATGGCAATGCAACAGCCAACGTCCGGGCGGAGAGTCGGCCGTAAACTGCCAGGTCGCGGTCCCTTCGTAAGCGCGCACGAGCGATGTGTCTTTGAGCAGCGGCCGCGAAAGGCGTTGACCGTCGATTTCCACCAAACTGGAAAACGTGACCGTGCAAGTGCATCGGATGATCCATGTCGGTCGTATTGTTGAAAATGCACCGTTACCAAGTCGCCGCTATGGACGTAAATTTTCGGCGTGTTGGGATACGTTTTGCCGTTGATCTTCCACTTATTGCTTGCGTAGTCGCCGCCGCTGAGCGTGAAAATGTGCGCGTCCGCCGGAAGCGAGGGCGCCGCGCCGGCAACACCGCCGGCTTTTTCGTACGTGAAGTAGTCGACGCCGTCCAACGTTTGCGGATTGCCCTGGGGCGATGCATTTTCCATGCCGTCGTATAGACGACGGCGGCCTGCTGATAGGCGAGTGGATCACTCGAGAGTCCTTGCAACAAAAACGCGCCGGGTTTGGTGACTTCGAAATACGCGTCGTATCGCTCGGCGACCCCGATGCGCAAGGCATCGACCGTCCAACGGCTGATCGAGGCGATTGCCGTCCGTGTGGGTCACCGTTAGCCGGTGTCCCGCAAGGCGAACGTAGCGAGTTTGCGTCGGATTCGCGTTGAGAATGCGCAAGCGAACGCGGTCGCCGACTTTCACCGCGAGTTTTTGCGTGTTCGGATAACTCGCGCCGTTGATGCAGTGCGCGAGATAGGCAACTTCGTCGCCCATCTTATCGTCCGGTTTCATCTCGCGCATCTCGGGCGAATCGATGGGGTCCACCATCGGCGCCTTGCTGACGCCCGTCCATCGCGGCTTGAATCGAGGCGCAGCTTCGGCACGTCGTGAAAGACGAGCGCGAATTCTTTGTCGGCGGGTTCGTCTTTCGGATCTTCGACGATGATCAGACCGAAAAGTCCCCGAGCGACGCCGTCGCTGACGTGATCGTGATACCAGCGCGTTCCGGGCGGGTCCGGCGTGAATTCGTAAAGGAACGATTCGCGGTCGGGAACGGCTGCTTGCGTAATCCCCTCGACGCCGTCCATCTTGTTCGGCAGAATCATCCCGTGCCAATGAATCGTCGCCGGCTCGCCGCTGTTGTTTACGAACGTCGCGCGCAAGCGCTGCCCGTATTTCATGCGCAGCACCGGCCCGGGAATCGTGCCGTTATACGCAAGCCCCGCAAAATCGATGCCGGGCACGGGCGAAAATTTGAGCGGTGCCGAGGTAAGCGTGTAGTCGATGGTGTCGCTCGCGAACGCGCGGCGCGGCATCGACGGCAACGCCGCCACCACCATCGTGCCGGCACCCGCGCGCCAGAAAGTCGCTGCGTCGCATTACTGTCCGACTGTCACCGGTACGTCCGTCGTTTTTCCGTCATACTGCAGTTTGAGTGTCCACGGGCCGCCCATCGAGAACACCACGCGTCCGGTGAAGACGTTCGGATCGGTCGACGACGGTTGGAGTTGAACTACTCGCGTCTGCATTGTGCTTGCGCCCATTTGCATTACCGGAAGAACGGTGACGCTCTTCGGCGGAGTTCCCGGGAATTTGACGCTAATCGTCGCGATGTCGACGGGCGGTCGGCGAGAGCGTGACGACCGGAGCGCTTGCATTCGTGCCGCCGTCCAGGCTAGAAAGATAGGCGACGACATCTTTCACTTGCTGCGGGCTGAAGCCGAAGTTCGGCATCGGCGGACGCGGATGAATGATAAAGTCCGAGATTTGGGCGTCGCTGAGTTGATGCTCGATGCCGTAAAGTTTCGGGCCGACGGAACCGCCCGTCAAGTTCGCGCCGTGGCAACCCGCGCAGCCGTTGGCTTGCACGAGTTTCGCGCCCGCGTTTGCGTCGCCGCTTGATGACGCACTCGAAGTAGAAGCGCGGGAGACGGCGATGCTGCCGCAGCGACCGCCGATGCGACAGCGGCCGGAGCGGCGGATACACGCGGCGACCGCGACGCTTGACCTCCGGCCGAAACGACGTGCGAATTGGACAAGATACCGTTTACCGAATTGATACGGCCCGGCGTATGCGATTTGGAAGCCGATCTGCGGCCGAGCGCCGGGATAGCCGGCAAGTTCGCCGATGAGCGCCAGAGTTCGGCAGAACGTTGTGTGAAAGATCGACGACGACTTGACGCGTCAGCGTATCGCTCGACGCGACGTCGTAGCGCAGCAAGATGTGATTTTGCCAGTCGAGGTCGCGTTCGGCTTCGAAGAAAAAGCCGTTCAGCGGCACGTTGTATTCGCCGATGTCGGGATTCGCGTCGAACCCGTGGTAGTACATCGTTTGGTAATGCCACGCGTTCGTCTGATAGCCGAAGTACACGCCGTCTCTCGAAAACGTGTTGGTTCCCAAGAAACTGATTCGTCGCCTGATCGTGCAGCGGCGACCATCCGCGAATTCCAACCAAGCCGACACTCCACGGTATGGACATGCCGCCGTACGAGACGTTCAGGTCGATCGTGCGGGGATTGATGGTCTGATTGTAGTCGAGCGCGTCCTGCACGGGTCCGCTGCCGGTGAGCCAGGACAAATTGTACATGAACTCGTTCGACATGCCGTTGAACGCGACGTCCCCAGCGCGCATCGTTGGGATTGAAGTCATTTTGTCCGGTGGTCTGCGCGGCCAGCAGATACGGGCTAATCGTCCATGCGTGCGCCGGCATGAACGGAAACGGCGTGTGGAACTTGCCCACCTGTATCGAGTTGGTTCCATGCAGCAAGCCGTTCCAGGACACCCAGGATTGCTCGGTGGCGCCGATGACGCCGGAATCTACGACGTGCTGCTCGGTGTACCAGGTAAAATTGCGGCCCAAGAACCGCCGGAAAGCAGCGACAAATCCCAGAAGTGCGTACTGGCGGGGTGATCCTTGTTGCCGAGGATGCTTTGAATGTAGATTCGCGCGGAAATGGGCAGTGCTTGATCCTGCAGATGCCGATTCAGTATCTGAAAGTTCGACATCATGACCATCATGCCGTAGCGCGTCATCCCGGGGAACGTGGTGTGGCACGTTTCGCACGAGACGCCTTGACCGTTGGCAAAGACCGGAACCGCTTGGGCTTTCGCCGATAGCCCCAAAACTGCCAGAGCGAGCGCGCACGCGACGCGTGCACCCACGAGCACGTATTTCACTGAGAAAACCTCCGCTTAATAAAAACAGGCTATGAAGGTGGCACGCAGGCCGAAACGCCTGTTAGAACGGAGGCGGTCGTTGGAAGCGCGCGGTGCCGGCGCGAACGGCCAGCGCATGCGCGGTGGAGTAGGGACGGCGCGAAACAAAACGCGCCGGCCAATCATCCAGCAAGCGCTGGAGATAACGCGAAGTCTGCTTGCGCTCCGGTGATGCAGCGGACGAGCAGGCGCGAGAACAGCGAAAGCACGCACGCGACGCACAGCGCGACGGCCACCTGTACCGCGCAGCCGAGCAGCCCGGCGTGCGTGCCCTCAAGACGCTCCATCGCGGCGAACATTCCGAGCTGAGAGACGGCGAGCCGCGGAAAGAGTTCGATCATAGAGCGTTCTGCTGCCGTGTGCATCAGGATGCCGGCTTTGAGCAGCGCACCCGCGAGCATCATGCAAGACAGAGCCGTAAGCAGAGCGAGCGAGCATTCCAGAGCAGGTGCAACCCACGCATGGTGCGCGTCGGCCGTGCTTCTGCCCGCGATGGCGTACGCCAAGCCGTGACCGACCAGGGTGGCCGGCACGACTGCGGCTATCCAGACCGGCAGCGGGCGCTTCACAACCGCAAGCTATTCGGCATTCGTCGCCGTACCCCGTGAGCTACTGCTGAATAGCGAACGCCACGCCCGGAAGATGGGCGCTATCGGGATTACCCGTGCCTACCTCAATCCAGATTGCCTCGTGGGAGTAGAGCGGCATCAGCCGCGGACTTTCCGTCCAGAGGCGGTACTGACTTGCACCCACCTCGCACTGGGCCGTCGTGTGGCACGGAACTGTCGCGGAATTGAGTGAGGTGTATACCGTTACGGTGCCCGTGTACGGCCCGAACTGCGACGACGTCACCTTGATGCCCCAAAGATCGAAGAGTTCGCCCAGGTGAAACAGCACTGTGGTGATCGGGACGTTATTCGCCGTCTCCATGTGAACCAGGCCGCTCGTGTCGTGGGTGTGGATGTGATAAAAGCACACCGCGTAAATCTCTTGGTTGTACCAACCGGAATACTTGTCGTACATATCGCCGAGCGCATGATCCATGCCGACGGCGTCCGGTAGCGCGTACTCGGTGCCGTTTACGTAGATACCGACGAACGCATGGATATGGTACGTGTTCGGCATCGTCGGATCGCACGAGATGCCGTCAACCTGTTTCCCGTCGGACCTTGGCCGCCGCCGCCGGTGCGCGCGCCACCATCCGCCGCCTCAAGATCGCCGTCGTATGTTCCCGCACTCGGCTTGGTGTCGACATCGGTGTTGCTCGTCTTGAACATGTTGTCGATGCCGTTGAGTCTGCCTTCGCCCGCAATTCTCCAAGAATACGCAAATGGCGTCGGAGACACCGTCGGCGACGCAGCCGGTACCGCGTTCCTTGCACGCACTGCGGGAGAGGCGGGCAGCGAACTCTGTTGATGCTGCGCGCACGCAGCAAGCACCGCAAGCGCAACGACGCCTATGATCGAAAACCGCAATACACCACGCGAATTCATCATCTCACCATTCTTCGTAGAACGACACGTTTGGCAGGGAGAGCGGCAATGATCTGTCTGCTGCCTATGTGATCGTACTACTTCATGCGAGTAGAGCGTATTGTGTTCGGATCCCCGGTGTACAGTGTGTACTGATTCGATCCAACCTCGGCGTTGTTCGTCGGACCGCCGCGCGAGAATTGGCCCGACGTCCAAACTGCACGGACCCGCTCAATATCGGCGTGCCGTTTGAGAAGACGCCCATCGGTGTGATTTGCACTCCCCATTCGGTGAGAAAATCGCCAAGCGTAAACAGCGACATATTGCACGGCACCGTGTTGTTCACGTACTCGCCGCAGTTGGGGTCGGTCGCTTCGAGGTGAATGGCGCCGCTTGCGTCGTGGGTGTGCATCTCATAGAAGCACTGCGTCGCGTAGTTCGTCCAATTCGGGATCGTCGTGCCGTTGGTCGAGGATCGTTCCGTCCGCTTCGGGTTCGGCCATGCCGATGCCGTCGGAGAGAGCCACACCTGCGCCGTTGTTGTAGAAGCCGAGGAACGCGTGCACGTGATAGTTTTCCGGCACGCTCTGAAAGACACGGAACTTGATCGCCTTGCGGCCCGGTAACCATACTATTGGGGCCCGTGTCCGCCGCTAGGATAGTCGCCGTCGTGTGGCTCGGAGGCGTTCGGACTTCCGCTGAAGACGGTGTCGTTGCCGTTGATTTCACCCTCTCCGACGCCGTATACCAACGTTCGGTTAGGAGTAGGCGTAGCGGTTGGCAGAGGTGTCGGCGTTGGGATCGGCGTCGGCGTCGAGATTGGCGTGGGTGTCACCGGCGGTACCGTGGGGGCCGACGTGGGGGCAGCAGTTGGCTTGGCGGTTGGCGCGGGGGAGCCGCTCGGCGCCGTCGTTGGCGCCGTTGTAGAGGTCGGCCCGGGGCCCGGATTGCCAGGGGGACGCCGGGCGTCGAGCCGCCTCCTCCCCCACCGCAAGCGGCCGAGAGCGCTAATCCCGCAACAGCAGCAAACGACACCAGGCTCCGGCGCATCCACGTCCTCTCCCACGAAAAGAGTGGCCTCATCGTATGCGAGCGCAGGCCGGCGTTGGAGATGCGGCGGGGGAGCCGGCGGGGGGACCTTCGGGCCGGAAACCCGGACCTGGCGCCACGGTTCTTATGTCGTGAATGCACAAGGGGTGGTCCTAACCCGGCGTCTAATAGACGCGACCCCCATCCCCGAGTGCTGGGGAGTCCGAAAGCCACTTTTGCCGGAAAAAGAGTCTTGGAAGCGTCATGAGTGCCCGATTGCCCGTCGAAAACAGCGATACCGTGAGTCTGGTGTGCGCACTGCTCGTGCGCTATCCGGAGATCGCGTCGATGCGCTGCACGCCGGGCGAAGGCACCGTGCGGTTCACGTTCGCGGTCAGCGCCGCGCTCGACAAAGCGACGCAGCGCGCGTTCGTCGGAGGAGATCGAGTCGCACGTCGAGGGCTTTCTCGCGCTCTTCGGCGAGAGAGGCGAGCGTCAGGGTCGAGTGCGAGTCCGACCGCGCGATGAGCTTCGTTCACGTCACCCGCGATCTCGAAACGTTCACCAAAGACGAACTCGACGATGCTGACGGGCTCTTCGCGGACCGCTTCGGCAGCTGCGCTCGTGCGCAATCCGGTGCCCGACGATCATCCCGATGAAGATCCCGCATTGCAGGAAGAACTGGTCGAAGTCGGCTATCGAGGCGCTGCGCGATCCCGCTCAATCGAAGAGTCTGGTCGGCTTCCGCGAAGAAAAGCGCGTGCTGGTGTACTTTTTGAAATCGCAAAAGAAAGCAAAGGCGTCGGCCCGCAGATAGCGACACAGCTTACGCTCCTCCTCATCGGGGACGTCGTCGGCTCGCCGGGCCGCGATACGCTCAAGCGATGCGTACCGCTCGCGCGCGACCAGTACAACGTCGATATTTGCATCGCCAACGGCGAAAACGCCGCCGGCGGTTTCGGCTTGACCGCGCAGACCGCCGAAGAGATGTTCGGTGCCGGCGTCGACTTCATCACCAGCGGCAATCACATCTTCGACAAGCGCGAATTCAGGTCGTACCTGGACGCGACCGACCGCGTCATCCGGCCCGGTGAACTATCCGCCGGGGGTGCCCGGGCCGCGGGTACGGCTACGTCCAGTGCAAACGGCGCGACCGGTGGGCGTGCTCAACGTGATGGGCCGCACGTTCATGCCGCCGGTCGACGACCCGTTCCGGGCCGTCGGACGCGGCTCTGCGAAGAATCTGGCGGCCCGGACCAAGATTATCGTCGTGGACGTCCATGCGGAGGCCACCAGCGAGAAAGTTGCCCTGGGCCGGTATCCTTGACGGACGCGTGTCGGCCATCTACGGTACTCACACACACGTTCAAACGGCAGACGAGCAAATTTTGCCGGGCGGGACCGCGTATTTGACCGACGTCGGCATGACAGGCCCGACCGACGGGGTGATCGGTATGGAAGACGGGCCGGTCCTGGATCGGTTTACGACGGGCTTCTCCGAGCGTTTTTCGGTGCAAAAGGCTGGGACCAAACAATTCTGCGCCGCGGTTGTTACGATCGATGTGGAGTCCGGCCGCGCTACGGAAATCAAGCGCATCTTCCAGCGAGGCATAGCATGATAGAGGATCCGGCAAAGCACGTCACCACAAGCGTTCTTAAAGTCTCGGCGAAGAGCAATCCGAACTCGGTAGCCGGTGCACTGGCAGCGGTGTTGCGCGAGCGCGAAACCGCCGAACTTCAGGCGGTCGGTGCGGGAGCGATCAATCAAGCCATCAAAGCGGTGGCAATCGCGCGCAGTGATCTCAGGACCAGCGAAATCGATCTGACCTGTGTCCCTTCCTTTATAGATGTCGAGATCAACGGGAACGAACGCACGGGGATTTCGCTGGTCCATCGAACGCCGCATCGCCTCGATAGTCAGGGTGCGTGATCGTAGACTTCCACTCGCACACGTCCGAAAGCGACGGCACGCTCGCGCCCGCAGGCGCTCTGCGATTTCATGGCACGAGCGCGGCGTGCGCGTTTTTTCGATCACCGATCACGACACGCTCAACGCGTACGGTCAGTTCGAACGCCGCCACGCGTGCGCGTCGTCACGCGGCATCGAGATCAACACGACGTACAAGGACGGCGAAGTCCACATCTCGGCTACCGGCTGCCGCTGGGCACATCGCCGCTCACGCGAAGTGCTCGAGGCAAACCGCACCGCGCGGCGCACGCGCGTCGGCCGCATCGTCGCGCAGCTGCGCGATGCCGGGTACGAAATCACGATGGACGACGTGCAGGCCGAGGCGCAGCAAGGCGCATCGCTGGGCCGGCCGCACGTCGGAAAAGCGCTGATTCGTTTGGGCATCGCGCCCGACATCGAAACGGCGTTTCGTTCATTTTTGCGGCGCGGCGCGCCGGGATACGTGCCTTCGACGCACATCACGCCTCACGAGGCGTCGGCGTAATCGCGCGCGTCCGGCGGCGTTCCCGGTGCTCGCGCATCCCGGGCGGCTCAAGGACTACGACATCATCGACGAACTCGTCGAGCACGGATTGCAAGGCCTGGAGGTATTCTATCCCACGCACGAGCCGATGCAAGTGCAATATTTTCGCGATCAGGCGCGCGCGTTCGATTTGGTCATGACCGGAGGGTCGGATTTTCACGACATCCGCTATCATAAGCGCGGCGTCGGCGTCGAGATCGACGAGGCAAGACATCGGCCGTTCCTCGATCTGGTTGCATGAAGCGACGGATCCTCGCCGGTGTGCTCGGCCGGCGTTTTCGTATTCCCGCAATGCGCGCGCTGCTCAGGATGCTCCCGGCGGCTTCAGCCGCAGGATGCGTCGCAAGCGACGCTCGCCAACGGCATGCACGTCGTGCTGCTGCACGAACAAACTCGCGCCCGTGACGACCACCGTCATGACGTACGGCGTGGGATCCGACGACGATACGATGCCCGGCATCGCGCACGCAACCGAGCACATGATGTTCCGGGAACGGCGGACGTGTCGGCAACGCAGTTCGCCGATGATGGCGACGCGCGCGGGTGCCGAATATGACGCGCAGACCACCAACACGCAACGACGTACTATTTCAAGGTTCCGTCGGCGTACATCGGACTGGCGCTGCGCCTGGAAGCCGATCGCATGACCGGCGCTCTGGAGCGCGCATCCGACTGGAAGACCGAACGCGGCGCGATCGAACAGGAAGTGCGCGCGCATCAAAGCGTGCCCGGCGCCGCGTCTTCGAAGCAAATGCAGCCGCGCGTTCTTCGGCGATACGCCGTATGCTCACGACGGCGTCGGAACCATCGAGAGTTTCGACAAGATGCACGCGACGCGATATCGCGCACGTTCTATCACGCGTGGTACCATCCGAACAACGCGACGCTCGTCGTCGCCGGCGATATCGACGCAGCCGAAGTGCTCGCCGAGATCCATCGCGATTTCGATCCGATTCCTTCGGTACCGCTGCCCGCGCACAAGAGTTATACGATACCGCCGATGGCGGCGAGCACGCTGAGCGACACCGTCGTTGAGATGCCGGTGCCGGTTGCCGCGGCAGTCTACCGGTTTCCGGATCTGCACTCTGCCGACTTTGCCGCAAGCGAGGTTCTCACGTCCGTGCTGGAGAACGACCGCGCAGCGCTGGCCGATCTGCAAGTTCAAGGGAAAGTGCTCGGCGCATTTGCGCTCTCGGCGGCCTATCCGGACGTCGGAATCATGTTCGTCGCCGCAGCCGGCTTACCGTCGAGTTCGCCGGCCGACATCAAAAGTGACGTAGAGTCGGCGCTCGATACGTATCGGCGTAATGGCGTGCCGCCGGATTTGGTTTCCGCGGCCAAAACGCGTTTGCTGAGCGCGCAGGACTATCAGCAGGCGTCGATCTCGGGTCTGGCATTCAGTTGGGCAGATGCTCTGGCGTTGAGTGAAAAATCGCCCGACGCGGTGTATGCGGACCTGCAGAACGTGACGCCGGACGACGTGAACCGCGTGCTGCGCACGTACATGGATCCGAAGGACGAACTGACGGTGCTGATGACGCCGAAAGCCGGCGCCTCCGCCCCCCACACCGATGCGAACGCCGCTGCGGAAAACGTGCGGTACTCGCCCGATAAAGAAGAGCCCCTTCCGGCGTGGGCGGTTTCCTATTTCGCCGCCCCGCTGCGCGTGCCGCAAAGCGATCGTGCCGTCCGCACGCAGCGCTTTTCCAATGGGTTGACGCTCACCGTGCGCCCGGAGCATCTCTCGCCTACCGTCGTCCTGCGCGGTTACGTGGAGACGTCTTCGGATTTGTACGAGCCTCGGGGGAAAGACGGCGTCGCGCAGCTTACGGAGGCGCTGTTTCCGTTCGGCACCACGACCTACGGGCGCACCGAATATGACGCGCAGGTCGATGCGATCGCCGCGAACGTCGACCTGGGCTCGTCCTTCGGCGTGACGGTGCAGTCAAAAAATTTCGATCGCGCCGTGCAACTGCTCGCCGACGGGATGCTGCATCCCGCTTTTCCGCCGCAAGCGTTTGCCGTGATGCAGCGCAATTTGGCGCGCAGCTTGTCGGCGGTAGAGCACGAGCCCAGCACGCTCGCGGATATCGCGCAAACCAACGCCTTGTACCCGCCCGGCGATCCGCGCCGGCGACGGCCGACGGCGCAAACCGTCAGCGCCATTGCGCCGAGCGACGTTGCGCACTGGTATCATTTTGCGTACCGCCCCGATTTGACGACGATTGCCGTCGTCGGAGATATTACGCCCGATCAAGCCGCGGCGTCCATCGAGCGCTATTTCGGTGCGTGGAGAGCGCCCAAGACGAATGCGCCGTCGTTCGAGTATCCGCACCTCAAGGCGAACAGCACCAAATCCGTCACGGTGGATTCGGCGAGCAGCACGCACTCCGAAGTGACGCTCACGCAAATCATCAACGTGCATAGTGGCCAGCAGGACGCGATTGCGCTGGAACTGGCGAATACGATGCTTTCCGACGAGGGCACCGGCTCGCTGTTGTTCCGCGACCTGCGAACCGAACACGGCTACGTCTACGACGCGGATTCGACGCTGCACGTGGGCGAAAACACCTCGACGTTCTCTATCGATTTTGCCTCAGACCCGAAAAACGTCGCGCGTGCGCAAGCCTCCGCAATCGCCGAGATCCGGCGCCTTGCGGACACAGCCGTTCCGGATATCGAATTGCAGCGCGCCAAAGCCCAGCTGCTCGCAGAGCGAGTGCTGCCGCTCGACAGTTATGACGGTATCGCCGGCGACATTCTCGCGGGAGCGAAAAACGGGCTGAGCATCGCGGCTCAAGATGCGTTTTGGGGCGAGCTGCTTCGCGTGACTCCCGAGCAAGTGCAGGAGGCCGTACGAAAGTGGATCCGACTCGACCACTTCGCCCGCGTCATCGTCGCCCCCGGCGCTTAGGGCAGCGCGAACCGAACTTTTTCCAGGAGAAACCGCGCTTCGGTTTCCAGATCGGCAAGTGCGACTCGCTGTGCGTCGATCGTCGCGGTATCTTTCATGAACTTGTGATTGATGCGCACGTTATAGGCGCACGCGAGCATCGCCGCGTACGCGAATTCTGCGGAACAACCGATGTCGCTCACGAGATTCGCGTTACCGAGCTCGAGCGCGTCGATACACAGGCGCAGAAGTTCGAGCGCTCCTTTCGCGCCGTCGAACGGCACGGCCGCTGCCCCGCGCAGCGCAGCTTCGCATCCCGCTCTTTTCAGCCCGCGCCGCGATGACCGCATCGAAGGCACGCTCGTCCTGCTCCTTGCGGTGCAGGAACGCTTGCTGGAGTTCATCGGCGCGCGTGCGAAGTTCGTTGGCCAACGTGTGCTTGGGCGCGTATTTCGCGTTAGCGGCGCAGATCCGGGCGACCATCGAAACCAGGGCGCAGCCTGTAGCCGCGACCACCATAGCGGCGCTGCCGCCTCCCGGTGCGGGGCTCTCCGATCCGAGATTTGTCAGATATCCGTTCAGCGTTTCCACGGATGCCTGATTAGCCTGGCGGGTCGGGTAGCGAGTCTTGTGGCAGAATAGGCGATTCCGGTTCCGAAACTTCCCCCAAGAGAGGTTAATAAGCGTTGCCAGTACTCGAAAAGAGCGCCTCGCGCGGCGATGTGAAAGATCGCGCGTTAGCCGAGCAAGGCCGCTCACGTATTGCCTGGGCCGGCGCCTACATGCCGGTGCTCGCGCAGATTCGCGAGCGTTTTGCCCAAGAGAAGCCGCTTGCGGGCGTGCGCATCGGCGCGTGTCTGCACGTTACCACGGAAACGGCGAATCTGATGCTTGCATTGCAAGCAGGCGGCGCCGAGATCGCGTTGTGCGCGAGCAACCCGCTCTCCACGCAGGACGACGTTGCCGCGGCGCTGTGTGAGTACGGCATACCGACGTTCGCCATCAAGGGCGAAAACCACGAAACGTATTATAGCCACATCGAGTCGGTCATCGCGACCAAACCGCAAATGTCGATGGACGACGGCTGCGATCTGGTCAACACGATTTACGGCAAGCACAAAGATTTGCTCGCCGAGATGATCGGCGGCTGCGAAGAAACCACGACGGGCGTGATTCGCCTCAAAGCGATGCAGAAGGACGGCGTGCTGCCGTATCCCGTCATCGCGGTGAACAACGCGCTGACGAAGCACATGTTCGACAACCGGTACGGCACGGGCCAATCGACACTAGACGGCATCATTCGCGCGACGAACGTGCTGCTTGCCGGGCGTACGGTCGTGGTCGTCGGCTATGGCTGGTGCGGGCGCGGCGCGGCCTCACGCGCATCGGGTATGGGTGCGCACGTCGTCGTGGCGGAAGTCGATCCGCGCAAGGCGCTCGAGGCGGTGATGGACGGCTACGGCGTGATGCGTATGGAAGATGCAGCGAAAGTGGGCGACATCTTCATCACGGTCACCGGCAATTATCACGTCATCGACGAGCACCACTTCAAATTGATGAAGGACGGCGCCATCGTCTGCAACTCGGGCCACTTCAACGACGAGCTCAACCTGGAGTGCCTGCCGAAAATCAGCAAAGGCAAGACGGAGCCGCGTCAGTTCGTCGAGCAATACGAGACTGCACGACGGGCGCAAGATTTGCATCCTCGCCGACGGCCGCCTGATCAATCTGGCTGCAGCCGAAGGTCACCCCGCCGCGGTTATGGATATGTCGTTCGCCAATCAGGCTATGTCCGCGGCGTACCTTGCGCAGAACTACAAAGACCTCGAGAAGAACGTGTATGACGTTCCCGAGCACATCGACGAGGAAGTCGCGGAGCTCAAACTGGCGTCGATGAACATCGAAATCGACACACTCACGCCGGAGCAACTCAAGTATATGGCGTCGTGGAGCGAAGGCACCTAAGATATGGCATATCGCAGACTCTTTACCAGCGAATCCGTGACCGAAGGGCATCCGGATAAAGTCGCGGATCAAATCTCGGACGCGGTGCTCGACGCGATTCTCAAGGACGATCCGAACGGACGGGTCGCTTGCGAAACGTTCGCGATCACCGGGCAGATTCACATCGCCGGCGAGATATCGACGTCGACCTACATCGACATCCCGCGCATCGTGCGCCAAGTGATCACCGACATCGGCTACACCAAATCGGCAGTCGGTTTCGATGCGGACACGTGCGGCGTCAGCGTTTCGATCGACGAACAATCACCCGACATCGCGATGGGCGTCGACAAGTCGCTCGAAGCCAAGACCGGAGAGCACCCCGACGATCTGTTGGGATCGCATCGGCGCCGGCGATCAAGGGATGATGTTCGGCTACGCCTGCCGCGAAACCGACGAACTCATGCCGCTGCCGATCGTACTGGCCCACAACCTCACGCGTCATCTCGCGGCGGTTCGCAAAAACGGCGACATTCCGTATCTTCGGCCCGACGGCAAATCGCAAGTGACGGTCGAGTACGACGGCGACAAGCCGGTACGCGTCGATGCCGTCGTCATTTCGACACAGCACGATCCGGATATTCCGCTCGAAACGATTCGCTCGGAGATCACCGAGAAGGTGATCAATCACGTCATTCCGGCATCGCTTCGCGATGCAAAAACGCGCGTGTACGTGAATCCGACGGGACGCTTCGTCATCGGCGGACCCAAGGGCGATGCCGGCCTGACGGGCCGCAAGATTATCGCCGACACGTACGGCGGTATGGCGCGTCACGGCGGAGGCGCGTTCTCCGGCAAGGATCCGACGAAGGTCGATCGTTCGGCCGCGTATGCCGCTCGTCACGTCGCCAAGAACGTCGTCGCAGCGGGACTCGCGGATCGCTGCGAAGTGCAAGTCGCGTACGCAATCGGGGTTGCGCATCCGATGAGCGTGCTCGTCGAAACGTTCGGGACCGGAAAACTTCCGGAAGATCAAATCGCCGAGCTCGTCAAGCGCACGTTCGATCTTCGCCCGGCGGCGATCATCCACAATCTCGATCTGCGCCGCCCGATCTACCGGCAAACGGCCGCTTACGGACATTTCGGCCGTCCGGATCTCGATCTGCCGTGGGAGCGACTGGATAAGGTCGAAGCGCTGCGCAAAGCGGCCAACCTGGACCTGAAGGTTCCGCCCTTCGACGAGCTCAGGGTGACACACGGGGCGCAATAGGCGCTGGGCGGCCGACTGCAAAATATGGGTCGTATGCGAACGCATGCGGCCCATTTCTCGTTTACCCCGTAGAGAATTCACGACTTCACACCCAAGGAGAACGCATGACCCTTAGAAGCAGAATTCCGGCGCTGGCGATCATCCTCGCATTTCTCTTGCCGGCCGCCGCCCTCGCCCAGACGGTGACGCTGCACCAAGGGCAGACGCTCAACGTCCAGATGCAAGATGACATCGACTCCGGCTCGGCCTACGCGGGCCAGCACTTCACGGCTCGCGTCGTGTCGCCGTATCCGAACGACGACAACACGTTTGCGAATGCCGTCGTGCATGGAACCGTGATCAAGGTCGTTCCAGCCGGACAAGGCCGTAACCCCGAACTGCACTTTTCGTGGGATTCGGTGACGCTTCAGAATGGTGCGAGCTATCCAATCAACGCCGAGATGACGAACGGCGGCCCCTCATCGGAAAACCGCAACGGCGGCCACGTAGCGCTCACGACAATCGGCGGCATGATTCTCGGCAACATCGTCGGCAAAACGATCTTCCACACGAACGCCGGCGGTGCAATCGGCGCGGCGGGCGGCTTCCTGACGGGCTACAACAAGAAGTCGAACATCGTGTTGAAGCAAGGTACGACCGTCGGACTCACGCTGACGCGTCCGCTCATGGTTCGCCGTCAGGCCGGTAACCCGTACCAGTAACCCGTCCTAACTCATTGACGACGAAGCGCGGCGCTCAATCGAGAGCGCCGCGCTCCGCGCGCCACACCGGATACTCGATCGCGAACGCGCGGTTGATGACGAACGCGAGAACCACCAGCATCACGACCGCGGCCATCAAAAACGCGAAATCGAAAAGGTTCGGCAGAATGCCAAGCGCCACGATGAGCGTCGTTGCGCCGGCCGGTGCGTGTTCGACGTGCAGCAGGATCGTTAGCGCACACGTCAATCCCAAAGCAATTGCCGCCGCGACGACGCGCACCGTGCCGATGTGCATGCTGAACGGAACGTCGAGCAGTCCCATTACCCACAGCGCAAAATAGCCGCACAGCGCGCCGACGCCGTGGCCGAAAATCGTATGGCTGGGCGACGAATCGCGCCGTAGCGGATGGCCGAAGAGCATGATCGCGGACGGACCAAGCGAGGGGAAGATATATGGACGCTGCGTGACGTCGGCGGCCAAGCCGATGAGCAGCATGCTCGCAAATCCCCACACAAGCGTGTAAAACGCGCGTCGCTTGTACCCTTCGAGCAAGCGAAAATCAAGTCGCATGCTCTTAGTATATCTAATAACACCTGAACGGGCGCCCGCTCGCTTGAATATTGCCTGGGCAAATGCTTCAGCCCTAAGTCGAATCGCGATAGTTATGGTTACGGCTCCGGTTTATTGCCGTCGATTTATCGGACGGCGCGAGCATCTCGACGCCTTGCAAGAACGGTATCGTGCAGCCGCGCGCGGGGAAGGCAGCGTTGTGCTCCTGGGCGGCGACGCCGGGATGGGGAAGAGCCGGCTCGCCGCCGAGTTTTGCCGCTCCGTGAAAGCGGGCGGCGGCCAGTTCGTGATTGCCGAATGCTTGGAGTACCTGCAGTCGCCCTTCGCGCCGCTGCGCGCGGTACCCGAAGTTCAGCGCGCGTTCGACAATTTTTCCGCCGACAACGCTGACAAGCTGGCGGTTTTCGAAAGCGTCGTGCGCGCGCTGGAAGAGCTCGCTTCGAAAGGCCCACTGCTTCTCGTAATCGACGACGTGCACTGGGCGGACGCTGCGACGCTGGAGTTGCTGCAATATCTGAGCACGCGTGTCGGACAGATGCGATGCGTCATCGTGGCGGCGTATCGACCCGATCAACTGATCATGAACGACGCGCTGCGATCCGCTGTGGCGCGCATCGAACGCCAAAAGGCCGCGTGGCGCGTTCAGCTGGAGCCGCTGAGCGAGGGCGATATCCGCTCGCTTTTGCACCACGCGTTGGAAGGGCGCAAAGCACCTTCGCCGCGTCTGCTCGAAGTCGTGAAAACCAGCGCGGACGGCAATCCGCTCAGTGCGGAAGAATTGCTCAAGAGCGCTATGGAAGGCGCGGCACTCCACCGCTCCGATGAGCTGGCGTTGCCGAGATCGCTGACTGAAGCGGTGCTCGAGCGTCTGAGGCCGCTAACCGACGAGCAGCGCAGCATTTTGCTCTCTGCGGCCGCCATCGGGCGCCGATTCACGCCGGAGCTGCTCGCGCAGATCACTGGAAACTCCATTCCCGAGGTTTCGGAGGCGCTAAAAAAAACGGTCGATTTGCAACTGCTGCTTGAAGAGATGGATGCGGAACGCCTCACGTACGTATTCCGCCACGCGATTACGCGCGACACAATTTACAAACAGCTCATCGCCGCTCAATCGCGCCCGCTTCATGCTGCGATAGCGCGCGCCCTGGAAGAGAACGGCGAGGTCGAGGCGCACATTGCCGAACTCGCCTATCACTACTGGCAGGCGCGCGACCTAGCCAAAACCGCACACTATAACGAACGCGCCGGTGATGCGGCGGCTTGCCTCTGCGCCTTTCACGACGCGGCGACATTCTACGAGCGGGTCGTGGAGGCACTTTCGGCCTTGCATCTTCCGACGAGCGCAGTCGAATTGAAACTTGCCGAAGCCCTGCGAGAGGCGGGCGAAGGGCAACGAGCGCGCTCGATCTACGAAAAGTTGCTTTCATCGTACGAAGCCGCAGGCGACGTCGAGAGCGCCGTCAAGACGTGCTTGGCGCTGCGTATCATCTCTTATGAAATCGGCGACGTGGACGACGTGCTGCGCTTCGCAAAGCGCGCCGTCGAGATCGCGGAACGGGCCGAGGATCGCGCAGTCTATTTTCGCGCGCTTGTCGGCCTTGCGAACGTGCTCGTGAATATGAGCGGCACGGCGGAAACGTTCGAAGTCCTCGCACAAGCAGAGAGCGCGGTGGACGAGTTTCCCGCCGGCGCAGATTCGCATTTCTATTTTGTACTTTCGGGAGCGCATGCGGTTTTCGATCGAACGAAAGAAACGCGAGAAGCGTTCGAACGGGGTCTCGCGCTCTCAATCCGGCGTGGTGATTGGTATCGCGCCACGACGACTCTCGTCGGCTTTGCCGGTGACGCGGCGCGTTTGGGCATGCGTGAAGAAGCGATGCTCGCGCTCGAGCAGTACTTGGCGCTGGCGCGCTCCGAGAAAATCGGCGCGCACAATCTGCTCAACACGCTTGTCCGTTGCGGCACCACGTATATGGAACTCGGAGACCTCGATGCGGCCCGCGATATCATCGAAGAATCTCTCAGCATGCCGGTCATCGAGACGGGCCTAGCGACGATGGTTCGCGCGAACGCCCTCGCCTTAGGGTTGCGTTTGGCTGACGAGAACCTCGTGGCGCGCGCAGCGTCTTCAGATTTGATTGACGCTGCGATGAACGCGTCCGTCGGACTCTTTTCGCCCCTGGCAGCAGGCTCTGTCGCCGACTATTTCCGCTCCCGAGGGGATCTCGAGCAAGCGCGAGCGCTGCTCGCGCGTGTCATCGTAAAGCGCTGGGAAGTATGGGCTGCGGAGGACGTGGCGGCGCTGTGTGTGCGTATCGCCGAATATGGCCGCGCGGAAGACGTCGAAGCGGCGCAGGCCGTGCTCGAGTCGATCGTCGCCAATATGCCGACGCGTTATGAGCGCGCGCGATTGGAACTCTTCCGAGCGTACGCGGCGCGCCGCATGGGCGATCGCGAGGCAATGAGAACGCACGCCGAAGCGGCAGAGCGCTTGTTTGCCGAGCTGCAGCGTCCTTACGAGCGCGCCCAAGTCCTTGAACTGCTCGATCGCAAGGCTGAAGCAGCCGAACTTTACCGCGAAACGGGCGATGTTCAGGCACTGCGGCGGCTCGAGAAACAGCTGATTCCCGTGAACCGCCGAGGGCGCGCCAAAACCGAACTCACGAACCGCGAGCGCGAGATCGCGGGCCTGCTGGCCCAAGGCAAATCCAATCTTGCCATCGCTCAGGATCTGTTCATCGGCGAACGGACGGTCGAGACGCACGTCGCGTCCATCTTCGCGAAGCTCGGTGTGAGTACACGCGCCGAAGCCGTGTCCGCAATTCTCCGTACAGCCACGGCTTAAAAATCCGTACGCGCTACGACGCCTCGTCGCTGGCCCCTCGCTAGGATTGAAGCATCCGAAGAGGAGCATCGACATGAACGCCAAGACCACCGCCCGTCCACAAAACTGCACCTGCCCCACTTGCCAACGTATGGCTCACCGTACGGCAGACGCGCTTTTTGCAGCGCTGACGTTCGAAATGGCGCAGACCGCCCTGCAGTCTACCCGGACGCTGGTCGCCGGCGCGCCGCTGCTCACTTCCATCAGTTCTACGTGAAGGAGTAATCGAAAATGAAATTCGCTCGTATCGCGGCTGCCTGTTTATCTGCACTCTTACTGTCGACGTCATTCGCCGGCGCCGCTCAGACCATAACCGTTCCCTCGGGACAACTCGTCAGCGTAATGCTTTTGAGCGACATCGGCTCGCGCAATTCCGTCGTCGGCGATCCGGTGGCCGTGCGCACCATCGAAGACCTATACGTCCGCGGTAAGCTCGTACTTCCCAAAGGCTCGCCCGGCTACGGAGTCGTCACGAACATTGCGCGGTCCGGGATGTTCCACCACGGCGGCGAGTTCGCGTTCGAAATCAAACGTCTGGTTGCGCCGGATGGTAATGACATTCATGTCGACATGCTTGCCGCGACGGGCGATGCCGAGCGCACCACCGAGCATAACGGCAATAGCGTAGGCTCGTACTTGATGTTCGGGCTCGGCGGACTTTTCGGCCATCGCGGCGACGATATTCTCATCAGGGCCGGCGCGTTGTTCCATCTGGTTACCGAAGCGACGCCGGGCATCACGGTCGTGCGGTACGGCACGCGTCCAGCCGACCTCGACGACGTGCTCGTTTCGCAACGCAGCTGATCGAACGCAGCCATCTCAAAGCAAAAGGCGCCACCACGGCGCCTTTTTATTTTTGATTTTCAGTACGACAAGGCGCGTACTCTCCGTACCTGTGCGGATTCGTTCAAATCGCGCAAGCCATACGATTGGATCAACTTCACTTCACCGTTAAGGAGATCCCATGCGCGTATTCGCTTCGTTTTTTGCATCGATCGCTCTGGCATCGTTCATTGCTTCGCCTCTTGCGCAAGCAGCACACGTCAAACTTGCGCCGGCCGACGAATACTTCGGCCGGCAGAAAATGAGCATCTTGGAGGTCGGAAATCGTCTTCGGGATATGAACCGCCGGCTGCACTACACCCCGGTAAACGCACAAGACATCGTCCACACGGCTTCGATGACGGAGGACGCAATGCACGATTGGCAGCGGAAGTACCCCGGTGATCCGTGGCTTCGTAAGGATCGGGCCGCGCTTTCCCGTATTTATGCTTCCGTCCGCCGGCTGCGGCGAAGATAAATAGGTATTGATAATGATTGTCGGCTTTCAGGGCGAGCCGGGCGCTTTCAGCGAGGAGGCCGTGAAGGCGTCGTTCGGTCCGGTGCCGACTCGCGGCTATCGCACGTTCGAAGATTTGCTTTCCGCCGTCGATTCGCAAGCAGTTACGCACGGTCTGCTTCCGTGTGAAAACAGCATCGCGGGGCCAATCGCACGCGCCTACGACCTGCTTTCGCAGTACGAATCGGTCCGTATCGCGGGCGAAACAACGCATGCAATAGAGCAGTGCCTCATCGGTTTGCCCGGAACATCGATAGAAACGCTGGAGCGGGTTGCCTCGCATCCGGTGGCAATCGAGCAGTGCCGGCGATTTCTCGCTGCGCATCCGTATTTGCGGGTAGACCTTGCGGACGATACCGCCGGCTCGGTACGCGCGATGGTTGAACGCGGCAATTTACATGTGGCCGCAATCGGGCCGGCTTTGGCCGCGGAGCGGTATGGCGGCGTGGTGCTGAAGCGCGGCGTACAGGACGACGAAGAAAACTACACGCGCTTTTTCCTCATCACGCGAGGCGGCGAGCCTGCGAAACCTGCAACGCGCACGTGTTTTGTGCTGCATCTGCCGCATCGTGCCGGAAGCTTACACGAAGCGCTTGGCGTACTCGCGCGGCGCGGCCTCAATCTTCGCTCGCTCGTTGCACGCCCAAACCGCCAGAGTCCGTTCGAGTACGTCTTCTACGTCGAGATCGACGCACCGGAAACCACCGACGCTGCCGAATTGCTCGCAGCGTTCGAGGGGCGAGCACGCCTCTTGGGCCGGTACTGAACGCCACCTTTGCATTCGGCGCGCGGGCACACGGAGGATGGAGGCGGGAGACCGCCAATTATGGGCGGTCGCACCGTTCCGGATTAGCTCAGTTGGTAGAGCAGCTGACTGTTAATCAGCGGGTCGCTGGTTCGAGTCCAGCATCCGGAGCCAATAAAATCAAGGCTTTGCGCTTCGCAAGGCCTTGTTTCTTTTTCGCCCGCACACAGTTGCGCATACAGTTGCGTTCTGGACTTGGTAGCGACCGGCAGGTCACTCGAGGCCGATGTGCTCGCTGTGCTGCTGGCACGGGATGCGAACTGCTGATTGGCCTGGAAGAGGGGTCGTTCGGCGGCATCGGCGATACGCTCTTTGGCCAACCCATGCCCGACAGAATGGCTGTCGTTGTGGCTGCGCACCGTGCAGCCATTTTGCTAGCCGTCTAGGATGGTCTGGAGGTGTGACGTGAACATCCCAACTGAAGTTGCGGAAATCGCAGATAAACTGAAACACGGCCAGGCTGTCGAGAAGGTTAGTGTTTCGAAGCTTCTTTCGTGGTTCGGTAGAGATCGTCGAGGGTGGCGAGTCGTTTCCGAGATAAGAGAAGCCTTGACGAACGCCGGCATCGGTACGGTTCCGGATTTCGACACGGCAGGGTACTATTGGCAGATTGGATTCGAGCAGGTCGGAATCGATGGTGTGGTTGCGGATCCAACGCTCAGACTGAGACTGTTAGATCAAGCGACTCAGAAAATAACTTGCTGCTCGCCGCAGAATCCGCTCTCGAAGATTGTACCGGTCATGATGATGGAGGACTTTTCGCAAGTCCCTGTCACGACGGGGCCGCGCGACGTCAAAGGGGTAGTAACCTGGGAAACGATCGCTCGAAGTGCAATCCTTCGCAAACCACATGCGATCGCTCAAGACGTGATGGTGCCAGCGGAGATCGCGGATAGCGACGAGCCACTTTCAGAAGTTATACCAAGAATTGCTCGTGCGGGCTACGTTCTTGTCAGAGCCGCAGATCGGCAAATATCCGGCATCGTCACCTCTTCAGACCTTAATGACATTCTCGTAAGACTATCGGAAGCGTTTTTGAGCCTGGGGGAAATCGAAGGCAATTTGCGCCTCGTAATACGGCACAAGTTCAACCAGAAAGAGCTTGAGGGGGTATGTCGCGAGTCGGACCGCAAGGTATCCGGACCTCAGGATCTCACGATGGGCCAGCTCATCGCCCTTGTCGAGAAGCCCGAGAACTGGTCGAAACTAAAACTTCCTGTAGAACGAGACGATTTCGTGCGCAATCTCGTTCGCGTGCGCGATATTCGCAACGACGTGATGCACTTCGACCCCGACGGAATAGCGTCGTCCGATCAGGTATTCTTGACAAAGTTTCGAAATCTGCTTCGAAATATCGTGTCGCTGGCGTGACGGTTTCACAAACATCTTCTTACGTTGGGCGTGCCGGGCTCGAAGAGGCCGCCGGAATCACCCGATCTTTGGCCGACGATTACAAGACCAAAGGCAAAGGAGAGTTGCCGGTAGACCGGATTTTCTACGGTTATATGAATGGGCGCCATGGACTGACGGAACGGCAGATACCGATCAAGTGCCTGGGCTCCTGGACGCGAATCGATTACCTCTTCGGTGGCCCGCGATCCGGGACTTTCATCGAACTCGTAGTTCGCCGGCACGGACAGGAATGGCAAGCGAGCCAGAACAATTCCGAATTGAACAAGTTGCTTCGAGCCCACGGCCGGATGCGGGCATTAGTCATCGTCGACGTGTCGCGGTTCGCCTCTATCGACAAGGAACGGCTTCAGCGCAACTACAAGACATGGGTTCCTAGCCGCGGGCGTTTTCGACGCAGGCACATTACTGTTGTATATACGAGCGCGGATGCAACTTATAACTTCGGGCTGCGAACCGGAACAGCCGGCACAACGATTACCGATACTTAGAAGAGGCTAAAGGCGCCGAAAGACTTCGCCGCACCTACGGCATAATCCGGATGATTCTTTCAAAATGCTGCTTCTAGCGCTTCCACGGCGGATTCGTGCATGCCGGGGAGTGTGTGTGCATACGTGTCGAGGGTAAGTTTTACGCTCTTGTGGCCGAGCATCTCAGAAACGACCTTGATGGGTACCAGAGCGGCCAGTGCGAGAGTCGCAAATGTGTGACGAAGGTCGTGAAATCGAATTACCGGAACACCGGCCGCGCGCATCGTTCGCTGCATCAGTTTGGTAAAAGTCCGGAGATCTCCAATCTGGAAGAGCCGATCATCCCCTCGGACGCCCGTCGCTAGGATGTGCTTTTTGAGGGCGGCAGCGGTCTCCTTAGATATCGCTATACTCCGGCGCGATGATGGGGTCTTCGTAGGTCCGTCCTTTCGCGACTTCTTCGTTGTACTCTTGGTGATGCGGACAAAACGCGCATTTGGGTCAAAATCGTTTACACGAAGTGCGAGGAACTCTCCCTTTCTCGCTCCCGAACGAAGCGCTACACGATAGAACGCTCTGTTCGGATCTCGTGTTCGATCGACATGTTCGAGGAAGCGTGCGGCTTCCTCACTTTTTCCAGGGATGCATTTCTTCGGCTTTAGCCTTGGGTTTCTCGACATTGGCGAGAAGATCGGGAGCGACGGCCTTCAGCGCTGCGCCGACGATGATATAGGCAGGCTCACGCGTGCGAGCTCCGATCAGGCGTTTCGGCTTTCCGTTCTTCGGTTTGCCGACGATTGCGATCGGAGAGGTCTTCATGTCATCGAGCATTGCTGTAATGTGTCTTGACGTGATCTTCCCAGGGTCTAGCGATCCGATTCTCGGCTTGATATGGTGCCGTACGATGCTCTCGTACGAACGGTAGGTTTTATCGGCTTTGGACTCCTTGACGCGTTTTAGGTACGCGTCCAGCAGACTCGCGACATCCGCATGCTTCTCAGGTTTATTGGGGTCCGCAGCCTCTGGTGAACGAAGCCAGGCCTTCATCTTTTTCACGCGCAATCGATGCCGTTCCACCTGTGAAGAAACGGGTCTTTCCTGCTATCACGACACGGCACTGATAGCGGCCATCCGCACGTTTTACGGCTTTCGATCCTTCGTGGTTCGCTCGTCGATCGGCCATTTTTGCTTCTCCTTTCCCTTGATTGTGCTTCGCGTTCGAAACGTTCGATTTCGGCCAAAGCATATCGAATTGTCGGACGCCCGCCGCCGGGAGATGGGTATCGCATCGGACGAAGCAGCCCGGCCTCCGCCCAACGGTCAATTGTATCGGGATGCACGCGCAGCCTGTTCGCGGTCTCTTGCCTGGTCAACTTTATGTTTCTTTCGGCTTCACGCATTTGGCTATGGGTCTCCTACCGTTTGGTGCAGTCCGCAGGGACGTTTTTGTAATAGGCGCTTTTGGCGCGCTCGAAGTCAGCGGCGGTCTTGGGGAATGAGATTAAAATAAAAGAATCGTATTCGAAAGGGTCTGCGCCCGTGTCTGAGACGATGGGATGCAAACACCATTTGACTCGGCGATCGGCGATCAATTTCCGCAATCGACTAAGATCGTGCGGGTCTAGTTCTGTAATCGACCATGACCTATGGCCGTCACTTATCTCGATCAGTTGCATCTGCTTGAAAGGCCTCAGTGCGCGCACGAATCTCAATCCGTGTCTCGAAGTCTGGCTCGATTTGCGCCACGTTCAGAGCCCAGCCTTGGACGAATTCGGCGAGCTCCTGAGTGGTAGCCATGAATCTGTTTCTCGCCAGCGTCGCGAGTACCGTCTGCCAAAGCGGGCGCGCTTTGCGTTTTGAGCTAGTGTGGTCTATTGACATTTTGTTGGGTTTCCTTTGTGAAGATTTACTCGTGGTCATCAGGAAGAAGGCAGACTGCTCGCAGAGCGTCCAGCGCCGGGCCTACGCGTATGCCGCGGGCACGTAGTTCGGCGTGAAGCCTAGCAACTTGAGATTCCCCTTCCTCTGATGCAGCGCGAATAAGTGCATCTAATGCTCCGAGGTGCTCATTGGTTTGCCACCTAGTTGCGTGATCTATGAGTATGTCTCGACTTGCGCGCTCCGGCGATCGGGATTCTGACGTTGCCTGTCAGCCAGCGATGGATAGTCGCCCTGGGGATATCTGAGTAGATGAATAGTGCGTAAGCAGAGCGCAATCCACAGTCACTCATGACTTGACGAATGAAGTGTACGCATCGCTGCGACTCCTGAAGCGAAAGCCACGTACGTTGGTAGATGGCGTCCTTGCGTTTCGCGTTGGCAGGTGCTTTGCGGCCCCCGGCCTTACCGTCCATGGTTCCGCGCCACAATTCGTCCGCGTTGCTATTGTCCATCATCGTTGCGTGCATTGGCCCAGGTCGCGTACGCGCGTCGTAGCCTCAATCGCGAGCTTCGGACGCCGGCGCCGAACCGCCTGAGGCCTTCACCGTTATCAGGTGAGGTCGCAAGGACTTTGCACCTCGCCTACCCCGGTTCAAATCGATTGCCATGCTTCGTTCCCTTCGTTAGTTAGCGCGCGTGAATCCGCGCGGCTACGCCCCTATCGGCGGAGCGCGGTGCGAGTATCGGCGCGTTTTGCTTAATCGAAGCGAACTTTACAGATTTTTTGCGCAGCCAAGCCCTTGGCAGCGGCTCAACCGTTGGGCGTAGGGCCATCGGAGCATCCGTGGGTCGATGCAATGCGCGAACCGGCCGATCCCGCGCGCAGCCTGCCGACTCGAATCGCCGAATCCTAGCCCTTACGTTGCTCAACGACGCAAGGGACGCTGCGCTCTACGCCCTTGACGTCGTCGCTCCGCCTGGCTCGTCGCGGCTCATCCCGAGTCGGCCAAAGGCCAGGAGCACTTCATGGACCAGAAGATTCTCAGCGCATTCATTCCCAGCGCGGACACCGCTATGCGTTCAAATATCGGCGAAGTTCTCAATCGCTTCGGGACGGGAACGCTTGCGTTCTGTGCGAAGGCTGGAATCACGATTCATCCACTTTTTGATGGCGAGCGCTACGATGAAGCCTCGCCTGCCCTTCAAACGCCTAGCCGTTGATGTCGATGCATGGCCGGCTCCGCCAGCGGGCCTCTTCGTCGTAGAAGAGCGGACGGTTTATCTGCGTTCCCGGTCGCTATGACCATTGCCCATGAATTTGCGCACGCGATCGATTGCGCAATCGGTGATGGCATCTATCTATCAGTCCGGCGATCCGAGCGATTCGCCTGCTTTCACGGATGAGCGCAGTTTCGTTACGCCTATACTCAGCAACGGGGATCGATGAATATTTTGCCGTTATGTGGAATAGAAATGGATGTGGAAGATGTCGAACGCGCGTTCGATTCATAGTTTACGGGGCCTTTGAGGCAACCAACTTGATGAGCGATGATTTTCCGGAGAGCCCCAACTTGAACGATAGCCGTCGAATTCGTTAAGCATTCAACGCCACACCGCGTGAACTCGCGAACGCCACGAATAGATCCGTGCTCTCTTTATCCGTCGATATCGTCGCGCAACCGCTTGAGGTCGACCGCGGGCGCGTCTTGAAATGTATCGAGGACCTTTTGTTTCGCAGTGAATTCGGTTTGGTGCAGAGGGCGATTGATGACACTTGGCACGCCCAGTAGGGAGCCGAAGAACTCGATCAAGGCTTCTAGGATCTTGCTGAACATTGGTTCACTGTAACACGCTCAATCAATCGGTGGATTCAGCTTGGACCTATCGCCATACGTTTGCGATCTTCAGTTAGTGTCCGGAGAATGCCTACGACTATGTTTCACGACTGCTGGCGACAACGCAAGCTACGCATGACAGCATCCAAGGACGGCGTAACTGGTCTCTTAATAAGGCGGCTCACCCACACGAAGCGATCGTGTCCGCAATCTGGTTCGAATACGATATCGGTTAGCACGGTACCGGATGTATACTCTGTTGCCTTTATGCCGTTGATGCGCAGACGCCGCATGCTCTTTGCCGACGAAATCGCGGACAGATCAGGCGACGCGTTGCCGAGATATGCCAACAACAGTGGCGTTCGGTCTGCGGCATCATAGAATCGATACGATTCCGTTTCAAAATCTACGTGTTTTTCCCAAGTCCACGAGGCGGGCAACCTGATACTCAAGGTGGCATCTCCGATGAACATTCTCACCGGGTTGCTGGCTGACAAGTGAGCCATGTAGACGACTACTGCTGTAAGAATGATGGTTCGCACGAACGGGGCTATTTCTTGTTGCGGCCGTTTGTTAGAAACATGGTTTTGGCTAGATGCCGTGAGTATGTCGAATTAGCCCGGCTTACTGTACAGCAATGTGCGTGCCGCCGCAAACCTGCCTGGCAATCGGGGTTTCCTTCTCCGCAGTGAACGGTCGGACGACTATTTAATGCTCCGCCCAGTCGGCATCAACAACATTTTTTGCGATTTCCCCGCTTCCCGTGGCTCTTAAGACCCCAGCATCTGTGACATAAAGTACCTGCCCGCCAGGCAGCATCGCTTGAGCTCGGCCGGCTTGCCAAGTCGCTCCCCCATCTCCCGAAAACTCCCAGCCTGCTGAAACACGAGTAACCAATGGCTTTCCGGACGCGAACGGCACAGTCAACGTGCACGGTCCCGATTTCATTTGGCCTGTCCCAATTTCGAGCGCTACGAGACGAGTAGCATAGATTGGCCTTCCGTGCCCACCGGGACACGAGGTGTCGCGGCGTAACGCCCAAAGCGCGTCTTCACTTGCGAAGGTAACAGAGTGCGGCCCGTTTAGGTAAAAACTTGTATATTTGAAGCGCTTGAGTAGCCTTAGCGGCCGTACCGAGAATACGCTGATGAAGCCGTCATCACCGGTACTACCCGTGCTCACGTCGAGACACGCCCCCTTGTCGCCATCGGGTGAGAGCGCAAATCCAAAAAGCGCGGGGCGACGGCAAACGGACGGCGCGATGACTGTTCCACTTGGCTCGGAAACGATCGCGTCGTTCGCTAGCATCAGCATCTTTGCGGAATCGTTCCGCGCAATAGCTACGTCTTTATAAGGCAGCTCACGTTGGACCGCACCGTTTCGCCAATAAACGATCTTAGGCGCAGACGAAAAGCTGGCGCTAAAACCGATTATTAGGGCACCCGGCAGCGTTCCTCGCGCGGGCGCACAAGAGCTGACAGTAGCAATTACGGCGAGCAAAAACGCTACACGCACGGAGTTCGCTAGCATTAGTCAGCTGATTCCTCGATTGCGTCCCAACACCTCTCAGAGCGGCCGACCCGATCCGCTGTCATAAAATAGGCTTTGCCCCTGCGAGTGAGAGCTGCTGTCAGCATCGTCTCTACCAACTGAGTTAACCTCTATACCTTGGTTTGCCATGGCTGCAGAGAACTGCGACCATGATTTTACCGTGATCTCGGAGCCAGTCGCTTCAACCACCTGACTCGGATTGCCCGATGCATCCACAGCACTTACCATCGCCACGTGGTGAAGGTCCTCACCGTTTTTATTTGATAGAAACAGAATGTCGCCAACCTGGGAGCTTCCCTTCGTAAAACCATGCAATTGGCTCGTGTGGTCAAAGAAAGCATGCATATTTCGGACGTCACCTGCAAAGTTACCGTTTGACCAGCCGTGCAGATTGTAACCGCCAAAATGCGCAATCATGTCGTGACGAACTTCTGAACGAATATCAATATTTAAAACAGTGCGATACAAGTCGAGAATAAAGTTACTGCATGCTTCGCTACTCCGTATGGGAAACAGAAACTGCAATCCGAACACCGCGTCGCCCAGCATATCCTGCTGCTCAGTACTGAGAAACCCACTCGGGTCTGAGTACATCACCGGATTATCATTGGTCCACATGTACGCTTTCTGAGACATCGGATCTTTTACCAGTCCCGCATACGCATCCGGCGTAGTCCACGTTCCTTGATTTGGGTCCATGCTACGCACGCCCTGAATCACGTTGAAACCATCAGTGAAGCCATCAGCACGCGGCGTGGCCAATAATCCGCCTTGTCCGACTTCCTCGTTGTTGAGCGTCACTCCGCCTGAGGCCGTACCAGCGTTCCACGCGAATGACGTCGGACGACTAACTGCTCCCGTAACGTAGGGCCAACAACCGGGATCTGGCAGGTTCGGAAAGAGGCTCGCGCTCTCGCCGTCCCCGCCTGCGCCCGTATTATTGTGACAGTAGAAGGTTTTACCGAAGAGTCGATCCCAGAAGGTCAGGCCCGTGAAACCCGAATCGAGCGGTGTAACATCGCCGATCGAGCCAATTTTGATGTCATCGATTGCGCCGCTGCTATTCGTCGTGAAGAGTATCTGATCGCCGTCCCAGTGCAGCGTGTCGTAGGAAATCGGCCCCGGCGTCGCCGGTCCAGGCGTACTAATTGCTTCCGTCGATGCGCCCACGCGGATTGGATGACCGTTCGGCCCCCAGTCATAGCCCAGCGCCACGCTTCCCGCGGTGGTCAACTCGCCACACGACTTTCCATACTCTCTTTCATAGGTGTCGTTCCACTGTCCCGCGATTATATGGTCCTCCGCGTCATACGATCGCGTAGTCGATGTCGTCGTCTGAGTGATGGTGTTATAATCGCTTCCGTTGAAACTGCAGAGCGTCACGCTCGTGTTGCTGTTACTATCTTCGGTCTGCCGGCCCGCATCATCGTAGGTGAACTGACCGCTGCCGTATTCAGACGTTGTGTTCGAATTGCCAGTCGAAGAGGCAACCTGCACAGCCCGGCGCGCATCCCACGTCAGCGTCTGCGGCGCTTCGGCAGCGACGTACTTTGGCAGCGACAGCGTCAGCCCATTTGCGAACGCCGGTGTCACGCCGCTTGTGCCATCAGCGCTTTCAAATTTCATTTCTCCGCGGTCGGTATATGTATAGTCGTAAGTCCCTTCCGAAGTCCCAAGCTCAGTAGGCGTATATGCGGTTACGTTCCCTTCAGCATCGTATGCCGAGACGCTGACGTTGCCACCGGGGAACACGGAACTGGTCATCGCCCCGTCCACCGTGCCATTGACTGCGCCGTATGAAAAAGTTTCACCCGTTGCATTTGCGCCGGTACCAGATTCGGCGCGTTGCGTCTGCCGCCCACCGGAGGTATAGGAAAAGGCTAACGTCGTCGTTGCAACCTTTGCATTTTGTGGCAAATCGATCGCTTGCGTTTGAAGTTTTCCATCGTTGCGGTAACTGTACTGAAAGAGTCCTGTCTCGCTGAAGGCGCTTCCGTTCATCGTCGCGTTCGGCGCGTTCACGTCGATGGACGCAAGCATTCCATCGGGATAGTAGTTGTGTGTTACCTGAGTTGCGCCACCGGTTATGCCGCTGCCGGACTTATTCGGATCCGTCGATACGACCATTTTACCATCAGCATCATAGGTATAGCTCTGTACTCCAAAGGTCGAGGACGTTACCGAGAGCACATGCCCATCCGCATCATACGCGGTGTCTTCCGTCGGCGTACTGTCCGAGTATTGGATGTGAATCTCTCGATCGGCCGCGTCGTAGTTCGGGATGCCGCACTGTGATACCGCGTTACAATGTTCGACTAACAACCCGTCTAGGTCGCCGAAATCGGGTGATGTGTCGTAAGTAAATGTCTCGGCTTTCGGTGCATCGTTGATAAACTGATATTTCGCCGCTGGCCGATCGAGCGTATCGAAAGCAGTTCCGGATGTGTCTGCGAAGACCGAATTGCCAATCGGTGTTATAGAACCCGTAAACGTGTACGTGATGCTCGCGTCGCTCGTCTTACTCGGGAGCAATTCCTGGGTCTTGAACAGATTGCCGTGCGCAGCGTAGGAGACGCTGCTCGATCCAGAGAGCGTGACGGTGCTGTCTTGGCTGAGATCGTAGAGGTAGCGCGTCGTCCAGGCTTTGGAGTAAAGGTCAGACGTATCCTTAGGTTGCTGAACTTCGACCAGCCGGTCGGCGCCGTCATACCAATATTGCGTGGTGCCGGCCGTATTTCCGAAATGGCGAACCTGCGTTGCCTTATTGCCATCCGCGTCGTACGCGTACGTCGTGCTGACGTTTTGCGCATACTCCGTAGGGGTCTGCGTCGACGCTTCATCGCCGTTCGCGAAATACCCGGTAGTCGTAACGATGTGCGAACCGCTGATACCAGCGATGTTGCTGCATTGCGTTACGGTCAGGGAAGCATCATCCGGGTCTGCAACCGCCGTGCGGCGGTTGACGCTATCATACGTCAGTCGCTACCAATGCTCGGCGCTGTCGACGAGTTTCGCGTAACAGACGATGTTGCCCTCAGCGTCGTACTCGAACTCTTGTGTAGGCTGTCGCGTAGTGTTATCGAGCGTTTGTGGAATAGAATCGCCCTGCACCTTGCTCGGCAAGCCGACGTCTGTGCCACCCTGCGGTCCCGACGCATAGTAGAGTTGCGCGTGATAGCCCATGGGCGTATAGGTGTTTGTCAACCGTCCGTATGGCTCGTCTGAGTTATAGTCCGTGGTACTCCACGTGTAGACGGTCGCCGCGGGACTACTCACCGTGCCCTGCGTTGTGGGACAAAGGCTGTCCGACGTTCCCGGATTCGTCGTCCAGTCTTTATTCAGCTGATGCGTGTAGTTGGGATCGCAGTAGGCCGTAATGTTGTTGTAGGTATCGTACGAGTACAAACTGGTTGGGCGATACGTGCCGATCTTCGGCAACGCCTTGGCCACCACGTTTCCGTGAGCGTCATAGGCATAGTCCGTTTCGTACGTCGTGTCGCTCGCGCTGCCGCTACGGGGATCTTGGCTTGCGGTGAGGTTGTTGTTGGAGTCCCATTGTGCATAGGACGTCAGCCAACAGCAGGTGCTGTTGACGTAGTTCAAGTTTTGAGTTTCCGTCACGCTCCCGACGGAGTTGTAAAACCAGTTCGTCTCGTGACCGTCGGTATCGGTGAGTTGCGTCTCGCCGCCGTTCGGATAGGCGAAGTGAATCGTGCGCCAGGCATATGGGCTGGTCGAAGGCCCCGACTGCAACACCGCGCCGACGCCATCGCCACTTGGCGTGAAGTTGACGTACCCGCCGTCTTGAACCTGATAAACGTTGTTAGTGTTTGCGACATAAGAAAACTCAGCATATCCGCCGCCCGTACCATTGGTTTGAAGTCCTCCATCCGAGTTCATGCGCCAGCGCGGACTGTCCGACACGGTCAGCTGACCATTGGACCAGCCGTAGCCATGGTGGTTGTGTGAGGTGTCGCCGCAATAGGGGGCGCCACTCGGGTCGCTGTTACCGTTGCCGATCTCGCACGCGTCGGACAGTTCCCCGTTGCTGTCGTAGTCGAACTGAACGTACTGTCCGTCCGGGCGTGTCACCTTCCACAGCAGCGTGCGCCCGCTGAAAGCGGCAAACGTGAGCGTGAGCTGCTGACCGTCAGAGTGCACTGCGTCGATTTCAGTGAGATTGGCGCCGCTGGTTGCGCCACTCGCGTTCCAGAAATAATTGAAGGTGATGTTATTGTTGTGATTGCGCGCGATGATCTGGTTCAGGCGGCCGAAGAAGCCAGCCTGCAGCGTTGTTCCGCCTGAGCACGTCATAGCCGTGGGGGCGTAGAAGTAGTAGATGGTGCCGGATTTCTTGCGCCACTTGTAGCCGCAGTACCCGTCGTACTCAAGGAACGTGCCCTGCATCCCCGGCGGGGCAACCCAGCTCGCTGCCGTTTGCGGTGAAATCGTAGCGGGCGCCGTCAATATCATACACCGACATCACGTTGGTCGTCGCGTTGTAGCCGAGATGGGCGTCGAACGTATTAGTCCAGTCGTTTCCATAGTTCGACATGGTCGAGCCGTCAGTATTGTTGTAATCATGCTGGCTCTGCGAGTTGTAACTGCGTTCAAACGCGAGATCAATGCCGCGCTCCGGAATGTCGATGTCCTCGTCCTGCACAATGAGGTTGCCAGTTGCAACGTTCACCATCCACTTGCCGGCGCCCGGGATGGCACCTTCCTCGTACGTCCACCACGGATTTATTCCGGTCGTTCCGCTACCATCGCCGGCGGTGACAAGCATCGGTTTGATTGAACCGTCATGCGACATTTGTGCCATAACTGCATGCGTCGTCGGCGGGGACAGCGCTGGAAACGTTTGTAACATCGGCAGTGGATTGCGCGTCGAAATGGGATGCGGCTGCAGTCCGCCTTTGCCGTTGCGCGGTATCAACAAGGGATCGGGGCGCGCGGCAGGTGCATCAATCGCGGCGATGTTTTGCATCCGCACGCGTACGAGCGTGCCGAAGCGAGGAACTGCACGCACCCCGTCGTGCAAACGCAATTGCGATGGCGGAACAAGCGGTTGAACATTGCGGAGCGGCGGCCGCACTGGGGCATGCGTCGTTTCGTAACGAGTTTCTTGTCCTGAAAAAAATGCACCAATGCGCGTGCTAGCAAAAGCGTTATAGGTCTGAACCAACTCTAGTCGCAGGACTACTAGAAGGGGCGTCGCCGGATTTGCGCCTCCGATGGGTCCAGCTGACGCGGCGCCCGACGATTCAAGAACGAAAAGAGCCAAAAGAGCCGTAGCGATAAAGCGGCGCATGGGGTTGCCCTCCCGGTAAGCGACCAAGGTATTCCTTGCTTACCACGGAGGTAGTGCGCTGCCCTAGCGAGCGATGCTATCGATACGGAATATTTACAGGGATCTGCACGGTGGCAGCGGCTCCGCTCTGCGCATACGCATTGAGCTGCAGCATCACGCTCTGCTGGCTCGAGACCAGGCCCGATGCATTGAAATTGTACGATGCCTGCCACTTCGATGGTGCGATTTGCGCGAGCGTGGTCATGTAACCAGGATAACCGATCTCGACCTTTCGCACGTTGCTGCTCGTCACGACCGAAACTTGCACCGGCATCCCGTTTTGCAAGAGCGTAGGGGAGAATTGCACGTAATAGATTTGTGGCGCGGCAGCATCCGGGGCGTAGGTGTTCGGCGGCGGCGAACCGTAGACAAACGTGTTGGTATTCGCGAACGCGGTTGGAGTGGGCATCGGCACGGCGGACGGCGTCGGAAGCTGGGTAGAGAGTGCCGGCGTCGGTACGATTGTGGGCTTTGGCTGCTGCGCCGGCGGCGGCAATCCGCTGGGTAATCTTGTGCCCGGCGGTAGCGTCGGTAGCGACTCCGGCGTTGGAATTG
This sequence comes from Vulcanimicrobiia bacterium, assembly GCA_963808755.1. GTDB lineage: Bacteria > Vulcanimicrobiota > Vulcanimicrobiia > Vulcanimicrobiales > Vulcanimicrobiaceae > JALYTY01. Next base: position 133,310 of record CAWEGP010000005.1, read on the forward strand.
GAAGTACGACGTTCGGCGGTGGGAGTACGCCGCCCGGCTTAATCACGTGCGGCGTAACGACAATGACCAGTTCATTGCGATCGCTTTGCACGTCGGAATTTTGAAACAGTCGGCCAACGAGTGGGATGTCGCCGAGCAGTGGTATTTTCGAAACCGTTCGACTCGATGTTTCTTGAATAAGGCCGCCGATCACCAGCGTTTGGTTGTCATCCAGCTGCACCACGGTCTGCGTATCGCGCGTCGCGATCTGCGGCACCCCGTTGAGTATGCCTTCTAGGCTGTTCACCACCGGATGCAGCGCCACGATGACGTTGCCACTTGGGGCCACTTGCGGGGTGATGTCAAGCGTGACGCCGGTTTGAAAGGTCTGCAGCTGCTGTGTGACCGGCGTCCCGACGCCGCCGCCGGTCTGCGTGATAATCGCGATTGTATCGCCGGCTCTAATGCTCGCAGTATGGCCGGAAATCGTGGTCACGCGCGGATCGGCAAGGACGCGCGCGTTGCCCTTTTGCACCAACAAGTTCAATTCGGCTGTGAACTGGATGGGCGTTCTCGACAGCTGCTGCAGGCGCCCCAAATGTCCGGGCTCCCCCGTTAGTGGGTCCGGGGTCGGCTCCTCTTCGGTCCACGTCGAACTGATGGTCGCGCCCGGTAGTTGTAACCCGATGTTGCGCGCCGCGTTCTCGTCGACTTCAAGTACCTCGGTGTCGAGTACGACCAGCGGCTGCGGCGCATCCAATTTGGAGATCAGGTCCTTGGCGAGGCGAATGCTTTGCGGACTACCGGCGAGCACGATCTGCGACGAATTCGCAGGGACCGTGATGTGCAGGTCGGACGCCATGCCGGCCAAGGCTTGCTGCACCGCGTTCGCGATGTCTTGCGCTGATGTCGAGGGGCTGCCGTTTTGCCCCGGCATCGCATCCTGCAGTTGCACGACCGCGATATTGCCGTCGCTGTAGTCCGCACCACCGCCGCCGTTGGCAGCAGACGTTTGCGTCGCGTCCAACTCGCCGATCGCGGCGGCGATGCGCTGCTGTTCGGCGGAGTCGCCGAGCACCGAGATCGCGTTGAGATCTTTACCGACGACGATCTTCACGTTGGGATAGGAACGCCCGATGAGGTCCGCGACCGACGCCGCATCGACGTTATGCAGGCGGTACACCTGCGTATATTTTGAGCCGAAAACCGGCGCGTCGAGTTGCTGTGCGAGCGCTTTTGCTTTATCGATGCTGTCTTGCGGACCGACGAGGATGACCGTACCGCCGGAAACGCTCGCATGCAGGTCGGGAACTTCTCGCACCAGGGCCCGCGCCAATTCATGCGGATCGGCTTGCACCACGTGCACCGCATCTTCCGGCTTCGGCGTCGGCGCACTCGTCGGCGGCGCCACGTCAAGACTTGAGATCACCGCTTTGATCTCCGTCATGTCCTGCGGGACTGCACGAATCAAAAGCGTGGTTTTCGATGCGGCCTCGATGTGGGCATTCGGATAGAGCGCGCGCAAGCGCTGCATAATTGACTGCGGCTTGAGGACGTGGAGCGGTACAACGTCAGTCGTCGGTGTCTGCGGATTGCGTACATCGATGCCCTGAATAATCGTGCGCATCTGCTGCACGTCATCCGGAGATGCCACGACGATGACTGCGTCGGCGTGAGAGTCGACGTGGATGCGGTCCCGCGGAAAGAGACCGCGCAATATTGCTGCGGCTCGCTGCGCGGAGATCACCGTGAGGTTGAGCACCGCGGCTTGCGGCGCCGGCGTCTGTGCCGGCTGCGGGCGGCTGCGAGCGACCGTTGCGTTCGTGGATATCCCAAGTAGCGCCGCGACAACGCTAAAGACTAGCGTCGCAGTTCGAAGACGACGTGTTGCACTGCTGCCGCTGGCCACCCGACCTGCCTTTTCGTGTATGTTCTGCTTAATCCGCAGTATCGGCAAGGGACGACATGAACTTCAGCGTTCCGAGCCCGCTGTCGGCTGAACCTACGACATCGGTAGGTGTCCCGCGGTACGGCGGATTAGGCCGCGCGATTGACGCAAGAAATGGCCATCTCACTTTTCGCGCTATCTGACCGAATCTCAGTTAAATCAACCCTAAATCACGCTGAGACATCCGCGGTATCAGCGCCTGAATTCAGCGCGATGTCTACAGGGGTGCGCCCGTCGGGAGTCGGCACGTTCTTGAGGCGCAGCTTTAACGACTCCAGCGCCGAGTCTATCACCCTTCATCGCTTCGATTTCGATCGGCCGAAGCGGAATTTCCTCGATGAGGCGCTGATTGTGGTCCTGCGCTTCCAACACTCGACCTAGCGTCGACTCTTTGGGCACGTAGTACTTACACTTTGCGCATGCCATCCGATGAGGGCACCGCGAAAAGAACCGATCGCCGCAGTATCCGTGTACGAGATCGTAATACTTCCACAGCGCCCCGTCCGCGGCTCGACCAGAGTTTATCGCCTCCACATCCAGCAGAACGCGCATTCTACCGATGTTCTCGCGAAAATAGTTGGCATTGTCATATGCCTTCTTTAGGCGTTCAGCTCGCTGGCGCAAATAACGCAGCGTTGAACGGACGTCGCCGTGGCCGAGCCATTCCTTCAATTCGAACAGGCTCATCGGGTCGTCAGCGTTTCCAAGCTGCGTTGCGATTGTTGACCTAGCACGGTGGCTCGTAATCTTCCCTTTTGCGTCCGATAAAGGAACACCGGCGAGCTCGCATAGCTTGGGGATGAGCGTTCTGTTTATATAATTTTCGCCAATAATGTTGCCGCGAAACTGGAAGAGATACTGCGTCGTACAGCCGGTCTTTCTGTCTCGCAGGCCGGGTTGGTTCGTCGGGCGCTTGGCAATCCAAGCTTCTATACGCTTCTCCAACAATGCCGTCCACCGGTTTCCAAAATTCCGGGCCGGTCTTGTTTACCGGAATCTTTAGTTCACAGGTCGGAAGCTTTACGTCGCCGGCCACCAAATCAATCGTCTGTTGCGTCCACCGCAGGCAGTCCAGTTCAAGACGCCGTATCTCGTCACGCCGAGAGGCGACAAACACCCATGCTAGAGCGATAGCGCGAACCATTTCCATTGGGTATTTTCGTGACTCGGAGTCTGTGAGAGACTCTTCGTTTAGAGCTATTGCTGCGGCAACGAGTTTCGCCCAAATGTCATCGTCCAGATCTCGCGGGTCCTCTCGAACGAGGTCCTTAAGTGCGCGTGGAGGCTGGAAAGCGCGGCTCGGCTGAAACCTCGGTTTAATCCACTCCCACTCGATACAATCCGTAAAAACCTGGCGCAAATTCAGGATCCGTCCTCGCCGCGTATGTGGCGATAGGGGTTCGCCGTAAGAACTCGCTGCAACATTCACAGGCCTGGTCGTCCCGAGGAAATCGCCAACCCGCGCGTCCTTCGTAACGTACGACACATAGGCGGCGGCGATATCTCTGGTCCACTCGCCAGGCGTCTCAACCTTTGGGAAATTCGCAGCGAGCCACCGACCGGTAAAGATCAACGTGGTTCTTCGGTGTTGCACCGTGTTGGGCGCAACTTGCGCCGCTCCGCAGTAGCGGTCGATAAACGACAGCCACCTTGGCGATATACCGTCCTTCCAATCGAAGGCGTAATTGATGTGCCACCCGAACGCCTTCCCTTCAAATCGCCGAACGTGTTTGTTTAACTGACCACGGTCAAATAACACTCGCGTGATGGAATCAAATGCCTTCATCGAGTTCTTCACCGCTGACCGAGGACAGGAAAGTGATTTCTCGATATCTGCATCATTCCAGCGAGCTACGTCGGCGTCACCGATCGCAAACATCATTTCGCAAAGCGTCATTGCCCGCTGCTGACGCCCTTCCATTTCTTCCGAGTACCCCACTGGCTGATGTGCTGGTCGATCGTTTCGATGGCCGCGTCGACCGCTAGCGATCCGAACATCCGACGCGCAAGCAGAACGCGGTGAAAACCCTCGTTTATTTCCCACGCTGCATCAATAAGGTTGGACCGGCACGCGATATAAACTACCGCAACAATCAAGGTTCTACAGTCATAATTATTCTGCTGCCGGCCGCTCTTGAGCGTAGCGGATCCGCTCCGCAGTAGGCCCTTAGTGAACCAGTCCCGCCACTCATCAAGACTCAACGACCAGTAGGGTTTTTCGTAGTGTTGCACGCCGCGCATGATAAATGATCTAACCTGAGCGGCGTCAACCGTGCTCAGTTTCAGCACGTCCGCCGCGCAATTAATCGGATCAATAAGGCTCCGCAGCACCGGATACGACCATTTGCGAACACCAAATAGCGTTCCGCGTCGCGCCATTTCCCGCAGCGTGCGTTTTTGCTCGGGCGATAGTTGTTTGGGACCGTCCGAGCCCACGAAGCACGGCGGCGGCTCCAATGGGAAGTACCCTCTTCCACGCGACATCACGAGACTAAAGCGATCCTCTTTTCGCGAAGCGACCGGCCTGCGCGTTCATAGAGCTTCTTGTATCTCTTTTGCGCCAAGGGTGATATAGATCTGCGTGTGTCGGATGCTGCTATGCCCGGCAAACTCCTTAAGATCTAACAAGGTCATACCGGATCGCGCCAGATCTGTTAGCCCCAGATGACGGAGCGTGTGCGCGTGAAGTTTGGGTAACTTGGCCCGATTTCTGATGCACTCGACGACTTTTCGCCAGCCGTGCGTCGACATTGATGCTCCGGCATTCCGGTCCGACTCAGACAGAAAAATTCCCCGATCATCGGACATGTCGCCGGGCAGTGTATCCTGATATTGATACAGTAAGGCGGCCGTAGCCTTGGAAAATGGCAGCACTCGATCCTTACGGCTCTTTGATTCCTCGCTTCTTATGCGGACCAGGCGCTGAGCCATATCAAGGTCTGGCAATCTAACGGCGCACAATTCCTCGCTTCGTAAAGCGCAATCGTAGCAAAGCGCGAACATCGTCTTATCGCGAAGACTCTGGCCCTGGAGCACGGTTGCAATGGCCCCCCATTGGTCTTCGCTTGGAATCCAGGGGATTCTAAAAATCGGCTTCTTTGGAACCTTCGCGACGGGGTTCTTAAGACTTATACAACCCCTCCTCAATCAAATAGTCGTAGTATCCGCGAACGGACGACAGTCGCCGGCTGATCGTCGCCTTGGAAAGCCCGATCCGAGAGCCTTTGCGCCGACCTCTCCCGGTCGAGGGTCGTTCCTCCAGGTCCTTAATATATTTCGTTATGTCGGCACGGCCTAGTTTCAGCGCTGGCGGACCGCACCTCCAGCAATAGCCGAGCATATCTTCGAGGTCGCCGCAAATTGCAAGAACCGTGTTCCGTGGCGCGAGCATGGCCGCTCGCCATTGGACATACTTCGTTGCATGACTACTCTTGGCAACCAGCGGAAAGTGCTCACCGATCTCGACATCACACCACGGTTTTCGCGGCATGAGCGCTTATTCGAGGCCGATTCTCTATTCCATTCTCAATAAGAACTGAAGCGGTGCGTGCGTACGTCGAAGCGAATGATGCCGCGACCTTTTGGCCTCGCGCTACCCGAGAGCGCCTGAGACGCGTGGATCCCGCGATGGCTTCCATTGTCACCGAAGTATTCAGGGCGTTTTCGCCTTGATGCGGCCGCGTTCACTTCACCTCGAGCTTCGACGGTTGTTCCCGTCGTTTGTCGCCCCAACCCTACGCGCTCGGCGACCAACTCCAAGGGCGTTGCAAGTCTCGCGATGCTCGACCCTTTCGAAATAGCCCGGAGCAGCGTCTGTGGGACTCATTAAACCACGGCGGTCAACCGCCAGAAGATGTAGAAGAAATGAATAGGATCACCGTACACGGCAACATCGTTCGCGCCGAATCAAGATCGCAGACAATGGCAAGCGCTACTTCAAGGCAACGATCGCCTCGGACCGCAGCACAAAGGGTGATAGTGCGACTGACTTCTTCCCAATTGTCGCTTTTGGTAAATGGATCGAAGACCTCCGTGACATTGACAAGGGCGCGTTCGTCAAGGTCGATGGTACACTTCACTTGTCGACGTTCGGCAGCGATAACCGGCTCGCGGTGAAGATTCTCGCAAAGCGCATCACGCGTTCAGTTAAGGAGGCGGGCCGCGTAAGCGGCCCTCCGGTCGAAGTCCACAATGTTGCGGAATATTCTGGGCTATATTTTGGCGCGTCGGCTGTTCCGCGTCATCTTGGGGCCTGGGCGGTTTCGATAGGCCAGGGATTCTCACCGCTGCTGGTGCAACTGGCGCGGGAGTGAAGCCGCGGATTCGAGCGGGTCGCTATTCGCCGCTTCCGTCCGAGTGCCCTGACGAGCTCACTTACCAGTTAAGACCGACGATGCACATCACAGAGCCAACCTCGACTGAGCGTCTTTGCATCTACTGCAATACGCTGAAGCCGGCTTCGGACTTCACGCTCGAGCATATCTTCCCTACTCGCCTCGGCGGCAGATCTGTGCGATGACCTTTTCAAGACGCGCGAAGTATGTAGTCGATGCAATAACGTGTCTGGACTGTTTGTTGACGGACCATTCATGAAGAGCTTCCATCGCAACGATGAAGCGTTTGCTGCCCAGCAGTACGCTAATCCGAATCCGAGACGTCCCTGACCCCATTTGCCTACATGGGCGTTCTGCCGGAGCTGGAAGTGCCCGAGGACGAGGTCTGCGAAATGTGGCTCGGACCCTGTGGCGTGCACTACTATCATATTCATAAGAAGGATGATCCGCGCTGGGATACGTTCGCTGGCGGCGATCCAATCGCGAGGGGTCGAGACCCTGGGCGCGTGTATGCCCTCTTCACGACGGCGCAGCCGGAGTGGGTGAACCTGAACTTGCGTTCCATGCGTGAGAACTTTGGGACGCTCGGCGCTACGGAGGCAACGTGCAGTTGACCACGGTACCTGGGGCCATCGAATATCTGCACCAAATGGATTCTGACGCCCAAGCCGAGGCGCAACGTATCATCGCACTGCCGGAAACCAAGAACATGCAGGTCGCGATGAATGTCGGCTTCGATCACCGGTTTATGGCAAAGCTGGGGCTTGGTATTGGTTACAACATCATGGGAACTCCGTTCCTCGCGTCCTCCTCCGCCGCGAAGCTACGTGCCGTTATGCGCGAGTCCGACATCGAAAAGCGAGCAGCGGTCGGACTCATCGGCAGCGATTTCCTGAACGCGCGGGGAGATAAGACCGGTGCGTACGTTGGCTGGAGTGGCGGCTACACCATTTGGCTGCGCCCCGACATTGACCGGTTTTATCTCAGCCTGTACTTACCGAGCACGAGAGCAATTCATCTCGTCATATCTGACGAACCGGCGCTTTGGAGTAGGCCGGAGTTTGACCAATACAAACAGCTTGGCCGCATATACATAATCGTACCGCAAATCAGCGAATTCGTCGGGCCGCTTTCGTGGCCGGAGTACTTCGGGCACCGCTTCGGGCAACAACCTCATGCGGTTCTGCAACGACTGGAAGCGCGGCGAGTGGATCCGGCATCCTTTCCGGCGTGCCGCTAAAGACATTGTTATTCACGGCCTACTTTCGCGATGACAGTGCCTGTCTCCACAATCTATCCACAGGGTAACGCCGTTTGCAACGGGAACTGCCGGATCGAATCGGCGGCGGATCGCGTCGGAGTGGTCCTTATGAGCGGAGGTTGGCCAGTGGGTGTCAAGCCATTCAGAATTACCGGCGAGGTTAGAAAGAACGCCGGAGCGTTTTCAGTGAGAATCAAGGCCTTTAAGGCGAAGTTTGTGGAGGCAACGGGCATTCCTGATCTACATGAGGGAACGCTAAACGTTTGGGCTGAGGAGTGCGTAGCAATTTGGCCGCAGTTCATGATCGAGGGCAGCGATCTCGATAAACCCAATGAAGATTATCTGTTCGAGAATTGCAAGGTCATCGTCGACGGCAAAGAATATGACGGCTTTCGCGTTCGGCCGTACCATAGGCCAGATGGAGGTGGTGGGAACGGCGATAAGTGCATGGAGATCATTGCTGGGACAATTCCGGGCGTTAAGTTGGGTATGAGCGTGACGCTTGAGTTCGCTCGTGATTCAAGGCCGTGACGGTAGGCGAGTGTGTCATGAGTGATCGTGGTCCTGCATCATGAAAGTAGAGCAGTGTAGGTCTTAGTCGCCGGATCGAGCACACCGAGAACCACCACGTCAGTCTTCACGCCTTCTGGTGTTCGCACAAATGCAATCGCCGTGGCGTGGTCGCGTCCCGCTCCCAATGCGCGCCAAACGCTGCCAGTGAGAACGTCCTCAAGGTGTTCGGTCTTCGACTCACTGTGAGATGTTCCACGTGAACTGTTTGACCCGCCGCTTCGTGCATTGGATGAGTTCCCATGCGAGCGCGACGTGCCTTCCGTCTTTCCTCGACGCAGCACAACAGATTGCCCAATTAACTCTCGCGCCAAGTCGCGCGTCGCCTTGTCGTCCACTTCGAAGAAGAATTTGTTAGCAAAGTTCGCGACAATTGCGTTGGCGGCGTCGCGATCGCCGCCGAGTTGCTTAGTCAGCGCGCTGATGCTGGTGATGCCCACCGTCGGGCAGAAATTTGATTCCCGAACGATGTTCCAGGCTTGAACATGGCCAGGTGCCGCGTAGTTGGTGTACTCGTCGCACAGAAGAATCACCGGGTCGAGAAATCCAACGCGATCGGACGCGGTGCGGTCGCGAGCCATCTGAACGATGCGGCGAAAAACCATGCGAACGACCGTCGCAACCGCGCGCGGATGCTCGGCCTCATCGACCTCGATAAGAATGACGTGACCCTTCTCGAGCAATCCCAGATCGATCCCCTTCGGATCGCAGAACGCCTCGCGCAACCGACCGCGCGCAAACGGTTGAAGTTGCGGGAGAACGGACTGACGTAGTTCCTCACCGAGCTTCGCGTCTTTCATCATCAGTGGCAGAACGCGTTCTTTTACCTCGTGAAGGAGCTCGCTGAGGGCTTTTGCGCGATATGGGTCAGTCGTCTGAAGTTCTGCGCAACGCCTGAAGCCATGCGCGAAGACCGCATCTAAACGTCGGCCGTCCAGCGAGATGAGCTTCAGAACCGTAGGCAATCCGGCCGTTATTTGGAAGGCGTAAGCCTCTCCGCCCGGTCTTACGTTGCCCTCCTTGTCGACATCGGCGGGAACCTGAACGGTCGCTGGCGCGAGCGCTTGTGCGATTTCGATGAAGCCTTCTACAAACGCAGACGGCCCGTGGCGCCAGAAATCGGAGTGCGACGTCCCCAGTCCGTCTTGGATTGCATCGCCAATCGACTCGTGCGTCATGCCGGCCGTGATATCGATGTGCTCGCGATCGGCGCCGATACCGACAATATGAATCTGTTCGGGTCGGCGGAATGCTTGTGCAATCACGTAGCAGTCCTGCGTTGCGCGTCGTTTCGTAACGAATACGAGTGCTCCAGCGCGCGGCGACGAGCTCAATCCCCAATACAAGTCGGGATAGATCTTCGAGCGCGTCTTCGATGAGCCCGGCGCGCCGATCGCGATAGTCCCGCGCCTGGCGCTTTGCTCGCCATAGAGCAAGAGTTCTCCACGAAGTGGCGCGCCAGTAAGGAGGTTCCGGTCTTGGAAGATGCCCCTTGCTGTTCCACCGCAAAGCATGAGGTCGCCGGCCAACGCGCGTTGTCGCGCGTTGTTGCGACTGGCTACCCGAACCGCTGCCGTTGACGTCGCTAGAATGTTGAAGGTAGCCTGAACCGCGGTCATCGCACCCGTTCCCAGGCCAAATGCAGTCGCTGCGCAGATTGCAAACGTCGACGCGAAGTGGAGCGATGGCACTGAATTCTCAAGCCAGGTTGTCACCTGCGGTACATGCGCTAGGGCCATCAACGCGATGCCGAAAGCAAAGCGCAGTGGAGCTCGTTGATACCTTTGGCGTGGGCACACCGAAACCGAGCAGAAGGAGATTCACCGCAGTAAGGGCATTTGCAAGAGCCAAAATCAGTCCGCAAAGCCAAAGGGCTGTTGCGGCATCGAAGCCATGCCCACCGTGGAACATGGACGTTACGGCAGCTATCGCGTAGCGAAGAACGAACAACCCCGCAACGGAAGCACAAACTGGATCGATGAACTGCAGAGCGAGCGCGAGCGCGTTTGACTGGCGCTCCTGGACAAGGACAGATGCGGTCATTGGTGACTCCGATCGTAAAGGCGTGCGTCGTGAAATCCGGCTCGATATCCGAGGTCTTGCCCGTAGGCAACGCCGGTGTGGTAGCCGCCCCACACGGCTGCGCTGCACTCGTGACACCGAGCGCAAAAGCAAACGTGAGCGATGCAATTGGTGTTGCTGACCGTCGACGCATTAGTTCACGAATGGAGGTTTCCGTGGTGCGGAGCGCGCGCGTAGCGTCGGCCTCGATCTGGCGTATAGCGGATGCGACAGCGTTTGTTACTTGCGCATCTTTCGCGATGCTTGCGCCAGTCGCGCCGGCGATGTGTGTAATATAAGCATTGTCGAAGGCTGGCGACCGCGCGTCGCGTGACGCGACCCGCTCGATGCGCTGAGCCGCATCAGAAACAGCCTGTTGGAGCGCCAGTGTGCATTGATTCGCAGCACTGCAGGCGCGCCGAACCTCCGCCAGCAACAACCACATTGGGTCATCGTCTGGGATGCCAGACTTATCGGCGGCGCGACGTGTTGCGAGTTCGTCGGTCGACGGCAGTGATGCGAGGTAGGCCTCGCGTGGCGTCAGGCGAGCGGGGTTCGTCATGATGCTGCCCGCCGCTGCGGAATCGCGCCGGCCAGATCGAGCGATGAGCCGCGAAATGCTTCCGCAATCGATGCAACGTACATTTTGACGCGCGCGGCACCAAGTCGTCCAAGTCGTGACACGCCGGCACTGCCGGCCGCGTCGATGAATCTCAATTGCTCCGCATCAAGTTGCGCGAGAAGCCGTGGCGCCAGTGACGGCAAGTACAGCGCCTCGGCGCCCACGCTGTTGGCCAGGTCGGCTGTTGCACCGTAGCGACGGCCACCGGCATCGCCGGTTGTGCCGTCGTAGATCACGAAGTCGTCGACGCTCCGCCGAAACGTCCGTTCTTCACAATGACGACGCGCGCGCCGGTGCCGGCGAATGCATTGAGTGTGACCTGTGCCGTGACCGTCTCGGCAATCATGACGCCGATTGGATTGATGACCACGAATTCGCGGCCCCCTTCCGCGACGGCAGCAACCAGCGCAGAAACGCTGTCGTCTCCGAAGGTTCGAAGCAAGTCATCGATGCGGCCACCCGGAACGTCAACCAGAACGTCATCGATATCCGCGCGATGGCAGTCGTCAAGCCATGACGATGTGCTGGTTGCGCCGTTCAGGTCGAACGTCCTTATGCCGTCATCGTAAATTGCGAACGTACCGGTTGCCGCGTCGAGGTCCCACGCGGATATGCGCCGGCCGTGCTGCGGAAGCAAGTCGTAGAGGAGCTTTGCTAGGTACGTTTTGCCCACGCCGCCCTTTGGCGCAGTGGTGAAGATGGCGCGCCGCGGCTTCATAGCTTCAGCCCCTTGGCGCCGAAGCGGTTGGTACTTGCCGTAGCGGTCTGCGTCGGTCGCGGCGTAGCGCTGGATTGCGTTGCGGTTGTCGGCGCGTCGGAATGCTTACGGACGGCAAGGCCCCGACGTTTTGTTTTCGGAATGCAGATCGCGCGCAGCAGATCTGCACTTACCTTGTCACCTTCGGCGGATAGTTCGCGTGCAATTGCACGCCATGAGTGGCCGCGCGCGTGCAGCGCCAGAAGACGCTCACGCACGGCAGCAAGTCGAGCACGCTTGTCGCTAAGGCGACGTTGAGGGACCCGTGCCTCAAGCCGGTTCAAGATCGATTCGAGTTGTAAGTCAGTCATGCGATAGATACTAGCAGAGGCGAACCTTCCATGCGTCTCACGCCGTGCGCACATTGTGAGACAAGTCGTCTCACTTTGCGTACATCGAGTGAGACACACGCCATCGTGCCTTTGTGCAATAATCGTGCGCATATGCAGCAAGGACGTCAGATAGGGATGCAGGATGGTGCCCAAGGGCAAACGCTCCAGCAAAAGTAAACGGCATGGTGGTCGCGTCGTGCTATCGCTCGATGTTGAAGAACACGTGCGCGAAGCTTTGCGCGAACGCGCGGCGGCAAGCGGTGTTTCAATGGCTGAATACTTGGCCAATGCGCTCGCCATACCGGATCGCTTATACGCGACGGCCTCCGCCGAGCAGGCGCAGGCGCTGGCGCGCATCTCGTACGAGACCGCTCGCGCGTGCGCCGCCGTTGTATCTGCTGACTACGAGACCATATCCTCGGCTCTTGAAACAATGCGAAGAATCATCGCCGATGCTCTCCACCCTTTGGCCCGATCGCACGCGGAAGAAGTTCGCTCGGTAGATCGCCGTCGCGCGGGCGGGTGGAGCGGCTGATGATTGGCAAACTCTGCGCCATGCCGGCTCGCGGCAGTACGGCATCGGGGTTAATCGAGTATCTCGTGGGTTACGCGATAAGCGAGAAGGGAGCGACACGTAGCGACATCGCGGATGCTCTCAATGCCGTCTATCTGCAATCGGAAGACCGATGTGACCTTGGCGTAAATGTCGCCTGGCGACCGGAGGCCGGTGGCGGGACGCGGCCGTCGTCGATTTTTGCGCGTAACGTAGCATCGTTCTCGACTGCGAGCCTGGAGATAGACTCCGATGCTTCACGGAATCCTGGCGTTCGTTCGAGCGCGATGCACTTCGTCTGGTCATGGAATGTTCGCGAAAGCGCTGCGCTCAATGACGAGCAAGCTCACGCACACGTTGGACAAGTCCTTGCCAAGCTCGGCCTTAGTCACCACCGGACGGTCGCTGTCGTTCATCGCGACACCGACAATCTTCACGTGCATTGTGCGGTAGGTAGCGTCGACCCAGGCACCGGGCTTGCCTACGATCGCACCGGTCTGCACCGCCGCATGGCGTGGGCGGAGCGCGAAGTCGAGCTTGCAAACGGGCTAGATCACGACCGCGGTCTCGCAGTCGTGCAAGACGCGGGCCTACCCACGGCTCACGTTCGCTGGGCAGATAAACATGAGTTGGCGGCGTGGCGGGCTGAACGACGCGAGGAGCGTCTCGTTCGTCAAGAGCGCCGCTCTTTCGAAGGCTATCGCGAGCGGGACGGCTCGTTCGAGCGTTACGTCGACGCAACACTTGCGCCGCGCCTGAAAACAGCGATCGATCTCGACCGTGAGAGAAATGGAACCCCCTCTTGGGCCACGCTTCATAGTGTCGCTGCTCGTTATGGATGCGAACTGATCGTTGATGCAGATGCCTCGGTCAAAGTTCGGGACGTTGGAATCGGAGAGATGCGTGCGACGCACGAGCGCGAACGGCGCGACGCGCGCGTTGCTCTGACAGACCGAGGTGTGGACTCAGGCGACGTTGATGAACAACTTGCCGAACTGCGCGCGCGACACGATTTTGCGGAGGCAGCTGAGCGCGAGCGCAAGCGCGCTATAGGCGATATCACGCCCTGGCCTGAGCTCGCTGCAAAACTGTCTTAGGGAGATGTCTGCATATCAGGATGCGGACCAATCAGAGCAGGCGCTCATTGCTGAAATTGAAGCGAATCCTGCGTTGGTACTTACGGCAATTACGGCACAAAGCAGTACATTCAACCGTGAAGACGTCGACCAGTGGCTTTGTGCGAGACTATCTGACCCGAGCGAAATCGAGCGTCTCGGAGACTACATCGTTCGCTCGAGCCAGGTTCGCGTTCTCTCTATTGATCCTGCGCAGCCGTTGATGACCACCACCGAGATTCTTGGCGTTGAAGATCGGCTGAGGGAGGATGCGGCAGCACTTGCCTCGGTCTCCTCGGGTATCGCACGCTTTGCGATCGACGACGCGATCCGAGAATCTGAAAGGCAGGAGTCTATTCGGCGTAGAGCACCGTTTAGAGTGTCTAACGAGCAACGAATGGCATTGCGGCAGATATCGCGAGCCTCGCTCGTCGCCATTGAGGGCTTGCCCGGCGTTGGGAAGACAACCATTCAAGGAGCGGTTCGAGTTCTCGGTGAGCTTACGGGTCGCGAGGTCGTGGGCCTAACACTCTCCCAGGCGGCTGCAGAGCGGCTCGAATTTGAGGCCGGCTTTCGATGCGTGAATACGGCGCGCGCCAGAATTCTCGAAGAAGGCAACACTCCGGTAATTCCACATAACGGCATCGTCGTTGTCGACGAAGCCGCTATGGTGGACTCTCGCGCCAATGGGCGCATTTTGGAACTTGCACGAGAGCGTGGGAGCGTTGTTATTGAGATCGGGGACGTTCGGCAGCTTCAACCAATCGACTTCGGGGCGTCGTTTCGAATCGTGCGCGAAGCGGCCAGGGAAGCTGGAACCTACTGCGAGCTGAGAGAGGTCCAGCGTCAGAAGTGCGGGTGGCACCGCGAAACCGTTATGCAACTTGCCGATGCAATCGCGGAGCGCGACGAGGCGCGGCGGTTTGAAAAAATAGTCGGTGCGTTAGAAATCCTTCAGAAGCATGGCGCGATCACATGGACTAAGAGTCGCGATGCGGCGATCGATCAGGCGGTAGAACGCTCACGCCAGCTTCGCGAGACTGGATACGATACCCTAACGCTCGCTTCCGATAAGGACAGCGTTCGTCATCTGTCAGAGGAAGACCGCCGCCGTTCAGGTCGCGAGGGCCGAGGTCGCCGATACGCGACCGATGGTGGAATTCGCGAATTCGCTTCCGGCGATCGGCTAATGTTTCTCGAGAATAGTCTTGGACGTAATGGACTGGGTGTTCGTAATGGTGATCGCGGCACGGTGCTTAGCGTCAAGCCCGATGAAATCGCAGTCCGAGCTTGATGGTGACGGGAGGGCTGTCGCGTTTTCGCCACGGGCCTACTGCTCATTTGACTATGCAAATGCTTGCACTGTGCACAAATCTCAGGGCGCTAGCGTCGATGCCGCGGTGTCGCTAATTGATCGTAGTGCGTCAGCCGAATTGCTTTTCGTCGCGGCTCAGCCGCTCCAAGTGCGAGCTCGACATCGTTGTGTCGCTATCCGCGTTCGAAAACCTCAACGATCTCGCTAAGCATGTCGCCGACCGGATCTCGCTCAAAACCACTACGCAGACCTTCAATGAGGTTCTCGAAAGGACTGGCGGCAGAGAGACGATCCGGGTGCATAATATGGAGACACAGCGCGATGCGCTGGCGCTGCGACGCCTGTACGAAGCCGAGGTCGTCGAGCCGTTGCGGGCGCTGCAGTTAGAACGCGTTGACCAGGCCCGTGAGGCTTATCGAGCGCGGAAGCGCGAGCTTGCCGAGTCGGGGCTGTCGATGGAAGAACGACTCGAAACTGGAAAAGACGCGCTGCGCGCGATGCGGACTACGGTGGCCGCCGCTTATCAAGAATTACGTCCGCAGCCCTTCGGCGAGTGGCTAGTGGAACGAGAAGAGCGGCGTGAGCGGGTTCGGTCGTCCGTCGATCGTCGGAAAGCCCAAGAACAGGCGATTCAGCGGGAGCTGACCATGGGTGGCGAGTTCTCGCGCTTGGATGACGCGTCGCAAACCCGGCGACTTTACCGCGAGCGATAAGCGCTCCATAGCGCCGCAGCCTTGCGCCGGTCGATGCCACCCATATGGCATGGACCCGGTTCATACTGAAGTGTGAGGCGAATGCATGAAATTCGAAATCAAGGGCCTCGACCAGCTGCAGCGCGGCCTTCGGGAGGCATCCGATGCACTCAAGGTGCTCGATGGAACCATCGGAAGTGTCCATTTCAACCCGAGCGATCCGGCGAGCGTAGACGCGGCGGTCGCCGAGGTCAACGCGATGGTTGACAAGCGCGTCGCTCCGTGGAAGGACAACCAGCTCGTTAAACAAGTCGCGTCCGGGCTCAAGGAACGCTACGCCGCCGGCATCCGTGAACGAGCGAGAAAGGCCGTCGAAAGCGATGGCCCTGAAAAGGAGGAGGAGTTATAACATGTCGCGCTTCGTGCGCATGGAAATTCACGACCCGTACGTTACATTCGCGACGACGCTTCGCCGGTTGCGCCCGGCAATCGAACGCGCATATTATGCGGCGTTCGCTGCTTCGGATGCCTCAAATGGTGCGCTTAAGGAGTATCGATGGGCGTCGTTCGACGACTCCTACGCCAGCGAGCTAATGGGGAAGATGCTTCCGCGAATCGAGCGCGACAGCGTTGATCGCGAGATTCTCTACGCGAATGCTATTGCCGAGGATTTGCACTGTGACATGCAAGCGACCGTCGTGGTACTGTTTGCCGATGATCTTTTTCAGAGATTTGCGCAAAAGGTTCTCGGAAAGAAAATCGGGCTCGACGGTTACGGCCCTCTCTACAGGGGTGTTCATTTGTCATCATTGCTTCGAGCGACGACTAACTGCGTGCGTCACGTCAGCGAATGGGAAGACCTTCCTTTTCCCTACCATGAGCTAAAAGACGCTGAAAGCATCGACGAACGTAAAGCGATCCAAAACATCGAGGTCTTGCAGAAAGCCTATGGAATTGGGAAACATGAGCGAATTCGCGACTTCGTGAGTTGGAATACCGTCGTTACCATCGATGGTCTTTACGGAACGAATCCACCCGACTACCAGCGGCTCGAGGATGCAATTGTCGAGGGCGCGAGAGATCTTGCCAAGGCAGCGGGACCGCAAGAGGAAGAGCGCCTCGCAAGAGTCCTCACACTTAAAGCAGGCGAGTCGGGCTGTGATGACGTGGACCTGGAGCCTGTAACGTGAACACGCCGAGCTACTTTTTGGCCACATCGATTAGACCGCAATAAAGACTCGAACGTTCGAACTGCGGCGAATGGACGGAACGACGAGGGGAAAGTAATGGATCAGGTGCCAGGACAAATCCGCGAACTCAAGTTCGAGCTGAATCCCGAACAGAAAAAGGTCGAGCATCTGATCAAGTTCGTCAACTCCTTGGTCGATGAAGCGCTTGACTATGAAGGCGACATCGTCGCGGCAAAGGGCGCAGGTAGCATCACCGTTCACGGCCGCGTAACGTGGGACCGATATCAGGGCGAATGCGTGCTTGAGGCGGATGGCTACTTCGGGCACCATCTGATGTCGAATGGCCGTTACGGCGTCATGATGCCGGAATCGGAATACATAACGCTCGCAGCCGGCGACGGAACTTGGAGATCGCGTAAGGCGAACGTCACGCGAACAAAGAGCGGTGAAGGGCGCGAACGTGTCGATGCCCGCCTTTTCGAGATAGAAAACGGCAACACGAATGCGGCAACGACCTCTCGGGGACTCATATTCGCGGGCGCCGACCTGGCCGATTGGCCGATGTTTTTTCCGACGAATGACGAGATGACCGCCGGTGCGGCGGATGGCATGGTGACGACTATCTTCGGTCGTGACGTGCTGATTCGACGCATGCCTTCGAGCACTGAAGCGGGACGTGATGTGTTAGTCGCCTTCGACGGCGACCCGCTAGAGCCGTTGCGGCAATCGGCACTATGGCTCGTCATGGAGTTTCTCGCAGGCCGCAAGGCTAACGTCGTCGGTGACATCGGGATCGATGGCACCAAGGAAGTGTGGCGCAAGCGCCACATGTGGACCGCTACCTTGCATAAAGAGCGCCCTCCGCTCGACGCGCACCGTTGGAATCGTGCGGCATTCGACTTGCCAGGGCAATTTCCGAACATGGTCGAGAAAATGTACGGTTTGATAAAGGACGACATTCCCGTGGATATCGCGCTTACGCATCTGTTCGCCGATTCCCGGGGTCATCTTGACATAGAGATACGCGACATCACGCTCGCCCTCGATACGCTTGTTGAGGCGAAGGCATTTGAAGCCAAGGAAACGACCGTGATTCCTCCGGACGAGTATGACGATCTGCTTCCAAAGTTCAAAAAAGCCTTAGCGAAATCGTTGAACGAGCATCGGAAAAGCTCGGATCTGCTATCTAGGCTGATGGAGCGTTTGAAAGGGGCTAATGATATCTCGCATGGCGAAAGGCGACGAAAGTTTTGGATGCGCGTGGGCTTCGCCTTGAAGCGTGATGAGAAGGAGGCTCTCGATAATCGACATTCCATGAGTCATGCCGGCTACGTGCTTCGCGGCGCGGAGACGGCGGAATATCAGGCGCTCTCCGATCAAGTCCACCTGGCGCGAACCCTCGTGAACCGTGTCATTCTCGCTCTGATTGGCTACGACGGACCGGTTTTTGACTTCACGAGCGGACGGACGCAGCCGTGGAAGTATTTCCTTGATCGCTTGGCAGCGCCTACAAAAAAGAAGAAGAGGAAGAAGATGAAAACACCCTGACAAGGACCGCGTAAATGACGAGAGACGGACGGACAGATGCCGGTTATCAACTTGACCTTTGGGCGACTTTCGAACAATTATCGCGAAAGCTATGCCCCGGCTCGACATGACTCCGACAATTTCCGCGCCATTTGTTTCGTTCCGAAAGGCCATACGGCGAGTATATCCAAAGTTTCCAGAAAGTGGTTAGTCCGGAGGTCGCGGCGGAAAATCCGTAAGTTGTGGCGTTAACTGAGATGTCGGCTGTAGCAAATGCGAAGCAACTCGCTGCTGCAAAATGGTTCGGCTACGGCCGATGGGACGCGCCATATTGGTTCGTTGGCATGGAACCGGGTGGCGATGATACGCATGCGTCGTACGAGGCGTGGCTCGATCTCGGCGGCGACGAGCTAATTGATTGTCGCGGCGCATCACCAATGGCAGTTCGAGACGCGCGGCGTCAACGATCCCAAGTGGACTAAATATCACCGTCGCGATAGGTCTAACGCGCTGCAGTCCACGTGGCGCCCGTTGATTCTAATGCTGCTCGCGTTCAAGGGTGAACCGCACAATATCGAAGAAGTCCGCGCCTATCAGCGCGACCGTTGGGGCTATAAGGACGGTGAGACCGCAGTCATCGAATTGAACGCGTTGCACGCGCCAAGCATCACAGCGACTGGTGTAGATCGCGAGACCTATCGGCCGCAGCGCATCTGTACCATCCGCGAACATCTCCTCGAAAGGCCGCCGACCTTCGCCGTTTTCTACGGGCGGTCATATCAGGACTACTACGAACAAATCACCCAGGCGAAGTTCGATGCGAGCGGCTTTACGCGGTGTGGCAGGACGATCTGCGTGC
The DNA here is from genome assembly GCA_963808755.1 of Vulcanimicrobiia bacterium. Taxonomy (GTDB): domain Bacteria; phylum Vulcanimicrobiota; class Vulcanimicrobiia; order Vulcanimicrobiales; family Vulcanimicrobiaceae; genus JALYTY01. The sequence continues at coordinate 152,425 of CAWEGP010000005.1, forward strand.
TCGTCCCGCAGCCCGCACGGTCGGGATGGACGAATGAGGAGTGGTGCGAAATCGGTCTCCGCCTACGCGCTCGATCAGACGTCGTCGAACGCGTCGTCTGAATAGATGATCTGCCAAGGCTGAACCTGACCGATTACGCCGGCCGCGAAACGCTCGGGCTTCATGGGATCCCGTTTCGCAACTGGAACCTCCGTTACCGCCATCGGACTTGGCATGGCAGTTTGCATGGAACGCATCACGACTTCCTCGACGAACCGATTTAGACGGCTCAATAGCACCGGCACGAAGACGGTAAGCGCTAGACCAAGCACCTCCGGCTGCTTCACCTCAAAGGCGTCACCGGGTTTTCGCACGTACTGAATGCGTGGCGCGACGAAGGGCTTGTGCTCCAAATCGTTCCGTACGAGCGTCAACGGCTGTAGCCACTTACGAGTCTCGCGCATGTAGTCGGCAAATAGCGAATCGGTGCTTTCCAGCGCCGTAATGCCCGCTTCAAAACCGGAGTCCTTTTCGAACATGAAGCCGATCTTGACTCCGAAGATGCTTGTCAGGTTTTGGAGCTGTTTCGCTGCACCTGCGCTGTTCTTGATAATGGTTTCCAAGTTGTGCGACAACGGCTCGTCAATCGTTTGGTCGACGTGGATGCCGTTTTGGTAACGGACAATCTGGCCGCTGGCGACGCGTTTCGCGTGGTCGTTCCAAAGTTCGAGTGTCTCTCGACCGATGCGCCGCAGGGTTACAAGATCGTTCAGAACGGACTGATACACGGCATCGAAAGCATCGATGTCCGCCTTTTGAGTCAGCACGAGATCACGCAGGTGGATTGGCGTCATCCATAAACGAGAGACGAACGGCGTTGATGTGCCCTCGTCGGCGAGATGAGCGATGGTGAACTCTTGGAGTGGCTGTCGCACGGTGAGATTGCTGCGCTTTGCGATCTGCGCAGCGAACGTCTTGAAATCGTCGAACGACATGGGAAGGACCGACGAGACCTGTCGCTCGTTCTTCAGTTTCGTCGTATGGGTCGAGACCCGCGTCGGCGCGAAGACCAGGAGTCCCTCGAGTGGCAAGCGGCCTTCAAGAATGACGATGCCGCCGTCTTGCCATGGTTGATAGAACATCTTGCCTAGGAGTTCTTTTTCCGGCGACTCGATGAGAAACGGCGGCGTCGCGACCGGCTCCGTTTTCTGTAGTTCGACTAGACGACCCGCGAGGTCGTACTGATAGAGAATAACGATCGTACGGTTCGCCGGAACGCCGACGATGGCGGCACGCATGTCGGGACGTTCCAGCGTCGGTGCAAAGAATGCTAACTGCCCGATAATGAAGCCGACTATGTTGTTAAGCGCGAACGTGGTCGTTGCCGTCGTCACCATGTGCAACAATACGGGTGGAACGAAATCGCGGCCCCCGCGCGCTGGCGGTAACCAATCACCCGGCATCGTTTGATCGGGTCCGAAAGTCGCGAGATAGTTGATCGTGCCGCGGTTCAACACGGCAACCATATCCGGGCGGAGATCGGAATCTGCCTCGCTATTTAGCCGACGCATCACTTGAGCGATTGCATCCAGGGATTGCGAAGAAGTCGCCGCAATGATCGTACCGAGCGTGACGGTCGATCGGCTCGGATCCTTGCTTGGAGCCTTGTCCAGTGCTTTGACCTGCGCGATGCATTTGTAACCGGCGCGAAGATTCGCTTCGTCTCAGCTGCGCGCAAGCAAAGATGGCGACCGCTACGGCATCCGCATCGATCTCGCCGTCTGCAATCGGTTTAGTCGCGACGACGATCACGGGGCCGACGCGCGTTCCCCGGGAGTCGCGTATCGTCGCGAGACCGACATGAAACGCCGTGAGCAGATCGGCGAACGTCTTGGACAGCCCGTCGATGAAGTCGTCGCCGGTGAGCGCCATTAGGTTTCGGCCGGCGTCCCGAACGATTTCGTGCAGTGCCAGCATCGCAACCCCGGAAATGCGCCGCACATACTGCGAACACCTGTTCGACTATGGCCGGCGCTATCAGGAAATCGAGGACAATGTCGACGGGCGCCAAGACCATGCAAATCCGATTTGTCCGCGGGTAGCAGGGGCCTGCTGCCTTTGGTTCGGCTTGCATTGTGCCAGTAATTCGGGGTAAAATGATGGAACGATGAGCACCTTCGGAACCATGAAAAAGGCCGTAGAGGCGGCCCCGGCTGGAGCCCTTTTCAACACGGGCGACTTTGAGATGTACGGATCGCGGACGGCCGTCGAATCGGCCTTATCGCGTCTAGTGCGATCTGGAAGCCTTTCCCGTGTCCGCCGCGGCATCTATTTTAAGCCCGCTGCTTCCCGATTTGGAAAGGGTGGCGTATCAGGGGTTGCGGCTGCTCTAAAATACGCCGCAGATCGAGCAGCTGGGCCGGTAGGTCCGGCCGCTGCGGCCATGCTCGGGCTATCCACACAAATGCCCGCCGTACCGGAAATCGCCGTCGTCGGAAGACCGCCGACTTCTATTCCTGGCGTTCATTTTCGCGAGCGTTCAAACATGAAGCGCGTTGCTATGAATTTGAATCCAAAGGAAGTTGCGATTCTGGAGCTCGCCCGTGACCGCTTTGCATCTGTGGAAGCTCCTTTCTCGGAAGTCAAGGTTTGCTTCCGAGACCTTGTGAGAAGTGGCGAGATTGATCCACACAAAATCAATGACGCCGCAAAAGGTGAGCCGAGATTAGCACAGCGTTTTGTTGCGGATCTGTTGCCGACCTAGTGCCGCTGCTGCGAGACAACCACGATGATTTTCTGGCGCTCGTTGCTGCGACGGCGGAAAATACCTCTTACCCACCAGGCTGGATCGAGAAAGATTATTGGATAACGGAGATTCTCAGGTCGCTCTCGGAACCGTTGGGAGATTTCCTCGTCGTGTTCAAGGGCGGAACGAGTCTATCCAAGGCCTGGCATTTGATCCAACGCATGTCTCAGGATGTCGACATCCTCCTGGTCCCCCCAGCGGGAGCGGGCTCCAATGCAAAGGACAAGGGTCTGAAGGCCATAACGAAACGAGCAGCCGATGCTGTAAACATGGGACGCTGGCGCTTGTGACTTCCAGCACGGGCGTTCACCGCGCGACAAATCTCAAATATTCGCCAGCGTTTCAGGACCCTGTTGTTCCTCCAGAGGTACTTTTGGAGATAGGTGTGCGCGGTGGCCCTGATCCCAACCAGCGGATGCAACTTCAATCGTTTCTCACTGAATATGCGCTCACGAAGGGAGGGGCATCCGTCGATGAGTTTGACGAATTCAAGGCCGTCGAAATTAGTTGCCTTAGGCCTGAGCGCACGCTTGTCGAGAAACTATCCGCGCTACACGATTTAGCGACGAGAGGTGTCGCAGGCGGTGAGATCAAGATTGGAACATCCATGCGGCACTACTATGACATAGCAATGCTGCTTCGGAACAACGAACTCTTAGATCGAATTCGGAATGGCGCAGTAGGCGCCATGGCCACCGACGTCGATGGGCGCTCGGCCGCTGCCGGGTGGGCGTACACTGCTCGTCCCTCGGGCGGGTACGCTGAAAGCCCAGCATTTTCGAGCTCCTTTTTGTCTCGTGAAGACGTGAACAAAGCCTATAACACAGCGTTAGATCTGGTAATCGGTGGCCCACGTCCAACGTTAGACGTCGTTGTTGAAGAGGTTCGAGCGGTAGCCCATCTCTTGTAGAGCGAGTGAAAGATAACGTGGATGCTGAAGCGTTTGCAGCTTACATATTGAGCAATGCTCCTCGATATGAGATCGATGTGCTCGAGAAGATAGCCAACGGGCTGCGGGATAATATTGCCAGCCGGCGCTGGGGAAAGCCCACGGACCTGCAAATGGGTTGCAACATCGAAGCCACAAGATTTGGAACGGCCTATGCGGAGTACGGGACCGTCATTGGCCTATCCGAGAGGGCTTGTACGATTGAAGCCGCGGGATCGGACCACAAGTCTCGCATCTCGTATCAGAAGTTCGCTATTCGAGTGCTTGACGAGTTCGAGTGGAATCGCGTGCTCGCGAACATGAATCGCTGGCACGAAGAGTATGTTCAGACGCGAGAACGGGAAGCCAAGGAAGATAGGAATGATCGCGTCGCAGCAGTCCGTGATCGGGACAAAGAACGCAGGAAAGCAAAATCGATGGAAGCTCTGAATGGTACTTTTGAGATCTATCGAGGCGCGTTCGTTCATGCCTTTAGACCGGACTGGGATACGCACGAATACGGCGTGGTGGTTGCGATGAGCCCGAAGAAGATTGTTCTCAGTAGCGAGGAGTCAGAATTTATGTCAAATGTCTGGGTCGCAAAGCATGAGATCCACTCCTTGACGACACCCAGTGGGCAATTGTCGAGTTGGAGCAGCGTCGGCGGCGAGACGAATATGTCGCAGTCTGAAAGGCGGGACGTACGGACAAACTACCTGACTACTCACGCATCGCGATTCCGTTCGAAGCGGGTCCAAGACCAAAGGGTTAGACCACCAGGGCTATCTGCCGAAGGTGCGGTTGCATCCAGATTGGCGCATCGCCGATATTTTTGAGAAGTTCTGCACGGTCTCCGTCGGTGATTATCGTTCGGATTTTCGTGATCGTTTGTTCCGTTATTCGATCGCGCCCGAGCATCCGAAGCGCTTCGACGATGAGGGTTAAAATGTCAGCTCTTGATGCGAAAGCGGCGTACCGACGCGTGTTTAAGACGAATCCGAAGGTTGCGAATGTAGATTGTCCGGCTCGGACCAGTCTGTCAGGAACTCCGGCTTGGCTGGCACCTGGGTCGAGAGGTGCAGCGCGTTCAACGCAAAGGCACCGCTCGGGATCACGTGCATGCCGGTGGCGCGCTCTACCGCGGCAACAACTTCGCGCGGATCCGGAGAAAGCGGACCTATAATACGGTTCGTTTTGGGCTTGCTGAACAGCCCGCGGGCCACGCGCTCAAGATCGCCGGCTCGAACCATCCTCGAGACGACCTGATCTACCACTCCCTGCTTGCCCCAGGAGGGCCGCTATTGAGAATGTCTCGGGTCGTGAAGACTCGTTCTTGCAAGGCACGGATCGTCAGTCGAACCTGCTCGGAGATTGAAACCGCCATCTGTCAGAAAAGATAGTGGTTTTTCTGACAGGTGGCAAGTGGTTTAATGCCGGAAAGTACCGTGGCGCCTAAGACGATGGCGAACCGCTACAGAAGCAGGTCTTGGCCGCTTTGAGAGATGGCTCGAGCGACGCTTTTTAGGAGACCGAATCAAAGCAATGGCTGTTAGCAGCGCGCTTCAAATCGGATCGCTTGTGCAAGTGCGGCAACGCCGGTGGTTGATCGAAAACGTCGAGCCGGGGCGAGATTCGACAGAGCTTGATTTGGTTAGTTTAGCCTGCGTCGACGACGATGCTCAGGGCCAGCTGCTCACAGTATTGTGGCAGGCCGAACTCGACGCGCGCGTACTACAAGAAAACCCATGGGATAGCGTCGGCGCGCGAGGGTTTGACGATCCCGACGTGTTTGCCGCGTACCTCCATACGCGTCGCTGGAATAGCGTTACAGCTACAGAGCCAAAGCTGTTCCAAGCGCCTTTTCGGGCAGGAATTCGTATCGATGCCTATCAGCTCGATCCTCTCCAAAAAGCCCTTGCCCTGCCGCGCGTCAATCTTTTTATCGCCGACGATGTCGGACTTGGGAAAACCATAGAAGCCGGACTGATCGCGCGCGAACTCCTCCTACGACGCAAGATCAATCGGATCGTCGTTGTAGCCCCACCGTCGATGCTGCCACAGTGGCGCGACGAGCTCGAAGCCCGGTTCGGCCTTAGTTTTGTCGTGATGGAGCGCGACTATATCGCAAAGATGCGGCGGGAACGGGGTTACGGAGTAAATCCTTGGACCACCCACAGCCTGTTCTTGTTCTCCAATAGACGTCTTATCGACGAAAACTACACTACCGGACTTGTGGATTGGCTCGGCGAGCTACAGCCGCAATCACTCCTCATTTTAGACGAGGCTCATCACGCTGCTCCATCGGGCGGCTCTAAGTATAAACTTGACACTCAGATCACGAAGGCCGTGCGTGATATTGCCAAGCGATTTGAGCATCGACTGTTCCTCTCGGCGACGCCTCACAACGGGCATTCTGACCAGCTTCACCGCACTGTTGGAGATACTTGATCCAAATCGATTCTTCCGAGGAATGGATCTTAGGAAGGGCGATTTGAGTCCCGTACTAGTGCGCCGCATCAAAGACGACATCCGCGCAATTGAAGGTGGCTTTCCGGAACGCAAGCCGGAGCAGGTGGATATCCAAGGCCTTCCGGACAACGCGCCCGAGCTCGTTCTCTCCCAAAGATTCGATGCTTATCGCGAGATGCGAGAGGCGTGTCTCGCGGGCGAATCAGCATCGAAACGGTCGCAGGCGCGCCTCGTGCTCATCAACCTTCAGAAGCGGCTGCTATCATCGATCGAGGCGTTCTGGCGGACGATTCGCGTTCATCGCGATGCAATGCGGCGCGCAGCGGCCGGCGAGGTCACGTCGCGGGTCCCCACGGATCTAGGGAGGCTACTTAGTCCGATCGGTGCGGACGATGACCGCGCGGCATCCGCTGACTCCGAGGCTTTAGTTGAACAGGTGGAAGCAGCGCTCGACACGGCGACGCGCGGAACTGTGACAGGGGATGAAAATACAAGCACCCTCAGTGCCGAGCTCCAGGCTCTCGACGAACTTGTGACGTTGGCTGACCGCTGTCGCGATATTGATGATGCCCGTATTATCAAGTCCGCGAGTGGATTGATACGCACCAATGCCCCGGCGTTCTCGCCAAGACGAAGGGCGCCAAATGGAATCGCCGGCGTGTCATTATCTTCACTGAATGGGAGGATACACGACGATATCTCGAGAGACGTCTCGCGTCGGCAATCGCGGAGACTGATCGTGCCGATGAGCGCATCGCCGTTTACTCGGGCGCTACTTCTCAGGAGCAGCGCGACGCTTTGAAGCACGCGTTCAACGCAGACCCGGACAAAACGCCGATCCGCATCCTAATCGCCACAGACTCCGCACGCGAGGGATTGAATCTTCAGCGGCAATGTTACGACCTTTTTCACTTCGACTTGCCGTGGAACCCCAGCCGTATCGAGCAGCGCAACGGTCGCATCGACCGCAAGCTGCAGCCCCAGCCGATAGTCTACTGCCGGTACTTCTACTATCACCAGCGAACGGAAGATATAGTGCTCAAAGCACTTGTGGAGAAAACGCAGACTATACGCGAAGATCTAGGCGCGCTTGCCGATGTGCTGGAAGGCAGAACGGCGGAACTCCTTGAGAAGCGCGGCATTCGTCACTCCCAGGCGGGCGTGCAGCGAAAGGCGATTGAAGGCATTGAGGCAGACGAGCTAACCAAGACAGCAGCACAAGAACTCGACGAAGAAAAATCCCGGACTGACCGAGTCGCCCGAGTGCGACGCGAGATCGACAGTCTCAGGACGAGCCTCGAACGATCCAAGCGCGTAGTGGCGTCGAAGGGAACAACCTACAGCATGCAGTCGACGTCGGCCTTTCGCGCGCCGGCGGTCAGCCGCTAAAGCTGTCGAGCCGCAAGAACCAGCAACATCCCGATCTGTACGAGTTGCCGATCGAAGGAACAGCGTTGTCAGCGGATCCGAGTTGGATTCCGGCGCTCGATCTTCTGCGCACTCGGCAGACGGATAAGGACGTTCGTCGGTGGCGCCGCGAAGTCGCTATTCGTCCTGTTACCTTCGATGAGCCCGGCGAGACTGGCGAAGGAGCCGTTCAGCTCCATCTTGAGCATCGTTTTGTTCGGCGCGTTCTCAGCCGCTTCGTCGCAAAGGGCCTTGTCGATGATCTTTCTCGACCTGCCTCGCCGTTGCGCCCGACGCCGTCCCGCGCGTGATTCTTGTGGGCCGCCTATCTTTATATGGGCCACGCGGCTCGCGCTTGCACGAGGAGATCATCGAGGTCACGGCACGCTGGACCGAGCCCGACGATCGTAACGGAAAACCATTGCAGCCTTATGGCCGCACAGCCGAAATGCAGACGCTGGATCTGCTAGAAAGGGCGCTGGTTGCTGTGAAGGAGCCTGTATCGGAACAGGTTCTGCAACGACTTAAGAATTCAATCGCGCGCGATGTGCACGAGTTAACACCGCATCTAGAGGCTCGGTCGCACGCAGCGCTCGAGGAAGCGCGTAGAAAGTTACAAGATCGAGCGGATGCCGAAAGCCAAAGTATGGTCGACTTGCTTGATGAACAAGGCCGACGAATTCGAACCGAGCAGAAGAAGTGGGACAGCCCCCAACTAACTCTCGAGTTCGATGAGGCCGAGGCGCGACAATTGCAGGCGAACAAACGATATTGGCAAGAACGGCTCAATAAGACTGACGGCGCTCCGTGTCGACGAGCCTCAGCGCATTGTCGACAGTTATCAGGTACGCGCCACGCGGATCGAGCCTGTCGGTGTCGTCTATTTGTGGCCAGTGAGTGGTTAAAATGCCAGACGATAGTTAATGTCTGACAGTTGGCGCTGATCGCTTCGCTGAGTGTCAGATGGTTTCGCTGCCGCCGCACTCAGGCGGCAAACAGCTTCTCCTTGGCTAGTTCGAGGCTGTCGAAGAACGTCTGCATCGGCGTCTTGCCGTAGCACCAGCGTCCCTGATGTGGGCGTTGGAATTGTACTCCCGCGCCCATACATGGAGATGCGCCGGAGGCTGGTCGATCGTCCGGATCGATCTTTTTTCGAAACGCAATGCGGTAGAACTCGTTGAGCATCGTTTTGTGAAGGCGTTCGACGATGCCGTTGATTGAGGGCTCTTCGCTTTGGTTCAGGTGTGATCGACGTATTAGATAGCAAGGTATAACTCGTACGGATGCTTCTGCGCATCTCCGCAGTATTCAGTTCCACGGTCGGTCAGCACCCGGCTCACGCGAATGTCATGTTCCTCAAAGAATGGAAGAACACGATCGTTGAGCAGATCTGCGGCAGTTATCGGCGTCTTTTGCTCGTACAGCTTGGCAAAGGCAACTTTGCTATACGTGTCAACGAAGGTCTGCTGATAGACGCGGCCAACGCCTTTGAGCGTGCGAACGTAGAACGTGTACTGAGCACCGCAGTAACGAGGACATTCGCTTTCGAATTCGCCGTGAGCATCCTTTTCGTTCTGCGCCTTCTCAAGCGCTGCGAAGCTAGATTCGGTGAGAACCAAGCCTTCTTGTGCGCTCTTGGCCTCAAGGGCTTTAAGCCGTTTCTTCATCGTCTGGAGATCGTGCCGTTGCCAGACGCAACGGACGCCGGCGGGTGAAATCGTCATGGCGCGCTTCTTGAGTTCGTTCGCAACGCGCACTTGGCCGAATGCGGGCTGCTCGATCGCCAATGCCACAATTGCATCCTCGATAGCCGGGTCGACCCGATTCTTCATGATTGGCTTGCGCCGAGATATCTCCGCGAGCGCAGCGTCACCGCCGGTTTGTAGAGTTCTTGGAAACGGTAAAAGCTATCGCGGCTAAAGCCCATCATCTTGCAAGCCTGCTGCACGTTCCCCAACTGCTTGGCAAGATTCAGCAGCCCGACTTTGGCACGAATGACTTTACGTTCGGTGGTCACGATCGTCTCCTTCGTCGCCGGCGTCACATCGTGACCCGGCAGGATGCGATACGATCTTCGCCAACTGTCCGATTAAGAGTTTAATCGAGACTCATCGTGAATGGCTCGGCTACGTGCAGCCAGTTGGCTTGCTCGTCGCGCCCGCGGCGCTTGTCCATCGCGGAGTCCTCCCGGATCGCAACGTCACCGAACTTCAGGAACACCTCGATGAAACAGCGCAAACCCAGGGTGAGCCGCCGAGAATTCCTGACTTTCCGGGCTTCGCACGGGAGTTTCTGGGATGGGATGCCGGCGATCTTGCCGGCGCGCCCGAAGGCCCGGAGCTACCAAATTCCTTAGGCGTAACCCTAATCGAGTACGAGGAACGACTCGCTCCGACGTTTGCGGTGCCCGGACCGGATGGCATTTGGCAGATGCTCGTGCAGGTTGTCGAGATCGAAGATTTTGATCAGGCCGCCGCCGACGACGGAAAGCATTGGCCGGCGAGCGCGCATGCGCGCTTTGAACGACTCTTGCGTGAGACCGACGTGCCCGTTGGCCTTCTCACCAACAACTCCTCATTTCGCCTGGTTTACGCACCCAAAGGCGAGAGTTCGGGCTACGCGACGTTTGATCTAGATTCCATGCTCCAAGTCGCGGGTCGACCAATGCTCTCGGCCTTTCACATGCTGCTTCGCGTTGAGCGCTTCTTCGGAATTCCGGAGCAGAGCTTGGGTGCGTTGCTTGCGCTCAGTCGCGAATATCAGCAGGATGTCTCAACAAAGACTGGCGCTGCAAGTACTCGTCGCACTCAATGAATTGCTTCGAGGCTTCGCCACTTCGCGTTCCGGTTGCGAGCATGTGATTGGGCTGGTCAAAGATGATCCAGATCACCTTTACAACGGACTGCTTAGCGCGCTGCTACGCCTTGTCTTTACGCTCTACGCAGAAGACCGCGATTTATTCGCACACGACGAGGTGTGGGAGCAGAATTATTCGCTAGGCGGTCTGTTTGAACGCTTACGTGACGACGCGGCGCTATTCCCAGACACCATGGACGACCGCTACGGGGCCTGGGGACAACTACTCGCACTGTGGCGGCTCATCTACGGCGGCGGTCGTCACGGACAACTGGAACTCGTTGCGCGACGCGGCCAGCTTTTGATCCCGACCGTTTCCCATTTCTCGAAGGACGCGTGGTCGTCGCGGATGCGCCCATGGTGCCGGCGATCTCCGATGAAGTTGTTTGGCGGATTCTCCGCGCGTTGATGGTCCTCGATGGCGAGCGACTGTCGTATCGGACACTCGATGTAGAACAAATCGGTTCCGTCTATCAGTCTATCATGGGATTTACAATCGAACTGACGACTGGACCGTCATTGGCAATCCACCCACAACAAAAGAGAGGTGCGTCGGCAACGATTGATCTCGAGGCGCTTCTGCGTGAGCCATCTACACGTCGGCCCGAATGGCTAAAAGTGCGAACGGATCGTAAGGTCACGGCGCGTGTCGCCGGAGCGCTGAAAGATGCACGATCGATAGCAGATCTCGAAGCTGCATTGGAGTCTGTTGTTGACCGCGCGATCACGCCGAAACTGTTATCTGCCGGCGTGCCAGTCTTGCAGCCGACGGAGACCAGACGCCGATCTGGTACGCACTACACGCCGCGTACGTTGACGGAACCGATCGTCGCTGAAGCTTTACGACCGGTTTTGGATCGACTTGGGTCTGAAGTTCGAGCCGAAGAACTGTTAGCGCTAAAGATCTTAGATCCCGCCGTGGGATCGGGAGCATTTTTGGTTGAGGCCTGCCGGCAAATGTCCGAGCGTGTCGTCGAAGCGTGGGAGCGGCACGCGTATGCGCCGCCATTGCCACCTGACGAAGACGCATTGCTTCATGCCCGACGCCTCGTGGCGCAGCGTTGCCTTTACGGTGTCGATCGCAACCCGATGGCGGCGGACCTCGCGAAGCTGTCGTTATGGCTAACGACGCTTGCGCGGGACCATCAGTTTACATTCGTCGATCACGCGATCCGAAGCGGCGACGGTCTCGTTGGCCTTTCACCGATGCAAATTGAGTCCGTCTCTTGGGGGCCGTCTAGAGGCGTCCCATTCGTCGCCGAGGTTGTTCGTCGTGCGATTGCATCTGCAGAGCAGGAACGGGATCGGATCCGTGTGGCTGGCGAGGACGTTGACGAGTCGCAACTTCGAGCGGCGGTGAACCGTGCCAGCGAGCAACTGCATTCAGTAACTGAGATAGCAAACGCCGTGATCGCAGCGTTCTTCAGCGGCGATCGAAAGACGATTCGAGAGAAGAAGCGCCAACGGGTCGTCGGTGCCCTCGGCATCGGCGACGCTGCCTGGCATGAGCGTGTGCAAAATCTACTGGACGCTTCGAGCAGTGTTCTTTCGAGATTAGCTCCTTTTCACTGGCAGCTGGAGTTTCCTGAGGTATTCTCAGGGGAGAATCCGGGCTTCGACTGCCTCATCGGAAACCCACCATACGCCGGAAAGAACACGATCGCGTCGGGAAACCCACCCTACTACATCGAGTGGCTGCAAGCCCTACACGAAGACGCCCACGGCAGCGCGGACCTCGTCGCACACTTTTTTAGGCGCGGTTTCGACCTCTTACGAAGTGGCGGCGCCTTGGGGTTCCTCGCGACGAAGACAATCCGCCAGGGGTATACGCGCCAGACTGGTCTGGCATGGATACGAGAGCACGGAGGGCACATCTATCACGCTGTACGTCGATACAAGTGGCCCGGAGAAGCAGCAGTTGTAGTGTCCATCGTACACGTGATCAAAGGGCCTGTTTTTAGTCCTCTGATTCTTGATGGCAAAGACGTCGAAAAAATTACATCTTTTCTCTTCGACCGCGGCGGAGATGACGATCCCGTTCGCTTGTCGGCAAACGCTGAGAGGGCTTTTGTCGGCTCGTATCCCCATGGCATGGGCTTCACCTTCGATGATACCGACACTAAGGGTGTCGCAACCTCGCTCGCGACCATGGACGAACTCATTCTGCGTAATCATCGGAACGCCGAGAGGATAAGGCCGTACATCGGCGGTGAGGAAGTCTCTAGCGATCCCGAGCAACGGCATTACAGGTATATCATTAATTTTGACACCCTATCGCTTGAGGATGCGGAACAATGGCCGGATCTGCTCAAGATTGTTAAAGCGAAGGTTAAACCCCAGCGCGACCGCGATAAGGACCCGGCTAGGCGGAAGTACTGGTGGCGATTCACCAGACCGTGTTCGTCGTTGTATGCTGCCTTACAGAGTGCGATCGTGTTCTTGTAACGCCGCTGAGTGGCGTGCGATTTGCCTTTGTGTTTTTACCACTCGGGCTAGTTTACGACCAGACGTTGATCGCAATTGCGGATGACTCCTGGCCAACATTTGGAGTACTGCAATCTAGGACGCACGAGGCTTGGTCGCGATTCTTCGGATCAACTTTGAAAGACGATCCTCGATACTCGCCAGAGCGGGCATTTCAAACGTTTCCCTTTCCCGAATCATGGCGTACAAACCCAACCATCACGTCCGCCGCAGAGCGGTACTACGAACATCGCGCCAGCACACTGATTCAACTGGATGAGGGACTTACAAAGGTTTACAACCGATTTCACAACACTTTAGATACCAGCGCCAGCATTCAGAAGCTGCGGCACCTCCATGGTGCACTCGATCGATCCGTTCTCGACAGTTATGGCTGGCACGATATCTCCGAGGAGGCGCAGTTCGTTCCAACAGAAAGCGGTGACGACGTCGAGTATACCTGGCCCACGGAGGTCCGAGACGAAGTCTTAGCGCGACTTCTAAAACTCAACGCTGAACGTGCGGCCGACGAAGCACGCTCAGGTATGGCTATTCCCCCTACTAATTCTGACAACGATTCCGGTGATGACACCGATGATGCTCTGGAAGAAGTGGTTTCAAAATGAGCGCGGATTCAGCAGCGTTGCGCGCGCAAATAGTTGATCAGCTACGCGCCGACTTAATTGGGCCAGGTATCGGTATGTCTGATGAGCTGCTTCCACAAGCTCCCTCTCGCTGGTACTTGACCGGCTTTCTCGTTCCTATCAACGCGCCTGATGATCAGCGTGCTGGTGATGCCGACGCCGAGGGTGACTTGGACAGCGGCGACGATGCTGGCGGAACGGATGACCAAGTGACGCCCGATAAGGGCAGCGCGCGCAAAGCGTGGCGACCGTCATCACTCGGCCTAAGCTTCCTGCTCGAGCGTACGATCGAGTCGGTTGAGGCTGAGGTAACGTGGGGCGACTATACGTTACTCGGTCAGCCAGATCAGGCACGTCACGAAGAGAAGAGCGGCGACGGGCTTGCCGACGCAAACCAATCCCGCATGAGCGAGCAGTGGAAGCGCACGGATCGAAAAGAGGTCGTTACGGTCGACCTTTCAGCTGACGGACGCACGACAACCAAGGTTCCTAACAGTAAGGGCCTTGTGTTGGACATTCTCGTGCGGAAAGCGCACCCGAAGACTGACGTTGGATCAATCCTCGCAAAATCGGTATCGATCTTTTTGGTGAACCGTCGCCCTGCGATCGACGAAAGCCGCCTTGCCGATGAAGCGTTTGCCTTTCAAGCCAAACTCACCATCCGTAGCGCCGCAGGATTCATGCCGCGCTACACGCTTCACGGTCTGGACTCTGATGATTTAGACGAACGGATCGCCGATCTCCATTATCGCGATGTCGCCGAATACGCTGTTGGGCACAACAGCGCTGCAGAGTGGAATATCGTCGGAAGGGAATGTCGTGTTATCTGCTCGTGTTGTTCGCCGCTAACAGCCGTGCCCCGTGTGATACCCAACGAGCGGATTGCTGGGTTCGAGTCTAGAGATGGAAAAGCTTAGCGCGATCGCTCAGCCAGCGGAGGCAAAAGTTCAACTTCAGAGTGTCCTGGCCGAGTATCGGCGCTGGATCAGCGCCGAAACTAATAAGCTTGCGAACCTGGTGCCGCGACGTCGCGAGGTTGCGAACGCACTGCTTTCCGACGCCGAGTATGCAGCTACCCGGATAGAGGCGGGAATCACGGCCCTGGAGGATCCGGTAGTCCTTGAGGCATTTGCTGTCGCGAACCGTGCGGTAGCGCGTGCTGCGCGACAGCGGGCCAGCCAGCTGAACCGATCCATTCCACCGGCTCAATCTAGTCCGCCCAAATGGCGACCTTTTCAGGCTGACTTTCATGCTTCTGAACATGCGAGGAATTATCGACGAGGCTCACGGCGAGCGCGAGATCGTCGATCTGTTGTTTTTCCCTACAGGCGGCGGCAAGACCGAGGCATATCTGGGACTTGCGGCATTCACGATCGCGTATCGACGACTCACTAACCCGGGTTTGACGGGTGCGGGACTATCGGTTCTTATGCGCTACACTCTTAGGCTGCTCACTCTCGACCAACTGGCACGCGCATCAGCGGTTGTGTGCGCCCTCGAGATGGAACGAATCGAACACAAACGCCTCGGAGAGTGGCCCATTGAGATCGGCTTATGGGTGGGTCGCGCGGCGTCACCGAATCGCATGGGATATAAAGGCGACAAGGATGGCCAGGCGCACAACGCGCGCACGAAGGTGATGCAGTACGCTAAGAACTCGAAGAAACCACTCCCGGTCCCGATTCGGGAGTGCCCCTGGTGTGGGACCGGCTTTAACGTCACGAGTTTTATTCTTGTTGACGACAGCGGTAAACCTAATAGCGACCGCCCGTCAAACCTCGAGTTACGGTGCGTTAATAGTAAATGCGCCTTCCATCTGAGCCGGCGACCGTTGCCCATCATAACGGTCGACGAGCCGATCTATAGGCGTTTGCCCGCGTTTCTCATTGCAACAGTCGATAAGTTCGCGGGGATGCCCTGGACTGGCGAGATCGCCGGGTTTTTCGGGGGTGCCGACCGCTATGATGCGGGCGGCTTCTATGATGCGGCTATGCCGAAAGGTGGCAAACCCCTGGAGCGCCCGCTGCCGCCACCCGATCTTATCATTCAAGACGAACTACATCTCATCTCGGGACCGCTTGGGACGATGGTTGGGCTTTACGAGAGTGCAATCGACGCGTTATCCTCGCGCGGGGACGGCCGCAAGCGGGCTCGGCCCAAGGTCGTTGTCTCGACTGCTACGGTCCGCCGCGCACAAGCGCAGGTTCGCGCGCTATTCGACCGTCGAGAGACTCGAGTTTTTCCCCCACCTGGTATCGACCGCGGCGACTCGTTTTTCGCCTTGGATCTTCCAATAGACGATTCCGGCAGCCGACACTACCTCGGGCTGGCCGTACCTGGCGGCAGCCCAAAAGTCTTATTCCTTCGGTCAGCAGTTAGCCTCATGGCGATTACGCAAACTCTCTGGGAGCACTCGCCTCCGGACAATACCAATCCCGCGGAATCTTACATGACACTGCTCGGATACTTTAATGCGCTGCGTGAGTTGGTGGCGCACGGCGGATCGTTGAGGAGGAAGTCGGTCCCCGTCTACTGACATACGACCGACGCCTACGCGTTGGACAGACGCACAATTTTAGTGCTCGCCGGATCAAGTATGAGGTTCTCGAGCTAACCTCGCGCGTAACTACGGAAGAAGTCGCAGAAGCGAAGCGAAAACTTGCGAGTCCGTTTAAGGGACGAAATGACCCCAACAGCGTTGACATCGCGCTCGCAACAAATATGATTTCGGTCGGCCTCGACATTTCGCGCCTCGGCCTCATGCTCGTTTCGGGCCAGCCTAAAACGACCGCTGAATACATTCAGGCGACGAGCCGTGTCGGGCGCGATCCGGATCGGCCCGGACTAGTGGTTGTCCTGCTAAACGTCAACAAGCCGCGGGATCGGTCGCACTATGAACGCTTCGTCGGCTACCATTCAATGTTCTATCGTAGTGTCGAAGCTACGAGCGTAACTCCATTTTCACCGCGACGCTCTGATAGGGCGCTGGCTGCCGTTTCGGTCGCGTTGGGTAGGCTTGGCCTGCCCGCGTTCACGCCAAACAAAGGTGCTCGTTTCTCGAAGAATCATCGCGCCGAACTGGATATGGTTGCAAACTCGCTCGCAAACAGAGCTGCATCGCACAAGGAGCAAGATGCCACTGCTCAGGCTCTGGCGAAAGCGCATGTCCACGAACGGGTGGATCACATCCTTGATGATTGGGCTCGGATCGCCACGGAAGTAGGCGCGGATGAGGGCGGCCTTGGTTACCAAAAGGAGCCTGGTGTCGCGCGTCACCTCTTGTACGATATGCTAGACGGGGACGAATTGCCACCGTATTGGCGGCAATTTCGGGCTCCTCGTTCACTGCGCGACGTCGAGCCTGGTGTTCTTGTCAAGATCGCGACGGCCGCCGGCACGAAATTGAAAGACGAATAGCTGATGCTGCGGAACATGCTTCGGCAAAGCCAGCTCATTGGGCCGTTCGGGCCTGGGTCTTTTGTGGACTTACCCACGCGCTCGGTCATCATCGCCGGTCTACAAGATTGGAACAAGCGCATAGAGGATCAGGTACACGATCCACGGCTCATCGAGAAATTGTCGCGCGCATTTCCAAGTGTCACAAATCTTCAACTGTTCGCCCCGCCGCCGTTCGACGACGCTCCCGATGCTCCAAAACTTGGAGTCGAAGCAAGAGTCTTTCCGACATGGTTTGTGACTCAGGAGCCTGCTGCAAATGCCGGTGTTTACAAACGCCGACGATTGGTGCCGCTCGGCCGCACGACAGACCACGGCTTGTCGTACCAAGATCCGGACGACGGGAAAAGGAAATCGCTGACGCCGATACGTTTCGTGCGGGCGTGCGCGAAAGGCCATACTAACGACGTCGATTGGAGAGTGTTCGTGCACCGTGGCGATGACGGCTGCGAGCGTACATTGTGGATTGAGGAACGTGGCACGAGCGGCGAGGTCGCAGATACGTCGATCGGCTGCGACTGTGGGAAGGAGCGGCAGCTATACGAGGCCCTGGATCTGGCCTCGCAGCCGCTTGGATGGTGCGACGGCTCTCGCCCATGGCTTGGTCATTTCGCTAAGGAAGCGGATTGCGGACAACCCAATCGCCTATTGGTTCGCTCGGCCAGCAACGCCTATTTCGCCGAAGTAATGTCGACGATTTCACTTCCCGATCCTGATGAAGAGCTTGCGGCGACGCTGGGAGTCATTGTCGACCGAATTAAGAATGTTGAGTCAGAATCTGAACTCAGCACACTCAAGAAGTCTGCAACCAGAGGTCGCCGCGGCACTTACGGAATTTTCGGACGAGCGCGTACTTGAGTTTTTGGCGAGGCGTCGCGAGGGCACAGCGGCTAATCCGTCAGTCAAGAGTGCCGAATTTGAGGTTTTGACCTCAGGGCTTGAGGGTCGCGACGATCCGAACAGCAACTATTTTGCTCGTACACTCCATCGGCATGAATGGGACCCTAATGCAGACGAGCTTCTCGCCGGCTTAGAACGCATTGTTCTGGTTCATCGACTAAGGGAAGTAGTCGCGCAGATCGGTTTCACGCGATTCGAGGCAGCCTCGGTCGACATTCAGGGCGAACTAGATATGCAAGTCAAACGGCAGGCCCTCGCAACAGAACTGACATGGCTTCCAGCCATTGAGCACCGCGGCGAGGGCGTCTTTCTTCAAATCTCGCGGTCCGCGGTTCGTGATTGGGTGGCGCGTCCTGCGGTCAAGCAACATGTCGATGAGTTGCGGGCCGGCTATGCAAGTTGGGCAGTAGAACGCAAGGTCGATCGTCCGTTTCCGGGCGCACCGTATATGCTCTTGCATTCGCTTTCGCACCTTTTGATCGCGGCAATCGCAATGGAATGCGGTTATCCCGCAACATCGCTGCGTGAGCGCGTTTTCGCGGTCGAGGAAGGTTTCGGCATTCTGATCCACACTGGAAGTTCTGATTCCGAGGGCACCCTTGGCGGGCTTGTTCAGCGGCTATCACATACGCGAACATCTGCACCACGCGATCGCTTCTGGGGAGTTATGTTCAAACGATCCGGTTTGCGCCGATCACAACGCCGACGACCAAAACGAACGACGATTTCTACATGGTGCTGCGTGCCATGGTTGCCTTCTGATCGCCGAACCTAGCTGCGAGCAGCGTAATGATTTCTTAGATCGCGCGTTGGTCGTACCCACAGTGAGAATCCGCGATGCAGCGTTCTTTGGCACAAACCTAGGCTAGTACGCGTTGTTTGCTGGGCAAAGTAGTCGGGATCTCAGGTTACTAGCAGCGGCCCTTTCGGAAGGCCGCCTGTCGGAACCGTTCAGCGACTTTACTGTGAGCAGGCTAGGGGTCCCAGCGGCGAGGGCAGTCAGCCAAGACCTCGCAACGTTGGCCGCGCTTTCTTTTTCTGCGAGGCAGGCTCGTATGCCTCATCGCGGCGCTTGCAGATGAGCGCGAGATAATAGAGCGCGACCGCGGCCGGATTGAGCCCGTAGCAACGGGCCCCGACCCACACGAACGCTCTCGCAACACGGCCGTCGTAGTCGAGCAGTGTATTCTGTGAGGCAACTGAACGCGTGCTCATAGTCGGCTTCGCGCTTTTTGGAGGTCGCGAGTTATTTAGTACCATCGCGACGCGCATGGACGCGGAACCAGGTCTCGCCGTAACCTGTTGCTTCGACGTATCTCGGAAAGGCATTGATACTACTAGCGATATCGACCTCGTTGACCGGTTCGCCGATCGCTTCGCCCACTCGGAGTGGCCTGGTACGCGGCTGCCCGCGGTGTATTACGATCCGAGAGGATCGACAATAAACGCCAAGGAGCGCGCCGTTCTGCATGCCAAGGCCGTGGCTATCGATGGGCGCAAGGCAATTGTGACATCCGCCAATCCAACCCGTGCAGCTTACCTGCGGAATATCGAGCTCGGGGTTCTTATCGATGACGTAACCTTAACGTCAGGGATCGAGCAGCACTTCCAAACACTGATTGACGGTGAGATTCTGAAGCCGGTTCAGTTCCAAGTCGGACACCGCTAGTCGGACCACTGTCTTCGACGGGAGTTTGAGAAGGAACGCTGCTAAGCCGCGCCGGGCTCGCAAAGCGCATACAGTTGCGCATACAGTTGAGTCCGGATTCGTGCCGAAACGTACGGCCCACCGCTGGCCGTCGAAACAGCCGAAAAGGTGCGCGAAATCAAAAGGAGAAACACCGGCACCTGCTCCCGCGTGCTGACCCCTGCGGATTCGCAACCCGGCTAACTGTTAATCAGCGGGTCGCTGGTTCGAGTCCAGCATCCGGAGCCATTTTGCAAACGAAAAACCCTCGTGAGAACGGGGGTTTTCGGGTTTTACCGGTCCTCCACGAAGACCGCGGCGCGCGCAACTGGCACCAAAGTGGCACAGTTTTGCGCCTTTCAAGATGGCGGTGGCAACCGGCGTGACGTAAAGACATCCACCGGTTCGGACCGCTCAGCCCTCTTGAAGATCTCCACGAGAAGCGAGCGGCGGTATCTGGCGTCGCTTTCAGCGCACTGAGCGAACCCCACCTACCGGAGGGAGGCTCGCCGGCGAGGCTCCTCGGCATCCTGTTAGTTCCCGGTCAGCGCGGCAGCGAAGCCACGCCGGGCGAGTTCGGTATGGAAGTGATCTCGAACGCGCGCGATCTGCCGCTCGCGCACGACGTACCCAGTTGAAGCATGGAAGATCGCGCCCTCGACAGTCAGTGAATGCGCCATGCGGAAGGGCGCAGAGCGGTGCGGGTCGGTTGCGCATAATTCGATGTAATACAGGACCGCGTGGCCCTCGCGCTCATCGTGCGGCTTGCCCGCAACCGGGCACCAGCCCGTGCGAATCTCCGCTTGCGGCAAGGCGCGCTGCAGCGCGGCATGATGGTGCAGGGCTTCCACGCTGCAGCACACCGGTGCGGTTTCGAGCGGGCGAAGATTGTAATGCAGACCTTGTTCGCCGTCTATTTCGGTCGGCGTTCGTACGGCGCGTAACTCCTTGCCGTAGCGCAGCCGGACGTAGATGCCGAGTACGGCGGCGAGCGGGTCGAGCGAGAGGGGCTGTTTCATCCGACCCTTTTCATGCGCGCATTTCTTCCACGCCGACGAACGTCCATCGCCCCTGAGGGGCCACGTAGACGGCCGCGCGTAATGCTTCGGAAGCAATGAAGATCCCGCCGTGCGCGACGGCGCTGACCACGCGATCGATCAAGACGTCGATGCGCACGGGCGGCGGATCGTGCGCAACCCGAGCCTGTGATAATAAAGCCATCGGTCCCCCTTGAACGCCGCCACGTTCACAAGTCAACTTGCATGAATATTCAGGCGAATTCCGCGCCGAGCACCGCTTTGCGGAAGCGGTTTGGGCACGATCTCGGACGTTAGCAGAGGCGGTCTACGAAAAAACCGCCCAATTTTCCGTTACGCGTGGCGCTGTTCCTCGATGAAGAAGATCGTGTCGAGCCGACAAATAGAAAGGAGCTTAAAAATGAATCTGTTTACATTGACGATCCGCAATTGCGCAGTCTCGAGCTGGCGCCGTAGGCCTGCAAACCGGGCAAAAACGCCGATAATGCCGGCGTCGATGAATCGGGCCTCCGCGAGATCGATCGTGATCGTCCGATAGGCCAGGCTTGACGCAAGGGTCGCCGCGAGTTGGCGCTTATTATTGATATCGAATTCACCGCGGAGGTACAAACGCACGTCTGAGGAGTGTTGCCTACCGAGCGATACACCTGGCCACGCGGCATCTCACTACTGTCAGCAAATCCGCTCCGGCGCGGAAGGATATCATTTACACGACGCAACGGAACGACGGTCGACTCTTTCCGAGCGTAATAATTCCAAATGTAAAATCCCATCATGTCGTCCTGAAATCAGTCTACCTCAGAGATGGGGCTAATCTCTGCGCGGTTTTAGGCAAGGAAAGGCGCCGGGCTCCCAAAAAGCAGTCTGAGAAGCCTTAAGGAGCATATTTTCTCGTGTCAACGAAAGGCCGGAAACGAGCCGGATTACCCGCGCGGCGGAGCAAGCTCACCCTGGAAGAAATCCAAGGCAACGCAATCCTGCGGCACCTTGGCGAAAGCGGGATTGCCGAAATCGCGGAAGTTGGTGATCTGCTGGAAATGCCGGCTCGTTTTGCAATCTATCGCGCCGGAGAACCGATCACGGACGTGTTTTTTCCCATCGATTGCGTGCTCTCTGTCGTGACGCGCATGAAGGCCGGCGGCGAGATCGAAGTGGGCACGGTCGGCCGCGAGGGAACTTCCGGCATCCCATTACTCATGGATGGCACCACGACTGCAAACGACAGCTACTGTCAGGTTCCCGGCCGCGCCATCAAGATGCCTGCGGAGCATTTTCACCATCTGAGGACGACCGACAAGCAGTTTAGTGCCTTACTGAATCGCTACTTACAGGCGTATGTAAACTTTCTCGGGCAACTTACCGGTTGCAATCGGTTACACAGCGTATATGAGCGCTGCGCGCGCTGGCTGCTTCTGTCACACGATCGTGTCGGCCGCAACGAGATTTCGTTGACACACGAATATCTCGCGATGATGTTAGGCAGCCGCCGTTCCGGAGTGACACTAGCCCTCGCCGCACTGCAGCGCGCTGGATATATTCACTATGCACACGGATGCATTACGATTCAAGATCGAGCCGGCCTCGAAGAAACGACCTGTGAATGCTATGCAGTCGCGCAAGAGCAATTCACCGGTTTGCTCTGAGGGCAGACAGTTTCAAGCCAGGCAGGCAACGCGTTAACAATTGGCTTCCTGCTCCGAGAGCCGCTACATACAGCCGCGCGACGTTTCGTTCACTAACGCTCGAGCGTCACGTTCGAAAAATCGATCCTGCGCACGAGCGTGCCGCCGTCGTAGCCCAGGCATCAATCGTAGTGAGAAAGCGCTCTTTCTCAATGATTTCGTTAGCGGCCTCATTCATCCGTAGCCATACCCGCAGCTGCGTCATGGGAGTCCAGCCCCACACGCTTCCGCGAAATTTCCGGCCCATGGAAAACGGCGTATCTTTTTGAAGCCGCAAGCACGAAACTGCTCCTCAACCAATGTTGCGTTTCCTGCGCTCGTGACGTAGGTCACGACACTACGGCCTTCATCAATCGCAATATTGTAATAGTGCGCTGCGTCGGGGTTTATCCCGATGCCTTTAAGGCGATCCATAGCGGCAACATCCGCTACATAGGCGTTCAGCGCCAATGTCGTTCCCATCCCGGGCACATTGGTGCCGTGCGATCCGGATGCGACCGGCGCGTGGTCAGATAGAATAAAATGCGTTCGTAAACGCGCTCGCACTTCGCGAATCTGGTCTGTTCTGAACAGCGTTACGCGGCTCGCATCGAGCCCGGCGCCTACCAATACCTCTTCGAGCTTCGCTTCACGGCTATGCGCGCGATTGCGGCGATTACAACGTCCGGCACAAAATTCTCCCTCTAAGGTACGACGTACGGTCAGGAAATTGCCGGACGGATTGGCACCTATGGTACCGGTAGTATACTCTCAAATCCCAGAAATTGCACTAATGCTCGGCCGGTATGGTGGAGCACCCCTATCGAGATTCGTTAATCTGTGATATTTGTTGTGCATGTTCGCAGACTCGGGAGCGCATCCTGTTTCAGTGCTTTTGATTAGCGTCGCCCCGGATGAGTGTGCTTATCTCGTGCAGCAAGCCTGCGGATATGATGAAGCATAAGCACGACTTAGCCGGCTTCCTTGAGGGCGAGATATTCCAAAGCGAGGATCGGCAGCGAATACTTCTTATCACCGAATGGACGTCGCGACACGCTTGGAGCGCCTCACAATGGGATAAAGACGTCGCCGATAACCTGGTCTCCATTGTGCAGACGGCGAGCGCGATAGACTCGCGAACTTACTTCCGCACCGGGCGAACGACTTCGTCAGGGCGAGAATGACGTTGGCAAGCAGAAGGCCTGTAAACCTTGCGGATTACAGGCCCTTTGCTCTTTTTCACCCGGTCCATTAAGAGGACTACGGCGTTGTTGTGTAGATCTTCGCGGGCTCGCGATGAGCAACGCTACGGCCTTCGTCTAGGTCCAGCAGGTCCGGCCACGTCGTAATATCGGTGCGATCGGGAGCGATGCGCGTGCGTAGTGCAGTGAAATGCTGAAGTGATTCGCCCTTGGGAGCGCTGGTCATCCAGTGTTGGTTAAAGGCAGCGATTTTGTCCGGCGATTTCTTTCCGACGAAGCCTTTTAGGTAGGTCTCGATCTCCGCTTTGCTTTTCGCGACCTTCACGAACTCGAGAAAATCTGAGGCATTCATTCCAAGGAACTCGAACAAGCCTTCATCCATTGAGGAAGGATACTCGTACTCTCCAATGGTGCCGTGCGCTAAGGCTTCGGCCTTGTCTGTGGTTCGCGCCAATTGCACGAGCCCAAGGAGTTTTTCTCGAACGCTGCGTGGCGTTGTTTGGGTGAGATTCATCTATTCCATACTTTCAGAATTGTTATTCCATTCCAAAAGAACCGCGCGGCCGCAATTAAGTTGCGAAAACGAAAATTACAGTGTAATAAAGGGTTTTGCAATGCTTTGTCGGCGGCGTGCGTTCGCTCTAAAAGTCGACACGCTGGATTGGTTCGGGTTTCGTGGACACCTTGATAGGCCATAGCCGCTGGCCGCGCAGAAAGGTGAACCATGTGAGACCAACGGCGCACGTTTTCGCGTGAATTTAAAATCGAGGCTGTTCGCCGCGTAGCTGACGGTCGTGAAACGGCCGCCGAGATTGCGCGAGCACTCGGCATCCAACCGAACATGCTGTACGGTTGGGTTCGCCAGTTCAAGAACGAATCGGACGAAGCGTTTCGCGGCAACGGCAAAACTGACTGCGCAGGATGAAGATCTCCGCCGCCTGCGCCGGCAGCTTGCCGATGTGACTGAGGAGCGCGACTTTCTAAAAAAACGGCAGTCTGGTTCGCGAAGCACTCGCGATGAGATACGCGTGTATTCAGCACCACATCGGCGCGACGCGGATTCGCACAATGTGCCGCGCGCTGAGCGTATCGACGTCGGGATTTTACGCCTGGCGCAAACGACCGCAGAGCGCGCGTCGAGCGCACGGCGAGCACGTGCGTCGGTATTTGGTCGCGTTCCACAAAGCCCGCAACGGTATCTACGGCAGCCGCCGTTTGCTGCGCGATTTGCGTGATATTGGCGAGCCATGCAGCCGTGGATCGCGTTATTCGCTTGATGCGGGCTGAGGAACTTCGCGGTAAACGGCGTCGGCCTTTCCGCGTAACGACGCAATCGGAGCATCTGTCCCTCAGCGTTCGGATTAAACTCCTGTGCACGCAATCTCAGACCCTTCGCGAACGCGCGGATACGGAAAGGGTGCATTGCGATGAAATACTCGAGAAAATATGGACTCGCCGCGATGAGCCGACGCCAGAGTGTCTGAAGCGTTAACCTCTGCGCGCTACGTACGGCCAGCGAGAGATAAAACCGACGAGGTGATCGCAGCCGTCGACGACGGGCAATTGTTCGTGACCGCTTTCGAGCAGCGTGCTCATCGCTGCGGCGACGCTCGCGCTCGGTAATACGTGGACGAGATGGCGTAACGGCGTCATGATCGACAACACATAGGTGCCGTTTGCGGGCCGCGAGTGCAATTTTCTAAAGTCGCTTAGCGTCAACACCCCTAAGAGACGCTTTCCCACGCAAACCGCTGCCGTGTCAGCATCCCAGCTCGCCATCGTGGCCAGCGCGTCGGAGCACATCGTGTCAGGCTCAAACGTGCACGGCGGTGACCCCGCTACGTCCGCGCAAGATTGCATGCCGGAGTTTTGCGCCGAGGGAACTGTGACGAGTTTGCGCGACTTTTTGTTTCCCATCACCTAACGAACGTACCCGCTGTTCGGGAAAGCTTGACGAAAGCACCAAGACCAGCCGCTTTGCAGCATTCTCTAACCGTTCTCTAACCGAGCGCTTCATGGGCCTTCATGCGGCAAGCCCGCCTTTCGGCCGGTTGCGTGCAGAGTTAGCGCGCGTTTCGTGAAAGCACTATGGCGCCGAGGCCCATCGCGCGAGCGCTGCGATTCGGTATGCGATCTCGCGCACGAAACGCTCTAGGCTCGATTGCGCTGCGCCGCTCAAAACCGTTGCGTCGATGACACGTCCGATCGCGCCTAACGGCGGCGCGTACTCGCCCGACAACTGGAGATGGCATCCCTGATCGGCTGCGGGGATGAGTGTGAGCACGCCTGCGAACCTCGGGTAGAGGTGCGGCTTGGAAACGGCGCGGATCCGCAGCCGCCATTCGTTGCGCGCCTCTCCGGACCGCACGCGCACGTCAACCGGAACGGAGATCAGTGCTTCGAGCGGCACGCTGAGTTGGCGGATGTTCAAGGCGAGCGCTTGAGACGTGTCGCTGCAAACGCCGTTGAGTATCGTTTCCACCGCGGCGAGCGCGAACGTCGTGTCCAAGGCGACCGCTGCGGAGGTGTTCACGCGAAAACCGGCCTTCCGGCGTGTCTTTTTCACCGTTTCAAGGCTACCAAGGGCGCGAGAATACGCGGGGAAACGCCGGGGAACGGGTCCAATCCCGCGAACGTTTCCCAGCATGGCAGCGAACACCATCGCCACTGCCTCGGCGGGAATTTCTCTCATCGAAGCGGCGCCGGACGCCATCGTCGTGAGCGACCGGCAAGGGAAGATCATGCTGGTGAACGCGCAAGCCGAAGAGCTCTTCGGCTACACGCGCAGCGAACTGCTTGGGCGCCACATCGAGATGCTCATCCCCGAGCGCTTCCGCGGCCGGCATGTTCATCATCGCGACGATTACACACAAGCGCCTCGTGTTCGTCCGATGGGCGCCGGTTTGGACCTGTTCGGGTTACGAAAGGACGGTGCGGAATTTCCGGTTGAGATCAGCCTGAGTCCGATAAAGATTCGCGGTGAAACCTACGTGTCGAGCGCCATCCGGGACATTACGGCACGCAAACGCATCGAGCGGGCGCTGCACGAGAAGAATCTCGAACTGCAAAACGCAAATCTCGCAAAGGACCGGTTTCTCGCCGGCATGAGTCACGAGCTGCGCACGCCGCTCAACGCGATCATCGGCTTCACCGGCACGCTGCTCATGAGGCTGCCGGGTCCGCTGACGGAGGAACAGCAGCGACAGCTGCAGATCGTCGATTCCAGCGCGCGTCACCTCCTGTCCCTTATCAACGACATCCTCGACGTTGCGAAGATTGAGTCGGGCAAAGTCACGATCACCCCCGAGCGAATTTCGATAAGACAAGTGATTCGTGAGGTCGGTGACTCGCTGCGCACGATGGCGGAAGACAAGCAACTCGGTTTCGACGTAATTTTGCCGCGGGAAGACGTGACGACGGTGTCGGATCACCGAGCCGTTCACCAAATTCTGCTCAATTTGGCGAACAATGCGATAAAGTACACCGAGCGCGGCTCCGTGCGCATCGAACTGGAATCGCCGCGCGATGGGCGTGCGGTAGTCACCGTGCGAGATACCGGCGTCGGTATTCGAGACGAAGACCAGGCCAGACTGTTTCGAGCCTTCGAACAGCTCGACGCAAGCGGGGCGCGCAGTCATGGAGTCGGCTTGGGTCTGCACCTGAGCCGGCGGCTCGCGATGTTGATCGATGCCGCGATAGACGTTGAGAGCGTTTACGGTCAAGGCAGCATTTTCACGCTGACGCTTCCGGTCCGGTAGTTCGTGGGTAAGCGTATCCTCGTCGTCGAGGACAATCCCACCAATCTCGATCTCATCACCTATTTGCTGCGCGCGCTCGGATACGACGTTTCATGCGAAACGGACGGAGAAGCGGGTCTCGCAAGCGCGCTTAGCGGCGACTTCGATTTGATTCTGACCGATATTCTGATGCCGCACATGGACGGATTGGAATTCGCTCGCCGCTTCAAGGCTGACGCTCGCTCCGCCGGCACGCCGCTCGTTGCAGTCACGGCGCTGGCGATGTCCGGCGACAGAGAGCGAATTCTCAGTGGCGGGTTCGACGGATATATTGCAAAGCCGATCGATCCGCTGAAATTCGCCGAGCAAATTGCGGTGATCTTGAACGCGCAGTTGCGTGGCTGACGTCCTCATCGTCGACGACGACGAGAGCAACCGCCTATTGCTTGCGACGCTGCTGCGTCACGCCGGTCACGTTCCGCTCGAGGCTGCTGGAGGGCAGGAAGCCCTGGAAATCGCGCAAGAAAAGAATCCCGCGCTGATTATCGTGGATTTATCGCTGCCCGATCTTCCGGGTGCGCAGCTCCTGCGCTTGCTTCGCACGGATGCGCGCACCGCAAGCGCACGAATTGCGCTCTACACGGCCACGCGGTCGGACGCGGCAGTGGACGAATTACGCGATCTGTACCGTGTCGAAGCCGTTATTCCGAAGCCCGGCGATCCGCAGCAGATTCTGCTTCTTCTGAAGCAGCTGCTTGCACCATGAGAGAATTCTCGATGCCGCGCACGCCTGCGAAACGCCGCACCACCGACTCGGCCGCTCTACGGTCCGCCGAAGTTTGCACCTCGCCCTCCAGCGTGACGACGCCTTCCGCTACGGCGACGATGATGGAAGCCAGTGCGGTGCGGCGGTGGAGAAGCGCCGCGATCGATGCCCCGAGATCGATGTCGTCGATCTCGCTGCGCGGATCGTGATTATGCATTGGTGCGTTCATGCCATTTGAGCGTCGCGTTTTTCCGCGTTGTACTCCGCTTCTATTTGTGCTGCCAAATCGTTCAGGAGGCGATGCATGGTGCGTTTAGCGATCGAGCGCCCGGCGACGATATCGAAGACCTTTCCCGCAGCAGCGTATGGCGGGGTATATGCCCCACTGAGTTGCAGCCAAACGCCGGAATATTTGGGGCGCACCGTCAGCACGCCGCGAAAGTCGGGGAACAGACGTTGGCTTTGCGGTCGCCACGCGAGGAGCAGCGCGTCGTGTTTGCGAGCCTCGTCGCTGAGATCGGGTGTGCTCGCGGCCGCAAAGACCGCGCGCTCACCTAGCGGCGCGAAGGGCGAAAGATAGAGGTCGCTGAGCCTGTTGACGGCGCGTTCCGCCAGCTCGACTGCCGCCGAGAACGGACACGCGACAAAACGTCTTACTTCGAGTTGTGTCATGACTTACTAATACTGCTAAGCCGAAGGGAACGGGGAAGGAACATGCCGCTTTGCCCTGTTCTCAGGGCGTTCTCGGGAAGTTCCGCTGCCCGGCCGGGGGACGCCGTATCATGAACGCGGAGGCCATGTATGAAAGACGCTTTACAACCCACCGAATACGGGAAGGTCGTCGCGTGCGATTTGCCCATCGACGTGCAGAAGGCGCTCGCGGAAAAACTCGGCAAGGACTTCCGTCCGTACCGCATCCTGGGCGCCTGCAACCCGGTGCTGGCCCATGAGGCGCTCAGCACCGACGCGCAACTCGGATTGCTCTTACCGTGCAACGTAGTCGTTCAAGAAGAAAGCGGGCACGCCATCGTTTCCGCAATCGATGCGACGGCGTTGCTGTCGGTTGCGAATAATCCGGCGCTTCAGCCCATCGCTTACGACGTGAACAAACGGCTCGGGCGCGTGCTCGATCGCATTTCCGCGACCTGACTATTCTACGCAATGCGCTTGTGGAAGCGCAACGCCGCCGTCGTAAATACGACAAAACCGAAAAGCATCAACAGGGCGATTTTGGGGCCAAAGATACTCGAGCCCCACGCCCTTGATGATGATTCCGCGTACGATCGTCAAGAAGTACGTCAACGGCACGAGATACGACGACCATTGCAGCACCTTCGGCATCGCGGCCACCGGGAAGAAGCTATCGCGGGTCTGCGAATGTCGGGCAAAGCCCGCGTTGCGGAGCTACTCAAAGCGAAGCGCCTCTATCGGATTCAAATGCGATGCTTTGCGCGCCGGATAGTATCCGAAGAATACACCAACCATCAGCGAAAACAGCGCGGCAATCAAGATCCATTGCGGCGGAATCGTCGTCGGCCATTTGGCAATCTGCGCGACCATCGCGGTGCCGACGAGTCCGACCAGGATGCCGATGAGCCCGCCGACCGTCGAAAGGACGACGGACTCGGTAAGGAACTGCCGGAGGATGAGGCTCGCTCGAGCGCCGACGGAACGGCGCAAACCGATTTCTCGCGTGCGCCCGGTTACCGAGACGAGCATGATGTTCATGATGCCGATTCCGCCTACCACGAGTGAAACCGCCGCGACGCTGGCCAGCAACGAGCTGCATGACCGCACCTGCGGAAGATGCCGCCGCGGCGATGTCGGCCAAGTTACGCACGGAAAAATCGTCTTGCGTAGGGGGCACGATACGATGGCGCTGCTCGAGCAGCGATACGATCTCCGATTGAACGGAATCGATGCGCTGAGCATCCGTTGCGGAAACCATGAGCATGCCGACGTACGTCGTCTGGCCGGCCAGCCGCTGCATCGCGGACGTGTAGGGAACGATGATCGTGTCGTCTTGATCTTGTCCGAGCCCGCTTTGCCCGCGCGCGCTCATGGTTCCGATTACCGTGAACGGAACGCCGCGCATCGTGACGGTTTTTCCAATCGGTGAAGCCCCGTCGGGGAAGAGATTTCGCACGACCGTCTGCCCCAGCACGCAAACCTTCGAAGCGCTCAGCGTGTCATTTTGTGAGAAGAAGACGCCTTCGTCGACTCGCCAATCGCGGATAAAGGTATACGTCGGCGCAACGCCCGCGAGCGAGGTTTGCCAGTTGTTCTGACCGGACACGGCCTGCACGCGCATGCCGACGCCTGGTGAAACGGCGGCGACTCCGGGCAGTTGCAGCGATTGCAAGCCCATCGTTCGGCGTCAG
The DNA here is from genome assembly GCA_963808755.1 of Vulcanimicrobiia bacterium. GTDB lineage: Bacteria > Vulcanimicrobiota > Vulcanimicrobiia > Vulcanimicrobiales > Vulcanimicrobiaceae > JALYTY01. The sequence continues at coordinate 182,804 of CAWEGP010000005.1, forward strand.
CGTCGATGAACCGCCGAATCCGCTTCGCACGCCCTGCGCGGTCACGCTGCCCGGAAGCACGATAATCATGTTGCTTCCCAAGCTGCTGATCTGCTGCGCGACCGACGTGCTTGCGCCGGTGCCTATGGCGACGGTTACGATAACGGCCGCGACGCCGATGATGACGCCCAGCATCGTGAGCAGCGAGCGCGAGCGGTTGCGCAGAAGCGCGTCGAGCGCGAGGCGAATCGTCACGTGACACCTACCACTTGTGCGCCGTCCGAAACAACGCGACCGTCGCGGAATGCCACGACGCGTTTTGCATATGCGACAACCTGCGGCTCGTGCGTGACGAGCAGAATCGTCATGCCCCGCTCGGCGTTCAAATGCGCGAAGAGTTCCATGATGTCTTGCGACGATTTAGTGTCGAGAGCGCCCGTCGGCTCGTCGGCAAGAATCAGCGCCGGATCGTTGACGAGCGCGCGCGCAATGGCCACGCGCTGCTGCTGGCCGCCGGAAAGCTGATTCGAATAGTGCGAGGCGACGCTGCCGATTCCGAGCGCCTCGAGCTCGCCAAGCGCAACGCGTTTGCGCTCACCTTGCTTGACGCCGGCGTAAAGCATCGGCAGCGTCGACGTTGTCGAGCGCGCTCGTCCGCGGCAAGAGGTTGTAACTTTGAAAGACGAATCCGAGCCGGCGGCTGCGGATGTCCGCGCGTTCGTCATCGGTCAGCGTCGAGACGTCCTGCCCGTCAAAGACATACGTTCCCGAACTCGGCTCGTCCAACAAGCCCACGATGTGCATGAAGGTCGACTTGCCCGATCCGGAAGGCCCGGTGACGGCGACGAACTCGCCGCGCTCGATGCGCAGTGTGACGCCGTCGAGCGCGAGCGTATGCGCACTGCCGCTGCCGTAGTATTTGCGCAAGTCGCGCACGTCGACGATTGCGGCCATCAGCGGACCACTCTGCCCACGCCGAACGCCGGATTCGATGCGTTTTGCGCTCGGGAGGCGGTGTTCGCATCGCCTACGATCACCGGTTCGCCGGCTTTGAGCGCGCCTAGCGGTGTCACCGCCGCAGTTGTACCGTTCACGAGCTGCACGATGACGCGGACTGCGGCCGCCTTGCCGTCGCGAAGCACGAAGAGTCCGATGCGAGCCGGCGACGACGGCCCCCGGCACGTCGGCGCCGGTTTGTCCCCATGGCGAAGCCGCGCCGGCCGGCCGCGAGGTGCTGCGCGGTGCGGATGCAGGACGATATTGCAGCGCTTGAATCGGTACGAGCAGGGCGTTCGATATGCTCGCGACCGAGATGGCGGCGTTGGCCGTCATGCCCGGCAGCAACGCGTTGTCCTTGTTCCCGACCAGAATCACGACGGTGTACGTAACGACATTCGCGATTGTGGTCGGATTCTCACGAACCTGCGAGACGGTCCCGTGAAACGTACGGTTCGGATAGGCGAGCACGGTGAAATCGGCAGCTTGTCCGGGGCGCACATTCCCGATGTCCGGCTCGCCGACCGCGATGTCCGCTTCCATCTTGCGCAAATCGCGAGCGATGGTGAAGAGCGTCGGTGTTTGAAAACTTGCGGCTACCGTCTGTCCGACCGAGACGTTTCGCGCGACAACCGTTCCGTCGACGGGCGAAACGATCGTCGTGTGCTGCAGATTGAGCGCGTCCTGCTGCACGATGGCTCGAGCGGCGTCCGCCGCGGCAGCGGCGGCTACGGCGCTGCTCCGGCTGCCGCCTGCGCCGGCGGAAGCTTGCTGTGCCTGCGCCGCGGTTTGCTCGATGCTCGAGCGCGCGGAACGAAGCGCCGCCGCGGCAGCAACGTCGGCTGAATAATCACTATCGTATTGGCTTCGCGCGATATAGCCGTTGCGCAGCAATGCGCGGTCGCGCGCGAGCGTAACGCGAGCGAGATCTGCGGCTGCTTGCGCGCGAACGAGATCCGCGCGTGCCGAGGCGACGGCTTGGTTTGAAGCTTGCGCGCCATAGGCTGCGCCGCTTGCGGTCTGCGTGCCCGAGACGGCTTGAGCCTGAGCCTGCGCGAACGCAGCGCGCGCTTGCGACAGTTGCGCGACGAACTGGCTCGGCTCTATTTGCGCGAGTACTTGCCCTTGGTGAACCGGACTGTTGTAATCGACGTAGAGCGTTTCGATGGTGTCGGAAACTTGGGTTCCGACGGAGATCGTATCTTCAGGGTTGATCGTGCCGGACGCCGTAACGCTTTGCGTGAGTGTCCGCGAACGACCGCCGTAGTTTCATACGACGGCGCGCTGCGAGCGCGGGAGGCGAGCAGCACGGCGATCGCCGCCGCAAGCAGAACCAGGACGAGCAGCGCGACGAGCATCCAGCGGCGCGATTGTTTCCGTTTCGGCGGTGCGGCCGGGACGGACGTTACGCCGTTGCTTTTGACTTCTGTTTGGACGGGCATGGGATTTCCTCAACCAGCAGCCGCGCGAGCGCGGTCGAAAGAACCCGCGATTCGACCGAATCGCCGCGGCTCGTGAAAACCATCGGCACCAAAGCGCCGGTGACGACGGCGCCGAAGCGCGCTCCGAGAAGAACGTCGAATGCTTTGTATAAGATGTTGCCGGCTTCCAAATCCGGCGAAATCAGAATGTCGGCGCAGCCTGCGACGGGCGACTGAAGCTCTTTGGCACGCGCCGCGCGTACGCTGATCGCGTCGTCGAGGGCGAGCGGCCCGTCGACGATACCGCCGCAAATCTGTCCGCGCTTGGCCATCTCCGTAAGCGCCGCGGCGTCGAGCGTGGCGCGCATCGTCGATACGACGGTTTCAACGGCAGCCAGAAGCGCGACGCGAGGAATGTCGATGCCCAGGCGGCGAGCGAGATCGACCGCATTCTGGACGATTTGTGCTTTTTCGTCCAGCGTCGGCGCGATCGCAACTGCGCCGTCGCTCAGAAACAGGGGCGTCGAGCGCCCGGGCAACTCGGTGACGACGACGTGACTCAGGCGCGCCTGCGAATGCGGTGAAGACTGATCGAGAACTTCGCGCAGCAAAACGTCGCTGTGAACGTTGCCTTTGATCAGCATGGCTACGGTTCCGTCGGCGGCCAGCTGAACCGCGGCTGCTGCTTCCGCGCCGGGGCTCGCGTTTGCGATGCGCATGTCCGGTGGAAAGCGTTGCGATCGCCGTGCGACAGCGCGAATCGAGTCCTCGTCGCCGACGAAAAGCGGGCGAATCAAACCTTCCTTCGCTGCAGTCAGCGCGCCCCCGAGGGCAAGGTCGTCGTACGGATTGACGACGGCGGCGTCGACGGGCGGCAGCGCCTTGGCGCGCTGAAGAATGTCGTCGAGAGGCGAAGGCGTCGTGCGCGCAACAATCATAGCCGGCGTTCGAACTACGGTGCTGCCGCAGGTTCCTTTTCGGGACCCGCTTTTTCGTGGCGCTCGGACCAGCGAATCACCATCACGGGGATGCTCGCATGGCGCAGTACGCCTTCGGCGATGCTTCCAATCAACGCGCGCTGAATGCCGCCGCGTCCATGGCTGCCCATGACGATCAGATCGCATGCGTTCGAATTGGCGTAGTCGACAATCGACGTCACGGGTTGACCTGTCACGGTTGCGGTTGATGCGCTGCTCGTCGCCGCGACGCGGAGTGCCGCGTCGTGAACGATTTGAGCAGCTTCCTCGTCGAGCGCATCCAAGCAAGCGCCGCTCATTCCCGGATCGCCGAATGCCATGGCGGCGGCTTGGCTGGGGTCGACGACCATGCAGATAGTCAGTGCGGCGTGCTGCTCAGCGGCAAGTTTGGCGGCTACGTCGAGCGCCTCCAGCGAGCCCAGCGAGCCGTCGATAGGGCAAAGAATGTGTTTGAACACCGTGAGCTCCTCCGTTTCCACGAGGCTACCAACTGCGGGGGAATCGCAAAGGAATCACCACCGGCCACGGTTCCCCGCACGTTCTCAAGGTGTTCCGCCGTATGGGACATACTGTGGTCCGTGAGAATCCGACGATTGCCGTATCGTCCACGCGTCCTGTACGAGACGACGCTTGCCCACCACGCGGTTTCACTTGCGGCTGCAGTGACGGTGGCCGTCGTTCTGACGGTTCTCCTTTTGCACTTTGCGAATCCGAGGAATGCATTCGACATCAACCGCATCTCGATCAGCGATATCGTTGCGGCTACGGCGAACACGTTCTTCCGTATGCTCGTCGCTTACATCGGTTCGCTCGCGATTGCGGTGCCGCTCGGCCTGCTCATCGCGAGCACGCCGCAAGTCCAACGCGTACTGCTGCCGATAGCCGACATTCTGCAATCGGTTCCGGTGCTCGCATTTCTTTCCGGTCGTCGTCGTGTTCTTTACGACGTATCGCGCATTCGAGGCGGCGGCGATATTCGTCATTTTCATCACCATGGTCTGGAACATCGTGTTTCCGATCGTTCAAGGCTTGCACACCATTCCCGACGACATAAAATCCGCATCGATCGTCTTCAACGTTCACGGATTGAGAAAACTGCGTTTCATAACGCTCCCGGCCGTCGTGCCGTTCATCGTCGTCGGCTCCCTCATGGCTTGGGCCCAAGGATGGACGGTCGTCATCGTAGCGGAGGTTTTGCACACGTACATTCCCGGCGGCCGCATGTCGCAAGATCTGCTGGGTTTAGGGAGCCTGCTCGTCGACTCGAATGCCCAAGGTCAGGGTTCCGTCTTCGCGGCGGCGCTGACTGCAATGATTTTGCTCGTCACGCTGATCAATTTTCTCGTGTGGCAGCCGCTGCTGCGGTTGTCGCAAAGGTACCGGTTCGACTAGTGAGCGATCCCATCGTTTTCGAACGCGTGAACAAATCGTATGAAAAGCCGGCGGTAAACGTCGTGCACGATTTTTCGCTGTCGGTACATCCTGGCGAGTTCTTCTGCTTGGCAGGTCCGTCGGGATGCGGAAAGTCTACCGTCCTGAAGATGATTGCGGGCATAGAAAAACCCTCGAGCGGCACGCTACTCAGGCCCAAGAGCGTCGGCATGGTATTCCAGTCTTATGCGTTGCTCCCGTGGCTCACCGTTGAAGAGAACGTCGCGTTTGCACCGCAAATGCAGAATTTGCCCGAACGTGACGTGAAGGAAAAGACATCGCGATATCTGGTGATGGTGCACCTCGAAGCCTTCGCGAAAAAATATCCCAGAGAGCTGTCCGGGGGCCAGCGTCAGCGCGTGGGCATTGCCAGAGCGCTTGCCGTCGAGTCGAGCGTCCTGCTGATGGACGAACCGTTTTCCGCGCTCGATCCCGTGATTACCGACGGACTGCACGAGGACGTGCTCGACATTTGGCAAGCAACGAAGAAGACGATCGTCATGGTGTCGCATCGCTTCGAAGAAGCCGTCACGCTTGCGGACCGGATCGGCATCATGCGCGACGGTAGTTTGGAGCGCGTTCTTCCCGTGTCTCTGCCTCGACCGAGGAATGAGGATGATATCGCATTCATGCGTGAAGTGAAGGAGGTACGGCGATGCCTCGTGGCGTGACCATCGAAGCGCCGGTTGCCGAACTCGAACTCGTCGATGCTTACTGGCGCGCTGCCAACTATCTGAGCGTCGGCCAGATTTATTTGCTCGACAACCCTTTACTGCGCGAGCCGCTGCGCATCGAGCACATAAAACCGCGTCTTCTCGGCCATTTTGGCACCTCGCCCGGCCTCAATCTCGTGTACGCGCATATGAATCGAGTCATCAAGACGCGACGGTTTGAACGCGATATTCATTGCGGGACCGGGTCATGGCGGCCCGGCCGTCGTTGCCAATGCGTACTGGAGGGCACGTACACCGAAAAATATCCGCGCATCACGCAGGCCGAAGAAGGTTTGCGCGCGCTGTTCCGGCAGTTTCATTTCCGGGCGGCATTCCGAGCCACGCCTCGCCGGACGCGCCGGGATCGATTCACGAGGGCGGCGAGCTGGGTTACAGCTTGCTGCATGCGTACGGCGCCGTGTTCGACAATCCCGATCTCATCGCGTGCTGCGTGATTGGCGACGGCGAAGCCGAGACCGGCGCTCTCGCGACGAGCTGGCACGGCAACAAATTTCTGAATCCGGCGCGCGACGGCGCGGTGCTGCCGATTTTACACCTCAACGGCTACAAGATCGCAGGCCCCACGGTGCTTGCGCGAATACCGGAGTCGCGAACTGATCGCGCTGTTGCAAGGGTATGGTTACGACCCGGTAATCGTCGCCGGTGACGAGCCGGAACACGTGCATGGCGCGTTTGCCAAAGCGCTCGACGACGTGCTCGCGCGCATCTGGGACATTCAGGCCGCAACACGTTCGTCGGCGCGTTCAGCCCGGCGCCGCGTGGCCGATGATCGTGCTGCGCACGCCCAAAGGCTGGACGGGTCCGAAAATCGTCGACGGCGTGCAAATCGAAGGGACGTTCCGCGCGCATCAGGTTCCCCTCGGCGGATTTTGAACGCAAACCGGAGCATCTCCAAATGCTCGAAGCGTGGATGCGGTCGTACCGTCCGAACGAACTGTTCGATGAAACCGGCAAGCTGCGGGACGCAATCGCTGCCGCCGCACCCCGCGGCGCGTTGCGCATGAGCGCCAATCCAAATGCAAACGGCGGCGAAGTCCTTCAGACGCCTTGTCCTTCCCGAATTCCGCGGCTACGCATCGACGTCGCCTCGCCGGGCAGGGTGACGCACGAGAGCACGCGAGCTGCCGGCGAGTTTTTGCGCGAGGTCATTCGCGACAATCCGGACTGTTTTCGTCTCTTCGCTCCCGACGAGACAGCGTCGAACCGGCTCGACGCAGTCTTCGAAGTTACGCAGCCGTTGCTCCACCGCTGCAATTCTTCCTACGGACGACCACGTGTCGCCGGACGGCCGCGTCATGGAAATCCTGAGCGAACATTGCTGTCAAGGATGGCTCGAGGGCTATCTCTTGACGGGCCGTCACGGCGTATTCACCTCGTACGAAGCGTTTGTCCATATCGTCGATTCGATGTTCAACCAACACGCGAAATGGCTCGAGGCTTCCAAAGGCGTTCCGTGGCGGAGTTCCATCGCGTCATTCAATTATCTCCTGAGCTCGCACGTGTGGCGCCAAGACCACAACGGATTCACGCATCAAGATCCCGGCTTTTTGGACGTCGCGATGAACAAAGGCGCGGACGTGGTGCGGGTCTATCTGCCGCCGGACGCCAACACGCTTCTCTCCGTGCTCGATCACTGTTTGCGCAGCGTCGACTACATCAACGTCATCGTTGCGGGCAAGCAGCCCGAGCTGCAGTGGCTCGACATGGATGCAGCGGTCAAGCACTGCTCGGAAGGCCTCGGGATTTGGACCTGGGCGAGCAGCGATAACGGAACCGAGCCCGACGTCGTTCTTGGGTGCGCCGGCGACGTGCCGACCCTCGAAACGCTGGCCGCCGCCGACTTTCTGCGAAGAAATCTTCCCGAAATGCGCGTGCGCGTGGTCAACGTCGTCGACCTCATGACGTTGCAGCCCAGCACGGAGCACCCGCACGGCCTTTCCGATCGCGAATTCGACTCGATCTTCACGACCGACAAGCCCATCGTCTTCGCGTTTCACGGTTATCCTTGGCTTATTCACCGCCTTACGTATCGACGGACGAATCACGGGAACTTGCACGTGCGCGGTTACAAGGAACAAGGCACGACGACGACGCCCTTCGACATGACGGTGCGCAACGACATGGATCGCTTTCATTTGGCCGGCGACGCGATCGATCGCGTGCCGCGTTTGGCGGATCGCGCGGGTCACGTCAAGCAGCTGATTCGCGACCGGCTCGTGGAGCATCGGCTCTACATTGAGAAATACGGGCAGGACATGCCCGACGTTCGCGACTGGCAATGGGCGGGGACGGGCAAATGAACGTCCTCAGCTTGAACTTGGGATCGTCGTCCTTGAAGTACTCGGTTCACGCGGTCGGCGACGGCGTTTTGCAGTGCGTCCTCGCGCGCAATCTGGCGACGTCGTCGCGTCCCGATGACGCAGCTCAGACCGCGCGCGTCAGCTATCGCGGACGTTTTGGAAGAGACCGGTGCGCCGGACGCCGTGGGGCATCGCATCGTTTTCGGCGGCGAGCACGATGAGCCCGAACGGGTTACGCCGGAACTCCTCGACTGTTGGAAGATCTTCAAACGCTCGATCCTTTACATGCGCCGGGTGCGCTTGCCGTGTTGCGTCAGGCAGCGGTTTCATTGCCTAGCGTCGTCCAGGTCGCGTGTTTCGACACCGCGTTTTTTCGTGATTTGCCCCCGCTTGCGCGCGCGCTGCCGCTTCCCGCAGGCGATCCGCTTTTGCGGCGCTACGGTTTTCACGGACTTTCGTACGAGCACGTCTGCCGCGTATTCGGGGCGCAGTTGCACCCTCGAACCATCATTGCGCATCTCGGAAACGGCGCGAGCGCCGCTGCACTGGAGAACGGCCGTCCCATTGCAACGACGATGGCGTTCAGTCCCATGAGCGGAATGATCATGTCCACGCGTCCCGGCGACGTCGATCCCGGAGCACTGCTTTACCTCTTGGAACGCTCGCATTTGAACAAGCGGCAACTGCGTGAACTCTTGGAGAACAAGAGCGGCCTGCGGGCGCTATCGGGCGGCGAAGGCGACGTGCGCAACCTGTGCGAGCGAACCGACGATGAGGCGGCGTTTGCCGTCGAGATGTTCGTGCGTTCGGCCGCCAAAGCGATGGCGGCTCTAGCCGTTGACCTGGGCGGAGTGGACATGCTGGTCTTTACCGGCGGCATCGGCGCGCACAATTCCGACGTTCGTGCGCGCATCGTGGAGCGGCTCGCGTTCTTGAATCCGAGTGCAGCAATCGAAGTCGTGGAAGCCGATGAAAACGCGTCGATCGCGCACAATGTGGCGGCCGTCGGTTCGATACAAGTTTAGTGCGAAAAACGAAAGACGACGACGCGCGGTCACGAGCAGCGCCGCGCGCGTCCAAACGTGCGATACCTTCTTCCGTGATGAAACCTAACAGTGGTAGCGTCGCGGTCCACGACCGGGAGCACCGGATACGGCGAGTCGAATCAATTGCCCGCGCGCGTGTTTCCAAACCGCCGTCAGCGGCAACGCGGCCGCATTCGGACGCGGGCGCCATAACCGATCCGATATGCCCGTCCAATCCGTCCTTCGCCCACTTGATGTCCATCGGAACCTCGCCGCCGGCGCGGCAGCTTGTAATGCCGCTCTACGGCAACTGCGTACTGCGCGATGGTGAGCACGTCGTCATCGGTAATGCAGGCGGCGCGGCGTCCCCGCGGTGACGTTTGAATGTTGATGGTGGAGAAGCCGCTGCCGTTCGTCGTATTCGCGTACACCAGACTTCACTTGCTTCGAGCCGATGCTTCGGCGAAGCACGTTGCGATAACCGGCCTCGAGCATCGGCTTGAAAACGTAAAACTCGTCGGGGTCGACGCTGCCCTGAACGACGTTTTCAGCGAGTCCGTACGAGGCGTAGATGAGCACCACGTCGCGAAAACCGCTTTCCGTGTCAAGCGTGAACGCGACCCCTGCCGCCGCCAGATCGGAACGAACCATTTTCATGACGCCGACCGAAAGCGCAACGTTGAAGTAATCGAATCCCTTGTCGATTCGATAATGGATCGCGCGCTCCATGAACAGGCTCGCAAGGCAGCGGCCATACGCAGCGAGGACTTGCTCATCGCCTTTCACGTTGAGGAAGCTTTCGTACTGACCTGCAAAGCTTGCGCCCGGAAGATCTTCCACCGTCGCGGAACTGCGCACCGCGACCGTGTTCCTTAGGCGCCGGCGATCGTGCCGCAGGCCACGTGTTCGCTGACGCGCGATGACGAAGCGTGGACAAGTACGGAGTATGTGCCGTGCAAGAGTTGCTCGAGGCCGACGTCGAGCAACCTCGTGGTCGAGCGGCCGTTGCGGATTGGCGCAAGCACGTACATCGTCGGCGAGGAAACCCGTTCGCACGTGCCGCGGTGAAAATGCGCGAACCTGACTTGCCCTTTCGCCTGAGGTCCGTAAAGCACGATCGTGACGGTGATGCTGGTGCCGCGTGGTGTCAGCGTCGCCGATCCGCGCACGCCCGAGCCGTTGATCGGCGAGAGCCGGACCTCAATCGGTTGCAGCGGCGGCGATGCCGCAATTGTTCCGATCAACTGCAAGAGTGCGAAAACGAACAGCGCGGTTTTCATTGGTCCGCGAGCGGCGTCGTCCACCAGAGCATCCAGCGCCACGTCGGGCGGCTGTTCGGCGCGGTGGAATTTGCCCCTAGGCCCGCTTCGACGTAGGCGTGCAAGAAGCGCGCGTGCGGCACATTGAACGCAAAGTCCACATTTTGCGCGTGCGTGAGATTGCCCAGGCCTTCGTCGCTGAATTCGTCGCGGATACCAAGCACTGCTCCCCGGTTGAAGAGCGATTCGTACAACTCGGCTGTGATGGCTTTGCTGTTCGCGGCCGGAAGTTGATTACCGTTTGCGTCCAAACCGGGATTCGAGTCGTGCGCCGTTTGGTAGATGGCGAAGATTCCCGGAATACCGTCCGGCTGCGGATCGCGCTGCAAGTACGCTGCTATGGACGAGTAGCGATCCACGGCGCCGGTCGAGACGATGCAGCTGCCGTTGCTGCCGTACGCGCCAATCTCGAGCGGTTGATCGGGGTGCGCGCTCGCTAACTTCCATTGGAATGTTTTGTCGGTTCCAGGCGACGTTCCGAAATCCGATGCGGTGATCATGCCGTTTCCGCTGAGCAGCCAGCCCGCTTCCGCGTCAAGTGCGCCGTGTACGTACGCAAGTTTGCTTCCCCAGCGATTTCCATCGAGCTGATATGCGTGCTCGCCGACCGTTATTTCCGGCGTCGAAAACGCGGAGATGTCGAAGAACTGACTGAAGGGCGATGGCGCCGGCGCTTCATACTTGCCGATGAAGAGATGGCCGTCGCGGTGGAACAGATTGTTGAACGTTACCCACGCAGTGTCGAGGGTTCCGCCGCCGTCATCGCTTGAAAGCAGCCATTGCTGCACGTGGAACGTCCAATCCGGCGCTAAATACCCCGCACCGTGCAGGGCAAGGTTTCCGAACGAACTCGTATGCGTCGGAACGGTGCTGCTCACACCGCCGGTGCTATCGCCGTTGACTTGTTCGCCGATCCACACGGGAGCGACGGTTTTGATCACATCATGGTTCAGCGACGAATAGCCCGTTCGCTGGACGTACCGGCCGTATGCATTCAGCGCCGGAACCATCGTATGACACGTACTGCAACTCACGCCGTATGCTTTCGCAAAGGTCGGCATGGCTTGTGCTTGTGTGCCGGCAAAGAGTGCGAAGGCGGCAGCTGCCGCCGCCATCGCCGTGAACCGCGTAATCATTTCTGAACCTTTATCGTAAGTGCCATGTTGGGATGTCCGGCACCGCAAACTACCGAGCAACGCACGACGTACGTTCCCGCCGTCTTCGGCGTAAACGTGACGGTCGTGAATTTGTTCGGCATGATGGTGGTATCCGGAATGCCGAGTTCGTCTGACTTGAGGCCGTGCACGCCCTCGCTGGACGTAAGCCGCAACGTCGTCGGCTCGCCGGGCGGCACCGTAATGGTGTCGGGCGTGAACTTCCAATTCGACGCTACGACGTCGATACTGGGATGAGCGAGGCTTCCAAGCGGGAGAAGAACGGCGCATAAGGATAAGAGCGCCGCGGAGTAGGCCATTCGTTTAAAAGCGTTCATGGCGTTACTCTAGAGCTCGCGAAAGACCGTGTGGAGAATTGCGGTTCTTGAGGTCGAGAAATGCTCGGGAAGCCTAAAAGCGAAAGCCACTTTTGAAAGCGGCTTTTGCTCTTCCCACGCGGTACGGTTCTAACGAACTGGCCTGATAGCAGGCCCTGACTTCAGAGAGACTCCGCGCTGCTCTTTCTTTCTTTGTTCGAACCGTGGCTGAAGCGTAACGCGCCGCCGAGAACGCGTGAAGAACGAGCTCTGTGGGAACCCGCTTTACATTTTACGGCCGTCCGGCTACAACTTGATCATGCGAACACATCAAACGCTCCGAATCGTGCTTTACGCCGTCTCGGCAATCGAAGGGATTGCGGGTGTCGTGCTGCTCTTTGCAACCGGCTGGGTGTTGTCGTTTGCTCCGCAGCTGCTCGCGCTCTCGTTTACCGGCTTCGTCGTGCTGCTTCTCAAGGGCATCGGAATCATTTCGCTTGGTTTGGGTTACCTCGCTTGTGCTGCGGCGCGCGATCCCGTGCGCTACGTTGCGGTTATCGACACAACCGTGTTCATCCTGATTGCCGCGGCCGCTGAAAATTTCTACGCAGTCGTGGGGCTGCATCTGGGCTCGCTTTATCCCACGCCATATCTTCTGGTGCGCGGAGTCATCCAGTTGCTTCTGGCACTCACACTGCTCACGCTGCGCCCGAAAGCGGTGCCGCGAGCAGAAGCGACAGGAACGTGAAAGTAGTCGTCGCGGCCGCGATTGCCTCTGCGGCGCTCGCCGCTTTCGCTTGGAGAGCGACGGCTGCTTCTACGGATCCGCTGATCGCACGCGGGCATTACTTGGTCGCCTTCGGTGGCTGCAACGATTGCCACACACCGGGCTGGCGCGAATCCGACGGAAGCATTCCGACGTCGAAGTGGATGACCGGCAGCAATGTTGGCTGGCGCGGGCCGTGGGGCACCGTTTACCCCATCAACGTGCGCTTATGGTTTCGGGAAACCAGCGAAGATCAATGGCTTTTTTCAACGCGGACGCGAGGCGGGCTGCCGCCGATGCAGTGGCACGACATTCGATTTCTGAAGGAAACCGATCGCCGCGCAATTTACCGTTTCATCCGCAGTCTGGGTCCAGCCGGTAAACCTGTGCCGCAGGATCTTCCGCCGTGGCAGAAACCAAAGACGCCCTATATTGAACTTGTGCCGCAGCAGCCCGAACTGCAATGAATTACTACGGCGCTGGTGCTTTGGCCGCTTCCTCCCGCAGATAGCGCTCCATCATCCCTTTGGCAATCTTTGCCAACAGCTCGTGCATGGTCGTGCTCGCAATCCGTTGCCCGAGCGCTTTGTCAAATACCAAACCGGGCACGCCAAGCGGCGGCACGTACGTGCCCGCAAGTTCCAGAATCGCCTTCGTATAGTCTTCATCGGCGCGCACCGTCAAGATGCCGGAAAATGACGGATAAACGCCGCCGGGCAGCGGGTGCCACGTCACGTTCCAAGGTTCGTCAAAATGCATCGGATCAGTGCCTTCTTCGTAGCGAACCAGAACGGTTTTCTCGAGCTGGAGGTCCGCGCCTGGAAAGGTTGCCGTGAGTTGCAGCGGTTGAGGGGCACTCCTCGCCGCTTCGGAAAGCGTTTCGTGAAGGTACGATTTTGCACGCACGTACGGGCATTGCACAGGCAGTGACTCTTTAATAGTAGGCATTGATTCATCTTAGCGGCTTCTCGCGAACGAGTTGGGACACGTAGACCTGCCGATGAGAAAGATTCGGGAACGCCGTCCGCAGCGGGAATGTACGCCTACTGACGAAGGTAACCCGCGTGGCAAAACGCGTCTTGGTGGTTGAGGACGAGCCCGAGATCCGCGACGTGCTGGAAGACTATCTTCGTAAGGAGACGTTCGACGCGGCCGGTGCCGGAACGGTTGAAGCGGCGCTTGCGGAGATCGAGCAGCGGCCTCCGGACCTGGTGCTGCTCGATATCGGCCTGCCAGACGGCAGCGGCTTCGACGTGCTGCGCAAGACCAACGCGCTGCGCCGCGTCCCGACGATTGTGCTTACGACGCGCAGCGACGAAGTCGATCGTATCGTCGGTCTCGAGCTTGGAGCCGACGATTACATCGCCAAACCGTTTTCGCCGCGCGAGGTCATGGCGCGAATTCGTGCGCTGTTTCGTCGGCTCGACGCGGTCGCAGCGACAGCGGAACTGCCTGGCGCAGTGCACCGCGTTCGCGATCTCGAAATCAATGAGGCGGCGCACGAGGTGCGCGTGCAGGGCAAAGTCATTGAGGTGCGCCCGGCGGAATTTCGCATTTTGGCGCTGTTGGCAAGGCATGCCGGGCAAGTGCTCTCTCGTCCGCAGATGCTTGACCTCTTGCATGACGACGGCAGCATCTTCGAACGCACGTTGGACCGGCACATCAATCACTTGCGCCATAAGATCGAGCCCGATCCGGAAAAGCCGACGTATCTCGTGACAGTGTACGGCGTCGGCTATAAGCTTGATCCCGGGGCGTAAAAAAAATGGATGAGCACCGCGCGGCGATGGAAAAGGCGCGCCACGACCTCGGCAATCTGTTGACGATTGCGCAATCTTCCGTTGAAGGCATGCTCGATGGTATTGCTCCTGTCACCCAGGCACGCTTAAACCGGTTACGTGAAATCCTCTCCGAAGCGCGCGCGCTTGTGGATGATGCGACGGCCACGTAATCAGCAACCGGACGCCCATCTGTAGCGCCCCGAGGCTGCCGTTAAATCCGCTATCAGAGAAAGGCCATGGGTTGTACATTGTATCGATGCTCGCAGAACGGGCGGATATCGAACCTGCGGAAAACGGCGGGAACACCGTGAGAGTCGTTCTCGCGTGCAGCGCAGGAGCGAAAGCCCAATTGTCTGGCAGAGGTTCTTCAGCGTTCCGCAGCCGTTCGGGCTGGAGTGGACTCAGTAGCATCATCCCCCTGATGATGAATCAGCGGGTGTCGCTGATTCGAGTCGCGCATCCGGAGGCACGTAAGGAACCTGCGCAAGGCAACGCGCACCGATCGATTGATGACGCGCCGATGCTTTCGTCCGTCATCGTGAGGTATCGAAGGGCCTTGCCCGGCTCGAGCAATAATGGATGTGATATGTCCGCGGCGAGCGTCGTGCAAGGCTCGTCCACGTTTGTGTTCACGGATATCGTGGGCAGTACGCGGCTCTGGGAGCGCGCGCCGGAAGCGGCTAAGCAAGCGCTAGCACGCCATAACAAAATAATGGAGAGCATCGTTTCGGGGCACCGCGGGACGATCTTCAAGACGGTCGGGGACGCGTGCTGCTGCATATTTGCGGACGCAGGCGATGCGGTAAGGGGCGCCGTTGCTATGCAAATCGCGCTGGCCGCGGAGCGCTGGCCGGATGACACCGGCGAGCTACGGATTCGAGTCGCAATTCACACCGGCGATGCGATCGCGGACAAGGGCGATTATTTCGGCCCGACGCTCAACCGCGTGGCGCGGTTGATGTCGGCGGCGCACGGAGGACAGATCGTCGTTTCTGCCGCGACGGCAAGGCTGCTCAGTGAGACGCTCGCAAACGAATGGTCGTTGATCGACCTCGGTTCGCATAGGTTCAGAGACCTTACCGAGCCGCAGCACGTCTTTCAATTGACTGCACCCGGCCTGGAAGGACAGTTTCCGGCTCTGGCCTCCTTGGATTCGCGTCCGAACAATTTGCCGTCGCAGCTTTCGACCTTCATCGGCCGCGAGTCCGAGCTATCGCAGTTGCAAGACGCGCTTGCGAAAAATCGGCTCGTATCGTTGTGCGGCCCAGGCGGAATCGGGAAGACGCGCCTGGCTATCCATGCGGCCGCGAACGAACTCGGGCGGTACGCGGACGGCGCGTGGATCGTGCGCCTCGCCGATGTTACGGATCCGGACCTGATTCCGCAAACGGTCGCATCGACGCTGCGCATCACGGGCGTGCCGGGTCAAGAATTCACGCAAACGCTCATCGAACAATTGAATGCAAAGCAGATGTTTTTGCTGCTCGACAACGCCGAGCACGTTCATACGGAGACAGCACGGCTGGTGCACGCGCTGCTAATCTCTTGTCCGCGCCTTACGATCCTCGTTACGAGCCGCGAGTCGTTGCATGTAAGTGGCGAAAGCGTCCTGCGCATCGGTGCACTAAACCCGCAGGATGCACAAGTTCTTTTTCAAAGCCGCGCGGGACTGGCGCAAACCGATGGGTTCATCGAGCACATCTGCGAGGAGCTGAATGGCTTGCCGCTGGCGATCGAACTGGTGGCTGGACGAATTGGGACCCTGACCACGCGTCAACTCGACGCGCGGCTAAACACCATCCTGCCCGTTCTCTCGTCAAAAGACTCTTCGCAAGAAGCGCGGCATCGAACGCTGCAAGCGACAATTGAATGGAGTTACCGCCTGCTCAATCCGAAGGAGCAGCGCTTTTTCGCTTTACTGTGCGCTTTTGAGGGCGGGTTTTCGCTCGAGGCTTGTGAGGCTGTCGCGTGGGCCGGTGAGGAAGACGATCCGGCGTATGCATTGCTGGACGCGCTCGTCGATAAGTCGTTCGTTGCGGCGGAGCCCGCCGGCGACACGATGCGCTATCGCTTGCTCGAATCGCTTCATGGATTCGGTCGCGCCCGGCTCGACGAGCTGGATTCGGCGTCAATGGCTCGCGATCTCCATTTCGACTATTTCAAAATGCTCGCGGACCAGTGGGGCGAGTGGCCCACCGAACAAGAAGAAGAACGCTACCTGCAAGCGCTCGCGCTGGAGATCCCGAATCTGCGAACCGCACTCGATTGGGGATTGCAACGGCCCGATCCGCGCCCGGCGTTCGAACTTTTGCTCAAAATTGCGCTGTATTGGCAACAACACTGCAATATTGCCGAGGCGCGAACTTGGCTGGAGCGCGCATGTGCGGGAGCGGGAGAGTCGGCAGATATGCTGCACGCTAAAATGCTTCGCCGCGCCTCGACGTTCGCTACAATCGCAGATGATTACCAGAACGCGCGCGCATTTGCAGTACAAGCACTGGAAATTTTCACGCGCTTGCAGGACCGGCCCGGCACCGCCGAGGCGCTTCACAACCTTGCGGTTATCGAGCAACGATCCGGAAGCGAACAAGAAGCCCACAAACTCTACCGGCAAGCGCTCGAGATGTTCGAGGAAACACACCACGAGATCGGCACCATCACGGCGCTCTACAACTTAGCGTTAACGGCCGAACGCCGCGGCGATACCGCTGCCGCAAAGGAATATCTGGAGCGCGGGATGTCGCTTTGCGTCGGACCTGCGCATAGTGACCGCCTCGCCACCTTTTGGTCGCTGCGCGCCGAGATTGCAATCGATGAGGGTGATTATGACGCAGCTGCGCCGGCGCTCGAGCGTGCGCTCGAGATGAAGCGCGCGCTCGGCGATCGTCACGATGAGGTCGAGGTTCTATGCCATCTGTCCGCGCTGCAAATTCGGCGAACGCACTGGAGAACAGCGTCGAACTACGCCCATGACGCACTTGTGCTTGCGCGCGAACTCGGCGTGCCGTCGTTGTTGATCTGCTGCTTCGAAGTATACGCCGTACTGCTCGACCGCACGTCGCACTCTGAAGAGGCACGCGAACTCATTGCGCTCTCCAAAGCGATTCGTGGAGATCGCGGCTATACGCATAACATCTTGAGCGAGCTTGCGCTCGACTTGGCGGTTTTCGCGGATGTTCCGGTGGCGAAAGAGGCGAGTCGCGAGGCTATCGAACGTGCCTGTGCGCGACTCGCCGCCGATCAGTCCTGATAATAAATGACTACTTGAGCGCCGTTGAGCTCTTCGAGTTGCCATTAACGGTGAGGGTGTATTCCACGCCGCTGTCGGCGCCTATGAACGTGTCATATCCCGTCGGGCAAGTCGGTGGCGTCGCGGCGGAATCGTAAACGTAGATTTGGACGGCGCTCGGGGTATCTTCACCTTGCGGGTTCAGGTTGGTCCCCGTGCACCCGAGGTTCATCGGGTTGTTGTCCGGCGGTCCGTCGGTCTGCAGGACTCCCTTTGTGGTGGATGAGGTCTCGTTCATTAAACTCTCCCCTTCCAAAAGTCACACAAGTATAGGCGTTCTGAGCCGTACACAGCAGAGCCGAAGGTCCTTTACCGGATGTGAATCATTCTGGCGAATGCGCGATGCCGCAGCAAAAGTAGTCTACACGTGAGGCCAACAAGAGATAAAGCCGATGAGGCGATCGTCGTCGTCTACTACGGGCAGCAGCTCGTAGCCGCTATCGAGCAAGGTGTTCATCGCTGCGCGAGCGCCAACACATGGCGCTATCCGGACGAGATGCTGCAACGGAGTCATGACTGACGAAACATAGGCGGCGCTTGGAGACCGAGACCGCAGTTTTCTAAAATCGCCGAGCGTCAGCAATCCTATAAGGCGATCTCCCACGCAGATTGCTGCGGACTCCGCGTCCCAACTGGCCATTTTGGCCAGTGCATCGGAACACCTGACGTCAGGCTCAAACGTGCACGGCGGCGGACCCGCCAGCTCCGCGCAGAGTTGCGAGTCATAGTTTTGCGCAACAATCTTTTTCTTTTCCACGCATAATAAACGTACCCAACGTCGGGGAAAGTTTGGCAAAGTATGTAGAGCAAGCTCGTTTGCGCGATTCTCTAAGCATTCCTTAACCGAGCAAGTCCGTGTACGGCACATTACACTAGGTTGCACGGTCCGGCGCAGTGAAGTCTGCGCGATGCAGCTTAGCAGGCGCGATCTTTTATTGAGCTCGATTTCAACTGCCGCCGCTTCGGCACTTCCGGCCGGCGAATCCGGCATGTCGCGGCCGCGCGCCAGAGATATCGGACTTGCGCCCGGCGTATTTCCGCCCGGCGCGCTGAACGCCATTACCGACGTGCCGGGTGTGCGAGTCGGCCACGTAACGCTCGTCGAGGGCGACGCGATTCGAACCGGCGTCACGGCGATCGTTCCACATCCCGGCAACGTTTTTCAGGATAAAGTGTCGGGCGGCGTCTTCGTCGGCAACGCATACGGCAAACTTGCCGGCTCGACGCAGGTTCAGGAACTCGGCACGATCGAAACGCCGGTCATCCTCACAAATACGCTGAACGTCGGGACGGGAATGCTTGGCGCGATCTCGTGGACGCTCGCGCAATCCGGAAACGAAGAAGTCGTTTCGGTCAACGCCGTGGTCGGCGAAACCAACGATTCGGGTCTGAGCGACATTCGAGGAATGCACGTTACACGCGAACACGTCATTCACGCGATTGAAACGGCAAAGAGTGGCGCCGTACAGGAAGGCACGGTAGGTGCGGGCACCGGCACGATGTGCCTCGGTTGGAAAGGCGGCATCGGAACATCGTCGCGTGCATTGCCGAAAGAATTCGGGGCCTACACTGTCGGCGTGTTGGTTCAAACCAATTTCGGCGGCGTTCTGACGATGGGCGGCGCGCCCGTCGGCAAAGAGCCTCGGCAGATACGACTTTGCGCCTGTGCGTAAGGGTTCGTGCATGATCGTCGTCGCGACCGACGCTCCACTCACCGGACGCGAGTGTCAGCGCCTCGCGGCGCGAGCGGTGTACGGTTTGGCGCGCGTGGGGTCGTCGTATGAGAATGGAAGCGGGGACTTTGCGATCGCGTTTTCGACCGCGCCCGCATCGAGAGTGAAATACGAGGCGCTCGGCACGGCCGCGTACGACACGGTTACCACCGACAGCATGTCCCCGCTGTTCCAAGCCGCGCTCGAGACGACCGAAGAAGCGGTCTATAATTCGTTGCTGCAAGCAACGACGGTGCACTCCCGCTATCGCACGGCGGAGGCGATCCCGATCGACCGCGTTCGCGCCATCCTGAAGAAGTATCGGGTGGCGTAACCCCCGGGCGGGCTTGTCATTAATTCTTTAATTGACAGCGGCAACGGGGTTGCGCTAGTATCTGTTAAAGAATTAATAGTTGCGGGAGGAGCCTGTGGCCCGTAAACCTTCGCCGACGCTGACGCCGGCCGAACTTCGCCTGATGGACGTTTTGTGGGAGAAACGCCGCGCCACCGTCGCGCAGATTGCCGAAGCGCTGCCGCCGCCGCCGCTGCACTACAGCACGGTGCTCACCATGATGCGAATCTTGGAGAAGAAGGGCTTCGCGCGCCACTTTGAAGACGGCCGAGCTTACGTGTACGAACCGGTGGTGGATCGCGAGCAAGCGGCAGAGTCGGCCGTCGGCCACGTTGTGAAGAATTTCTTCCGGAACTCGCCCGGCTCGCTGGCACTCAAACTCGTCGAGAAACAAAAGCTGAGCGGCGACGAAATCGCCCGCCTGCGGGCGCTCATCGATCAGCACGAGGAAGAATCGCAATGACGCACGCCGTCGACTTTCTCTTGGCCGTGCTGATCAACAGTCTGTGGCAGGCTCCGGTGATTGCGATCTTCACGTGGCTTTCACTGCGTGCCGCTTCACGCAATGCCGCTTCGACGCGCTACGCCGTCTGGATGATTGCGCTCTTCGCGGCAAGCGTGCTTCCGCTGCTTACGAGTACCGCCGTCACCGTGCCCGCCGCGCGAACGATATCCACCACCGCGCAGAACCCGCAGATTGCGACTCAAACTGCGGCTCACCAGACGACCGGTGAATCGCGCCGCATCGCTATTCTGTCGCAGCCGCAGTCTCCATCGCGCACGTTCCGACCGCAACTACGCATCGAGCGCGCGATCTTCTCGGTCGATGCGAGGGTGGCGCTGGGAATCGTCGCCGTCTGGCTCGTGATTTTCGCGGCGCTTCTTTTGCGGCTGCTTTTCAACTTGCTCGCGCTCGAACACCTCAAACGCGATGCACTGCCGCTCCCGTTCGAATATCGCGACCACCTGCGGCGATGGAATGCCATGCCTAAAAGCGCCGTAGATGTGCGCCTGTGCGTTTCGAGTCAGATCGAAGTTCCTGTTGCAGTCGGCTTATTCGACGCAATGATCCTGTTGCCCGAGCACCTGCTCGCGACGCTTTCGCCGGATGAAATCGATCAGATTGCTCTCCACGAACTTGCACATTTGCGCCGCGCGGACGACTGGTTCAACGCCCTTCAGCGCGTACTCACGACGGTCTACTTTTTCAACCCGGGCATCCGCTGGATTGCTGCGCAACTCGACATGGAACGCGAGGTTGCTTGCGACGATCACGTCGTCGCGAGCACGCACGAAGTGCGCCCCTATGCGCACTGCTTGACCAAGATGGCCGAAGTGACGTCGTGGCCGCACACGCCGCTAGCCGCACCAGGCGTCTTTGTGAGCCGTAAAAATATCTCGGTACGCATCGAGCGACTGCTCAAGATGGGCGCGAACCGCCGCCTGGGCATCTCTTATAGCGCCGCACTTACCGCTATCGTGCTGGCAATCGGCGTCTTCATCTGCGCAAGTAATTTCGCTCCGGTCATAGCCGCGCCGCTGGCGGCCCCGATCGTCGTGCGCCACACGGCGGCAGGGCCTCCGGCTGCCGTGCCGGCCGTCATCGTCGCTGCGACGACTGTCGTGCGATGCACCGGATGCAATTTCTCGCACGTTGATTGGCACGGACGCGATCTTCGCGGCATCGAGATGTCGGGTTCCAACCTGTCCGATGCGGATCTGCGCGGAGCCGATTTGCGTCGAGCCGACTTTTCCGGTGCAAACCTAAGCCGCGTCCGATTGGCGGGGGCAAATCTGCAAGGCACGCGTCTGGAGGGAGCAAACCTCAGCGACGTCTCACTGCAAGGCGTCGATTTGAGCGGCGCCCTCATATCGGGCATGAATATCTCCGGCCAGAGCTTCGATGCGCGGACGCTTCACATGCTGCTCTCGAAGTGCACCGGCTGCAGCCTGGGACAAGTGGACGCGCGCAACATGGATTTGCGCGGGGTTCACGTCAGCGGCCTGAATCTCAGCGACGCGGACTTTCGCGGTGCGGATTTACGCGACAGCGTCTTCGAAGGCGTCAATTTTAGCGGCTCGCAACTGCGCGGCGCGCGCCTCGACGGCAGCAAGTTCGAGGGTTGCAACTTCTCGGACGTCGATTTTCACGGCGTCGATCTTTCGCGAGTTGAACTAACGGGCAGCAACCTGTCCGGTGCGACCATGCCGTAACGAAACAGATTGGAAATGGACATGAAACGATACGTTGCAGCCGCCATGGCTTTGAGTCTGCTCATCGCAAGCGCCGCCGCGGTGCGCGCTCAAGAAGGCAAACCGCTTACCGCCGACGACATTCTCTCGCATTGCAGCGGATGCAACATGGCCGGCGTGGACTTGCATAGCCACGATCTGCACGGCGTGGTGCTGCAAGGTACGGATCTGAACGGCGCGAATTTGCGTAACGCCAATCTGCGCGACGCGCGACTCGAGGGCGTGAATCTGGACGGCGCGGACTTGAGCGGCGCGGACCTGAGCGGCGCGCGGTTCGACGGAACGACGCTGCGCGGCACGAAATTCCACGGGGCGCACCTGGACGGAGCTCTCGTTTCGACGGTATCGACTTGAGCGACACCGCACTGCGCGATCTCGACGGGGATACGGCACGCGCCATCCTTACGCGATGCGACGGCTGCAACTTGGATAATGAAGATCTCTCCGGCAAAGACTTGCACGGCGTGCGCCTGGACGGCGCCAACATGCGCGGCGTGGATCTTCGGCACGCCAATCTGTCGGACGCGCGATTCGACGGCTCAAACCTGGAGGACGTACGATTTCAGGGCGCGTCCATGCAGACGGCACGCTTTGACGGCGCGAATCTGCGCGGCGCGGATCTGCACGGAATGGATCTGAACAGCACCCACTTCGACGGCGCTAATCTCGAAGAGGCCAACCTCTCCGGTGCGAATCTGCACAATGCCTCGGTGATGGGCAGCAACTTTCGGCGCGCGAACCTGCGCAACGCCGACCTCGAAAATGCGGCGGTCTGCATCAACGATACGGAGAAGTACGACGGGAATCGCGTCGTCGGGCGGCTCGAGTGCGCGCGGTTCGACGGCGCCGATCTGCACGGCGTGAATCTGCGGCACGTGCGCCGCTGCGTGTGGACGGATCGCGATCAGCAGCAGTGCAGTCCCGCAACCGTGGAGATGCTGCGCGACGCAGGGCACGCCGATCTTTCCGGAGCAATAACGCCCTGAATTGATTATCCGGCGCGAGGCGTAACCCTTATCTTACATGACGCCCTGCCTGCATGCTCCTCGCCCGGTTGACAGATATTCGAGCGGTGTGATAGTCTGGCCGCACATGTTCACAAGAACGTACCGTTTCATGCGTCACATGATGCGCCGCGCGACAAGCGTAGGTGATGGTGAGGCTTTGCGGTAACGTTTTCTGGTGACCCAGGTAACTTTTACGGCTCCTCACCGGCGGTGAGGAGCCGTTTTTCGTATACGGAGTGCAACTCATGCCGAATCAGCAATTTGGCCACTCCGCATCGACTCGCGGTTTCAGTACGCGCGCGATTCGTAGCGGCCAAGACCCCTGTAGCGCAACGGGCGCTACGATCGTTCCGGTCTATCAGACGGCAACGTTTACGTTATCCGACGTCGGAGTGACGAAGGGTTTTGACTACTCGCGTACGGCTAACCCGACGCGCCGCGCGCTCGAAACGCAACTCGCGGACCTCGAGGACGCGCGCTTTGCCTGTTGCTTTGCTTCCGGCATGGCCGCTGCCGCCGGAGTCACCGCGCTGCTACAGACGGGTGACCACATCGTGGCGACCCGGGACATCTACGGCGGCACGCATCGGCTGTTCACCAAAGTGCTGACGCGGTACGGCATCACGACGAGCCTTTGTAGACATGACTGATTTGGAAGCGACGCGAGCAGCTGTTCGCCCGAACACGAAGCTGTTCTGGATAGAGACGCCGACCAACCCCGTTTTGAAGATTATCGACATCGCGGCGATTGCCGCATTGAAGCGGCCCGGGCAGGTCGTTGCGGTCGACAACACCTTTCCGTCGCCGTTTTTTCAAAAACCGATTTCGCTCGGCGCCGACGTCGTGATGCATTCAACGACGAAATATTTGTGCGGTCATAGCGACGTCGTCGGCGGCGCAGTGATTACCGACGATCCCGATTTGCAGCAGGAGATCGCGTTCCATCAGAACGCCGTCGGCGCGATTCCCGGTCCGTGGGACGCCTACCTGACGCTGCGCGGAGCAAAGACGCTTGCGCTTCGGATGCGCGCTCACGAAGCGAACGCGTTCGCTGTCGCACAGTATCTGCGGACGCGCGACGACGTTGCCGAAGTCTACTACCCCGGCTTGAACGACCATCCTCAACACGAGGTGGCAAAGCGCCAGATGACGGGCTTCGGCGGCATCGTTTCGGTTCGGATCCGCGGAGACGCCGAGCGGGCGCGAAAGGTCGCGCGTTCGACCAGGATTTTCAATCTTGCCACCTCGCTCGGCGGCGTTGAGTCGCTGATTTGCAGTCCAGCGATTATGACCCACGCTCCGCTTACAGCCGATGAACGGCTCGCGCTTGGCGTAACTGACGACTTGCTCCGGCTTTCAGTCGGCATCGAAGACGTTCCCGACTTGATTGCGGATCTGGGCCAGGCCCTAGATGCCGCAGCGCTCGGCGAACTTGCGGCAGTGTGAAACGAAAAAGAAAGAGCCCTCGCAAAGCGCGAGGGCTCTTTTCTTGCTGGCGGGAGTGAATCTAGTCTTCCAGTGCAGCCGGCGGCTGCGGACAGGCGACGGAACTACAGCCCAACGGATTGTAAAACGGCGTGTGCAGCATTGTCGTAAATGCACTCATGCCTCCGCTGTCCAGCTCGAAATCCCACCCTCGGGGATCGCTTATGTCGAAATACAAGAACGCTTTCACAGTTGGATAGAGCATCCCGCCGGGCTGCATGGCGGCAGCCATTCCCGCCAGATAGTTGGCTTGTGAGTAGGTAAAACCGATGCAGCTGTAGACCTCGGCCACGTTGCATTCGCCCGTTTCGGCGATAATCGCCGGCTTGTGGAACGAGGCCAAGAACTGCGACGGGTTGTCGTTTGGATTGCCCGATCCCCAGACATAATTTACGCCGTACCCGGGCGCCGGCTTGTCGTAGGCGTCGGCACACACCCAGTCGACATACGCATCGCCCGGATAAAAGCCCTGAAGCAGGGGCACGTTGATCATCTTGGGTGCTCCCGGGCCGATCGCCGGACACCAAAGCCACGTGACGTTACGAACGCCCTGCTTCGCGTACACGGTGACGATGTGCCGATACAGCGCAACATATTCCGCCTGGGCCTGGGCAACGGTGTCGCCGGGCGTGAAGCAATTGTTGTTGTTTGCGTTGCGCCCGTTCATGTTGAAATTCATCTCGCGCCAGATACGGATCATCACGTTGTAGCCGAGCGCCTTGACGCCTTGCGCTTGCGCGTCGAGCGTTGAATCGTACGTGCCGTTTGCGATAGCGGTCGCATTCACACCGTCGCAGTCCAGACTCAGGAGCGATATGCGCCCCATCGGCCCGTCGTTGCCCATTTCTCTTTCGTTGACCGTGGAAAAATCGAAGAACGTGTGGGTGTTGTGCAACGAGACTTGCAGGACGCGATTGGTGCTCTGCTCGAGCGCTGCGGGCAGATCGAGAACACCGGCGCCGACGTACACACCGTTGCTCGGCGGTTGGATCACATAGTGCGTGAGAATATCCGGCGTCGACGAGCCCACCGGCGACGGCGTCGGAGACGGCGTTGCGGTGTGCTGCGGCGTTGGCGTCGGCGATGGAGTTGCCGTAGGCCTTGGTGTCGGAGTTGGGTGCGGTGTAGGTGTCGAATGCCGCGGCGGCGTTCCGACCGAAATGGGGGTTGAGGTGATCGTCGGTTGCGGGCTGCTGCTCGGCTTCGATTGAGTGGTGGTGCCTTGTGAGGGCTGCGGGTTTATTGCCGGCAGCGATCCGCCGCCGGCGCCGCCGCCTCCGCCGCCGCACGCAGCAAGCGCGGTGACGAAACAAAAAATCCAGAGGAACCGATGGCGCTCCAATGTATCACTCCATACCTCCCCTAGGTGAAATGACTATCGGCGGACCAGCGGAGATTATGAAGAGCGTTACGGAAAGCGCGTCAAATCTTTACACAGGCGCTGATGGTTCTGCGCCGCGCTGCCGTCGTCCGAGCGTCCAGGCCGCGGCAACTGCAATCGCCGGGAGCACACCGATGAGGCGCGGCTGAACGCCGACGATGGCGGTGCCGATTGCCGGCGCAAGGATCAGCGCAACGGAATTCGCCGAATCGCTGACGCCCATGATTGCCCCGCGCTCGGATTCAGGCGCGCGCTTCGCCAGCAACGCCATGAGCGTCGGTTCGGCCATCGCGGCGCCCGCCGCCCACAGAATCAGCACCGGGAAAAACCACTGCAGCGACTGCACGAAATAAATCAGCGCGTACGCGACGAAGAGCAGAACGAAACCGAACTGCCCCACGATGCGATCGCCGAAGCGTTTGGTCAACGGCGTGACGGCAATCAGCAGGGTTGCTCCGCCCACGACGCCCGCTCCCGCGAGCAGCCAACTCATGCGCTGGATGGTCTCGTGAACGACGTGATCCAAATACAACGCGAAAGCAGACAGCAGGTACACGACCGCAAAAACGAAGAGAAATTGGCGCAGCAGCACGAGACGCACGTTCGGCTTGAGTGATGCCTCGAGCGACTTTTGGACGCTCGTCTCTTCGCGCCGTTCGTGCGTGCGCCACGGCAGCAGCCAGTACGTCACGCCGATATTGATGATTTCGAGTCCCGCCGCAACGAAGAACGGAAACTGCAGGCCCCATTTTTGCAGAAAACCGGCGGCCACCGGTCCCACGATGAACGCCGAGCCGAAGACCGCTCCGTAAAAAGCGTACGCGCGGTCGCGCTGTTTCTGTTCGGTCACGTCGGCGATGTACGATGCTGCCGCTCCGAGGCTGCCGGCTCCCGTGCCCGATATGAGGCGGGAGATATAAATCCAAAATAGCGACGGCGCGATCGCGAGCATCGTGTAGCCCGCGAGCGTAAAGAATTGCGCGATGAGAATGATGTACTTGCGGCCGGCGCGATCGCTGAACTTGCCCCAGATTGGCGCGGCGATCGTGGCGCAGAACGCCGGGATGCTCAAGAGCATGCCAATCATCCAATCGTGGGCACCGTACTGTTTGGCCAGCGCCGGCAAAAGCGGGATGAGCAGTGTGTATCCGAGCATGTCGATGAACGTCGTCAGATAGATCGGAAAAACGTCTTTCGGCAGCCCCACGCCTTGGCATGTACCCGCGCCGCAGCTTTGCGTGAACGAAGCGAGCCCACGATCGTTGCATTGCACGCGGCGCACGGGAACAGTGCAGATATGTGGGATCACGGCGTTCTCATCGAATCGGCACGAATTTCACTGGTGCAAGGTCTGGTAGCCGGACTTTGCGGCGGCTTCGCCATGGCACTTGCAATGGCTGCTCTCGGACGCGCCGTCGGGCAATCGCCTTGGCATATGCCGAAACGTCTGGCAAGCATCGTGCTGGGGCCGCGCGCGAAGGATGGCGGCGCCGGCATTATCGCGTTCGGTTTGGCATTACATACTGCGCTTTCCGCGGGTTTCGGCGTGCTCTTCGCAATCGTCGCGGATCGCTTAACGCACGAGTTTTGGATGACGGCGGTCGGCTATGCGCTCACGCTTTGGGTGATCAATTTCTGGGGCGCGCAGATTACGCCGGGCGGACGCGAAATGATGGAAGCCAAATGGGCGTGGCTCAGCCCGCTTGCGCATGTGATGTACGGCGCGGTGTTGGCGGCCATCGCGGTGACGTTCGCAGCGTCGGGAATGAGGAGCGGCTGAATCATGCTGTACGCGAAGCACGATCTGGTCGAGAAAGCTCGGCGAACCGGCCGAAGAAAACGTTCGACCGAACCTCAAAGAACCGGGGAAACCGATGAGCGTCCTTCGCTGG
>CAWEGP010000006.1:0-43287 GCA_963808755.1 Vulcanimicrobiia bacterium
CGAATACCCGACGATGCATGCCTCGACCCTGCTCTACGGCATCGTGCTCTCGTATTGTGCAACGACCTATACTTTGATGCTTCGTCATCTCATTCGAAAGGACGCTTTCGGCCAGTCCGTCATCCCCACATTCTGAATGCGACGGTCCGAACGTATCTCGCCGGCAACGCCACCTGACATTGCGGCGACATTGGTTGCACTCATTTCCCCAATCGCAAGTTTCGCGCTCTATATTGCGATCGCAGCATTCTTCTTGATTCCCCGCGGAGTCGATTCCGACTTAGACGTCTGATACGGCTCTGGCCGGCACCGGCACGCCACGGCTATCTCGCGGAATTCCCAGAAAGAGCCGCGTCACTTCGTTGTAGTTTTCTACACCGCCGGCAACGTGGTTGATTTCAGATAGGCGTTGTAGGTTCTCCAGGACCAATGCGCGAGCGTCAGATTGACGCGACGGTCGTTACGCATGCGAATCGCCGCAAAATCTCGCCACACCAGCGGCACGAACGTCTTCTTGTCGTAGTGGTCCAGCGGCGGAAGGTAGAGAAAGAGCTCGAGCCAGCCGGAATACTGGACCGCAGCGTCGGAAGACCGTAAGCAAGTGATGATGGCGAGATAGTTTGCTTCATCTTCCCGCGCGTAAGCCGCGACGTGACTCCATTCGTGCGCCAGCGAAAACGGACGCTCGAACCACAGCAAATCGCTCGCAAGCTGAACGTTGAGCGTAAGCGGATTGATGAACCCGCTCGTTCCGGTCGCATCCATAAACGGATCGGCGAGCGTCGGCTTTGGCTGCGCCGACTTCGGGCTCCAGCGCATCGCCGCCGCCTGTACCGCCGGAATCCAGTCGCCGCGCAGCGACGGCAGATCGAATGGCTAGTTCACGCGCGGCATGCGCTGCAGGCGCAAGCGCATTCATCCGTGCGATTGCGACCTCGCGCAGCGCATCGACCGCGTGCGGAGTACGCGCGCCGCGTCGTACGCGAGTCGCGCTTCGATCGGCGCGCGATCGTAGTTCCAGCCCCAGCTCGACTTCGAACCAGCATGGAATAGACGCCGGCGATAGCAGCGAGATCGAAAACGATCCGCGCGATCTTCGGCACGATGCGAAGACGCCGCGCGGCGCCAGTACACGATGATCCGCCACACGACCACCGCGACACCGAGCCAATGCGGCAACGTCGCCGAGCGACCACGGCAAGGCGTTGCGTGAACGGAAAGATGCGTGTGTTCCCACACCGGATATCCGCCGTTGGCATAGTGCATCTCCACCCACTGCGCAGACGGATGCACCGTGAGCGCAGCAACGCCGAGTGCGATCGCAACGAGCCTTGCGAACAAACGAAAAGAGCCGCCCATGCAGGCGGCCCTTTTGCACTGGAACAGGACGTTCCCGCAGATTAGCGCTTCGAGAACTGGAAGCGTTTGCGGGCGCGCTTGCGACCGTACTTCTTCGATTCTTTTTCGCGCGGATCGCGTGTGAGGAAGCCATGTTTGCGAAGGGTCTCTTTAAAGGACCCGTCCATCTCGACCAATGCGCGCGCGATTCCGTGACGCACGGCGCCGGCCTGACCGGTAACGCCACCGCCTTCAGCCTTCACGTGAACGTCGAAACGGCCCGCGCTTTGCGTTGCCTCGAAGGGCTGGCGAACGATTTGCTGCAGTTGCGGACGAGGAAAGTATTCGTCGACCGGCTTCTTATTGACAATGATGACGCCTTGGCCCAGCGTCAGTTTGACGCGGGCGATCGCGCGCTTACGGCGGCCAGTGGCTTGAATGTGGTTGCTGTCGTTCACGCAGTACTCCTAGAACAGCGGTTGGGGCTTTTGCGAGTCGTGCGGATGCGATTCGCCTTCATAAACCTTCAGGCGACGCAGTTGCTGGTCGCGCATACGGTTGGTCGCGAGCATACCGCGAACGGCCATTTCAATGAGACGTTCGGGATGCTTGTCGTGAATTTCACGCGCCGTCTGCGTACGTAGACCGCCCGGGAAACCGCTGTGGCGATGATAGACTTTGTCGTCCCACTTCTTGCCGCCCAGTTCGATCTTCGCGGCGTTGATCACGATAACGTGATCGCCGTTGTCGATATGCGGCGTCCATGTCGGCTTGTGCTTGCCGGAAAGCGCACGCGCGATTCGTACCGCGAGCGTGCCGAGGCGCTGCCCCGCCGCATCGACGATGAACCAGTCATGCTGCGTTTCTTCTGTTTTTTGCTGATACGTGCGCATCGATTTCTTACTGCCCTAAACGAAAAGTCTGGTCGCGCTTCCACCAGGGGCGGCACGCGAACTTCCGCATCTTACCGGGAGAATCGCCTCGTCGTCAAGCGATTTTCGAGACTTTGAACTACTTGACAACTACGTGAGTACTCAAGTACTCTTCACGCCATGCCTACCGACGCCATGGAAACGCTCCTCGCGCTGGCGAACGCCGCCGCCGTTGCCGCACAAAAGCTCGAAGTCCAGGGTCTGAGCTTTGCCGAGCTACGCCTGCTTCTCGCGATCCGAGCAGCGAGCGAAAAGGCCCGGCGCCCGACCGACCTCGCCCGCGACCTTCAGGTGACGCCGTCGGGCATCACTCGAGCGCTCTTGCCCTTGGAGAAACGCGGCATCGTGAGCCGCGAGCGCGACCCCGAAGACGCGCGCGCTTCTCGCGCCGCCCTGACGAACGCGGGGCGAGCCCTCCTCGATGAAGCGCTGGAGATCGCCGCCGACAGGGCAGCCCGTCTGCTACGGCGCCTGAGCGTGGGACAGACGAAACAGTTGCAGCGGCTGCTCGAGGAGATTGGCCATTGAGCCGGTCGCTCAGCGGAAGAGCGGCGGCTCCTTGTAGCTGTCGTAGCCATCGGTGTAGGTGACGCCCGCCAGATAAAGGCCACGAGCCGGCGCCGTGAGTCCCGCGGCAGCACGCTCGCGTGCCTGAAGCACCTGCGGCATGCGGTCCGGCTCACGCCGGCCGGCGCCGCATTCGATGAGCGTTCCCACGATCGTGCGCACCATCCGGTGCAAAAAGCCGTCGGCAGATATTTGAATCCGCAGATACGGGCGATGCTCTTCGATCGTGAGCGACTTCACCGTACGGATCGTCGGACCACTCTCCGGTAAGACGCCGCAAAACGAGCGGAAGTCGTGCTCGCCAAGCAGATGCTGCGCCGCGTCACGCATTCGTTCAACGTCGAGGCCCGCGTATACATGATATGCACGATGCGCAAGCAATGCAGCCCGATCGCGTTGATTCAAGATCGCGTAGACGTACGTTCGCTCGCAAGCGGAAAACCGCGCGGAAAATGTTGGCGGAACGATCGTCACGTCGCGAACGCTCAAGTCGTGCGGAAGTGAGGAATTAAGCGCAATCGCGAGACGATGAAACGGAAACGGACGCGCCGTCGCAAAGGAAACGACCTGTCCGCTCGCATGCACGCCGGTGTCGGTGCGTCCTGCGCCGCTGATTTTCACCGGTTCGTTCATCATCCGGCTAAGCTGGGCTTCGATTTCTCCCGCGATCGTACGAACCGCCGGTTGAAATTGAAAACCGCAAAACGCCGTGCCGTCGTATTCGACGGCACAGCGTACGGTTGTCGTTAAGCGTTCACCGTTTCGCGCTTCGGGACCGGGCGTTTCTCGTCCAGATCCAGCAGATCGGGCCACGCCGTTACGTCCGTCCGATCCGGCGCAATCTGGCCACGCAGATTCAGAAAATATTCGAGCGAATCTCCCTGGGGTTTCTTCGTCAACCATTCCGCATTCCAGCGCTCGATCTCCTCGGGCGATTTTTTGTCGATGAACGGTTTGACATACGCTTCGATCTCTGCGTCGTTCTTCGCGTTCTTGATGACGTCGAGCAACGCTTCGTGATCGACACCCAAGAAGCCGAAGACGGCTTGATCCATCGAACAGTTATAGTGGTATTCGCCGACGTTGCCGTGGGCAGTCGCTTTGCCCTTGTCGATGGCGCGACCGATTTGCGTGACCCCGTGCAGCTTGGAAGAGACGCTGCGCGGATACTCTTTTGTGAGGTCCATAAGACTCCAAATCCTATTGACGGTGAGGGTAACGGAGTCCAGAACCCGACTTACATTTTGTCGGTTGCAGAGATAAAGTTGCTTAATGTTCCGTGATGCGCGTGAGCGACCACGGTTGCGATGACCTTCAGGTTGCTCTGCGGGGTCAGGATCTGACCTAGGGCGCTATAGCCGGAGAAGACGGTGGCCGCTGCGAGTACTAGGCTGATGGAAAGACGTTTCATGGCTGCCTCCGGGATGCTACTAATTATTTAGTTGATTCCCGCTCAGTGTAGCGCCGCGGAGGCAATCCGTCAACTATAGATTTAGTTAAAGTCGGATTAGCGCAGTCCCACCGCAAAAAAGACGAACGGGTAGAAGACCCGGTTGTCGTCGGCCAAGGAGCCCGAGTGCACGAAGTTCATCCGCAAGTGCACGTAGCGCACGCCATAGCCGAGCCGGTTGTGGCCCAGCGGCTTGCTGTAGCGTAATTGCCCGTCGAGCTGCTCGCCTCGCTCCGGCGACGACGTGTTTCCAAATATGACCAACGGCGGCGGAAAGTCCCGGGTTAGGAGCGCGGTCATCCTCGGATTGTACGCAACGTACGCGTCGAGGCTGCTGCCCGAACGCAGCACATAGCGCTGCAACAGTTCGTACCGTGCGCCCACGACGCGCGATGACTCGTATTCGTTCAATGCGTTGCCGTTGAAAGATCCGATCCGGTAGGTCGAGGTTTGATTGTACACATTCTCGCCAAGACCGAAGCCAGTGCGCCCGTCACGCAGCCAATAGCGAACGGCGCCACCCAGGTACGTTAGACGCGTGTCGTACAGTTGAAGACTGTTTGCGGAAAATTGGGCCGGACCGTGTGACGGAAAACCTTCGAGAAGCACTTCCGCGCGGCCGGCACGATGCTCGATTTGTACGATGCCCGCTACGGCGGTTGCTCGCGAACGCTCCCACGCCGTGCAACACTCCTGATGCTGCACGGTTCCAACGCCGGCTTCCAGACCGACCGACGTATCCGCTCGTGCGCCGGCAAAGACCATAGCAAATAGCACGAACGCTGTAAGCAACACCCGAAAGATCACTGTTTCACACTCCGTTAAGACACTCTGCATGACGACAGCCGCAACGGTCGTGCGGCGGCGCGTCCGGATCCTGCGTTTCCATTTCGCGGCAGTGAACGCTGCAGTACAGCTCGCCCAGATCGACGTAACACGTACACTGCTCGTGCGCGCATTTTTGACCGTCCATTGCTACCCGTGCTGCCGTTGGAGCGGGAACAAGAGGACGTCGCGGATCGACGTGTTGTTCGTGAGCAGCATGATCAGACGATCCATCCCGATGCCGATACCGGCCGTTGGCGGCATACCGTATTCGAGCGCGCGCACGAAGTCCCAATCCGGTTCCGGGATCTCCTCGTCGCCGGCGCCGCGCTCGGCGATTTGCGCTTCGAAGCGCGCTCGCTGATCGTCGGGGTCGTTCAGCTCCGTAAACGCATTCGAGATTTCCATCGTATTGGCAAACAGTTCGTACCGGTCGACGAGATCGGCGTCGCCGCTCTTGCGCTTTGCCAACGGAGAAATGATGACGGGATAGTCCGTTACGAACGTCGGTTGAATCAGGTTCGGCTCCAGTATCTTTTCGAAGATTTTGTCGAGAGCGTGGCCGTGCGTCGGCGACTTCGGCAACCCGAGCTCGTGCAGAATCTCCGCCGCGGATTCCGGATTCAAGAGCCGCTCGCGCGTGAATTTTCCGCCGGAGTATTGCGCAATGCCGTCGAGATAGCTGATACGCGCAAACGGCCGCGCAAAGGAAATCGTTTCTTCGCCGACCTTTAACTCAGTATTCCCACCGGTTACGACGGAAACGAGATGCGCGATCAGCGCCTCGTTAAACTCCATCATGTCGTGCACGTCCCAATACGCTGCGTAGAGTTCCAACATGGTGAACTCCGGGTTATGGGTCGTATCGATCCCTTCGTTGCGGAAGATCCGCCCGATCTCGTACACGCGCTCGAGGCCGCCGACGATGAGGCGTTTCAGATTCAGCTCGGTCGCGATACGCAATTGCATCTGTTCGCCGGAGAGCGCGTTGACGTTCGTGACAAAGGGCCGTGCAGCGGCGCCTCCCGCAATGTGAAGGAGCGTGGGCGTTTCGGCTTCGTAGAACCCGAGGTTGTCGATGAAGCGGCGCGTCTCGGAGATGATTCGGCTGCGCATGATCATCGTATCGCGAACGTCGGGATTGACGATCAAGTCGACGTAGCGCTGACGATAGCGTTTTTCGACGTCTTGCAGTCCATGCCACTTGTCGGGAAGCGGCATCAGTGCTTTGCCGAGAACGGCGAACGACGAAACGTGCAGCGTTAGATCGCCCTTTTTGGAACGGAACATGAAACCGCGAACGCCGATGAGATCACCGCGATCGAGGCTTTCCCAATCCTCAAATGCCGCGTCGCCGATTTCGTCTTTGCGCACGTAGAGCTGAAGACGTCCGGTGCGATCGTGAAGATCGGCGAAGATCGTCTTACCCATCGTGCGCTTCGACATCAGGCGTCCGGCGATGTTCCAGCCTTCTGCTTCCGCGTGCTGGCCGATTTCCAAAAACCCGTAGCGCGCCAGCAATTCTTGTGCCGTCGCTTCGACGGCGTAGCGCGTTTGAGCAAACGGATCGTTTCCGCGCGAACGCAACGCGGCCAGATTATCACGTCTGGCCGCAACAAGCGCTGCTTCAGATTTTCTCGTGTCCATTTTAAAGGCGCTCCGGCCTGGCCTGCGCGCCCCCCACTTCGTGGGGCCCCCGGGACATGGCGCGCGAGAGAGTTATGTAAGGTTGAGGTTCCCCTGGGGCGCGCCAAAAAGGCGTTTCGTCGGTGCATTCGTGGCGCGGGACCTCGTCGGTTGGCCGGGACCTCGTCGGTATGGCCGAGACTTCGTCGAGGGGAGTCCGACGTTGCCGGTTGCTACGAAGCTTTTTTGGCGGCTTTTTTGGTGGTTGACGAGTTGCGGATCGATTCGATTTTGTATTTGACGACGCCGCGCGGCGTTGAGACGTCGACCGTCTCGCCCTTCTTGTGACCGATCAACGCGCGACCGAGCGGGGATTCATTCGAGATGCGTTGATTCGACGGATCTGCTTCTGCCGAGCCAACGATGTTGAATTCGTAGCTGTCGTTATTTTTGAGATCCTTCACCTTGACGGTCGCACCAAGATGCACTTCGTCTGCGGCATATTCGGACTCGTCGATGAGGCGCGAATTGCGAATCATCCCTTCGAGTTTGAGGATTCGTCCCTCGATGAAGGCCTGTTCCTGTTTTGCGTCCTCGTACTCCGCATTTTCGCTCAGATCACCGTACTCTTTGGCCTGGCGAATGCGATCGTTCACTTCCTTGCGGTGAACGGTCTTCAGCTCATCCAGCTCATTTTGGAGCTTGGAGAGGCCTTCGGCGGTAAGGACAATCTCTTTTTCGTTCAAGCTAGCAGACCTCACGAAGGACCACCCAGGGGCTCTGAAGGCACCGAGTTGGCAGTCCTCTCGAAGTAAATATTGCGTCCCTATGAGGACGCTGGCGCGGTTTGTTTGGGGGACCCGAACCGTTCCCCTGCACCTTGAGTAGGCCCATGCACGAAGATGCCGGCCGCACCGGAATGGCGAGGGTATACCCAAGCCCAGGGCTTTCCATGCCTCAGCCGCCAATAGGCCGTTCGCTCTCTTAGGCTCGCGAGAAATAGAAACGGTGCGCCGCGCGAATTCGGCCGTTTTCAACGCGCAGGATGCCGTAGGTGTACGCCGGGTTCATGCGCTTGTCGGTCGGCGAGCCGGGATTGAAGAGGAGAACGCCGTCGCGGCGCGCGTTATGCGGGATGTGGGAGTGCCCGAAGAGCACCGCGTCGACGGGATCCCCGGCGAAAGCGTTAAAGGCGCGATCCGGCGTCGAACGGCCCTTTCCCGAGTGCCCATGGACAATGCCGATGCGCGCACCGGCTGCCAGGAGAATCTTCGACTCGCCGAGCGTTTCGAGGAGCATCTTGCCGTCGTTGTTGCCCGCAACTGCAACCACCGGCGCAATCTGCTCGAATAGCTCCAGCGCGAATGCCTCGGTGATATCGCCGCAATGCACGATCGTCTCGACGTGCGCTTTCGTGAGCCCGCGTACGAGCGCGTTCGGAAGTTTGCGTCCGAACTTCGGCAGATGCGTATCGGATACGACGCCGACGATCACCGGAAGCCTAGTTCAACTCGATAACGCGCGGTTTCAGATGCAGTTCGTGAAGAAGGCGCTCGTAGTCCGCCGGCGTGACGTCGGCCCAGCGTTTCCCCACGATTGCGAGCAGCGCCGCCTCAATGACGTTCGTTCCGAATGAACGGCCTTCGAAATCCGGAGTCGTGGTGATGAGCATCTTCACGCCGCGGTCACGTAGCTCGTCGATGTTTTGCGGCGTCACGGTATTCGTGAGGACAATCTTTCCGTCGAGGCGATCGGGCATGAATTGACGCATGAAGTGGAAATCGCCCGCGATGATGTCGGCTTCTTGGTAGTATTGCGGGTATTTCGGCTGCGGCGGCTTTTCTTGCTTCTTTCCGGTCGGATAGAAGAACTGAAACGGCAGCTTGCAGGCATCGGGAAGATATTTCTCCGCCATCTCTTCGAACGTCTTGAGATCGCGAACGGCCATATCTTTGTCGAGTGCGAAGATGAAATCGCCGAAGAGAACGTCGGCGCCGGCGTCCACGAGCGCTTGCGCCATGCCGAACCGGTCGAGCGCGCTCACCATCAATACGTGCTTTCCACGCAGATCGATACCGAGTTGGTTCTGCATGAATTCCACCGCGTGCCGCTCGAGCGTATTCTTCAATCCGCTTCCGTCGACAACCGGCGTGGTCTTCGCCGCTTCGAGCAGTCGCAAACCATCGCGCAAGGCGTACCGGTGAGAACCGGCATACAGATACACGTCGATTCCGCCGAGCCCGATCGCATCGACCGTTCCATCGAGTTCATGCACCTTCGCAATGGCCGCATCGAGTTTTCCATCGACGCCCTCACGCGAAATATCGAATTCTTCACCGAGCAACTGAACCCGAGCCCGATGATCGCGGGTGGAAGACCCTAACGAAACTGAGACGACTCGCTTCATACGGCCAGGCCTCGCCGCGTTAGCGCGGCGGCGCGGGTGGCGGCGATTTTTTCGGGCGTGATCGCGACGTCGAATGCCCGCATGTCGGCGAGACGAAATCCGCAACGGTGGGCCATCGACTCAATATCGATCACTTTTTGCAGTTCGATGCCGCGGCCGAGCGTGTAACATTCGGCACGGTTTTCAAGCGCGAGGACCATCGTTTCGCTCATGCATGCGAGCGCCGTGCGCGGCGGCAATCCCAGGTCGAAATCCGTTCCCGGCTCGCGAATCCGTTCGAAGCGCGGTGTGCCGGGCACCAACATGTTTCCGCCTTCGGTCACCAGCACATCGGGACGTTCGAGCGCGACGCGCCGGCTAACATCGTGCGGTAACGACAGCTCGCAGACGATCGAGCCGGTTTGCAGATCTTCAGGCTGAATGATATCCTGCGTCGACGACGTCGCCGTGAGAATCAATTGTGAACGCGACACCGCTTCGGGAATGTTGGTCGTGTACGACGATTCGCACGGCAGTTTCGAGCGAATCTGCTCGTGAAATTTGGAGAGGCGCGTGTTATTGCGAGCGACCAGGATCACATGCTTCACTCGCGGAGCGATGAGCTGCACGCACGCGCCGCCGATCGAACCGGTTGCGCCGACAACGACGGCTGTCGATTCCGCCGGATCGACGCTCATTTCGGCAGCACCGCGAAACAGACTCTGAATTCCGGCTGCGATCGTTAATGAGTTCCCCGTCGTGACCGGAATCGGCGAACGTTCGGCAATCGTGATGCCGCCATCGCCGACGACGCCCGTAAATGCGCCGAGCCCCGCAACGTCGGCACCAAGTTCAGCGCCGATCTCAATTGCGCGAACGATCCGTTTGTACACTTCCTCGCGCGGAAAATCGATCATCTGCTCGGGCAAAAGCGGCGCCGCGACGAACCATCCTTCGGTTTCGCGCCCGTCCGGCGTGCGCACTCCGGTAACATGCACGGCTGCATACGACGGCATCCACTCCAGTATCTTGCGAATGATCGGTTCGCCCTTGCCCAAGGCACCCGGTTCGTAGCGCGCGACGTCCACGAGCGACAACGGATGAATGACGAAGCAAAACTTCATTTTTCCGCCTCGGCTTTCAAGGCCGCCAACATCATTTCGCTATTCTCCCGTACTTTTTTCTCGAGCGTCGGTCCGATAAGTTCGGCGAGTGTCGGGACGCCGAAATCGTAGTCGACGCCCAGAAGCACGTGCGTCTTGCCGTCGCGCTCATCAAACGTCCATGCGCCTTCAAACTTGTCCAAGTCGCCTTCGAGCAATTTGTAATCGATGCGCAAGGCGGCATCATCAAAGCGATCTTCTTCAGTCCACTCGATCGGTGCCTCTTCGACGAGCGTTTTCCACCGCGTAATCAAATGGTCGGCGTGGCGTTCGAGGACCTTCACGGTCTCGACGTCGGGCATGAACTGCGGAAATCGTTCTTGCTCTTTGGCAAGTTCGTACACCACGCGCGCCGGAGCCGCGATGGCGATAGTCGTCTCAACGTAGGGCATTTTTACAAGCGGCCTAGCTTCTCAGCGGCCGCTGCCACCCCTGCCCGCAATGCCGCGAGCGCAATATCGACTTCTTCTTTGCTCACGATCAACGGCGGCTCGAGACGAATCACGCGCTGTTGGTTGAGCGTCCAGGCTGCAGTAACGCCGGCCTTCAGCATTTCGGGAATGATCCAGCCGCCGTAGCCTTCATGTGTGAGTTCTACCCCGACCAAGAGACCCAAGCCGCGTGCTTCACGAACGACCATAGGAAAATCGCGCGCGATCGTGCGCGCGCCCTCGAGTAGTTGCTCGCCGCGCGCGCGAGCGTTTTCCGCTAAGTGATCCTCTTCGAGAACGTCCATCGCCGCTAACGCCGCGGCGCAGGCGATCTCGCTTCCACCGAACGTCGATGTGTGAATCAATGGCGCCTTCGCATAGGCACGGTTCCAAATCTCGGTTCGCGCAATATACGCACCGGCGGGAATAACGCCTCCGGAGAGCCCTTTCGCTAGCGTCATGACGTCGGGAACGACGCCGTCTCGATCGCACCCGAAGCGGTAACCGCACCGTCCAAGTCCGGTTTGCACCTCGTCTGCAATGAACAGCGCGCCGGTGCGATCGCAGATGTCGCGGACCGCTGAGAGGTACCCGGCGGGGGGAACGTTTACGCCGCCCTCACCTTGCACCGGCTCGACGACGAACGCAGCCGCATCGCGCAGCGCTTCGACGAGAACTTCCGCGTTACCAAACGGCACGTGTACGACGTTACTAAGAAGTGGGTGGAACGGCGTTTGAAATGTTTCGCGACCGCTGATCGAAAGGGCGCCGAGCGTTTTGCCGTGATAGGCGTCGGTGGTTGCAACGATCGTATTGCGCCCGGTTGCGGCGCGTGCGAGTTTGATGGCACCTTCAATCGCCTCTGTTCCGCTGTTACACCAAAACGAGATGTTCAGATCGCCGGGGGCTAACTCGGCGAGCCGTTTCGCCGCGCGCCCGAGCATAACGTTGAACATCGTTTTTCCCGAGAGCGACAGCAATTCCATCTGCGCTTTAACGGCGGCAAGAACGCGCGGATGCGAATGGCCTAGCGTAAAGACGCCGTATCCGCCGGCG
This sequence comes from Vulcanimicrobiia bacterium, assembly GCA_963808755.1. Classification (GTDB taxonomy): domain Bacteria; phylum Vulcanimicrobiota; class Vulcanimicrobiia; order Vulcanimicrobiales; family Vulcanimicrobiaceae; genus JALYTY01. Next base: position 11,775 of record CAWEGP010000006.1, read on the forward strand.
AAATCGAGATACGTCTTTCCTGCGTGATCCCAAATGGTTGTGCCTTGCGCACGCACCTCAACAGGCGACCCCGAAAGTTTCATCACCCGCGCGAGCGGCGGATTTACATAGTTCTTGTAGTTCTCAAAAGCTTCCGCAGAAAGCTCTTGCGGCGATCCGTCGCCGTACAACGCGTCATCAGACTGAATCACTCTTCTTGCCTTCCGTCAATTCAGCTATCCACCTTGACGCGAACGTGGTCGACGGCGATGCAGTCACGGTACGCTTCTTCCTTTTACGCGGCGACCATGGGCGCAGATTCCAGTCGCGCGATCGCTTCTTGGATTACGAGTGTGGCGGTGTCGGCTTCATCGATGTGCATGATGCGTTCACGAAGAATTGCCGCACCGGGGATGCCTTTGAGATACAGCGCGACATGCTTGCGCATTTGCGGCACCGCACGCGCTTCACCCAGTTCGTCCACCATTCGTCGATAGTGCACTATGCAGAACTGCAAACGCTCTGCCGCTGAAGGTGCGGCTTGGGCTTCCCGGCCTTCCATCAGATCGGCAATCTGGGAAATGAGCCATGGATTTCCGAGCGTCGCGCGTCCGAGCATAATCGCATCAACACCACTGTCGCGCATGCGCTCCATAGCGCGAGAAGCATCGTCCAGATCGCCGTTTCCGATCACCGGAATGTCTACCGATGCTTTCAACTGCTTGATGTGCTGCCAGTCGGCGCTGCCCTTATAGAACTGGCGAGCGGTGCGTGCGTGGAGCGTCACGGCTTTGATGCCGGCGTCTTGCGCACGGCGCGCGACGTCCACGTACACGAGCTTATCTTCCGTCCAGCCAAGACGCATCTTCATCGTCACCGGACAATCGACGGCTTCCACGACGGCCCTCATGATGGCCTCGCAACGATCGACGTCGCGCAAACAGGCCGATCCACCGTTAGTCTTCGTCACTTTGGGCGCGGGACAGCCGAAGTTGATGTCGACGATATCCGCGCCGCACTCGCGCACGACCTTCGCGGCAGCGGCCATCGTGGCGGGATCATCGCCCCAGAGTTGCGTGGAGACCGGCTTCTCGAGCCCGTGCTGATCGATCATCTCCATCGTCCGCTTGTTTCCGTATTTCAGGGCGTTCGAGGAGACGAATTCCGTGACGGTAAGGCCGAGGCCAAAGGGCTTATACAGGGCGCGCATCGTCCGGTTCGTTACGCCGGACATCGGCGCCAAAATGAGGGGTGGCCAAATTTCGTGACTGCCGATATGCAGCGGAGCAACCGTACGGGGCATGGCGCCCCGTAGTATACCACGACTGTCGATATGGGCGCCGAGACGGAAGTCCCGGCGCCCGTGCGGATTACCAATATTTTTGGCAGTTTGCTCCTGAGCTGTCGCAGACGGCAACCCAGCCGACATAAGGCCACGACCCGGTGTCGTCCTCGGTCCAGTCGATACCTTGACTGCTGGCGCTGTCATAGTAATAGCGGCCCTGCACATATACGTACTGACCGGTCGACACCCATGGCCACGTTGATGGTGGTTGATCGGTCGACGCTTGTGCCATCGCGTCGAGATTTGAAACGATTTCGATTTTATATCCGGATGGCATTGCGACGTAGAAATACCCGTGGTTCCCACTGGACGTGTGTTTCTCGGGCAGTACCTGCGTTACGGCGCCGCACAGGTCGACGAGCTGGTCGCCGCTCAGCGTACCTGCAGCGAACGCACTTTGATCGTTGAGGAACTGTTGATCGTTACATGGATAGGGTGCGCTGGTTGGCGTCGTTGTCGGAGCAACGGTTGGCGTAGCAGTCGGACCAGCCGTTGGTGTTGCCGTAGGCCGGGCAGTCGGCGTCGCCGTGGGACGTGCCGTCGGTGTTGCCGTTGGGGATGGCGTCGGCGTCGCACTATTTGCTCCCGCGAAGACGTCATCGACGTACTGATAGATGTAGCCGCTGCTCCAGCCGTTTCCGCTTACACCGAAGTATAACCATAGGGTTTGTCCGGCGTATTGGCTCAGGCTGAAGGCTTTCTGAACCCAACCGTTTGTATTGGCGGCTTCGCTATAGAGCGTCGCCACGACGTTGCCGTTTGCATCGAGCAAATCGGCTTCTTGATCGGCATACGCAATGGTGTCATTCGTTCCTTCGTACACCCAAAACGACAGCGTTGCGTTCGACGGAATCGTAATCTGTTGACAGAGACCTGCATACCCGTTCACTTCGGGCTTTGATGCCGCGCCGTTCAGGTCGCTGTACGCGCCCGTATGCGCTTTGGTCGATGTGATCGACGCGTTGACATCGCCGCACTGTTGCCACGATGCATAACTGTCGCTTTCGAAGCCAGCGTCGGAAATGATGTTCGAGTTTGCAGCCGCCGCACGCGAAGCGGCGGTTTTCCCGCGTGTCGATGGAAGGCGAATGTGGCTCGCGGGGCTCCGTTTTGGGCCGCCGTTGGCCAACGACGATGATGAAGATGGAATTGCGGAGCCGCTGCCGCTACAAGCGGCAACGGTCAGTGCGAGCAGCGCGACACCCGCGATTAAGCGCTCTTTCACGTATATTCTCTCCTCTGGCCGGCAATAAAGAGCCGGCGTACAGCGCCGGCTCTGTTTACCAGTCTAGCGTGAGAATATTAAGTTGAAATAAGGAAAAGCAAGTGCGTTCTCCATCTATCGGCGTTGCGTTTCGGTGCAAACCGAATGGAACAGACGCAAGCCGGCAAGCCCCAAAAACGGATCGACACCGTCGATGATGTCGCTATGGCGCGCAATGACGTCGGCCAGTCCGCCGGTTCCAATAACGCGAGCAGGCGCGCCGAGTTCCCCTCGCATGCGCTGCACGAGCGCTTCGGTCTGTCCGACGAAACCGTAAATGATTCCGGCTTGCAATGCTTCGGCGGTCGAGCGACCGATCGCGTGCTGCGGTGCATTGAGCGCGATCTGCGGTAATTTCGCCGTGCGTCCAATAAGCGCATCGATGGAGATGTTGATTCCGGGAGCGATGGCGACGCCCAAGTACTCACCCTGTGCGGAGATGGCCATAAAAACCGTCGCCGTACCGTAGCTGACGACAATCAGCGGCGATCCGTATTTTTCGCGGCCGCCGATCGCCGCGGCAACCAAATCGGCACCGACCTCGGCTGGACGTTCCGTACGAATCGGCATCACCGTTTGCGATTGCGGTTCCAAAAAGAGCGGTGTTGCACGAAAGTACCGTTTGCAGACGGCGGCGAGAACGGGGTCGAGTTTCGGAACGACGCTTGCGATGACCACCGCGTCGATGTCCGCGACATTCACGTCCTCCGTCGCAAATAGCTGCGTGAAGAAGACGCCGTACTCGTCGGCTGTTCGGCGCAACTCCGTCGTAACGCGCCAGGTCTGCAACGGTTCGTCGTTGGCATAGCTGAAACAGCCGAGTTTCGTTTCGGTGTTGCCGACGTCGATCGCTAAGAGCATGGCATCAGCGCCTCGATGGCGTCGAGCAGTCGCGCCGCTAAAACCGGTTTAACCGCGGTGCCGAGGTCACGGCGATCGTCCGTTCCCCACAGAAGCGAGAGCGTATTCTCGCCGGTTCCAAAACCGGCTCCGCCCCGAACGTCGTTCACGACGATCGCGTCCAAATTCTTCTTGCGCAACTTTTCTCGCGCATTCGTTTCGTGTTCATCGGTTTCGGCAGCAAAGCCCACGAGAAACGTAGCGCCTTTGCGGCACCCAAGCGCTTCCAAGACGTCGGGGTTGCGCGCCATGCGCACCGTGAGATCGTTCTCCGTCTTCTTCAATTTTGATTCCGATCGTTCAGCGGGACGCCAATCCGCAACCGCCGCGGTTGCTATCGTGAGATCGGCCCGTACCGCATGTTCCATCGCAATATCGTACAATTCTTGCGCGGTCGTAAAGCGCAGGGTTTGTACACCGGCAGGCGGATCCAGAAACGTCGGTCCGAGCAATAAGGTGACGTCGGCGCCGCGCAATGCGGCTTCGCGGGCAAGAGCGATACCGGTTGAACCGGTCGACGCATTGCTGACAAAGCGAATGGGATCGAAGGCTTCGCGCGTGGGGCCTGCCGTCACGACGACGCGTTTCTTTTCCAGGGAGCGGGTACGCGCGAGCGTGGTGGCGAGCGCTTCGAGCAACCGTTCTTCGGCCGGGAGCCGTCCGACGCCGCTCTCTCGCTCGGCGAGAAATCCGGTTTCGGGCTCGATGACCTCGTACCCGCGCGCCGCGAGCGTCTTCAAATTCTGGCGCGTGGCGGGATTGTCATACATCGCACTGTTCATTGCCGGCGCAATGATGAGAGGAATTCTCGCCGCGAGCAATGCCGTCGTGAGAAGATCATCGGCGATCCCGTTTGCAAGTTTCGCGATGAGATTTGCCGTGGCAGGCGCAACGAGAATCGCTTGCGCTTCGCGCACCAGTCGAATATGCGGAATCCGCTCGGGCGCGTCCCAGAGTGAGGAATAGACCGGACGCGCCGTAAGCGAAGAAAACGTCAGCGGACCGACAAAATGACTCGCTTCTTCGGTCATGATGACGTCGACGATTACACCGCGCTGTACGAGCGTGCTCGTCAATGCCGCCATCTTATAGGCCGCAATGCCGCCGCAGACTCCAAGGAGAACGCGCGCTCCGTTCACGTTTCGATCCAGAGGTTGTCGATGAGACGCGTCGTCCCGAAGCGCGCTGCGCCGACGATAAATGCCGGCGCGCGCAGAGTCTCGCACGGCTCGAACGTGTCTGCGTCCACCACGTCGATGTAGTCGGTAGCTGCTAAGGAATCTAATTGCGAGCGCGCCATGCGGACGGCCTCGCCCTTCGGCGTGCCATTGGCCATTGCGTCACGCACGGCGACCAACGCCGCATGCAAAGCCGGCGCGCGTGCGCGTTCATCGGCACTCAAATACACATTGCGGCTCGACTTCGCAAGACCGTCGAGTTCGCGCACGGTGGGAACAATCGCAACCCGCGTGGGAATTTCCAGGTCGCGCACCATTTTGCGTAACACCGCCGTTTGCTGCGCATCTTTTTGCCCCACGAAGAGCGCGTCGGGACGCACGATATTCAACAGCTTGTTCACGACGGTCGAAACACCGCGAAAATGCGTCGGCCGTACCGCCCCTTCCAACGTGGTTCCCATCATTCCAACGTCGACGGTGGTGGAAAACCCGGCGGGATACATTGCATAGGCATCCGGCGCAAAGAGTACTGCGACGCCGGCTTTGTTCAGCGCCTCGCGATCGGCTTGCGGCGTACGCGGGTATGTGTCCAAATCTTCATTCGCCCCAAACTGCAACGGATTCACGAAAACCGACGCCACGACGGCGATGCATTCCGCGTGCGCCTGCGCGACGAGTGCGAGGTGGCCCTCATGCAATGCGCCCATCGTCGGCACGAAACCGAATGGCCGGGGCAGCACGTCGAACAACGCGCGTGCTTGCGCAATGGTCGTCGCGACGTGCATGGCCGCTTGCTTACGCTCGCGTTACACGCAGAACCGTGCGGCCGACGGTAAACGGCTCGCCGATCGGAAGTTGCGCATCACCGCTCACCGTTTCCCCGTTGACTTTGGTCCCATTGCGGCTCTGTAGGTCAGTTACGCGAAGCGCTTCGCCGTCGATGCGTAGGTGGGCGTGTTTACGGGAAACATAGCGATCGAGGGCGATACACGCCTCCGCGACTGCATCGTCGCGGCCAATCGTGATTTCGCTTTCGAACGTCCAGGTTTTTCCATCTAATGGTCCGCTCAGGACCTCGAGCAGGTACATGGCCGCGTGGCCTTCTCTGACGTTGGTTCCCGGCTCCTGGTCGGGACCAGCAAGTAACGGCTCGGCTAACAAAACGGCCGGACCTGACGATTACTCTTAAGGTGACGATGAACGACCGGATCGACGAGCTTATGGAGCTCATAGAAGTAGAGCCGGATGCGCTGCGAGAGGCTGAGTTCTTTCAAGCGCAGGCTATTTTAGAGACGCTGATCGGAAAGACGGTGAGCGCCGCCGACCTCGAGGATACGCGGATCGTCATCACGACTTCCGATGGCAATCGCTATTATTTCTACGGATTTTTGGGAGAGTCGCGCGATCAGCGCTGATTCGGATCCTCTTCCGAGGGTTTGACCCAGGTCGAAATTTCTTCGTGATCCTGCGTGGTGTATTGCGTAAAAGCAATACCGTGCGCGTATGCCTTCGACGCAGCGTCGAAAAACGACAAGACGATTCTTGCGCGGACGAGCAGCTCTCGCTCTTTGTTCGGCAAGACGAATCGCAGTACGATCGGTTGACCCGCGGGAAGATCGGTCGACGTCGCGACGCGCATTCCACCTCGGCTCAAGTCCAATGCTTGACCAGAGAGAATGAGTTCGTGACCCGGCACGATGATCGTTACCGGAAAATCGACGTGGGCGCGGAAAAATCGGCGCTCGTGCGAACGGTTTTCTTGTGTACTCACCGGAAGGACACGTTCTTCCGCAGCGCTGCGCCCGCCTTCAAGCGATGACTGATTCGGCAGCCAGCATTGCACCGACGACCGCATGCTCGGCGACGATGCCGCCCTGAAGATAAACTTCATACGGTTCGCGCAGCGGCGCATCGCACGATAATTCGATCGTCGCTCCGCCGACGAATGCGCCGCTCGACATGATGACCGGGTCGACATATCCCGGCACCGCACCCGGTTCCGGGCGAAATCGCGCGTTGAGCGGCATCGCCCGCTGCAGTCCTTCCGCGAAACGAATCAGCGCCGGCGCGTTCCCAAGACGAATCGCTTGCACGATGTCCGTGCGCGGCGCACCGGCGATCGGATCGACCGGGAATCCCAACCCGTCGAAGAGCGCCGCCGCAAAATCGAGCCCGCGTAACGTCTGCTCAACGACCAGCGGCGCAAGAAACAATCCCTGTACGAAGGCGCGGCCGAACCCGAGCGTCGGCCCGAGCGCCCCACCGAGTCCCGGGGCGTAGAGCCGCGCGGCGATGCGATCCACGACGTCGGCGCGCCCGGCGACATAGCCGCCCGCCGGCGCGAGCGAACCGCCGAGATTCTTGATCAGCGAACCCATCACGAGATCGGCACCCGCGTGGGTCGGCTCCCGTTCCTCCACGAGCTCGCCGTAGCAGTTGTCGACAAGAATCAAGACCTGCGGATCGACGGCGCGAATCGCATCGAAGAGCCGCTCACACGTCGCGATGTCGAGCGATTTTCGTGAAGCGTATCCGCGGGAGCGCTGCACGAACACCGCCGTCGTACGCTCTGTGCGCAACGCGGTTACGATCGCGTCGAGATCGATGTTTCCATCGGCGCGCAGTGCGACTTCATCGTAGACTATTCCATGCGACACGAGTGATTCGGGCGCGTCGCAGATCGCGTTGCGCAGCGTATCGTAGGGACGTCCCGCGACCGACAAAAGCCGCTCTCCAGGGCGAACGCAGGCCGCAAGGGACGTAACGATTGCATGCGTTCCGCTGACGATCGAGAGGCGCGCTAACGCCCGTTCCGCGCCGAAGATCCGTGCGATGAGCGATTCATACCGTTCCCGTGCCGCATCGTCGTAACCGTAGCCACTCGAGCCGGCTAAATCGCTATCGGTGATACCTTCATCGAAAAAGGCCCGTAAAATCGAGGTTTTTACGGCTTCCTGAGCCGGATAGCGCACCGCCCTCGTTCGCTCCCAAGCATGCAGTGCGGCCGCCCGAACGCGGTCGCCAACGCCGAAGCGCTCGCACAGAAGTTCGATCACGACGTTTGCTCCAAGTGCCGCTCGTATGCGCGTACAAACGGAAAATACATCGCTGCCGCGATCGCGATATTGAGCGCAGCCAACACGACGGCGCGCCAATCGAGCGTTGCTAGAAACGTCGAAACAAACGTTGGAATCGACGACGGAACATAGTAAATCGGACGCCCAACGAATTTGAGCGCCACCGCTGCGTACGTCGTTGTTGCGAGGACGATCGGCACAAGGACAAACGGCGGAATCATAAAGGGATTCAGCACGACGGGGAGGCCGAAGAGCAGCGGCTCGTTGGTGTTGATCAATGCCGGAAGGATCGTGACCCGCCCGATTGCGCGTAAGCGCGGTATCCGTGAAATTGCGAGCAACGCCGCCAGTGGCAGCGTCGCGCCAGCGCCACCGGGAAAGACGAAAAGAAAGAGCGAGACCACGACGATATGCGGCAACGGCACATGATTGGCAAAGGCCGCGGAGTTTTGCGTTTGCAGCGTGAGATACACCGGCGTCACGACGGCCGCGAGCAACGCCGGTCCGTGCATGCCGATCGACCACAGCAACGTTTCGACGACCACGATTGCGATGAGCGCAGCGTATGAATCGCCGAGCGTCGCCAGCGGACGCAGCAACGCGAGCACCATCGATGCGGCCGAAAAATGGACCACCCGCAAGACGATGCACAACAGAACCGCCAGCAGTGCACCGCACCAAACCGGTTCCGGAATGTGGGCTCGGCGCGCCAAGGCGATGCCGCCAGCAACTGCGCCGCACACCAGGATTGCCAAAAAGAGGCTACTCTCGCCGAAGGTAGTCAACGTGATGAGCGGCGTCGCGCCAAAGGGCGGAAAGCAGAGCGCGAAGCCCGCGACGGCCGCCGCAATGAGCGGAAACGGCGCGTATTTCGCACGCAGCGCGTAACGCCAGGCCAACAGCGGCACCAGCGTAAGCCCCATGATTCCGAATGCCGGAAGGAACGCGGCGGAGAGCCGCAGTCCAAACGAACGACTGAAGAGCGGGCCAGGCGCCGGCGTCGATGGCACGAGCACAACGAGCGCCGCGATCAGGGCGACGAAACTCCAAGGGAGTGCCTCACGCAACGCCACGACGAACGGCAACTCGCCGAACCAGCGCATCGCCGGGGCGAATCGTTCTTCGAAAAATCGTTGAAGGCTAGAGCCGGCGGACGACAGCCTCGACGCGGCCGATGATCTCGACATCGCTCGCGTAGATTGGCGCCATGGTGCGATTCTCCGGCTGGAGCCGGACCCGGCCGTCTTCCCGGTAGAAGCGCTTCACCGTCGCATCACCGTCGACCATCGCTACCACAATCTCTCCGTTCGTTGCATTTTTCTGCGGACGCACCATGATGAGATCGCCGTCCAAAATCGCCGCTTCAATCATAGAATCGCCCTGAACGCGCAGCATGAACGAATCGGAAGACCGGGGCACAAACGCCGTCGGAAGCACGAATTCGCCTTCAACGTTCTCCTGAGCCGTAATAGGCACACCGGCGGCGACTTTGCCGACGATCGGCATGACGATGCTATCAGGCATCGTGGCGACATCAGACGGCATTTCAGAGCGCAGGGCGCGCGGTTTCGTTGGATCCCGCGAGATGAATCCGCGCTTCTCAAGGGCTTTAAGATGCGCGTGAATCGTCGAAGACGATGAGAGGCCAACGCGCTCACCGATCTCGCGGACGGATGGCGGATAACCGCGCTCCGACGTAAAGGCCCGAATGACTCGCAGAATATGCTGCTGCCGCTCGGTAGCGGGCTTGTCCATGGTAGCTACTCCCAAAACTTCGCAAGAAGAATGCCATGCATATGGCACTGGTTTGCTTTACAACCGTAGCATAGGACGAACAAAAAGGCAAACATACGTTCGAACCGGCTTGACACCTCAAGCCAATGATGTGCTAAAATCTAGGGGACGAACAGGCGTTTGGCCCTAAATATGGGCGGACTCGTAGTCGAACGCTCGTTTGCCACAAGATATAGAAGGAGCGAAAAACGGTGGTTACGCGCAAACGATTCACACTTATGCCGGCGATCGCGCTGGCCGCTCTCAGCCTGATGGTTGCGTTGCCGACACTTTCAAGCATGCACCTGTACGCCGCAAGCGCACAGCGTTACGCGGTCGTAACCGTGCACCCGGGTGATACGCTCTGGTCGATTGCATCGGCGAACACAAGCGACGGTAGCGACGTGCAAGAAACGATCGATCGCATCACCGAAGCGAATCACCTCCGCGCGTCAGACCTTCAACCGGGCCAACATCTTCGCATCCCGCGATAACTCGTTCCGGACAAGTTAGCAATAAAAGAGCGCCGGCTACGGCGCTCTTTTATTTTTCCGTTTGTCATCGTCGAGATCAGCGAAGATCTCTGTCGCGACGAACGCGAGCCAAGGAATACGCTCATCTGCGAATCCATCGCCTTCACGCAATCGCAGCACATCTGTGCTCGCGCGGTACACGAGAATCTCGCGTGCAAGCGGATCAACGTCAAAGACGACGAGCGCCCCGTGGGACAGATACAGGTCGATCTTCTTACGCAGGTATACGAACGAATCGCCCGGCGAACGTACTTCAACGACAATGTCCGGCGCAAATGGCGGAAACTCGCGATCGGCTTCCTTCAGGGTCTGCAATCGTTCAACTGAAAAGAACGACACATCCGGAATAAATTTCGTCCACTTCTCTCGATCCGGTAACCAGACGTCCCACTCCGTTCCCGTTTCACCGTAGTTGAGGCCCTGCAGTCTAAGCAGCGCCGCGAACGAGCATTGCACAACCGCGTGGCGTCGCCGCGGACTCACTTTCGGATAGGGGATACCATCCAAGTATTCCCTATATTCAGGTTCCGTTCGATATTCGATGACCATAGATTCCTCACGGCGATTCTATCACGCCGCGCGGTCGCGTTACCTAGCGGCGGCTTACCACGACGATAGAGTGTCCCTGGTGTTCATCGAGAAAGGCGAGGCCGTCCATCATCCATGTGTCGAGGCCGCCGCCTGAATGTTTGGCGACTTCGCGGGCGACATGCACACGATCTTTCAGCCAGCGCAGCTCCGCGCCCGTCGTCGTGGGGAAAACCGCGACTTCACAATCTTCGCATTTGTAACCGTGTTGCATCGACGCATAGCCTACGCTAAATGAAAACGAGGACCCTCGCAAAGCGAGGGTCCTCGACTCCAATCGGATCTTACGCTAAGCTCGAGAGCTTAGAGCTTGACCTGAATTTGGAAGAACGCGTTGAACGGTGTGGGCAGCGAGCCCGCATCAGAACCGCTATTCGGATAGTACGATTGGAGTTGGTAGTTTTGCGGCGTAATGCCGTTCGCTGCCGTATCCAACGGACTCGTTCCGTTGTAGTAGTTGTTGATGTACCGCGCATTCGGTGAGTACGAGCAGATGTTCGCACTCGGCGCTGCACCACCGTTGGTCCATGGCTCCTTCGACCCGCCAAAGCAGGTGTGGAAGACGTTCGCCAGCGTCAATGTCGCTGAGAGTCGCGGCGAAATATCGTATGAGAATGCGATATTGCCCACCATCAGCCACGGGTTCCGATACGCACCGGGCACCGCGAACGCTCCCGTTTGCGGATTCGGTACGTAGAGGTTTCCGGCTGCAACGGACGCTGTGCCGGCTTGGCTCAGGTAGTCGCACTGCAGAGGATCGGTGCTCGGCGATTTGGTGACGATTCCAGCAGCGGTCGAATTTTGTCCGCATGTGCGCGGATCAAGACCGACAACATCCAATGGACCGCCATACGAGCCGCCTTGCACGAATTGGAACGAGGGTGTCACCGAGAACTTGTTCTTGCGATAGTTCAGGATGACCGACCCGACCCATGGAGAGTCGTAGTACGTCGTGCTTGCATTGTTGGTAGCCGAGAGACCAGTGTCTCCGGGTGAGTACCAATCGTTGGCACCCAGAATGCCTTGCGCCGGAAGGTTGTAGTACGGGTTACGTACCATCGTTCCGCCCGGAGTACACGCAACCGGATCGCCAACACCAGCGTTGGTATTTGTGGGGTCGTTTGCGTTCTTATAGCACGGCGATCCGCCGCCCGCAGAGGTCAGTTTGTTGTATTCCGTGACCGCAAGATTCAGCGCCGCAACTTGGTTCACACCATAGTAGGGTTGGTACTGCACTTGCGCTTTTGTATAGGTGAGCGAAACCTGTCCGGACAGCCCATCGCGAGAAAAGTCGCCCTTAGTGACGGAACCCTCGATACCCATGCTACGGAAGTTGCCCACCGGAGCCTGAGTTACGAAGTTCGGTCCAATGAACGCCTGTTCTTGATATCCGACCGTGTAGTTATAGAACGGCGAGAGCTTAAAGCTTACGTCAGTTCCGCGGATATGGCGTTCGAGCGATACATCGTATTGCGATGCGCTCTGGCTCGGGATCGGATGGAACGGAGAAGTGAACCCAAGGGGAAGCGTGGCGGTCCATGTGGACAGCGAGTTACCTGATGAGTTCAAGTACTGAACCGACGCCGAAATCGGCGGTTCAGTAAAGCGACCAGCGGACGCGCGCCAAACGGTGTCCGGAGACTGTGTATAGGTCGCAGAGAGGCGCGGCGACCAGTAGTTATTCGCGTACGACGAAGGTGAGTTTGCGGTGAACGGCGGGTGATTGTAGCCAGCCGGGCACGTCGCCGTATAGATCGTCGGCGCAGGTGGTGGTTGTCCAGGCTTCAGCGGCGTTGAGTAGACGGTGCCGGCACTATTTACGCAAACATCGTTGCTCACGATGGAAGCGTAGAACTGTGTGGCAACGCTAGCCGCAGAAACGAGTCCATAGGTGTAGTTCTCGTAGCGTAAGCCCAAGTCAAACAAGAATTTGTCGCTTGGACGCCACGAATCGGTCAATGACACGAACGAGAACTTTGGTTTAACGGTGTTGAGCGTTCCACGCGCATTGCCATCCCAGAGCGTGACCCATTGTGCTCCGGCTGCCGTTGCGTTGGGCCCGATCAACCCGCTGTTGTACGGCCCAGCGGCCGCATTGCTTTGGAAATGGCTCGAGCTACACGGAACCTGCGAATCATATGCGGGGTTCGGTTGAACGACTCCGCTGACTTTGATGGTCGGGCGTTCATCCCAACATCCGAATCCGTTGCTCGTGCTGACGATGCCGATCGGCGATGCTCCACCGATGAAGCCCGTGTTGTTGAAGCGCGAGACGTGCGCAAGGGTCGAATTACCGGTCAACTGCACGAGGTTCTTCTCGTTGATCTGATCCGCAAACTGCAATTCACCACCATAGGTGTGGGTGATGAGGTCGTAATTTGCTGCGACGCCGCAATCGGTCGGGCCGACGCCGTACTGGTAGCAGTTAAACGTCGAGTTTGCACCGGCTTGCGTCCAATCGGAGAAGAACGTGTAGCCGAATGCACGGACGTACGCGTGGTCCGAAAGAGCATGCGTGTATTGAAGCTTCACGATGCCAGTGTCGTTATAAATGGCATCGCGGAGATTCGCCGGCAGCTCAGCGCCGGGGGCCCGGTTTTGCGGGCTCGATGGCTGGAAGTAGTTCTGCGTTGTTTTTCCGGTGATCGGCGTACCGAAGGGAAGATTGTAGACAACCGCGTCGGTATAGGCCGGATAATTCACGTTCGGAGTTGGTGCACACGCTGCTCCGGTCACATCAAGACTGGTGGCCGGGTTGCAATACAAGTTACCTGTAACTGATTGCGTGTACTCACCGTAACCGCCCGCGTCGTTGGGGCTTGTATAGAACTGGCTGTTTAGCGCGGACGAACTGTAAAGCAACTGAAGATCGTCACGCAACCCGTTCTTGCGCGGGACGGCAAAGTGGAAGTTGACGATGTTTTCCCGGTCGGCTAGTTGCGCGAGCAAACCGTACTGCACGGGATACTGGACAAAGCAGAGATTTCCCGAGGAGACGTCGCTACTCAAACCACGGCAAGCCGGATACAGCGCTCGGCGTAACACCGTTCGCGTTACAGACGGGCGTGACGGATGAGTAGCTGCCTGCTCCCACCAACGCACCGCTTTGCGTGAACTGTGAGTACGGACCGTTGAAGCCAGAGAGATCCGCCGCATTGTTGTTGTTAATGAAGCGCGAGCCCTGGTTGTAGCCACTCAAGCCAACGTAGTAGCTGAAGCGACGGTCAGGCGTCGCGCCGCCGGCTTCTACCTTCAATTGATGGTAGAACGTCGGGCCGCCGATGCCGCCTTCGAGCGTCGCGAAGCCTGGGAACGTACCGGTCTTGATGACCTGGTTGATGAACCCGGAAGTTCCTGACGACGAGTTCGACGACGGGCCGCCGCCGGTGTAGACCTGCAGCTCTTGCAAGCCGAGGTTCGATTCCGTCGACGAGTTGTAGTTGTCGAACGCGCGGTTGACGGGGATGCCGTCATATTCGAAGCCGGTGAAGAACGATTGTGAACCGCGAACGTATGTCGCTTGGTTCCAACCCATTCCGCCGACCGAAACGTTCACGCCCGGAACGGACGCGATCGCCGAGTAGGCGCTATTCAAATTTCCGCCGCCGCCCAGAGCTGCGGACTTTTGAATTGCGGTCGAGTTGACGTTGTAGATGTCAGCCGTTACGCCCGGCTTGACGACGTCGCCGGTAGAACGTGAGGTCACCTTGGCGATGGTCTTCAAGGTTTTGTTCATCTTGAAGCTCAGCGTCAGCGTGTTATCGGCGAAGACCGACACGCCGGTGTAGGAAACGGGATCATATCCATCCTTTTCGACCGACACCGCATATGCATCCGGTGACAGTGCGAGCAAGGAGAATCGACCACGTGCGTCCGTCGTTGCGGAGGCTGCCTGCGAAGGAGAAACCGCGTTCACCGTGGCGCCCGCGACGGGTGCTCCGGTGCTATCGGTTACTTGGCCAGTGAGACCGCCCGTCGTTCCTGCCAGTGCCCATGTTCCCTGGAACAGGAATGCGACGAGAAGCATCACCGCCACAGCCACCTGACGGAGGGTACGCTTACTATTCATTAGTAGCCCTCAGTAGGTGTAGTGACATACGTCATGATGCGAAAGGGCTTGAGAGCCCCGCATGGGGATTCTCAGCCGTTTCTCATCTGACGTTCTATGCCAATTCTGCCGACAAATGTCGCTTCCTTTAGTTTTCGTTAAAAATAGAGGGAGGGCCGTCCCCTCCCTTGCTTTTTGATGTCGCTTTGACTCATGTCGCGGAAATCAAAAAGAGCCCCCGCAATGCGGGAGCTCTTTTCTTGAGGGTCGACCCTAAGCGGACCTTAGAGCTTGATCTGAACCTCGAAGTACGCGTTGAACGGAAGCGGGAGCTGTGCGCCAGCCGCACCGTTCGCCGCCGGCGAGCCGGTACGCGGAGCGTAGCTCTGGAGTTGCCACGGATAGACCGAGACTCCGCCATTTGCCGCCGGATCGTACGTCGACGGATTGCCCGCCGTCAACTGACCGGCACCGTTTTGGTAGTTTCCGACATAGAGACTATTGGCACCATAGCCGCAGATGGCGCTTCCCGGCGCATAAGCTGAGGACCACGGTGTCTTGGTTCCACCGAAGCAACGGTGGAACACGTTGGCTAGCGTCAACGTCGTGGAGACCCGGGGTGAGACATCGTACGACATCTGGAGATTACCGGTGATGATGTTCGGCTCGCGGAACGCACCGAGCGTCGCAAACGAGTTGGTTTGCGGGTTCGGAATGTACAGATAGCCGACGGGTGAAGCGGTAACGCCATTTAACGCAAGGTAGTCGCACTGTTGCGGGTTCGTACCAGCTGTAGTAATCGCCGTGTGCGCCGGATTTCCGTTCGCATCGGCCGCAGCTGCGGGTTGCGACGAATTGTAAGCGCAAAGGCGCGGATCGTAGCCTTGTACGTCATACGGCGAGCCATAGGACGTGCCTTCGGTGAACTGGACGCTCGGCGTGATCGCAAACTTCGCCTTGCGATAGTTCAACACGATCGAACCGACCCACGGAGAGTCGTAGTAACCCGGGTTGGTGTTTACACCCGGTTGCAACGCATACGTCGCTGCCGGATACCAACCGTTCGGATCGAGATGACTCGCAGCCGCGGAGTTGTAGTACGGATTCAGGATATCGGTCGCACCGGAACAATTCGTTCCAGCGCCCGGAGCGAGATTTCCGCTTGAATCAAACTTCGCCGCAGCGTAGCAGGGTGAACCGCCGCCCGCTTTGGTGAGAGCATTGAATCCATCGATGGCATTATTGATGCCCGCGACGCCATTCGGCAGTTGTCCGCCGAATTCGCTCTTGTACTGCATCTTTGCATTTGCGTACGTGAGAGCGACTTGTCCCGACAGCCCGTCGCGGTTGAAATCACCCTTTGTGAGGCTGGCTTCCAGGCCGTAGCTACGGAAGTTGCCGATCGGAACTTGCGTTACGAAGCCCTGGCCGATGAACGCATCAGCCTGGTATCCGTTTGTGAAGTTGTAAAACGGCGACAGTTTGAAGCTGACATCGGTGCCGCGGATATGGCGTTCCAAGGAGACGTCATACTGCGAAGCCGATTGTGACGGGATGTTGTGGAATGGTGAGAAGAATCCGAGATTTTCGAAGTTCGACCACAGCGTGTTCGCTGCGCCGGAGGAGTAGAGATACTGCACCGATGCCGAAATCGGCGGTTCGGTGAAACGGCCACCCGATACGCGCCAGACCGTGTCCGGCGATTGGGTGTACGTGCCCGAAAGGCGCAGTGAGTAGAAGCTCTCCGGATACGAGCTCGGTGAGCTCGCCGTGAAGTTCGGAACAGCGGTGACGCCATCTTGCGCTTGTCCATTGGGGTGGACGAACGTCACACCACTGGGGATGGACACGCCCTTGGCGGCAAGGCCGGCATTACAGTCACCATTGACATACTGAATTGGAGCCGGAGGCGGGACGCCCGGCGGCAGCGGCGAGCTTGCGACGCCGTAGCCCGGAGCCCAACAGCTGTAGTTGCTTACAATTTGCGCATAGAAGTTATTCGCGGCGCTATTGCTGCTGTTTGCCAGACCGTAGGTGTAGTTTTCGTAGCGAAGACCACCGCTAATGAGCAATTTGTCTGTCGGACGGAATTCATCCGTCAAAGAAACAAAGCTAAATCGCGGTTTAACGGTATTGTACGTTCCGCTCGCTTCGGTATCCCAAAGCGTGTCCCAAGATGCGCCAGCCGCCTGCCCATTGGGACCGATGGCGTAGTTGTACTTAGAACTGACGATGCCGGCCGCGGCGCTGCTCTTATATGCGCTACCGTAGCAAGGCGTTTGCGTATCATATGCCGGGTTTGGAATCGTCGAACCCTTTGTCGCTCCAGGAAGCGTGGTGCGCTCGTCCCAGCATGTATATTGGCCGTTCGCCTGGCTGATAACGCCGATGGGCGACGTTCCAGCGGCTGCGAAACCGGTGTTATTGAAACGCACAACCGAGGCCGACGTGTAGTTGCCGGTCAGTTGAACGAGGTTTTTAGCGTTCAGCTGATCTGCGAACTGCAGCTCGGCACCGTTCGTGTGCGTGATCAGGTCGTAGTTCGGCGAAACGCCGGTCGCGTAACCGGTATTGTATCCGGCTGCGTCGAGGAACCCGGCTTGGGTCCAATCCGAAAAGAATGTATACCCAAATGCGCGGAGATACGAGTGATCAGATAATTCGTGCGTGTATTGGATCTTCGTGATTCCGGTATCATTGAAGATGTTATCTTCGTGATCCGCGGGAATAAACGCGCCACTTTGCACGCTCGACGGTGACAGGTAATTGACCGTTGACAGCCCCGCGATCGGCGTGCCGAAGGGAGCGTTGTAAACGGTTGCGTTTGCATACGCGGCACCGGGATTTCCAACGGCACCAGAGGTCAGCAACGAAACCTGATCCTGGCCGGTCGTGAACCCGGTCGTGGGATCGAGATTTGTGCCGAGATCGTTTGCGCTACCGTATACCCACGTCTTCAGCGAAGAGGCGCTGTACAGCAACTGCATATCATCGCGCAATCCATTCTTCCGCGGGATGCCGAAGTGGAAGTTGATGATATTCTCTCGGTCGGTAACAAATGACGTGTTTCCGACAAGGCCCGAATAGTAGTCGATACAGTTCGGTGCGACCGCCGTGGTTGCACCGCCAGTGGGCAACGGAGCATTGAGTGTGTTCGTTTGGCACGTACCAAGGGCGCCTTCGAACTCTGAGTTCACCATTGCGCCGGTTTGGTTCGCCGAGTTGTATTGGGTGGCGAAAATTCCGCCAGGGCCCATGTAACTCGCACCGTTGTTGTTGTCGATGAGGCGCGCAGCTTGATTCGTGCCGCTCAGACCGACGTAGTAGCTGAAGTTACGGTCCGGCGTTGCGCCGCCCGCTTCAATTTTCAGCTTATGGTAGTACGCATCGGTTCCAATGCCACCGTCAATCGACGCGAAGCCCGGATAGGTTCCCGTCTTGATGACTTGGTTAATGAAGCCGGACGTACCGGACGACGAGTTCGCCGCCGGGCCGCCGCCGGTGTACACCTGCAGCTCTTGCAAGCCTAGGCTTGACTCGGTCGACGAGTTGTAGTTGTCGAAGGCGCGGTTAACCGGGATGCCGTCGTATTCGTAGCCGGTGAAGAACCCTTGCGAGCCACGAACGTAGACGTTCTGATTCCAGCCCATGCCGCCGATCGGCACGTTGACGCCCGGCACCGACGAGATCGCCGAGTAGGCGCTATCGAGGTTGCCACCGCCGCCGAGTGCTGCGGCTTTGGAAATCGCCGTCGAATTGACGTTGTAGATATCGGCAGTGACGCCGGGCTTAACGACATCGCCTGCCGCACGAGAAGTCTTGCGAGCGATTGTCTTTAACGCCTTGCCCATTTTAAAGCTGAGCGTTAGAGTGTTGTCGGCAAAAACCGAGACGCCCGCTATCGGCGAGTGGCTCATAGCCGGTCTTCTCGATGGAGACCGAGTATGAGTCCGGGGGGAGCGCAAGGAGCGTGAATCGACCTTGTGCATCCGTCGTTGCGGAAGCTGCCTGTGAAGGAGAAACCACCTTAACGGCCGCGCCGGCAATCGGCGCACCCGCTTCATCGGTTACTTGGCCTGTGAGTCCGCCCGTCGTTCCTGCCAGTGCCCATGTTCCCTGGAACAGGAAGGCGACGAGAAGTATCGCGGCCACAGCCACCTGACGGAGGGTACGTTTAGTACTCAATTATTGTCCCTCAGTAAAGTGTAGTGACATACGCTAAACGCAAAAAAAGGTTGGGGGTCCCGTAAGGGACTCTCATCCAATTCACATCTGGCGTTCTGCGCAGTTTCTGCCGACAAAGGTCGGTTCCTTTATCACATGTTAAATAAAATGATGGACATCGCTCGCGCAATGTCCATCATTCTTTCAACGCTCGTGCGTTACGTGTTATGCGTCAAAAGTAACATACGTCATTGGTCGCAATTACAGCTTGACTTGGATCTGGAAGTAAGCGTTGAAGGGCGCGGGGATCGATCCCGAATCGGAAAAATCGTTCGGGACGTACGATTGCGTTTGCCACAGATACGGTTGGAAACCGTTGGCAGGAACATCATTCGCACTGGTTCCTTCGTACATATTCGATGTGTACAAACCGTTGGGTACGTACGCGCAAACGTTGGTACCGGGTCCGTACGCATTTGTCCATGCCGCCTTTGTTCCACCGAAGCACGTGTGGAACACGTTCGCCAGTGTAAGCTGCGCCGAAACCCGCGGGGAAATGTCGTACGACAACGCGATGTTGCCGGTGACTAACCACGGATTACGATACGCACCGATCGAGGCGAACGAGCCCGTCTGCGGATTCGGAATGAACAGTTGGCCGGCGGCACCCGAAACGGTTCCGTCGGTCGAGAGGTAGTCGCACTGCAACGGGTTCGTGTTCGGCGATGCGCCCGTGATACCGTTGGTCGCAGAGTTTGCCGTACATGTGCGTGGATCGTAGCCCACGACGTCCAGGGGACCGCCGTACGACGCGCCTTGCACCAGCTGAATCGATGGCGTGATCGCGAACTTGTTCTTACGATAGTTCAGAATCAGCGACACGTTCCAGGGTGCATCGAAGTAGGTCGTCGTCGTGTTGTTGGTCGGGCTCAGTCCCGTGTCCGCGGCGGGATACCATGCTTGCGGATCGAGTGATGCCGCTGGCGCGGTAGTGTAGTAAGGATTCAAGATATCCGTGGCAGCCGCACACGAGTTATCGGGCGATCCGGCGGTCAGGTTGCCATTGGAATCGACGACGGCAGCGGTATAACATTTCGCGCCGCCGCCGGCCGACGTCAATTTATTGAACTCACTGATCGCAGAATTGACACCGTTGATTTGGTTCACGCCGAAGTAGTTTTGATATTGCACTTTGGCGTCGGTGTAGGTAAGGGCCAGTTGACCGGAGAGACCATCGCGAGCAAAGTCACCCTTCTCGATGGACGCCTCCATGCCGACGCTCTTGAAGTTGCCGACCGGAGCCTGCGTTACGAAACCGTTTCCGATGTACGACTGCTCCTGATAGCCCCGCGTGTAGTTGTAGAACGGCGTCAGTTTGAAGCTCACGTCGGTTCCACGAATATGGCGTTCCAGTGAAAGGTCGGCCTGCGAGGCGCTCATGCCGGGAATCGGATGGAACGGCGTCGTGAACCCGAGCGGCAGCGTCGCCGTCCAAACGCTGAGCGCGTTTCCGGAACTATTGAGGTATTGGACCGATGCCGAAATAGGCGGCTCGGTGAAGCGGCCTGCTGAAGCGCGCCACACGGTGTCAGGTGATTGTGTATAGGTTGCACTAAAGCGCGGTGACCAATAGTTCAACGCGTACGAAGACGGCGAATTTGCCGAGAACGCCGGGTGGGAGTAACCACTCGGAATCGTAACGCCGTTGACGACCGTACCCGCTGCACAACTCGGCGAGTAGAGGGTCTTTGCCGGCGGCGGTTGACCCGGTTTCAACGGGATGGAGAAAACCGTGCCGGAGCTGTTGACGCATACATCTTGTGAAACGATGTTCGCATAGAACTGCGTCGCAAGGCTCGCCTGCGACTGGAGATCGTACGTGTAATTTTCGTACCGAGCTCCCAAATCCAACAACAATCGATCGTTAGGACGGAAAGCATCCGTCAGCGAGACGAACGAAAACTTCGGCTTCACCGTATTGAGCGTTCCGCTCGAGTTACCGTTCCACAACGAGACCCATTGTGCGCCGGCAGCGGTGGCGTTCGGACCAAAGGTCGACGTGTACGGGCCCGCACCGGCATCACTTTGGTACGCTCCCGAACTGCACGGCACTTGCTGATCGAAGCGATTGTTACGTCATCCGGGGTCGGCCGGATTTCGCGTTTTCATCCCAACAGCCAAATTCCGCCGTTGTTAAGACTCACGATGCCGATAGGTGAGTTGCCGGCCGGGGTGCCGAGCGTATATCCCGTATTGTTATAGCGTGAAACGTGCGCAGTTGTGTAATTGCCGGTAAGTTCAACGAGATTTTTTTCGTTGAGTTGATCGGCGAATTGCAATTCGCCACCGGCTGTATGTGTAATAAGGTCATAGTTTGCCGATGCGGCAGCGCCGGGACCACCTATGCCCCAAACATACTGGGACCATGCGTCAACCGCACCGGCCTGCGTCCAATCGGAGAAGAACGTGTACCCGAAGAGTCGCACGTAGGCATGGTCTGATAGCGCATGTGTGTATTGGAGCTTTGCGATGCCCGTGTCATTCCAAATGTTGTCGCGCAGTGTATTTGGAAGCGGTCCGCCGGGAACGCGGTTTTGCGGACTTGACGGTTGATAGTAGATTTCAGTGGAATGTCCGGCGATCGGCGTGCCGAACGGAAGATTGTAGACCGTTGCATCGACATATGCCGGATAGCACGCGTCGCCAGGCGCACAATCGTTTGGTGTGCCGTTCGGCGCAACATACGGTGAACCAGTGACCGCGAGCGTGAACGGACCGACACCGCCGGCATCATTGATGCTGGAGTAGTCCGTGGTGACGAGCGACGACGAGCTGTAGAGTAGTTGCAAATCGTCGCGCAAACCGTTCTTGCGTGGAATGCCGAAATGGAAGTTTACGACGTTTTCGCGATCGCTTATCGACGATTGATGACCGTAAATTCCCGGATAGGTTTCAATACAGCCCGTTCCACCGAGCCATGGCTGCGGTGTTGTAAGGTTTAAGCTGCCGTCAGGATTGCACTGTGGAATCGTTCCCAGCGTAAAGACCGGAGCGGAACTATTTCCCGAATAGATGCCGCCGGGATTCATCAAGCTTGCGCCGTTGTTGTTGTCGAGAAAGCGAAATTCTTGATTGTAACCGCTGAGCCCAACGTAGTAACTGAATCGCCGGTCCGGTGTTGCGCCGCCCGCTTCAACCTTCAATTGATGATAGAACGTTGGACCGGCGATGCCGGCATCGACGGAGCCGAAGCCGGGATACGTGCCGGTTTTGATCACTTGATTGATGAAGCCGGCGGTACCGGATGACGAATTCGACGAGGGACCGCCGCCCGTATAGACCTGCAGTTCTTGCAAACCGAGGTTTGATTCGGTTGACGAGTTGTAGTTGTCGAACGCGCGGTTGACGGGAATACCGTCGTATTCAAATCCCGTGAAGAACGACTGAGAACCGCGTACGTATACCGAGTTGTTATTCCAGCCGGATCCACCGATCGGCACGATAACGCCAGGCACGGACGCGATGGCAGAATAGGCACTATTCAAATTGCCGCCACCGCCCAAAGCCGCGGATTTTTGAATGGCCGTCGCGTTGACGTTGTAGATATCCGTCGTTACGCCCGGCTTGACGACTTCGCCGGTCGAACGTGAGGTCACTTTTGCGATCGTCTTCAAGGTTTTGTTCAACTTGAAGCTCAG
This sequence comes from Vulcanimicrobiia bacterium, assembly GCA_963808755.1. GTDB lineage: Bacteria > Vulcanimicrobiota > Vulcanimicrobiia > Vulcanimicrobiales > Vulcanimicrobiaceae > JALYTY01. The sequence goes on from CAWEGP010000006.1 coordinate 34,322, forward strand.
CGAGAGCGTGTTGTCGGCAAAGACCGACACGCCCGTATAAGAGACGGGGTCGTAACCCTCTTTCTCGACCGCCACCGAATATGAATCCGGCGAGAGTGCGAGTAGTGAGAATCGACCACGTGCGTCCGTCGTTGCGGAGGCTGCCTGCGAAGGAGAAGCCGCGTTCACCGTCGCGCCCGCGATGGGCGCACCCGATGCATCGGTTACTTGGCCCGTGAGGCCGCCCGTCGTTCCCGCCAGTGCCCATGTTCCCTGGAACAGGAAGGCGACGAGGAGCATCACGGCCACAGCCGCGTGACGGAGGGTCCGTTTTGTACTCATTGATAACCCTCAAATCAGCGTGGTGACAGGTGTGCGAAAGCGAAAAGGCTGCGGCTCCCGGGGAGTCACAGCCTTCTCTTAGCTTTGCATGCTAGCGGCTTCTCAGCGCCAAAAGTAGGGTCCTTTATCGCCCTATACTAGAACTAGACCGGGACGGCCATCCGTTCGGCGAGGAGCCCCGGGATCTCCGAGGGACGGTCTGCGACGGGGACGCCCGCTGCTTTGAACGCGGCGATTTTGCTCTCGGGCGTACCGAATCCGCCGGAGATAATCGCACCGGCATGGCCGAGCGATTTTCCGGGCGGTGCGTTTCGGCCCCCGATGAACGCGACGACCGGCATACCGGCAAGATGGTGTTTAATGAAAGCCGCCGCGTCTTCTTCGTCCGAACCACCGATCTCGCCGCAGACGACGACCGCTTTGGTTTGAGGATCGTTCTTGAACTCGCGGAGGCAATCGACGAAGGTCGTGCCGATGATCGGATCACCGCCGATGCCGACGCAGGTCGACTGCCCGAAACCGGCGCGCGAAAGCCCGTCGACGACTTCATACGTCAACGTGCCCGAACGCGAAATCAAACCGACGTTGCCTTCTTTGAAGACGTGGCCGGGCATGATGCCGATCGATGACTTCCCCGGTGAAATCAAGCCGGGACAATTCGGCCCGATGATGCGCATGCCCGGAGTCGTACCGACGACCTTGAGCATGTCGTGTACGGGAACACCCTCGGTGATACATACGGAAAAGCGAATTCCGGCGTCGTAGGCTTCGTACAACGCGTCGGCGGCGCCGGCGGGCGGCACGAAAATACACTGATGCGTTGCGCCGGTTGCTTCGACGCACTCTTTGACGGTATTGAACACCGGCAAACCGTGTTCGGTCTTTTGCCCACCCTTACCGGGAGTAACGCCGCCCACGATGTGCGTGCCGTACTGCAACATACGCCCGGTGTGATACGACCCTTCGGCACCGGTGATGCCTTGAACGAAAACTTTGCTGTTCTTATCCAGATAGATGCTCATTATTTCCCCGCCAATTCGACCGCGCGCGCAGCGCCTTCGTCCATTGTTTCAACCGGTGTCATTTTCGCCTCGGCCAAAATTCGCCGGCCTTCTTCTTCGTTGGTGCCGGTTAAACGAATCACCAGCGGCACTTTGCGCGACTTGGTCGTGTTCAGTGCCTCGACGATACCTTTGGCAACTTCGTCGCAACGCGTAATGCCGCCGAAAATGTTGATGAAGAATACGTTCGCGGGCGTATGGTTCATGACCAACTCGTAGCAGTTGCGCACGCGTTCGGCATTTGCGCCGCCGCCCACATCGAGAAAGTTTGCGATTTCGCCGCCGGCAAATTTCACGGCATCCATCGTACCCATCGCAAGACCGGCGCCATTGGCCATCGTGCCGACCGTTCCACCAAAGCGGCGGAAATTGCGAATACCGAGGCCCGCTTTCACGGCGAGTTGTTCGTCTTCATCGAGCGGCAGCGACTTCTCCCACTCTTTGAACTCCGGGTGACGGAAGACGGCATCATCGTCGATCTCGATCTTCGAGTCGGCGGCGATAACGCGACCGTCTTTGGTGAGGATCAACGGATTGATTTCGACGAGCTTCGCGCCGTAGCGGAAAAATAGGTCGTACATGCCGGAGACGATCGCTGGGAACGCCTTGCGGTACGCCGGATCGAACTCGGCGCTAAATGCGAGTTCGCGCCCGATGAACGGCGAATAACCAATCGCCGTATCGACGAAAAACGTCTTGAACGACTCGGGATGCTTCTCGTGAACCTCCTCGACGTCCATTCCGCCGAAACGCGTCGCGATGATCGACGGCTTCTTCGTCGTGCGATCGACGGTGATCGCGGTGTACGCTTCGAGCGCAATATCCATCGTTTCTTCGACTAATACCGAATGAATCGGTTCACCGTTCGGATTTTGGCGGTTCGGCGGCATCGGCGTTGCCATGATCTCTTGCGTGACTTTGCGGCCTTCTTCAGCCGTCGTCGCGAACTTGATCTTGCCGGCTTTCCCGCGCCCGCCCATCAGCACTTGTGCCTTGACGACCCATTTGCCGGGATTTTTTTCGATGAACGCCGCGACTTCATCGGGCGTCGTGCAATGTTGCGAGCGCGGAACTGGAATGCCGCAGCGGCGGAACAGTTCTTTGCCCTGATATTCCATCAGGTTCATTGTGTGTGTCTTGCTACTCCTAAGTCACGCGTGATTGCCCCAACGCTGGGGCGTTTCGATGGTGTCGACGGGCAAGCTGTCAACTTTGCGCCGCCGCGGGTTCGATCCCCGCACGCTCCAGCGCGGACCTTGTCGTCCGTCGAGCGGTGTGATAGCGTAGAGTTGACAGCTTGCCCGTTACACCAATCACCGGGTCGCTCGCAAAGGAGTGGCCCGGTTTTGTTTTATTCCAGCCTTCCCAACAACGATCTCGCGATGATGATCTGCTGAATCTCGGATGTGCCTTCGTAGATCTCGGTAATCTTTGCATCGCGATAGAAACGCTCGATCGGGAACTCCGTCGTGTAGCCGTAGCCGCCGTGAATCTGCAACGCTTCAGCTGCGTGCTTGCGCGCCGCCGTCGACGCAAACAGCTTCGCTTTGCTCGCTTCGATCACGAAGTCTTGTCCCGCGTCCGCCAGCGCGGCCGCACGATACACCAGCAGTCGCGCCGCATCGAGATCCATCGCCATCTGCGCGATTTTGAACGACACGCCTTCGTAGGCGCCGATCGGCTTGCCGAACGCGACACGGTCTTTCGCAAACGCAACGGATTGATCCAGACACCCGGCAAGGATTCCCGTCGCTTGCGCCGCGATGCCGATGCGTCCGCCTGCGAGCGCTTTCATCGCCGAACCGAAGCCCTCACCTTCGCCACCCAATACGGCATCCGCCGGCACGCGCACGTCGTCGAACGCGAGATCGACGGTGTTGCTGGTATGAATGCCGAGCTTGTCGGTGACTTTTTCAACGGTGATCCCGGACAACTCGTGATCGATCAGAAATGCGCTGACCCCTTTGGCTCCGCCGGCGCCCGTGCGAAACATTCCCATCGTTGCGGCTGCATGTCCGCCGTTGGTACACCATTGCTTGCGGCCGTTGAGGACGAACGAATCGCCGTCGCGCTTCGCCGTTCCGCGCAATTGCGCGGCATCGGACCCGCTATCGGGTTCAGTCAACGCAAACGCGGCAATGCCGTTTCCGCCCGCAAGTTTGGGAAGCCAATGCTGCTTCTGCTGCTCGGTGCCGATACGCAAAATCGCCGAGCAAATCATCGAATGCACCGAGACCGTAACGGCTGTTCCTGCGTCGATGCGCGCGAGTTCTTCAATCGCAAGCGCATAGGAGACGTAGTCGGCGCCGACGCCGCCATATTCTTCGGGCACGATGATGCCCATGATTCCGGCATCGTTTAGCTTCGTGTAGAGTTCGCGCGGAAACGTATGCTCGCGGTCCCATTGAGCAATGAACGGCGCAATTTCACGCTGCGCAATCTCTGCGGCGAGCGCGGCGATTTGCCGTTGCTCGTCGGTCAGCGAAAATTGTACCGATCGCTCGACCATCATTGGTAGGAGTAGAAACCTCGACCGCTCTTACGTCCGAGCCATCCCGCCGCAACGTATTGCTTGAGCAACGGACACGGACGGTATTTCGTATCCGAAAACCCGTCGTACAAAACGTCCATGATCGCAAGACAGGTATCGAGGCCGATTAAGTCTGCGAGCGTCAACGGCCCCATCGGATGGTTCATCCCAAGCTTCATGACCGTGTCGATCGCTTCTACGGAGCCGACGCCTTCGTACAGGGTGTAAATCGCTTCGTTGATCATCGGCATGAGCACCCGATTCGACACGAATCCGGGAAAGTCGCGCACTTCGACCGGCGTCTTGCCCATGTCGAGTGCGAGTTTTTCGGTGAAATCATAGGTCTCTTGCGAGGTGGCGATTCCACGAATGATTTCGATGAGCTGCATCACCGGTACCGGATTCATGAAGTGCATCCCGATGACGCGTTCGGCGCGTTTGGTTGCGCCGCCGAGCATCGTTATCGAAATCGACGAGGTGTTGCTCGCCAAGATCGCTTCCGGCCGCATTTGCGCATCAAGCTCACGGAAGAGTTCCAGCTTCAAATCCAGCCGCTCGGTGGCCGCTTCGATGGCGAGATCGACGTCGAGTTTTGTGAGCGACGGATGCGGAACGATGCGCGCCAAGGTTTCATCGCGCGCGCGTATCGGTGAGTTTTCCTTTTTCGACTGCCCGGTTCAGATTTTTCGTAATGGTCGCGAGACCGCGCTGGATATATTCCGCTTCGCGATCGTTGAGAAGAACGGTGTGGCCGCTCTGCGCGGCCACCTGAGCGATGCCGGATCCCATTTGTCCGGCACCGATCACGGCTATTCGATATGCCATCAACGATGCTAGTCGACACGCACGAGAAGTGCATCGCCCTGGCCTCCGCCCGAGCAAATCGATGCAATGCCGAGGCCGCCGCCCCGCTTGCGCAATTGATTGATCAGCGTTCCGACGATACGGGCGCCGGATGCACCGATCGGATGACCCATCGCGACCGCACCGCCGAATTGATTGATCGCATCTTCGCCGATACCGAGATTGCGCGCCGACGTTATGGCGACCGCGGAAAACGCTTCATTGATTTCCCACACGTGGATGTCGCGGGTCGTGAGTCCATGTTTGTCCATGAGCTTTTGCGCGGCCATCGCCGGTGTGAGACAGATGTACGGAGAATCCCAACCGACCGTTGCATGGTCGAGAACCGTTGCGATCGCTTGATGACCGTGCTCCGCGGCGTAACGCGCGTCGGCCAGGATGAGCGCAGCAGCGCCGTCGTTGACGCCGGGCGCATTCGCGGCCGTGATCGTACCGTTCTTCTCGAGCGGTTTGAGCTTTGCCATCGACTCGAGACTCGCATCGACACGCACCGGCTCGTCCCGATCAACCGTGGCGTATGCCACGTCGCCGGTGACGAACGGCGCATACTCTTCGTAGTTGAACGTAAACTGTTCGCTCGGGGTGTGATTCCAAATGTTGTTCGGCGGACCGCCTGCCGGAACGGGAACGCGAACCTTGCCCAAGCGCGGCATCTCTTTGAGAACCACTTTGCCGCGGGCTTTCGTCGCAACGTTCACCGGAACGATTTCGTCTTCAAAATTTCCAGCTTCGTGTGCCGCGTACGCCCGGCGATGACTCTCGTAACCGAAACGGTCCTGCTCTTCGCGCGTCATCTGCATCTCGTTCGCGACGAGGCTTCCTTGCGTGGACATCGTCATCGGAAAGTACTGGTCCCACAAACCGTCATGAATCATCGCATCGATCAGCGTGCCGTTTCCAAAGCGATAGCCGGTGCGCGCCTTGTCCAGCAAATACGGAGCATTCGACATCGACTCCATGCCGCCGGCAGCGACAACGTTATTGGCTCCGGCGTTGATCAAACGCATTGCCGTCGCGACCGAAAGCAATCCCGAAGCGCAGACTTTGTTGACGGTCTCCGCCGTCGTCGTTTTCGCTAAACCGGTTTTGAAGAGCACTTGGCGCGCGGGATTCTGTCCGACGCCGGCTTGCAGCACTTCGCCGAAGATCAGGTGCTCGATATCCGATGGATCGATGCCGGCGCGCTGAAGCGCGCCCAGCAAGGCAACAGCGCCAAGCGTCGTTGCGTCGAGCGGCGAGAGTGCGCCGCCCAGCTTGCCAAATGGCGTGCGGGCGGTCGAAAGAACCACGGCGTTGGAGTTCATGGAAGTCATAACCCGCCTCCGCTTCGCGCGCGATTCAGGCGGCCCCTCGCATTTTTAATCGTTCCGACCTTCGTCGCACAATAACTTTGGGGAAAGGGCGGTAGAGCCTTTCACACGTCAGGCCGGCAAATAATAATGCCGCCCGGATCGCAGTGCTCGGCCTCGAGTTGAACCGTCACATGACCAATGTCGTAGCGGTCGCGAGCAATGCTGCGCAGTGACTCGAGCACTGTCGCTCCCTCGCTGATGCGCACATCTTGCAGTACGACGTGTGCCGACATCGCTCGGGAACCCGATGAAATTGTCCAGACGTGGAGGTCATGCACGTCGGCAATGCCGCCGATCGTGCGGATTCGCTGCTCTACCTCACCCGAATCGATATCCGAAGGCGTCGATTCCAACACGACGTCCGCTGCATCGCGCAGCACGCGAACCACGCCGGCGACGATGATGCCGGCAACGAAAAGTGAGAGGAGCGGATCGATCCAGGCCTGATGCGTCGCAATAATGAGGATGCCGCCGAGAATAACGGCCGACGCACCAAGCGCATCGCCAAGAACGTGATAGATGGCAGCCCGAACGTTGAGGTCGTGCGAATGAGCGTGTGAAAGTGTGAGGCCGATGGCAACATTGACACACAGGCCGATCGCGGCGACGACGGTCATCGTAGCGCCATGCGGCTCAATCGGACGTCCAAACCGAAGGATCGCTTCGTACACCAAGACGATCGTTGCGCCGAACAAGAGCGTTCCGTTGAACAACGCTCCGAGCATCTCGACGCGACCATACCCGAAGGTTTTCCGGCGATTTGCCGGACGGGCGGACCCGATTGCAGCGATCAATGCGATCGCGAGCGCAAAAACGTCCATGCAGACGTGAACGGCATCGGTGGTCAGCGCAATACTGTGAGAAGCCGCTCCGCCCCAAAATTCGAGGACAGCCACGGCGGCTGCAAGGATCAATGCGACAACGAATCTGCCCTGCGATCGCATGCCGCTACACGGTTTAGACTTTCAGTGCCTTCAACGCGAGCACCGCGAGCATCGCGCCGAACGTCGCGAACGTTCGGCTCTCCGCGTCTTTGATAACCGACGGATCCCAATTGCCGACGCCGTTGGGCATGGGTTCGGCTTGCGGAACGATGGGGGGAACGCGTTCAACGAACCGATCGAACTCTTCGCCGAACTGCGAACGCAAAAACTGTTCTTCGTGAGGAATGATCGTCGCATAGACCGCCGCCATCGTGCCGAGCGAACCACCGACCAACGCGATCTTTTGCGCAAGCGAATTCTTTCCGGTATACGCGATGGCAAATCCAAGCGCGGTAATAAAATTACCGACATACAACGGGTTGCGCACGTACGAATACGGGCCGGCCGTTACAAGTTTTGGTGCGCTCACCTCATCGCCGCGCGTCGTCACGCCCGAATATCCGACGGCCCAGCAGCGCAACAGCTCTCCCGCTATGGCCAGTGGTAGTCCAACGGTGACGCTGAAGGCGCTCGGTTTTCCGAAAGCGGCGAGAACCGCCGCGGGGATCGTCAGCAGTGCGCCGCGGTTTTTGAAGACGAGCGCCTGTACTTCATCGGTGCGTGGATCGGTCATGGCGCGCTTGTCTTTCGGGCCGCCGCGAAGATATCCCGTATCGAATGCTCGAACGAAATCTGGGGAGCCCAACCCGTCGCGGATCGAAGTTTTTCGTAACTCCCAACAAAGAGCGGCACGTCCGATGGCCGCATCCTTGCGGGGTCGTCACGCACTTCAACGGCAACGTGCGCCACCCGGATCAATGCTGCAAGTGCATCGCGAATAGAACGCGCGATCCCACTGCAGATGTTGTATACCTCACCAGAGACACCGCGCCGCGCCAGCACAACGTATGCGCGAACAACGTCGCGCACATCGAGAAAGTCCCGTCGCGCGTCGAGATTTCCAACGCGCATGATCGGCTCACCGCCGGATGCGATCTGGGCCAGCTGCCGCGCAAAGTTTGCAATGACGAAACGATCGCTTTGTCCCGGACCGATATGGTTAAACGGCCGGGCCACCACGACATCGACTCCAAATGCGTGCGCCTCACCGAGGACCAGCATTTCCGCCGCGGCCTTACTTGCGGCATATGGGTTCGACGGATGAAACGGTGTACGCTCGTCCAGCGGAAATGACGCGCTCGGCTGCGCACCATACGCTTCGCCTGAACTGACGAACACGAGCCGCGGCCGGCTCGCACCGGCCTTGCTATACGCGCGCATCGCTTCGAGAAGGCGCGCCGTTCCCAACACGTTCGCCTCGTACGTTTCTTGCGGCGACGCCAACGCATCGGGCACAAACGTTTGCGCTGCCAAATGAAAAACGACGTCAGGCTTCGCAACATCCAGCGCCGCACGCATCGTCGAGGCGTCGGAAAGATCTATCGGAAAATGATCGGCATCGTGTGGGCCGCCGCACGCGAGAACTTCGTAATCCGCAGTTGCGAAGCGCTTCGACGAGGTATTTGCCGACGAATCCGCTCGCTCCAGTTACGAGCGCACGCACTAGACTAGACGTTCACGCGTAAATGAGCAAGACGATCGATGTCGGCCTTCACCATCATTTCGATCAATTGCTCGAACGAAACTTCAGGTTCCCATCCAAGCACGCGTTTGGCTTTTGATGGATCGCCGACAAGAAGATCCACTTCAGCCGGCCGAACAAACCGCTGATCGAGCTTAACATATGACTCGTACGAACCAAGACCAGCCGCTTCGAAGGCGATCCGCACAAACTCGCGCACGGTATGCGTTCGCCCGGTCGCGACAACATAATCATCGGGCTTGTCTTGCTGAAGCATCAGCCACATTGCTCGCACATAGTCGCCGGCAAAACCCCAATCGCGCTTCGCTTCAA